>NZ_JANTYS010000001.1 GCF_024808255.1 Mucilaginibacter dorajii
TTGCTGAGAAATTCAACGAAAACAGATAAACATGGAGCCAATACGTTGCAAACATAGAGGCCGCATCATTTGAATTATGATACGGCCTCCTTTAAGAGGATATTTAAGAGTCATTTGCTAAGCAGGTGGCTCTTTTTTCGTTTTAAAGGTCTTTTGTCTGATAGTCCCAAAGTCTTATCGTCTATTGTTCCCCTCTTCAAATTCTGTCCTTGCTCCTTCATCCTTCCATCCTTGGTCCCTTTTGTACCCAAAAGTTTACAAAGCAAAACTTCTTATAATTTTTTAAAAACTCTATATTCACCACGTAGTACCAACCTCACACTAAATATGTTAAAAAAAGCTTCCCTGCTGCTGTTCGCACTGCTTACATCATGCACTATTGTTGTTAACGCCCAGGATACTGATCCGTACGCGGGTATTATCCCGGCACCGGTATCGTTAAAAAAAGTACCCGGTCAGTTTATATTGAGCCAGGAAACCCGTATCCAGGCCGATTCACCTTCAAACAAAGCGGTAGTTTTTTTTAAAGATTATTTGGCCAATAACCAGGCTTATAATAAAGCCATCAGTTTAAAAGGGGCGGGGAACGCTTCAAACACCATTACCCTAACAGCTGCCGGTACCGATGGCTTGCCTGCCGAAGGTTACCGCTTAACGATCACCCCACAACAAATTACCGTTGCAGGTAAGGGCGCGGGCCTGTTTTATGGCATCCAAACACTTATCCAGCTGTTCCCGGCCGATAGGGCTGCTACCGCTAAATTACCTTGTGTACAAGTGGAAGATTATCCACGCTTTGGCTATCGTGGTGCTATGCTTGACGTAGGCAGGCACTTCTTCGGCGTAGAGATGGTGAAAAAATACATCGACCTGTTAGCTGCCTACAAACTGAATAACTTTCATTGGCACTTAACTGAAGACCAGGGCTGGCGCATCGAGATCAAAAAATATCCTAAGCTAACACAAATCAGCAGCGTGCGCGCGCAAACGCTGATTGGCGGCTATCGCGATAAAACACCTCAACAATTTGATGGCACGCCATACGGTGGTTTTTACACCCAGGATCAGATCCGCGATGTAGTTAAATACGCCGCCGCAAGATACATCAACATTGTACCCGAAATTGAAATGCCTGGCCACTCGCAGGCTGCCCTGGCCGCTTACCCCGAGTTGAGCTGCGATCCAACCAAAACTTATAAAGCTGCCGAAACCTGGGGCGTATTCAAAGATATTTATTGCCCAAGTGATAAAACCTTCGCGTTTATACAAGATGTATTGACCGAGGTGATGGAACTTTTCCCAAGTAAATACATCCACATTGGTGGCGATGAAGCGCCTAAGGATGCGTGGAAAGCTTCACCGTTTTGCCAGCAGCTGATCAAAAAACTAAAGCTGAAAGACGAGAACGAGCTGCAAAGCTACTTTATCCAACGGGTAGAAAAATTCCTGAACTCAAAAGGCCGTAACATCATAGGCTGGGACGAGATCCTGGAAGGTGGTCTTGCACCAAACGCGGCTGTAATGAGCTGGCGGGGCGAGGAGGGTGGCATTGCAGCGGCTCAGCAAAAACATAATGTGATCATGACGCCCGGCAGCCACGGCTTATATATCGACCATGGACAGGGCAAACCAAGCCAGGAGCCATTAAGTATTGGCGGTAACGAGCCATTATCAAAAATTTACAGTTATGACCCAACTCCCGAAGCCTTAACCGCAGAGCAGAAGAAATATATTATGGGCGTACAAGCCAACCTGTGGACAGAATACATCCCAACAGATGCCAAAGTTGAGTTCATGCTGCTGCCGCGTTTAATGGCCCTGTCAGAAATTGCCTGGTCGCCATTGGCTAATAAGAATTTTAAGGATTTTTCTGAAACCCGTTTACCAGGTCATTTAGCCTGGCTGGATAAAAACGGTTTTGATTACCACGTACCTGTTGCCATTGGCGCGGTTGATACCGTAATGATAGGTAGCCAGCTAACGGTAAACCTGAAACCATCTGTTGACGGTGCCAAAGTTTATTATACCATTGACGGCTATACCCCTCGCGAAACAGATTTAGAATACAATATCCCGATGACCTACACTGTACCGCAGGATCAATACCGCGAGTTGCAAACCATTGTTATTACCCCATCAGGTAAACGCAGTAACGTTACCCGTACATTGGTTTACAATAAAGCGCCTTTAGCCCCCGTTAATTATACAGGTGATGTGGCCGGCCTTAAATACCAGTTATATGCGGGCAATTTTGGCAGCACCAGCCAATTAACAGGTGCCGCTACAGATAGCGGTACGGTAAAAACCTTTAGTACAACTGATTTTAGAAAAAGTAAGGGTAAGTATGGTGTAATTTACAGCGGATTTATTAATATTGATGCTGATGGTAATTACGGCTTTTCAACCCTGTCTGCCAATGGTTCGGTGTTGTTAATTGACGACCAGGTGGTTGTTGATAACGACGGCAAACATGCGGTTAACGAGCAAATGGGTGCCGCGCCTTTAACAAAGGGCTATCATAAATTTACATTGAAATATGTAGATAATGGCGGTAACAATACCTTAAAGGTATTTATAGCCGCCCCGGGCAAAACCAAGGCTGAGTTAACAGCCGATGTGCTAAAAAACTAACAGAAGGATAAAACATATAATGATCAACAGGTTATATTATTTAGCTTTTTCATTAACTGCCGCCATTGCTTTGGCGGGCTGTGGTAACAGCGGAACAAAAACAGCGGTTGCGCCGCCTGCCCGTAAAAAGCCCGAATTAATGGCTCCTTTCAGGTTTCATAAACTGATCGAGGTTTCGCCGGGGCAAAGTTATGACGTTTTTAGCTGGGGCAGGGGATCGCAGGAGGCAGGGGCTTTTATGATCCTGCATTCGGATTCATCGGCCATAAAATATACCACCACAACCGGCGATCTGGATGGCAACATCATTGATGTTTACAATGCTGATATGGATCTGGACGGCAACCCTGAGATACTAATACAAGCCAAATCAAAAGATACCATTAACCGGGCAAGCATTTATGCTTTTGAGTTTAACGATAACAAGGCCAGCAAGCTCGATTTTCCAAAACTAAACTCATCCCAGCGTAAAGGCTACCGGGGCGAGGATAACTTTTACATCCGCGAGGGGAAGTTGATCCGGGAGTTTCCTATTTATAGTGGTACCGGTAAAGATGCCAAATCAACCGGTGCCAAACGTCAATTGGAATACGGCCTGAGCAGGAATGAGTTTACCGTTAAACAATTGAGTAAAGATTCTGTAGATGTAGCTACAAAGGCGACTACTGCGAGTACTCCGGTAAAGCAGGCCGATAAGCCAAGTGTCAAAAAATCTGAAAAGAAAAACTCATCAAAATCAAGCAAGAAAAAGAAACATAAAAGACATAGGGGGGATTAGATCCATGGTAAATGCATCTAATTGGGTTAACATAACTTAACACAATTTAAAAATATATTTTATAAATGATTAATAATCAATATTTTATATTTTTACATGGTTAACACTAAACTGATGTATCGTGCAATTTAGGCGCATCCAAATATTTGTGCCTGTTGTTGCCCAATACAGGTGCCGAATGGACCTGGATCTTTTAACCAGGATCAGATGATAAAAACAAGGTATCGTTTGATGCTTATATATTCCGAGGGCATAAGCTTATTCCGTTAGCTATTATAAAAAAACAGCTCATCGCCGTTAACTATTTAGATGGGTTTGCTCTGGGATTAGACCCTCTTTTATTTGATATTTCGTTAAAAACGGCTATTAGATGGATTATCTGATAGCCGTTTTTAACGAAATATAGTTTACTTAGTTTTTCACCCTGTTCTGCTCACTTTCGGCACCATTGGCATCGTGTTTACGCTGATCTGAAATCGTTTTGCCAAATCGATAGCTAAAAGTTAGTACGCCAAAACGGGTATCGTTTTGGTTATGGTAGGATGCATTCGTGTTTACCAGGTTGGTAATTATTCCCTGGTTTACATACGAATAAAATATATCATTAACCGCCAATTTAATAGAGGTACTTGTTGAAAGTTTTTTAGAAACAGCCATGTTTACCTGTCCCCGGCTACCTACTATAAACTGGGCCGAAGTAACCTTACTCCGGTAACTGCCGTCTAACTGGGCATTCCAGGTATCGCTTATTTTAAATTGCAGCATGGGGTTCACATAAACAAAGGTGCCTTTGGTATGTAAAAAGCCGTTATAAAATGCGCTTTTTGATTCCATTTGTGTTAATTCGGAATAGAGGTGAAAACTGAGCCATTTGGTTGGATCAAGCGTACCATCTATCGATATGCTTTTGTAGGTGCTTGTGCCTATGTTCCCTGGCCGGTCGTAGTAAATGCCATTAACAATCTCAATGGTTTCGTTAACATTGTCGGTTGTAGAGCCATAGCTTATTGTTGTAGTGAACTTGTTTTTATAGGTATGCGAAAGCTCAATGTCTGTTGAATAGGAAGGTTTAAGTAAAGGGTTACCAAGGTAATAGGTAAACTTATCAATCGGACTGATAAATGGGTTCAGGTCCTGGTAATAAGGGCGGTCTATCCTTCGCCCTATTTTAAGACCGAATTGATTATTGCTCATGGTATCCAGCTTGTACGATGCATAAAATGTAGGAAAAAAGCTGTTATAGTTGCGTTGAAATGCAGAGTCGGGTCTTTGCGCGTTCCCAAGCTGATGCCCATCAGAATTGGTGTTTTCAAACCGTAGCCCGGCTTCTATCGATAGCTTTTTAAAATCCTTATTTACATTTACATAGGCAGCGTTTATATTTTCCTTATAAATAAAATGGTTGCTTAGGTTGTAATCCGGGCTGCTTACCTGGTTAATTACGTTTGAGTAATCTGCCAGGTTATCTGTTTTTGTAAAGCTCGATTTTACACCGGCCATCAACTTCAATTTATTGGCAAAGGGGTGGGCATAATCAGTTTTGGCCGAATAAATATGAACATTTGCAGGTAAATTACCATTGCGCTGATCCTGTGTTGCAAGGCTTTGATCTGGCAGGTAAGTGAAATTGTTAAACTGCTGGTTTATATTTGATTGATAAACTATATAATCCACATCGGCGGTTAATTCTTTTCCGTTTTTATCATATTCGTGGCGGTAGTTAAAGTTGATGCCGCCGTTTTTGTTATTATAGATCTCGGTATTATGCGCCACAACTGCCGAATCTAATTGATGCCCTGCATTCAACAGGTTACTGGTGCTATTATAATCGCGGGTAAAGGGGCGGATGGAGCCGGTAAGCACAACACCGAACGTAGTTTTATCAGATGCGTAATAATCGGCCCCAAGCTTTGAAGCAGAAGCGTGGCCGTGTTGATAGATGTAGGTGTGTTGATTTAAGAAGGAGGTTGTACTGCCATCCGGGGCAAAATATTGCCTGTCTATATACAGGTTATTAAACCCACGCTGAACATTAAAGCTTAGGTTACCAAAAATATTCAGCTTACCATCGCGGTAATTGAAGTTAAAACTGTTATTGGTTTTTGAATATTTACCCTGTACAAATGCCAGGCTGATGCCTCCGTTAAACCCTTTGGCTGCATTCTTTTTGGTTTTAATGTTGATAACGCCTCCATTGCCGGCCGCGTCATACTGGGCAGGCGGGTTGGTCATGATCTCTATCTGGTCGAGGGTTGATGAGGGCAGCGACCGTAAATAGTTTTGAAGGTCCTCGCCCGATAGGTAAGTGGGTTTATTATCTATAAAAACGGTTACTCCCGATTTTCCCTTTAGGCTGATCACCCCGTTTTGATCAACCTGTACACCTGGTGATTTTTCCAGTACCTCAAGCGCTGTGATACCGGCGTTGCCTATCAGGGCATCTACATTAACAACTGTCCGGTCAAGTTTCTGTTCAATAAAAGGGCGGGTGCTTACAATGCTCACCTGCTTTAGCTGCCTTACGGCCGTGCTAAGTACCAAATCTGGCAGGGTTACCACCGGGGCATCGGCAAGCGTAATCGCAACGCTTAAACTATCTTTGCCCATGGCCGATAGCTTAACCAGGTAATCGCCTTTTGCAATTACCGATAACTTAAAATGACCGCCGGTATCTGTCTGTGTGGTTTGTAATATTTTATTAGCACTTTTTTCGCTCACGCTAACCATGGCGAATTCAACGGGCTTGTGATCGATTCCGATAACCCTGCCTTTAATTTCATAAGATATTTGCGATTGATTCTTTTGCAGCAGAATGCTTTGATCAACCTGCCTGAAAGATATAAAGGTATTTTGCAGCAATGCCTGCAAAATTTGTTCAATTGAGTTGGCTGTTTCTGTTAAGTTAAGGTTATTGATATGCCTGATGTCCGCTTTGCGGTAATAGAACCGAAGCGCGGTTTGTTGTTCAATTTTGTGGATAGCCGTTTCCAGGCTTTCACGTTTAAGGGCTATCGTTACCTTTTCGGTATGCATATCCTGTGCGCTTGAAACCGCTGCAGATAACAGCTGCACAGAGAGCATGGTAATAAAAGCAATAACGAAGCTTATACGCATCAGTTGTAGTATGGTTAATTTATTAGATAGCCGGCGGCTGGTTTTGCACGTACCTATAGCCGCCCTTCTCCGCTTTATTGCAGAAAAATTCATAATTTTAAATGTTTTAATGATTTCCGAATGATTTAAGACCCCGGTTAGTTCCGGGAAACCTGTAAGTCGATTGCCGTCGGCTTGCAGGTATTATTTTACCGGCTGCGCTTGTTCTGTGATTGAGCCGGTTTGTATCTGTTTCCTTTCCTGTATTTTGTAAATTAATAGATTGAATTTAGGGTTACTGATCGCATCCCGGTCCGTCAATGTTAATACTGCCGTCAGCGTTTGTTTTGTAGGTCGCGCCGTTAAAAGCGCATATTACCTTCAGTATTTTATTTAGGTTGTCTCCGTTTAAAGATGTGCCGGTGAACTGGCATTTTTTAACCTTTTCGTTGCTGAAACTGATTTTTACCTTAAAACGTTTTTCAAGGACGGTGGCGGCATTGGCAAAGCTGATATCTTCAAAATGAATCTCCTGTTGCTGCCATGCAATCACCTGCGTTACATCTACCTGTGCCTGGACGGCTGTTTGCGAATCAGTACGATAACTAATTTGTTGATTAGGGGTAAGAATGCCCAGTGTTTTATTGCCATTGCCCACGCTTACTTTACCGCGTGTTACCGTTACTACTATGGTGTGGCTTACCTTATCTTCCTTAATATTAAAAGCGGTACCCAACACGGTGGTGATCACTTTGCCTGTATGGATAAGGAATGGCCTGGTAACATCATGATTAATGTCAAAATAGGCCTCGCCAGATAGATAAACTTCCCGTGTTTTACCGTCGAAGGTTTTAGGATAAGTTAATTCCGAACCGGCATTCACCCAAACTTTGCTGCCATCGGCCAGCGTAAGTTGTTGTTTTTGGTTAATACCCGTTTTTAAAACAGTTTGCTCAACAACAGCGTCATCGTTATTAGTTGCCGACTGAATTAAATAAACGGAAAAAAAGATGATTAAAACGGCGGCGACTGCCGCAATGCTTCGCCATAAGATTTTCGACCGTTTTATTGGAACAACCTTAGCTCCTTTATTATCTATATCCTGACGGATGCTGCTGTAAAGGAAAGATAACCATTGCGTACGGTCGGCAGCGGCCATTTGGTGCCACTCGGCACTGGGGTTATTGGTATTGGCTAACCATTGCTCTACCCTTTCTTTTTCCGATGCCGATGCTTCTCCGCTTAAATAGCGGTCAAGCAATTTTTCCATGTCCTGCTGGCTCATTGTTTTAATGATTTTTGCAGTAGTCGGATGAAAGCGGATTTGGTACTATACGAAAATGAAAAAAAATTATTTTTTATTTAGAGCCTGTTTAAATTTCTTTCAAAAATATTTTTATATACTCCATTGAGTGCATATACACTCGTCATTGCGAGAACCCATCAGGGGTAAACCAAAAAAAAAGAGTGATGACGTTTAATGCCCATATGGGTTAGCGCAGACGACTCACCCCGACGAGGCTCCGCCCGTCTGCCCCTCTCTCCGGCTGCGCCGCATAGAGGGGCTAAAAAAGTTTTTTGTTTCCTCTAACCCTCTTTGCGGCTTGCCGGAGAGAGGGTGGTCCAGCGAAGCGTAGACCGGGTGAGTCGTTGCCGGCGTTCTCGCAATGATGATCTTTTTATTTATTCTAAAACAGGCTCTTATTACTAATCTCCCAAAGAATAGCAATAAAAGGAAGGGATTTACGTAAAACGGCAAGCGCGGTAGTCAGTTGATTTTTTACGGTTTGTTCCGAAATATTAAGCCTGGCGGCAATCTCCGGAATACTTAAATGCTGGTCTCGGCTTAACTGATAAATTTCCCGTACCCTTGGCGATAACTCATTCAAAGACTCATCAACTGTTCGTTTCAACTCCTTGGCTTCTAACTGTTGATGTGCATCGGGATAAAAGGACGTTTGTAAGGATTGCAGCATTGCCGAATAATCTTCCCGGGTAACGTTTTTGCGGATGTGATCAATAACCCGGTAGCGCACCGCACCAAATAAATATGATTTTAAATCGGCCTTTATTTCCAGGAGTAAGCGATCTTCCCAAAGTTTCACAAAAAGATCGTGGATGATATCCCTGGCATCTTCCAGCCTGAATAATTTCGAAGCTGCAAAGCCAGCAAGATTTTCTGCATACCGGGTGTAAATTTCTTCGAAAGCAGCTTCATCACCATCTTTTAAAAGACGAATTAACTGAAAATCTGCTTCGGATTGATATATACTCATGGTAGCAAGCAAATGTAATCTTTAGGGATAATATATTTAAAGAGGACTACAGGCATCCGCTAACATAAGTTAGAACACTTTAAGAGGTATTAGTTACGCTTATTTAAGACGAAAAAAAAGAGTTTTTCCAATCGATATCATTCCACCCGGTTTATCTCATAAACTTTTACTGGTTCAACCAGGTATTGCGCGTCATCTTTTTGTGATTGAATTTTTTTAACAACGTCCATACCTGCGGTTACCTTGCCAAAGGCGGCAAAGCCTTGTCCGTCGGGGTTACGGGCACCGCCATAATCTAAAGCTGGCTGGGCATTTATACAGATAAAAAACTGGCTTGTGGCAGAGTTTGGTCCGCTTCGGGCCATGGAGAGTGTACCATTTTGGTGCAGTAACCCAGTGGATTTGGTAGTTTCAATTTTTATACTGTCGAGGATCAGGCTATCGGGCATATTGCCACCCTGGATAACCTGGATTTTTACTTTCCTTGTGGCTTCGTTAACAGGAGTACAAACCCTGAAAAAGCTGCTGCCATTGTAAGCGTGCTTGTCTACATATTTCATAAAATTTGCTACGCTAACAGGCGCTTTAGTAGGATATAGTTCAATTGCTATATCACCCAGCGAAGTTTTAATAAGACAATGTATCGGCTTTTGTGCAAAGGCTGTCAAAACGGAGGTTACGGCTAAACAAAAAATGGCGATTGCTTTTTTCATAAGGAATAGTATCTAAATACCGAAAGGTACAGTTTCTTTGGTTTAGATTTTACGTGGTATATGGGTTAGCACAATTTAACTTTGGATGTTTTTGGGGAATTTGCACCATCTTACAGCCAAATCTGTTGATCAAACCGATTTGTAAAAAGTCCCTGCAAAGCGGGAGACGCAAAATATTGCGTCTCTACAAAAAAACATATAAAAAAACGCTCCTCATCAGAAAATGAGAAGCGTTAAATCTTAAAAGAGTTTCTGTTATTTACCTTCCAACCAAACACGGGCATTAACAAATGCCTCCATCCATGGCGAAACCTCGTCTTTACGGCCTTGTGGATAATTAGCCCAATGCCATTGAAATAAAGAACGCTCAATATGTGGCATCATCACCAGGTGACGACCGGTTTTATCGCACATCATAGCCGTGTTATAGTCAGATCCGTTTGGATTAGCCGGGTAACTTTGGTATCCATATTTGGCAACAATTCCGTACTGATCTTCGGTATATGGCAACTGGAATTTTCCTTCGCCATGCGAGATCCAAACACCCAGTGTTGAACCGGCCAGGCTCGATAACATTACCGAGTTATTTGGCTGTATGGTAAGCGATGTAAAGCCGCTTTCGTGCTTGTGGCTCTCGTTATGCAGCATTTTGGGCTTGTCGGCATGGTCGGGGTTAATCAATCCTAACTCTACAAACAGCTGGCAGCCGTTACAAATACCAACAGATAAAGTATCATCGCGTTTAAAGAAATTCTCAAGCGCTATGCGTGCTTTTTCGTTATATAAAAACGCGCCGGCCCAGCCTTTAGCCGAACCTAAAACATCTGAGTTGGAAAAGCCGCCAACAGCACCAATAAACTGAATGTCTTCCAAGGTTTCACGGCCCGAGATGAGGTCGGTCATGTGCACATCTTTTACATCAAAGCCGGCCAGGTACATGGCGTTAGCCAGCTCCCGTTCAGAGTTACTGCCTTTTTCACGTATCACCGCGGCTTTTGGTCTTGGTTTAGATGCATCTATCACCGGTTTTTTACCTGTAAAGCCTGCCGGGAAATTGTATGTTAAAACGTGATTTTTATAGTTGTCAAAACGCTCTTTAGCTTTAACTGGTCCGCTTTGTTTTTGATCTAACAGGTATGATGTTTTAAACCATACATCGCGCAGGTGATCAATATCAAAGGCCCAGTTGCCGCTTGCGTTTGCTACATTAAGGGTGGCCGACGATGATACCGTACCAATTTTATGGAAAGCCACTCCATTGGTATTAAGTAGATCTTCAACAGCGCTATCAGCCTGGAAAACAATACCGATGTTTTCGGCAAACAGGGTTTCAATAATATCCTGTGAACCTAAGCCGCTCAGGTTAATATTAGCACCTAAATCACGTTCGGCAAAACAAAGTTCAAGCAGTGTGGTAATTAAACCGCCGCTGCCAATATCATGCCCGGCCTGGATCTGCCCGGCTTTAATTAATTGCTGTAAGGTGTTAAAGGTATTTTTAAAACCATCGGCATTTAAAACATCCGGTGTTTCTGTTCCTATTTTATTCAGGATCTGGGCAAATGACGATCCGCCAAGTTTATAGGTATCTGCAGATAGGTTAATGTAATAAATAGCACCACCGTCTTTCTTCAAAACAGGCTCAATCACCGCAGTCAAATCATCGCAATGACCGGCTGCCGATATGATCACTGTACCTGGGGCAATTACATCACCATCCTTGTACTTTTGTTTCATTGATAAGGAGTCCTTACCCGTTGGGATGTTAATACCCAGATCGATAGCAAAGGCCGAGCAGGCTTTTACAGCCGCATATAAACGGGCGTCTTCACCTTCGTTTTTACAGGCCCACATCCAATTGGCAGATAGTGATACACTTTGCAAGCCATCTTTTAACGGTGCCCAAATGATATTTGAAAGCGACTCGGCTATGGCGTTCCTGCTCCCGGCTGCCGGGTTAATTAATGCCGATAACGGGGCGTGACCAATTGAAGTGGCAATGCCATCTTTACCCTGGTAATCAAGCGCCATTACACCGCAGTTGTTTAAAGGTAATTGTAAAGCACCAGCACATTGCTGTTTAGCAACCCGACCACCTACGCAACGGTCAACTTTATTTACCAGCCAGTCTTTACAAGCAACGGCTTCCAACTGTAAAACCTGTTCAAGGTAATTGTTTAGCTGGGCGGTATCGTAGGTTACAGGCTGATATTTATGGGCAACAGTTTTATCGTGCATCACCACTTTGGGTGAGCTGCCAAACATATCGTCCATTTTTAGGTCCATGGGTTTTGCGCCCGTGGTGGCCGATTCAAAAGTGAAACGATGGTCGCCGGTTACTTCACCTACAGTGTACATTGGGGCGCGTTCACGGTCGGCAATGCGTTGTAGGGTCCCCAGGTTTTCCTGACCGATAACCAGGCCCATACGTTCCTGTGATTCATTTCCAATGATTTCTTTGGCCGATAGGGTAGGGTCACCGACAGGCAATTTATCCAGGTCTATTTTACCACCTGTTTCTTCCACTAATTCAGATAAACAGTTTAAGTGACCGCCGGCGCCATGGTCATGGATTGAAACAATGGTGTTGGCATCACTTTCAATCATACCACGCACAGCGTTGGCCACACGTTTTTGCATTTCGGGATTTGAACGCTGAATGGCGTTTAATTCAATACCCGAGCCTAAAGCACCGGTATCGGCAGATGATACCGCAGCACCGCCCATGCCTATACGGTAGTTATCGCCACCTAAAACAACAATTTTATCATGCGTAGCGGGTGTCGATTTTTTAGCCTGATCTGCCTTGCCGTAGCCAATACCGCCGGCCTGCATAATTACTTTATCATAACCCAACTTGCGGCCTTGTTCATCGTGCTCAAAGGTCAATACCGACCCGGTAATAAGCGGCTGGCCAAATTTGTTACCAAAATCTGATGCGCCGTTTGATGCTTTTATCAAAATATCAACAGGCGATTGGTAAAGCCATTTGCGTTCGATAACGCCGTTTTCCCAGGGTCTGTCCTGCGCCAGGCGCGATAAAGCAGTCATGTAAACAGCAGTACCTGCAAGGGGCAAAGAACCCTGTCCACCTGCCAGTCGGTCTCTGATCTCGCCGCCAGAGCCGGTAGCAGCACCGTTAAAGGGCTCCACAGTGGTCGGGAAATTATGTGTTTCGGCTTTCAGTGAAATTACCGATTCAAAATCTTTTATTTCGTAGTATTCCGGCACATCCGGGCGTTTAGGTGCAAATTGCTGCACTATTGGGCCTTTAACAAAAGCCACATTATCTTTATAGGCCGAAACAATACCATTAGGGTTGGTCTCGGATGTTTTCCGGATCATTTTAAACAACGATATAGGCTGTTCTTCGCCATCAATAACAAATGTGCCGTTAAAAATTTTATGACGGCAATGCTCTGAATTTACCTGAGAGAAACCGAAAACTTCCGAATCGGTTAGTTTGCGGCCCAGTTTTTCAGATAAGCCATTTAAGTAAGCAACCTCTTCTTCGCTTAGTGATAAGCCTTCCTGTTGATTGTATTGGGCTATGTCGGCTATTTCAAGTATAGCCTCGGGCTTAATTTTAATGGTGTAGACATCCTGATCGAGCGCTGTATATTTTTGAAACAGCATAGGGTCAAAGCCAGTAAAGCCGGCATCAACCACAGCAAATTCTTCAATCCTGATAATGCCGTCAATTCCCATATTCTGGGTGATTTCAACAGCGTTGGTGCTCCATGGGGTTACCATTGTTGCACGGGGACCAATAAAAAAACCGGAAATATTGGTTTCCGGATTTAATGTCGCGCCTGCAAACAGCCAGCTTAATTTAGAAATATCAGTGGGGTTGAGCGTTTGATTTTTTTGTACGGCAAATACCGTATCTGCATTGTTAAAAAAGAAATAGATCATAGCCTCGATTCAAGGCGCAAAGTTACAGTTTTTTTAAAAAATAACAGTGCTTTTATAGCGTGGTTTATGATGTAATCGCATAAAAATCAAATCGGCAATCAAAAAAATCGCCATTTTATGCGAAATGTTGATAACGTCAATCTTATCCACAATAAAATGATGTTCAGATTCTTATTTGCCTAATTGAACAGTTGACCGAATTATAATTAATGCGCCCTGTCTTGTTCGCTATTCGCGCCACCGGTATCGCGTTTTTGAGGTGTATTGGTTGATTTACCGAAACTGTAAGTAAAGGCCAGGGTGGCCACCTGCGTATCTAAATAATTATGATACGTTGAAGTAGCGCCCACTATATTGGTAATGGCACCGCTCGGGCTAAACGAATGTAAAATATCGCGCATATTAAGCTTAATGTTGCCTTTGTTATTCAGTATTTTTTTCTGGATAGCACCATTAAGCATTCCGGTAGGTATAGAAACAAATTGCCCGTAAGTACCGCTGGTATTAAAAAAACCGCTTATTTCGGCACTCCATGTTTTTGATATGGTGAACTGGTTGCTGCCGTTGGCGCTAAAGGTAGTTTTGGATTGGTTAAGATAACCGGAATAAAATGCTCCCTGGTAGTTGTTGTTATATACTTCGGCATATAAATTAACCGACCACCACTTGGTGGGCTGCAAATTGGTATTTACCGAAAAATCCCACGTTTTTTGTTGCCCTATGTTACCCGTGGTGCTTATAAATACATTGCCGCTTTTGTGGATAGTTTCATTTTGAACATCGCTGGTATAATTATAAGTAACAGCAATAGTAAACAGGCTTTTAAAACTATAAGCCAGTTTATAATTATCTGTAAACTGCGGTTTAAGGAAGGGGTTGCCAGAAAAATAGGTGAACTTATCTACAAAAAATGTGAAAGGGTTTAAGCTCCCGTAATTAGGGCGGCCTATCCGGCGGCCGTAAGAAGCAACCAGTACATTATGCCCTGCCGTATCAATATTATAAGAAAAATAAGCAGTGGGGAACAGGTTGGTATAATGTTTTACAAATGATGAATCGGGTTTTTGAGCGTTGCCCAACTGGTGTCCAGAGCCATTGGTATTTTCAACCCGCAAACCTGTTTGTACCGAAAACCGGTGAAAGGTTTTATTGAAATTAACGTACGCGGCGTTCAAATTCTCTTTATATAAAAAGCGATTGGTATTGTTGTAGTCGATGGTGTTTACGTTATCAATTACGTTAAAATAGTTTGCGGCATTATCTGTATTTACATAGCTGCTTTTAACGCCGGCTTCAAATTTAGCCTTGCCTTTGAGCGGATGGGTATAATCTGCCTTGGCCGAGTAAATGTTGATGGTAGCAGGTAAATCATCGTTAATGGTTTGTGAATTGGTTAAAGTACCATCGGGCAAAAAGGTATTATTTACAAACTGTTGAGTGCTGCCTGATGCATCGTGGATATAATCCAGATCGAACGTAAGCGCCCTGCCGGTACTATCAAATTTATGGGTATAATTTAGGTTGATACCGTTGCTATTGAAATGATTTTTAGATGTATTGAGTGTGTTAATGGTTGAATCTAACCCTCCGGTATTGTTATACAATAAGCTATACACCGGGCTGCTATCATGATCGCGCGATATGGTGCCGGTATATACTATACCCCAGGTTGTTTTGGGCGATACAAAATAATCGGCCCCTGCCTTAATGTTGGTATTGTTACTTGTGGGCCTGAAATAAGAAATATCCTGTAGTGAGGAGGTTGGGTTGCCGTTAGTGTCGAAATAATTACGGTCAATTTCAAGTCGCCGGTAAGTTTTTTGTCCGTTATAGGCAACGTTGGCAAACAGGTTAACCTTATCTATCCGGTAATTAAAGTTGATACTCTCATTGGTGCGGTCATAATGCCCCCGGGCAAAATCTGCCGATACTACTGCATTAAAGCCGCGGGTAGTATTCTTTTTAGTTTTAATATTGATCACGCCCGCGTTTCCGGCAGCATCGTACTTGGCTGGTGGGTTATCCATCAACTCTATCTGATCTAACGCCGACGACGGCAACGACCGCAGGTAAGTGGCCAGGCTTGTTGCCGAAAGGTAGGTAGGTTTATCATCAATCATTACCAATACGCCGCTTTTACCCTTAAAGGTAATATTACCGTCGGCATCTACCTGTACTCCCGGGCTTTTTGACAGTACTTCCAATGCGTTAGCTCCTGTATTGGATATCAGCGCCCCAACATTAACTACCGTACGGTCAATCTTTTGCTGCACATATGATTTTTGAGCGGTTATTGATACCTCTTTCAGTGTTTTGCCGGTCGGTGTTAAAATAAACGCGGGTAAACTAACCGGTTTTTGATCACTTACAACAATGGAGCCGCTTAGGTAATTTTTGTAACCTATATAGGTAGCTTTAATGAGATAAGTGTTGTTTTTTAAGTTTTGAAAAGCGAAGCTGCCATCTGCATTAACAAGTTGGGTATGTACCACTGCCGAATCCTTTGCGGTAAGTAAAATGACGGTGGCACCATCCAGCGGCCTTTTAGCACCATCTAAAACGGATCCCGAGATTTTAGCTCCCGGGCTTTGTGCATAGGCAAAATTGAATACAAACAGTGTGAATACGGTTAAAAAAAGTACCTGTACAAATTTCATAACCTAAAGACACCTGTTTGGTTAAGTTAGTTACACCCTTTTAATAATTTATACCATAATTATTTGCCGTTAATGAGTTTTGCCATGCCAAATGCAGCACCGGCGGCTAATGCGCCAATAATAACTACTTTAATTGCTCCGCTTAATGCGGGTTGCCCGGTAAGTTTGCTTTTAAAGTAGCCAAATATAAACAGGCAAATTAAAGTTACACCGCAGGAGTAATACAATGCTTCCTGGGCCGTATGGATAATAAGATATGGCGATAAAGGGATAATACCGCCAACTATGTAGGATATGCCGATAGTAAAAGCGCTTTTTGTTGCACGGTTAGGGTCAGGTTCTTCTAATCCCAACTCATATTTCATCATAAAGTCGACCCACTTTTTTTTGTCTTTGGATAGCTCTTCGGCTATTTGATCCTGTAAATGGGTGGATAAGCCAAATTCAGCAAACACTTCTTTTACTTCGGCTTTTTCCTGTTCAGGTACTAATTCAACCTCGTTGTATTCACGTTTCAGTTCAGAATTGTAATGGTCGGCTTCCGTTCGTCCGGCTAAAAAGCCACCCAGGCCCATGGCAATTGATCCTGCCACTATTTCGGCTATGCCGGCAGTTACTACAAGGCCTGATGAGGTTACTGCTCCGCTCAATCCGGCAGCCAGTGCAAACGGGACAGTTAACCCATCAGACATGCCGATAACAATATCCCTGATGGTTTCTGAGCTGGTAACGTGATGTTCTTTATGCATGCTTTTTTATTTGTATAAATATATCAATGGAATGTATTGTACGCAACTCCTATATATGTTAAGTTTGGTGATCATTATTATTATGAATATGCTCGCTTGTTTAACTTTTATTTGATGTTAAACATCAGATAATCAATGTTTTATTTTGTAGGTATGTGACAATGTTAAAAGTATAAAATGGATACAACCATCGATCAAAATTGTCCTAAAAGAATAGGTATAGCGCTTTCCGGAGGCGGTGTGCGCGGAGTGTCGCATTTAGGTGTAATGCAGGCCATGATTGATCATGGTATAAAATTTTCGCATATATCCGGCACCAGCGCAGGGGCCATTGCGGCAGCTTTTATAGCCGAAGGTTACGCCCCGAAAGAAATATTGCAGATAATTAAAGAAAGCAGCTTGCTTAAATTATTACGTCCTGCTTTTGGCAGTAATGGCTTGATTTCGATACTGCATGCCCGGCATTTAATATCGAAATATATACCGCATAACTCATTTCAGGACCTTAAAATCAAAATTACGGTTGCCGCTGTTGATCTGGGCGAAGCTCGGCAGGTTTATTTTACTGACGGTGAGCTGGATATGGCCATATTAGCTTCATGCTGTTTACCAGGTATTTTTAAGCCTATCATCATTAACAACCACATGTATGTAGATGGTGGGATACTCAATAATTTCCCGGTAGAGCCATTGATAGGCAATTGCGACCTGATCATGGGCTCGTCATGTAATCATTTACCTGTAGTTAAGGAAATTAAGTCTTTTGGAGAACTGGTTGACCGGGCCGCAATGATTTCTGTAAACTCAAACCTTAATACCCGCAAAATTTTATGCGATATAGTTATTGAACCGCATGGTTTGGGCGGGTATGGTATTTTTGATACCGATGCAGCCGAAGAAATTTATATGATAGGCTACGAAGAGGGGCTAAAAACTATCAATGGCAACCAAAAGCTGAAAGATATTATCCAGGCGCAAAAAAAATAACATGGTCAATAAACCATTCCTTCCCGATTTGACTGGTTGAAGGCTGGATATTTGCCTCATGAATTTTAGTAACTAACCTTTAAAGAAATTTGAACAGGCGTTTAAGAACCTACAAATTTGCGTTAAAAACAGTGCTAAAAGTTGGCAAAAACAAGATAAGCTATCCTTGTATGGGATAGCTTATCCTGGTAATTTGTATTCCTGTCTAAATCTGCTAAAAACTGCCGGTTAAATCAGGGGAACTTAACCCCGTTATAATCTGATATATTTACCTGTGGTATAGTGGAGTTGTATTTATTGTTGATAGCCTTAATAAACTCGTTGGCAACTATGGCGTAGCCGCGCGGCGTAAGGTGTATCCCATCTAAAGAAAACAAACCACCACTGATATAGTTAGAGTTAATGCTTACCCCGTCAACCACCATCCCGTTCTGTTTTATATTTAACAGAAAAGCATAGGCATCATATACAGCAAGACCTTTTGCCGCTGCTACGTTTTTTATGATGGTATTGTATGATGTTACATAATCTTCGGTTAAGGCGGTTTCCTTTTCGTCAAGTACGTATTGATTGTCTATAGGGGTATAAGGGGTTAGTCCGTAAGGTAGCGGTCCGTATGGGGTGGTAACCGTTTGACCAATTTTACTTGTAGGGAAGGTGAGTATAATAAGATCACTGGTTGTTGCCGCGCGTGGGGCATAGGTACTGCCCGAAACCAGCGCGTTAATATATAGTGCTTTTGCAGCCGGGTTTACTTTTTGTACGCCGGCAAGTATCGCAGAAACGGTTACGGTATTGAAATAGGGTAGTGAAGTAACATCTGGAATAGTAGCCACCACGCCTTTTTGCCCTTTAGCGGTTAAGGTATTTATCAAAACATTGTACAAATATGCAAAAGTGTTTTTGTCGGTAAGTACATCGCCGGCACCACCCGATACAGCGTAGCTTAAAGCATCGTTATTACCCAGCCAGTTTGAAAAGAAGGTAAAAGGCTTGGCGGTAACAAAATCAAGATAAGTGGTGGAGTTTGTTGGCGAATTACCGGGTAAAAGCCGCTCAAAATAACTATTAAGGTTGCCATAGGGTGCATAAGTAATATGCATCAGCTTAATACCGGGTACGCCATAGTTATTGATATCACCAGCATATTTGGTATACAGGATAACATTGCCAAAACCCGGAACGGTTAACTGACCCCGGATAGCCAGGTTTGTAGTAACCGGTGTAGTAATAGGCGTACCATCGGCATTAAAGCCGGTTAAAGACAAATAGCCCGATCCGTTTGCCTGGCTGGTGCTGAATAATGGCTGCGTGAAGGTACCCCCGCCAACCGCCTGCATTTGTTTGCCAATAATGCTTGGGTAAGATACCTGTTGCCCTGCCAGGTATAAACCACCATCGGCGTAACCGGCTGTAAGGGAATTGCCTACCGATATGTATCTCGAAAAATCGGCAGAGCCCGCAACGGGTTTCGGCGTATGGATCTCGGTTTTGCAGGCAACTAATAAAAGTAACCCAGCAATAATATAAATATGTTGTTTAAACGTTTTCATGTAATAATTTCTTTAAGGGTTACCAATGATAGGCCAATGAAACTCCCGGGATATAAACATTGGTTTTAAATGTTCCCGATAATTGCGATTCAATATTGGTTTGAGTACGCTGCATCAAATGTTCGTATTCAAAAGATACATCTATATCAAGGTGTTTGGCCAATGTATAACCCAGTCCTAATGTGCCATATACGCGATTGGCATCCGGTGCTTCGGGGGTTACATAACCATCGGCAACTGCGGTACTGGCATAGCCGCCGCCAAAACGAAGCGCAAGGGTGCTTGTAGCTTTGTACTGCGCGCCGCCCCGTATACTAACTGCCTGTTGGTAATTCCTGGCAGAGTGCGTATCCTGTAACGCGGCAGTATTGGTTTTATAATCAAATGATAATGTTTTATAAACATCCCAGTTAACCAGGTTGGCATCAAGGGCCAGTATCCACTTACTGCTGGGGTAAAACCCAAAGCCTATTGAATTGGTGGCCGGTAATGGAATGGTTGAGGTAAAAGTATTAGGCTGCGGAAAACTGCTTTGTAGTGATGCCGGTACGCTGAAAATGGCATTGCCGCCAGCGATGGTTGTATTTACTTTCGACCGGTGCGTGATACCTATAGTTACACCCGATTCTGTTTTAATGTAAATGCCTGCATTCCATCCGTAACCTTTACCACTGCCTTTTAATTCGGCCTGGCCGGGATCGCCGGCGCTGTTGGCTACCGGTATTGCCCGGGTTAAATCAACACTCCCGTGGTTGTAAACAAAACCGCCCCCGATGCTCAGGAAACTGGCCAGTTTAATACTTAATGTAGGCTGAAAATAAATGGCTTTTAAATTAAGGCTTTCTAACACGTATTTGCCCTGCCAGGTGTTGCCCCAGTCTGTTAAACCGCCAAAAGGTGTATAAACACCAAGACCGAACTTCCAGAAAGATGATTTTGGTCCCCATACCCCATAAAATTCAAATGGAGTAGCAACTTTGTTTGCAGTTCTGTTTTGTACCGATGTTCCCGCCGGGTTGAAATCAGATTTGAAAAATAATGGGCTTATGCCACCTTGCAGATAGTTTTCGGGCAGCATAGCTACCGCGCCGGGGTTAAAAAATACAGATGCGCCATCCTGAAGGGTACCTACCCCGGTATGGCCCATCCCAATTTGCTTTTGTCCCTCCAGGTTTACCTGGAAACCCTGGGAAAAAGCCATCAGCGGCGCTATAAATAGCGCCAATAGTAAAACTTTTTTCATAAGAATATAATTGGTTCATAACAGGCAATTGTATGAGGAATACAGCTTGCAACTATCAGGAATAAAATTAGTGCGGATTAAAAAGAAAAAAAGGGCTATAATGCGGAGATATTAGTCAAAAAGTCGGTTGATTGGTTGATTATGTTGAGTGAGTTGGATTAGGTTGGTCGGATAACGTTTTAATATAATATCTGCGATGAAAATCTAACTAAAGCCTTTGTCTTTTTAGATAAGGGAAATTGCTTTTAAAGATTTGCGTAGTAAAAGGTAGCTCCTATGGAGCAAAAAAACATAAATTACTTGTTCTACAAATAGGTAGCCGCTATGCGGCATCGAATATTTAATAAGACGAAGGAATGCCGCATAGCGGCTACCTGTTATGCACATTGAAAGATGTTACTTTATGCAGAAATGTTAAACGCGATTTCCCTGCTTTTTAGATGTTTTTTTGTTGAATACGTTAAATAATTTATATATTGAAAATGTATGAATAATAAGATTGGACAGTTAAGCCTATCAAAATTTGCACATCTTTATGCCGATAAGCTGGCCGGTGCTGATTTTTTTGTTGTTGATGAAAAACAGTTGCTGAGTTTAAGCGAATATCCCTATCGCTCTGATGGTTATATTATAGGTATTTGTACACGGGGCACTGCCAAGGTAGAAGCCAATTTGCAGATTTACGATGCCAGGCCCGATGCCATGCTGCTGGCAACTCCCTTTCACGTTTTAAGGATCTATAACAGCAGCCCCGATTTTTTATGCCGCTTTGTTGTTTTTAGTAAAGCTTTTTTAACAGAAAATAGTGTTAACAGTCATTTCCTGGAATCATTCAGCTATTTCAAAAGCGCGTCTATCCCCGTAATTTATCCGGATAACGCGGATGCCAGGATGATATTGGAAATTTATTTATTGATACAGAAGAAACTGGAGCGTGAAGGGCATCCCTACGATGTTGAAATATCCAGGAGCATTTTAACAACCCTGCTTTATGAAATACAGGCCATTTACGAAAAACAACATACCATTATAAAAGGTAAACAAACCCGTAAACAGGAATTGAATGTACTTTTCCAGGACCAGGTTTTTCATCATTATAAAGAACACCGTAACGTGCAGTATTATGCCGACGCGCTTTGTGTATCGCCCAAGCACCTCACAGAAACCGTTAAGGACGTTACCGGAAGAACAGCAGGGGAGTGGATAGATGATGCCGTGATATTGGAAGCCAAAGTATTATTGAGAAATCACGACATCAGCATAGCCCGTGTAGCCGAAGACATACATTTCCCCGATCAATCGTCGTTCGGCAAGTATTTTAAGAAACAAACCGGCATGTCGCCGTCAGATTACAGGGCGGTATCGGCTCGTTAGGTACCGCATACTTACATCGTTTTAAACCTACACTCTAAACAAAACGGTGTCATTTCGAACGAACCGGGGTGGTTTTATGCGCCGGGGGGGTGAGGAGAAATCTTATAGAAACGGACGTTCGGCCATGCCAATCGTATAAGATTTCTCCTCGCCCCCCGCTTTCCCCAGCGCCTGCTCGTTCGAAATGACATTTTTCTTTAATAAAAAAGATGTGGGTACAATCTAACCCAATCAACCGACTTTTTGACTAATATCTCCGCATTGCAGACCTTTCTTTGCTTTAACAAGCCCATTAATTTTACTCCTGATTATAAAACCAATAGCTGCCACAAAAAACGGTGTCCTTGCTAACCGGGGAAACCTGTGCAGTATGAAAAAACAATACAACTAAGTAAAATTGGTTCCGTCTATCGTGAATGATATGGTGACACCAATTTTTGAAAAGGAAAACAGATAAAATTAAATAGTCATTTTATGAATGCCACTGAACCAATGAAAGCTATAAAAGGCGGGGAGTTTTTGATCAGGGAAACTGCTGCAGATAGCATTTTTATTCCCGAAGAATGGAATGAAGAGCAATTGATGATAGCCGAAACATGTACCAACTTTTTGGCACAACAGGTAACACCAAACCTGCAACGTATTGACGAACAGGAGGAGGGGCTAATGCGTCATTTAATGGACGAGGCCGGCGCGCTTGGCTTATTAGGCATATCCGTACCCGAAGAATACGGCGGTTTTGGCAAAGATTTTAAAACATCTATGCTGGTTACCGAAAAGCTTGGGGCCGGGCATTCCTTTTCTGTCGCGTTTTCGGCACATACGGGCATCGGCACCATGCCCATATTATATTATGGTAATGAAGCGCAAAAACAAAAGTATGTGCCTAAACTGGCAAGCGGGGAGTGGAAAGGTGCTTATTGCCTTACAGAACCCTCTGCAGGCTCAGATGCCAATTCGGGTAAAACCCGGGCAAAGCTTTCTGCCGATGGTAAGCATTACCTTATCACCGGACAGAAAATGTGGATCACCAACGCGGGCTTCGCCGATATATTTACCGTTTTTGCCAAAATAGATGATGATGAAAACTTGAGCGCTTTTATTGTCGAAAAAGATTTTGAAGGACTTTCGCTAAATACCGAAGAACATAAAATGGGTATTAAAGGTAGCTCGACCCGCCAGGTGTTTTTTAACGATTGCAAGGTGCCGGTAGAAAACCTGCTTTCTGATAGGCAGAACGGATTTAAAATAGCGGTTAATATCTTAAATCTTGGTCGTATAAAATTGGGCGGCGGCACTGTTGGGGCAAGCAAGGATGTGATTACGGCTTCGGTGCGCTATGCCAATGAGCGTGAGCAATTTGGCCGTTCCATTTCAAAATACGGGGCTATAAGATATAAACTGGCCCAACAGGCTATCCGTACCTATGCTTCAGAATCGGCAGTGTACCGGGCCTGCCAGAACATGGAAGAGGCTACAGAAATGTTGATTTCATCGGGCCTGGATGAAACAAAAGCCAAATTAAAAGGAACGGAGCAATACGCCATAGAAGCGGCCATTCTTAAAGTTCATGCATCAGAAGTGTTAGATTATGTAACCGATGAAGGCGTACAGATTTACGGTGGCATGGGCTACAGTGCTGAAGCACCGATGGATAGGGCTTACCGCGATTCCCGGATCAACAGGATCTTTGAAGGTACCAATGAAATTAACCGGCTGTTAACGGTTGATATGATGCTTAAACGCGCCATGAAAGGTGAGCTTGACCTGATGGGCCCTGCCCAAAAAGTAGCCGGCGAGCTGGTAAGCATCCCAGACTTTGGGGCAGATAGTGACGATAGCTTATTCGCCAAAGAAAAGAAATACATCGCCAACTTTAAAAAAGCCATCTTGATGGTTGCGGGCGCGGCAGTTCAAAAGTTAATGGCTCAATTGAGCAAGGAGCAGGAAGTACTGATGAATCTGGCCGATATGCTGATAGAGCTTTACGTGAGCGAATCCCTTCAATTGCGGGTAGAAAAACTGGTAGGCTTAAGAGGGGAGGATGCCTGTAAAGAACAGTTGGATATCATGCGTGTTTATATCAACGACGCGGCAGAGCACCTGGCAAAATCTGGCAGGGAGGCATTAAACTCATTTGCCGAAGGCGACGAACGCAGGATGATGCTGATGGGCCTAAAACGCTTCACCAAAACCGAAGATTTTAATACAACCCAGGCACGCAGAAACATCGCCGCCAGGCTTATCGCCGAAAATAAATACTGTTTTTAAAGTTACGGGGTAGGAGAGGAAAATGTGTTTATTGAACCTTGAGTGTTTAAAAGATTTTTATTCCCTCCCAACGGGCTACTGTGTGTACACATCTTTCTAAAAAAAGAAAAATGTCATTTCGATAGAGCGAAGGAGGGCATGTGCGGGGCGCGAAAGAGAAATCTTATACAACTCGCAAAGCCGAATGTCCGTTTGTACAAGATTTCTCCTCACCCCCAGCGCGCGCATGCCCCGCTGGTTCGTTCGAAATGACATCAGTTTTGTTTAGTGATACGATTTCAAAAGATGTGTACCACGGTAGCTTCGGGAAAGGAATCGCACATCCTGTACTCTTAACCTTTTAAGTTTATTACATCAACCTAAAAAACAAAAATCTGATAATGAAAATATTAGTGTGTATAAGCCAGGTGCCGGATACCAGTACTAAAATTGTATTAAAGAATAACAATACCTCGGTTAGCAGCGATGGCGTTACCTATGTGCTTAACCCGTACGATGAATGGTATGCCTTGATCAGGGCCATCGAATTAAAAGAAAGCGGTATAGCTACCGAAATTCACCTTATAACTGTAGGTAAAGCAGATGTTGAGCCCGTGATGAGGAAAGCGCTGGCATTGGGTGGCGATGAAGCCATTCGCATTGACGCTGAGAGTAGTGATGCTTATGAAACCGCCGGTTATATAGCAGCATACGCCGCGCAGGTAGGATACGATCTTATTTTATGCGGTAAGGAATCTATAGATTACAATAATGGCACTACCGGAACTATGCTGGCCGGTTTGCTGGATATGGATTACATTGGTTTTGCAACCGATATTCAGATTGAATCAGGCGCAGCCTTGGTAAAGCGTGAAATAGAGGGTGGCGAAGAAACGGATACCTGTAATTTACCTTTGGTTATATCCTGTCAAAAAGGCGTCGCCGAGGCGCGTATACCCAATATGCGTGGCATTATGGCCGCCCGCACACGGCCTTTAAAGGTAATTGTGCCATCTAAAATAACAGCGGTAACAGAAATATTAACCTATGAATTACCTCCTGCCAAGGCCGGCATAAAACTGGTAAGTCCGGATGATATGGACGGGTTGGTGGCGTTGTTACATACCGAGGCGCGGGTTATTTAATATCAATTTTATTGTCTGTTGTATTTACAACGGCGTATCCTAATAAAAAAAATATGTCTGTAATAGTATTGGTAGAACATACCGGGGGAGTTATAAAAAAGAAAAATTTCGAGGCTGTACAATATGCGTCGCAAATAGCCAAAAAAGCAGGTACAACAGTAACAGCGCTTGTTTTAGGAACTGTTACCGAAACCGAAATGGAAGGCCTTGGTCAATATGGCGCGCAAAAAGTGTTACACATTGCCGATGCCCGTTTGGATGAGTTTCATGCAAGAGCGTATTCGAGTGCATTGGTAGCGGCGGCCGAAAAAGAAACCGCCAAAATAATTGTAACACTTCATGACATTGGCGGGCGAATGGTTGCCCCACGCGTGGCTGTACAATTAAAAGCAGGTTTGGTGGCTGGCGCGCTTTCGTATCCCGATACCGAAAAAGGATTTGTAATTAAAAAAGCAGTCTTTTCGGGTAAAGCGTTCGCTTATGTGAATATTTTAAGCGATACAAAGGTAATTATGCTGATGCCTAATACTTTCCCCGCAACAAAACAGGAGGGTAAGGCTGTTGTAGAACGGCTGGATATAAGCTTTAGTGAAAAGGATTTTGTGGTAAAAGTTAAATCGGTAAATAAAGTAACGGGCGAGGTATCGCTTGCCGATGCAGAACTGGTGGTGTCTGGTGGTCGGGGGATGAAAGGCCCGGAAAACTGGGGCATATTAGAAGACCTGGCAAAAGAGTTAGGTGCTGCCACAGCTTGCTCGCGCCCTGTGGCCGATTCACATTGGCGGCCACATCATGAGCATGTAGGCCAAACAGGTGGTACCGTGCGCCCCAATTTGTATATAGCCGTAGGCATATCGGGGGCCATACAGCACCTCGCAGGTGTTAACGGTTCAAAAACGATAGTAGTGATTAACAAAGACCCCGAAGCTCCATTTTTTAAAGCTGCCAATTATGGCGTTGTTGGCGATGCGATGGAGGTTTTACCAAGGCTAACCGCGGCAGTCAGGAAATTTAAAGAACAGCATAAATAATAAATGCCTGTTTAAAAATAAATAAAAATATAGCCATTGCGAGTTATAAAACCTGCGGACTGTGAAGGAGATGATGACGTAAACCGGGCGCAGACGACTCACCCCGACGAGGCTCCGCCCGTCGGCCCTCTCTCCAACTTCGTTGCAAAGAGGGCAAAAAACTTTTAAACCCTCTTTACGGCGCAGCCGGAGAGAGGGTGGTCCAGCGAAGCGTAGACCGGGTGAGTCGCAGCCAGCGTTCATGCGAATGTTTCAGCTTTGTACTTCACAATTGACGGGTGTATACGCCCTCAATGGAGGGTAGGAAATTATTACCGAATAAAAATTAAACAGGGTCTAAATCAGCATTATGGATTTTTTTTATGAAGGGCAGGTACTCTGGTCGCAGATCGACTCGAACCAACACATGAGGCACTCGGCTTATGCCGATTTTGCTGCACAGGCGCGCATCACCATGCTGGAAAGCCTGGGTTTAAAATTACCCACGCTTTATCAGTACAAAATAGGCCCTGTATTATTCAGGGAAGAACTGATTTACCTGCGCGAGATAGGTATGAATGAAACCATAAAGATAACCTGCGAACTCATCAAAGCCCGGCGCGACGGTTCCCGCTGGGCCATAAGGCATGAGTTGTACCGTGGCGATGGGGTTAAAGCCGCAATTATAAACGCAGAAGGATCCTGGATAGATATGGAAAAACGCAAACTGGCCATATTACCAATAGAATTGAGTCAGATGTTTATGAATGCACCCAGGAGCAGCGATTATCTGGAAGAGGGCGATCCTGCCTGAAATCAAAAGTTTAAAAATGAGCGATTTAAAAGAAGCCTTTGAAAAAGCGGTTACGGATAGTAAATTACTATCATCAAAACCAGATAATGAAATATTACTGCGCCTTTACAGTTTATATAAACAGGGAACGGAAGGTGATATAAATACAGACAATCCTCCGGGTATGTTTGATTTTGTGGCCAAAGCAAAGTTTGATGCCTGGCTAAAATTGAAAGGCACAACTGCAGATAACGCTATGCAGCAATATATCGACCTTGTGAGGCAATTATCAAATAAAACCAGTTAAATTTAATATCCGAAATATTGACAAATGTTTCCGCCGTTTTAACCTTTGTAATACGCTGTATAAATAGATATTTGTTACTATAAACCACCCGGTAATTGCCGGGAATAAATTATAAACCATTTTATAATTCTGCCTGTCCTGTTTTTAAAATGATACCTGCATGTGCCGGAAAATCGCTGTTGGGCGATTCTACAAAGCATTTGGACATTTCAAAAAAAGAAGAGGCTTTTTATAAAAATAATACCTAAAGCAATGTTCGTATCCATAAAGCAATCCGCCCGTTTTGTATTGATATTGCTAACTGCAGTATCTGTAAGTGTATGTGCAAAAGCGCAAACTGATAAAATAGAGGGCTTGTGGTACAATGATGTAAAAAGCGCCAAAATATTGATCACCAAAGATGCCGATAACAAGTTTAACGGCAAGGTGGTATGGCTTAAAGAACCCTTAAAAAACGGCAAACCTAAAGTTGATGAATTGAATGTTGACGAAAAATTACGTTCGAGGCCCAGGTTAGGTCTGCCCGTATTAGCCGGTTTTGTGAAAGACGGCGATGATAAATACACCGGAGGAACAATTTACGATCCCAATAACGGCAAAACGTACTCCTGCAAAATAACCTACAAAGGTAAAACCCTTGATATACGCGGTTACATTGGCATTTCGCTTTTTGGGCGTACCACTACTTGGTCAAGGGCCGAATAAGAAAATAATAATAAATAAGCTTTACTGATGGATGCTAAACGAATTATAAAAAAAGTTGCGGTATTGGGGTCGGGAGTAATGGGCAGCCGTATAGCCTGCCATTTTGCAAATATCGGCGTACAGGTACTGTTGCTTGATATTGTGCCCAAAGATGCCCCCGCGGGTGATAAAAAAGCCCGGAATAAAATTGTTAATGATGCGCTTGATTTTGCTTTAAAATCAAACCCATCGCCCGTTTATCTGAAATCATTTGCAAAACGCATCACCACCGGAAATTTTGATGACGATATGCCCAAAATTGCCGATTGCGATTGGGTGATTGAAGTTGTGGTTGAGCGCCTGGATATTAAACAGCAGGTATTTGAAATGGTAGAAAAATACAGGAAACCGGGTACGCTTATCACCTCAAACACATCCGGCATCCCCATTCATTTAATGGCCGAAGGCAGGAGTGATGATTTCAGGAAGCATTTTTGCGGCAGCCATTTCTTTAACCCTCCACGATATTTAAAACTATTGGAGATCATCCCCACAAAAGAAACATTGGCAAGCGTTGTTGATTTTTTGTTGGAATTTGGCAGCAAGTACCTGGGCAAAACCACAGTTTTGGCCAAAGATACCCCGGCATTTATTGGTAACCGTATTGGGGTTTTCAGTATCATGAGCGTATTGCATTATGTGCAAAAAACCGGGATGACGGTTGAGGAGGTTGATAAACTAACCGGGCCGGTAATTGGTCACCCTAAATCGGCAACGTTCCGCACCAATGATGTGGTTGGCTTGGATACCATGGTGCATGTTGCCAATGGCCTTTACAAAAACGCGCCGGATGATGAGGCCAGGGAATTGTTCAGGATCCCATCATTTGTAGATGAAATGCTGAAAAATAACTGGCTGGGCAGTAAAACCGGGCAGGGCTTTTACAAAAAAGAAAAAGTTGACGGGGTAAACCAGTTTTACGCGCTCGACCTGCAAACCCTGCAATACAAACCATCGCAAAAAGTGAAATTTGCTTCTTTGGAAACTACCAAAACAGTCGATAGCCTTAAAGCCCGGTTAAAGATATTGGTTGCAGCAAAAGACAAAGCAGGCGATTTTTACCGCGCTACATTCTATGAGCTATTTGCTTACGCCAGTAACCGCATTCCCGAAATAGCCGACGAGCTTTATAAAATAGATGCTGCCACAAGCGCAGGTTTTGGCTGGGAAATGGGCCCCTTTGAAAAATGGGACGCGCTGGGTGTTAAAGATACAGTAAAGGCCATGGAGGTGGCAGGAAACAAACCCGCCCAGTGGGTGTATGACATGCTTGCGGCAGGGGTAGAAAGCTTTTATAAAATAGAGGATGGTAAACGCTTGTATTATGATATCCAATCTAAAAGCCACAAGGAAATTCCGGGAACGGAAGGTTTCATCCTGTTGGATAATATCCGCGCCACAAATACGGTATGGAAAAACAGCGGAACTACCATCACCGATATAGGAGATGGCATATTGAACCTGGAGTTTCATACCAAAATGAACACTATAGGCGGGGAAGTAATTGAAGGCATTAATAAGGCCATCACACTTGCCGAAACAAGCTACAAAGGGCTGGTGATCTCAAACGAAGGAGCCAATTTTAGCGCCGGGGCTAATGTGGGCATGATATTTATGATGGCCGTTGAGCAGGAGTTTGATGAGCTGAATATGGTCATCAAGGCCTTTCAAAATACCATGATGCGCATCCGTTATTCATCTATCCCGGTGGTAATAGCGCCGCATCAAATGGCTTTGGGCGGCGGTTGTGAAATGTGCTTACACGCCGATAAAGTAGTAGCCCATGCCGAATTGTATATGGGCCTGGTTGAGTTTGGTGTTGGCCTTATACCTGGCGGCGGCGGAACCAAAGAATTTGCCCTGCGCCTTTCAGATGAACTACAGGACGGTGATATCGAACTCAATAATTTCCGGGATAGGTTTTTAACCATTGGTCAGGCTAAAGTATCCACATCGGCCTATGAGGCTTTTGAGTTTGGCTACCTTAAAAAGGGAAGAGACCTGGTTGTGGTATCCCGCGAGCGCTTACTTGCCGAAGCCAAGCAGCAATGCCTGCAAATGGCCAATGAGGGCTATATGCAACCCATCCCGCGCAGCGATATCAGGGTATTGGGCAAGCAGGCCCTTGGTCTGGGTTATGTGGGGGCTAATACCATGTACAGTGGTAATTACATCAGTGAGCACGATGTTAAAATATCTCAGAAACTGGCCTATGTGCTTTCTGGTGGCGATTTGTCTCAGCCTTCGATAGTGAGCGAAGATTATTTGCTGGGATTGGAGCGTGAGGCCTTCATCTCGCTTTGCACCGAAAAGAAAACGCTTGAGCGGATTCAGTCTATTTTAACAGGCGGCAAAGTGTTAAGGAACTAAATTTTAATACGTACAAAAATCTCGATAAAATGAACGCATATATAGTGGCAGCCAGCCGCAGCGCTGTTGGAAAAGCTACCCGGGGCGGGTTTAGATTTACCCGGCCGGATACCCTTGCCGCAGATGTGATAAGGCAGTTAATGGCATCTGTGCCTAATGTTGATAAAGAGCAGATTGACGATGTGATTGTAGGCAATGCAACACCCGAGGCAGAGCAGGGCTTAAACGTAGCCAGGCTCATATCGCTCATGGCGTTGGATACCGATAAAGTACCCGGTATGACCGTTAACCGCTACTGTTCATCGGGCCTGGAAACTATCGCCATAGCCTCTGCAAAAATACACAGCGGCATTGCCGATTGTATTATAGCAGGCGGCGTAGAAAGCATGAGCCTGATCCCGATGGGGGGCTGGCGCATTGTTCCTAATGCTGATGTTGCCCTGGCACACCCTGATTATTACTGGGGCATGGGCCTTACAGCCGAAGCAGTGGCAAAAGAGTATAATATCAGTCGGCAAGAGCAGGATCAGTTTGCTTATAACTCGCACCAGAAAGCTATCAACGCTATTAAGGCGGGTAAATTCAAGGATGAAATAGCCCCGGTAAATATTGTGGAAACCTATATTGATGAAAGCGGCAAGAAAAAGAACCGGGAATTTAAAGTAGATACAGATGAAGGTCCAAGGGCAGATACATCCATTGACGCATTGGCTAAACTAAAGCCTGTTTTTGACGCGAAGGGAATGGTAACCGCCGGCAATTCATCCCAAACAAGTGATGGGGCGGCTTTTGTAATGGTGGTAAGCGAACGCTTTTTAAAACAAAACAACCTTAAACCAATTGCAAGGCTGGTTAATTATGCCGTGGCAGGCGTTCCTCCACGCATTATGGGCATAGGGCCATTGGTGGCTATCCCCAAAGTATTGAAAATGGCGGGGATGAAGCAGCAGGATATCGACCTGATTGAATTGAACGAAGCGTTTGCATCGCAATCATTGGCTATCATTAAAGGATTGGAGCTTGATCCCGAAATAGTAAATGTAAATGGCGGCGCGATAGCGCTTGGGCATCCGCTTGGCTGCACGGGGGCCAAGCTTTCGGTTCAGCTGTTTAATGAATTGAAACGGCGGGATAAAAAATATGGTATTGTTACCATGTGTGTAGGCACCGGGCAAGGCGCAGCGGGTGTATTTGAATTACTGTAAAGGCTAACCTTTATATAAGATAACTGTTGCCATATGGAAAACGCGACACGATTATTTGACTGCATAAACACCCAGGCCAGGGCGCCAAGGGTAGATTTGTTGAATGCAAAAGAAAATGGCTCCTGGAAATTATACAGCACAGCCGAGGTACATACCATGGTTTACCAGTTATGCACCGCGTTGATAGATCTGGGCGTTTCAGGTAATGACGGTACCGCCGCCGGGCGGGATAAAATTGGGCTGATCAGCAATGGCAGGCCCGAGTGGATAATAACCGACCTGGCAGTACAGCAAACCGGTGCTATACTGGTTCCCTTATATCCCAACACAGGTACCAAAGAAATTGAACAGATCCTGAATGAGGCCGAAGTTAAATTTGTATTTGTAAGCAGTAAAGATTTGTGCGATAAGGTAAAACTGGTACACGCAAACATACCATCGCTAAAAGCCATTTACACGTTTGACCATATAGATGATTGCACGCATTGGAGCGTGCTGCTTAAGCCCCTGGCTGATGGCTATGAGCAAAAAATAAAAGCGATAAGCGATAGCATTACCGAAAACGACATTGCAACCATCATTTATACATCTGGTACCACCGGCAGACCTAAAGGGGTAATGCTTACTCATAAAAATATCATGAGCAATGCAATGGCTTCTGGTGCGGTGCTTAGCCAGATACCATTAAAAGAAAGAAGCGTTTTAAGCTTTTTGCCCCTGAATCACATTTTTGAAAAGATGTGTACCTACGTTTATCTGTACTACGGCTTTTCCATTTACTATGCCGAAAATATGGACACCATCGGGCCAAATTTAAAAGAGGTAAAACCATCGCTTTTTACAGCCGTGCCGCGTTTGCTTGAAAAAGTGTTTGAGAAAATTATGGTGCAAGGCCAAAAGCTAACCGGTATAAAAAGGAAGATCTTTTTCTGGTCGGTAAAGGTGGCAGAAGCCTATGAGTTACATGATACCAGCCTGTGGTACAAAATTAAACTGGCCATAGCCGATAAGTTGGTATACAGCAAGTGGCGCAACGCCATCGGCGGCAATATCAAAGCGATAGTGGTCGGCAGCTCGGCCTGCCCGGTTAAGCTGGAAAGGATTTTTACCGCGGCAAATATCGTTATTATGGAAGGCTATGGGCTTACCGAAACTTCGCCGGTAATTGCCGTAAACTGTTATGAAAAAAGCAAAAGGAGATTCGGAACAGTTGGCCCCTTGCTGAGCGGTGTGCAGGTTAAGATAGCCGCCGATGGTGAGATCCTTTGTAAAGGCCCCAATATCATGGCCGGATATTATAAAAATGCAGAGCTTACAGCCGAAGTAATAGAAGATGGCTGGTTCCATACCGGGGATATCGGCGAATTGGACAAGGACTCGTTCCTAAAAATAACCGACCGCAAAAAGGAGATATTTAAAACATCAGGTGGCAAATACGTAGCTCCTTTACCTATCGAAAACAAGATGAAAGAAAATTATTTCATTGAGCAAATGATGGTTGTTGGGTCCGAAAGAAAGTTTGTTGCCGCGTTGATCGTACCCTCTTACACCCATTTAAAGCCCTGGTGCGATAAAAATGAGATCCCATTTTTATCCAACAAAGAGTTAATTAAAGATGCCAGGGTGATAGAGCTATATCAATCCATCATCAATACTTATAATCCCGAGTTTAACCATGTTGAACAGGTGAAGAAAATAACATTGTTATCCAATGAATGGTCTATAGACAGCGGGGAACTTACGCCAACTGGTAAAATGAAACGAAAAGTAATTGCTGAAAAGTACAAGACCGAAATAGATAAAATGTACCCCAGCGAAGTGAACGAAAATCCAACGTTTGTAAACTGAATAAGCCGATGAGTACATTTCAAACAACAATACAGGGCAAACTGGTGGTGATAACATTGGATAGGGGGCGTTCAAATGCCATCAACCACCAGATGGTTAAAGAACTGGCCGACTGCATAAAAAAGCTGGAGAATGATGACAATGTAGGCGGGGTGATCTTAACCGGGAAGGAAGGCTTTTTTTCGTCGGGGATAGACCTGATTGAGGCTTATGAATATAATGAAAGCCAAAGTCGTGAATTTTGGATCGATTTTTTGGCACTGCAACATATTTTAACAGCTTTCAGGAAGCCGTTAGTGGCGGCCATAAGCGGGCATAGCCCTGCCGGTGGCTGCATATTGGCTATTTGTTGCGATTACCGGGTAATGGCTACGGGTAAATTCATCATCGGCTTAAATGAAATCCCTGTTGGTATTATTGTGCCCGATAGCGTTTTTAATCTGTATGCTTTCTGGCTTGGTCAGCGTAAAGCTTATCAATATTTAATGGAGGGGAAATTGCTGCAGGTAGATGAAGCGCTTGAAGCGGGGTTGATTGATGAAATCAGCGCGCCGGGTGGCTTGATGAATGCCGCTATTGAAAAGGTAACAGCTTACATGAAGCTTAACCCGGTTACCTGGAGCCAAAGTAAGCTTAACTTACGTAAGGAGCTGATCAATAAGTTAAAAGTCGATCAAACCGATACTTTAAATAAGATGCTGGAGCAATGGTGGGCACCTGCAACCAGGCAGGGATTGCAAATGATGATCCAAAATTTAAAATCAAAAAATACTGCTGCTAATTAATTGATGATGACAGATCCGGAAACTCCAAATAATGCTACGCCATTCAATCCCGCAACTGCCGGTGGTATGCTAAGGGAAAATGCCCTGAAGGGAAAAACCATCATAGTTACAGGTGGCGGAACCGGGCTTGGCAGGGCAATGGGCACTTACTTTTTGCAATTAGGCGCCAGCCTGGTAATCACCAGCCGTAAATTGGATGTTTTGAAACAAACGGCTGCCGAAATGGAAGCCGAAACAGGTGGCAAGGTATTACCCATTTCCTGCGATGTTAGGAAATATGACGAAGTTGAAAAAATGCTGCAACAAGCCATTGAGACATTTGGCCGGGTTGATGCGCTTTTAAACAATGCAGCCGGTAATTTTATTTCGCCTACCGAACGCTTATCGGCAAACGCGTTTTCGGCTATCATTGATATTGTTTTAAAAGGTTCTGCCAATTGCTCATTGGCTTTGGGTAAATACTGGATTGGCGAAAAAATACCTGGTAATATATTGAATATTGTTACTACCTATGCCTTTACCGGTTCGGCCTATGTGGTGCCGTCTGCCTGTGCAAAGGGAGGCGTGTTGGCCATGACCCGCTCTTTAGCGGTTGAGTGGGGCAGGCATGGCATACGTACCAATGCCATTGCGCCAGGCCCATTTCCTACAAAAGGGGCATGGGACCGATTGCTTCCGGGAGATATGGCCAAAAAGTTTGATTTTAAGAACAGGGTACCCCTTAAACGGGTAGGTGAGCAGCAGGAACTGGCTAACCTGGCCGCTTTCCTGGTGTCCGATTTTTCGGGTTATATAAACGGAGAGGTTATTACCATCGATGGGGGAGAGTGGTTGCAAGGTGCCGGCCAGTTCAACGCGCTTGAAATGATCCCGGCCGAAATGTGGGATAATATTGAAAAGGCCACCCGGTCGGCTTAAGTAGATTGCTTCGTGCTTGCTCATGACAAGTTGTAGATCCCAAACTTACGAAGTTTTTAAAACTTCGTAAGTTTTTCGCCGGTTTGTTATTTTTACCTTCAGAGGCCGCGGATTTTACAACTACCCATTACAAGTCCACCATGTCATTGCGAGGCACGAAGCAATCGCATGCTATACAAGGCGGATCTGTACAGTTCGCGATTGCTTCGTTCCTCGCAATGACATAGCTTTATATTGCCATTCCACCTTCAGAATTTCGCGGAATTTTAGAACTCAGGATGACCAATCTTTTTACAAGCCGCCATGGGTAGGCACGAAGAAAAACTTTAAACAATTGAATTTTTAATGAAAGGATAATAAAAAATAGAAGCTTTTCTATAGCTTAGCGTTATATATAAAAAAGCATAACGAAAACTATAAAAATGAAGCTAACATTACCCTTATTTACAATTATCCTATTAATCTTATCATGTTTTTTTAGCGTGCAGGCTAATGCGCAGGTTGCAGATACAAGCAAACATGTCTTCCAACTTGGCCAGGTTAATATTATAGGCACCAAAGACAGTTTAAGAAGCAACAAGCTAAGCGCCGGTACGCTTAATTTATATAACCGGTACGATGTATCGCATGCCTTGAGTTTATTGCCCGGTGTCACCCTTACAGCCATTGGTCCACGAAATGAGTCGGCTGTAAATGTACGTGGGTTTGATATCCGCCAGGTTCCTGTTTATTTAGATGGGATCCCTTTATATGTACCTTACGATGGTTATGTGGATTTGGCAAGGTATAATACATTTAACCTGTCGGAGATTAATATTTCTAAAGGTTATTCATCCGTATTATTCGGGCCAAATGCCGAAGGCGGAGCGATAAACCTGGTGAGCCGCAAACCTGCAAACCCTTTTGAACTGAACGCGGTTGCCGGATACCTTAACGGCGGCTACCGCCTTAATACAAACATTGGGTCTAACTTAGGTAAGTTTTATTACCAGGTTTCTGCTTCGCAATTAAAACGCGATTATTTTCCGCTTTCATCATCTTTTACACCGGTTAAAAATGAAGATGGCGGCCACCGGGATAATTCTTACAGCAACGATATTGATGTAAGCGGCAAAGTTGGATTTACGCCAACGGCATCGCAGGAGTATGCTATTGGCTATAGTTACCATCATGGTACAAAAGGTACACCCGTATACGCGGGCAACGACCCACAAAATTCTTTACTCACCAAACCGCGTTACTGGAAATGGCCTAACTGGGATACCCAGGGCCTGTACCTGTTAAGCAACAACAAGATCAATGCAACTAATGTGATTAAAACCCGCTGGTATTACAGCCAGTTTAAAAACGAGATTGACAGTTATGACGATGTAAACTATAGCACCATTACCAAACCTTATGCCTTTAAAAGTATTTATAATGATTACACATTGGGAGGCAGCGTGATATTTGAGAATACTGATATCAAGAATAATAGCTTTAGCGTTGTGGGGCAATACAAACAGGATGTGCACCGGGAACACAACGTAGGCGAACCAACGCGGCGTGATGCTGATAATAATTTCTACGCGGGTGCAGAAGACACCTACCATATTACGTCGGCCCTGAAGGTAAATGCGGGTGTAGGTTTTAATGACAGGCGTAATACTCAGGCGCAGCTGTACAGCAACAACGTAATTTCTGACCTGCCCGGTGGCGGAAACAGCGCGTGGAATGTGCAGGGCCTTGTTCAATATGATTTGGATGATACCAATTCACTTAGCTTTTCTGTGGCGCGTAAAACCCGGTTTGCGACCATCAAGGATCGCTATTCCTTTAAATTAGGCACAGCCATTCCCAATCCCGATTTGAAAGCAGAGGACGCCTTAAATTATGATTTGAGCTATCATACGCTTATTGGCAGTAAATTAACCTTACAGGCATCCGGCTTTTACAGTAAGATCAATAATAGTATCCAAACCGTTAATAATGTAGCTGTGGATCCTACCACGCACGTAAACCTTTCACAGGTGCAAAACGTTGGCCGGGCAGAATATTATGGCGCAGAATTTGCCGCCGGTTACCCAATTAACACGCAATTAAGAGTGGACGCCAATTATACCCTCATCGTGCGTAACAATCTGTCGGCCCCTCAAATCTATTTTACAGATGTGCCCAAGCATAAGGTGTTTGCGTCGATACAATATTCGCCTGTTGCCAAATTATACGTGCTGGCATCTGAAGAGTATAATTCAAAAAGATATAGCACCAGTTACGGCACAACATCCGGCGCGTTTTATTTAAGTAATGTAAAAGCACACCTTACTTTGGTAAAAGGATTATCTTTAGAAGGCGGTGTAAACAACTTATTCGACCGTAACTATACACTTGTAGAAGGTTACCCCGAAGAAGGAAGAAATTACTTTGTTAACCTGATGTTTAACTATTAATTGATCATTTGAGGTGTTGATAGAACGATATAAATTGAAATTAAACCGGTATACATCTTTATCTAAAGTTGGTGTACTGGCGTTTCTGTTCTCCCTCACCATTGGATTATCAGCCTGGACTTATTACGAAGATCCTATCCCCACTGGTTCCTTTCAATTGGTCTATCCGGCTAACTTCGGCAATCGTATTAATGTTCCTGCTGATAATCCTACAACTAAACAAGGCGTTTACCTCGGTCGCCTTCTGTTTTATGAAACAGCGCTTTCGGCTGGCAATAAATTGTCCTGTTCAAGCTGTCACAGGCAAGAGAAAGCCTTTACAGATGGTAAAGCATTGAGCGAAGGCGTTGACCATGTATTATCAACCCGAAATTCGATGTCGTTGGCTAACCTGCTTTGGACAAGGAAATTCTTTTGGGATGGCCGTGCGGCCAGCCTGGAAGAGCAGGCTGCTACCCCCTTAAGTAACCCGCATGAAATGGGGCAATCTTTAACTATATCCGCTCAAAAGCTTAGTCGTATTCAATCCTATCCTGCATTATTTAAGCTGGTTTATGGCGACACCCTGATTAATGGCGACCGTATTGTGAAAGCCATCGCCCAATTTGAGCGTACGCTGATCTCGGCTAATTCACGCTATGACCAATATTTAAGAAATGCTTATCAGCCTAATGAGCTGGAACAAAAAGGAATGGCCTTATTTAACCAGTTCCCGCAGCCCGAAAAAGGTATCCGTGGTGCTAACTGTGCACATTGCCATGGGGGCGCCAAAACCTACATGGAGTTATTTCATAACAATGGCCTGGATAGTATTCCCAAAGATGAAGGTATAGAAACTTTAACAGGCTTACCCGCAGATCGCGGACGGTTCAAAGTGCCAACGTTAAGGAATATTGCGCTTACCGCACCCTATATGCATGATGGCCGCTTTAAAACAATGGAAGAGGTAATAGACCACTATAGCGATCACATCAAACAATCCGCTTCTTTAAGTTCCTTTTTACAGGGAGAGTCTAATGAAATTGGTGGCACATCATTAAAGCTATTACCCGAAGAAAAAAAAGAGCTGATCGCTTTTTTAAACATGTTAACCGATTCAACTTTCATCAGTAACCCCGCATTTTCCAACCCTCGTTTACGTATTGCCTCAAATAAATAATATACCATGAAAAAAATATCTTTAATTACCGCTCTGGCCTTTTTGAGCCTTTTGCCTTTGCTTACCATAGCGCAATCTCAACAGGCCGCAGTAAAAATAACCGGAGAGGTTGCTACTCCGCTGACTATTAATAATGAAGACCTGCAGAAGTTCAATCAAACCACCGTAGTAAGAAAAGACAGGGACGGTAAAGACCACACCTACTCGGGCGTGCCTGTTGCCGACCTGTTACAAAAAGCAGGTGTTACCATGGGGCCCGAATTGAAGGGCGAAAACCTAACTAAATATTTATTGGTTGATGCCAGTGATGGTTACCAGGTAACGTTTGCTTTGGCAGAACTTGACAAAAGCTATACAGATCGCGTGATCATACTTGCTAACCAGGTAGATGGAAAACCTTTACTCCCGGCCGATGGCCCATTTCGCATTATTGTGCAGGACGAGAAGAAGCCGGCCAGGTGTATTAAACAGGTAGTTAGCTTTAAGATAGCTTTTGCGAAGTAAAATAAGTGCGGTTTAAAACACTTATATTTATTAGTTTAACTATGAATTACTTATCACTCATGTTATTCAAACAATCGGGAAAAATGATTTTCTAAATGGTTTCGCATTCCATTCCTAAGCATTTCTGCTGATCCGTTTTCTATTAAATCTACCAGGCCTGCATGGGAAACAAACTTTTTAAAAGTTACCGGCTTTTTGAGCAGGCCGCTTTGATGTACATAATTGAAAACCGGCAACAGCATTTTTTGAAACTTCCTTAGGGTCTCATTTCCGGTTATGTCGTACAACTTACCGTGAAACTTTATTTCCTGTTCTACTAAAAATATTTCAGCCTGCGCTTCATTGGGCTCAACAGCAACAATAGCCCTTAATTCAGCAATATCTTCAGGCGTTACCCGCTCAATAATAAAATCGGCCATTCCTATCTCCAATGACAAACGCATTTCAAATATCTCTTTTAGGGTTGAAATATCTAATATTTGGGGATTCATGCTTTTTTCAAGAATCGAGATCAGGTCAGGGCTGGTAATCACGGCTCCCCTTTTTTTCTTGGAATCAATCAAGCCCATCATTCGTAACCGGAGTAAGGCCTCGCGAATTACAGTGCGGCTAACACCCATTGCCTGGGTTAGTTCAAGCTCTTTGGGAATAGTGTCCCCAACCTTAAAGTTCTTTTCTATAAAAAGCTCAATCAAATTCTTTTCAACCCTGTCAACAAGGGAACTGGTATCGATATTTCTAATGCTTTCAATAAGATCGTTAGATTTCATGTAGTTTAATATGCAATCCTCAACCAGGTACTAACAAAAGTTATAAATCTGGAATCAGTTATTAAATATTGGGACAAAGGTATAGTTAAATTTCATATTATTGCATCATGTAATACATAATACAATAATGTAAACTTTTGCACAATCAAATATAAACGAAATTAGGTGATTCTATAAGCAGCTTAAATGGTATGGCGAAATGCCGGTATCAATTTTAATAAGCTACATATACCTTTGATCTATCCCTTTATAATTGATATTGCTCAGAGCCTGTTTTAAAATAAATAAAAAGATCGTCATTGCGAGGAGGAACGACGAAGCAATCCCCAAATTACAGGGCGGATTTGCACAGCGACTCTGTAATTTGGGGATTGCTTCGTACCTCGCAATGACGGTGGCGAGGGTGTTGTGTGTGGGGGGGGATATACACTGACAATCAGTTTGTTATAATTACGGGTGTATATGTGCTCAATGGAGTGTATAAAAATATTTTGAAAGAAACTTAAACAGGTTCTAAATCATCTATCATGCCAAATACTTTAATTACTGATACCTTACTGAACTTTTAAGATGGATATCATTGAAGGGTTGTTATTCGCTTTTTTCTGGGCTTCTGCTACCATAGCCACCAAGTTTGCCGTACGGTCGGCTGATCCTTTTTTGTTAACCTTTTTAAGATTCGCATTGGTTAGCATCATTTTACTCACCTATATCTACATTATTAAGAGAAAAAGCAACAGATGGCCGCGTATTGGTGAGTGGCGACATTTATTGATCTTAGGCCTATGTAACGTGACACTATATATGACGGGTTACCTTATTGCGATTCAAACGGTTTCGGCCGGGCTTATTAGTTTGGCAACGGCCACTAATCCATTGATCCTTATTTTGCTCTCGGCGGTTTTCCTTGATAAAAGACCATCAGCCAGGCAATGGATTGGCATCGTGATCTCCATTTCCGGTTTAGTACTGGCCTCGATACCCAACCTTATGCACAGCCATGTAACTTTTAAAGGACTAATGGCTTTGATTGCCGGTATCACAGCCCTCTCTTCGGGAAGTATATATTTTTCAAAAAATAAAATGGATTTGCCCAGAATGGCGGTAAACAGCTGGCAAATTACCATAGGTGGATTCTTCTTCTTGCCTGTTATATGGCTCAACCGGGCCAATAGCTTTATTAAATTAGATTTGAACTTTGCTTTATCATTTATCTGGTTGGTTGTGCCGGTATCTATAGTTGCTTATTCGTTATGGTTAAACCTGGTTCTTAAAGATCCGGTTAAAGCCGGCGGTTGGCTTTTCTTAACCCCGGTTTTAGGCTATATAATGGCAATCCTTATTCTTCATGAGCAGGTTACACTGTTTGGTACGGTTGGCGCGATATTGGTTGTTTGCGGTTTAATGTACTCCCGGCAAACTAATCGGGCGCAAAAAAACAAGCTTAATTCAATCTCCTAACCCGAATTAGCCGTATCCGCCCCAATATTTGTTAAATCTTAAGAGCATTGTAGCTGGTCATAGCCAGTCCCGGCCTGTAGCGTTAAGACAAGGCAGCACTTTCCTGGTAAATTCATATTCCCTCTGTTTTCTTTCAAAAATTTAAGAGTGTACTTATAACACTCAGATAATCAAGTCTATTTTTTTTGACTTAATTATTTGGAAAGAATCATTTCATTACATATAATTGCATTATGTATGACATAATTCAAAATTAAAAGATCAATTATGAACCTAAAATTTACTTTCTTCAAAGCATTATCAACGGTTGCAGGCGTTTTGCTCTGTACGTTATTACATGCCCAAGCCATTAAAATTTCCGGCAAGGTCACCAGCGATGATGACCATGGCGTATTACCCGGGGTTACTGTAATGGTAAAAGGGACTACAAGGGGTATCCCCACCGCTATTAATGGTACGTATACCATTGAAGCAGCGCCCAGTGATGTACTGGTATTTAGTATATTAGGCTATACTACCCAGGAAATTAAGGTTGCCGATAAAACAACTATCAATGTTTCGCTTAAGCCCGACAATAAAGCGCTTAACGAGGTTGTGGTTGTTGGTTACGGAACACAATCACGAAAAAGTGTTACCGGCGCCGTTGCCAAATTAGATAATCAGGTACTTGCTACCGCGCCGCGTGCCAATATAGGTAGCGCCCTGCAGGGAACTATATCTGGTTTGCAGGTGGTAAGTCCCAGCGGTACGCCGGGTGCAACGCCTATTATCCAGCTAAGAGGCGGGGCAAGTATAAATGCCCCAGGTGCACCGCTTGTAGTGGTTGATGGTATTATCCGGGCATTTAATGATATACCGGCCGAGGATATTGCTTCTGTTGATATGTTAAAAGATGCGGCTTCGACAGCAATTTATGGTGCGCGGGCAAATAATGGGGTAATTTTAATTACTACCAAACAAGGTAAAAATGGCACCTCAGAGCTTACTTACAAGTTTACAGGCGGATATAACCAGCAAAGGCAAGGTTATCAGTATTTAGATGCTAAGGATTATATTTATTACGGCAGGTTAGGTGGTATCAATTCTGGCCGTACGCTGGGCGCTATTAACGCTACCCGTGGGTATGGTTTATTAACTGATGCCGCAAGTTTAAATTCTTTTGATATACGGGCCGAAAACTCATCCAATGTTAACTTATTACAACAGGGCTGGCAGGATATGGATGACCCGGCTAATCCGGGTAACAAGATTATTTTTAAAGATCATAGTAAAGAAATTTCAAAACTTTTATTCAGAAATACCCATACCCAGGACCATTATTTAACTGGCATGGGCGGCAACGATAAAGGCAGATATTTTGCCAGTTTAGATTACTACAATGAAGACGGTACCATTGTGGGAACCAACTATAATCGCTACTCAGGTAATTTCAATGGCTCTTATAAAATAAAGCCAAATCTGGAAATCAGCAGCGGTACCACGCTTTCAACCTCATCACAGATTGGTGTGGTAGGTAATTCAGAAGTGAGCTCACTTTACAGAACACAGGCCCTTTGGCCAACATTTAATCCCTGGTTAGATGCTGCACAAACACAACCTAATCCGGGTAACTCCGTAACTGATGGTAATCCACTTTACTGGTTAGGGAAGTTACAACGCACTAACGAGGTGGACCGTATTACCGTAAACGCGGCTTTAAAATGGGATATTTTACCCAATTTATATTTAAAAGTTTCGGGTAATGGTTATTTAAATCAAAGAACCAACCAGTCTTTTCAGGAAGCTACCCAAACTTATGCCAACCTGCTCAACAATACCTACAGCAGTACTGCAAGGGATGCTATAACTAATTATGACCGTGTTTTTCAGCAAACGTATAATGCAACGCTTAACTATACCAAATCATTTGGAAAGCATGATCTGAGTATATTACTGGGTGCCGAATATTATGATCAGAAAGAACTGTATTTTCAGATTGACGGGCAGAATGCGGCAACCGATAATATCTCTACCGCAAATGCATCAACACTTTTTCCTGTTGGATCAAATACCGGCTATAAGTTACAAAACCGCATCATCTCGTCATTTGCCCGTCTAAATTATGATTATGATCAACGCTACCTGCTTACAGCGGTATTACGTGAGGATGGTGTTTCGCAACTGGCTTCGCAAAACCGGATTGGTTATTTCCCGGGCTTCTCTGCCGGCTGGAATGTGCATAACGAAACGTTTTATAAAGATCTTGGGATTGGGAAAATTGTATCCTCTTTAAAACCACGTGTAAGTTATGGGGCAAACGGTAATATTGGCCCATTGGGTAACTATGATGTACAGGGTTTATATAGTTCAACCACGTTATATAACGGCAACGGAGCTTTTTATAATGCTGCGCCAACCAATGTTAACCTGGTTTGGGAAAAAAGTAAAACTTTTGATGTGGGTGCCGATATTGGTTTTTTAAACGATAGAATTAGCCTGCTGTTTGACTATTACAACAGAAAAACCAGCGATTTGCTTACAAATTTACCACTGCCAAGTTATTCTGGTTTCTCAACGCTTGAAACCAACCTGGGTACCTTACAAAACAAAGGTTACGAGTTTTCCATTAAAGCCAACATTATCAATCAGCCCAATGGCTTAAGGTTAGATGTAGGTGCCAATGCTTCGTTTGTTAAAAATAAGGTTTTAAAACTGCCTTATAATGGTAATGCAAATAACCGCCAGGGAGGGCTTCAGATATTTGATCCTAAAAGCGGCCAGTTGGTATGGGTAGGCGGTATACAGGAAGGGCAGTCCCTTGGCAATATATATGGCTATAAGCAGGTATCCATATTTAAAAATGCGGCGGAGGTTTCGGCTGTTGCCGGTAACCGTATTGATAATATTGCAGGTATTACCGGCCCCAACCTGCCGGCAGGCCCCGGAGGCCATATTACCCCAGGTGATGTGAACTGGCAAGACGTAAATAACGATGGTATTATTGACTCCAGGGACCAGGTTTATTTGGGTAATATCTATCCAAAATGGACCGGTGGGTTTAATGTTAGTGCCGCATATAAAGGCATTTCGCTTTATTCACGGTTTGAGTATAACACAGGTAACACAATTTATAATGATTTACTGGCCCGTACTTTGGGTGGTTACCAGGGAACCTTTAACTATACCACCCAGATATTAAACTCATGGTCGCCCAACAATACCAATACTACTGTACCCAAAGCATATTATGCAGATCAGGTAGTTGGTTCAAAACAAAACTATACCCGTGGCAATAATGCGAGCGGTGTGTTAAACGGCAACAATTCCAGTTTGTATGAAAGCGGAAATTACCTGGCGTGCCGGGAGATTACCCTTTCTTATGATTTTCCGAAATCATTGGTTAGCCAGAGTAAGGTTTTGTCAAGAGCAAAATTATATGTAAGCGCCGATAACTTGTTTTATATCAAGAAGTTTTCGGGCGCTGCGCCAGAGCCTCCTATCACTCCGGGCGGTACAACAATCAATGGTATTTACGCCGGCACTTATCCTACTCCAAAAACATTTGTATTAGGCATCCAGGCATCATTTTAAAAATATTTAATCAATTAAGTATGAAAAAGTATATAACTATCATATTATCAGGTCTGTGGATACTGGTATTGTCAACCTCATGCAGAAAGCAGCTGGATTTATCGCCGGTGAGTAGTGTGAGCGATGCCAACTTTTGGAAAACTGCCGATCAGTTTGATTCATTTGTTGCGGGTGTACACACACTTTTCCGCAATAACAATTCGGCTTTCCAAACATTGGGCGAGATGCGTGCCGATATATTTGCAACAGATCCGGGCTCCAGCTCTACTTTTACCGGGGAGGCAACACAAGGCCTGGAACGCCTTTGGACCCAAAACCTGAACCTGGATAATCCGGGAGTAAGCGGCTTTGGAGGTTTCTACACCAATATTAGTCAGCTTAATTTATTGATATCTAAGTTAAACAGCACAACGGTGGTATCAACAGCAAATAAAAACTATTACCTGGGGATTGCCTACGGTATGCGTGCTTTTTACTATTACCATTTATACCGTTCATGGGGTGGTGTAGTTATTCAAACAGAACCTACAACAGGTACATCAATTGATATTTCAAATTTAGCCAAGGCGGCTTCAAGTGCCGGTGATGTGCTGGCTTTAATAAAGGCCGATATAGATAAATCTGTAACCAGTTTTGGTGCCGATTATTCTTTCAGAAATGCAAAAGGCTACTGGTCAAAATCGGCTACCTTAATGTTAAAGGCCGATGTTTACCTCTGGACAAGCTATCGCGGAGGTGGCATAGCTGATGCAACTATAGCTAAAGCAGCTTTAACTGATATACAAACCAATGTTGCCGCTTTACAATTATTGCCTTCATATGCTAACGTTTTCCCTACTACCAACCGCGGCAACAACGAAATAATTTTTGCTATCCGCTATCAGCTTAATGAAGCAAGCATGGGTTTTGTTTCGGGTAGTTTTGTACCTCAAAGTTCACTTATCATTAATTTTAGCGACTCATTAACTAACCGTCAGTTTACTGTTACTACCGATAACTGGGGAGGGCTGTTAAGGGCACCGGTAAAAATTGCTGCGTTCAGGCAATTTAACACTAATGATACCCGTGCGTTGGCTACTATTCAACCTGCCTATACCAAAACAGGTGGTACCTATAAAATTGCCGGTTGTTTTGTAGATAAGTTTGCCGGTGAGCAAAATGCTGGTTCAAGAACAATTGACAACGACTGGCCGGTTTACCGCTACGCCGATCTGTTACTGATGAAGGCTGAAGCCGAGATAGCCCTTGGGCAGGACCCAACTGCCGAAATAAACCTGGTAAGGGCCAGGGCTTACGGTGCTAATTATAATGCCGGTGTTCAGGGATATCCTAACCAGGCTGTTGATGGTAACGCTAAGGAAGCTATTTTACAGGAACGCCTGCTTGAATTTATTTTTGAAGGAAAAAGGTGGTATGATTTGCGCCGTATGGGCGATAGTTATGTTTATGAACATACTACATTATTACCTTCACAAGCATACGCACTTTATTGGCCTATTGACAGAACATCACTTACCAATAACCGCGACCTAACACAAACAACAGGTTACGCGTCATTTTAACTAAATCAGCACCCTTACCGGGAACCAAAACCGGTAAGGGTATTTATCATCAATATAACCGGGCGCAATTTAAGCGCTCATCTATCTAAAATACAGTACATGAAAATAGAACACTTACAGGGACTAATAAGCGCTCCATTTGCACCATTAAATGATCAGGGTGAACTAAACGTGGATATTATTCCAGCTTACTACTCTTTTCTTAAACAAAATGGCATAACCGGCGCATTTATAAATGGCTCAACCGGCGAAGGGGTTTCCTTAACTTTAAATGAAAAAAAACAAGTAACGGAAGCCTGGGCCGCAGCTACCAGCCACGATCCCGATTTTAAAGTAATGGCCCTTTTAGGTGGTACCTGCATTGCCGATTGTATTGATCTGGCAAAACATGCTGCCCAGGTTGGGTTATACGGTGTATCGTTAACAGCGCCTTTTTATTTTAAACCGGCTAATGCCCAGATACTGGCAAAAATTTGTGCGGCAGTTGCCGCCAGTGTGCCCGATATGCCTGTTTATTACTATCATATCCCGGTGCTAACAGGCGTAAACATTGCTATGATTGACCTGTTGAAGGCATTGGATGGCAGCGTTGCCAATTTTGCAGGCATCAAATATACCCACGAGGATTTTATGGATTTTCAAAGCTGTTTAACTTACCAGAACGGTAAATATGACATGCTTTGGGGGCGCGATGAAAATATGCTTTCGGCCCTGGCATTGGGTACTAAGGGAGCTGTAGGGAGTACCTTTAATTACGCGGCCCCACTATATCATGCGCTTATTGATGCCTTTAACCATAATGAGCTGGATAAAGCACAGCGTTTGCAGCAACAATCTATTGATATGATTCGCCTATTGGGTAAATATGGCGGTATCTCGGTTGGCAAGGCATATATGAAACTGGTGGGGGTAGACCTGGGAGAATTTAGGTTGCCTATAGCAAATATGAGCAAACAACAGTTTGAAAGCTTTAAATTAGATGTTTCTGAAGTAGGTTTTGATGAGTTTAAGTCAACTCGCAGGCCATAAGCCTTTAACTTATGAAATCCTTTATCCTTCTACCTTTAATTATAAACAGTTTTATGTTAATGCCTGGCAAAGCCATTGCACAAAAGGAAAGTTTAAATACCATAAGCTGGTCGGTTGCGGCTCAGTTACCGGCTGCTGCCGGCATGTCAAAACAGTTGGGTTTGGCCGGTGTTTTTACCGGGGTAAGCAATAATGCTTTATTAATTGCCGGGGGATCTAACTTTGCAGATGGCGCTATGCCCTGGCAAGGCGGTAAAAAACAGCATTTTGACGATATTTATGTATTAGCGAAAAATGCAGCGGGCCGTTTTGACTGGCTTAAGCCGGTTAAAACATTTTGCCTGAAACAGAAAACCGCTTATGGAGCAAGCACCACTGTAAATGATGGTGTTGTATGTGTTGGCGGCGAAACAGAAGACGCCACTGGTAGTGAGCAGGCCTTTATGATGCGCTGGGATGCCGTAAGGCAGGAAGTGATGTTTACCAATCTACCGCCAGTTCCCGTTCCGCTGGCTAATGCCTGTATGACGAGTATTGACCAGGTAATTTATTTAATAGGCGGAGAGAGCGAAGGTAAACCCACTGCGCAATGCTTTACGCTTAATCTTGCTGATAAAAACGCACTATGGCAAGCATTGCCGCCGCTGCCAATAGCCATGTCACATTCGGTTGCATTAACGCAATCAAACGGGAAGTACCCTTGTGTATATGTGATAGGTGGGCGTAGCAGTACGGCATCAGGTATCAGTACTTTGCATAACAGCACTTTTTGTTATGATCCCGAATATAAAAAATGGATCAGACTTAAAAATGTAGGCGACGGGTTACATACAACCAACATTTCGGCCGCCACCGGCGTAGCCAGAGGCACCTCAGATATAATACTGATAGGAGGCGATAAAGGAGATGTTTTTCACCGGATAGAAACCTATAACTCGCTCATAGCACATGCACAAAACAACGAGGAGAAACAACGCATTCAACGGGAAAAAATAGAATTGCTAAATCATCATCCCGGATTTAGCAAAGATGTTTATATATATAATACCGTGGCTAACTCCTGGCGAAAACTGGGCGTATTACCCTTTTACGGCCAGGTAACCACTACTGCGGTAAAATGGGGGAATGAAATTTTTATTCCGGGAGGCGAGATAAAACCGGGGACTCGTACACCTGCTGTTACCAGGGGTAAATTCAACACTAAATGAAATATACAAAAAGTTATCCCTGGGTTTTAGTTGGCTTATTATGGGGAGTTGCCTTATTAAACTACATGGATAGGCAAATGCTTTCGGTAATGAAACCTGCCATGCAGTTAGATATAGCCGAGCTTCGGTCGGCCACCAATTTTGGGTATTTAATGGCCGTTTTTTTATGGATATATGGTTTAATGAGTCCCGTTTCGGGAATTATTGCCGATAGGTTTAACCGTAAATGGCTTATTGTTTATAGTTTGTTTGTTTGGTCGGGGGTAACGTTTGCCATGGGGTATGCCACCACTTTTAATCAAATTTATTGGCTAAGAGCCATTATGGGTATCAGTGAGGCCCTGTATATTCCGGCGGCACTATCATTAATAGCCGATTTTCATACCGCTAAAACCCGGTCGCTGGCTATAGGCGTACACATGACCGGGCTTTACGTAGGGCAGGCCATGGGAGGTTTTGGTGCAACCGCCGCTGCCGCGTTTTCATGGCAAACTACTTTTCAGTCTTTTGGCGTAGTAGGAATGGCGTATTCGCTGGTATTGATCTTGTTTTTAAAAGAGAAAGAAAAATCTGTAGATGTTACAGTTACTGCAACGCATCCTTTGCCGGCAAAAACCACACTGTTTAAAGGCATCGCGACCTTGTTAAGCAACAAAGCATTTTGGGTGATACTTTTTTACTTTGCGGTTTCAAGCTTGCCGGGTTGGGCTACAAAAAACTGGTTGCCAACGCTTTTTGCTCAAAATTTAAATATACCCATGGCGCAGGCGGGGCCGCTATCTACGGTAACTATTGCTGCTTCATCTTTTCTGGGTGTCATATTCGGTGGGATATTATCAGACAAATGGGTTCAAAAAAACAAACGTGGCAGGGTGTTTACCAGCGCCATAGGATTGGCGCTAACCATTCCATCCCTATTGCTGCTGGGATTTGGTCACTCGCTTTTAAATGTTATTGGGGCCGGGGTTTGCTTTGGTTTGGGTTTCGGGCTATTTGATGCCAATAATATGCCTATACTTTGCCAGTTTGTTTCGGCAAAATACAGGGCAACTGCCTATGGTATAATGAATATGACCGGGGTATTTTTTGGTGCTTTTATCACCGATATGTTGGGCAAATCATCTGATGCAGGGCACCTGGGGGCCGATTTTGCCATGCTGGCCGGCGTTGTGCTGATAGCTTTAATTATGCAGCTTTATTTCCTGAAACCTGTTAATGATGAATATGTGAAAGCATAATATTTTATGCTTCAATGAAAAAGAGAAAGGTTATGAGATTAAAGAACAGGCGCCTTTGGGTGTTAACGCCGATGATATTTTTGTTTTTAAATACGCGGGCGCTTGCTCAAAGCCAGGGTATAAAAGTAGCTTGTATTGGTAATTCGGTAACGTATGGTTATGGTTTGGCCAATCCGGCACAGGATAGTTATCCCGCCCAACTGCAGGTGTTATTAGGCGATAAATACCAGGTAGAAAACTTTGGGCATAGTGGGGCCACGCTATTAAAAGAGGGACATAATCCGTATTATAAAACGCAGGAGTTTGCCAATGTACTTGCGTATAAGCCCGATATTGCCATTATTCACTTGGGGTTGAACGATACCGACCCCAGGGACTGGCCCGATCATCGCCAGGATTTTGAGGCCGACTATAGCTGGCTTATTGAAAATGTCAGACAATCAAACCCAAACGTAAAGATTTTTATCTGCAGGCTTACTCCAATTTTTAGCGGGCATCCCCGGTTTAAATCGGGAACGAGGGATTGGTACTGGCAAATTCAACGGCTTATACCTGCCATTGCCAAAGCAAATAAAACTGGTTTGATTGATTTGGATGGACCACTTTATAACCGGCCCGATCTGTTTGCCGATAACCTGCATCCCGATAAAGAGGGTGCTTCTATCCTGGCCCAAACAGTTTACCAGCGTATTACAGGCGATTTCGGCGGTTTAAAATTGCCCGATGTATTTACCCATAATATGGTGCTGCAACGTGACAGGGCCATCCCGGTTTATGGCAGGGCAAATGCCGGGAATGTAGTTAAAGTGCAGTTTATGGGTAAATCGATACAATCAAAAACCGACGAATATGGGCGGTGGAATGTTGTTTTTGCTGCGGGCAAAGCCGGTGGCCCTTTTCAAATAAAGGTAAGTACTAAGGATTCGGCCATCGTTATTAAAAATGTTTTAATAGGTGATGTATGGCTGTGTGCCGGGCAATCCAATATGTATTTTCCGTTAAACAGATCGGCCGAAGGTAGTGAAGCGGTGGCATCGGCTGCCGGGAATAAAAACCTGCACTTATACAAACTTAATTTACAGGCCGAGACAGATCCTGTTGTGTGGGATTCGGTTACGCTGGCTAAGGCCAATCGCTTAAATTTTTTTTCAGGTTCATGGAAACAGAGCAATGCACAATCGGCCGCTGATTTTTCTGCAGTTGCTTATTATTTCGGCAGGCAAATTGCAAAAGATGAGGGTGTTCCTATTGGTTTAATTGAAGTTGCCGTGGGTGGCTCGCCTACCGAATCATGGATTGACAGGTATACCATGGAACATGATGACAAATTGGTGGATATGCTGACCAACTGGCAAAAGTCGGATTTTGAGATGCAGTTTTGCCGGGATAGGGCAGCCATTAATTTAAAAAATGCAACCCATATAAAACAGCGCCATACTTATGAGCCATGTTATAATTATGAAGCGGCCGTTGAGCCGTTAACTCATTTTCCGGTAAAGGGTGTTGTATGGTACCAGGGCGAAAGCAACACGCATAATGTGGAATTGTACCAACACCTTTTTAAAACAATGGTTAACAGCTGGCGGCAAAAGTGGGGGTACCAACTACCTTTTTACTATGTGCAATTGTCGGCTATTAATCGCCCATCATGGCCTGCTTTCAGGGATGCACAGCGCACACTGCAAAAACAGATCCCCAATACGGCAATGGCCGTAAGTTTTGACCTTGGCGATTCTTTGAATGTACACCCCATCCGTAAAAGGGAAATAGGCAACAGGCTTGCTTTGCTGGCCGAACGCTATACCTATAAAAAACAAATTAAAGCCGATGGACCTGCTCCAACTGTTGCCAAACAGATGGGTAACCGGATAGTAATTCACTTTTCATTTGCTGTACAGCTAAAAACAAAAGATCATCAGCCATTGACTGGATTTGAGCTGATTAATGATAAGGGGCGACAATTGGCTTGTACCGGTTTACTTAAAAAAGATCAGGTACTGCTTACACTGCCTCCGGGCGAAAAAATAAAGGCTATTTATTATGCCATGAAACCTTTTACAAGGGCCAATTTAATTAATGAAGCCGGTTTGCCGGCCTCAACTTTTACCATGCAACTGCATGAAAAGGAAAATTTATTTTATTAAAACATCTATAAATGAGTTACGCTGATACTGATTTACTGAAATTAAAGGAGTTTTATTCTCACCAGTTATTAAATGACACAGTGCCTTTTTGGTTCCCACGGTCAATTGACGAAGAATACGGCGGTTACCTGCTCATGCGCGATCAGGATGGTAGTTTGCTTGACGATGATAAGGCCGTTTGGATACAAGGTCGCGCCGCCTGGCTGTTATCAACCTTATATAATACGGTTGAACCTAAGCAGGAATGGCTGGACGGTGCCCGCCTGGGTATCGATTTTTTAAATAAACACTGCTTTGATACAGATGGGCAGATGTTTTTTCATGTAACACGTAATGGCAGCCCCATTCGTAAACGCAGGTATTATTTTTCTGAAACATTTGCCGTAATTGCCATGGCGGCATATGCCAAAGCTTCGGGCGATGAAACCGCTGCCGAAAAAGCCCGGTACTTGTTTGGGAAATGTATTGAGTATGCTACAACACCGGGTTTATTACCCCCTAAGTTTACATCAACACGCCCCGCTAAAGGTATTGGTGTACCCATGATCATGATTAATACGGCACAGCAATTAAGGGAAACCATTGGTGACGACCGCTGTGACGAATATATAAGCGGGTGGATCAAAGAAATTGAAACCGATTTTGTAAAACACGACATTAAATGTGTGATGGAACAGGTTGCACCCGACGGAAGTATTAGTGACCATATAGATGGTCGTACCCTAAACCCTGGGCACGCCATTGAAGGGGCCTGGTTTATTTTACACGAAGCAAAATACCGTAATAATGATCCTCATTTGATTGAGCTGGGATGTACCATGCTTGATTATATGTGGGAACGAGGCTGGGACAAAGAGCATGGTGGCATTTTATATTACAGGGATGTTTATAATAAGCCGGTACAGGAATACTGGCAGGATATGAAATTCTGGTGGCCACATAACGAAGTGATTATTGCCACACTGTTGGCTTATACACTCACCGGGAATGAAAAATATGCAAACTGGCATCAAATGGTGCACAATTATGCTTACTCCAAATTTCACGACCCTAAAAACGGCGAATGGTTTGGTTACCTGCACCGCGATGGGAGTATAGCGCAAACTGCCAAAGGAAATTTATTTAAAGGTCCGTTCCATTTGCCGCGGCAGGAATGGTATTGTATGCAATTATTAAAAGAAATAAGATAGTTATGAAAAAGTGGACAATGATATGTGCATTTATCACTGTAATGGGTTTTTCGGCAGTAAAAGGCCAGCAAAAAGAGGTTACTGTTTTTAGTTCGGGATCAGACGGGTATAAATCATTCAGGATACCGGCAATTACAAAGGCACCCAATGGCGACCTGCTTGCTTTTTGTGAGGGGCGTGTAAACGGTGCTGGCGACTTTGGGCACATACAAATAGTAATGAAGCGCAGCCAGGATAAAGGCAAAACCTGGAGTGGGGTACAAATTATAGCCTCTAATGATAGCTTACAGGCGGGTAATGCAGCGCCGGTGGTTGATATGACCGATCCTGCATATCCAAAGGGGCGATTGTTTTTATTTTACAACACCGGTAATGCACCCGAAAATAAAGTACGTAAGGGAATGGCGCTGCGCGAGGTATGGTATAAAACCTCGGTGAATAATGGATTAACCTGGTCGGCCCCGGTTAATATTACTTTACAGGTGCATAAACCCAGGCAGCCCCAGGTAAATAAAGCCTACAATTTTAATGAAGACTGGCGTAGTTATGCCAATACTCCCGGGCATGCCATACAAATCACAACAGGGCAGTATAAGGGCCGCCTGTATGTTGCTGCCAATCACTCCGTAGGTGAGCCGCAAAAGCATTATGCCGATGGGCGTGCGTTTGGCTATTATACAGATGACCATGGTAAAACCTTTAAGTTGAGCGATGATGTAAATATGCCTGGCGGTAACGAGAATATGGCAGCACAACTATCAGGCAATAGATTAATGATGAATATCCGTAACCAATTGGGTAACATAAAACAAAGAATAATTGCCATTAGCAACAATGGAGGACAAAGCTGGGACAGCACCTATTTTGATGCCCAACTGCCCGATCCGGTTTGCCAGGGAAGCATCCTTAACGTGGGGAAATACGGCAATAAAGCGGTACTGGCCGTGTGTAATAATGCCGATACGGTGAACCGGGATAACTTAACGTTACGCATCAGCACCAATGAGGGGAAAACCTGGCAGCAAAATTATACCATAGCAAAAAGCCCGGCAGGTTATAAGGGTGATTACAGTGCATACTCTGACCTCGTTTTGGTTAAAAAAAAGCAAATTGGTGTTATTTATGAAAAAGATAATTATAAGCAAATAGTATTTACAGTTCATGAATGGTAAATTGAAAAAGGCGGCTATAATTACTTGGTGCCTGCTTTTGCTAAGTGTTGCCGGATATGCACAATTGCATTTACCTGTTTACCCGGATACGGTGTTTACTACCTATTATCAGCAGCGGCTAACGCATTTTAAAACGCTCCCTAAAACTTCAAATGATATTATTTTTTTGGGGAACAGTATAACTGATGGTGCAGAATGGAGCGAGCTTTTTAGAGATATGCATATCAAAAACCGGGGTATAAGCGGCGATGTTACCACCGGTGTTATAGCCCGGCTTAATGAGGTAGCCGATCGTAAACCGGCCAAGGTTTTCCTGCTTATCGGGGTAAATGACCTTTCGCGCAATAGTGCACCCGATACGGTTGTGAAAAATATATTATTTATTGCGGACTATCTGCGCCAGCAAAGCCCTGTTACACAGGTATATGTTCAGAGTATTTTGCCTGTTAACAGCATATACAATAAGTTTGGGGCCCATACCAATAAATCAGCCCAGATAATTGCAGTTAACACCGCATTACAGCAAGCGGCGAAGGCCAATAATTATACTTTTATAGACATTCATACCGCGTTTTGCAACCCGGATGGTAAAATGCAGCCAGCTCTTACCAACGACGGATTGCATTTAAAGGGAGAAGGTTATTTACTATGGAAACATTTACTTTATCCTTACGTATTTGACCTGCAGCCTAAAGCAGTTTTGCTGCCATTGCCAAAATCTTTACAATGGAATGCCGGTTATTTCGCTACCTACAATTGCACCACCGTTATTGCAGACGCTAAGCTGGATAATGAACAACATTATCTGCTTAATTTACTGGCGGCAAAAGGCATTCAAATTACAGACCATGATAGCACCGGTAAAAAACCTTATATTCAATTGCATATTGCCAAACTTAAAACCGCCCAACAGGCGGATGAAGCTTACCATTTGCAAGTTACTGCCAGGAGTATTGTTATAACAGCCGGTACAGCGCATGGCATTTTTAACGGGATACAAACCCTGATGCAATTATTGCGTGACAATGTAATTGCAGATGCCTGTGACATTACAGACTGGCCTGCTTTTACCTGGCGGGGTTATATGGTTGATGTGGGGCGTAATTATCAGTCGGTTGAACTATTGAAGCAACAAATTGATCAGATGGCACATTATAAACTCAATGTTTTCCATTTGCATTTGACCGAGGATATCGCCTGGCGATTGTTCAGTAAAAAATATCCGCAGCTTACCGCTGCCCAATTCATGCTGCGTGATAAAGGTATGTACTACACCGTGCAGGATATACAACAACTAATGGATTTTTGTAGGGAAAGGCATATAACGTTTGTGCCCGAAATAGATATGCCCGGCCATAGCGCTGCCTTTAAAAGAGCGTTCAATACCGATATGCAAAGCGATACCGGTATAAAGATCATAAAAGATATTATTAAGGAGGTGTGTGAAACTTATAAATTTAACTATCTGCATATTGGCGGGGATGAGGTTAAGATCAGTAATCCTGATTTTTTAGCGGAGATCTGCCGCTTTGTAAACCAGTTTCATGTTGCCACCATAGGCTGGAGCCCCGGCGGTAATGTGCCTTCCAATACCATAAGGCAGTTATGGATGAAGGAAGGGGCAATTGATAAAAAATTAAGATATATTGACTCGCGCCACTTATATCTTAACCACATGGATCCATTGGAGAGCGTTGTTACCATTTTTAATCGCCGGATTGGAGATCAGAAAAAGGGGGACAACAGCTTGTTAGGCGGCGAGATTTGTGTTTGGAACGATAGGGCAGTGGCAAAGCAGGAAGATGTTTTACTAACGAACCCGGTTTATCCTGGCATGCTTGCCTTTGCCGAACGCAGTTGGCGGGGAGGAGGTAAGCCGGACTGGATAACCGCCATTGGCGCTCCAAATACCGCCGATGCAGCCGAATTTGCCGAATTTGAAAATCGGTTAATTGATCAAAAAAAGCAATATTTTAAAACTTTACCCTTCCCGTATTATAAACAGGCGGGTACTATCTGGCGTTTTTACGGACCGTATGATAATCACGGCGATCCTGGAACAAAGTTTAAACCGGAGTATGCCGTACCAAATGATAATGCAGCTTTTACAGCAACAGGCGGTACTATGATATTAAGGCACTGGTGGCAGCCTTTGGTAAAAGGTTTGATAGCCGATGCAAAAGAGAATACAACATGGTATGCTACCACACGTATATGGAGTGATGACGATGGCTATAAAAACTTTTGGATAGGGTTTAATAACCTGTCGCGCTCTTATGCTACAGATACACCTGAGCCGGGTACCTGGGATAACCGTAAAAGTGCGATTTGGATTAACGGGGAGCTGCTAACGCCGCCAACATGGAAATATGCGGGGAGTAATGGCAACCTGGAAAGGCCGCTTATTGACGAAGGGTACGAATATCGTCCCCCCTTTAAAATTTATTTAAAAAGAGGTTGGAACACTATCTTAGTTAAAGTACCCGTTACCAGCTTTAAAGCGAAAGATTGGGGCAACCCGGTAAAATGGATGTTTACAGTGTTGCCTGTTTGCGATTATGATACTAATTGAGAGCTATTGAACCAAAGGATTAGGCTTGTCTATAAAAAAGGATGATTACTTCGTCAATCGTTCAATAAACATATATCAACCTTCACCGATTAAATTTCATAGGCACAAAAAGTATTGAATCTGATAAATTAGTACGTATGAATCATACGTGCCAATAAAAATAATTGATCTGTTCGGCTCAAGCTATATATTACCAACCTTTGATAGCCCCACCTTTAAAAGCAACTTCCGCTGCTTGCGCTACTTCTGGCGATTGATAAGCTTTTACGAACCTGGCAACGTTATCCTGGGTTTTGTTGTCCTCCCTGGATACGATGATATTTACATAAGGTGATTTCTCGTCTTCCACAAATATCCCGTCGCGTTTTGCAACCAAACCTGCAGGTCCGGCAAAAGTATTGTTGATAATAGCTATGGTTACGTTCTGGTCATCGAGTGCCCGTGGTAGTTGCGGAGCCTCAAGTTCCAGTATCTTTAGGTTTTTTGGATTGCTTACTATGTCATTTATTGTGGGCAATAAACCAACACCATCTTTTAACTTAACCAACCCCGTTTTTTGTAAAAGCAGTAAAGAGCGGCCGCTGTTGGTAGGGTCGTTCGGGATAATTATGGTGCTGCCATCTTTCAACTGATCAATGGTTTTTATTTTGCGCGAATAGCCTGCCAACGGATAAACAAACGTGTTGCCTAAGATGGCGAACTTATAGCCCCGTTGCTTAGCCTGTACATCTAAATAAGGTTTATTCTGAAACACGTTCAGATCAATGTCGCCCTGGCTTAAAGCCGCGTTGGGCATTACATAGTCATTAAATTGAACCAGTTCCACGTCAAGTCCGTATTTGTCTTTGGCAACTTTTTGGGCTACTTCGGCTACTTTAAATTCCGGGCCCGATTCAACTCCCACTTTAATATGATTGGTATTGTTTGCCTGCTGTTTTCTGCCGCAGGCTGCAAGGCTTATGGATAGTATGATTATACTGCTTAATATTTTTATATTCATGTTTTAAATTATTTACGATGGTCCACCTTTTTTGCGATGAACTCACCAGAGATTTGGATCAAAAATACCAGGGCCACCAATAAAACCAATACCGTGTTCATTACCACTATATCGTAGCCCACATAGCCATATTGGTAACCAATTTGGCCTAAGCCGCCGGCACCTACCGCGCCGCCCATGGCCGAATAGCCTACCAGGGTAATCAGCGTAATTGAAGCTGCACCAATGATGGATGGCAAGGCTTCCGGCAGCAGTACTTTTAACACGATTTGTAATGGACGTGCGCCCATTGCCCTTGCGGCTTCTATTAAACCGTTTGGGATCTCTACCAGGCTGTTTTCAACCATTCGTGCTATAAATGGTGCCGCACCAATGCTTAGCGGTACCAGGGCGGCCTGTACACCAATGGATGTACCAACCAATGCTCTTGTGAAAGGAATCATCCACACGATGAGTATAATAAACGGAATTGACCGGAATATATTAACAATAACGGATACCACGCCGTTTACCAAACGGTTTTCTGATACCTGTCCCTTACGGGTCATGAACAGCAGCACGCCGGTGGGCAAGCCAATAACAAATCCAAAAAAGCCGGATACAAAGGTCATTACTATGGTTTCAAGCAAGCCTCTTAATATCATCCATACCATCGGTTCAGACATAGCCTAATACCTCCACATCAATATGTTTACTGCTATAATAAGCTAATGAATTTTTTGTGTTCCCGGGCGTGCCGCTTACTTCAATCAGCATAATGCCGTATTTAACGCCGCCTGTGTAATCCATTTGCGCACTGATAATGTTGTTATCTACCTCAAAAAGCCTGCTGGCTTCTGATAGAATAGTAGCTTCGGCCGACCGACCGGAAAATTCGAGTTTTACCACCGGGTGATTTTTGCCGGAAGGTTCTGCTGTTAAACGTTCTTCGTATTCAACGGGCAATGCCGCGTGAAGCGACGATGTAATAAACTGCTTTGCCAGGACGGTGTCGGGGTATGAAAATACATCGCTGACCGACCCGCGTTCTATCAGCCTTCCGTCACTGATCACCGCAACTTCATTACAAATGGCTTTAACAACATTCATCTCGTGGGTGATGAGCAAGATGGTAATATTAAAACGCTGGTTGATATCTTTCAATAAAGCAAGAATTGATCTTGTTGTCGCAGGGTCCAACGCACTTGTCGCTTCATCGCATAGCAATACTTTGGGGTTATTAGCCAGTGTGCGGGCTATGGCTACCCTTTGCTTTTGCCCGCCAGATAAATTTGCGGGGTACTCGTTCGCTTTTTCTTCCAGGCCAACCAATTTCAACAATTCATTTACGCGATCTTTTATCGCCGCTTTTGGGGTGTTATCCAATTCAAGCGGAAAAGCTATGTTTTCAAAAACTGTGCGCGATGACAGTAAATTAAAGTGCTGAAAGATCATACCGATGTGCCGTCTTGCCTTCGCAAGTTCTGATGCAGAGAGGTTGGTGAGGTTTTGCCCGTTAACAATCACCTGGCCACTTGTTGGTTTTTCCAGTAAATTAACACAGCGGATCAGCGTACTTTTCCCCGCCCCCGAAGCCCCTATAACACCAAGGATGCGGCCTTGCGGTACTACCAGGGACACATTTGAAAGCGCGGTTACCTGGCTATTCTTTTTCTTGAATGTTTTGGTAACATTTTTTAACTCTATCATTTGCCGCAAAAGTATTCCATAAGTCCGGTAGATTAGATAAGTTATTTCAAAACTTACATTGGGATTAATTAGGCTGTTTGATCAGGTGGTTTCTTTTTTGAGCAATTGATCTACCTCTTCGTTAAATTCTTTGATGAATTGGGTATAATATTCGCCGGTAGCGGGGCCGGTAAAGCCGGTATAAATTTTATCTACATTGCCTTTTTTGTCGATAAATAGGATGGTAGGGTAGGACAGAAAAGTGTTGAGCGCCGGGAAAGATTCTGCTACTGCTTTTTTATCGGCCAGGCCACCAAATAGCTCGGTATAGGTTACGCCAAAGCGCTTTTTAAAATTTTCCATGGCATTTTTTACATAGGCCTGGTCGGCTTTACGTTCAAACTGTACACCAACAATCTCTACACCACGGTTCTTATTTTTCTGGTACCAGGGGGCAACAAACGCGGCCTCATCCATACAGTTGGGGCACCAGGTACCACCTATGGTAAGGATCACAACTTTATTTTTGAACTTGTCATCTTTGAGGGAAACCTGCTTGCCATCCGCATCTGGTAAAGTAAAATCAAAGGTTTTATAGCCATCTTTTAAATAAGTCAGTTTATATGGGTCGGGTAGGGCCGCGCCGGCATTTTTGGTCGCGGTAAATGCGCCGCCATTGGCGGTACCGGTAATTTGGCCTTGCTCATCAAATGTGCCGGTGTAATAGGATGCGCCGCTGCCGATAAAGGAGGATAGGTAGAACTGATGTCCCTGCACCACACCCTCAAGGTAGCGCGAATCGCCGGTGATACTTAAAAAGGTTGCGGTTAATTTGTTGCCCTGTTGTTTAAAAAGTCCTACTTTTTTTTCATCTGTACCGTTACGGCCTTTGAATACTACATCATACTTACCCGAAAGATCAGCAGCAGGTTCTTCCCCATCGGTAGTAAACCGGTAAGTGTCGCCAAAAGTCGCGTCTACGGGTGTAACACGACCGCTATGATCTTTTTTACGCAGTACGCCGCTAAGCTTTTTATCGTCGATTTTAACTGCCAGTTCGTTATCAAACTGGTCAAAGGCTATAAAAGCTGAATCGCCTTTGGTTGTTATGCTGCTGGCAGCGAAGTGTTCGGGGCCGTTTACCAGGTACAATTTAGCGGTAGCGGCTGTTTTACCTTTTACCTCAAAATTAAAGGGAACTTCGGCACCATTGGCCTGGTGGAAAACACCACGCCAGGGACCTTCGGCAATAAAGGATTGGGCACTTGCGGCAGTTGCAGCAACGGATAGCGCAAAAAATAGGAGAGGGGTTAATGTTTTTTTCATGGTGAAATTAATTCAAGGGTAAAGTTTCCACGGGTACGTCCCAATGGGCTATCACAAGCTCAAATCGCTGTTGTTCAGCTTTGGTATAACTTTCCTGGTCGGGAAAAAGCTGCTTTTTATAAGGGTCAACAATGCTGTAATCCAGCGCGAGGTGTTCGGTTTTAAAGGTAAGTGTAACCTTAAAATCCCAACGGGTATCCTCGCCGCTATGTAGTATCGGTGTTTCGGCTTTGATATCCAGTACATCGCCTTTTTCCTTTAGTTTTTTGAGCAGTGGGTAATGGTTCTTTTTCCACAGTGCGATAAACTCATCCGCGTGCCCCCATTTGATCTTGTAATAGTTTTCGATGGTGAGTGGCTTTTCCTGCGCAAACAGGGCGGTGCCGAAAAATAGCAGCAGAACAACCAGTTTAATTTTTTTCATTTAATTTCTTTTCGTTGGAGGTGTGAGGACGGATTCGAACCGCCGTAAAAGGTTTTGCAGACCTCCGCCTAAGCCGCTCGGCCACTCCACCGTGTATTATTCCTGATTAGGCCGATAACATATTTGACCGTCGACAGTGTGGTGGGATAGTGGCGGTATTATCCAGGTAAATATTCATCTGTTCGTTTTTAATTTTCTTTTGCACTTATCTCCATGAAAACTGCAAGCAGCCGGGCTCTCTTATCTGTACCCCGCAAGGGGGAATGGAGTTAGCATCTTTTATGCAAGGAATATAGGTTACTAATACGTCGCCGGGCCATTCCCTCAGTCTTTCCGGATAAGTTTAAAGAACGTTTCGGCTACAAATATATGTCATATTCTATAAAATCTATGGTTTTTATAGAATTAATTTGCAATGCTTGTTTCTTTCTCTAGATTTGCTGCCATGAACACAGCAATAATTAAAAAGTCACACATTATATTCCTGACCATCCCGGGCCGGTGCCGCTGTTGTTGTTGCTAATCTTTCGCTTCCAAAACAAGCAGTATTCAATTCATCTTCATCAATCATAGGGCGCAACCGGGATTATTATATAAGTATGGCCGCTTTTTTTAATCGTTGTTTTATGATAATGCCAAATGCATGGCGAGTGTTTGTTAACCTACCTGCTTTTTAGGCTAAGTGAAAATGCCGTTGTACAATGAGGAATGCCTCTTTTTTAAATTAATTATTAACTATTAACTGATCGATAAATTAACTGAAGCATGAACATGAAAACGGAACTGAGAATTTAAAATGAAAACAGGTTAGCGCCTGTTTTTTGAATGATTGAATAGTTTGATACCCGGGTAAACCGGGTAATGGTCAGGTGGCCGAGCGGTTAGGCAAAGGTCTGCAAAACCTTCTACAGCGGTTCAAATCCGCTTCTGACCTCCACGCGTGTAGCGTTAAAACTCTTCTCATAATTTAGGTTTATAATTGGTTAGTAAATGCCCCTGCCCATCAGGGGCTTTACTTTTTTTTGGGTGATTAGGTGACGTACTCTTTTAAACCGAAGATTCTGAAAACTTAAATCACGGATATTTAAGTGAAATTTGACATCAGGCGTTAAGGATACCGGGTATACCGGAAGAGTTGAACACGCTATTTCATAACAGATTTTTAGCTATCACATTTGAAAGTAAATCGCGTTAGTTGTATCGCGCAAAGATCGCTAAGACGCAAAGTAGTTTTTTATCTTTTTTTGCGTCTTAGCGATCTTTGCGCGAACTAATTTTTCATTTTTAGTTTGGAATATTTAAAAGCGATTTCCCTGGGGCAAAGTGTAATAGGTGGTTAGTTTATTATTTCAGCATAAGTGGCAACAGCCCCCGGGGCGAGGCAATGCCTTATGCGTGTTGTACAGCTAATATCAGGCACAGCCTGAAAGTCATGAAACGGCTTAAAGCAGTGAATATGTATTCTAAATCTGCCGCATTTTACGTACTTGCTGCCATAGATTGTAAGAAATAAACAAAATAAAAAATATAATTCCTATAGAATTAGTAGTTTATGAAATTTATTCTATATTTGCGATGTAAAAATACCACCATGAATGCTTTTTTAAATCCTGCAACAGGATTAAATAAATTTAGTTCTGCTATTCTCCAACAGCCCATGTGCTGTTACTGCTGTTGTTGTTAACCCAACACAAAACCTTACGATATTTTTTGATGCTTGCTTGTTCCCCTCGGGAAGAGGTGTGCAGTATTCAAAATAAATATCAAAATATTCATTCCACAATATGCTTTAACCCCCTTAAAAAGATGAAATAAGATTTACTCCATATCCTAAAATGACACCGGCAAGGGAGCCTTGCCGGTGATTTGGATGGCAGATCAGCCTGTAACGCCAATCACTAACTGATCTTCATCCCTCCGTTTTACTAACAAATAATCATTAACATAAAACATTTAAATATATGGAAATATATCTCCATGCCAAGTTTTTATATCTTTTCCGCACCTTTAAAGTATTTAAACAATCGGCTATTTTATTGCTGATACTTGTCCCATTTGCCGCTTTTTCGCAAACAGGCAGTCAGTCTGTTATCAACTCCAAACTATATGGTAAAGTGGTTGATGCCACTAATAAACAGCCCATTCCGGGTGTTGTGGTCCGTATTAAAGGGACCACCCATGCTGTGGCAACCAATACCGATGGCGAGTTTAATTTTGTTACCGGCCAAAAATTCCCTTACACCTTACTGGTAAGCTTTATCGGTTATGATAAAGTGGAACTTATAGCAAACGGTAGCCCGGTGCAGATAGAGTTAAAGCCGGCCATAAACCAACTTACCGATGTAGTGGTAGTAGGTTACGGCACACAAAAGAAAAGCGATATTACCGGGTCCATCTCTTCGGTACCTAAAGAAAACCTTAACCAGGTATCATCATCGGTTGATAATTTGCTGCGGGGCGCGGCACCGGGAGTTAACGTAACCCAAAGTTCAGGGCAGCCGGGTGCTTCTGCCAGTATCCGTATCAGGGGCGGCAATTCCATCACCGGCGGTAATGAACCCCTGTACGTTATAGATGGCTTCCCTGTATATAATGATAATGCCAGTGTATCAACAGGTTCGGGTTCAGGCGCGGGCGTAAATGCGCTATCTACCATCAACCCTTCCGATATCGAATCTATCGAGATCCTCAAAGATGCATCGGCAACGGCCATATATGGTTCAAGAGGTGCCAACGGTGTTATCCTTATCAGCACCAAAAAGGGCCGGAAAGGCACAAGCGATGTTTCGTACGGCGCTTATTACGGTCAGCAAAGGATCACTAAAACCTTGCCGCTGCTGGATGCTACCCAATGGGCTAATTTGCGAAATGATATATTAGCCAGCACCGGCCAGGCACCATCATTCACTGCCGATCAGATAGCCGCCCTGGGTAAAGGGAGCGATTGGCAGGACGCCGCGTTTCGCCATGCACCGGTACAAAACCACGAGCTGAGCTTTACCGGCGGCGATGAGCGTTCCCGGTTTGCCATATCAGGTAATTATTTTAACCAGGATGGTATCGTATTGAATACCAATTTTAAACGGTATTCGCTCAGGGCTAATTACGAGCGTGATATATCATCTAAATTTAAGATCGGTTTAAACTCAACCACCAGTTATTCTACCTCAACAGGTGCTGCAACCAACACCGGCTCGGCCAGTTTAAGCAGCCCCAACCTGATCACCAATATTATAACCACATCTCCGGTTGTTCCTATAAAAGACCAGAGTGGTAATTATAACCTGGTTAACCCATACACCAGCGTGCCATCAAACCCAATAAATGATCTGCTGAGCGTGATCAATAAAACAAATATCAACCGCTCTTTAGGAAATTTTTATGGCGAATACACTTTACTGCCGGGTTTAAAAGCTAAAGTTAGCCTCGGTGCCGATCTGTTAAGTACCAAGCAAAACTATTTTGCCGGGCCAAATACCGCCAACGGCTATGCGGTTGTGGGAATTGCCAGTGTTGGTAATGCAACGGTAAATACCTGGCTTAACGAAAATACACTTACCTATGATAAGGTGATAAACGATAAGCACTTTATCAATATCCTTGCCGGTTATACCACCCAAAAATCTACCGGCGAAGCGGCGACAGCCGGTTCTAAAAACTTTGTGAGCAGCGCAACAACTTACAACAGCCTGCAAAGCGGATCGCAAACATCTACACCAACATCAAGCGCGTATAGCTGGGCGCTTAACTCGTACCTGGCCCGTATCAACTACTCGTTCCTGCATAAATACAATTTCACAGTTTCTGGCAGGGCCGATGGTTCATCACGTTTTGGGGCTGGTAACAAATGGGGGTATTTCCCTTCGGCAGGCTTTTCATGGAACGCGGCCGATGAGGATTTTATCAAAAATGTCAAATCCATCAGCAGTCTTAAATTGCGTTTAAGCGCGGGCGAAACCGGTAACCAGGAGATAGGCCAATACCAATCATTAGCTACGCTATCGCCCGTAAATTACGATTTCAATAGCGTGCTCATCACCGGTTTTGCTGCCAACAGGCTCTCAAACCCCGATCTGAAATGGGAAAAAACAAAGCAATATGATGCCGGTGTTGACCTGGGTTTATTAGATAACCGTATTAACCTTACGTTAGATGCTTATTATAAAAAAACCAATGATCTTTTATTGAGTATCCCTATCCCGTTATCAACGGGCTACTCAACCTCACTGCAAAATATAGGTAGTGTACAAAACAAAGGTCTGGAGGTAGGCATCAATACCGAAAACATCAGCGGCGGTGCCTTTACCTGGAAAACATCATTGGTGTATGCTTTAAACCGCAACAAAGTATTAAGCCTGGGCGCGTCACAAACTTCTTTTTTTCCGGCTGTGCCAAATAGCACCCTGGGTATTTTGCAGCCGGTTAACATAAAAGTAGGTTTGCCTTTGGGGACTTTCTGGGGCTATAAAACTGCCGGTATTTTCCAATCGGCGGCAGAAATTGCCAGTTCGCCAACATTGGATACCAAAGCCAACACCAAGCCCGGCGACCGCAAATATGTGGATGTTAACGGTGACGGCCTGATAACTGCCGCCGATAAAACAAACCTTGGCAGCTCGCAGCCTAAATTTACGGGCAGTTTTACCAATAGCTTCTCCTATCGCCATGTTGATTTGCTGGTATTTTTTCAGGGCGCTTATGGTAACAAAATTTATAATGCCTTACGTCAGCAGCTGGAAATCACCAACCTATCTACCAATGCCTATGCCAGCATAGCCGACAGATGGACACCTACCAACCCAAGCAACGACGTAGCCCGCGCAACAAATTCGCCGGTTGCGCAAATGTCTGACAGGTATATCGAGAATGGATCGTACCTGCGCCTTAAAAACGTGGTATTGGGTTACACTTTTAACGGCGAGTTGCTGAATAAAATCCGCGCCAAACAGCTACGCATTTACGTATCGGCCCAAAACCTGGCCACCATCACCAAATACAAAGGCTACGACCCGGAGGTGAACTCTTTTGAGCAAAACAACACTTCGCAAGGGATAGATTTTGGTGCCTATCCAAATTACAAAACATTTTTAGTGGGTTTAAATGTCACTTTCTAACCTAATAATCAAACACAAATGAAAAAGATATATATACTGATGGGCGTGGCAAGTATCCTTTTTTCCTGCAATAAGCTGGATGAAAAGCCCACTTCTGTAATTGTAAAAGAACAGTTTTTTAAAACACAGGCCGATGCCGTTGCCGGGGTAACTGCTGTTTATGGCGAGCTGGTGAGCGATGGAACCGAGCAGCCGCTTTACGGCAGGGAGATCAACTTTTTGACAGATATGACCACCGATGATCTTTCTGCTGGTCCATCGGCAATTAACCCCAATGTAAGGGCGCTTAGTTCTATTACTTACACTACAACCAATGATAGGGTGCAGGTTTTGTGGCGACAATTGTATACTGGCATTAGCAGGGCAAATGTGGCTATTGATCAGATACCAACTATTTCTTTTGACCCCGCAACCCGCACACGGCTGGTACTGGAAGCAAAGTTTTTACGCGCATTATTTTATTTCGACCTGGTACGTTTATGGGGCGATGTGCCCTTGGTGCTGCATGATCCTACATCCACCGATTTGAATAGTTTAAAAACTAACAGAAGCCCGGCTGCTGATGTATATAAACAGATCATAGCCGATTTAACCGATGCGCAAAGCTTGCCCGCAACCTATACCGGTGCAGATATCGGCCGCGCTACAGCTGGTGCCGCAAAAACGCTGTTATTGAAGGTTTATCTTACCCAAAAAGATTGGACTAATGCGGTAGCTAAAGCAAAAGAGATCATCAATGGACCTTATGGCTATGGCCTGGTTACCAATTACGGCGACTTGTTTAACAAGGCTACCAAAAACGGCAAAGAGCATATCTTTTCGGCCCAGTTTGATTCAAACGGTGGCCTGGGTAACAGCAGCGTATTGATGGGCGCGGCGTTTACCGGCTTTGGTGTGAGTGTGCCGGCAGATATCCCGGCCGATAGTTCGGTATACAAACAGTTTAGCGCCAATGATACCCGCAGGGCTGTTACGTTTTATACATCACTTACAAACCCATCAACCGGGGTTGTTAAAGTTTATCCAACCTTTTACTTCGGTAAGTATGTTGATAGAACCGTGTTGTTAACGTCCAATCAAAGTGGTATTAACTTCCCGGTATTAAGATATGCTGATGTACTGCTGATGTATTCTGAAGCTTTGAACGAACTGAGTGGAGCAACTGCCGATGCCTATAGCGGCATTAACCAGGTAAGAAACCGCGCTAACACCGGCGATCTTACACCAGGCCTTTCACAGGCAGCCTTCCGCGATTCGCTTTATGCCGAGCGGAGGCGCGAGTTTGTACAGGAAGCCCAGCGCTGGTTTGACCTGGCGCGTACAGGGAAACTGGTCGAAGCCGTTTCTAAAGTGGCCACAAAAACCAACGTGAGCGCTAAAAACTACCTGTTCCCAATTCCGCAAAGCGAGATCAGTATTAACGCGGGCTTAACGCAAAACACAGGCTATACCAACTAATTAATAAAAAGGCTGCTATCAAAGCCGATGGCAGCCTTAAAATTAAATTGTATGAAAAGATATTTTAAAGCTATTTCTGTGCTGGCATTCGGTGGTCTTCTCGTTTCAAACGTAAACACTTTTGCCGGTAACTCAACTGGTATCGGGGGCGTCGCTGTTAATGATAGTGTAACGCTTAATAAAGCGGCAGTATTAAAGCTGGCGGCTTCGGCATATATTTATGGGCTGCCGGCTGTTTTTACCGATTTTACCCGCCAGGCCAGCGGCGCGCCAAATAATATTTACGCGCACGGTCACAAATTTCCAGATCATACTTCGCGGTTGGTTGTAGCGCCCAATAACGATACCAATTACTCCAGCGCGTTTTTAGACCTGGGCGACGATGCCGTTGTGTTAACCCTGCCCGATACGCATGGCAGGTATTACGTAGTACCACTGATGGATGCCTGGACAAATGTTTTTGCCACTTTTGGCAAAAGAACCACCGGTACCAGGCCGCAAACCTATGTTATTACCGGCCCGCATTGGAAAGGTACACTGCCCGACGGATTAAAACAGGTAAAAGCACCTACAGACCTGGTTTGGATCATTGGCCGCATTCAGGTGAACAGCCCGGATGATCAGGCAAATTTTGTGAGCAAGATACAGGATCAGTTTAAGATCACTTTACTAAGCAACTGGGGCAAGGCCGAGGCTGTTACGCCAAAAAAGATTACTACTTATAATGTTGAGTTACCGCAGCTTAAAGCAGCGCAAACTCACCAGTTAAACGTGGTACAGGCCATTAAGCAATTAGCTGTTGAGGATTATTTTAATTACCTGAATGCGTTATTGGTGAAAAATCCGGGGCTGGCGGCGGATTCGGTTACGCTTAAATCCTTTGCAGCTATTGGTATTGGCGCAGGTAAAAAGTTTAGCCTGGATGATTTTGATGCAGAAACACAAGCCGCGTTAAAGGCTGTACCTGCAAAAATATACGATGCATTTGACGCCCAGAAACGGAATGATTTTAAACCTGCGAACGGCACCAAATTAGGCGATTATAAAACGGATTACCTTACACGCGCCGTTGTGGCCTATAAAGGCCTGGGCGCGCTAACACCCGAGGAGGCAACCTATATAGCGTATGCCGAGGATGCAGATAAGGCACCGCTGGCAGGCAATAATAAATATATAATACATTTTGAGCCTAATAAGTTACCACCGGCAAAAGCCTTCTGGTCGCTTACCATGTATGATAAAGACAGGTACCTCACCGATAACCCCATCAAACGTTATGCAATTGGCGATAGAAACCCGCTAAAATTTAATGCCGATGGATCGCTGGATATTTATGTACAGCATGAAAGCCCCGGCGCTGCAAAAGAAGCCAACTGGCTGCCCGCCCCGGCAGATGTGTTTAACGTTATCCTGCGCATTTATATCCCAACGGATACTTACCTGGCCGATAAAACTACCTGGGTAAATCCTCCCTTAAAAAAACAGCCTTAATAACCCATTAAAACTTACAGATATGACAGCACATGATTTTTCAATACTTGGCAAAAAAGTAATAATAGGCCTGTTGGTAGGCTTAATTCCGCTGGTGCTGGTTACGGGCGGTTTATGGCTTATCACTGCATTATTAAAGTAGTATCATCAATAAAAACAAAGCTTATGAAAATTGACCCGCAAACTCAAAAAAGTATCCTCAGGAACGCGTTGCTGAGCGTATTTATTTACCTGTTGCCCATAGGGCTCATGTTTGGCTCTTTTTATATCACCGGCAAACGCCCATGGAAACAACAGCAACGTACCACATCAATTAACAAAAACATTAACCCAATAAATAAAAAGCCATGATCAAGTTTTTAGAAACCATTTCGCAAAGCTTAAACGGCCTGGGCTTCCCGGCCTTAATATTACTGCTCGGTATCCTGGAGTTTTCACTCGGATTATATGAAAAACGTTGGACTAAGAACGAGCGGATATTGGACATTGTCAGTTTCATTTTTCCGCCATTGGTACTGGCGCCAGTATTGGCCTTTTTGGGTTTGAAATTTTTGCCGCATATTATACCGCAATACCATAACGCGTTTTCATGGGTACCTTTTATCTGGGGCTTTTTTATCATCGCCATTGCCGATGATCTTACCCAATATTGGTATCACCGCTTGCATCACCAAATTCCGTTTTTATGGCGGTTTCACCGTACGCATCATTCGGCACCATACATGGGTATGGCCATGGCCAGCAGGCAAAATATCATCTATACCTTCCTGTTTTCACAAATTTATCTCACTGTTATATTGGTATACCTCGGTTTGGGTTATCCGGCCTTATTTGTAAGGGCGTTAAAAACACTCATCGTAACTTTTGCCCATTCGAGCATTAAATGGGATAAGCCATTTTATAAATACAAGATATTGCATCCGGTCGCCTGGGTATTGGAGCGGCTTATTTCAACCCCCGCTACGCATCACGCGCACCACTCCAGCTCAACCGATGATGGCGTAGGATATTACAAGGGCAATTTTGGTAATATGTTTTTTCTGTGGGATGTCATCTTCGGAACGGCGCATATTTCAAGGCGATATCCAAAAGCTTATGGTATCTCTCATTACGAAGGCGACGAATGGTACGCGCAACTACTATGGCCTATTCTCAAATCGAAGAAGGAGGGCAGCGAACTATCACGCAGAGGGCCGGCTGTAAGGGAGGATATAGTAGCCGAGCCGGTTTTAAGTTCTGCAGATCAACACCAACCGGAGTTTCAAACAGCCACCATTAAGTCCTTAAATAATTTATCACCATCGGCTATAAACTAAATTTTCAACCTAAATACATGAAAACACAAATTAAATCTATCAGCCGGTTATCAAAGGCTACTTTGTTATCCGGGACATTGATTATATCGGGCATAGCATCGGCTGTTGCTCAAAGCAGTCAAACGCCCGTTTACCAGGGTAAGGTTGGCAAAACTTTGGCCGACTCAAAAGAATGGTGGCCAGCACCGGTAAAAGCGCCAAAGGGCGCGCCAAACGTAATCTGGATTTTGCTTGATGATGTTGGCTTTGGTGCTACCAGCGCTTTTGGCGGCGTAATTAGTACGCCAACTTATGATAGCCTGGCCAATAACGGTTTACGTTATACCAATTTCCATACCGCAGCTATTTGCGCGCCAACAAGGGCCGCACTGCTTACCGGCCGCAATCACCACTATGTACACATGGGCGGTTTTGCGCATACGATATTATCGGCAGGGTTTCCTGGCTATGATGGTCGCATCCCGGCAGATAAAGGTACCATTGCCGAGATCCTGCGCGAGAACGGCTACAACACCTTCGCGGTTGGTAAATATGGTTTAACACCAGATGAAGATGCTACAGATGCAGGTCCGTTTGATAGATGGCCAAGCGGTAAAGGTTTCGATCATTTCTTCGGGTTTCTTGGTTCGCAAACAGACCAATACAAACCAGACCTGGTTGAAGACAATGCGCACGTAAAACCAGATGGCAGGCACCTGAGCGAGCAGATTACAGATAAAGCTATCAGTTACATAACTCGCCAGCAAAAGGTAGCGCCCAATAAACCATTCTTTCTGTACTATGCGCCAGGTGCCACACACGCACCTCACCAGGTTGCCAAAGAGTGGAGCGATTTGTACAAAGGAAAGTTTGACGAAGGATGGGATGTTTTTCGCGAAAAAGTATTTGCCGAACAAAAACGCAAAGGGATCATCCCGCAAAATGCAGTATTACCTCCACGCAATGCGGGCATAAAAGCATGGAACACCTTATCGGCAGATGAGAAAAGATTGTATGCCCGTTTTATGGAAGTGTATGCTGGGTACCTTACCTATACCGATCATGAAACCGAGCGTTTGGTAAGCTACCTGAAACAAAGCGGCCAGCTTGATAACACGCTGATATTTGTGGTGATTGGCGATAATGGTGCCAGTAAAGAAGGATCGCAAAACGGCGATATTGACCGCTCGATATTAGTCAACAGCCAATCGGAAGCAGAAACTATTAAATACAATCTCAACAAGATAGATGAGATTGGCACACCCCAAGGTACCGAAGCCAATTATCCATTAGGTTGGGCGCAGGCTGCCAATACGCCATTTAAGTACTGGAAACAGGATGCAAATTCTGAAGGAGGCACCCGTAACCCGCTTATTGTGTTTTACCCTAAAGGTATTAAAGATAAAGGCGGCATCCGCACACAATACAGCCATGTTAATGATTTACTGCCTACCACGCTGGAGTACCTTGGCATCAAAGCGCCCGAATATATTAAAGGTATAAAACAGGATACATTACAGGGAACATCATTGGTTTATTCGTTTGATAACGCCGCTGCACCAACCAGGCATAACCTGCAGTACTATTATATTTTTGGCTCACGGTCTATTTATCATAACGGATGGAAGGCTGAAGCACTGCACAATACAGCTTTTTTTAATCCATCTCGCAATATTGCGGATACCGCCAGGAGCTATGAAAAGGATAAGTGGGAATTATATAACCTGGATAAGGATTTTAACGAACGGATAGACCTTGCCGCAAAATATCCGGAAAAATTAAAAGAGCTACAGGCTTTGTTTGATGAGCAGGCCAAAACCAACAACATCTATCCTTTTATTGATTGGGATGACGTATTTAAGCAAAGGATCCACAAAAAATCGAGCGTAGCGCAATCTACCCAACAATCTATGATCGGTACACCACCAAATCAAATAAATAAATGAAAAAACTAAGTATTGCTTTTATGGTGCTTTTTACAGCCGGTTTAAGCGTTCAGCAGGCACTGGCTCAACAAAAAAAGCCAAACATTATCCTTATTGTGGTTGATGATATGGGCTACGCCGATCTGGGAAGTTACGGTTCCGAGATTCATACACCCAATTTGGATAAGTTAGCACAGCAGGGTTTGCGTTTAAAAGAGTTTTATAATAACGCCATCTGCGCGCCAACCCGTGCCTCAATTTTAACCGGGCAGGATCAGCACAAGGCTGGCATTGGTTATTTCGACCAAAACCTGGGCCTGCCTGCTTACCAGGGTTACCTCAATAAGGAATCGTTAACTTTGGCAGAGGTGTTAAAGCAAAACGGTTATAGCACGCTCATGTCTGGCAAATGGCATGTGGGTAATGATAGCACCGGCTGGCCAAATCAGCGTGGTTTCGATCGTTTCTTTGGCATTATCGGTGGCGCGTCCAATTACTTTAATACCAGTTATATGCCGCTTGGCGGTGCCAAATACCCGGTTATTATTGAAGAAGATAACAAACGCTGGCATAAGCCCGACGATAGTTATTATATGACAGATGAGATTGGCGACCACGCTACCAAATTTTTGGATGAGCAAAGCAAAATCGGCAAGCCGTTCTTTTTATACCTGACTTTTAACGCGCCACATTGGCCCCTGCAGGCATTGCCCGAGGATATTGCCAAATACAAAGGCAGGTACAATATTGGCTGGGATTCACTCCGCAAAGAGCGCCTGGCCCGCCAGGTACAATTAGGGTTGCGAGACCCAAGCCAGCCGCTTGCCCTGCGCGATGCCGAAGTACCAAATTGGGATAACCTTACCTACGATGAGCAACAACTATGGAAAGCCAAAATGGAAGTTTACGCAGCCATGGTTGACAGGATGGATCAGAATGTTGGTAAAGTACTTGATAAATTAAAAGAGCTTAAAAAAGATGACAACACCCTTATCGTATTTATATCTGATAACGGTGCGCCGGCCGAAGATGTAGCGCACGGTAAGGTACACGCGGCCCGTAACATAGGCCCGGTTGGTACATCTGGCTCGTTTGAATCGCAGGGTAAAAACTGGTCGTTTGTTTCTAATTCGCCCTTGCGGTCCTTTAAAGGCGCATTGTATGAGGGCGGCATGAGTTCGCCGCTTATCGCCTGGTTCCCGGGTAAAATAAAGGCCAACACTATTGAGCGGGGTACCGCCCACCTGGTAGATCTTGCACCTACATTTTATGATGTAGCAGGGGCTAAATACCCTGCAGCTTATAACGGCACCAAAACTAACCCGCTGATTGGAAAAAGCCTGAGCGGTTTGTTTTTCCGGGGCGAAGAACTTAACCGTGATAAACCCTTATTCTGGGAATTATGGGGCAACCGGGCTATTCGCGAGGGGAAGTGGAAACTGGTATCGGTATTTCCGGTTAATCAGTGGGAGTTGTATGATATTGATAACGATAGGGGCGAAACCAATAACTTAGCCGCGAAGAACCCCGATGTAGTGCGTAAGCTTTCGTTAGAATACTTGCAATGGGTAAATGCAAATAATGTAGTTTTGGATTTTAATTTGATAAAACCCAAAGCTATACTTGATATTAAAGCAAATTAAGGTGTATAAAATTGAGCCGGTAATGAATGTGTTAAAAATTAAGGGCAGGCATTTGTATAGCGTGGGATTAGGCCTGGTAATAATAAGTTTAGGCTTATCGGTTTCATCCTGTAAACCTAAACCGGCTGCTGCAAGCATTGTTGTTAAACCTGTATTGCCGGCCAAAAAAGCCATCTGCTGCGAGTCTAATATCCCGGCGCGTTTTCCATCGCTGGCAGGTCAACAGGCGGTATCTTTAAATAAAGCGGATGCTGCTAATGTCGGCCATGAAGATATGGTTTTTGTAAAAGCAGGTACTTTTCAAATGGGGGGCGATAATAAACAGGCATCGCCGGATGAATATCCAAAACATCAGGTAAGTGTAAACGGTTTTTGGATTGATGTAACCGAAGTAACCAATGCGGCATTCAGCAAGTTTGTAAATGCAACGCACTACGTTACTACTGCCGAGAAAAAGCCCGACTGGAACGAACTTAAAAAGCAATTACCCCCGGGTACGCAAAAGCCGGCCGATAGTCTGCTGGTGGCGGCCTCGCTGGTGTTTAGCGCGCCAACGCACCCTGTTGATCTGAATGATTATAGCCAGTGGTGGGTTTGGAAAACAGGTGCCGATTGGAAACATCCGCATGGCCCTAAAAGCAATATCAAGGGAAAGGAAAATTACCCTGTGGTACACGTATCATGGTTTGACGCCGTTGCCTATTGTAAATGGGCAGGTAAGCGTTTACCCACCGAAGCCGAGTGGGAGTGGGCCGCACGTGGTGGCCTGCAAAATAAGGTTTATCCATGGGGTAACGAACCTGTTGATGCCGGTAAAGCCAAAGCCAATACCTGGCAGGGCCATTTTCCTGATAATAACACGGTTAAGGATAAGTTTTATGGGATAGCACCTGTTTCCAGCTTTGCGCCTAATGGTTACGGGTTATATGATATGGCCGGTAATGTTTGGGAATGGTGTGCCGACTATTATAATAACGATTATTATAAAACCATTAGCCGGCCCCAGGGTGTTAAAAACCCGGCAGGCCCGGCTAAAAGCTTCGATCCTGATGAGCCTTACGCTGTAAAAAGGGTGATTCGTGGCGGTTCGTTTTTGTGTAATGATAGTTATTGCTCTGGTTACCGCGTTGCCCGCCGGATGAAGAGTACCGAAGATAGCGGTATGGAGCATTTGGGTTTCAGGTGTGTAGCCGATAAGTAGGCCGTTTTAAACAACCGGATGTATGCCAGAAGCTGCCATGCAACGTGTTAGTAATCAAATAAACGAATAAAGCCCCGATGCAAATCCGGGGCTTTATTCGTTTATTTGAGTTTTCCTAAAGATCACATCCCTGATTTTTCAGACTGATCCAAAACTGTATTTGTTTTAGAGTTTCAAACGCTTGATTGTTCTGGCTTTTGAATGTTGCACTTCGATTAAAAAGAGTCGTTATGTTAAAAAAAAGTTTAGGCATATTATTTCATAGAAAGCCGAAAAATTACACGGATGGATTATTGCCAATTTACCTGCGAATTACAATCGAAGCTGCCGCGGAATTAAATGAGCGCTATCCCGGAATATTCAGGAGGCAGGCGACTCTTTTATTAGTGTGTAAAACACAATTATTTTTAAATTTGCGTATTGCGATTTAAAAATATGCTTATATTGCCACTGTTATAAAACCTAAGTAATAGTACTGTAGTAGTCATGGCAGGGTGTGTTGCCCTTTAATTAATTGTAAACTCAACGATTATAGTTTGGGGTTACGACAGTTTAGCTATAGCGGTGTGTGTTGGTAATTATCGTAAAGAATGAAGAAGTTTTGTGACCTTACGGATGTAGAATTGATTGAACTTTTCGAACAGGGTAATATCAGCGCGTTTGAGGAGATCTACAACCGGTATTGGCTTAAACTTTACGCTGCCGCTTATAAACGCCTTAAAGAAAGAGAAACGGCAAAAGAGATTGTACAGGATTTTTTTACCAGCCTTTGGATCAACCGGCAGCAGGTTAAAATAATTACATCGCTACAGGGGTATTTGTTTACGTCTGTCAGGTACCTGGTACTTAACTATAAACGGGCCGAGGCAGTGCGCAATTCATACAGCGAGATTTTGCTGATGGTGAACAACAGCTTCGATAACTCTACAGAAGAAAATTATTACTACAAAGAACTGCTTGAACGTGTTGAGGCCGAGGTTACCCACTTGCCGCCCAAATGCCGCAACGTATTTGAGTTAAGCCGCAATCAGTATAAAACCAATAAGGAAATAGCCCTGCTTTTAGGCATTTCTGAAAAAACAGTAGAAAACCATTTGACCAAGGCCCTGCGGTTTCTAAAGGTACACCTTAATATCCTGGTGTTGTTTTTCCTGCTGCGGTAATATTAAAAGCTGTTTACCTCCCCTGTCATCCTGAGGAAGTTTTATTTGCGCACAAATAATAGCATTGCAAATGACACTAAAAATAGCTCTAATAATCAGTAAGTTACAAATGTGTCAATGGCAGGAACGAAGGATCTATTCTACGCCATGCCTATTCGCCCTGTAAAGTTTGCGAATAGGAGCTTCGTACCTACCCATGACGTTTTGTATTTTACACAAACATTGGCTTTGAACGCCGGCGAAGACTCACCCGGCGAGGCTTCGCCCGCCACCCTCTCTTCACCTGCGGTGGAAAGAGGGGTTTTTATAGTTAATAAATTGATTACGAGCAATGTAAATACAAAAAACTTCCAAACCCCTCTTTCCGGCGAAGCCGAAGAGAGGGTGCCGCGCGTAGCGCTGGCGGGTGAGTCTTCGCCGCCATGCGATCTACGCCATTCATCTTCGTTTTGTAAAGTTCGCGAATAGATGCTTCGTTCCTACCCATGACAAGTCCACCATGTCATTGCGAGGTACGAAGCAATCTCATGCTCTACAGGGCGAATCTGCACAGTTCGCGATTGCTTCGTTCCTCGCAATGACATAGCTTTATACTGTCATTTCACCTTCAGAATTTCGCGAAATTTTACAACTCAGCATGACAGGGTGGTGAGGTCGTTTGGCACATCATTCCGCCTTCAGAATTTCGCGAAATTTTACAACTCAGAATGACAGGGTGGAGAGGACAGTTCTTTATTTGTAACGTCATTCACCATAAATACGCCTGTATTTAGTTCCATAAAAAATTGAAAATATTTTAAACAGGAGTAGGGGATGTGCCTTACTCAGGTTACATCTTATTATATAACCAATATTAACTCTTGTCCAAAACAAGTTCCTAATGAAAAAGAAATTACCTGCCGAGCTATTGGAGAAATTTTTTGCAGGCAACTGTGATGAGCACGAAAAGGATATGATCCTTGCCTGGTATGAGTCGTTTGAACTTGATCGCGACGATGTTACCGAGCTCTCGGCCCGCGAACAGGAGCTGTTTAAAATGCTGATGTGGCAAAACATCAACAGCAATATCAACGCGGCCGAAGGCGATGAGGTAGTTTCAATTAATCGTAACAGGGCGGGCAAATTCAAAACAATGCTGTACTGGCTCTCTGGTGTTGCGGCTGTTTTGATCGCGGTGTTTTTTATCAAACTAAAACAACAACCAGTAAATAATACCTTACAGGCCACAAATACACAGCAGGTTTTTAGCAATACCACTAATGCCATCAAAGATATCATCTTATCAGATGGCAGCCGGGTTTGGGTAAGCCCCGGCTCGACCTTAACTTATACCAAAACATTTGAAAAACACAGCCGTAAGGTTTCATTAACCGGCGAAGCGTTTTTTGAAGTAACTAAAGATCATTCGCGCCCCTTCTCCATTTCAACAGGTAATGTAATTACCAAGGTATGGGGTACCAGTTTCAGGATTCGTGCTTACGCGGCCGATAAAACTACCCAGGTAGATGTGGTTACCGGTAAGGTTTCGGTATCTGTAGCCGGGCAGCAAACTAAGCCCGGTGCAAATAACATGCTTGCTGCAGGCGATGGGGTTATGCTGCTGCCAAACCAGGAAGCTGTTTATGATAAAGCGGCCGATGATCTTAAAAAGAATATGGAGATCAAAGATGCCTCATTGGGCATGTGGAAAAAAGCAAGTCTCTCATTTAACAATACGCCAATAAGTGAAGTATTTAAAGCGCTTAACAAAAGCTTTAACGTAAACATAAGCTCAAAAGACGATAGTATCAATACCGATTTTTTGAAGGCCGATTTTACCAACGAAAACCTGCCCGCCATTATGGAGATCCTTAAAAAAACGCTGAATGCAACCTACAGCGTAAATGGTAACAGCTTTGTGATGGAGAGCAATAAACAATAACCAATTATACAGTTCAATAACCAATAAAACCTAAAGCAGCCCATATGGAAAAAAAAAATCATTACCTAAACCCCATCCCAATTTCCTGAAAAAAAGAATAGGAGTGCTGGAGACACCCCTATAATTTTTACCCCCCGGTGTGCAACGCCTAAAAAGGTGAACCGGGAAGCCTATGTCTCAATTTTTTTAAAAAGAAACACTTAAATGTATGAAGATTTATTTACAAAACCACTTTGACTGGTGTAAAATTATGAGGATCACTTTTAGTCAAATTATAATCATGCTTGTGTTTACAGGCATCTCCTTTGCAACTACCAGCAAAGGGCAGGGCCTGCTTGATAAGCGGGTTGATTATAATATTCAAAATACAAGCCTTACCAACGCTATACAACAACTGGAAAAAGTAACCAGCCTGAAGTTTGTATACCGCAAAAACCTTGTAGAAAATGAACTTGGCCTTTCTATCGATGCCAAACAGGAAAAGCTGGGCACCGTGCTTAGCAAGCTGTTAACGCCAAGAGGTATTACGTACGATATTATTGGCGATCAAATAGTTTTGGCAAAGGCTATAACCGTCACAAAACAACCCGATGCAGTGAATACCGATGAGCCCGAAAATGCATCACTGGCAGTCACCAAAACCATAACCGGTAAAGTAACCGATGATCATGACCAGCCTTTACCGGGTGTTACTGTAAGCATAAAGGGTACCACTATGGGCACCCAAACCGATGCAACCGGTAAATACACCCTGAACATTCCGGATGCCGAAACCGAAAAGGCTATCCTTAATTTTTCTTTTATTGGCTTTAGCTCGCAGGAAATACCTGCCGGCGGCCGTACGGTGATCAATGTGCGCCTGGTAGCATCGCCAAGCTCGCTTAATGAGGTTATTGTTATTGGTTATGGCAGCCAGCGTAAAGGTGATGTAACCAGTTCGGTAGCTACCGTTAAGGCCGAAAACTTTGTAAAAGGCCCGGTGTTAGATGCCGGCCAGTTATTGCAAGGCAAAGTGGCCGGTCTTTCGGTATCTGCGCCCAGTGGCGATCCTACATCGGGCTCCGTGATCCTGTTAAGGGGAAACACTACCTTGTTGGGTGCCAACTCCGATCCTTTGGTATTGGTGGATGGTGTCCCCGGCAGTTTAAAAACCGTAGTGCCCGAGGATATTGAAACCATCGATGTGTTGAAGGATGGATCGGCAGCAGCTATTTATGGTGTACGTGGTACCAATGGGGTTATCATCATCACTACCAAACGCGCCAGCAGCAATTTTACCAACGCGGTTGATTATAGCGGCTACGTAAGTACCCAAACCCTTGCCCGCGAACCCAAATTGTTTACCGCCGCCGATTACCGTGCCCAGATAGCGGCGGGCACCCGGGATAAATCATATGATTTGGGCAGCTCGACAGATTGGCTTAAAGCGATATCAAACAGCCTGCCGGTTACTACGGTACATACCCTTACTTTAAGGGGCGGTAACAGTAAAACCAATTATTTGGCTTCGGTTAATTACCGGTCACTGAACGGGATCTTCCTTAAATCAGATAACCGTACTTTCTCGGGCCGGGTTGATATCAATCATTATATGTTTAATGATAAATTGAAGATCAACTTTGGTTTATTGCAGCAGGATAACGCCTTTACCCAAACAGCGGATGGCGGTACGTTTAATGGTTACACCTACCGCCAGGCTATACTGCAAAATCCAACCGCGCCCGTAAAAAATGCCGATGGTACTTATTTTGAGCAACCAAGTATTTTCAATTACCAAAACCCGGTATCGATGATTTACAACAGTGACGGGAGAACATCAAACACAACAGCAAAATACAACTCAACCATTACCCTTACGCCAATTGATGGCCTTAAGCTATCGGCATTGGGTTCATACACGCGTTTTAACCAAACTGCCGGCTATTCAGAAAATAAGGAGAATATCTCCAACATCCGTGACCACTTGAATGGTTACGCCGCTGTAGGTTCTTTACAGTCAATAGATAGATTGTTGGAGTTAACCGCTGAGTATAAAAAAACAATTGGCGATCATAATTTTTCGGTTTTAGGTGGTTACAGCTACCAGGATAATGATACGTTCTCGTTTTTTGAGCAAAACCACGATTTTCCTACCGATATATTTAGCTATAACAACATTGGTTTAGGCCGTGCCGCGGCAAACGGCTTGGGTGTTGAAAGCAGTACAAGATCAGAAACCAACCTCATCAGCTTTTTTGGTCGGGCTACCTATAACTATAAAGACAGGTACCTGTTATTAGCCAGCGTACGCCGTGAGGCCGCCAGTCAGCTTTATGGTGCAAAAGAACCCTGGGGAACCTTCCCGGCTGTGCAGGTAGGATGGCGGATCACCAAGGAATCATTTATGCAGGGGCAGCAAATTTTTGATGATTTGAAGTTACGTGCAGGTTATGGTGTTACCGGTAACCAGCCGGCACAGGGCTTTTTAGGTGTAGGTTTATTAGGCTATGGCAACTATGTGTTATCAAACGGTCAATGGGTACAAACGCTTGGTCCGTCGCAAAATCCAAACCCAAACCTGCGTTGGGAAGAAAAACATGAAACCGATCTGGGATTAGACTACAGCTTGCTTAAAGGGATGATCACCGGCTCGGTTGATTTGTACAACCGTAAAATAGAAGGTTTGTTATATGATTACGCCGTGCCAAGTCCGCCAAACTTATATCCGTCTACCAGGGCAAACGTAGGTGCCATGCAAAATAAAGGTATCGAGGTTTTGTTAAACATTACCCCAATACGTAAGGCTGATTTTCAATGGACAACCAGCTTCAATTTTTCAACCAATACCAATAAACTCATCAGCTTATCAAACGAAACCTATAAAACAACCAGTAATTATTTTACAACAGGTAGCACCGGCGAGCCGATTCAAACCTTTACCAACATCGTAACCGTAGGTAAAAACATCGGTGATTTTTACGGCTTTAAAGTTACTGGTGTATCATCAGACGGACAATGGATTTATGAGGATAAAGACGGTAAGTCAGTAGCGTATAAAGATTTTACCCACTCGTTTGAAGACAAAAGAGTATTGGGTAACGGTTTGCCTAAATATTATGCCGGCTGGAACAACAACATCCGCTATAAAGATTGGGATTTTAGTGTAACCATGCGCGGTGCTTTTGGCTACCAGATCTTAAACTTTCAACGCATGTATTATGAAAACACCTCTATTCAATATTATAACCGCCTAAAATCGGCCAATGATAAAGTTTTTGGTACCGCGGTGCTTAATAAAACAATGCCGTTGGAGTTTAACAGCTATTATATTGAAAACGGCGATTTCTGGAAAATTGACAACATCAACCTGGGTTATACCTTCAACAGTTTAAAATCAAAGTATATCCACGCCCCACGCATTTATGTATCTACGCTTAACACATTTGTAATAACCGGTTACAAGGGGATTGATCCTGAGGTGAGCCGCAGCGGATTGGATCCCGGTAATGATAACCGTGACAAGTATCCAACCACCAGGACATTTACATTGGGCTTAAGCGCAAACTTTTAATCATTAACATCATGAAAAAGATACATTATATATTAAGCAGCGCGGTAGTTTTAACAGCAGCTGCAATTACATTTTCCTGCACCAAATTAAAAGATAAGGACTACGCCACCATTGTGGCCAGCAATTTTACACCCGGCACAGAAGATATAGCCTCGTTACTTGGGGCAGGGTATACCTATTGGCGCCCGCTGGAGCTTGGGCGCAGTGCCAACTCTGTTTTCAGAACAAACGAAATTTCGGCAGATGAACTGGTAATTCCCGAACGCCCTAATGGCTGGGTAGATGGTGGTATTTATCGCCGGGTTCATGAACATAAATGGACATCTGACGAGGATAACTGCTACCAGATATGGAACAACGCCTACGCCGGTATCACTACCTGTAACCGGGTTATTTACCAGATAGAAAATGGCCTTATTCCTATTACAACAGGCAAAGACGCCGCCCTGGCCGAACTGAAGGTTTTGCGTGCATCGTTTTATTACCCGCTTTGCGATTTTTTTGGCAGCGTGCCCATCATCACCAAATTTGATTTACCTGCGGGCTTTTTACCAACGCAGAGCAGCAGGCAGGAGGTTTATAATTTCATCGTTTCAGAAATTACCACCAATTTACCGCTGTTAAGCAAGGCCAATGATCAAACAACCTATGGTAAGTTTAACCAATGGGCCGCGCATGCATTGCTGGCTAAAGTGTACCTTAATGCAGGCGTTTATACTGGTACAGCCGCATGGGATAAATGCATCATCGAGTGCGATGCCATTATCAATTCGGGCGTTGGTTTTGGTTTGGAAGCAAGCCAGAGTTCGGTTTTCGCTACCGAAAATCAAAACTCAAAAGAGATCATTTTCGCCATTCCTTTTGATGAGAAATTTACTGCTGATGGTGCCAACGCTTTTGCTTTACACATGGAAAGCCTTGAGCCCGAAAACCAGGCTACGTATAACTTCCAATATTCGCCATGGGGCGGTATTTGCGCTATACCACAATTTATCAACACGTTTGATCCGGACGACAGCAGATTAAAAAGTAACTGGATACAGGGGCAGCAATACACCCTGGCCGGTGTGCCTATCAATGGCTCATTGGGCGCTTATACGGGTAAACCGCTTAATTATATTAACGTGGTGCCGGGTGTTGATTCAACCGAAGAAGTACACGGTTTCAGGCTTGGTAAGTTTGAGTACAAGCAAGGTGCTTTGCTGGGCTTAAGCAATGACTTCCCGCTGTTTCGTTATGCCGATGTGTTGATGATGAAGGCCGAAAGTATGCTCCGTTCTGGCGATGCCAACGGCGCGGCTTTGTTAGTTACCCAGGTAAGGCAGCGTAATTTTACAGCTAACCCCGCAAAAGCTACCGTTACCGGTGCCGATTTGCAAAAAGGGAGCACGTATGATTACGGCCTGAGAAATCACCTGAATACTACGCACGAAGGTGGTGCCGATATTCAATACGGCAGGTTTTTAGATGAACTGGCCTGGGAATTTAATACCGAAGGGCGCCGCCGGCAGGATTTGATCCGTTTTGGGGTTTATACCAAAAAATCATGGCTGTCGCACTCGCCCAATGGCGATTACCGCGCTTTGCTGCCATTACCAAGGCAGGAAGTTGTTAAAAATACCAACCTTAAACAAAATACCGGTTATTAATAAATGGAAAGCACAGGGCGTTTTACCAGGTTAAATCGCTTTGGGAATATAAACAAGTGAGTTTTAGGCTAAAGCCATTTTGTTGGTTGCTTTATGAACCGTTGACTAAAGTCAAACGGCAATGAATATAAAATCGGTTAGAAATTCATTGCCGTCCCATTTATGGGGCGGAAAAGTAACAATCGAAAGGTGGCTTTAGCCCAATGTGATTAGGTTAAAGGCCTGAAGGGTTGCTCCATAGGAGCAAAAGCTTTGTAGCATATAAAAATTAAGATTTTGCGTGCCGTTAGGTACGCTACACAGCGTTCCGTACCTACGGCACGGAGCTTCGTTTCTTATTATATGCTACAAAGCTTTACCCCCTACGGGGGATGAAACGCTTTACATAATCACATCGGGCTTAGCCTGATAATCCTGTATTTTATGCCTTGTGCTTTTATAATATAAAAAAGATGAAGAGAATACTAATTGTTTTATCGTTTTACTGTGTGGGTGCTTACGCGCAAAACAAAGATTATCCTATTAAACCGGTATCATTTACCAATGTAAAGTTAGATGATCATTTTTGGTCGCCACGGATTGAAACCAACCGTACGGTAACCATACCGGCATCATTTGCCCGTTGCGAAAACACCGGCCGGGTAAAAAACTTTGAAATGGCTGCTGCCAGGAGCGGTAAGTTTTGTACCAAGTTCCCTTTTGACGATACCGATATTTATAAAACCATCGAAGGCGCATCGTATTCCATGGCCGTTCATCCCGATGCAAGGCTGAACGCTTATGTCGATTCGCTGATCACCATAGTGGGTAAAGCCCAGGAGCCAGATGGTTATTTATATACCGCCCGTACCATCGATCCATTGCACCCGCACCCATGGTCGGGGCCGGAGCGTTGGGTTAAAGAGAACGAGCTGAGCCATGAACTATACAACTCGGGCCATATGTTTGAGGCTGCCACAGCACATTACCTGGCCACCAATAAGCGTAACTTTTTAGATATCGCTTTGCGCAATGCCGATCTGTTGGTTAAAACCTTCGGCCCCGGTAAAAGGCACGTGGCCCCGGGGCACGAAATTGTAGAAATGGGCCTGGTGCGCCTGTACCGCATCACCGGGAAAAAAGAATACCTAAACCTTGCTAAGTTTTTTATTGACGAACGCGGTCATCGTGCCTATGATAAAACCAGTACCGACGAGTGGAAAAATGGGATGTACTGGCAGGATAACTTGCCGGTTGTTGACCAGGACGATGCCGAAGGTCACGCCGTAAGGGCCATGTACCTGTACTCGGGCATGGCCGATGTAGCAGCCTTAACAGGTGATAAGGAATACCTTACCGCTATTGATAAGATCTGGAATAACATGGTGAGCAAGAAAATTTATGTTCAGGGCGGAATTGGGGCCGTACCGGGCGGTGAGCGTTTTGGGGCAGACTATGAGCTGCCCAACGCCACGGCTTATAACGAAACCTGTGCCGCCATTGGCGATGTATATTGGAACCAGCGCATGTTTTTGCTGCATGGCGAGGCTAAATACATTGATGTACTGGAAAAGGTGTTATATAATGGCCTGATCTCGGGTGTGGGCCTTGATGGGCAATCATTTTTTTATACCAATGCCATGCAGGTAACCAACGGCTTTACGCATCCGGCGTTGGAGGCCGGCAGGTCGGGCTGGTTTGAATGTTCCTGCTGCCCAACCAATATGGCGCGTTTCCTGCCATCGCTATCGGGTTATATTTATGCCCAAAAAGATAAAGATGTGTTTGTAAACCTGTTTATAGCGGGCAATGCCGCGCTTGAGGTGGAAGGCAAAAAAGTAAACATAGTACAACGCAACAATTACCCCTGGAATGGCACGCTTGCATTTGAGGTATCGCCAGAGGAACCCGCTACTTTTGCCCTGCGTGTAAGGTTACCAGGTTGGGCCAGGGCCGAGGCTATTCCGTCCGATCTGTATTCATTTCAAAATAAAGCCGCTACCCGTATCAGCATAAAATTAAATGGCAAACCAGTAAGCTATAAAATTGAAAATGGCTATGCTATAATAAATAGGCAATGGAAAAAAGGCGATAACATTCAAATGGATTTGCCTATGCAGGTGAAAAAGGTGGTTGCCAACAAGGCACTGGCCGATGATAAAGGCAAAACAGCTTTACAACGTGGTCCGATCATGTATTGTGCCGAGTGGCCGGATAATAAAGCAAGTGTAAGCAGTATCGTGATCCCTGCTAATGCCACTTTTAAACCGGTAGCTGAGGCTGGCTTATTGAATGGTATAACTGTTTTAAAAGGCGAGGTATTGAGTAAAGGCGTTAATGGCGCGGCGGCCAAAAAGGTTGAGCTTACCGCCATTCCGTATTACTCATGGGCCAACCGGGGTAAAGGCGAAATGACAGTTTGGTTTCCTGAAGCAAATAGCGGTAAATAATGGAGAACGGGAAGCTATCCGGTAAAAAATTAAAATGGTTTAGGGCTGTTGCTTTTTGCCTGCCCCTGGTTATTTTAGTTTTTGCCGAGCTTTTTTTACGCTTTTTTAATTACGGGCATAATACCAGTCTGTTTATCCGCTACCCGGATAACCCCGATTATTGGGTGATCAATAAATACGCGTCTGAGCGGTATTTTACCGATACGGCTAATGCTACCAAGGGGAGCATTGAGCCTTTTAAAGTTGTAAAAGCTAAAAATACTTTCCGGATTTTTGTACTGGGCGAATCGACAACGGCGGGATACCCTTACCTGCATAATGGTTCCTTTCACCGCTGGCTGCAATACCGGCTCATGCATACTTACCCGGGCTTGCAATTTGAGGTGATCAACGTTTCGCTTACGGCAGTAAACTCCTATACCGTGCTTGACTTTGGCAGGCAGGTGGTAAAATACCAGCCCGACGCGGTGTTGGTATACACCGGTCATAACGAATATTATGGGGCTTTGGGGATAGGGTCAACCAGTCACATCGCCAATAACCGCTTGCTGGTAAAAACAGTACTTGCGCTAAAAGAACTGCGTTTAATACAGCTTATAAATAACACAATGAGCAGTTTTAAGCCGGCATCCGCGGATATTGACCAGCGTAATAACCTGATGGAGCGTATGGCCCGGCAGCAGGAAATAGGCTATCAGTCTGACGCGTACAAAGCGGGGATTGATCAGTTTAAAAACAACATGGATGAACTGTGCAGTTTTATGCAGCAGCAAAAGGTGCCGGTATTTTTAAGCACGCTGGTGAGCAATCAAAAAGATCTGAAACCATTTATCAGCGGACAGGGTAAACCGGCAGTTTCTGCCGATAATCAGTTCGCGCTGGCAACGGCATCTTACCAGGCTGGCAATTATGCAGCCGCCAAACAACAGTATATTAAAGCAAAAGAGCTTGATTTATTACGATTCAGGGCGCCCGAGGCCATGAACCAGGCAATCATCGGCCTTGCCAAAAAATACAGTAATGTTCATTTGGTTAACGCGCTTGAGGTTTTTGAACAACATTCGCCCCACGGTATTTTGGGAAACGAAACTTTGCTGGAGCATGTGCACCCCAATTTATATGGTTATGCCTTGCTTTCTGAAGCTTTTTATCAGTCGATCAAAGATTCGCGCCTGGTAAAAGCACATCCAGAAAAGGAGATGAGCCTTGCCGAGCTAATTGACAAAATGCCGGTGACTAAAGTTGATTCGCTTTATGGGGCCTATACCATAATGATGCTGCAGGCTGGCTGGCCGTTCAATAAACCCATCCCCGCCGGGTTTAAACGCGGTAGCAGTATGGATGAGCAGCTTGCAGGGGCACTATCCGTAAACCGCATAAGCTGGCTGGATGCCATGAATCAGCTTTTTAAATACAGCATGCAGGTTAATGATAAAAGAACGGCCCTTAAGGCGGTGGAGGCGGTGATGCTTGAAAAGCCTCAAAATACCACTTACCCGGTTTATGCAGGCAGATTAAGTTTTGAATTGGGCGATACGGCCGGCGCGGTTTATTACTTTAAAAAGGCCTATGAATTGGAGCCGTCATTTGCCAATATCCAGAATATTTACCTGGTGTATTTAAAAAGTGATATGTCTGCCGAGGCGATGCCTTACATCGATATGGCTTTAAAGCAAAACCCGGCCTATGCTGGGCTTGCCAATATGCGGGCTATGGTATTAGATATCATCAGGCTAAAGAAGGCAACAGCCCAAACGCCTGATAAGGCATCAACCCAGCGGATAGCCGCGAACTACCATGCTATGGGGGCCGATGAAGCTGCGCAGAAATATAACTGATGGAACATAAAGTGCTAAATCGAAAATTTGGATTAATAACCGGCGGGGCCTGCCTGTTTATAGCAGGATACCAGCAGGTTGGGCACCATCATTTTTCTATGGTACTTGCTATCGTAGGGATAGTACTTGTGCTCGTTGCTTTGACGGTGCCAGTCGTGCTAAATCGATTAAGAATGGTGTGGACTAAAATTGGCGACATTTTAGGGGTGATCAATACCTCCATCATTTTGTTCCTGGTGTTCTTTTTAGTGATAAGCCCGATAGGCTTAATCATGAGGTTGTTAGGTAAACAAGGCCTGGAGCTAAAAACCAAACCCGGTGATACCTATTGGAAACCAACAAAGCCAGCGGCAAACAGCAGCCTGGAGCAGCAATTTTAAACAGATGTTATGGAAATTATAGGCGAGTTTTTGATGTTCTTATGGTCGCGAAAGCGACTTTGGCTTTGGCCGCTATTTGTTTTTCTGTTTATCCTGAGCCTGTTTTTGTTTTTAGCCCAGGGATCGGTGTTGGCCCCTTTTATCTACAGCATATTTTAAGCCGGGTATGTACACGCTTGGGATCTCGGCATATTTTCATGACAGCGCGGCCTGCTTATTAAGAGATGATCACATTGTAGCCGCTGTACAGGAAGAACGCTTCACCCGCAAAAAGAACGACGAATGCTTTCCGTTAAATTCAATCCTGTATTGCCTGCGGGAAGCTAAAATCACCCTTAGCCAGGTAGATCATATTGTTTTTTACGAAAAACCATTCCTGAAATTTGAAAGACTGTTAGAAACTTACCTAACGTTTGCCCCGGCAGGTTTTGTATCATTTATAAAAGCCATGCCTGTATGGCTAAAGGACAAGCTGTTTTTAAAGAAAAACCTGATTAAGCAGTTCAAAAGCATCGACTGTAACTGGAACCCCAAAACAAACAAGCTGCTTTTTACTACGCACCACCAGTCGCATGCGGCCTCGGCCTTTTATCCCTCGCCATTTACCAAAGCGGTTATATTGACCGCAGATGGTGTAGGGGAGTGGACAACCACCTCGGTAGCTATTGGCACCAATAACCGGATTGAACAGGTAAAGGAGATCAATTTTCCGCACTCCATCGGTTTGCTATATTCGGCCTTTACCTATTACCTGGGCTTTAAAGTAAATTGCGATGAATACAAAGTAATGGGCCTGGCACCTTACGGTGAACCATTGTACATTGACCAGATTTTTAAACACCTGGTAGATTTAAAGGAGGATGGTTCCTTTCGCCTCAGCATGCAATATTTTAACTATTGCACCGGTCTTACCATGACTTCATTCCGCTTTAACCAATTGTTTGGTCAGTCGCCAAGGCAAGCCGGAGCAGAGATTAGTCAGTTCCATATGAATATGGCCAGCTCCATCCAGGCGGCCACCGAAAAGATCATGCTTACCCTTACATCAGCTTTGTACCGGGAATATCAAATTGATGATTTGTGCATGGCCGGTGGAGTGGCCCTAAACTGTGTAGCGAACGGGAAAATATTGGAACAATCTGGTTTTAAACGAATCTGGATTCAACCCGCCGCGGGGGATGCCGGCGGGGCATTGGGAGCGGCGTACGCGGTGTATTACAAGTACTCGCAGGATGCGCGAAAGGATACCGGAGGGAGTGATAAAATGCAGAATTCGCTGTTAGGTCCGTCTTTTTCTAACGATGAAATCAGGAAATGCCTGATAGTAAACGGTATCAGTTTTGAAGAGCTATCAACAGAAAAACTCAATGAAAAAGTAGCCACCTTTTTGGCCGATGGAAAAGTAGTAGGCTACTTTAGGGGACGTATGGAATTTGGCCCGCGTGCCCTGGGTGCCCGTAGTATTCTCGCCGATCCACGGAATGCAGGTATGCAAAGTGTTTTAAACCAGAAGATTAAATTCAGGGAGTCTTTCCGGCCCTTTGCGCCTGCTGTGATGGAAGAACAGGCTGCCGATTATTTTGAATTGGCGGCTAAGAGCCCGTATATGTTGCTGGTAACGCGCATTAAACCCGAACATCGTGTACACATTCCGGAAAACGACGCTGTATTAAAAGGCTTTGACAGATTGAAAAACAGCAGATCGGTGATCCCGGCTGTAACCCATATCGGCTATACTGCTCGTTTACAAACTGTTAATTCAAAGGAAAACCCTGGTTTTTACAACCTGCTTCAGGCTTTTTACAAGCTAACAGGTTGCCCATGCCTGGTGAATACTTCCTTTAACCGTATGGACGAACCGATAGTAAATACTCCCCAAGAAGCCCTTGACTGTTTTATGCTGACTGGTATGGATATTTTAGTATTGGAAGATTTTTTGTTGCGAAAATAGGTATCAGTAGTTTGATGATAATCTTCTTGATCGGGATCTTATAGTTAAGTATCGGTCTTGTGCTTCCCTCCCTGCTGAACCTCGCCTTAAATGGAGTCTCCACAAAATTTGCGGGTGCGGCGGTTGGCGTTTACACTACCTTCCAGCAAACAGCTTTGATATTAGATGTCTATATCATTGGCGGGATTTTTTATACCGTAGCACGGACAGATCCTGGTAGCTGGGATTAATTAAAGGCTATAGCTATCAGGACAATATTTTGATACTATTATTGTCCTGAAACGAAATGAATAGTGTTTTTCATCTAATCGCCTCATTTTCAAGTACACTTAACGATACAGCTATACAATCACTTTTGGGAGGATATTCAGCTTTTAGTGCGTTTAGTCGCATAAAATCAGATAAGGGGACGATACAATTATCCGGACGTGTCCAAAGACTTAGGAAGATATTCAATCGCCGTTGATTATTATTTTATTCCGCCCTTTTGATTATTGGTTGGACATTTTGTGTGCGTTGACCATACAATTCAGTACCAAACGTTTACCCACAAGTTGTGATTTGCTTTCATTCTTTGAACAACTGATAAATGATGGTAAAATTGTTTCTAACGCTGTATTTTATACCACATTATTGACAAAAGTTGACTTTTATTGCTGAATAGTGTCACGCAGTCCTTTTCTGAAGGCATAGTTTTGGGTCAATAATTTATAAGCCATTTTTAAAAATTGGGGAAACATTTTAATGTTGACGCAAAATATCATCAATAATACTTGAAGGTATTAGGCTATCGATGTATTGTAGGTAAAAGATTTCTATGCAATTCACCAACAAGCCAAACTTCAATGTATTTCTGAAAATTCATTAATTATCAAAATTGACTTAAGTTAAAGTATCTACTATGAATATTAAACGCAGTGCATCGTTGTTGGCGGCGGCCTTTGTAATTTTGGCAGGATTAAGGTCACAGGGACAGTCTGCAACTTCAGGCAAGATCGATGTTATAACCGAAAATGATACCGCACGAAGCCTGATACCATTCTTTATCCCAGCGACCGCATCAAAAAAGAACCCGGATTCTGAGGGGTTTATTCGGCGTTGGTTGCTTTTAGAGCCCATTAACAAATCAATACGTAGTAATCTTGTTTTTACAGATAGCTATCTGCAAAAACAATTTGAAACCGATTATTTCCCAAACCAGTTTACCGCTATCCCGAAGGATGGGGAAAAAGTAAAAGTTGGGGAGCAGGAATTGTTATGGCATGCATTGGAAAGCCCCAATTTCAATGTCAAATTATTTCGTTTTGCCTATGGGTTAAGGAAACAGACCTACGCCGTATTGTTTTGGGCAGTAACTATAGTGAACAGTCCGCGCGAAATAAAAAACGTAAGATTGGCCGTAGGCTCAAACGGAGGATCAACGTGGTGGCTAAACGAAAAAGAAGCAGTGGTACTTGATGGCGATAGACGCATGGTGATGGATGATTGTGTCTCAACCCGGTTGACACTTAATAAAGGAAAAAATATAATACGGGGAGCCCTAATCAACGGGCCGGGGCTAAGTGATTTTTGTGTTAGACTGTTGGATGAAAAAGGAGCGCCGGTAAAAGATCTCACCATCACACTGCAATAAATTAACCTATCACCCATTTAACATCGAATTTGAAAAGCAATTGATTCATTATGAAATTAATAGTAAAGGTAATAAGTACTATAGCCCTGTTTTCGTTATTATCAACCAGGCAGGCCAATGCACAAGTTGGCAAACCATTTATACATGACCCCTCCACGATTGCAGAATGCGATGGAAAGTATTACACATTCGGAACATTTGGAGGCGGATTAATATCCGATGATGGCTGGACATGGAATGGGGGCGCGGTAAGACCCGGCGGCGGAGCCGCCCCTGATGTATTAAAAATTGGTGATCGCTACCTTATTGTTTATGGTGCCACCGGCGGTGGCCTGGCCGGCGGTCATAATGGGAAAATATTGACCATGTGGAATAAATCGCTCGACCCGAAATCTCCTGATTTTAAATATTCGGAGCCAGTTGAAGTTGCCTCGTCCGATGGTATAGAGGATAATGACGCGATAGATCCCGGGCTTCTTTTGGACCCAACCGATGGAAGATTATGGTTATCCTACGGCACTTATTTTGGATATATCCGTCTTGTGGAGCTTGACCCCAAAACAGGTAAACGTGTGGAAGGTAATAAAGCATTAAACATAGCCATCGATTGTGAGGCCACAGATCTGTTATATCGGGATGGATGGTACTATTTGCTTGGAACACACGGAACATGCTGTGACGGCCCAAACTCAACCTATAATATTGTTGTTGGCCGCTCCAGGAAGGTAACCGGCCCATATATTGATAACATAGGAAGAGGTATGTTGAAAGGAGGTGGCAAAATGGTAGTTGCAGCCGGCGATAGGCTGATTGGGCCAGGGCATTTCGGCCGTATAGTAATTGCCGACGGCGTTGAAAAGATGTCTTGTCACTACGAGGCAGATTTGGATCAAAGTGGTCGTAGCGTATTAGGCATCCGCCCATTACTGTGGAAAAATGGATGGCCTGTAGCTGGCGATAACCTTAAAGAAGGAACTTATGAGATTGAGTCTGAACGTAGGGGATACGCTCTGGAATTAAGAGTTGATTTTACAAGAATGCCAGGTGGAATGCGATTTAATCGAAATAATGATGAACCGGTAAAACCGGTGCCATCCCAGGAATTGGCAGATGTAGTTAAAAGCTGGCCGACCGGAAACATTGGTGTAAGAATAAATGATTATATGTTTCGTCCGCATCAAAAATGGGCAATTTTACAAGTTCCCGGCGCAGGAGGATACCTGGGCGGACCATATTATAAAATTGTAATTGCCGGAACAGATCGTGCATTAGCGGCAACGGCAGAAAGCGAGCTTATTAGCGTTCCAACGTTTACTGGTGCGCCTGAACAATTATGGCGAATCGATCAACTGACTGATGGAACTTATAGGATTATGCCAAAGGTGGTTCCAAATTCGAAAGAACAGCTGGCTTTAGTGTCGTCTGGAGACAGCACACCGACGCTCGCAAAGTTTGATATGAATAGTGATAATTCCAAGTGGAATTTTAGGGTTCATTAACTTATTAAGTACACTCCCTGAAAGTTTTGTTTATGACTGATGATGCTATTGATTAAAGTTTTGAATATCCTCTTTGTTTTTATTGATTGTGTTTGCAATAAATATAATCAGGAGAAGGTGAAAGCGGCCTGAAAGAACTTGCACCGCTACTGTTTAAACACTGAGCGGTCTTGTAGTGTTAATATATTTTAAGTGCGCTTAATTGTGATTAAAGCAATTAAGCGTGTTTTTTTAACATCTATGCAGATCGTAAAACACTCAAAACATAAAAACGATGTAGTTACCGAATTGTAAATAGAAACAGCTATCCATATAACAGCGCAAACCTACTATGAGTAAAATATTTATTAACCTTTTTTGGGGATCAGCATTTTTTTTATTGGGTTTATCCGCGCCTTTGGCACAAACAGCTCATAATCCCCTTATTTATGCAGATGTGCCTGATATTTCAATAATCAGGGTAGGTAATACTTATTACATGAGTAGCACTACTATGCATATGAGCCCCGGGGTGCCGATAATGAAATCTAAAGATTTAGTCAATTGGAAACTTGTTAACTATGCGTATGATATTTTGGATGATACCGATGACCTTAACCTCAATAATGGCCAAAGTAGTTATGGGCGGGGTTCATGGGCAAGTAGTTTGCGTTATCACAAAGGCCTGTACTATGTATCTACCTTTGCAGGCAATACCGGCAAAACGTATATTTATACCACTCATAATATTGAAAAAGGCCCATGGAAAGCTTTATCCTTTAAACCAAGCCTGCATGATCATTCATTGTTTTTTGACGATGATGGTAAAGTTTATATGATTTATGGAAGCGGGCGCATCATGTTAGCCCAATTGAAGGATGATCTTTCGGGAATAAAGCCCGACACAAAGCCACAGGTGTTGATAGAGAACGCCAGCCTTGCAGCAGGGCCTAATTTAGGGTTGCCCGCAGAAGGCTCCCAGATGTTCAAAGTCAACGGGAAATATTACTTATTCAATATTTCATGGCCGCGTGGTGGAATGCGAAGTGTTCTTATTCACCGGGCAGATAATATTGCAGGCCCCTACCAGGGCCGGTTGGCATTACAGGACAAAGGTGTAGCTCAGGGTGGTTTGGTAAATACACCAAACGGCCAGTGGTTTGCGTATCTTTTCCGCGATTTTGGTTCGGTTGGCCGCGTGCCCTATATGGTTCCAGTAAAGTGGGAAGATGGCTGGCCTGTATTGGGCATAGATCATCATGCCCCCGATACCGTAGCATTACCGGCAAATAAATCATTAATACCAGGTATAATCTCGTCGGATGAATTTAACCGTAGTCGCGGTGAGCGCGAGTTGCCCCTGGTTTGGCAATGGAACCATAACCCGGTTAACCAATTATGGTCGGTGAGGCAGCGTAAAGGATACCTCAGGCTAACTACAGGGAGGCTTGATACTACTTTAATCACAGCGAGAAATACGCTTACACAACGCACGTTCGGCCCCGAATGCTCTGCTATAACTGCTCTTGATGTTTCTGGACTTAAAGACGGCGATTATGCCGGCCTTGCATTGTTACAGCAAAAATTTGGATGGGTAGGGGTAAAGGTCGAAAATGGTAATAAGTTTATCGTTATGGTAAATGCACAGGGTGCTTCTCCAACAGAGTCGGCAAGTATTCCGCTATCCCAAAGCCTGGTGTATTTAAAGGCGGCGTGTGATTTTAAAGACAGGACTGACAAAGCGTATTTTTATTATAGCATCGACGGAAATAACTGGATAGCAATTGGCAGTACGCTTCAAATGGCTTATACCATTCCACACTTTATGGGTTATAGGTTTGGCCTGTTTAACTATGCCACAAAAATCACGGGAGGCTATGCCGACTTCGATTATTTTAGGTTAGGCGATAAGATTGCCACCCCACATTAATCTGCTTGTTTAAAGCAGACAGGGTTTTCATGTTAAATAAAACACCTTATTTTATCTGATTATAAACACCAGTGTTGCAATTGGATGAATCAGTGCTATTCTGAAATTGTTAATCGCTCTACCTTGCAGCACTATTTTGCAGATGATGAAAATTTTTAAGAAATGCTCAGCGCTAATTGCATCAATCTTGTGGTTCAATTGCTTAATGGCACAAAACCCGCTTATACAAAACCAGTTTACAGCCGATCCCTCCGTTCGTGTTTTTAATGGAAAGATATACCTTTATCCCTCGCACGATATCCCTGCAACGCCAGGACATGGCCGGGCTGGATGGTTTTGTATGCAGGATTATCACGTGTTCTCATCGCCCAACCTAACCGATTGGACCGATCACGGCGTAATTGTTAGCCAAAATACGGTACCCTGGGCCGACTCTGCCGCGTATAGCATGTGGGCACCTGACTGTATTGAGCGCGGGGGGAAATACTATTTTTATTTCCCTGCACCAGCAAAATCCGGTGGCCCCAAGGGGTTTTCAGTGGGGGTTGCAATAGCCAATGAACCTTACGGCCCCTTCATACCGCAACCCTTGCCCATAGCCGGGATTCATGGCATAGATCCGAATGTACAAATTGATAAAGACGGACAGGCGTATATTTATTGGGCGCAGGGAAACCTGTACGGGGCCAAGCTTAAAGCAAACATGCTTGAACTGGCATCAGAGCCGGTAAAGCTTGAAGGTTTCCCGGATAAGGGCTTAAAAGAGGGGCCTTATTTATTTGAACGAAAAGGTATTTACTATATGACCTATCCCCATGTAGCTGATAAAATAGAGCGACTTGAATATGCCATGTCGGATAGCCCCCTCGGGCCTTTTAAATATGCCGGCGTGCTTATGGATGAATCGCTTTCCGGCTGCTGGACAAACCATCAATCGGTTATCGAATTTAAAAATCAATGGTATTTATTTTATCATAACGACGATTTGTCTCCAAACTTTGATAAAAACCGTTCAGTAAGGGCCGATAGCTTGTTTTTTAATGAAGATGGCACTATTCGCAAGGTTATCCCAACATTACGTGGCGTTGGCGTAACCGCCTCATCAAAAAAAATACAGATAGACAGGTTTAGTGCTAAAAGCGCGGATGGAGTAGGGGTGGAGTTTCTCGATACGCTCAACAAATTCAGGGGTTGGAAAACGATTTTTAATAAAACCAACTCATGGATAAAATATAACGGTGTGTTTTTTGGTAAAAAAACAGCCGGGCGCGTTAATGTAAATGCCTGTTCGGCAACCGGGGGAACTTTATTAATAAGTACTGAAGATAAACCGGGCAAGGTTATAGCAAAACTTGTTATACCCAAAGGAAATAACTGGAGTGTTGTTAAAAAAGCAGTTTCATTTATGCCTGGCGGAGTCAGAAACCTTGTTGTACAATTAAAAGGCAGCGGCCATGTAGAAGTTGACTGGATAAGCTTCGAATAAGCTTTCCATATAGTAAGTATCTGACAAAACTACCTCTGATTTAAAATCTATTGATATACACCTGTATATACAGGACCTAAATTTGAGTTGTCGAAAAAAAATATCTGCCTGCGGTTTATAGTTTTTTCACTATGCTTGTTTGCTCAAATAAGAAGCTAAAGATCTATTTAAACAAAACTATTGGTCAAATCATCGATGCTGAAACATATGGGGGATGGAAGCCAGGTAGTCAAGCAAAAAAAAGAATGACCGCCGCCCTATGTTATAAGGTACAAGCTTTCAGCGGATAGGGTGTCATCGCCTGGCCTGGGCAAGCACTATAGAAATAGTATAAAAGCCTTTTTCTATACCATTACACTGTTATGCTCTACTTTCCTATAATCGGATGGAAGCATATTAAACTTCTCTCTAAAAGATCGTGAAAAATAATGAGGTGTAGCAAAGCCTGCTTCATAGGCAATTTGTGTAACGGTTAGATCACTTTTCAAAAGCAATATTGCCGCCCTGTCAAGTTTATAGGATCGGATAAATTCAACGGGGGGTAGACCGGTAAGGTCAAATATTTTTGTGTAAAGCGCTCCCCGGCTCATTGACAAATGCTCACTGAGATCTACAACAGAAAACTTTGGATTATTTAAGTTATTATCTATGTAATTGATCACCCTGTTTAAAAATTTTTCCCCGCTTGATTCAACCTCTATGTCGGGGTGGATAACCGTTAATTGCTTCTTATAGGTATTTTTAAGCAAGGTGTTAAGTAGCAATAGATTTTTAATTTTGATATTTAAAATTTCAAAATTAAAGGGTTTGGTCAGATAATCGTTTGCCCCTGATTCAAGCCCTCTAAGCTCCTCTTCTTCGCCTGTGCAGGCGGTAAGCATTATAAATGGAATGTGGCTGGTACGTTTATCGGCTTTTATTTTCTTGCTCAGCGTAATGCCATTCATAAATGGCATGGTTATATCGCTAATGATCAAATCAGGATGGCATGATAGCGCCTTGTCCCAACCTTCTGCGCCATTTGATGCTTCCACAATTTTATATTGCGTCATTAAATGATCTTTAATATAGTAGCGAAACTCATCATTATCTTCCACAATAAGTAGCAAGGGCATGTCTGTAATTGCCTGGGCAATATTTCTTTTTGTACGGGGATCTTTTTCTTTAATATCTGTTTTTACCGGCGGTTGAACTTCAATTGATTGATTGGCAAAAACTTCAAGAGGAATTAACACGCTGAAATCTGATCCTTTTCCTAATTCGCTTTTAACAACAATGCTACCACCATGCATTTCAACAAACTCTTTTGTTATTGACAAACCTATTCCACTTCCCGGGTTTATATTTCCAATGTTCGTATCCTGCGCCTGGTAAAACCGCTTAAATATTAAATCTTTTCTATCCGGCTCTATACCAATGCCGGTGTCAATTATTTTAAATTCCAACATCGTCTTATCTGTTTGGGATGTGGGATGTTGAGTAATATAAACTGATACGGTCCCTCCGGGTAATGTAAATTTAAAGGCGTTGGAGAGTAGGTTAAATAAAATGCGCTCCACTTTGTCGTGATCAAAGCGTACAAATATTTTTTCCTTGGGCGCTTTAAAATTGAAGGTGATGCTTCGCGATTCTGACAGGTCATGAAAAGAATCTACAACGTCACTTGTGAATGAAATTATTTCACCATCGGCCACGCAAAGCTTTAGTTCTTGCTCTTCTAATTTACGGAAATCCAAAAGTTGGTTTACCAAATTCAACAACCTTCGCGCATTTCGTCGTATAACTGCTAATTGGCTTGTAGTTTGCTCGTCCTTATGTTCTGCTAATAGTTTATCTGCAGGTGCCATGATCAGAGAGATTGGTGTGCGAAACTCATGGCTCAGGTTAGTAAGAAATTTAATTTTAAGCGCATCAAGTTCATGCAATCGTTCTGCTTCCCTTCTTTCCTGTTCCAACGCCAGTTTTCCTTTTAGTTTTTTTATACCCCTATAACGGATGAGTAGAAGTGCGCCCGAAGCCATCAGTACATATAGCAAGTACGCGTACCAGGTCATCCATATCGGTGGATGAATTACGATGCGGATTTGTGTCCCAGAGTTGTTCCATATCCCATCGTTGTTGCAAGCCCTAACTACAAACAGGTACTCGCCCGGATCTAAATTGGTATAATACGCAGTAGTAGCCGAACCTACATAATTCCAGCTTTTATTGAACGATTTAAGAATATAGGCGTATCTGTTTTGCTGGGGAAGCGTAAAATTAATTGCAGAATAACTGATTGAAAAGTTTTCCTTATAATCCAGGTCAATCTGCTTTGCTACCGAAATATCTTGTTTAAGCGGCGAGCGACTGCCGGATAATACAATGTTATTATTAACTTTAAGGGTGGTTAAAAACACCGGGGGGGCATTATTGTTATGTTTTACCTCCTGCTGCGGGTCAATATAATTAAAGCCCTTGGCTCCGCCGAAGAATAGAAATCCTTTCTTTGTGCGGATACCGGATCCATCTATAAAAGCATCGTTTTGCAGGCCATTGCAGGCATTATAGCGAGTGAACTTTTTAGATACCGCGTTAAGTGTACATATTCCTTTATCGGTACTTAACCATATGTTACCACTATAGTCCTCCAGCAGTTTGTGTACTACGCCATCGGGCAGTTCGTCTGATGCCGAGTAATTGATGATTTTTTTTTGTTTGGAATCAAAGCAATATAACCCATCTCCGGCAGTGCCAATCCATATGTTGCCATTATGATCCTGCAACAGCGAAAAGGTTCTATCAATTGCCATTCCGGTATTCTTATTATTATACACCCGAAACTTTTGAGTAGCAGGATTTAATACTGCTATTCCACTGCCATAAGTGCCAATCCATATATTCCCCTCACGATCTTCTTCAATAGCTCTGATAAAACCATTAACAGGCAACAGTTTTTCCCCGGCAGAAGCAGGAGTTGATACGTATTTAAAAAAGGTTTTTTTATCGGGGTCAAATATATTAACGCCGCCGCCATTGGTACCTATCCATATCTTTCCCTTGCTGCTTTCCTTTAAACAAAAAATTTCGTTGTGGTTTATATGCGCATTATCTTTTCCAGCATTTAACTGTTGGTACTCACCTGTTTTTGTATTGTAAATGAACAAACCATCCTGAAAAGTGCCGATCCAAAGCTGTTGGCGACGGTCAAGCATCATACTTAATATCGGAAGACCTGCAGAATTACTTCTTGTTTTGGATTTTATAGCAATATGGCTGAACAAACCGCTCCTGATATGAAAAAGATTTAAGCCTCCGCCGTCTGTGCCAACAAACAGATCTCCATCCTTGTTCTCAGCGAATGATGAAACGAAAGCCGCGCTTAGGCCGGCGGGGTCATAGGCATTATTTTGCTTTGAATTAAATAAGGTAAGGTTTTTGTCGTACTTATCTACACCTCCCTGGTAGGTGCCAAGCCAATAAATCCCATCGGGATCATTATAAATGCAGCGGATAGATTTGCTGCTTATGCTAAATTTATCCCGGTCGTCATGATTGTAGCGTTTAAACTTTCCGGACACCGGATCTAAAATATTCAAACCGCCTTCGGTGCCTACCCAAATTTTATCACCGTTTGCGGCTATGCTATAAATCAGATTGCCGCTGATTGTAGTATCGTCATTGGGACTGTATTTGAAATTTCTAAATGTTTTTAAATCCGGCGATAAACAACTTAATCCATCATTAGTTCCTATCCATAACCTGTGCTGGCATTCGGCTATGGTATTTATCCCCTCATTTGGGATACTTGAGGCATCGTTGTTTTCATGCCGAAAGGCAATGAAGCTGTTTGATCCTTCATCATAAAGGTAGAGGCCTTTATCCGTACCAATCCACATTCGTCCCTGGCTATCCCCGAAGATTGATAATATGATGGTCGAGTGAAGTTGCCCAGGTTTATGTTCGTCGGCCTTGTAAAATATTTCTTTTTTTGTTTTAGGGTCAAGTACGCACAGGCCTCCTATCATACCAATCCAGAGACGGCCCCGGGTATCTCCGTAAATAGATTTTATATAGCTGTTTGTGAGGTGGTTATAGGCAGCGCTCTCCGGGTAGGTTTTAAAACGATCGAGGGAACGGTCGAGGTAATACAATCCGCCCCCCATTGTAGCTACCCACAGCTGCCCTGCCTTATCCTCATATATGCTTGTTACCTCTTTAGAGCGATAACCTGATTTGTCCGCCGGATCAAAACGATATGGCTTATGTTCCATGCCGTCAAACCTGTCAAGCCCATCGGCAGTTGCAAACCATAAAAATCCGTAATGGTCTTTGATGATTGCATTAACCGTATTCGAGAGCAAACCGTCGTGCGATGTCATCACAGTAAACCGTATAGCCTGCCCACGGCATTGGATAGTGATACCAAGCGATACCGTTAATACAATTAAAAATAATCGATTAGCTCTGAGTAGTTTATGTGATAGACGTAACATGCCAGGTGTCATTTTTTTTAATTATACAGCCGCCCCGCTTTAACGGCAGGTGGGCGTACTGATAAATACATTTTCGAAAACGTGTGGTTTATAATGGTACGACTTCAAATATTCATAAATATCGTACAACGTAAATCTAAACTATAAATTTATAAAAAACAATCGATTGCGTAAATAAAAAAACTTTATCAGCCCGGATATTTTCGTAGTGGACGATGCATATTTCCGGTTATGTTAGTGATGCCTGGTAATGGGGGAACTTATTTATGGCAATGAGAGGTTGGCAACCTTATTATAATTGATATACGGCGGTAGTATAACGATGTAACCTGCGGCATTGGAAAAGGAGGGCTTAAATTAGTAGTTGATTTACGCGATATAAAATTGTTTGCCTAAGCAAGACATTTGTTGTGCCAAAAACTACTTATTTCAACCAAAGTGTTAATTTCTTCAACATTTGTGGCACGTCGGGTTCTGTTTTAAAAATACTTTTGGTCGAAGTTGTTTTAACAATTGTTGGTTTCACCATTGTCCCATTTTTTATTCAGTATACTAAATTCTGGGGCTTTGGATGATTAATACTTATTCGTATGGTGAACCACCAATTTTTGAACTAACACTTCGATTTAAAACGCCCGGCACAACCTGAAATAACTAAATATCATGAACCAATTCATCCGGCTTACGAGCCTTATTACAATATTCGTGTTCGTCGTTTTATTTGTAAACGGCCAGGAAAAAATACCGGATTCTTCCTTGTTTTATCAAACAGTTAACACCTATGTGAACCCCGTGTTACCTGGCGACCATCCGGACCCCACCTTGCTTAAAGTGGGCGATGATTTTTATCACTGCGGGTCTTCTTTTCATTTTAACCCTTATCTGCCCGTTTACCATTCCAAAGATCTTGTCCATTGGGAGGTAATCAGCAGGGTGCTGCCATCATCAAAGGCCGCCTGGGTTAATGACCGGCCGTCAACCGGTATCTGGCAGGGTGCCATAACCTATTTTTATGGTTCTTACTGGATATATTTTTCGGCCGGAGGGCAGTGGTTTTGTAAGGCAAGTTCCCCTAAAGGGCCGTGGTCCGCTCCTGTACAAGTAAAGTCAAATGCTGAAACAGGTGATCTTGGTTATGACAACTCCATTTTTGTTGATGATGATGGAAAACCTTATATGGTGATAAAAAATGGCCAAAAAATTAATCGTTTGCAAGCCTTGGGCAGGGATGGGCAATTGACGGGTCATGTGATAAACCTTGACTGGGTAAACGCCAGGTTACAATATAGCTGGGCGGAAGGGCCGGTAATGTGTAAACGCAATGGCTATTATTATTACTTCCCAGCGGGTGATGTTACAGGCGGGCAATATGTTTTAAGAGGAAGATCATTAACCGGCGATTCGACAAAATGGGAAAGACTGGGTGATTTTTTTAAACCGGTTACCGATGATAAGGCAGGTTTCCGTCGTCCTAACCACATTTCAGCTCCCGTTCAATTAGCCGATGGAACCTGGTGGACAATAGGACAAAGTTATGAGAAATATAATGGCGACGATTGGTCAGGTACCGGACGCCAAACGTCTCTATACCCGGTGACCTGGGAGGGCGACAGGCCATGGGGTATGGCCCCAACCATCTTGCCGATCCGGAAACCGGAGCTGCCACGGTCAGGTATATCATGGACAAGTGTAAAAACCGATTATTTTGACGGCAGTGAATTAAGCCTGAACTGGCATTTTCTTACCAAAAAAGCTTCTGCCTCTTACTCACTTACCAGCCGGAAGGGATGGATAATACTTGCACCCGATTCTGCCCGTACCCACCTTGTTCAAAAAGAAACAGACCACTATTATTCCGCTGTTACGAAGGTTGACCTGAGTGCAACAAATGACGGGGCCAAGGCCGGTATTTACCTTACTAACGGGAACCAGGCAGTAGTGGCGAGGCTTTACAGCGGCTACAATAACGGTAAGAAAATTGTTTTTACCATGGATACCGCGAGTAGGAGTATGCCGAACATCTTCGGAAACGTGGTTTGGCTGAAACTGGAAAGGTATGGCCACGAGCTAACCGGATATTATAGCGGCGACGGAAAAGCCTGGGTTTCCTTAGGCAGGCCAATTGACGCGGTTAAACTTGATGAAACCCAGCCAAATTTTAATTCGTGGGTGGGGACAAGTGTAGGTTTATTTGCAGAGGGCAAGCCGGCAGACTTCGATTGTTTTATTTGTAAAGACGGAGCCTCGCCGTTGCCCGCAGCAGGCTATCGTAATTACTATGGAACAGCAACTGTAAATAAAGGGAAGTGGAAAACCGTAACCAATACATCCTTGTATGGCGGATGGTTTATGATATCAGGTGTGGAAATTGGGCGCCAATCGCCGTCTTCAGTCCAGGTAGTTGCTTCGTCAAAACGCAAAGGCATGCTTCAAATATGGCTTGATGATCTTCGGGACGGTAAATTGATAGCAACAATACCGTTAAACGCCACAGGCAACGGTATTTATAAAACATTCAGCAAGCAACTTAAAAATGTTATCGGGCAACATGACATTTTTGTGCGATATCCTGCCGGTGTTCCACAAAGCATCTTTGTTAAAAGCATCCAATTTTCTGCTAAGTAAGGTGCCTTTTTTATGAACCCCAAAAAAATACTAGAGCCTGTTTAAAAATAAATAAAAAGATAGTCATTGAGGAGGTACGACGAAGACAACCGATCGAAAAGAGTTCATTAATTCCTATAAAAAACAAATTATCATATGGAGAGCCCAGGGCAAATGGATCTAAAGTGGGTTAACATAACTTAACATATTTCAGATAAAATACGTTATAATTATCTTATAATCAATGTGTTGTATTTTAACAAGGTTAACACTAAACTGATGCATAGCGCAATTTAGGCACATCCAAATACTTGACTGATTGAGCGCTGAATATTCGCCTCATAGATCATATAAAATATTCTTCAAAGAAATTTAAACAGGCTCTAAGACTAAATCTTTATTAAACTACGATGTGAGTATGAAAAAAATAGTGTTATTGTATATAATGATTGCCCTGCTGCCTGCTTTGGCAAATAGTCAAAGTAAGAAAGTTCTTAAAAAAATGCAGGGTAAAGGGGCTTTTGCTTCTGGCTTTTATCCAAATGTTTTTAAGCAGGCCGGATATGGCAAAGAGGATATTGACACCAAAGTGGCAAAGGCTTACCATGATGTGTTTGAAGGCCCCAATAAGGTATACTTCGAGGTGGGCGATTCAATGGCCTATGTATCTGATGTGAAAAACCATGATGCCAGAACCGAAGGCCTTTCCTATGGTATGATGATCGCTGTGCAGCTTAACAAAAAAGATGTTTTTGACCGCATATGGCGGTGGTCAAAAAAATATGCTCAACACCAGGACGGACCAAGTGAAGGATATTTTGCCTGGAGTATTAATCCCGAAACAATGAAGCGTAATTCGGAAGGCTCTGCATCTGATGGGGAATTATACTACGTCACCGATTTGCTTTTTGCCTCCAATAAGTGGGGAAATAACACAGGCATTAATTATTATGGAGAGGCCAGGAGAATACTGGATGCTATGTGGAAAAAAGACGGTACCGGGAATGTTCATCCGTTAATAAATATGGCGGCAAAACAAATTTCTTTTGTGCCCGAAGGTGGCGGGTATGAATGGACCGATCCTTCCTATCATTTGCCTGCATTTTACGAAGTATGGGCGCTTTATGCAAAAGACGGCCATGAACAATTTTACCGGGATTGTGCAGATACCGCAAGAATGTTTTTACACAGGGCCTGTGATCCCGTTACGGCACTTAACCCCGACAATGCCGATTTTAATGGTAAGGCACTTGGTGGGAAGCGAATGCCGTCGGCTTTTCGTTTCGACTCCTGGCGCGTACCAATGAATATCGCGATGGATTATGTGTGGTTCGGGAAGGATAAGAAATGGCAGCAAGATTATGCCAGGCGCTTTCAAAACTTTTTAAGATCAAAGGGAATAAATGATTTTGAGGATCAGTTTAATACAGATGGATCTACGCCTGCCTTTGTTCTTCCAGCAGGGGGAGTCAAAAAGTTACGGCATTCTTTGGGATTGGTGGCCACATCTGCCGCCGCCTCGCTCATGATAGCCGATAATACAAAATTTGATTTTGTGAGGCCTCTTTGGAACGCAAAACTTGAACCCTATACAGATGGATATTTCGATCCGTATTATGACGGCTTGTTGTATTTATTCAGCCTGATGCATCTTAGTGGCAAATACCAGCTTATACAACCACAAACCAATTGACAAATTAATTTACCTATCAACAATATTAACAATGAACAAACTACAACATATTAAACAATTTTTGTTTGCGGCATTTGCCTTTCTTTTGTTTAACATACCTGCTTATTCACAAAACATAATTCACCAGGCGCGAGTGGGTTTTGATGTATTTCGTGCAGATATTCCGCATGGCAAGATTGATACCATCACTTATCAATCAAAAACCGTGGGCAATACCCGCCGCGCGCTTATTTACACACCTCCAGGATATTCTAAAAGCAAAAAATACCCCGTGTTGTACCTTTTGCACGGTATTGGTGGCGATGAAAAAGAATGGTATAATGGCGGCAGTCCCCAGGTGATATTGGATAACCTGTATGCCGAAGGTAAAATTGTGCCCATGATAGTAGTGTTGCCGAACGGCAGGGCTATAAAGGACGACCGCGCGACGGGAAACATTATGGCACCTGATAAAGTGCAGGGCTTTGCCGTTTTTGAAAAAGATTTGCTGAACGATCTGATACCATTTGTTGATAGCAAATACCGCGTATATACCGATAAGGACCACAGGGCAGTGGCGGGCCTATCGATGGGCGGCGGGCAATCATTAAATTTTGGTTTGGGAAACCTCGACGTATTTTCATGGGTAGGTGGCTTTTCCTCAGCTCCCAATACAAAAAAACCTGAAGAATTGCTTCCCAATCCCGAAGCGGCAAAAAGTAAGCTGAAATTGCTTTGGATATCATGCGGATCAAGCGACGGGCTAATTGTATTTAGCAAACGTACGCATGATTACCTGGCAGAGAAAAGCGTGCCGCATATCTATTATATCGAGCCCGGCGTTCATAATTTTAAGGTTTGGAAAAACGGTTTATATATGTTTTCACAACTGCTTTTTAAGCCGGTAGATGTCTCAACATTTCCCCAATATTCTTATAATGAAATTGGTTTACCGGCATCAACTAATATTCCGGGTGTAAAGTACCCTCAGATATTTCCTGATAATACAGTTTTCTTTCGTGTGAAGGCCCCGGAGGCAAAAAGTGTTCAAATAGACCTTTTGAAAAAGTACCCAATGACCAAAGATACCGGGGGATATTGGACTTTAACTACCGACCCAATTGTATTAGGATTTCACTACTATTCCCTGATAATTGACGACGTAGCTGTTGCCGATCCGTCAAGTCAAACATTTTATGGTATGGGAAGAATGGCCAGCGGTATTGATATTCCCGATCCGGAAGGTGATTTTTATACCATTAAAGATGTTCCTCACGGCGAGGTACGCTCAGTGAACTATTACTCAAACATAACCAAGGCATGGAGGCGGGCCAATGTGTACACACCTCCAGGTTATGATACACAAACCGACCAAAGATACCCGGTACTTTATTTACAACATGGCTCGGGCGAAGACGAAACCGGCTGGCCCGCACAAGGCAAAATGAACTTTATATTGGATAATCTCATTGCCGGGAAACAGGCAACGCCTATGATAGTTGTTATGGATAGGGGGTATGCTACAGATCCAACGCAACCGGTAACTACCAGCGCCCGTGGAATGAGCATGGCAGGAAATGTTTTTCCGGATGTGCTTGTGAAAGAAATTGTTCCAATGGTTGATGCAAAATTCAGGACACTTGCCAGCCGCGATCACCGTGCTATGGCAGGGCTTTCAATGGGAGGGTTTCAAACATTCCAAACTACAATGACCAATCTTGATAAATTTGCCTATATAGGAGGTTTTAGCGGTGCCGGTTTTATGCAGCCAGGTACCGATATAACCAAAATGTATAACGACGTATTTGCCGATGCAAATGCTTTTAACCAAAAGGTTAAAGTACTTTACTTAAGTGTTGGAACTACCGAGCAGGAAAGAATGCAAACTATGGTGAAAGGCTTTCACGAGGCACTTGAAAAGGCAGGCATCAAACATGTGTTTTACCAATCGCCGGGCACGGCGCACGAATGGCAATCCTGGAGACGCTCCTTAAATCAGTTCGCGGGCCTGATATTCAAGAATTGAGAGATACATGAAAATGAAGCTTAGATTCATAGTCCTGACATGCCTTACGTTGTTGAGCCTGAAATGTTTTTCGCAAGACAAGAAATTTTACATATTTATTTGTTTTGGCCAATCAAATATGGAAGGTAATGCAAAAGTTGAAGCCCGGGATACTACAGCTGTTGATAGCAGATTTCAGGTGTTGCAGGCTGTTGATTGTGGCGACAAAGGCAGGATAAAAGATAATTGGTATACGGCCGTGCCGCCATTGGCGCGGTGTACTACAGGCTTAACCCCGGCAGATTATTTCGGGCGTACTTTGGTGGCTAACCTTCCCGAAAATATAAAGGTCGGCATTATAAATGTCTCTGTCGCCGGTGCCAGAATCGAAATTTTTGAAAAGGATAGTTATCAATCATACCTTGCAACGGCCCCAGGCTGGATGAAAGGTATAGCCGGTGAATATGGCGGAAACCCATACGCAAGATTGATAGAACTGGCCCGGTTAGCCCAAAAGTCGGGTGTGATTAAGGGCATTTTGTTACATCAAGGAGAATCGAATCCTAATGATACATTATGGACAAAAAAGGTAAAAGGAATTTATGATAATTTGATCAGGGATTTAAACCTGAAGCCTAAAAAGGTGCCTTTACTTGCAGGTGAGGTGGTAAATGCTGATCAGGGCGGGGTTTGCGCTGCGATGAATAAAATTATTGCAACGTTACCTCAGGCCGTTAACAATTCATACGTTATTTCTTCAGCAGGGTGCACCTGTTCGCCCGATCACCTGCATTTTACAGCCGAAGGATACAGGTTATTAGGCAAACGATATGGCGTACAGATGCTTTACCTGTTGGGTTACAAGCCTAAGGAAACCATTAAACTTTAACCGGTTAAAGATGAACATCGCTTAGCGAAATGGATACGTATTATCAATCAATAAAAACATTAATGATCTATGAATTTTTCTACTGTCAATAAAAAAACAGATCGGGGCTTCCTATTGCTGGCTATAGCGTTTATCATTTTATCGTTTGTTCAATGTACACCCAAACACCAGGTGGCCTCATCAGTGCAGGCAGGTACTGCGGCCGATCATGCAGATAAGGGTTTAAAAGATTATTATAAAAAGTATTTCCCAATTGGTGTAGCGGTTAGTATGGCTTCCTTGCATGGCCTTGATTCTGCATTAATTGTAAAAGAATTTAACAGTGTAACGCCCGAGAACGATATGAAGATGGGGCCGATACATCCGTCAGAAAATATCTATAATTGGAAAAATGCCGACAAAATTGTTGATTTCGGCTTGAGTCATCACATAAAAATACGCGGGCACAACTTATGCTGGCATAACCAGGAAGCAGCGTGGATGTTTAAAGGAATCGACGGAAAGCCGGTTACCAAAGAATTATTGTTGCAGCGTTTAAAGGATCATATTTTTGCCGTTGCAGGAAGGTACAAAGGTAAAATTTACGCCTGGGATGTAGTTAACGAGGCGGTTGACGATAGCGATGATACAACGCAGATATATCGTAAAAGCAATTGGTACAACATATGCAATGGCCCCGATTTTATTGAGGCGGCCTTTAGATATGCGCATGAAGCAGATCCGCAGGCCAAGCTATACTACAATGATTATAACAGCGAGCACCCGGTAAAGAGGGAAAAGATATATAAATTATTGAAAAAATTGATTGAGGATCACGTACCTGTTGATGGGGTGGGCATGCAGGCGCATTGGAAGTTGAATGAGCCAGCACCCGACGAATTACGTAAAGCTTTGGATGAAGTAACCTCGTTAGGTTTAAAGGTACAATTTACTGAACTGGATATTACTATACGCTTGCCACAACAAAAAACTGCGACCGCGGCCACAGCCCAACCTACACCTGACCCGGGTTATACGCCAGAATTGGAGGCCCAACAAATAGCGCAATACAAAATGGCGTTTGATATCTTCCGCCAATATAAAAAGTTTATAACAGGTGTTACATTCTGGAATGTATCTGACCGATACAGTTGGCTGGACGGGAGAGGAGGTGGACTAATGGGCGGAGCAGCCGCAGGCTTGAACGCACCCCGCGCGGTTATTAAAGCCTATCCCTTATTGTTTGACGAAAACCGGGAACGCAAAAAGGCCTATTGGTCTGTAGTGAACTTTTAATGGTGGATAGTAGTGTTTACTGACTAACGGAATTAAGGAGCCACCTGAAGTGGAAATAAAGACCTTGCCGAGATCGATAATGCAGAATAGCAATAAATTTTGCGGACAAAACTAATTACGAATCACGACTTACGGTTGTCAATATCAGGTTGCATTAGTCTGATGGTTTTACAAGTTCAAAACAATTTTAAATTCTATCGAAAGAGGGTTTCAGAAAATTTATACAGATGTTATATGAATATAAACAAACGTTGTGTTTGCAGTTATCGTTGCTTTTTATCTTTGCTATTCGCTTTTTAACGATGGTTGTTGGATAAAATAGTATGTTAGCTTTTGGTCCGTTTTACGGGTGAAGCTTGTTATTATATCTGATAGCTTTCCATAGGTTAGGGAACATAAATCCATATCGCTTTTTTTAACAAATTATCATGTTATCACGATTTGCAAAAATGACCATGTTTTTTGCTGCAGCTACTTGCGGTTTAATAATATCATGTAAACCGAATTCTCCGATGAAGATGGCAGACTTGTTGCAACAGCTAAAAAAGCGAAATTATAATCCCCAAAACATCTTTAGCTCAGATGCCCGCCTTGCCGCCTGCGATTCGCTGTTAAAAGTTGATTCTCCAAATTATGATGTTCAATTGCTGGCAAAAAAAGCTTTACTTGAATTGCAGGAAGGGCATGAACAGCAGGCTGTTGACATATATTCAAAAATTTCAAAACTTCCCCGTTATATGAACCCGGTAAACGTTATGCCTGATCAGGCAGTCGCATTTATGCGTTTAGGTGAACGTGCCAATTGCATGCTCGGCCATAACGGATCATCGTGCATATTTCCTATTAAAGGAGCGGGGATACACCAGGTTCAAACAGGATCGCAGCAAGCAATTGCAACACTGGAAAATGTTTTGAAAAGTAATGCCCGCGATCTCCAGTCCAGATGGCTGTTGAATATAGCTTATATGACATTAGGCCGGTATCCAACTCAAGTTCCTGCCCAATATTTGATCCCTAATTTAAATGCCGACGACGGGGCGTACAAAGTGAAGCCATTTACAGATGTAGCAGCAAATGTTGGTATTAACCTGAATAGCAGGGCAGGCGGCTCCATAGCCGACGATTTTGATGGTGACGGTTACATAGACATTATTACCTCAGGGATGGATCTTCAGGACCACATGCATTATTTTCATAACAACGGCGACGGTACTTTTAGCGACCGCACCGCTAAAAGTGGCTTACAAGATGTGGTAGGTGGCCTTAATATTGAACAAACCGACTATAACAACGATGGCCATCCCGATATTTTTGTAATGCGGGGAGGCTGGCTTCGTGATGGTTTTGGCAACCAGCCAAGTTCGTTGCTTAAAAACAACGGCAACGGTACGTTTACCGACGTTACCATTGCGGCCGGCCTTAAATTTATGCATCCTACGCAAACTGCCGTGTGGGCCGATTTTAATAACGATGGCTGGCTTGATGTTTTTATCGGGATGGAGAGTCATGGCGGAACCAACCCTAATAATAACCATCCATCGGCACTTTATATGAATAACCATGATGGTACTTTTAGCGAAATGGCTCAAAAAGCACATTGCGGGATTAACGATTTTGTAAAAGGTGTAACCTCGGCAGACTATAATAACGACGGTTGGCCCGACATTTTTGTTTCTACCATGAGCGGAAGAAAATATTTACTGAAAAATAAATGTAAAGGAGGGAAGAATGTAGATTTTGAAGATGTTACCGAAAAAGCGGGTATCAATATTACACAAAATACATTTACTACCTGGTTTTATGATTACAATAATGATGGATGGCCTGATATTTTGATTGGCAGTTACAATTTTACTACAACGTTGGGTTATTATGCCGCGTTGGAGGCTTTGGGGACCCCTGTGGCAGATAATGGTAATATTTTTCTTTTTAAAAACAACCGCGACGGTACATTTACAAATGTAACCCTTGATGTAGGGTTAAACAAAGCAGTGTTCAGCATGGGCGGTAATTTTGGTGATATTGATAATGACGGCTATCCGGATATTTATTTTGGAACCGGCAATCCGGATTTTGGATCGCTTATACCAAATAAACTTTTCAGAAATATAGGGGGTAAAAAATTTGCCGATGTAACCAGTTCGTCACGTACCGGCAATTTGCAAAAAGGCCATGGTGTAGCGTTTGCCGATTTTAGGAATAATGGCCTGCAGGATATTTTCATAGAAATGGGCGGCGCGTATATAGGGGATGCTTACCCAAGCGCGTTATACCTTAATCCGGGCCAGAATAATAATAACTGGATAGGCTTGAAACTGATTGGTAAAAAGTCAAACAGATCGGCCATTGGCTCACGTATCAAGGTAACCTTTATAGAAAATGGCTTACAAAAAAGCGTTTTTAAAGACGTAAATTCCGGTGGAAGTTTTGGTTCCTCGCCGTTAAGGCAAGAAATAGGGATAGGACAGGCTGGTATCATTGATGATATCGAGATTCGATGGGCAGGGAGTGGCACAGTGCAGCATCTTCAAAAAATAAAGCCTAACCAGTTCCTGGAAATAACAGAAGATGGCAAGGTAGCGCCACTTAATTTGAAGATACTTAAATTTAATACCAGCACGCGGCCGATGTCAATGCCCATGGCTGATATGTAGAAGGCAAAACATGTATTTAAGTTAACGTGAGTTCGATATAAGAAATGGCTATCGTAAATCAAGAAAAGTATGTCATTTCGACTGAGCAACGGCTGGATTGAGCGGTTGTGCGAAAGAGAAATCTTATACGAGCGACAAGCAAACGTGGCCAGGGAAATCGCTTTTAAATTTCAAACACAAAAGGAGGCACCTACGGAGCCTTGTTTTAAGAACTAATTTGGACTATAAACACGCGACTCCGCTGGAGTCTGTTTTAATGCAGTTCAAAACTCCGTTAGGAGTATCGTGTTTATAGGTTTAAAATCATCTGTCTTTTTGACTCCGCAGGCGTCTCCTTTTTAAAAGTGATTTCCTTGCAAACGTGGCCTGTCGCATAAGATTTCTCCACACCCTCCACTCAGCCCACACGCCGTTCGTTGAAATGACATTTGGGAGTTCTTATATCAAACTCGCGTTAAGTTAAGGACATTGTGCGTTTGAATATAAAAAATGCAAATCTAAATCATCGGCCATGACATCATGTATGATGATTTAGATTTGCACTAATAGAACCCCATTTGTTTAGCCCCCCCCCAAAAAAAAATTATATTACCAACAACGATATTTAAGCTTAAAATTTGATAAGCCGGGTTATCCCCGAGTTATTTTTTATTGATACCTGTGCTATTTTATCATTGATAAGGATAAATCTGGAGGATTGCGAAAGAAACGAGCTGCCATAGTAGAATTCCTGTTTGGTATGGCTGCCGTTTTTATAGGTAATAACAGCACTTTGATCGGTATCATCTATTTTTAACATGGATACGTTAGCATTTAATTGAAAAATTTGTAGAGGCCCTAAGTGTTCGCTTGCTGCCATCAAATAGTTATTAGCTGCGCCCCTTAATTTTACAAGTGCCTTTCCATCGCCAGGTAAATATATCCCGCTGCGTGCAATTGATAAAGGGGCAAACTCGCCTTTGCCGTTACCTTTTAGCAACAAACCATTTAAAGCATCATATCTGCCGATTGAAACATCTGTGCCAAAATCATTTCCATTAATCAATAAATCGAGATTGCCGTCGGCATCAAAATCGTCGGCCACCATCCCATTTAATGCTGATACCTGTGCCTCAATAGGCAAGGGAACCATCGTGAACTTACCTTCGCCATCGTTTCTGAAATAGCAGGACTTCAACTCGGTGGCCTTAACGCGTAGCGCATTTTTCATCTGGTCGGCACTAAGTACATCCTGCATAGTAGCCTCCGCATAGGAATGATAGTTAGTGAATTTTACCCGTAAGCTAATCATCTGCTTGAAAGCATCATCTCTCACATTTGCAGGATATTCCCGTTGTATACCATCTTTGCCAGGAAGAAATAATGATGTAAATGCGTCGTACCTGTTTCTTTTATCGAAATCATTTGCTGTTATAAAAGCCGGGAACTCGTCGCTGGCCTGGTAAAGGGTGTTTAATCCAACATTTCCAACTATGTAATCCATTCTGCCTGTATGCCTGAAATCACCTGCAATTATGGAGTTCCACCACCCGGTTTTATTGCCAACGCCACTTTTTGTTGTAACGTTTACAAACTTTCCACCTGTGTTTTTTAAGAAAGTTAGCGGCATCCATTCTCCTGCTAATATCAGGTCTGTTTTACCATCGTTGTCAAAATCACTAAAAATGGCATCGCAAACCAATCCAATCTTTTTTAGGTCGGGGGCAACTTCACTGGTCACATCTGTGAACTTTACCTCCCCGTTTTTTGTGTCATTTCTTAAAATATAGCTATTAACTGGTTCCGGATATCTCCATGGTTCTACCCGTCCCGAAATAAACAGATCTAATTTGCCGTCGTTATTGTAATCAAAAGCCCTTACACATAACTTACTTTTAAAACATACCGGTAAGGCATTTTCTGCAAGCGTAAAATGGCCTTTGCCATCATTAATATACAAGCGATCCTGATATGCCGGATCATTTGCAGGTGTTTTATAACCGCTGCCGGTAATTAATACATCCGGAAATTTATCGCCGTTTGCGTCAAAAATGAGAATCCCACCGTCAAGGTAGGGGTGGTCGTACTTCTTTTCTTGTAAAAGGCCCCGTTGTATAAATGCGCCGTTCTTTTGTTGAAAAAAGATCTGTGCCGGCTCGGTCAAATTCCCACCCACAACGATATCATCTAAGCCATCACTGTTAATATCGCCGACTGATAGCGCTGGATTGTACGCTGAAAGTTTATGTGGCAAAAGTTTTTGGATATTAAAGTCTGTATAATCCGTGTCGCGATGAATGTATTTAACGTCGCTTTTGCTTGTGATATTGGTAAATAACGGGGCTTTTAATTGTAGCGGATTTGGCCATGTATAGGTTTGGCGAGCATTTTTAATGTTTGCAGACAAAGTTTGATCTGCATTTACATTTAAAAATGTTTGCCTGTATTTGTTTGGCCACTTAACAACTACCGAGTCTATGGTTTTGCAGGCACCTAAACCAAAATGTGCTATTGGTTGAATGCTGGTAAGATATCCCCTGTAAGGATTGTTCTCGTAAACCTGGTGTAAACCGTGCTGGTAATATATATCCACAAAAGCGCCAACCCCTTCGTGGTTTTGATTAGGTCCTTCAAACTTTACGTTAAGGTAATGGTGTACATTTTCTTTATCCTCCCCGGCAGTATTTTTATAAATCAGTGCTTCGTCATTAATATTATTAATTACAAGGTCCAACGCACCGTCGTTATTTAGATCGACATATACTGCACCATTCGAAAAGGAGGGAATACCAAGGCCCCAATCCATGCTCACATCCTTAAATTCTAAACCGCCATGGTTGCGAAACGCGTAATTGTGAATTTTGACCGACGGTATCTGCTTGAGAACTTCTTTCTTTGGTGTTATCATAAATGCATTGGATCTGTAAGCAATAAAATCATGGTCTGTAACGTCGCGGGGATAACCGTTTGTGACTATAATATCGCGGTAACCGTCATTGTCAAAATCGGTTACCATCGGTGTCCAGCTCCAATCTGTTTGTGCCACACCACTTAAAAAGCCAATTTCGCTAAAGGCAGGATGACCCAGCTGGTTATTTTCTCCAACAGATGGCCCTTGATTTAGCTGAAGTGTATTTCGAACATATTGATATTGATAACCGTAGTGATCAAAATTTTGAATAGTATTATAGCTGCTCGGTCCCGACATCATTTTTTTTCGGTAATTATCAGCCGGATTCATATCCAGCTCAAATATATCGGCCAGTCCGTCGTTATTGATGTCCTCAATATCCTGCCCCATGGCATTGAAGGAGGTATGCTTAAAATACTCCTTAGATTTGTCGGTAAAAGTGCCGTCATGGTTGTTGATATACAGTATATTATTCGACAGGAAATCGTTTGTGACGTATATGTCTTTCCAGCCATCAAGGTTAATATCAGCAATAGTAGCGGCATGTCCGTATCCCTCTATTTTGATCCCTGCTGCTAATGATACATCTTTAAATACCGGGTGTTTAAGTTTAGGGTCCCAGTCGTTTCTATATAATCGTCCCATGCTTCTGCCCGTACCTGTGATATTAATGGGCCTGAACTGGTTTGGAAATTCGGCGGGGTTTGGCTCATTTACGGTTAAATACATATCAAGGTCGCCGTCATTATCATAATCAAAAAAGCTGGCCATGGTAGAGAATAACTGACTATCAAGACCGTATTCCTTCGCTTCTTCCTTAAATACGGGTACACCGTTTTTATTAACGCCCTGGTTTATATACAGGAGGTTTTGCCTTTTTTGGGGATCATTTGCAAATGAATTACATACATATATATCGGGCAAACCATCGTTGTTAATGTCAATAACAGATACACCTTTTCCCCAGCGTCCTTTGCCATTTACCCCTGCCTGATTGGTAACATCTTCAAACTTGAAATTACCTTTGTTAAGATATAGCTTATTAGGCACCATATTGCCTGTAAAATAAATATCGGGTAAGCCATCGTTATTAAAATCACCTATGCCAACACCTCCGCCATTATACACAGTGGCATTATCGATAGGATTAATCGAATCATTTTCTGTAATCAGGTTATTAAACGTAACGGCGGAAGCAGAAGATGGTATTTGCTCAAATAGCGTATGTTTTTTACAGGAAGAAATTAGTATAGCTACAGTAAAACCAATAAGAAGCCTTTTCATAATTTAACATAAATATAAAGAAAAGCAGGCGGCCTGTAGGCCGCCTGCTTTAAAAATTGGTATAATAAATTAATAGCCGGGGTTTTGGTGCCCCGAAACAAGAGGGTTATTATCCAATTCAGCTTGAGGTATAGGTAATAATTCGTCTCTGTTGGCGTGGAAACCAGCAATTGGCTCGGTAGTGAAATACCCTTTTTTGCGCCATCTTAAAATGTCAATGTTGCGTACTTCTTCATCGCCTAATTCTACCATTCTTTCGTGCATGATGGCTTTAACCACGTCGTTTTTAGAAGTAACCGGAAATTGAACCGTTGGATAAGGGGGCATAGCAACATCTGGCCTTGCACGCACCATATTAAGGTAGGCCACAGCTCCGGCAATGTCACCGGTTTCATTAGCACATTCAGCAAGGTTAAGTAATACTTCCGAATAGCGTATAATACGTTGGTTGTTACCGCCTGGGTGGAAACTTGCGGTAGACGCACTTTCCTGGTATATGATCATAAATTTGCGCCAGCTAATCTTTTTGGTAACACCGTTCAATACCGAAGAGTTTCCGTTTTGATCGGCATCTTTCAAAGTGCTTTGACCATTGTTATAAACGTCGCCGGTTTGATAAACGCTATATGAAAAACGCGGATCTGTTTTTACCGCACCTGTAGCTGTACTTTCAAATTCATTCAGAAATTTGTTTGAAGGAATAAGGTTTCTCCAGGCAACAGGGCAATATTCCTGATTCCTAACTGTCGATTGATCCTCAGTGGCGCTTTCACCGCCCCAGTTGTAACCGTTAGTTCCTTTATCAACAAACACAACTTCAAAAATTGATTCTTTGTTAAATTCGGTGGCTAACTCAAAATTATCAAGATAACGGGCAGTTAATGAATATCCATCGGCCCCGCTGGTAGGTATCTTAAGAAACGCGGCTTTAGCATCGGCATAATTGCCTTGCTGCATTAATACCCTGCCAAGCATTGCATAGGCGGCAGATGCAGTGGCACGCCCCTTATCAGTAGCTGATTTTCCGGGCAATACTGCCGCGGCATCTGTAAGGTCCTTAATTATTTGCGCATAAACGGCGGCAACATCGGCCCGTGGTTTAAAGTCGGTAACGGTTTTAGGAACCGATGTTACCAGCGGCACGCCGCCCCACATGCTAACCAGGTCGAAATAAGCCCAGGCACGTAGAAATTTTGCCTCGCCCACTGATTCTTTGGCATCAGCTGCATTGTCGGTAACATTTGGCGCGTTATCTGTTACCACATTCGCACGGAAAATTACCGTATACCAGCCATTCCATACAGAATTCATTACCGAGTTGGTAGGATCGTCGGTATTGTTAATCAATTGAAGCCTTGGCGCTTCCAATTGCCCGCCGCCAGGTGCTACTTCATCGCTCCTTGTATCATGCAGGTAATACCACTCCCTGGATACAAGATTGTTTTGATGCATAACCGCGTAAATAGCATTAACCGCCGACTTTAGTTGTGCTGCTGTTTTATAATAGTTGCCCGTGGTAAGGTTATTAGGATCAGACGTGTTTAACGCTGTTTTTTTACAGGACAATACGATCATCGTTATCGTTAGTAAGATAATGGTTGACAATAAATAAATTTTTCTATGTTTCATAATATATCAATTTAATGATTGTTAAAATGTTGCCTGTAAACCAACCTGGAACACTCTTGCCGAAGGATATTGACCATAGTCTATACCATTTGTAAGCGTTCCGTTTTTGGAGCCGACCTCTGGATCAAGCCCGGTGTACTTTGTAATAGTGAACAGGTTTGTTGATGATAAATAAATCCTCACTTTGCTTACCAGGTTGTTAGTGGACGTTTTAAGCCATGGCATTGGTAAATTGTAACCTAACTGGAGATTTTTAAGGCGCAGGTATGAGCCGCTTTCCACCCAGCGGGTTGAAGGCCTTACATTTGAGTTGGGATCTCCTGAAATAGCTCTCGGGATATTGGTGTTGGTATTACTGGGAGTCCAGGCGTTTAGCACATTAACATCTGAGTTGAATAACCTCGACATGCCTTCGGCGATAATTCTTTCGGCGTTAAATATTTTATTGCCATATACTCCCTGGAAAAATAAAGCAACGTCGAAATTCTTGTAACTGGCAGAATAATTTAATGAATAAGTGAATTTAGGGAGGTAACTGCCCAGATTAACCCTGTCGTTGGCATCAATTACGCCGTCATGATTAATATCCTTGAATTTTAAATCGCCTGGCGCTGCACCTGTTTGAGTAGCATGACTGCTTACATCTGTAGCATTTTGGAATATACCTTCTACCACATAACCGTAGAAGTATTGGATAGGTTGACCAAGCGAAGTGTTGGTAATTGGACCGCCACCACCAAAATCTGCATCGCCGCCGGCTGTGATGGTACCGTTTGCGGCTCCGGTTAATGAGGTAACTTTATTTCTGGTTAAACCAAACACTGCCGATACATCATATTTAAAGTCGCCATTGGTTTTATGGTAACCTGCGGTCAATTCAATACCGGTGTTTTGCATCGCTCCAACATTAGCAAGTGGGGCGCCAACACCAAAGCTTGGCGGAGACGGTACAGTTAAGATAAGATTCTCGGTCTTTCTTTTATAAACCTCGGCCGATAGCGTAAATGCGTTTTGAAATAGGCCCAGGTCAAAACCAATGTTTGTTGATTTGGTTATTTCCCAATGAAGAAAATAATTACTTAACGAACTGTAGAAAGACCCATTGCCAGAGTTATTACCCGTTGCCAGGTTGTCAAACGGATATGTTGTGCCACCCGCAGAAACATTGGAAACATAAGGGTAATTTCCCAATACAGTTCCGTTTATACCGGTAACGCCATATCCGGCCCGTATTTTCAATTCACTTACCGATTTAAGATCGCGCATGAAACTTTCCTGGTCAACCTTCCAGCCTATTGAGGCGGCAGGGAAGTTTTGATATTTGTGACCCGGGGCCCAAACAGACAAGCCATCGCGGCGTATTGAACCGGAAATTAAATATTTCCCTTCAAAATCATACCCCACCCGCGCTACTAACGATTGCAGAACGTTAGTGCCATAAGTGTAATTGGTAGTTGTATTTGTAGCGTTGTTTAACGTGCGTATAGTGTTGTTATTTTGATTGCCAAAAGAGTTTTGACTGTCACTGCGGTTGGTTTGCACTTCATAAACTGCTAAAGCCGATACGTGGTGTTTGCTGGCGAAAGTGTGGTCGAAAGTTAATTGTTGTGTGTAAAGTGTGGTGGTACCCGATCCGGTATTTTCGGTTATTGAAGCAATCGGGGCACTTGAAGTACCACCATCATTATAAATAGGGGTATATTGTTCCTGCCTGTTTGTTCCGTAATCAAGTCCGTAAGTAGAATTGAATTTGAGCCAGGGTGTAAACTTTACTGTTAAATAAGCATTGCCGCGTATTCCAACACCATAATTACGGTTTTCGTTAATTAGCGCCTGTTCAATCGGATTTACCGGGTCGGCACCATCAAAACTGCTTTGAGGGCCAAAATAACCGCCTTGGTTGTTCGGATTGTAAACAGGTATATATGGCTGCATTCTTATCACATTGGTAATTGGCGTTCTATTGCCCGGGGGAATACCAAAGCGTTGGCGGGTTGACGAAACATTGAATGTTTCTCCAATTGTGATAAACTTGTTTAGATTATGATCAGAATTGATTCGGTAACTTTTACGGCTGAAGCTTGTTCCTACAGTAATACCATCCTGATCAAAGTAACTGGCTGATGTAAATATGCGTGAATTCTCATTTCCGCCGCTTAGCGAAACCGCATGCTGTTGCACTGGTCCTTTTTTGAAGTAGGCGCTCTGCCAGTCGGTGTTGGTTTGAGCGAAGGTTTGCGAGGAGCCCGCGTAGATAGGCTGATTAAAATTTGCCGGTTGTAAGCGCGGTGGTATGCCAATACCCGCGGCTCCGTTTAAAGCCCTTTCATATTGTACATATTGATTGGTATTAAGAAGATCATACCTTTTAGTAGCTTCCTGAAATCCTGCGTACGAATCAAAGCTTAACACAACTTTACCACCAGAACCCTTTTTGGTTGTGATGATAATAACGCCGTTAGTTGCTCTTGAACCATAGATTGCCGCTGCACTTGCATCCTTAAGTACGTCAACTGATTGTATATCTCTGGGGTCGAGACTGCCGATGGAGCCCGGAAAACCATCAATAATATACAATGGGTCGCCTCCGTAACCGATAGAACTTACACCGCGTATCTGTACAATTGGTGCTGTACCCGGCGAACCATTGTTGGTAACAGTTAAGCCGGCCACGCGGCCCTGCAAGGCCTGATCGACACCGCCAACCGGTAAAGCTGATAATGTTTTACCGCTTACTGATGAAACAGCACCGGTTACATTGGCGCGCTTTTGCGTTCCGTAACCCACAACTACTACCTCATTTAGCGATTTAGAATCGCTGCTTAGCGATACATTAATAACAGATTTACCCGAAACTGATACTTCTTTTGAAGCGTAGCCTATAAAAGTAAAAACAAGAACCGACTGATCATTAGGTACCTCAATGCGGAACGCACCGCTGACATCGGTTCCTACCGCAGTAGTTGTGCCTTTTAATGTAACAGTTACACCAGGTAGTCCAGTGCCGTTCTCATCGGTCACTTTACCCGTTATAACCTTACTGGCCTCTGAGTTGATTACACCAGAATTTGTATGCTGCAAATGAGTAAGGCCATTAGCCGCAAACGCGCAGTTTATAATAGTAGCACTTATAAATACTATTATAACCGTCATTCTCATGAAAGTGCTTAGTAAATATCTTTTTTTCATATTTTGGTTTATTAATTGAAAACATTGGTTGGGAAATTGCTAAGATTTACCACTTATTTGCGAATCAGGCTTCCGTATTACATAGTCGTTAGGGGATGAATGAATTAAACTCATTCATAATTATTGACTATACCGTATAAGGAATACTTGATTTACTAAAAGGCGGTTTACTTAAATTGGCCGCTTAGCCGGTAACCTCTATCAGGATTGAATTTATTAGTTATTGAATCCATAATATTGATACCGGTGTAGTTTACCGCGGGGCACAAACTGTGACCGGCAAAACAAGGTCTTAGGGTTTATTCTCTCATAAATATAGCTTATAAAAGGTTTGCAATCGATTGTAGAGCCAGACCGGTTTGTGCTTTTCCTGAATACAACTAACTGTAGTATACAGGTCGATCAAGTTTTAAAAACTTAAATCGCATTTTTGATAAAACTCGCCGGTTGGCCTTATTGGTTTATAATGCAACAGCTATTTGATGATAATTATAGCAGCTTTGCAACGGTAAAATTACTTTTGAAGCAGATTCATGTAACCAATTTTTTACCATAAAAACACAACATTTGTCAATTTATGCCACATTCTGAATCAATCACCCTCGCTGCAAGCTTTAAGACGTGGTTCATCTTTTGAATTAACCTTATTTTTTTGACGGTAAAAAAATGGCCGATTTAAAGACAATAAAAGTTTTTACTATAAATATTTGTTATAATATTACGGTAATGTTTACCATCGAAATGTTTCAATATTGTTGTGGCACGTTTTTATTTAATGTCAATTTTGCCATCAGGTGAAAGTCTCCATTTGAAATAAGCATTTAGTACCTTTAGTGATGCATTGCTTGGAACAGTACCGGTATGCGCGGTTTGTGAAAAGTACATCACAACGGGGGCAGCAGCGCTAAAATGCCAGTACCATACCGGTTCATTCTATCCCAGTTCATTTCTGAAGATATTTGTGTAATATCAGGCACCGCGTGGCTTTTTATCGTCCAGTTTACCAGATCTTTTGAATGAAGGATGATTATTCCAGGAGAATATTGAAAAGTAGATGATATGGCGTAATAATCGTCTCCTACACGGATACAATCAAGATCGCTGTAGTCTGCAGGCAATATAGGGTTCCGATAAGTACCATTGTTCTGATCTCCCCAGGTAGCCCAGGTGTTCCATTTTGGATTTTGATTATCCTGCCCTCTTACCGATTTAAGCGTAGCGATCAGGATGATTACAATAAGAAATTGCTTATACATAAATTAAGATACTTTGATGAATCAAATTCCGGTTTATCATAAGCAACCCCAACCAATTAGCTCTTCATTAATAAATTTCTATTTTATCATTAATTATATGAACCGGGAGCCATAAATAAGTTGATTTCTCAAGGTCGGTTTTATTCCATCTGTCACCCATAAAAATAAATGACCCTGGTTTGTTTGCTACAGGCAGTACAAACCCGCCCTGTGAAAAAAAAGACACTTCGGCATTTACTCCTTTACATGGATTTTCACGTTCTAACCATGGCCCCATTACATGATCGGCAACTGCATAAGAAGCCGCATTAGGCGACCAACCCGAACAGCCGGAAGTAATTAAAAAGTATTTGCCCTGGTTTTTAAAAATAGCCGGACTTTCTCTCCCTTCATTTACCAATATTCGGGTATAAGCTTTTGTTGGCGTCAAATAATCACTGCTTAGCAAACAAATGTGCATAGTGTTATTATTCTCGGACGAATAAATAAGATAAGCCTTTCCGTCATCGTCTTTAAACAAAGTCATATCTCTTAACATTTGATTGTTAGGCTTCACACTGCCCAGGTATTTATAAGGCCCGAAAGGTTTATCGCTTATAGCAACACCTCCCCGTGAATAACTATAGTCATTCTTGTCTATATGCATCCACATAATGAACTTTTTTGTATGCTCATTATAAATCACCTTGGGCCTTTCAATAACCCTGCTGGTATCCAGGTCGTAATCGGGATTGTTTGTAGTAGGCTTTAAAACCACACCCCTGTTTTTCCAATGTTTAAGATCTGTAGAAGAATAGCATGAAACCCCTCCGGCCGGAACCCGGAAGTCTTCCCAATTCTGCTTCGGTACAAGCCAGGTTTTACCTTGCTTCACTTCACCAAAAAGATAATAAACACCCTTGTGATATAATACGCCTGCCCCATGAGCATTAACTGGCTTTCCGTCCGTATCTATCAATTCATCGTCAGTAAAACGCGTGTCATTTTCAGCATGTATGCTATTTGAAAACCAAAAACTGTTATAGGTTATCAACAACGCAATAAGTAGGGTGTGTTTCATTTATTATTAATTTATAAGATGTTTTTGTTATTTTAATAAATTATAAACTAAATGATTATCAATATATTAAGTATTTTCTTAAATGAAAATCACCAAGGGACTCCTAAATTTCAGTGTGCCTGCTGAAGAGGTACGGCTTATTTTAATTCGAAATACCCGTGACCGCTATCTGCCTTTTGTTTTTAACACCAGGGTGGTTACCAGTGAATCTAATTGTACTGTAGCCAGATCAATTGTGATGCCCGCCATATCCTGATGAAATTTAACTTTTTTACCGTTTAGTACCTTACATGCTGTAACAGTCTGCCTGGTTGGCGGTAATTTGACAACCGCAGCCCCAGCCGGAATTTTCAGCAGGTGGATGTATATATTATTACCCCGGTAGGTAGCTCCATAAAAATCATCAACAGGTTGAAAAGGACCAGGACGCGTTTGATATATACCTTCGCCATTTTTCGCTAACCAGTTCCCTACTTCTTTCAGGCGCTCCACATGAGTAGGGGGGATGACACCATCCGGGTCTGGTCCTACGTTTAATAACATATTTCCCCCGCGGTCAACTGTATTGACGAGCATATTTATAATCTGTTTCAAGGGCATCAAGTTCTGAGCCCTATTATATCCCCAGCTTGTTGCATTAAGGTTCAGGCATTTTTCCCAGGGGAAAGGAATAATGGGCCCCTTAACATCAGCACCACCTTCGTCGGTCTGGAAATCTCCAACCATTCCCGACCTTGGGTTAATCACAACATCCGGGTTATAGCTACGTACCATCGCGTTAAGTTTTAACGGTTCCCAAAACCAAGCCGCGTCGGCATCACTACCCTTATGGGCTAACCAGCCGCCATCGTACCACAAAATATCTATTTTACCATAATTTTTCATTAGTTCTTCTACCTGCCCATAAGTTTGTTTTTTGAGCAGCGCGGCATTATCAGGAAGTCCCTTGGGGTCGAAATAACCCGGGAAGCGCCAATCCAGCGGAGAGTAATAAATGCCTACAGAGAGACCTGCCTTACGGCATGCATCGGTGTACTCTTTTACAAAATCGCGATGAGCTGCAGTTTCCCAGCTATCAAAATGCCTATAACTTGAGGGGCTGTTCCAAAGGGCAAAACCATCATGGTGCCTGGCAACCATTACCATATATTTCATACCGGCTTCTTTCGCTACCCTGGCCCATTCTGCAGCACTGAAATGCTTCGGATTAAACTGATCAGCGAGTTTGGCATATTCCTCTGCAGGTATTTTTTGATTAAACATGGTCCATTCGCCCGAAGCCGGGATAGCATATAACCCCCAATGGATGAACATTCCAAATTTCTGATCTTCCCAGTCTTGCATCTTTTCGGGCGGAAGATTGGAACCCGGACCCGATACACCTTGCCCTGCACCTTTTAATGCAGGGTAGATTGATCCTTTCTCCATTGATTTTTTTTCCGCATCGCCCATTTGCTGGCTCTTTGCGGCAAATGAATAACTCATGAGAACTAATACAAGCCCGGCTGCCGTACTATTTATTTTTTGTTTGAACATAAGTTTGGGTTTCATTGCCGGAACTGAAGCTGCCAGATGCTTTAAAAGTTGTCTGCGTTTCATAATATTTTTTATTTAAGTGTGCTTGAGCCCTTCTCGCTAATTACTCCAGCGAAACCACCTCTGGGCAGGCATTGGATTTGCAGCGTATTTGATTTTTTGATACTTCTGGTTTCGCTTGTGATAGCTTTTGTATCTATTCCGTCTTTGAATATTTGGAAAGAATAGCCTGAATTTCCTAAAAAGTTAAACGTAAGATTGAGTGTTTGCTCGGTATCTTTTCCATTAAGCCCGGCAACATACCAGAGTTTACCTTTTCTTCGTGCTATAACAATCATTTCGCCCGGGTAACCATTTATCAGCTTTGTTTCATCCCAGGTTGTAGGAAAGTTTTTTAGAAACCCGCGGGGTTCTTCAGGTAAGTCATAATAGGCAGAAGGCCTGTCTGCAAAATGCTGTAATCCGGATTCAAATACCACTGCCAAAGCCAATTCATGAGCAAAAGAAGTTTTATGTTCATGTTGCGAATTGGAAAAGGTTACGGGCGTGTAGTCCATAGAGCCTACTATATTCCTGGTAAATGGAAGAGTGGTATTATGTGAAGCTGCCTTATCTGTTAAAATGCCGTTGTTATTATACCATTCTGCACCATACACCGCTTCGGTACTCATCAAATTGGGATAGGTACGCGCCCACCCACGGGGTATGGTAGCTCCGTGAAAGTTTACCAGTAGATTGTGTTTTGCAGCATCTTCCAGAATATCAATATAATATTGCATCATAGCCTGCTGGTCGCCCGCAAAAAAATCGACCTTGATCCCTGATACTCCAATCTCTCTCAGCCATGAAAATTCCTTTTCTCTTTTCTCGTGTGTCAGAAGCCTGTCAACCGGTGTCGCGCCAAGCCACTCGGTACCAGAGTTATACCATAAAAGCGTTTTGATGCCTTTGCTCCTGGCATAATTCAACGCGTCTTTTAGCGTACCGCCGTTTGTCATTGTATCCCATTCCCAGTCAATAAGCACATACGGCCATTTCATTTTTACGGCCAGGTCAATGTATTCAATCACCCTTTGATAATCTTTTGAACCGTGATTGTATGCCCAATACACCCAAGCTGCGCTTCCGGGTTCAATCCATTTGGTGTCTTTAAAGGCGGTAGGTTCGCTCACATCAGTAATTAGTGTACTTTCTACCAAATCGGCCAGCTTTCCTACTATCATCACATGCCATTGCGATTTCCATGGTAAAGCGGAAACAACTCCACCATGCATGTCTTTTTTTGCTACAGGATAACTCACCTTATACAGGTTTGTATTTTGTTTATTGTTAAGTTTTGCCCCGCAATTTTGCCTGGTTATACCTGCCTCAGAAATGAGCACCCATAATGACTGGTCATTAACCTTATACAAAGCCGGATATCCCCATTCGCCGCTATTTTTCTCATTAGATCCACTGGTACTAAGCGGATAAAAATTTTCATAAGATTGTTCAAATGGCTGCATCCACCTTGCTGTACCTTCGGGGATAACGTAACCCGTCGCTTCATCTTTAATAGATAAGCTGGAGTCTGAGCGATTGGGAAAAGTATACCTGAAAGCAACCCCATCGTTATAAACCCTGAAAGTGATATTCAGGGGCTGTTTTGAGTCATTCTGATAGTTAAATGTTTTTTCGGTACCAAAGTTTTCGCAAAGCTTCCGCTTTCCGGTCAGCATTTCGTATTTGTCATGAACCGATACAGGTTTGCCTTCACCAATGAGTTTTAGATTTGATGTGAATTGCTGATCCTCTCTTAAAATGCCTAAGGGTGAAGCCGGCAACACTTCAATATAAGCCTCCTTGCTTTTATACAGCACTTTAAAATAGACCTGGCTTAACCCTTTCTGGCCTGCCGGCTGCATTTCTACAACTAACTTAATTTTTTTATTGGGCGATAAAATTTGTTGGGCATAACCAACGGAGCTTAAAAAAAAGCTCAGAACAAAAAAAACGCTTTTCATCTTAATTTTTTATAAAAATTTAATCCTGCAGTTGAAATGTTTTATCCATTACCACCAATTTCTCACGGTCTGTAGTCTGGAGAAGGGGATTCTGAAATTTTATAACGGTTTTATTCTATGTAAAGTGAGGTTCATTATTAATTGGCTTATCATCACTCTGCCGCTACCTTTTTGCTCACCTTACAATGGTTAGCATTAATCAACTTCTACCATAGCCTTAATTACACCATTCGCCGGATCAAGCCATCCTTCAAATTCATCAATAACCTGGTTAAACGATACACGGTGGGTGATATAATTAGCAGGTTGTACCAACCCTTTTTTCATCGACGCAATAACATGTTCAAAATCGGCCCGGGTAGCATTACGACTGCTCATTAACGTAGCCTCGCGCTTATGAAACTCTGGATGACTAAAACTAATATCTCCTTTTTGCAAGCCTACAAGCACATACCTGGCCCCATGCGCCATATATTGAAATCCATTGTTTATCGCTCTCAAACTGCCGGTGGCATCTATAACTACGCTGGGCATATCGCCATTAGTTATGGAAGTTAACCGCGCCAATACATCTTCGGTGGATCCGTTAATAATATGATCTACCTTTAATCTATCCCTGCAAAATTCCAGGCGCTTAGCATTTAGGTCCATTGCAATAACTTTTCCCCCTGCAATACGTGCAAACTCCATAATGCCCAGGCCTATTGGGCCTGCACCAATAACCAATACAAATTCACCAGGTTGTACATCTGCACGCCTGATACCGTGCGCTCCTATTGCCAGGGGTTCTACCAGCGCCAGCTCATCATAACTTAAACCATCGCCATGCACCAGTGAATATTCCGGCACATTCAGGTATTCTGTCATTCCGCCATCCACATGTACACCACAAACATTAATTTGTGTGCAGCAATTAGGTTTCCCAGATCTGCAGGCAATACATAAACCGCAATTAAAATAGGGGATAAATGTCACGGCTTCGCCTTTTTGGAAACCTTGTGCGCCATTAGGCTCAACCAATTCGCCCGAAAGTTCATGTCCCAGGATACGGGGGTAATTAAAATAAGGCTGTGTACCTTCAAAAGCGTGCAAATCTGTTCCGCAGATGCCTATCCTCTTGATCCTTATCTGGGCATAGCCCTCTTTTATCCCAGGTTTTTCCTGCTCTTTGAAAGCCAATTTTCCTGGTTCCTCACAAACTATTACCTGCATATTTTTATAACTGAAAAATCTGTTCCATGATCACCCATTTTTCCCCTTCTTTTGCCCAGGGCAGGGGTTGTTGAAATATCCACATTAGTTTTTCCCACTCCTGTACTTTGGGATTGAGGGCATCCATTTGCTCTTTTTTCTTAGCTTCGTATAGATCGCTTGTTTCCATGATCATAAACAGGCGATTACCCGTACGATAGATCTGCATATCCTGAATTTCTGCATCGAGTATACTTTTTCGTATTTCCGGCCAGCTATTTTCTGTTTTATGCCAGTGTTCATATTCTGCTATTAATTGTGGGTCATCCTTTAAATCAAGCGCCAAACAGTACCTTTTCATAGTGATATTTAATTTTTTACAGATAAATGGAAGCGTATGATTCGTCAACTAAACCATATTGTTTCATTTCTTTCCAAAATTGTGTTGGGATCTTTAAAGAAGCCAACGCAACATTTTGTGAAACCTTGGCGGGATTTGTGGTATTCATGGCTATACTTTTAACGCCTGGTCCATTTAGTCCAAAAGCCACACATGCTTCCGCCGGTTTTATTTTATAATCGGTACATAAGCCATAAAACAACTCCCGCCAACGGTATAAATGCTTGTCTTTTACCGGATCAGTCAACCGGTAATTATAATAAGCCGATCCCGTTAAAAAACCTCCGTTAAAAACCGCGGAATTGATAATAAGGGTACCCTGTTTTTCAAGCTCCTGCATAAATTCAACCAATTCTCCGGGATGGCTGTGAACCGTCATGCTATTGGCTATCATTACCCAATCGAGTTTCACATCATGAGTTATTTTTTTGATGATCCGCCAATCCTTTGACCCAACACCGATGGCCTTCACTTTACCATCCCGTTTTAATTCATTCAACGCACGGTAAGCCTCCAGTATGTCCCGGTAGCGCTGGGCTTGGTCCTGTTCACTTTTTGCTTTGGCAAGGTATTCATCGGGGTCGTGTACAGATACCAGTTCTGCCCGGTAATTGCCCAGCAATTCATTCCCCTGTTCATAACATTCCAGGATACCATGATAACTTATGCGCTGAATGGCATCATATTTCAAATCGCGCCATACACCAGGTTCAAAAGTAGGTTCGGTGGTTTTTAATGCTGTGCGCAGCCACCCTAATTTATTGCTGATCAGTACATCTGAAGGTTTTACGTTCAATTGCGTTAAACACAGCCCCAGCGATTCAAGCGCCAGTCCGGCACCGTATTTACCGGCAGAATCAAATACGGCTGGTTTTGGAGAGCACCTGACGCTTTCGGCAACAATAGCACGTTTAGCATCGTCAGGAAGAGCCACGTATAAATTTCCTAAGCCACTGGTTCCAAAAATTATTTGGGGTAAACTAATTTCTTTCATGTAAAAATGGATTATTTTAAAGGATAGCTGAAACCAGTAAATCTTTAGGTTGCACTTTTACGCGGTAGCCTTTAAATCCGAAAAATGCTACCACCGCAAAACAGACTAATGGCACCACATAGCCGTATTGAATATTACCGGTTATATCGCTGATGTAACCAAATATTCTCGGCAAAATGGCACCACCGACGATGGACATAATGATGAGGCTGCTGCCAAATTCGGTATCAGCTTTTAAATCTTTTATACCCAGCGCAAAAATAGTTGGGAACATAATGGACATGAAAAAGCAGATTCCGATAACCGCGTAAACGGTAATCATGCCATGGCCTAAAATAGCCACAACGCAAAGTAAGATATTGATGCCCGCATAAGCTGCCAGCAAACTTGCCGCGCTGTAGTACCTCATTAAAAATGTACCGATAAACCGGCCTGTCAAAAATGCAGCGCCGCATACCCCCAGGTAGTAGGTAGCCTTTACTTCTGTAAGGTCTGCAGATTTTGGCGCATAAAGGATAAACAAACTAAATACACAGACCTGCGCACCCACATAAAAAAACTGGGCGGCTACACCCCATGCTAAATGGCGGTGTTTTAGGGCATGAAAAATATTTTTACTGGCTGCATGCCCTTCATGCTGCTGAATCCTGGGTAGCCGGGTGAAGGCAAAAATGATAGCGATGATTACCAGTACAGTGCCAAGTATAAAGTAGGGTATTTTCACAGAAGAGGCTTCGGCGGCAAGCGCCAGCTTGCGGCCCTGTTCTGTCATTACGCTCAATTGCGCCGTTGTATAACCTTTGGTAAGTATAATACGCCCACCAATTATAGGTGCCAGGGTTGTAGCCAGTCCATTAAACGATTGTGCAAAATTAAGCCGTTGTGTAGAAGTTGCAGGGTCGCCCAATGACGAAGCATACGGATTGGCAGCTGTTTCTAAAATAGTTAATCCGCAGGCAATAATGAACAAGGCAACCAGGAAAAATGAGTACTGCTGCATGTTGGCTGCAGGTATAAATAAATAGGAGCCAAGCGCAAAAATAAGCAGCCCTGTTATAATGCCTGTTTTATAACCATATTTTTTCATAATAAAGCCCGCTGGCAAAGCCATCAAAAAATAGGCTATGAACACAGCCGAATCCACCAGGGTAGCCTGAACGGTTGTAAGCGTAAATGATTTTTTTAAGTGAGGTATCAATATAGGGTCGAGGTTATGAGCAAAACCCCATAAAAAGAACAAACTGGTAATCAATATAAATGGGAAAAGACTCTTATTTGTTTTCATGACCGGATATTATACAATAGCACCTTCAATTTTAAAAACAAACGCGTCTTTACACGGCGCTTGTTCCGGTAATTTTACTTTTAGGCCTGTTGAGGTTTGCTCAAAACTCAATTTTTCGTTTCCAAGCAGGCTTACGCTGTTTACCTTACCTGTCTCATTGCCTGTGGCCAACTTTTTAATCAGGGCTTCGTTGCCGGTTGGCCAACCTAACATTACCGCATAAAGCGTTTTACCCTTAGTTGTATAACGGATATCTTCGGCTCCAAATGGTTTACCTTTGCCTTCATTAAAGCCCTGCGCATTGATAGGTGCCGCCGAATCTGTTGCCGGGCCTTCACCAAAAACTTTCCAGGGGCGGGTGCCATAAATTGCCTCACTGTTAACATGCATCCAGGAACCTATGCCTTCAACTACAACACGTTCCTCGCTATCAAGGGTTCCATCGCCTCGTAATGGTATGTTTAAGAGTAGATTACCATTTTTACTTACAATATCAACCAGAGTATGCACTACCGTTTTGGCGCTTTTGTAGCCTTTATTATCAAATATGCGTCTATCATAGTGCCATGCACCAATACAGGTATCCGTTTGCCATGGTAAGGGCTCTATCTGGTTGCTCTGTCCACGCTCTATATCCCATATCATGCATTTGCGCTGTTGCTCATTCAATACTTTGCCAAATAGTGCTGCTTGTAGTTTACCATGTTTTTTAATACTGGTATTGTACATATGTGCCGCTATTTTTAAGCCGGCATCACTTACCGGCCAAAGAGGTAAGGCGGTATCGTCAAAATAAATTAATTCGGGACCGTATTTGTCAATTAATTCTATGGTACGATTCAAAAGTTTATCGCAGTAGGCTTTATTTGGTACGCTGGCACCATTGCCCCAGTCCCAGTGCCGGCCCATGCTATCGTCATTAAGACTATCCTGGCTCAAGGGGTGGTTTTGGGCATATAATTCCTGCGGATCATAGCCGTCCCACCACTTGCCAGCGCCATCAGCTTTGGTAAGCTTACCATCATAAGGTATACCCGCGTATGGTCCGGTTTTATCCGCGCGTTGGGCAACCTCGTACCACGTCCATGGGTGCGATGCATGCACCGTTACACCAAAAGGCAGGTTGTGCTCTTTAGCAGCCTTGGCCCAGCCGCCAACCAGGTCTTTTTTAGGCCCCAGTTTAGTAGCGTTCCAGCTTTGGTATTTACTGTCGTAAAGGTCAAAATTATCGTGGTGGTTGGCTAATGCCATAAAATATTTAGCGCCAGCACTTTTATATAATCCAACCAATTCATCGGGGTTCCAGTTCTCGGCTTTCCATTCGTTTATAACATCTTTGAAACCAAATTTTGAAGGATGCCCATATTTTTGCACGTGATATTGATATTGGTCGCTCCCTTCCTGATACATGCCACGGGCATACCAATCTCCGCGTTCGGGCTGGCATTGCGGCCCCCAGTGCGCCCATATGCCAAATTTGGCATCACGAAACCAATCAGGCACCTGGTATTGCGCAAGTGAATCCCAGTCGGGTTTAAAAGGGCCCGAGTTAATTCCGGCGTTTGAATATGGGTGTAACAAGCTGCTTCCATAAAGCTTAGACAGGTATAAGGACGATACCCCTGTGGCTAAACCTTTTATTAATGTTCTTCTTTTCATAATTGGTTTGGTGATTTAATAAATAGTTATGCCTGTTTGCAATAAATAGCGGGAAACGCTATAAATCACCCTATTGTTATAATTGGTTAATCGGCAACTCGCATTTACAATTGATTAACCAAATTTCTTTGAAATAACATCTAAATAATTGACCTAATGGGACTTTTTTTTGTAAAAAACCGACTTTTTGCGTATTATTTCAATAACAGAAATTCGAATTAGTAAAAGGAATCGATTAAGCCACAAGGCTTATATGGAATTAATCATAAATGGGTCATATAATGTATGTTATTATTTTGATAAAGCCGAGCGGCTATTGGTAGCGCCGCGTGTTAATGGGATAGGGGCCTTACATTGAAAAGAAATTATTAAAACGTTTTCTGGGCTTGTTTCAGACTATGATGTGCTCAATGTTGTATCATAGTTGATGATGAAAACGTGCTACTATTGCTGCATTTGGCGACTAATGATTAAAGCCAACCTGATATATCTGTTTTTTATATTCGCTGGGCGACATGCCAGTCAGTTTTTTGAAGGTTTTAGAAAAATAAGAAAGGTTGTCAAATCCGGTTTGAGTGCAAATTTCCGAATAAGACATTCTACTTGTCGCCATCAGATATTGCGCACGCTCAACACGTTTTTGATTTATATAATTTAATGGCCTGGTTCCGGTGTGCTGCATAAACTGCCTTGAAAAGTAATCTACATTTTGATTAGCCCGGGAGGCGAGTAGGTGCACAGAAAGATTTATGTGTAAATTAACAAGGATATAATTTAGGGCTTCTGCAATTTTTACCGGGATAGGCTTATGTTCGGGATGTTTGAATAATTGGGGGTTCAGGAACTTGGCGGTCAGCATCATCAGGATACCCTGGGTTTCCAGGTATGTTGAAATGTTTTGCTGATTGTTAAGTTCTTGATATTCTTTATAATAAATGTCTTTTTCATACACCTTGGGGTTGTCAGACCGGTTAATTCCTCTTCCTGGATTAATTTCAAGAAGTCTGTTAAAAAGGTTAATATCCATTTCGGTAGCTTTTGTTTTCAATACAGCCCTGTTATTAGCAAACAGAGAGCTTCCATCTATTGAATCCTCAAAAAACTGAACAAAAAACTGGCCCAGGTAATTACTGCAGTTTAAATTGCATAAGGTAAAGCTCGGAATAATGTACAAATAGCCTGGTTCAAGCTTCAATGAACAGGCCGCATCTGATATATCACCTTCTCCATCATCTATATAATATATACGGTAATATGGGCTGATCACATTGCTGTAATTCCATTTTGCGTTAAGCCTCACATAGTCAACGTTTAGGAGCGAGAAAGTATGTTTTAAATTTCTTTTAATCATCTGAATCACAAATATGCAAATTGCTTTGATATACCAGGGTGTATATGAATGCTTTAAATATAACAAAGTCGGGTTTTTACAAAACAAAAGTCCATTTCAATCAGATTTTCAGATGGTGGTTTACTGTAGTGGAAAAACCAATTCCGTTGACCCCACTCCGCCAATTTACTACCCTCGACTAAGGCCCTGAACTTAAGCACTAATGGTGGTCATTTTAAAATTGGCCAACTGGGGTCAATCATGTGTGGTTAATCCAATTAATCGTTGTACAACGATAAGAAAATGACTAATCTTAGAGAAATTTGGTAGGTGATTTATTTACAAAGATAACGGAGACGTCTAACTTAATATCATCCCACATAATGACCATCGTCATTATTCTCTCCCAGCGTTTTCCCCAACTTTACAGCAACAAATAAATACTCAAATCATGAAAACCTTACTTGTTGCTACCGACTTTTCGGCCAATGCCAGGCATGCTGCCGAATACGCCTATAAACTTGCCAAGCAGATCAAAGCTGGCATCATATTATGCAATGCCGTTATTATTCCTGCCGAAGTTCCGCAGGCGGGGCTGGTGGTGTGGCCAATGGAAGAAACAGACACCTTGTTGGAGGATAGTTCTGATGAACTTGAAAAGTTAAAAATCCATCTCGAAAAAACGGATCATGGGCATGACTTTAAACCTGCTATCAGCTTTAAAAACGGGCCGGGGACTGTTACCGATGTGGTGCAAAGTTATGTAAGCAACAGCGTGGTTGACCTGGTGGTAATGGGTACCCATGGCAGTAGCGGCTTAAGCCAGTTTTTATTAGGTAACCACAGCAGTAATATGATCAATAATACCACCAAACCACTGATGCTGATATCGCCGGAAACCGAAATCGCGCCTGTTCAGAAAATAGCCTTTGCCACAGATTTTGCAGACCCGGAAAGCGACCTGAAGAGTTTATATCACCTCATTCCCCTCGCTAAACTATTAGGTGCCGATATTTTGCTCACCCACATTTATAGTGAAGACATACAATCGCCGGCAATTAAAAAAACTATTGAGCATTTCATGACAGAGATCTCTAACAAAGCCAATTATCCTCATATCTATTACCGTAGCGTAAAAAACAGCCACATGGAAACAGGCCTGGGCTGGTTATGCGAGCACGGGCAGGTAGATATGCTGGTAATGGTACATCGCCCGCATAGCTTTTTTTATAAATTATTGAAAAGCAGTCATTGCGAAAAAATGGCCGGTCATATCGCCGTTCCTTTACTGGTGTTCCCAGCCGCCGAATAAGTAAAGACAAGTTTTGTTCTAAATAAAAATGGCACCTTTATCGGGTGCCATTTTTTTGTGAGATAGTTTAGCTGACGAACGGCATTAAATAAGTGTGCAGTGCAATTTATGCTCCGCTACCCCAAGTTCGGCATAAAGTGTTTGCATCAGGACCGATGTCTGGTCGTCGGGTAGTAATTCGTTAAAAAGTTGTTTGTAATAGGCTATACCGCTTATCAGCTGCTCTTTAAATTTGCCAAACTGTTTTGTTTTCTTATCTGTTAGTTCCTTCAGGTGTTTTTGCATATCTGTTTGTAAATAATCAATATACAGGTTTAATTCTTTGATAAACATGTGCGGCCGTTTAACCTGGTCAAGTAAATCAAGTTTTCCGTAAATGTGTTTTACCATTTCATCCAGCGAATAGGTGCGGTTAAAATAAGCGAGGTTAGGGCCTGGGCAAACGGCTACCGCTTTATTTTCTTTGGGTTTGCTGATGTTATATTTGATATACGCTGATGCGCACAAACCCTCGCACAGGCAAATTTTTTCGGTAACGGCATCATATTGTTGTTGATATTCGCCGGCTTCAAGTTGAAGCGTTTGTAACTGGTTGATCTTTAAATGCTGATATTCCCTGGAGGCAGTGCAAATGGGCTGTGCCGTAAATTCGGTATTGGTGCACAGGTATTTTTTTACGCAGGGGCTGCCGGGCCTGCCGGCTTCAATTCTGGCTATCCTTTGGGTTTCGGCGCTTGCCGGTTTAAAATTATTAAACAGGATGCCTAATGGAGATGACGCGCTCAGGTAATAATCTGATTCGGCCGCGCCGGTTAAAGCCATTATGGTGTCATCATCAACATTAGTTGTTTCTGGTACCAATAAAAACGGGCTGCCCCAACCAGTTGCATCCACCTGGTAATGCTTTAATAAAAAATCATTTTCGGCAGCCGTGCCTATGCCGCCCTGAACGCTCAGTTTTTGTTTAGGCACCATTACACAGGTGATGCCTTTTTGTAATAACACAGGTTCATATAACTGGAATAGTTCAAGCACCATGTCATCGCGTTTTTGTTTAAACTCTTCCAGTATGGGCCCCAGCAGATAACCTTCGGTTGCAAAAGCATGCCCGCCGCAGTTCAGACCCGATTCAACCCGGAACTCGGATACCCACAAGCCTTTTTTTGCCAGGAACTTGGCCTGGATTAATGCCGACCGGAAATCGCTTACTTTTAAAACGATCTTTTTTTTCAGGATACCTTGTTCATCCGGAAAAAAACTATCAAAAGTTTCCAGGTAGCTGTACAATTTGGGATTCATACCTGCCGATAGTATAACCGAGGAATGCAGGCTACTATTGGCAAATCCGCGCAAGGCCGCCTGGGCATCGGTGTTTTCATCACCCATATAGTCGCCATTGGCGCTAAAATTCATCCGGTCTACTTTCGACATGATATTTACATCGATAGCGCCCTTGGTCATCATGCGTCGCAGAATCAGTTGAAACAATTCTTTATTTTCACCTTCGGGATAATCCATCATCAAATCATAACCGGCCTTTAACTGCGAACCTTCGGGCAATAGTTCAAAGTACCTGCAAATGTCACTGCCTTTTTCGAATGGCTGGCTGAGCAGGTAATCAAATTGTTTGTCCACCAAATCGGCTACCAGGTCAAGATAGGCCGTGATCCGTTTCGCACGCGCATCCGGTGCCGACTTTAGTATCGGCATAAACGGCCTCTCATTTTCTAACGAATGGTATTCGCGCATGCGCTCTATCAGTTCATCATCAACAATGGATACTACGGAAGCTATGCCGTAACGGGATACTTTAAGCGGGGTATCAATAGAATAGCCCAAACCTAAAACAGGGATATGAAAAGTATGGCTCATAAATAATATTAATTGAGTACCTGCTTTTATCGGCAGATACCATTGCCAAAGCTATGTGGTACCACGGCTTCTAAAATTGACGAAGATCACTTTCTGAAGTATTGATGGTCACGCATTGATAGGTTATAAACCGGCAGCTTTGGATATTAAAATCCAAAAGATGACCGAAAGCAAGACTCTGGAAAAAGTTGCCTGTTACCATTGCGGCGATGATTGTTTAACGAGCAGTTATATTATTGAGGATAAAACCTTTTGTTGCCATGGATGTAAAACCGTTTTTGAGGTACTCGCTTCCAGTAAACTGGCCAATTATTATAGTTATAATGAACATCCTGGCGCTACCAGGGCACGTACAGATAAACGCTTTGATTATTTAAGCTCGGCAGATATCATCACCGAACTGGTAGATTATACCGATAGCCAGATCACCATTGTAACCTTTTTTATCCCGCATATCCATTGCAGTTCATGCCTTTGGTTGTTAGAGCAATTGAACACCATCAATCCGGCTATTCATTACTGCCGGGTTGATTTTTTGAAAAAGCAACTCAACATTCGTTTTGATAACCAAAAAATAAACCTGCAGGAGGTGGTTGAATTGTTGTACGATATAGGCTACGAACCGCTCATCAGCCTGCAGGATATCATCAAAAAGCAAAACGGGCTTATTAAGGATAATCTGGTGCAAAAAATTGCTGTTGCAGGTTTCTGTTTTGGTAATGTGATGTTGCTGAGCTTCCCTGAGTATTTTGGGCTATCAGATTACGAAACCACTTTTAAACACTTTTTTGGCTGGCTCAATATTTTGTTTACGTTACCTGTTGTGTTTTATAGCGGAAGGGGATATTTCATAGCAGCCTGGCAAAACCTGAAGCAAAAAATAGTAGGGATTGATTTTCCGCTGGCATTGGGCATTGGGGTATTGTTTATCCGTACCTGTGCCGAAGTTATTACACGCAGTGGTGCCGGTTTTGCTGATACCCTTTGTGGGCTGGTTTTCTTTTTATTGGTAGGCAAACTGGTACAGAGAAAAACATATCACCACATTTCTTTTGAGCGGGATTACCGGTCATTTTTTCCGGTGGCGGTTCATATTATTGAAGATAACGTAGATAAGCCTGTTTCGTTGGCTCAACTAAAAACCGGTCACCGGATGCTTATCCGTCATAACGAGATCATACCTGCCGATGCTATATTATTAAAAGGAGAGGCCCTTATTGATTTTAGTTTTGTAACCGGTGAAAGCATCCCGGTAAAGAAAACCTGGGGCGAAGTAGTTTATGCAGGAGGAAGGCAAACCGGCGAGGCAATTGAACTGGAAGTAGTAAAGCCCGTTTACCAAAGTTATCTTACCCAACTGTGGAACAATGAAGCCTTTACACGGCAAAAAGATAACCGGATGCAAACTTTTAATGAAAAGGTTAGTCGGTATTTTACGGTGGTGTTGCTGGCAATCGCCTTTGGCTCGCTGTTTTTTTGGCTGCCAACGGATGTACGACGAGGCTTTGCTGCTTTTACAGCGGTGCTCATAGTAGCCTGCCCATGCGCGCTTGCCCTTAGTACACCTTTTACCATGTCGGCGGCGCTGTCCATATTTGATCGTAATTTCTTTTACCTTAAAAATGTGGCCGTGGTGGAGCAAATGGCGGCAATTGATACCATTGTTTTTGACAAAACGGGCACCATCACCACTGGAGGGAGCCAGGAAATAAAAATAGACGGGCTTTTATCGGCAAAAGAACAGTTGCTTATTTACAGCGCCTGTATCAATTCCACCCATCCCTTAAGCCGTATAATTTGCCAGTATCTGGGTAACCAGCAAAGGCTTGCTATAACCCGCTATGCCGAAATTCCTAACCTGGGCATCCTGGCGACTATAGAGGGTCACCGGCTGCGCATAGGCAGTTCAAAATTGGTTTTAGGTTATAAAGAAATAGAAGACAAGGTTAGTAAAGTTTACCTGATGCTGGACGAAGAAATGCTTGGCTTTTTTGAATTTACGCATCAATACCGCGATGGTATGGATAATATAAGAAAACTTGAACCAGCCTATCACACCTTTTTACTTTCGGGCGATCAGGATCATGAACGCGAAGAGTTGACTCGTTTTTTTAAAACGCCCAACACTATGCTTTTCAGCCAATCGCCGCAAAGTAAGCTTGACTTTGTACAAACCCTGCAACAACAGGGGAGGCAGTTGATGATGGTAGGAGATGGCCTAAACGATGCCGGCGCTTTAAAACAAAGCGATTTGGGAATTGCCGTTACCGACGATGTTAACAATTTTTCGCCAGGTAGTGATGCTATTATGGACGGACGGTCCTTTCATAAATTACCGGCATTCCTAAGGTTCTCTAAAGATACTGTGAACATCATCCGCTTTTCATTCCTGATATCCCTCACTTATAACCTTATCGGGCTGAGTTACGCGGTAACGGGTAAGCTTTCGCCCTTAACAGCGGCTATACTAATGCCTTTAAGTACGGTAACTATTATAGCATTCACCAGCCTGGCAACGCATTTGGCGGCCAGAAAAAGGAAACTGGCATGAGCATTATTTACTTACTCATTGGCTGCAGCGTATTGCTGGCCCTGGTTTTTTTAGCTGCCTTTTTTTGGGCGCAGCGCAGCGGGCAAAACGATGACCTGTACACACCATCTATGCGCATCCTGTTGGATGACGAGGAAGAACCGCCCGCAGAAAAGTGACCGCTATCATGTTTCCAGGCAATGCCTGTCATTCGTAACCAACGCAGCTCCATCTAATTTTACAACATCATAAAAACAACTATGCAGCCCGAAAAATTTTACTACGATAATAAGATCGTCCGCAATTTTGGTATTGCAACCGTGATCTGGGGGATCATCGGCATGACGGTAGGTCTCATCATTGCCATACAACTGTATGCCCCCGGCATGAACATGAATAATCAATATACTACCTATGGCCGCATCCGCCCGTTGCACACCAACGCTGTGATTTTTGCTTTTGTAGGTAATGCCATTTTCATGGGCGTTTATTATTCATTGCAGCGCCTTTTAAAGGCCCGCATGTATAGCGACTGGTTAAGCAAAATTCATTTCTGGGGCTGGCAGCTTATTATTGTATCGGCAGTAATAACACTGCCCTTAGGCTTTACTACCTCCCATGAATACGCCGAACTGGAATGGCCCATAGATATCGCCATCACCCTCATTTGGGTAGTGTTTGGCGTAAATATGTTTGGTACCATATTTAAACGGCGCGAGCGGCATTTGTATGTAGCTATCTGGTTTTACATCGCCACATTTGTAACCATTGCCGTTTTACACATCGTTAACTCGATGGAGCTGCCCATATCGGCCTTTAAAAGTTATTATATCTATGCGGGTGTGCAGGATGCCCTGGTACAGTGGTGGTACGGCCATAACGCGGTAGCCTTTTTCCTAACTACGCCTTACCTGGGCATGATGTATTACTTTTTGCCCAAAATGGCCAACAGGCCCATCTATTCTTATAAGTTAAGTATCCTGCATTTTTGGGCGCTGATATTCATTTATATCTGGGCCGGGCCGCACCATTTGCTGTATACCACTTTACCGGGTTGGGCGCAATCATTAGGCATCGCTTTTTCTATTATGCTGATAGCGCCAAGCTGGGGGGGCATGATCAATGGCTTACTAACCCTGCGTGGTGCATGGGATAAGGTACGTGATGATGTGGTACTGAAATTTATGGTGGTTGGTTTAACCGCTTACGGTATGGCCACCTTTGAAGGCCCCATGTTATCGTTAAAACAGGTAAACGGTTTTGCCCACTTTAGCGACTGGATCATTGCGCACGTACACGTAGGTGCACTGGGATGGAACGGGTTTTTAACTTTTGCAATCCTGTACTGGGTTATTCCACGCATTTATAAAACGGAATTATTCTCTAAAAAGCTATCTGCTTTTCACTTTTGGATTGGCACGCTGGGGATCTTGTTTTATGCCATACCCATGTACTGGGCAGGTTTTACGCAAAGCCTGATGCTGAAGGAATTTACTCCCGAAGGCATGCTGAAGTATCCTAACTTTTTAGAAACTACTTTGCAGATTTTGCCCATGCACATGATGCGGTCTGCAGGTGGGGCTATGTATCTGTTAGGAGTTATTGTGATGGCCTATAACCTGGCCCGCACCATGATGCAGGGAAGTTTGGTTGCCAATGAGGCGGCGCAGGCCATGCCATTAGCACCTGCAAACACCGTGGTAAAAGAACATAGCTGGCATCGCACACTGGAGCGTAAACCTATCCAACTGATGATTGCGGCACTGGTGGTGATATTGGTAGGCACCTTTGTGGAGCTAATGCCAACACTTACCATCAAATCCAATATCCCAACTATAGCAAGTGTTAAATCTTATACTCCGCTGGAACTACAGGGGAGGGATCTATACATCCGCGAAGGTTGTTCTAATTGCCACTCGCAAACTGTAAGGCCGTTCCGGTCAGAAACAGAGCGGTATGGCGAATACAGTAAAGCCGGTGAATTTGTGTACGACCACCCATTTTTATGGGGATCTAAACGTACCGGCCCCGATTTAGCCAGGGAGGGACAAAAATATGGCAACGCATGGCATTATAATCACCTGATGGATCCAAGGCTGATGTCGCCTGGTAGTATTATGCCTAATTATGATTGGCTGATCTCGCAAAAACTGGATACTACAACAACACGGTCAAAAATCAATGCCATGCGCACGCTGGGCGTTCCGTATGCCTTAGGGTATGAAGATAAGGCCAATGCAGATTTAGATAAACAAGCCAAAGGTATCTCTGATAACCTGGCGACAGACCATATTAAGGTAAAAAGCAATAAAGAGATCATTGCCATTATAGCCTACCTGCAAAGGTTAGGGGTTGATATTAAAGCCAATAAAACCAACAATAAATAACCACATCATGTTTAAGCAATTCACAGAAAACATTACCGCGAACCAGGGATACCTGCTTTTTTCCCTTGGTATATTCTTTGTATTTTTTGTTGTAGTAACCATAATGCTTATCAGGCTGCGTAAAGAACATGTTGCCCATATGAGCGATATGCCGCTGCACGACGGAATTAATGAACCTAAAAAGCACGGCAGGTTATGAAGCGTTATAGTATAGGTTTAATATTTACACTGATGGGGGTAACAGGCACTGCATCAGCTGATAACCTTATCCCCGGCGATCTTCAGAATTATATCGCCTATGGCGCTATCATCATCATGCTGTTACTTATCGTAATTGCTATGCTGGTATTATTGCGTGCATTTAAGGTAATCACTATGGTGATCCTTAAGTCCCAGGGATATACCAAAGCCGAGATTGAGGCAGAAATGCATCCGCCTAAAAAGGAGAAAAAGCCCAAGGGAGAGGTTTGGAACAAACTGCTTTCGTTACGGCCCCTGGCCGAAGAAAAGGAATTGTTGATTGCGCATGATTATGACGGTATACAGGAGTTGGATAATCCTATCCCGGGCTGGTTTATGTACCTGTTTTATGCAACCATCATTTTTGCCGGGGGGTATTTGCTCAATTACCATGTTTTTCATACCGGGCAGTTACAATACGATGAGTATAAAACAGAAATGGCACAGGCTGATATTGCCAAAAAATTGTACCTGAGCAAGGCAGCCAACCAGGTTGATGAAAATACGGTAAAGCTTGTAAATGATCCGGCTGTAATAAGCGCCGGGCAGGCAATTTTTATTCAAAATTGCAAACCCTGCCATGGTGAACATGCCGAAGGTAATGTGGGGCCAAACCTTACGGACGATTATTGGCTGCATGGCGGTAAAATTAACGATCTCTTCAAGACTATTAAATACGGTGTATTGGCCAAAGGCATGCCTACCTGGGAAAAGCAATTATCGCCAAAGCAAATAGCCGATGTGGCTAATTACGTAAAATCATTGCATGGTACTAACCCTGCCGGGGCAAAAGAACCGCAGGGTACCAAAGAAGCACCGGCAAATGATCAGCTTGTCGCAATCAAATAATTATGGACGGATTACTGGCAGCAAAGGAAACAGGAGAACGGAAGTGGATGTACCCGCTGCTGCGTAAAGGTATTTTATATAAATGGCGCAGTTGGGTAAGTTATTTTTACCTGGTGACTTTTTTTGCCGGTCCGTTTATACGCATCAACGGGCAGCCTTTGCTGTTGCTCAATTTTATGGATCGGCAGTTTGTGATACTGGGACAGGTTTTTTGGCCGCAGGATATTTTTCTTTTTGTGCTGGCCACGCTGGTGTTCCTGGTTTGTATTGTGTTGTTCACCATCGTGTTTGGACGGATATTTTGTGGGTGGATTTGTCCGCAAACTATTTTTATGGAGATGGTTTTCCGCAAGATTGAATTTTGGATAGAAGGGGATGCCGGGAAACGCAGAGCCTTGGATGCAAAACCATGGGATAAGGAAAAAGTAATGAAGAAAACCGGTAAACACCTCTTGTTCCTGTTTTTTTCATTCCTCATTGCAAATACCTTTCTGGCTTATCTTATCGGGAGCGAAAGCCTGTTAAAGATCATTACAGAACCAATCACTTTGCATTGGTCGGGCTTTATCAGTATCTGGGTGTTTACTATCATCTTTTATTTGGTATACAGCCAGGTGCGCGAATTAGTATGCACGGTGATTTGTCCGTATGGCCGTTTACAAGGGGTGTTGCTTGATCAAAATACTTTAGTGGTTGCCTATAATGAGGTACGTGGTGAGCCGCGTGGCAAATTATCCAGGGATGCCGGGCTAAATGCCTCCAAAGGGGATTGCGTTGATTGCGGCTTATGCGTATCCGTTTGCCCCACAGGCATCGATATTCGCAATGGCACGCAGATGGAATGCATCAATTGTACCGCCTGTATCGATGTATGTAACGAGGTGATGATCAAAATTAAAAAGCCGGCTAACCTGGTTGGCTTTTTTTCAGAAAACATGATCCAAAACCGGGTGAAACCCGCGTTTACCGGCAGGATGAAGGCATACACGGCAGTGATAACCGTACTCATCACCATACTGTGCTACTTCATCTTCAGCCGCAGCGATTTGAATATCACAGTTATGCGCGGTGCCGGAATGCTTTATCAGGAACAGCCGGGCGGTTATGTAAGTAACATATACAACGCCGAGGTCATTAACAAAACCAAGACTAATAAACTCGTTACCATACAGCCGGTTGATCCTGCTGTTAAAGTAAAATATATACAGGCACCGGGTGCCATCAATGGAGGTACAGCCGTAAAAACGGTCTTCTTTCTGTTGATCCCGGTAAGCCATATTCATGAAGCAAAAACAATGGTAGGCTTACAGCTTATTCAAAACCACCAGGTTATACAAACGGTAAATACAGCGTTTGTAGGGCCTGTAAACGATTAACATATGAACTGGGGAAAAGGAATTATTGGCGGAATGGTACTTTTTATGCTGTTTATCATCAGCATGTGCGTATATATGTTTATGATACCCGAAGATGGTTACGATCATGAGTATTATGAAAAAGGTTTAAATTTCGACAAAGATTTTAATAAGGAGCGGCGGGTTGAAACCGATCATGCCCGCCCGTTAATTGAGGTAACCGGTAAAACGGTTAAGGTCATTTTTGTAAAGCCTGCATCAGGGTCTATCAGGTTTGTAAGGCCATCAAATGAAGCGTTAGACAATACTGTTAAAGTTGATAGTGCAAACGGGAAAAATATCATCGTTCCTGTTCAAACAATGGTGGCAGGCAAATGGCAGGTAGTATTGAATTGGGAAAGTAACCATAAGGAATATTTGTATCAGCAGGAGATCTACATCAAATGAGCACCAACAGCATCGCTTTTTTTATAGGTTTATTTGGCAGCGTACATTGTATAGGTATGTGCGGGCCGCTTGCGTTGGCTATCCCATCCTTCCAAACCAAATGGTGGTTTATTGTTAGTGATAAATTGCTATACAATATTGGCCGGGTTATTACCTATTCTTTTTTAGGATTGCTTATAGGGTTAATGGGCAGGCAACTCTGGATGGCGGGGCTGCAGCAAGGTGTAAGTCTGTTTAGTGGAATGCTGATCATTATGGCTGGTTTTAGCCGTTTATTCAAGATCAGGTTGGGGCAAAGCATCATGATGAATAAATTATTATCGCCAATTAACCGCTTGCTTGGCTATGCACTGCAACACAAGGCCGGGCATCTGATCATTGGTTTACTTAATGGTTTTTTGCCCTGTGGTTTTGTTTACCTGGCGCTGGTTGGCGCTATTAATACGTCATCATCGTTGGCTGCCGCTCAATATATGTTTTGGTTTGGCATGGGTACTTTTCCGCTTATGTTATTGGCTACCATCAGCTCAGGCTTTATCGGGCCATCCATTCGCCGCCGTATTAACCGTACCATGCCTTACCTTATGGTTTGCCTTGGTTTTTGGTTTGTCCTGCGTGGGTTAAACCTGGATATTCCATACCTTAGCCCAAAGGTGCATTCGACGGGTATTGGCGTTTGTCATTAATAAATTTTAACTTTTATGTTACGGCACCTGGGTACCAAAAGAACTTACGGGCACAATTTTAAACTGGCTTCTCTGCTGGGTTTAACAGCCGGGTTTGTTAACGCAGCGGGCTTTTTAGGGTTTGCGGTTTTAACCACCAATGTAACCGGCCACGTCGCGCTTTTTGCCGAACGTATTGCCTTGCAGGATTGGAAAGCGGCGCGCGTCATCGCGTTGTGGATGTTCCTGTTTTTAGCCGGTGCTTTTGTATCTGGCTCTATTGTTTCCCGTATCGGCCGCAACCAGCGCTTTTCCTACGTTGTGCCAATCCTTATAGAAATTATCATATTACTTGCAGTAGCCTTATTGGGTTACCGGTATAACCATAGTTTGGTGGCAAAAGAGATTTTTGCAGGGAGTTTGCTTTTTGCCATGGGCCTGCAAAATTCACTGGTATCTATGGTGTCGGGTTCGGTTGTACGAACAACCCATTTAACCGGTACCTTTACCGACCTTGGTATTGAGCTGGCACAACTGCTTCAAAAAAATGCTGATGATCGTGCCGCGTTGATATCGCGGGTCAAGCTTCGCTCGGCTATCATTTTGTTTTTTATGGGTGGTGCGCTTGGTGGTGCTTATTTGTTCCGTTTTATTCAGTTTTTTTCTTTTTTTATACCTGCTTTTTTACTGATTTTTACCTTATTGTACGATGTTTTTCGCATAGCAATTAAACGTTACTACCAACAATTACACCACCCGCTGAAAATCGAAAAGTGATGAAGGTCACTTTGTAGTCAGATGCCCGTCATGGTGCAAAACTGCTTTAAAAGCCATCTTTGATCATTAAAACATATCAATCATGGCAACTTTTAAATTGAACGCCCCAACCTGGGAAGTAACAACAACCAATCAAAACAATAATACTACTTTATGGAACAAATGGCTGGCTTTTGCTGATAGCCAGGCGGGTAGCAAAACCGCATGGTTCCTGGTTTCATTGATGATTCAGGGTGTGCTATTTCTGCCTATCCCCGCGGTGCTGATGTATTATTATGATGCACCTATTATTGTATTGGGCATTACGATGATCCTGTTTTTCGCCAATATTATTGCAGGTATGGGTGGCTCCGGTATCAGAACCGTATTGAATTTCTTTGCTGCAAGTGTGCTTATTCACCTGGTAATGCTGGCCTTATTTATATTGTAAATCAATTACATCCCTAACAAAAACATATGCTCCCTAAAAAAATGAAGGCGGCGGTGATCCATGAATTTGGACAGCCGCTGCACATCGAAGAAATGCTGGTAAAAGAACCCGGCGAAAATCAAATAGTAGTGAAAGTGATCGCTTGTGGAGTTTGCCATACCGACCTGCACGCCTGCCAGGGCGATTGGCCCGCCAAGCCTAAACTACCGCTGATACCCGGGCATGAAGCCCTGGGCTATGTAGTAGCCCTTGGCCAGGGAGTTAAAAATGTAAAGGAAGGCGATATTGTAGGTGTGCCCTGGCTGTTTAGCGCCTGCGGTTGCTGCGAATTTTGTATTACTGGCTGGGAAACACTTTGCGATACCCAGCAAAATGGTGGTTACAGTGTAGATGGTGGCTTTGCAGAATACGTTACGGCCGATTCACGTTATGTAGCGCATTTTCCGGCAAATATTAACTTTACGCAAATGGCGCCTATCATTTGCGCTGGTGTTACTGTTTATAAAGGCATTAAAGAAACCGAAGCCAAACCGGGTGAATGGATAGCCATTTCCGGTATCGGTGGTTTAGGTCACCTGGCCGTTCAGTATGCCAAAGCGATGGGGCTGCATGTGGCGGCTATTGATATTGCCGGTGATAAGCTGAATTTGGCAAAGAATTTAGGTGCCGATTTAACTGTTAATGCACTGGAGCAGGATCCTGGCGAATTTTTAAAGAAAGAAACCGGTGGGATGCACGGCGTATTAGTTACGGCGGTTTCGCCTATTGCTTTTAAACAAGGGATCTCGACCTTACGACGAAAAGGTACCATTGCTTTAAACGGATTGCCTAAGGGGAGTTTCGACCTGCCAATTTTTGATACCGTGATTAACCGCTACACTGTTCGTGGTTCCATAGTAGGTACGCGGAAAGATATGCAGGAAGCAATTGAATTTGCATTAGATGGCAAAGTAAAAGCTACTATTCATACAGCTAAACTGGAAGATATCAATTCGGTATTTGACGAGATGAAAAAAGGAGAGATAGAGGGTAGGGTAGTATTGGAAATTGCCCAACCTGATTGATAATGTCAGCTATGTTAATGAAAAGGAGAATCTAAAACAGGTTCTCCTTTTTAATTATATGGCCATGCTAAAAAGCTGCGTGGCTGGTTTATCCGCCCAAAGCCTTGCATCAAGAGCCATGCAGATATTTCTTAAATATCCCTGGCCTAATGGGGTAACTTTTAATCCCCAGGAGTTGAGTTCTATCAACCCGTCATCTACCAGTGGTTGTAAACGTTCCAGACCTTCAAATAGTGAGGGGCAAGGCTCCTGGTGGTGATTCCATGTTGTATTTCCTTTACACATGATATTTTGGATATGCTTGCGGATAATGAGGTCATCAGGTGTTAACAAGTGACCTTTAAACACCGGTAATTCTCCCTGTTTTACCAACTGCAGGTACTCCTCTACATTTTTTACATTTTGAGCAAACGCATATGCCGAATCGCTGATAGCAGATACCCCAAGCCCAATCAATAGTTGGGTGTGCTGGTCTGTATAGCCCATAAAGTTGCGGTACAGTTGGCCATTTTTCATGGCTGTAAACAATTGATCACCAGCCAGTGCAAAATGATCCATGCCTATCTCAAGGTACCTATAGCTATGCAATAAGGCCCGCCCCGTTTCGTGTAATTTTTTTTTGGCTTCGGCATTAGGCAGGTCGTTCTCTGTAAAATGACGCTGGCCAGGTTTTATCCAGGGTACGTGCGCATAACTGTAAAAAGCTATCCTATCGGGCGTTAACTCCGCAACCTGTTGTATAGTAGTGGCTAAACCATGCAACGTTTGTAGCGGAAGGCCGTAGATGAGATCATAATTAACAGATGTGTAACCAATGCGGCGCGCCTGACTGGTTACAGCCTGCACCTGCGCAAAGCTTTGCTGGCGATTAATAATTGCCTGTACCTTTGGGTCAAAATCCTGGATGCCAAGGCTTAATCGCCTGAATCCAAGATCATATAATACCTGTAAATGGTTTACTGTGGTATTAGCGGGATGGGCTTCAAAGCTGAATGCTGCTTCGGGATGAATATCTGCATAAAGAAGGATTGCGCTAATCAGCATTTTCAAGTTTGCTGCACTAAAAAATGTCGGCGTTCCGCCGCCAAGATGAATTTCGCGGATAAGGGGTTTGTGGCCAAAAATATTCTTGTACATAGCCCACTCCAATAGCAGCGCATTAATGTATGGCTCTTCAACACGGTGGTTTTTGGTGATGCGGATATTGCACCCGCAATAGGTGCACAGATTTTCGCAAAAGGGGAGGTGTATGTAAAGACTTATCCCTTCTTTAGGGTTGCTTTCTTTAAAGGATCGTTTTACTGTTTTTTTCCAGTCATTTTTGTTAAACCGGGCAATATCCCAATAAGGCATGGTTGGATAACTGGTATACCGCGGCAAAGCCACATTGTATTTTGCGGTTAGGTTATTGTTTTCAGGAACAGGCATCGCGTAGTGTTTTACAATTGTACTTTATCAACCGCGTTGCAGTCTTTTTGGCAAATGCAGGCTTTACCTACACATTTATTTTGCTGCCATAGGTCGAGGTTTTTGATAGTTTGGTCGGCTATTTCCTGCAGTGCTTCTTTGGTCAAATAGGCCTGGTGTGGGGTAATCAGCACGTTTGGGTAGTTCAGTAAACTGTGCAGCAAAGGATCTTTAACCATGTCGCCTTCATGGTCTTCAAAAAACAGGCCTTTTTCAAATTCATACACATCCAAACCCAAATAACCTATTTTGCCGCTTTTTAATGCCGCTATTGCATCTGTTGTTCGAATGAGTGCTCCCCTGGAGGTATTGATCAGCATCACACCGTTTTTCATTTTCTCTATCGTTTCTCTTTTTACGATATGTTTTGTGGCTGGTGTAAGCGGCAAATGCAAAGAGATAATATCGGCGGTGATTAGCAGCACATCTAAACTCACAGGTTCTACATTCGGTATATCTTCAGGAAAGTCAGGATCGCAGGCAATTACCTTACAGCCCAAACCATTAAATATTTTAGCCACAGCTTTACCTGTATTACCAAGGCCAATAAGGCCTATTGTTTTACCAGAAAAATTAAAACCGATGAGTTCATCGTTCCTGAAATCAAAGTTATGGCTATGTTGGTCTGCGGTTACCAGGTGACGGTTTAGCGCAAAGGCTATGGCAGCCGCGTGTTCGGCAATGGCCTGTGGCGAATAGGATGGTACGTTGGCTATTTTAATACCAAACTGAGCAGCGGCTTCTTTATTGATATGATCGGTGCCGGTAGAACGGGTTACGATATATTTTACACCCGATTTGGCCAGTTTTTCTATCACAACAGCCGATACATCATCATTAGTAAATACAATGACTGCATCTTTGCCTTCCGCGTAAATAGCTGTATCCGGGCTCAGTGCGTTGGATATCAGCGTGATGTCGTGCTTTTTTTCGTTGGCTTTGGCCAGGTACTCTTTTTCAAAAGGTTTGATACTATAAGCTACCGCTTTCATCCTGTTCTGTTTTATTAAACAAAATTAGCGCTTAGATTATACTCTGCCCATGTTCCAAATCAGGCAAAAATATGATACTGGTCAGTTTTTCATCTTTTCCAGCTTAACCAGGTCCAATATACTTATGGTGCCTCCCTTTTTATCAATCAGGCCTTCATCTTTAAAATCGGCCAGGGTGCGACTTACAGTTTCAGTAGCCATGCCGGCCATAGCTGCCAGGTCTTCGCGGGCTATTTTAAAGCTCATGTCTGCTGCATTCTGCTGGCGGTAAATACGTAATATCGCTTCGGCCATTTTTTTCCTTACCGAATGATAAGCCAGTTGCAGCAATTGCGTTTCCTTTTCGCGGATATCATTGGCCAGTAATTTGATAAACGCGCGGGCTACTTCGGGGTACTGGTTCAATAATTCATCTAACTGATCTTTGGGAATCAGGCAAAGCAGGGAGTCTTCTAACGCGGTTGCGGTATCGGGATAAGGTTCGTTGCTCAATATCGCATGAATCCCCAGGTAATCATCTGCTGTGTACATGCCGGTCATTAATTCCCGGCCGTCGTTGGCCTGTTTGATGGTTTTTACCTTTCCGCTGATCACCAGGTAAAGCCCGTAACCTTTATCACTTTCGTAATAAATGACCTGCCCTTTTTTAAATTGCCGGGTTTTGCGTTCGGTAATTATTTTTTTCAGCTCGACCAGTCCATCATTCCTGGCGACCAGGCTTTGCAGGCGGTCCAGGCTTTTGCTGTATAACTGGTGAACGCTATCTTGTTTTTTTAGCCTTGTTTCAATAGCGTTCAGCAACTCCATATCATCAAATGGTTTGGTAAGATAGTCATCCGCACCCATTTCCATTCCTTTGCGCAGGTCAAGCCGCTCTGCTTTAGCTGTTAAAAAAATAAAAGGTACGGCAGCCATTTCGGGATGCTTGTTTAGCATAAAAAGCACGCCATAGCCATCCAATTCCGGCATCATAATGTCGCACAGGATAATATCGGGTTTGCTTTTCAGGGCGATGTCAATGCCAGTTTTACCATTGTCGGCTTCAAATACGGTATAGCCCGCCAGTTGCAAAATCTCGGCTATGTTTTCGCGGATATCGTGGTTATCTTCAATAACCAGTACTTTTTTGCTCATAGTATAGGGAATGAAATGGTGAATAAAGTACCCTTGTTCACATTGCTTTTAAAGTCGATGATGCCATTCATCAGGCTGGCATATCGCGCTACGATGTTCAAGCCCAGCCCGGTCCCCGGGATATTACCAGTGTTGTGCGCCCGGAAAAATGCTTCAAACAAATGCTTTTGATCGGCTTCGGGAATACCGATACCGTTGTCTTTAACCGTGATATGGCAGCCGGCTGCGTTGATCTCGGTATTAAACTCAATGAAGGTATTTTCGCCAGAATATTTGATGGCGTTAGCAATGAGGTTGATGATGCAGTTTTTTAGCAGGTTAGCGTCCAAATTGGCTACGTGGCTAATGCCGGTATGCTGGTAAATAATATTTTGATTTTGTTTGGCCAGCATTTGCATTTCCTCTGTTATTTCTTCTGCCAGCTTAACCAGGTCGAAGTTATTAAAGGAGGGCTCAACGCGTCCAGCTTCCAATTTTTCTAATGAAAGGAAATCATTGAGGATGCCGGTTAAGTTGCCAACCGCGTGTTTAATGCGGGCAACGTGTTTTGTTATATTTGAGTTATCAAATGGTTGCGCATACTTATCAATCAAACTGGCCGAAAGCTGTACCGCGCTTAAAGGGGTCCGAAACTCATGGGAAGCCATGGATACAAATCGGCTTTTTAACTGGCCCAGTTCTTTTTCTTTTTCGAGCGATAGACTCACCTCTTCTTTAGCCTGGCTCAAAGCTTCTACAGTTTGCCGGAGCGATTGCGTTCTGTCTGCAACCAGTTCTTCCAGGTGGGCGGCGTAATCTTTAAGCTGATGCTCGGCTTCTTTTTCCCGGCTCAGGTCATGGATGAACCCTGCGTAGATTTGTCGTCCCGAATACTTAACCTCGCTAACAGCAAGCCGAAACGGAAAGTGAGTGCCGTCTTTTCTTAACCCGGTAACCTCGCGGCCTATGCCTATAATATGGGCATGCCCGGTACGCTGGTAACGGCCAAGATATTCGTCATGTTGCTCCTTATCTGGCGGGGGCATCAATACGGATACATTTTTGCCGATAACATCTTCCGGCGAGTATTGGAACAATTTACAGGCCGCCGGGTTGATCGATTCTATTTGGCCGCGTGCATCAATGGTGATAATACCGTCAATGGCATTGTCAATTATCGCTCGTAAAAGGGCTGCATTCTCCATAAGTAGATTTGGCCGAATGGCCATTGCCCAAATATCAGCATAAGCGATCACTCCACAAGTAATTACTTTCAGGCAAAAAAGTGACGAAGGTCATTTTTTTTGCATCCTGGATTTTTATTGCCTGGAGGACAAAACAAAAGCTATCCCTACTCCTTGGTAGGGTATATTCTTTACACTTCTCCTACAGCGGCTTGGCCGTTTACATGTCCTGTTACAGTTTTACACACCAATAGGTGCAGGCAATTAATGATTGATATCATTTGCTATCGCACCTGCGGTCATTTTTCACAAGCGGTATGGCCGGTAGTTTTGTTGCCGGTTCAGCTGCTATAGATTGCTATTAACATGACAGAAAAACAAACCTCCTATATCTTAAGCATCAACTGTGGCTCGTCAAGCCTGAAATTCAGTTTGTACCAATCCGGTTCGCTGTTGCAGGAATGTAGCGGCAATGTTGATACTATTGGCAGCACCGGCAGCAGTTTAACTATTTATAAAGACGGAAAGTCCGTTTTGCAACAGTCATCTGGCTTCAAAAATCTGGATGGAGCAGTAAAGGCAGTTATCAATTGGTTAAAAACCAGCGAATATAAAAACAGCTTGCTGGCCATTGGGCATCGCCTGGTACAAGGCGGGCCGGATCATCGCGAACCCGAACTAATCACAGATGAGTTAATAAACAACCTACAGGCTTTTGTTTACCTGGCACCCAATCATTTGCCAGACGAAGTCAGAACAATTAAAACATTTGGGCGCGCTTTTCCTGGATTGCAACAGGTAGCCTGTTTCGATACCGCCTTCCATCGCAATATGCCCGACGAAGCTAAATACTATCCACTACCGGCCAAATACCGCGAGCAAGGGTTACTGCATTACGGTTTTCACGGCCTTTCTTATGAGTACATTATGCATCAGATTGATAGAAAGCATATTAAAGTGAGTAAAATCATTATTGCTCACTTGGGCAACGGTGCCAGTATGGCCGCTGTGAAAAACGGCATCTGCATCGAAACAACCATGGGCCTTAGCCCGATAGGTGGCTTGGTAATGGGTACCCGTTCGGGCGATCTGGACCCGGGTGTAATATTATTTCTGCTGAAACAGGGAAAACTTACAACAGCACAACTCGATAAATTGCTCAGTAAAGAATCCGGTTTAAAAGCAATCGCGGGTAAAAGTGACGTGCAGGAATTGCTGCAGCTGGAAGCTGAAGATCCCAAAGCCAGGGTTGCCATTACCGTATTCTGTTACCAGGCCCGGAAGTTTATCGGCTCTTTGACCGCCGCCATGGGCGGGATGGATATGCTTGTTTTTACAGGTGGCATCGGCGAAAATTCTGAAATCATCCGCGAACGCATTTGCGGGGAGTTGGGTTTTTTGGGAGTCAATCTCGATAAAAAATCAAATCACGATAACAAAGAAAATATTTCATCAGCTACAAGCCGTGTAAAGGTACTGGCGATGAAAACTAATGAAGAAGTAATGATAGCACAACATACACAAACCATTATTAAACATCAAACCCATGAAAACTGAATTATCAACTATAGAAGCAGAGGAGTTATCCGCCGAACTATTGCAAAAGATGCACGCTTACTGGCGTGCGGCAAATTACCTGAGTGTAGGGCAATTGTACCTGCGGCAGAACCCCTTGCTTAAAGAGCCCCTAAAGCTGGAGCATGTGAAAAATATGCTGCTTGGGCATTGGGGAACCACGCCGGGGCAGAATTTTATTTATACCCACCTCAACCGCATCATCAATAAGTACGATCTGAATATGATCTATGTTTCCGGTCCGGGTCACGGTGGTCCTGCCGTAGTTGCCGGTACTTACCTGGAAGGAACCTATACGGAGGTATACCCCAATGTTACTGAGGACGAAGAAGGCTTGCGTAAATTGTTCACCCAGTTTTCTTACCCGGGCGGTATTCCCAGCCACGCATCACCTCAAACACCGGGATCCATTCACGAAGGTGGCGAACTGGGTTATTCGCTAAGCCATTCATTCGGCGCTGTGTTTGATAACCCCGATTTGATAGTAGCTTGCGTAGTGGGTGACGGTGAAGCCGAAACCGGTCCGCTGGCTACGGCCTGGCATTCCAATAAATTTTTGAACCCATTAACTGATGGTACTGTTTTGCCTATCCTGCATTTAAATGGTTACAAAATCTCTAACCCAACGGTTTTGGCCCGTATTACGCACGAAGAATTGGAACAATTATTTCGCGGTTATGGCTGGAACCCCATCTTTGTAGAGGGTGATGAACCCGAACAGATGCACCGGGATATGGCCGCTGCGCTTGATTATGCCATCGACCGCATTAAACAGGTAAAATATGATGCTGAACACTCGAATGGCGACCGCCCGCGCTGGCCGATGATCATCCTCCGGTCGCCCAAAGGCTGGACCGGCCCTAAAGAGGTGGATGGTTATAAAATTGAAGGTAACTTCAGGGCGCATCAGATCCCGCTGGCGGTTTCTGCATCGGCACCGCCCCAGCATTTGCAAATGCTGGAGGATTGGATGAAAAGTTATCGCCCCGAAGAATTATTTGATGAGCAAGGTAAACTGATCGCCGAACTGGCCGAACTGGCACCAAAAGGCGAACGCCGAATGGGGGCCAACCCACATACTAATGGCGGCAATTTATTGCGCGACCTGCGCCTGCCTGATTTTAGGGATTATGCTACCGTAGTGGCAAGCCCCGGCGCAGATGGGGAAGGAGATACTTACGTTAGTGGCCGTTTCCTGCGGGATGTGATCAAAGAGAACCAGGAGCAACGAAATTTCAGAATTTTTGGGCCTGATGAAACTGTATCTAACAGGTTGGATGCCGTGTTTGAAGCAACTAATCGCCAATGGGATGCACCTGTGGAATTGCATGATGAGTTTTTGGCAGCAGACGGCAGTGTAATGGAAATGCTGAGCGAGCATCAATGCGAGGGTTGGTTAGAGGGTTACCTGTTAACCGGCAGGCATGGACTGTTTAATTGCTACGAAGCGTTTATTCATATTGTCGATTCGATGTTTAACCAGCATGCCAAATGGCTTAAGGCCAGTTTAGAACTTCCATGGCGCAGGCGGATAGCTTCATTGAACATCTTACTAACCTCAACCGTTTGGCGGCAGGATCATAACGGCTTTACACACCAGGACCCCGGCTTCCTGGATCATGTGGTGAATAAAAAAGCCACCATTGTAAGGGTGTATTTACCGCCCGATGCCAATTGTTTGTTATCGGTGATGGATCATTGTCTGCGCAGCTACCATTACGTAAACGTGATTGTAGCCGGCAAACACCCCGCGCCGCAATGGCTCAATATGGAGCAGGCGGTTGAACATTGTACCCGCGGCATAGGCATCTGGAATTTTGCCAGTAATGACCAGGAGGCCGAACCGGATGTGATCATGGGCTGCAGCGGTGACGTGCCAACTTTAGAAACACTGGCAGCAGTATCTATTTTGCGTGAACATTTACCCGAACTAAGGATTAGAGTGGTTAACGTGGTTGACCTGTTCAAGCTGCAAAAAAGCACCGAACATACCCACGGATTAACAGATAAAGATTATGATGCGCTATTCACAACCAACAAACCCGTGGTATTCGCTTTCCATGGTTACCCGTGGCTGGTACACCGCCTTACCTACAACCGCGCTAATAACGTGAATATGCATGTGCGTGGCTATAAAGAGGAGGGAACCATTACCACATCTTTCGATATGACGGTACTGAACGAGATGGATAGATTTCACCTGGTTATCGATGTGATAAACCGCCTGCCGCAAACCGGTAGCAAGGGCGTTTACCTGAAACAATTATTGTTGGATAAACTGATCGAGCATAAACATTACATCAACACTAACGGCAAGGATATGCCCGAAATACTCGACTGGAAATGGAAAGCATAATTAACAACGGCAGCCCGCAACTAAAACACCGTTATTACTACCGTTACTACAGGGTGGTTAAAAACGATACGGCGCTACAGGCGTTCTCGGCAAATGATTTTCGGCCCCGGCCCGCGGTTATAGCCGGGATTAATTATTCGCTTTTACCCGGCTGGGAAGGTTACGATCAATATGCAGATATAGGCCAGGCCATGGAAAAGGCCAAAGCGGGAGCCTTGAACTATATTGAACAGTTGATAAGTGGGGGAGAGGCGAGCCTGCCAAAACTGTTGCAGTACCGGATGGATCATTACGAGGATCTGCATATCAATCTGGTATACAGTAATATTCAACTGGTAGAGGCGGCCGCTATCAGCAATACACAATTTACATGGCATCCATACCGCATACACAACTAATATGTTTGATACAAAAACACTGTTTGGCTATGAGCCGGACTCTAAATATAATACCCCGGTTGCCTACTTCTCCATGGAGTTTGCTATTGACCAGGCCTTAAAGATCTACAGCGGCGGCCTGGGCTTTTTATCCGGATCGCACCTGAGGAGCGCCTATGAACTGAAACAAAATTTGGTAGGCATCGGCATGCTTTGGAAATATGGGTACTATGACCAGGTACGGGACAGCAATGGTTTTATGAAACCCGAATTTATTGAAAAGCGATACGCTTTTTTGCACGATACCAGAATTGTATTTACCGTACAGGTGCATGATGCGCCTGTACATGTCAAAGCGTGGTTGCTTAAGCCGGAAACCTTTGGCTCGGCACCTTTATTTTTGCTGAGTACTGATCTCCCGGAGAATGACGAGCTCTCCAAATCGATCACGCATAGTTTGTATGATCCCAACGAATCCACCCGCATAGCCCAGACCATTGTTTTAGGAATTGGTGGTGCCATGCTGCTGGATATTTTAGGCATCGAACCGGAGGTTTACCATATGAACGAAGGGCATTCAGTATCGCTGAACTTTTACCTGCATGCCAAATATAAAAGCCTTGCCGAAGTAAAGAAAAGGGTAGTATTTACTACCCACACGCCAGAAATGGCAGGCAATGAGTCGCATAGTTACAGGCTACTGAAAGAGATGTCGTTTTTCTATCATCTGCAGGAGCACGAAGTGAAATCATTGCTTGGCTTGGATGGGGATTATTTTAATTATACACTGGCGGCACTCAAGTTTTCGCATAAAGCTAATGGCGTATCCAAATTGCACGGCGAGGTTGCCCGGCAAATGTGGGGAAATTACCCAGGTGTATGCGAGATTACTGCTATTACTAATGCGCAAAATAAGTTGTATTGGGTTGATCCTGTCATCGACAAGGCTATTACCAAAGGTAATAATGAAGATATCATCAGTCGGAAAAAGGCTATGAAACGCGAGTTGTTTAAAGTGGTGGCCGATCAATGTGGTAAATTATTTGACCAAAACGTGCTCACTATTGTTTGGGCCCGGCGCTTCGCCGGCTACAAGCGGGCCGACCTAATGATGCAGGACTGGGGCAGGTTTATCAGCCTTGTTGAAAATTCCAAATTCCCGGTGCAGATTATCTGGGCAGGGAAACCCTACCCGGAAGACGGCGAGGGGATTGGTTTGTTTAACCAGATTATCAGTCGTGCCCTACCTTTTAAAAACTGCGCTGTTTTAACAGGTTATGAGCTGGAGTTATCGGCACTGCTAAAAAAAGGATCGGATGTATGGTTAAATAACCCAAGGATGTATCATGAAGCATCAGGAACCAGTGGTATGACAGCGGCCATGAATGGGAGTATCAACCTCTCGCTGCCCGATGGATGGGTGCCGGAATTTGCAGTTGACCAGGAGAACTGTTTCCTGATTCCTAATGCGCTGGATAGTCTTTCTGTAGTGGAGCAAGATAAGCTGGAAGGTGAAAGCCTGATGGATGTACTGGAGAACGCGGTAATACCAATGTATTATAATAACTCCGGCAATTGGTTAAATATTATCAAACGTGCGGCGGTGGATATCGTCCCTGGTTTTGCATCGGGGCGTTTGGCTAAGGAATACTACGATCAAATGTATAAGCCATAAACCTGGATGGAAACAAGATATCAAAAAATAAATAAAATGGAAACCCCCGATCAAACAGAACTGATTACAGAAGACTACTCCATTGTGAACGAATGGGCGGCCGACAATACATTTTTCAGAATTGAAACCGTTTTTCTGCATCACATGATGGATGACTACATAGCGCGATGCCTGAAACCTGAGCAGGTTAAAAAAGTCAAACAAGTAAAGATCGACCTATATCAGTTGGAAGCACACGAATTGTACATCGGGGAGGTCCTGAAACAGCAAATGAAAAATCTTGCCGAAATGAGTAAAGAAGGGGCAACAGTGATTGAAAACGACATTGTTGCAAAACACTTACAGCTCAAAAAATTGATACATGGTATAACTTTGGAATACCGGGCATTTAGGCAGGTGTTATATGCGCTTTTAACAGAGAAATGCAAATGAAGGCTTGAATGGACCGCGGTTGAATTCTTTTTCGCTGATCATCAGTATTTTAAATGACGGGCATCATTTATTACGGCGGCTGTAAAGGGGATATTTACAATAAATCCCAATATCGATGAAAAGCCTTTTAAGATCAAGTATATATACTTTCGTTTTTGCTGTTTCCTTCATAGTGCCGGCGTTTGGGGCAACTGTGCCACCCAATAATACAGGAATGGCAGCGGTTATCGACTTGCAAATAAAAAAGCATCAAAAAGAATTGTATTACCCGCTTTCTGTGATGCGTTTTTATAATAGCAACGGCAATAAATTGGCATGGATTGCGCCAGATACTGTTAAAAACCACGCCACTGATGCTATGCTATTGTTGGATTGTGTGCTTCAATATGGTTTAAATCATGCAAATTATCATCCTGGTAAGCTTTTATATGATGAACTCCGTTTGCTTAGATCAAGCACTGCCAGCGTAAGTGATGAGCGAAAAGCGGTGTTTGATATCTGGCTAACAGATGCTATGCTTGCGTTTGAAAATAACCTGCATTATGGCAGGTTTAACCCCAATTATCCGGCGGGGAAGATCGATGTAGACGGGGGAGACGGTTTTAACTCGACTGCAATGTTGAAGGCTGCTCTTATAAGTGAAGAATTTACTACTGCTATCACATCAGCGCAACCTAAATCCAAAATCTACCTCGACCTAAAACGTCAGATGTACCTGGAAACCGGGTTATACACCAATGATTGCTATGAATTCCCGCAGAAAGGGATTCAAAACATGGCCATTAATATGGAGCGTTTGCGCTGGTATAGTGTTGGTGAAAAAACGCCGGTAGAAATCAACATCCCATCACATATATTAACTGCTCACGTGCAGGATAGTGACATTTATTTTAATTTGAAAATGACTAAAGCAACACTTATTGCTTTGGAAAAACTTTTGGGTAGTTCAGCACCAATAACATTGTCGGTTTTACGTGGGCAGGTTATACTCTATAGTTTACCTCTCATCAATGACCATCTAAAGGATTTAAGCGGCATTTCACTGATTGGAGGAGCGAAAGATCTACCTCTTCATATTTCTGTATTGAAGAGTAAAAAATTGGCCAAACTTTTATCGCGCCGGGATTTTCCCCAAATTATCGTAAACGATATTCCTTTAAAACTTACTTATATCACCGGTGAAATTAAAGGAGGCGTTCTTATTAGTTACAACGATATCTACGGTTTAGACAGAGATTTAACACAAACTTTATATCAAACGGTAAAAAAGATAAAATAAAACAATAATTTAAAATCTTATGAAAGAATTAGATTCAATTATGGCGGAAGTCTGCTTGATCCCATAAAATGTTGTGCTATTATTGTCCTGAAACGAAATGAGGCGATTAGTGTCTTTCACCTAATCGCCTCACTTTCAAGTACTCAGAGCGGGAATCGAACATCGCCTGTAAGTCATTGATTGTCAATATGTTATAAAGTATAAATTAGACTACTCAATGAATCGTTCAATAAACACATATCGACCGTTGCCGATAGTCTGACGAAGGTAGTAAAAAGGTCTTTATGGTGAATTAATTCCTCATAATTTATTTTACACACTTATTGCCAACACCTGATCTGGAGAAATGAAATATAAGACAAGAATGGGAGAATACTTGTCTGTGTCCAATTAGTATGTACGAGGGATAGCATCTGGAGAGCTAGGGTTCAGAACCATATGCGTTTCCGTCTTACTGAGACCATTTTTGGTGCTTTTTGAACTTGAACGCTACGAATAGCGCTTTTTTTTTTTTTTCACCTTTGGCGGAGAGTTAGGTTTGTGAACCTTGACTCTTGTATATTGGTAATCAGTATTTTACATTTTCAAAAGTCCTTTACTCTACGAATAACGCAATAGCAAGTGACTCTAATTGTTAATTCAAATATAGAAATAATATTAAAAAAGTAAAAGTCTATTTTCTTTTATCAGCGGGTTGGTTCGAGCCCAGCCTCAGGACTTAAACTTAGGTACTACCGAAAAGTACTTAAGAAAATTAAAAGATGTTTTTAAAGAGGCTACCTTTTCGAGACAGCCTCTTTTTGTTGATTTTATGCACGGGTAGACTAACACTTTGACCACCTCAACTTCTTCAGTGTTAATTGCTATTTCCCTTCTTGTCAAATACAAATCGGGGCACTCCAAACTTTTGTTGTTCAAAACTGAACATTCTGTTGTTCGCTTTTGTTACACCGATCCACTAACGCAGTCGTTAACTCCTTATCTGTTAATATTTTATAAATTTGGAACAGCAATTGACCGGAATGCTTAATTGAGCACAAATAATTTCCATATCAACCCGTATGACATCGTCTCATTAGGAACGCTGTTTGTGGGAATGACGATGGCGCTACTTTTAGGAATCGCCAAAAAAACCGGCCAAAAAACCAACCTGCTATTAAGCTCAGCTTTAAGCGTAGCCGTACTACGGGCCTGCGGATTTACACCTCTTTTTTTACCGATGTTGGGCCCGCTACTGTATTTTTATGTACGACAGCTTACAAGCCCGGACCGGCGGTTCCGCCGGACAGACATGCTGCATTTTTGTTTATTACTTGCAGGGTATTGGATGCCGGCCTGGTTGATTTTAATTTCGGTCAACATTTATTTGTACCTGTCGCGCCGACTGATCGGCCGTTTTTATGATCGTTTACGGCCTGTACTCATGGACCGTCCCCGCTTTGCTTTCCGGCGACTGGATAACAACTTGTTGCTGCTGGGCACATTGTGTCTGGCGTGGTTGTTGGATGATATCTTCTCCTTTGCCGTTGCCTTTGTATTAATCGGAATGGCTGTTGAGGAGATGCTGAAACCAGATAGTAGCGTTACACTGGCAATGCCAATAAATGACCGGTCTGATGCAAGGAAAAAAGGCCGGAGGCTGAAGGAAGCCGTGGCAACAAACCGAATTTACGAGGACGCCGAACTCACGTTGACGACCCTGGCGCTGAAACTAATGATTCATCCGCATGACTTATCCCGGATTATTAATGTTGGGCTGGAAAAAAATTTCAGCGATTTTATTAATGAATTTCGGGTTCGCGAAATTACCAGGAAAATGCAGGATCCAGCCTATGAAAGGCTTACGTTGCTGGGTATCGCTTACGAGTCAGGGTTCAACTCCGAAAGAACCTTCCATCGCGTTTTCAAGGAGATAACCGGCAAAACACCCTTGGCATACAAAAATAGCCTGAGAAAAGAACTGCCAATTGATAAGTTGGCAATCCAGGCACGAATACGCCCGGTAATATTGCGTTCGGAAAGCCCGCCAATTTGGGCTTCAGCAACATTAAAACGCAATGTTATGTTAAAGAATTATTTAAAGATTGCCTGGCGCAACATTAAAGGGAACAAAGTTTACAGCGCACTCAATATTACCGGACTGGCAGCAGGAATTGCTGTAACTTTACTGATCGCATTATGGGCCTGGCACGAATATTCTTATGATCGTTTTCTCCCTGATTACACCCAGCTTTACCAGATCAAACTTAACTTCGACCAAAATGGAGATATCCAAACGCAAAGCGGCGGCTGCCTGCCAATTGCCGGTGCCCTGCGCAGCAGTTTTCCGGAAGTAAAATACGTTGCCGAGACCGGCTGGACTTCAAGGCACAGCCTGACAGTCGGGGATAAAAAACTGTACCAGCAGGGCATGATCGTGGGGAGCGATTTTTTAAAGATGTTTCAGTTTCGTTTGCTTTCTGGCAGTCCCGCTACCGTGCTGAATGAGCCGTTTTCTATCATCCTTACCCAATCCGCCGCTAAAGCCTTGTTTGGCAATGATGATCCGATTGGTAAAGTTTTGCGGATCGATAACGCGCACGATGTAAAAGTGGCCGGTTTGATGGATAATGTGCCGGATAATTCCACCCTGCAGTTCAGCTATTTGTTGCCGTTTGGTTATTGGGAGCAGACGGTACCCTTTGTAAAAGCAGACAGGACGAACTGGACACATTACCCCTTTAATCAGTACGTCGAATTGCAGCCGGGGGTAACTGAAGCGCAATTTGCGCCAAAGATCAAAAACCTGCTGCAAGGACATGATCCCATCCACAAAGTCGAAATCGTTTTGCAGCCGGTAAAAAACTGGCACCTCTATTCCGAGTTTAAAAATGGAAAGGTCTCCGGCGGCTTTATTGTCTATGTGCGTATGTTTTGCATTATCGGTGCGCTGGTCCTGCTTATCGCCTGTATCAATTTTGTTAACTTGTTTACCGCGCGTTCGGAGAAAAAGGCAAGGGAGGTGGGTGTGAGAAAAGCGATCGGTTCCACCAGGGCCAGCCTGATTTTTCAGTTCCTGACTGAATCTGTCCTGGTTACTTTTATGGCCGCTCTTTTTGCTATCGCCATTGTGCAGGTGTCGTTGCCCGCCTTTAATTCGCTAACCGGCAATACGCTGAAGATACCTTACGCTGAACCTCTTTTCTGGATAGTACTCCTGGTGTTTGTTTTATTTACCGGTGTAACGGCCGGCAGCAGGCCGGCTTTTTACCTTTCTTCTTTTAACCCGGTAAAAGTGCTGCGCGGGACACTCCAGGTTGGTAAAGCGGCGGCCTTACCCCGTAAGATCCTGGTCGTCATTCAATTTTCCTGTTCCATCGCATTGATCATCGGTACCATCATCATTTACAAGCAGATCAGCCATGTTAAAAGCAGACCGACTGGCTATGATGCCGACCGCCTCGTAATGACCACCACCACCCCCGACCTTAACCGCAATTATACCGCCCTTAAAAATGACTTATTACAAAGCGGATTTGTAGTAAATGTCACCAGGGCATCCAGCCCTGTCCCCGTGATTGATTTCCAGGCTGGTTGTAACCTCTTAAACTGGCCGGGTAAAAACGGCGGAGAATCCCTCGGCATTTCCTACGCTGCGGTTTCAGAGGATTTTTTTAAAACCGCAGGTATGAAAATGGCAGAAGGGCGGGAATTTACGGGAATGCCTGGTGATACACTCCATGTGATCCTCAACGAAGCCGCCGTCGGAAAATTGCGGCTGAAAGCCCCTGTGGGCCAAATGCTAAGCACGGAATTGTCGAAAGAGCCTGTGCGGATCATCGGTGTGGCTAAGAACGCAGTCATCGGCTCGCCATTTTCGGCGATACAACCCGCCTTGTTTGTTTATAAGCCGGATCAGTCAGGTACAGTGATCTACCGTCTTAAGCCTGATGTGAATGTGCAGGATGCGATAAGCAAACTCGCGCCGATCTTTAACAAATATAATCCTGCCTATCCCTACGATTACCAATTTGCCGATGCAGCTTATGACAGCAAATTTAAACAGGCACAACTGGTCGGTAAGCTGGCTGGTGTTTTTGCGGGCTTAACGATACTGATCTCCTGCCTGGGCCTGTTCGGCCTGGCTGCCTATATGGCGGAACAAAGAACCAAAGAAATCGGCATCCGCAAAGTTTTAGGAGCTTCGGTCAGCAGTATCTGGTTATTATTGTCCAAAGACTTTATGGTGCTGGTATTCATCGGTTGTGTAATTGCCGTCCCCCTGGCACTTTATTTCATGACGGGCTGGCTTCAGCAATATGATTACCGGATCAGCATCGGGCCGGGCGTGTTTATCATATCAGGTATTATGGCGCTTATCATCACTTTATTTACGATCAGTTTCCAGGCAGTCAGGGCGGCCCTGGCAAATCCTGTCAAAAGTTTAAGAAGTGAATGATTGGTGTGGCATTATCCATATTGCTTGTAATCAATTTATTATAGGTGTTTCAGAATAATTGCGAGACTAAAGGGATTTGAATGCAGATTTATTCATCAAACATTGGCCGGGCGGTGAGCAGAAATTAGTTGTTAATTCATAACTCAATTAAAAATAATCCTTATGAAAAAAATCCTATTTCTTATTTTGTTGTTATTTAGTGGTCTTTTTTTGCAGGCGCAGGACACAAGTGCTTACAAGAAAGCGCTATTTATTTCGGGTCATGACACCTTGCGTTACAGGATAATGTATCCTTCAAACTATGAAGCCGGACATTCCTATCCTTTAGTCGTGTTCCTGCACGGTGCAGGAGAAAGGGGGAACGATAATGAGAAACAGCTTTGGCATGGTGCCGATTTGTTTTTAGGGGACTCCGTACGAAAAAAATTCCCGGCCATCGTAGTTTTTCCACAATGTCCTACAGATAGTTCCTGGAGCAGGTTTACGAAAATGACGGATACCACAACTGCGGATGTGCGGAATCGCGCATTAAATACCTATGCCCTTACTACGCCCGAACGTTTGGTGAAGCTATTAATAAACAAGCTGGTCCGGCGTAGGGTGGCTGACAAAAATAGAATTTATCTCGGGGGACTATCATTAGGTGGTTTTGGCGTCTACGATTTGGTGATTCATTATCCAAAATATTTTGCAGCTGCATTTACGATTAGTGCCCAGGCCAATGTAAAACTGTATACACAGAAAGCACGTTACTTTCCGATATGGATTTTCCACGGTGACTCGGATAATACCATTTCCGTACAACCTGACAGGGATTTATACAAAGCCATGCAAGGCGTAGGTGCGAAGAACGTGAAGTACACAGAATACCCGGGCGTACAACACAATAGCTGGGATAACGCTTTCGCGGAACCGAAACTTCTTCCCTGGCTGTTTTCGTTCCGGAAAGGCAATCAATGAGAGCTTCGACCTAACCTTCTTAACTGATTGGAATATATATACACTTCATATCACGCTTTATAACCTGTTTTTCTTCGGAATGATTAGCATACCTGTAATGCAACTGTTGTCCAGCACATACCGGTGCAAAGTTCGCAGGCGGACCGTATCCTGCCCGCCTGCGACCAGCTGGCTACACGTTACTTTGAAGTATTTTTCGGTTTATCAGAAAGTGTATTTCTCTAATTATCGCCAAAATCACAAAAAGGTGTTCAAACCAGATCCCCTTATCCCCCATAAAGAAAGGATATAGGCGACTAAACCCGCCATATGTTTGTTTTTTCAAATTCTCAATAAAACGATAGCTTTATTTGAAAATTTTTAAAGTGTCCTCACCGATATTTCCAATTCGTCTTACTTTTTCTATAAATTGGTTCGAAAACAGCCCACTGTGGGGAAAGCCAGTTTCCTACAGTAATTTTGTAACCATCAAATTTTATATTGTAGACCCGATATTATGTATAGACTTACATAGCAGAAAAATAAAAATGGATTACAAATATTATTTACAAAAGTTTCAGCAGGCGGCTGACCAACTGGACAAAGACCTGCTAGGTCAGTACCAGCTGGAAGTGGCCGTAGGCGTTGTTTTGGATTCCGTTTATCTGAAGCTGTATAAAAAGTCCTGGGCGACGGCGTTACAAGACCCGCTGACTGCCGAATCCCGGATCTTCTTTTCTATCTGGGTCAATGCCTAATTGATATTTGCCTGTTTTGAGTAGCAAGCCCGCAGTATCGGCCGAAGGCCTTGCTGGCTCAAAATCGGATTAAAAATCAGTCATTCCTCAAACTATCCGCCGGGTTAGCGAGGGCCACTTTGATGGATTGAAAGCTTACCGTCAGGATAGCGATCATCATGGCCGTTATACCCGCAGCGAAAAACATCCACCAGCTGATATCAATCCGGTAAGCAAAGGTTTGCAGCCATTTTTGCACCATCCACCAGGTAAAAGGCGTAACGATGAGCACGGACAAGAGTACCAGGTAAATGAAATCTTTGCTTAATAAAGTAGCCAGCTGCGTTACGGTGGCGCCCAGTACTTTTCGAACACTTACTTCCTTCGTGCGTTGCCGGGTAAAGAATGCCGTGAGTGCAAACAAACCCATCACCGAGATGGTAATTGCCACGAGCCCGAAAAACGTAATGATCTTTTCCAGGCGTGCGTATGAAATAAATAAAGCTTCAAAATTCTGATCAACGAAAGAGTAGCGAAGCGGAAAGGCAGGTTCTATCTTTTTCCAGACCTGGCTGATTCCGGCAATAGTTTGCTGAACATGCCGGCTATCCAATTTAACAAGCATGGTGCTCCCAAATTGCATCAGGCAGGGTTGATGGTTACCAATGGTAAACACCACAGGCTGCACCTCGCTTTCAAATCCCTGCACATTAAAATCTTTGACCACTCCTACGATCCGTACCGATGTACTGTCACAACCAGGGAAGGCGATGAGCTCTCCGACAGGATCGGGCAGTCCTAGTTTTTGGGCTGCTGCCTCGTTAATAACAGCTGAACGTGTTTGCTGATCCTGCACCTCATTAGTAAAAAGGCGGCCCTTTTTTAAAGACACCCCGAGGGTTTTGAAATAATCGGCACTGACTTTAACCGACCGCATACGATAGGCTGCACCCTTGTTTTTGAATGGGATCGTCGAGGTGTCAACGCCAAAATTATCGCCCGGTACGCTTGTTGTTTTGGCGACGCCAATAACTCCCGGTACCGAAAGCAGCAAGTTGCGGGTATTATCAAAACCTTGTTCACGGGTTTCCGGCCTCGTTTCCAGGCGCATCAATTGATCAGCCGAAAAACCCCTGTCCCTGTTTTGCATAAAGCTCAGCTGGCTTTTGATGACAATGATGCCGGTGATAAAAAACACCGATACCATAAACTGCACTACGATGAGACTGTTGCGGAATAGTGTTCCTTTACTACCTGTAGAATAAATACCTTTTAAAACTTTGACGGCATTGAATTTCGAGAGATAGACCGCGGGATATAATCCCGACAGCAAGATAATTCCCAATAAACAACTTATTAATTGAAGGACAACACGCAGCATTTCGTGCGGTTGCAAAAAACCGATGTTGATATTGAACGAACGGTTGATATAGGGTATGCCCAAAGCCAGCAGCACAACAGCTAAAATCAAACTTGCCAGACATTGCAGTGAAGTTTCGGCCATGAACTGGAGAATCAATGGTATACGGCCCGCTCCCATTACTTTGCGTATACCAACCTCCTTTGCCCGGCTGATCGATTGCGCGATGGCCAGGTTGCTGAAATTGATGGCTCCGGCCAGCAGCAGCAGTATAGCTAAAACCAAGAGAATGGTTACCGTTGAAAAATTACTGCTGCCATGTTTCGGGAAATTGTGTAAACGTGGCACCTGGTCAACAAAAAGGTTGGTTTTAGCGCCGGCTTTAGTATAGTTTTCGAAAGATACGCCACCGGCTTTGATGCGCTCATTGTAATAAAGCCGGTTGATGGCTGTTTCAATCGTTGTATCGTTTTCCGCCCGCCCGAGCTTAATATAGGTTTGACAAGAATAGTTATCCCAGGTATTATCGTGCCGCCCGAAAGGATCGTGGATCAGCATGCCAACTGGCAAATGGGTTGCCCCCGGCTGATCTTCCAATACACCGGTCACCATCAGGTCAGCACGATCGTTTAGTTTTATCGATCTGCCCATGGGGTCTTCACTGCCAAATAATTTACGGCCCAGGTCCCTGGTCAGTATTACCGTTTTGGGTTCGTTCAGTGCGGTAGCCGCATTACCGGCTGCCAGCTTATAAGGAAAAACCTTTAGGAAATTCGAATCGACCGTAACCAGGTTTTTTTGATAAATTTTACGTTCACCGACAGCAAGCAGACTTTCGCGGTCACCCGACGATTGTAACATGGTTGCCGCTTCGGCATTTTGATATTTTTGTGCCAGGAGACCGGCCAGCGGGGTAGGTGTATTATTTAAAAAGTCTTCGTTTTGGCGTAATGAAACATGATAGACCTTATTCAGTTCCGGGCTCCACTGGTCGTAGCTCAGTTCATAGTTCATATACAGCAGGATGACAATAAAGCTGCACAAACCGGCCGCCAGGCCGATCATGTTAATGGAACTGTAGGTGATGCTGCGTACAGTATTGCGCCAGGCGATTTTCAGGTAATTGCGAAACATAGTCAAACGGTTAATTTTTTGATGCAAAACTACCGGCCTGTTTATCGCAAAACGTTCCAATTTAGAAAATGGTCGCTCTTTTTTATACTCCACCGGGCTTTTCCCGGTCATTTGTTTGAAAGTTCGGTTAAAGGTCGTTTTAGAATTAAATCCCGATTCATAAGCAATGCCGAGCAGGGTGAGATGTTCATAAGCCGGGTCCTGCATTTTTGCCATAACATCCCTGACCCGGTATTCATTAATAAAATCGCTGAAGTTTTTTTTGAGGCCAATGTTAATGATCCGTGATAACTCATGGGCGGGCATATCCAGTTGCTCCGCAAGGGAGTTCACACTGAGTTCCGGATCCTGGTACAGGAGACCGGCCTCGATCTTTTTCTTTAATAAATTACCTTTTTGTTTTAAGCCTGTCGAAAGGGAGGCCCGGGTAAGCAACGCTGTTTCGATAGATCTGAAAAACACCACTACGCCCATTCGGATGACCATCCCGATCAGGAGCAGACACAATGGGTAATAAATTGATGGAGCTAACAGGAAGTGAAAAACCCAATAGTCAATGGCAACAAACGGCAGCCATAATAACAGCATGATGCCTAAACTTACTAATTGTCGATCCAACCAGCGCCATTCATACCGGTAACGATCACCTTCCTTAAATTTCTGACCGGCATAAAAACGTTCGATCAGCCGGTGAGACAGGTATAAGTAAGTGCCAGCTGATAGCCATAGCAATGGTTTGATGACAAGCGTGACGCCTGGTAAAAGAACAGGGAAAAAATGCAGCAGGTCTTTCCAATGGAACCGGCGTTCCGGCCGTGTAGCTTTTCGAACATAAAAATAGATAAATGGCCCAAAGGACAGTGAAAATCGCAGTGGAAAAATGCCTGATAAACCGGCGATTCCTGATACCATGGCCACCAGCGCCAGGGCGAGGAAACGGTTAGCAGCGCGGTTGCTATCTTTTTTGAACCATAGCTGCAGGGCGAAATTCAGGCCGATCAATAGCATCCCGGAGAAGGCCAGGTCATAAAGGGTGATATGAAATGTATAGATTTTCAAGCGTGTTAATTACTCAATCGTTGTTCCAAATTTACAAAACATTAAGTGACAGGCAGTTAATAGACAGCTTGCCTGGCAAGTGTAACGGAAACGGACGAAGGCATGTTCGGTTTTGAAATTTAAATGAGGAAAATATCAAAGGCGTATGGTACCTAAGGTTTGTAAATCAATCACAAAACTTGCAGATAACGAAACCGTCAAGTGTATGATTACCTATGAATAAAATGTATGATAGGTAATGAACAATGACATATGCGTTCAAAATACCAGGACGGGCCATAAGATCAGCAAAAGACCGAATTTCTTCACGGCCTTAAAGATAGGTCCTCTCTGGCCGGTCGAATAGAACAGGATTAGCGCCGGAACCGTGCAGATACGGTCGCTTACCTGTATCGTTAACGAACGTCTGGCCTATGGAATAATTTGTAAGTACTTGAAATGGAGTAATTTATGCAAGTGGCACAAAAATGGATTAGGGTTCCACCATGCAGGGACTCGGCAAAGGACAATATTCGGGAAAAGTAACCGCCATTTATTATGGGCAGAGGGTGGCCTCCTGTATCACAGGTTAATCTCATTCTATTTACCTGTTGCGAATTCCCTGTATGTTTGCAGCTTCCTATTAATAGTAAAACCATAAATGAAACATCTAAAGCTAACTATAGCCTGCCTCTTCCTTTGTAGCGCGATACATGCGCAGACGCCACAAAGCCTGAACGATACCCTTACCGCACGGTTTAACCGGGGCGACTACAAAGGTTTTTATGCACTTGGCTCCGTCCAATGGCAGCAAAACAATAAAGAAGAAGGCATTGAGGGTTGGCTGAATTATATACAGGCCCTGTGCGGCTCCATCAAGACCGCTCATTTTGACCATGCTGCGCATGACACCAGCTATTTCACCTGGGACGGGCAAAAGAAAATGATGAGCTTTCTGTTAAAAACTTCCGGCAGCGGTCATTTCGACAGCTTCGATTTCAGGGACTATCATTTGCCTGCGACGGCAATTGCGCTACAGCCTATCCCGACCGATAATCCCCGAAAGACCCGCCTGGACATGGCTGTCCATAACAGCACAGTTGATTTTATGGTCACACATAAACTGATCGGACTCTCTATTGGCATCGTCAGGGATGGCAAAAAGTACACGTACAATTATGGCACCGTTGAAAAAGGCAAAGCGCAATTACCGGGCTCCACCACAACATTTGAACTCGCCTCGGTCACCAAAACTTTTACCGGAATACTGCTGGCCCAGGCCATATTGGATAAAAAGCTGCAACTGACAGACGATATCCGGAAATATATGAACGGTGATTTCCCCAACCTGCAATACCAGGATCATCCTATCCGCATCGTGGACCTGTCCAACCACACTTCGGGCCTTCCGGTGGAATTGCCCAACCTGGATACTTTTAAAAACGCCTTTGATGTACTCAGGATGTACGACAGTTACACCAACGCTCAATTTTTAGCCGATATCCGCAAGGTAAAGATCGATACCTTACCTGGCACACGCTACGGTTATTCCAACGCCGGGGTAAAACTGCTCGGCATCATATTGGAAAAGGTCTACGGGCAAACCTATGCCGGGCTGCTCAAAAAATACATCACCGGCCCCATGCAGATGAAGCATACCCGTATCGCATCAGCCATCAGCGATACCACCAGTTATACCAAAGGTTACGACGGGCTGAGCAACCCAATGCCTCACGTTAATTTCAACATGTTTGGAGGGGCCGGAAGCATCTTGTCGACGGCTAAAGAAATGCTGAATTACGTCGAACAAAACATCAGCGAACAAATCCCGGCAGTAAAACTAGCCCACCGGCAAACCTTTGCCAGCGCAGACGGCGCGATGGGCCTGTGCTGGCAGATCAACCGGAAAACCGTTAACGGAACCCGTATCTGGAAAAGCGGTGGTGCGCTGGGGTTCAGGAGTTATTTAGCGGTTGTACCTGAAAAAAAAATCGGCATCATCTGGCTTTCAAACCGCTCGGACCTACCGGAAGAAGAACTGAGTGATATGGTGGACAAACTTTTACAGGAGGCGTTAAAAGAAGAATAATAAGAAAGCTTAGCTAAAACGGCATGATAGTGCCATTAATCGATGTAAAAAAGTGTCAATCTAAAGATGTTGATTACACATTTCGATAATGTCAACAGGTTCATTGGCACGATATTCTAACAAATTGTAAATATCAACGTAAGTTTTTGATTATTTCATCTTCGTCGTCGTCAGATGATCAGCAATTTTCGTCTTGGTCTTCGTGGGTGGAGTAGATTTTCGAACTGCACACCGGGCTAAAACACGGTTTCTTATTTCGCCCATTGCCGGATTGGATAACGCCTTCAGCGCTATGAGCCCAACAGCGTTACGGAGAGGTTTGCATCAGCAAATAAATTTTCTGCTTGTCGCCGCTACTTTTATCGCCGTTATAGCAAAAAAACATTCGTTTTAGGATGCTTTGGGATATCGAAGGCGGTTTAACCCGGTCTATCCTGTTCATGTAAAAATCACATGATAGACCGGGCTGCCAGGATCGGCTTCGCCAAACCGTTATTTATTTTTTGAATTCAAAAAAATACCGGCATCAATATCTTTCCCGGCCGAGGCGGGCGAAAGGTTCAGGTAATCCCCTGGTATTCCCTTAGCCGTTACTTCATTCAGCAGCACTGTCCCGGATTTGCGGATACCTTTTTCCACGGGTTTATTCAGCCGGTCGGGTATGATTTCATCTTCATTAAAGCCCATATAAGAGGCATTTCCCGCGATGACCGAATTGCTGAACTGATAATTGGGATGCACACCTCGGTAACCTACCCAGAAATAATTCCCGTCTGCGACAATATTATCATGGAAGGTAAAGGGGCTGTAGGAACTCTGTCCGTAGCCATACCAGACCGCGCCTTCATAAGCGCCATAGATGATCGAATGGGTCAGTGAAAAATCCTTGAGGCCGCTAAATACCATAACGGCGTTTTTGATACCGTAAAAGATGCAGTGGTCAACAGTTATGCCTGCGCCCTGGGCAAAAACGCCCCCTTGCATGGGTGCCGAATTCTTATCCCCGACAAAATAGCACTGGGAAATTTCCAGTCCCGTCAGGGTGCTGTCCCTTCTTTGGATGACATAATAATAGAGCGATGCGGGATTGGGGTTGCCGGTAAATTTCAACCCTTTGATCACAACATCGTTCCGCTCCACTTGGAAAGCAATGCTGGCATGCTTTAATTTACCGGTCCTGTTGGAGTCGGCCACGCATTGAATGACCGGCATTTTAGCAGGTGTCCAGGTTTTGTCACCGGGCATATCCATCGCTTCGAAGGTAAATTTGGTATTGGCCGGTAGGTTGCTTCCGGGGCGGACCACCAATGGATTGACCAGTGTATAAAGGCCCGGCGCGATCTTAATGGTGATCGGTTCTTTACCGCTAAAGGTATTCGCCCTGCTTACCGCTTTGTCCAGGCTGGCCAGTGGTGCACGGAGTGTCCCGGAAGCATCATCCTTGCCTTCGGTTGCATTGACAAAGAGTGTTTGCGCCCTTAAAGGAACGCTCAAAATCAATAAAATCGCAAAAGTTAATAATTTCAATTCGGTGGTTTTCATCATTTAATTTATAATGGTAATTAATGGTTTATTGGCCAAATGTAGAAAGGGCTCCCGGATATGCTTGTTCAATCGGCCTTCAAGTTCGTTCAAAAGCACGCCAAGTTTTATCACGCTGATAATCAAAGCTATTGACAATAAATTCAATCCTGCCATTTTTGAATATTCACCCGTCTATCCAGGCAATTCCAACCCCGCCCAGTCATTCAAGTGCAACGTTCCTGTCTTCCTATTCCTGTGGATACCAGCGTTAATCGTCCTGCAATTGTCTATTAAATCCTGTAAGGGAAGCTTTTTCGCCCGGCCATATTAGCACTGCTGATCAGTCACCGAACAACTGTGGTAAATATTTCTGTTTTTGTCATGATTAGTCTATTTTTAATTGAATAAGTTCGCCCATATGAAAGACAAATTAACAGCCTTTTTTTCCAAGGTTCACTCCACCCGCTCAAGTGCGTACAAGTTTCCCCTTTGATGAATAGAACATGCGAAATAGCCAGGAAATACAAGATATTCAAAAGTGCCTCGAACTGATAGAAACCCGGCTTAACTGGGGACCAAGCCAGGAATGGACCGGTTATGATTTTGAAAAGCTAAGTGTAGAGATCCAGGCGGTTACCAGCGTCATCCTGAGCGTCACCACACTGAAAAGGCTCTGGGGGAAATTGACATATACTTCTATGCCGACCGGCACCACCTTGAATACGCTGGCGCAGTTTGCGGGCTTTAAGGACTGGCGGGAATTTAAACATCAGATACGTTTGGACCAATCACCGGCTGCGGGTTTCGGGGTTCCACCGTTAAACGTGCCGCTAAAGCCTATCAGAACGAAAAAGACCTATTGGCTCACAGCATTGTTGTTGATGCTGATTGCCGGCTGTGCCCTGTTTTTATTCCAGGGCAAAACGACTGCCCCCGTCGACACTAAAGCCTATCAATTCAGCAGTAATAAAATAAAAACGGAAGGGGTCCCTAACTCCGTCATTTTCAATTATGATGCCGCTGCCGCCGGTACCAATGCCGTATTTATTGCCCAGTCCTGGGACCTGCGGCGGAAAGTAGCGGTACCACAACAGGGCCACGTCTATTCTACTCTCTATTATCAGCCGGGTTATTACCGGGCAAAACTCCTCGTTGGTAATCAAATCGTCAAAGAACACGACCTGATGATTTCATCCGGCGGATGGGTGGCCATGATCGCTAAAGATGGCGGCGCTCCGCTTTATTTTAAAAAAGATGAGGTGCTGAAAAATAAAGTCGCAGCCGTTAATCAAGCCATTCTTTCAAAGTATAATGTGCCCCTGCAACCATCATTGCCGGCCTTGCACTTTTTCAATGTCCGGGATATGGGCGGCATTCGGAATGACCGCTTTATTTTTGAAACCACCCTGAAGAGTGATTTCCATCAAGGCTCTGCTGCCTGTCAGCGTGTGGAAGTGCTTATCTTGTGCAAGAATGACGTCATCAATATCCCGCTGAGTTCCAGCGGCTGCGTAGGTGATCTTTCCCTATATGCAGCCGGCACCAAGATAACGAGCAAAAGTGCAGACATGTCCAAGTTTGGCTGCGACCTGGACCAATGGGTGAAGCTGAGGGTGGAAAGCCAAAACGGAAAAATACGTTTTTTCATCAATGGCCGGGAGGCTTATTCCCTTCACGCTACCCCTTTGCCTACGGCTATCGTAGGGGTGGAATATCGTTTCAACGGCACGGGTGCCATAAAAGATACCCGCTTCCTCAAAGACAGGCAGGTCATTAACTTTTAAAGCAAACGACACACTTTTAGAGCCACAACCGTCCCGGCCAGAAGCGAACACCGGCTGTAACGTTTTCGTACAGTTAGTTCAAAAATTTGTTTTTAAATTATTGAAAATCAATTTATTATACAGGTGGCACGATTTTAATAAACTGAAAGTTATAACTAAGGTATACCACAGATATGCATGATCAATTCTGGAACCTTGCATCAAAAAAACTGGATAATGAAGCGACGGAGGAAGAAGAGCTCGAACTGGAGCGGCTGCTGAAAAGTTACCCGCTTTTAAAAGTCACCTACTTCCTATTGTCCGAACATTGGAAGTTAAAGCTGCAACATACAGAAGAAGATAGTGCCAGGCTTTTTGAGGGCATATTAAAAAAAATAGAAGTTAACCCACCAGCAGCTGAACTAAAACCTCGCTTGCAGGAGCAAAACACTGCGAAAAGCCCCTATGCTTTAGCAAACTACAATAAAGTTTACCAATTAATCAATATGGGCATGATCAAGAACTATATCAAAGTACTCCTGCGGCAAATCATCAATCAAAAAGCCTATGCTGCCATCAACATCGGCGGCTTAGCCATCGGGATGGCCTGCGCAGGCCTGATTTTTTTATGGGTGGGTAACGAACTGACCTATGACCATAGCCATAAGCAGCGCGAAAACCTGTATAGTATCCAGGTTAACCAAACCACAGCCGGCAATACCTTCACCATGGCATCTACGCCGCGATTGATGGCGGCCGCTATCAAATCAGAAATCCCTGGGATCGTGAATACCTGCCGCATTTCGGACCAGGATGAACGTTCGCTGTTTACCATCGGGGATAACGGCATATACGCCTCGGGGAAATATGCTGACCCGGCGCTGTTCAGCATGTTCACTTTACCATTTGTTGAAGGTAATGCCAATACGGTATTTTCAAACACCTATTCCGTGGTGCTTACTGAAAAAGCAGCAATCAAATTTTTCGGGCATACCACCAATATTGTCGGAAAAACAGTGAAGATGAATAATCAACATGATTATGTAGTCACCGGGGTGTTGAAAGACCTCCCTGAAAACAGCAGCCTGCAATTTGAATGGCTCGCGCCTTATCAGGCGAATCTCCGGCAGGAACAGATCACCTACGGCCCCCATGAAGAAACCTGGGATAGTTATGGACCGTTTACTTATGTGCAATTAGCCCCTTCCGCAAGCTTGCCCTCGGTCAATAAGCAACTGGCCGCTTTTATACATCAGCGGGACCCTAAACAGACAGCGGCGGCTTTCCTGTTCCCCATGCGCGACTGGCATTTGTACAGCGAATTTGCCAATGGCAAGCAAACCGGCGGAGGCCGGATCAGTCAGGTGCGTATGCTGACAGGGATCGCCTGGATCATTCTGCTGGTAGCCTGCATCAATTTCATGAACCTCTCCACGGCCAGGAGTGAAAAACGTGCCAAGGAGATCGGCGTGCGTAAAGTACTGGGATCGGGCAGGAAGAAGTTGATCTTTCAATTTATTGCCGAGTCATTGATCTTGTCTTTCATCGCAGCGTTATGCGCTTTATTTTTGATGGCTTTGGCATTACCCGCGTTTAATAACCTGGTCCAGGAAAACCTCGTTCTGGGCTTAACTGAACCGATGCACTGGATCGCCTTGTTGTTGATCGTTATGATCTGCGGATTTGTAGCGGGCAGCTATCCCGCGCTTTACCTTTCCTCCTTTGATCCCCTGAAAGTATTAAAAGGGTTGAGGCTGAAAACCGGAAATGCGGCCCTGATCAGGCAAGGCCTGGTTGTCGTTCAATTTGCCATCTCGGTGATCTTTATTATCAGCACCTACGTCGTTTATTTACAATTGCAACATGTAAAAAACCGCAACCTTGGTTTCAATAAAGATAATTTGCTGGAAATAGATATGCAGCACACATTTGCCAGGGATTTCCAGGTGGTCAAATCAGAGTTGCTAAAATCCGGCGCTGTTGCCAATGTCGCTATGGCAGATCATACCACCATTGATGGCGGCAATACCCGCGACGACCTCATGTGGCCGGGTAAGCCTGCGGATAGCAAAATAGCCGTGTCCAGAAGGAACATCAGTGCGGAATTTATTTCCACATCCGGTATGCGGCTGTTAAGCGGTAAAGATTTCAACAGCAATGTCACAGCAGACAACGTTAACGTGGTGATCAGCGCGTCTTTTGCCAAACTGATCGGCAAGGATAGCCCGGTCGGACAAATTATCCGGATGCCGGATAACAATAACCAGGCGGTGATCAAAAATTACACGGTGATAGGTGTTGTAGCCGACTACATCTATGGCAATATGTATGGTAAACCGATGCCGGTCATATTTTTTTGTCAGCCGCCATCGGCGTTTGACGCCAACCTGCTTTACGTTCGCATTAAAGAAGGCCGTAATTCCCAACAGACTTTAGCAGACATTGGCGCAGCGATCAGGAAGATCAATCCGGCCTATCCTTTCCAGTATAAATTTGTGGATGACCAGTTCAACGCGATGTTTGTGGGTGAAATGCTGACCAGTAAATTATCCGGCGTTTTCGCCATACTGGCCATCCTGATCTCCTGTCTTGGTTTATTCAGCCTCGCTGCTTATACCGCCGAAAGAAGGTTGAAAGAAATAGGGATCCGCAAGGTGCTGGGAGCCAGTGTCACCGGTATCGTGGGTATGCTTTCTACAGGCCTGATGCAGTTAGTTGCTATTTCCTGTGTGATTGCATTTCCCATCGCCTGGTGGATCATGCACGGCTGGCTGCAGGGATATGAATACCGGATCAGTGTGGACTGGTGGATCTTCGCCTTGGCTGGTTTATCCGCAACGCTGATCGCCTTAGCGACCATTAGCTTTCAGGCCGTTAAGGCAGCTATTGCCAATCCGGTTAAGAGTCTGAGAAGCGAATGAGTTTGCGGGTTATCATAAAGAGATAAGAGCAATCGAAAAGGGAGCTATCTTGGCGATTTACAGGGAATCGGGCAAGATGGCCTTATATGTCCTATGGTGAAAGACACGAAAAAGAGGTCTGGGCCGCCTTTCAAAAAGAGATATACAGCACCCATAATGATAATTGGGTAAGTACCGGCAATAAGCCGGATCTGCCCGATCAACCTGGATTATGCTGATGGAAACGAGATCAGGGACTTTTTAAAACAATCGGGGTACACAAAGAAATAGCCGCGCTGTATCAGTCTATTTGTTAACCGTAGGCTATCAAACTATTAAAGCGGGCTTTACCGCACCTATAAAAAGTCAAGGATCGAGGTAACAAAAGCGTAATTTAAAAACAGAAACAAATTATTCCGAATGCTGCAATTTCATAAATTTCAAAAGTTCTATGGCCGTTATCTGGCGTTGAAAATTGGTGATGTTCTTATCGAACCAGGCGTTTACTGGGTAAAGGGTGTGAATGGTTCGGGGAAAAGCACGCTTTTGAAAACCATTGCCGGAATATTGTGGTTCGATGGTGACATCTTGATTGATGGAAAATATAGTGTTAAAAAAACGCCGGTTGCCTACCGCAAACTGGTGAACTTTGCAGATGCGGAGCCACTTTTTCCGGAATTTTTAACCGGTAAAGAAATGGTTGATTTATTTCTATACGCCAAGGGCGCATTAGCCGGCCAGGAGAAATATTTTATTGAAAGTATGCAAATGCAGTCATTTATCGACCAGCCAATAGGTGCCTATTCAAGCGGAATGTTAAAGAAGTTATCTTTGATACTGGCTTTCATTGGCAACCCAAAACTGATTTTACTGGATGAGCCTTTAATTACACTGGATACGGATTCGTTAGGTATCCTTTATCAGTGGATCCTTTTCATGAAACAACAAAATGGAACCAGTTTCATTTTATCTTCCCACCAGGATTTGGACAGCAGTAAATTGAGCGGCGCGAAGGAAATTTTAGTTGAAACGCAAATATTAAAAATAACGTCTTGATGCTTTCTCCGTTAACCCGATCTTTAATAAAAATTTTTGCGTATGGCTTTTTCAGGATAAACTCTGGTTTTTTGGTATTTCTTTTTGGAATGCTGATCAGCTACTGCTTTTTTATGAATACGGTTGGCGATGTAAAACTCATCCCTCCTGAACAATTAACCTACTATCATTTTATCATCGTTATTAATTTCATCAGCAGTCCGTTGGTAACACTTATCGTGGGTTTGGCATGGCTTATTTATGCGGTCAAAAGCTGGATTTATGTGACTAAACAGCTATCAGCGCCCGGGAATCAATTTTTATTTTATAGTATAACATCATTAAGTAAAATAAAAGTTTTGAAAAGCTGGTTTTTGACACAATCAGTCATTTTCGCGCCGCTTATCTTTTATTGGATTTTTGCCTTTGCGTTCGGCATTGCTTTTCATCATTATTTTATACCGTTCCTCATCCTGTTGTATCTATTGCTGCTTACACTTGTGAGTGCAGTTATTTATAACCTGTCCATTAATTCCCTGCAAAATGAGCATGCGAGATCTTATTTGATAAACCTGGTCCGGGATTTTAGAAAGCCCTATTATACGTTGTTTATCTATCAGATAGCCGATAAAATGAAGATCGGCTTCATCCTGGTCAAAATAATATCCTATCTTATAATTGCCGTTTCAATTTCTTCGTTTGCCGAACCCTATAGTGATTTACGCGTAGCCGGTTTAGTCATGCTGGCGATCATAACGGGCCATAGCTTTATGATTTACCAGCACCATCGTTTTGACGAAACACGTTTGAGTTTTTTGAGAAATTTACCTTTTAAACGTTACCGGCTTTTTTTTAATCAGACCTTAGTTTACCTATGGCTTATTTTACCGGAAATCGTCTGGCTTTTTAGTAAATTCAATTTTTTTATGTCAATAATCGCATTATTTCTGGGGATAAGCACGGCTCTGTTATTTCGCAGTATTTTATATTGGACAGGGCTTAGAATGAACCGGTATCTCCCATTGGTTTTCTTGCTGTTCATTTTAGAATTTTATACCGTGATGTTTAAATTGAGTGTCCCGTTATTGATTTTCAATTTTGTTCTTTCCTGGATAATATTTTTAAAAAAATACTATAATTCCAACGTTACTATTTCCTAGAAACGCTTTGGCAGCCGCGCTCACCGATGCCGCATACCGGGTAGGTCACCTAAGAAAACTCCGGTTATCCCATAAGGGAGCGGTAACGATAGGTATTTGAAACAGTTATCAAAGCTTTTAGAGGTTTTGGCTGAGATTTCTAAAAACAATGAAAAGAATTGTAGTTCCCGAAAATCATAAGGCATTGAGGGTCAAATAGTTATCGATAATGGCATTTTGCATCCTCCTGATAATGAGATCAAAACGAAATAATAGCAAGTCCGTGCTATTGGGGGAAAGTCTTTTTGGGTTGCTGTAATTTTGAACAGGTGTTGTATTATGGTCATAACAATTAGGTGGTAACCATGGAACGGCCATACTAATGTTATATTCGTATTATTATAATCATACGCCTATCACTACGCATTATGTCTAAGTTACAGAAAAACGACTATGGGTATCTTACATACCAATGTTTACCCGTCATTTTATAATAGAGTTAGCATTCAGTTCATGGATGGCACGATGATCTAAAGGCTGTTTAGGTACTTTTTAAATTCCTGCAAAAACGAAGTATAAGAAGATCTGCCAAGTACTTTGCCCATATAGCGTGCTCCACCGTAGCCGGAGATCACATAGCTTGCGATGTTTTCAGCATGATGTTCCTTTGCCAGTTGCTGCTGGTCCTGGGCTGCACGGATAGCGTTTTCAAGTTCTGCCTGCCAGGCCATGATCACACGGGTCAGCGCCTTATGAAAGTTGGCATTCAGTGAGGCCATTTCTTCGATCAAGTTAACCACCGGGCACCCGAACTCCACCTTAAAGAATTGATGGTTGGATAATAGCGCTTTCATCATCCCGTAGATATTCTCGCGGATATCCCCCGGCTTTTTCAGCGAGTCCCCTAATAGCGGGATCATATTGGGATACATGATCTCATTGATCACTGCCAGGCCCATTTCTTCCTTGTTCTTAAAATGATAGAAAAAAGCACCCTTGGTAACTTGTGTCGTGGCAATGATCTCATCAATGCTGGTAGCCTGGTAACCTCTTTCGTAAATCAGATCAAACGCCTTTTGCACAATCGCCAGACGTGTAGCCGCTGCCTTTGCCATAAAATACTAATTAGTACGTTTGCAAACATAGAAAATTTAACCGCCGGATTAACAACCCGTTAAAATACTTTCGGCTATACGTTTATTTAAAGCGGCTACCTTGACATCGCCGAGGCCCTGCGCCACGATGACCGATCCGGTGATCAGACTTAACAATTGCGGAAAAAGTATCTTTACTTCATCCGGTTCTACAAGTGCTTTGAGACGCGTTTTAATAAAATCTCCCCAATGCTCAAAATAAAGATCGACCTTGCCCCTAAGCTCCTTTACATCCCCCTGGTTAAAATCATTTAAACCACGGGCAAAAGCGCAGCCATTAAAATCATCTTCAGAGAACCATTGTTCCAGGAAATCAAATATTGCCAAAATCTCCGCTTTAGCCCCGCCTTTCACACGCGAAACGTGCTTATCAAGCTCTGAAAACCGGAGCCAGTCCTTAGATTCAAGATAGGCAGCGATAACTTCGTTCTTTGACGGGAAGTGATTATAAAAAGTTCTTTTTGACACGCTGCTTTCTGCAATGAGCCGGTCAATTCCAATGTTATTAACGCCATATTCATTAAAAAGCGCACTCGCTGTTTTCAAAATTCGGTCCCGGGGTTTGAGTGATTCAATTGTATCTGCGCGCAGATCTTTAAGATTTGATGCTTCAGCTTTCATAGATCATCTATTTGTCAATTTATAAAAAGCACACTAATCTGTCTACTTTTTATTGGGAAAGTACACAAATCTGTCTACTTTTGTCAAAGATAATATTAAAATACATTTTCAATAAAGGAGGGAAAAAAAATGACAAATTTCAGCGAACACGAATTCAGGAAACAACCCTGGTTCGATCAAAACAACTTCCCCGGTTTCGATCAGGCTATCCCGATGAAATCTATTGTGATCTATTGCTTTGATCCGCGCGCAGCCAATATTCCGAACGCAATTGCAGCCTACTTTGGGGATGAGGTCTATCCCGGCGAAAACATCCTGGACGAAGCCGGCAACAATGTAGGTTCGACACAAACCTTGTTTACGCTATCAAACGCCGGCGGCCGGGCTATCGGCGCTTTGCAGTCAGTTGCTACGATGAACCACCTGTTCAACAACTTAGAAAGGTTAATTGTGGTGCACCATTCATTTTGCGGGGCGACGTCATTTGAGCCGAACCAGCTTATTGAGAAATTTCATGATCACTATCATGCAGATATCTCGAACATGTGGAATCATGATGACCTGGCGATTCTGGATTACGACAAATCGATCAGGCATGATGTAGAACTGCTAAGATCAAGCCCGGCAACACCGAAAAAAATGAAGATCTATGGTTTCTTCTACGATATCAATTCCGGCAAATTAACCGAGCTGCTGAGCGATATTCCGGTAGCAGCATAAAAATAATAAAACAGAAAGGCTCCCGCCTTCATGACGGGAGCTTTTCTGTTTTTAACAGCCGAAGATTTTGTTATTCGTTTCCCTCTAACAAAACCGCCATGTGATGCCTTTTTTACCAGGCCGCTTTATGAGCACAGGGATAGCGAAGATACGCTCATCAGCTCATTGTTTGGTAATCCCGATGTCCGTTCGCTGTTTCTGCTCAATTAAGCCGGTCGTTGTTTCTGAAGAATATAGAAATACATATCGCTGCGCACTTCAAACCCGATCTTTTTATACACTTCATAAGCCCGGTCGTTGCCGTCAGCGACGTGCAATATCGGGATATTCCCGGCTTGCAGGATCTGGTTGATCTGAAACTCCACCAATTGCTTCGCATAACCCCGCCCGGTATAGTCAGGATGGGTACATACGGCGCTGATCTCGACATATGGCAACGGCTTCATGCGGTGCCCCGCCATGGCAATAAGCCTATCGCCGTCAAATATGCCGTAATAATTACCAAAGTCAATAGTACGGTCATCAAATGGGCCGGGATGGGTCAGTTTGGTTAACACGATCATCTGCGGAATATGCTCATTGCTCAATCTGACCAGGTTGGAGGTATTCACCGCTTTGATATCACCATCATAGATCATTTGACGGCCTTTGATCGGGCTAAGCAATTTCCACATTTCAGGTATTGCTGTTTCAACAGGGGTAACATAGCCGATCGGGCCGTCAAAAGGCAACAAATCAAAAAGCTGCTGAAAACTATCCGGTTGCAGTTCCTTAAATCCAATAAAAGGAGATACTTCCGGAGAGAAATATTTGATGTGGCGGGTACCGTTGGCAAGCTTTGCGTTTCCGGTTGCCAAAGCATTAAATGCGGGATTATCCAATATATGTTTCACTTTTTTGATCGCTTGGTTAACAAATGTAAATTAAAACATACTATTTAGTATGTTTCTTGGTAAAATGGCTCTCATCTAAAGAATGTATGTCAGCTTAATTTAAAAGTTGTTTCTTAAAGTCTTTCGGGGTTTTACCGACTTCTTTCCTGAAAAGTTTGGAGAAATAGGACATATTTTCAAAACCCAATGAAAAGGCGATCTCTGAAACATTTTCCTCTGATTCCCTCAATTTATTCTTAGCCACGGTAATGAGCGCAATATGGATGAGTTCCTGCGCTGTTTTTCCAGTTTCGATCTTTAACGCATTGCTGAGATAGCGCGGTGACATATTCAGCGCTGAGGCCAAATAGGCGACCGACGGCAGGCCTTCTTTCATAAATTTATCTTCGCGTATATAGTTATCCAATAACTTATTGAAGGCGGTAACCGTTTTGCCGTTCAGCGCCTGGCGGTTGATAAATTGTCTTTTATAAAAGCGTTCCGCATATTTGAGTATCGATGATACATTCACCAGGATAATATTCTTGCTGAACTCGTCCTGGTTATTGCCGTATTCGCTATCTATCGACTCAAATAAACGCACAATGGTCTTTTCTTCCTTTGGCGAAAGATGCAGCGCCTCATCAGTTTCATAGTCAAAAAAAGCATAGTGCTGGATCTCTTTCTGTAAGGCGTTACCGAGCAGGAAGTCTTCGTGGAATAACAGGATATAGCCCCCTTCTTCCAGTTCCAGGTTTTCGATTTCGATTACCTGCCGGGGCTTCCAAAACACCATCGATCCTTTTTCATGATCAAACTTCGTACGACCGTAGAGCCAGTGACCTGCTTTGATATGCTTTATCCCAACAAGGTAGCAGTCGCAGGTGAATTCTGAAAAGTTTAAAACCAGGCCTGGCGTGATGCGCAACAGGCTTAACATCGGATGCTCAGGATCCGGCAGGCCGTTCTCGCGGTGCAACTCACTTAAGGATTTAAAATGTCTCATCTTTTTATCTATTAAAAGTAATCATTTTTTGCTTAGGCGCTGAACTGTCTTAAATGATAATCCAGGTGGATCTGCGCTAGTTTGCCCCATTGTTTACGGGTAAGTTTGCCCATCATAGGGTGCGGCCCCCAACCCACTGTTGGGGTATCCCAGGCTTTTTCAAGAATCTCCTGCAAGAGCTTCTTCTCTTCGTCGAAGTCAAATACCTGATCATGCGGTATAACGAAACTTAGGGGCAATCGTAAACCTTTGGGTTGAGCGGGAAAGAAGTCCACCAGGATCCATTTAAAGAGCGCGCGGCTCAGCCAGTAACTTTCATCCGGCAGTGTAAAATAGCCCAGTGCACCGCCGAGTGATAGGGAAAGATGGTGCAGCATCTGCGCTGCACTCATTGTTCCCCATGCTCGTTTCGAATCAGGGGTAATACTTTGTACTCTTGCCCTGAATTCTGCCTGTTTTTCGGGCGTATAAAATAACATCCCATCAACCTGCGGCGTGATGATCGCCCTGGGAATGTATTTGACGATGGCGATAAAGGAATACCATAATTCCTTGTTTAAGATCGAGCGTTTCATGGCGGCAGGTTTAGGCAGTAACTTCAGTTGGTGTAAACTTGTCGGCCCAGGCCTCGATTTCTGCGCTGGTTTTGGCGCTGTTAGTCCGGTAGGTTTGCAGGGAATCCAGGCCTACCGGCAAATGAAGTGGCGGGTTTTCTACATTCGCTAATTCAACGACTACTTTTGCCAATTTGGCCGGATCGCCCGGTTGGTTACCATGCAAAGCATCAGGAACACTTTTCATCTGTCCAACTGCTGTATCATTATAATCCGAAATAGCGTTGGCAGCTGAAGAATATGATTGGGAGTTTAAGAACTGTGTGCGGAACAAGCCCGGTGCAAGCGAAGTAACTTTGATATTGAAGGGCGCAAGTTCAACGGCAAGGCCTTCCGAGATTCCTTCCACGGCGTATTTGGTAGAACCATATAAAGCCCAGGCCGGTAAGGCTCCATAACCAAACAGGGAAGAAATATTGATGATGTGTCCGGATTTCCTTTCCCGTAAATGCGGCAATACGTTGCGTACCACGTTCAGCAAACCAAATACGTTGGTATCATACTGTCTTCTTGCTTCCTCATCCGATGCTTCTTCAATGGCGGCTACGATACCGAATCCGGCATTGTTGACCACCACATCGAGCTGCCCGAAGCGGTCCAGGCCATCTTTAATGGCACGTTTAACTTCTGCTTCGTTGACCACATCCATGGTGACTACCAATAAATTTTCGGGGTTGCCCAGTTCTTTTTGGAGACCGGCTGCGTTATTACGGACAGTAGCTACTACTTTGTCGCCGGAGGCAAGCACTGTTTTTACAATTTCAAGGCCAAATCCTTTGCTGGCACCTGTTACAAACCAAACTTTTGTTTTCATGATTAAAATTTTTTAGTGATTAATTTATACTCAAAGGTAGGCCGCGTGCGAAGGTGAGTGCTAACGCATATTTCCGAATTAATAGCACTTATTTACCTCATCGCATTTGTCGCAAAGATTTCAGACAAAAGGATTTAAAAAAGCAAAGCCCAAGCCGGTTTGCACTTTTCAGCAAACAGACTTGGGCCTATCTTCAATTGCAAGCGAAATTATTGAAACAAAGCGCTGTTCCTCGTAAAGAAATCAGCTAGTGACGCCGGTTTCTTGCCGGTGATCGTTTCAATCAGGTCATTAGTTCCAGCGAATATGCCATTCACACAATCTTCGGCCACATGGGTAACGTGCTGTACAAAGTGTTCACTTGCCGCTCTTTCGGAATTAATTTCAAAGAACTGCTCAATAGATACCGGTTCGTAATTAATTGTCCTGCCTAACGTATTTGAAATAATTTCGCTCATTTCAAATACATCATATTCCTCCGGGCCGTAAAGTTTAAGCACCTGGCCGCCATATTCATCTATCGAGGTGGCAATTCTGGCAACCACGCGGCCCAGGTCAGCCGAATCGACAGGTGCCCAGCGTCCATTGCCAAAAGGCAATACGATGGAATTGTCTTGCCGGATGCCGTCGCGGATATAAAGGAACCAGTCATCAAAAAAGGTAGGTCTTAAATGAACGGTCGGAATGCCGGTCATATTTAAAATTTGTTCTCCAACCCAATGATCCTGCGCTGCATTACTTTTAGCTTCCCGCCTTGCCGATATCTGGGACATATTAACGATGCCTTTTAAGCCGTTTTCTACAGCGGCCTGGGCAAAATAAGCAGTGGCCTGCAGCACACCGGGCACAAGCACCGGGTAACAAAAGTAGGCCGTATCAATTCCCTGCATAGCTTCGGAGATATCGTCCAGATTGAGCAGGTCGCCTACGACTACCTCCACACCTTTGGCAGTAAGCTTTGCTGAGCGGTCGTCCTTGCTATGAACGAGTGCCCGAACCGGGTAGCCCATTGCTAAAAGCTCGTCTATTGCGGCTCCGCCGCTTTTACCGGTCGCGCCGGTTATTAAAATTTTCAATTGCTTTTCCATATCTGAAATATTTATTACACCAAAGGTAGGCCGGGTCCAGAACGCTGCGCTAACGTGAATTTCAGAATTACTGGCACTTATTTACCGTAATAGGGCGATATCAATAAATAGACAACTACGCCGGTTAAGCTTACATACAACCAGATCGGCATCGTCCAGCGGGTGATCTTTTTATGTAAAGCGACTTCCATATTTAGACCCCGCCCGATTGATATAAGGGCTAATGGAACAGTAATTATCGCCAGTGCGATATGCGTAATTAGTATCAAATAATAAACATACCGGATAGCGCCCTGCCCGCCAAATTTTGTGGATGGTGTGGTAAAATGATACAGCAGGTAAGACAGTAAAAACACGGAGGTGCATACAAAGGCGGCAAATATGAAGTTACGGTGCCTTTTGATGTTTTTCTGTTTGATAGCATATAATGCCAGTAAAAGAAAAATGAAGGTTGAGCCGTTCATCACCGCATTCAGTAAGGGCAGATATGAAAAACTGTAGTTTTTAAAACTCTCCTTATTCGGCAGGAAGAAAGCGAAGATGATCAGGCCGTTGATGGCCAGGGTCAGTGCCCATACAAGCGGCTTGTAGTTTTTAGCTTTCGCTGTGTTCTTGTTTAAAGTATATTCCATGATTAGTAGTTTGAATTATGATCAGAACGGTCTGAAGTTAGGGCGGCTGATCAACGGTGAGAAAGACCAGGGCACCGAGCTTAATATGACCAATAGGGCCAGGGTGAACCAGATCGCCATGGTTTTAAATTTCTCCCTGTCAGTTGTTTTACGTTTGGCTTTAGCCGAGCCGATGGTAATTAGTATGATTCCGATAAGCATCATGGTAATATGTTCCATCCCGAAAAATCGTATGGCCCGTTCATGCATAGCCGTGCTAAAGTGTTGCAGAAAATAAGCGACTATCGGACTGATGAAATAAAGCCATAGGCCTAAAATCAACTGAATATGCGTGATAGTGGCGGTCCAGTGCCTTACGTTGTTATCAAAGCCAGAGAAACCACTCTTTAGCAACCAGCCATAGTAGGCGCGGAAAATGGCAAACAATAAACTGGTCAATAAAAGCCATCGAACCAAAGAATGTATAGTTAAAAGGGTTGGGTACATGGTGTGATTATTAATGATCTTCCCGACTTTGCAAAAGTAAATAAAAACATACCAAGTAGTATGTTTTGCGGCAAAAAACCTAAAATGCAGCTTCCGTTTCTTGATAAGTTGCTTTAAACCTTCTACATAACGTCCGAACCATGATTGCTCTCCGGTTCGATCATTCTCCAGATAATCGTATTTACACAGCGATTTTCAGGCTTAGTCCGTAATCAGCATATTTGATTTTATATGAACTTATAAAATAGGCATGTTCAGCTTCAGGATCAATTCGGTGGCCTGGATGTGCTGATCCAATAATGCAGGATCTGCGGTTGTTTACACACTGGGTATAAATGCTGATGCTGCGAGTAAAGCGATAGGTGAATTTGATACTAAATTTCTTCTCGGCAATTTCGTCTGATCGACGAATTGTTACCACTATTATCGGAAACTATTGAGGGGGCATTATCCATCAAAATTCTCCGCCTGATTTTAAAAGGCTGCTTATATATCTTCAACCATTAAAAGGTAACTCTATAAGCTTTTGTAGCACGTAATTGTTAACTCAAAGCCTTTGAATCTCAATAGAATTTTTCTGAAATAATTTTCACACTATGATAACACAGTGTGAAAATTTGTAGCCTTTAGGGGAATCGAACCGATTTAGATAACTTGTAAATCGTTCAAAATCTTCAGTTGCTCGACTAAATGGTTCGAATTATGTCCAAGCCGGGGATATGTAAACCGCTTTACACAGGTAGATAAAGTATGGCGCGTGGGAATAACAGCAATTGGCGAACATGAAAAAAATATCATTATAGCAAATCCCGAAAAGGTATCAGACTCGATATACCTAACCGTTGATATGTATAAAGGGGCCTGGCGCAATGTTGTGCTGAATCAATACACACTCAAACCGGTTCCGGGTGGTAACACGCCTGCAGGATATGAACGCTGTCGACTGGCTGTAGAGAGCCAACTACGGCTTGCTTGTGGGTGCAATAGGCGAGATGACCACCAAGGTCATTTATTTTATGGCCAGCTTGATATACGCCAGTTTACCGGTAACAGGTTTCTTATATGGTATAATTGGAGATGGGGTAAAATGAAAAAGAAGACGTCCCAGATACTTAGCAGGCCGCCGTAATTATTTAACCTGCGAATTGTCTGTATTATGCAGTGGAAGCAAAAAAGATCTCGTAAGCCCCGCCATTGCACTGAAAGCGATTATGGGATGAACCTGCATTTGCTGACAATGAGCTATCGAAAGACGAAGATTTTGCCTCAATCTTTGCTGGATTGGTTAAAGCCGATAATCCCACTTTTTGAAAATAGCAGCTAATTAGATAATAATTCGGTGAGTATCGGCTGCGAATTTTCCTGCATAAGTAGTGCCTGCCCAGCCTGCCCGGATAAAACTCCGAAGCAGGAAAGCAGGGCTTTATTTTATTTATTTACTTCAAAGCTATAAGTAGCGCCTTGCCAGAAAGTTTTATAATTAATTGCACCTACGCTACCGGGAACGTTGTTGAAATTCGTGGCTTCCACTACATATTTGCCGGGCCATAACGGTGTGAAGGTTACGCTGCCATCACCATCGGTGGTTAGTTCCTGAGCCCACTTGTTGGGTGAAAAAACAAGAACAGTACCACCGGCCTTGTTCTCGCCTTTAACCCAAACTTTGATCTTTAGCGGCGAATTTACCTTTGTAGCACCAACGGGTAAGGCTTTGATTTCATTCGTATTCAGGTTTGCTTCCGGCGCAACTGTCGTGCCTACGCTTACATTGGTACTGGCGGAAAACTCCAGTAGCCCCGTCCCGCCTGATAGATCTTTTAGTTTATGACTCACCAATAAGGTATATACGCCATCCTTTTGCGGCGTAAAAGCAGATTCTACTACATTGCCGCCTTGTTTGGTCTCCAATTGCGTTTTCTGGCCATCCGGTGCAATCAGCCATAAGGTTAATGACGGGAGATCCGAACGCCATTTGCTGAGTTCGTCACGCTCATCCTGGGCAAACTCACCGAAATAAAGTTTCACAGATTGGGATTGGCCGATTTTGCCTTTTGCGGCTGTTTCAATCCATAAAGAATGTGCGAACAACAAGCTGGTGCTCAGCGTCAATAAAAATGTTAAAGTTATTGTTTTCATGATTTTTGTTTTAAAGTTCTTTTCCTCTTTTTGCGTTTGCCCCACCAAATGATAAAACCGGTGACCGGCAGGCTGGCCGTAATCAAACTGGTCAGGAAGGCAATGATCTTGGTAGCAATCCCGCCAATGGTGCCCATGTGAATACTCACATTCATGCGCCGCAGTTTATCAGCCATACCGGATTTGTCATAAGTACCGTAAAAGGAACTTTGCACGGATATATCGCGCAGCGTATATTGATCGTAATACCGGAACTCTCTTTTATAGTCTTTCTCCGGATCTGTATTCAGCAGCACCAGCAATGCAGCTTTTTTAGTGGCTGGCCAGATATAATAAGCGCTGGCATATTGACGCTGATGCAAACGAAATAAACTATCTACGCGCTGTGTTGTGAGCGGCGTAGGGTTAGCCATCGTAGTATCCGAAAGAGCCGGCTTAAATGGTTTGGCTGCTTTACCACCGGATGTTAGCCAGTAGATACCTCCCTGAAACCAAGGTAAACTAATGCAAAGACCGGTAATTACGATGATCAGCGCTACAAGGCTCATGTAAAAGCCCAATACATTATGCAGGTCGTAGTTCAGGCGCTTGGTACCTTTTTGCGTTTCAATAGTCAAGCTTTGCCTGCGTTCTCTTGTGGTCCAGCGTTTGGGCCACCATAGGATGATGCCGCTGATCAGCAGCACAAAAAATGCCAGTATAAAACTGCTTTGTATCGGGCGACCGATAGTGAAGGGGAACCATAGCCAGCGGTGCCCATGTTCCGCAAACTCAAAAAAATCGAATCCCGGCTTGCCGGATTTCAGGGCTTTACCGGTGTAAGGATCAAGGTAAGCCTGTCCCGATTGTTTTTTGCCGATGCGGTAATTAACGATCAGCGCATGCCCAGGTCCGGGATACTGCAGGCTGCTTAACATTATCGAATCGGGAATGATCCCTGGCAAATGTTTTACCTGATCTTCCACAGCGGAGGGTAATAGCAAAGGTGCAGATTTAACCTTAGCAAATAAATAGGGCTTGGTGTTAGCTTCTATCTCTTCACGAAAGGCCAGGATACACCCGGTCAGGCCGACAATCAGTACCACCAGCCCGGAGATTAATCCGAGCCAGCGGTGAATGAATAGGGTGGTCTTTTTAAAGGTCATCAGGCCAATAATTATTTAATGCTGCCGAATTTCAGCGCGAACTCTGCGATAAAGGTTCTTGGCAATTGCGGGATGGTTGTACCCCAACCAATAAAGTATTTTTTGCTGGTCAGGTTGTTTACTTTTAACCCAAGACGGTATTTAGGTTTATCATAGGATACAGAAGCGTTAAGGATCGTGTACGAAGGCAGGATGAACGAACTGGTCGTACTCAACGCTGTAATGTTCTCGCTGGCATAATTCCCGCCAAAGCCCAGGCCCAGGCCTTTCAGATCGCCGTTGGTCAAACGGTAACTGGCCCAGGTGTTCACCAGATTTTTCGGCCCGGCACTTGGCGGACGAAGACCGTCCACACTTGGCGCGGATAAGGTATATTTACTATCGTTGTAAGCATAGCCCGCGATCAGGTTAAAACCCTGAAATGGATTAAAATTAACATCTGCTTCGATCCCCTTGCTTAACTGGCTGCCGTTCTGAATACTGAAGCCAGCATGATCAGGATCCTGGCGCACGATATTACTTACTTTGATATCGTAATAGCTCACCGTACCGGCTAATTTGCCGTCCATGGCGCTGAATTTGACACCGCCCTCCAACTGGTAAGCTTTTTGTGGCTGAAATACACTGATACTCTGATCGGGCTGGGTTACCGGCGCGACGTTCTGGAAGCCATTCATATAATTACCGAACAGCGATACCTTATCCTGGATCACCTGGTAAACCAAACCGAATTTTGGCGAATAGGCAGTCTGTGCATATTTACCCGCAGTTGCACGGGTGGTCAGGTTGAAGGTTCCCATGCTGGAGAAACGGTCCAGGCGGATCGCCGCCAGTACACTCAAACGATCAGTAAGGCTCAACACGTCCTGTACATAAGTACTGTAAATATTTTGCTCGCTGCTTGTTTTGTTAAAGGTACTACCTGCAAAAAAGGCCGTCAGCGCCGCACGGGTCATTTTGTTGTAATTGGCTCCCGGATTAACGGCATCCAGCGGCGGCACATCAAATACGCCCGAAGCGGTGCTTGCCCTGGCTTCCACATGGTAGTAATCCAAACCAATCAATAAACGGTTGCGTAAGCCGCCGGTCTTAAAATCTCCGTTGAAGTTTTGCTGTACATCCGTCATGGCGTTACGGGCATACTCGGTCATACTCACATTGCGCACTAATGTTTTGTTACCAAGTCCCATACTCATATAAGCGGAAGGACCGGTGCTGTTGATTGCGTAATAAGAAAAATTGGTCTGCGACTTCCACTGACTGGACAACTGGCGGTCTAGCTGACCGTAGATACCGCCGTTATTAGTTTCGGTAACGATATCATCCAGCACAAAACGACGGTTGAAATCAAAGTCCAGATCTTTAATGCTGTGTACACCGGTAGCATTTGATGCGTCCACGAACAAGCGGTAAAAGCTGTTGTATTTACCGCTCATGTATTCCCCGTCCACATAAAGCGTTGTTTTATCATCAAGCTTATAAGTCAGTGCCGGCGCTACAAACGTATAGTTGGAAAACCCTGCGTCCTGGAAGCTGCCTTCATAATGCTTGGCGGCATTGACACGGAATAAGAGCGTTTTGTCCTCATTTAAAGGCGTATTCACATCCGCCGTTAAGCGGCTCAGGCCATAATTACCGGCAGAATAAGAGATCGTACCGCCAAGATTGTCAAAAGGCCTTTTAGTTACCCGGTTAAATAAACCGCCAAAAGAGCTCAAAGGACCGCCAAATAATGTGCCCGATGGGCCTTTGATGGCCTCCAGCGTTTCGATATTGCTAGGGTCGATTAATCCGGCCGCCATTGCCGGTACGCCGTTCCGTAAAGTGGCAGCAGAGGAGAAACCCCTCGAAGCGACTGTTCCACCTGGTCCGTTAGCGTTATTAGGTAATTGCAGGCTTACGCCCGGTACGTTCTTGATGATATCGGAATACATCGTGATCTGCTGTTGCTGGATCAGTTCTTTAGTGACAGCAGTATAAACCTGTGGGTTTTCCAGGTTTGACAGCGGCATTTTGGCTACGGTAGTACTTGACTGACGGGTGAACTTACTGCCCTTGCTGCCTTTAACCAGTACTTCCTGAAGTTGCTCGTTGTTTTCAGAAAGCATAAAATCCACGGTAGCGGTTTCACCAGCCTTTACTTCCACTTGTTTACTTTGCGGCACGAGACCGATAAAACTTGCGGTTAAAGTATAAGTGCCCGTCGTTACCTTATTGAGTGAATAATTGCCTTTTTGATTAACAACGGTACCTTTGCTCGTGCCTTGCAGGCCGATGGTCACGAACTCGGCAGGCTTGCCGTCGGAGGTTTTAACCGTTCCCCTGATGGTACCGGTCTGGGCGAACAGGATCGCCGAACTAAATAAAAAAAGAAATGTAAAGTAAAATTTTTTACTGCATAGTAAAGAATTCATAAGTTTGTTCAAATGTTTAATGGGTTGAAGGATCTGTTAACTTTAGCCGGTGTGAAGTTTGGCGATGGATCACCGGCTTTTTTATGTGGGAGAAATTGTTACATAGGCGATTAGATTAACATGCGCCGCAAATAACGACATTATTTAGAATCAATCCAAATAAAAAACGAATGCTTTAATAGCTCGTTTGATGTATAATCATTCGGATTTAGTGCGGATGGAAACGCAATAATCAAAGAGAGCTCCATCGTATTTGTGAGAAAGAATCAGTTGATACGAACCATTAAATATCCTTCCAAATCCGGGAAATACCAGTTTGTTTCCATCACTTTGGATAATGAAACACTGCGTCGATATGCGCTCGAAAATAAGATTGTATTGGAAAAGCATCAGCAAATAAAACATAAATTGTTTTTTGAAGCCGATGATTTTCTGAATTCCTATTTTTTTTCACTAAGTCCCTATATCAATAAAATAAAAGAAGCGACCCCAAAATCAGCAAATTTAAAAATCAGGGAAGCGGTTGGGCTTTTGCTTCAAAGCAACCCTGATTTGAAATACATTTTGTTTGATTTTTCAGAACCATACAAGATAAATCTTGAAGAATTTATGAATCAGAACTATATGTTTAATGTATCGGTGGAAGCATTTGCAAAGCTGACTGGAAGGAGTGTTTCCAGCTTTAAGCGGGATTTTGCAAAAACTTTCCAAACAACGCCCAAAAATTGGCTAAGGGAAAAACGTTTGGACGAAGCAATGTACCGCATTAGGCAAAAGCAAGAAAGGCCCGCGGATTTTTATCTTGACCTGGGTTTTGAAAATCTATCACATTTTTATTACGCTTTTAAGCAAAAGTTTGGGTCATATATTAGCTATTTACGATCAAGCTGTTTTAGAGGCAAAAAGCGACAAAGGCAAAGCGTTTTTAATAAAAATGTTTGGAAAAAGCTTTGGTTATCAAATGGCCGATGACCGTTATACGGCATTAATCGAACCACATCTTAGAGCGTTTTCGTTAAAAGAGTTGGAAGCAATTGTTGAAGAGGTGAACGGCAATAGCCAGGTCAACGGTCGAAGACGTGCAAGAACCGATAATTATAATGTTAAAGAACGAATATTAGAGTTGAACAAAAATTTCAGTTTCGCGAAATATCAAAATTTTGTTTAGGCCAGCCGCATGCGGCAAAAGGCATGATATTTTAATTATTAGTGGCAAACCATAAAAGGCCACCATTGTTGGCAGCCTTTTATCCCAAATACAGTTGTTAGATAGGGAGAGTTCTGAACAACGCCTCTTATTTATTGATTATTAGCGATTTACATTAATTGTTGCTCCTTGCTCTACGAATGACGCAATAGCAAAATGACTCTAATTGTTAATTCAAGTATATAAATAATATTAAAAAAGTCTATTTTCTTTTATCAGCGGGTTGGTTCGAGCCTAGCCTCAGGATACTGAAAATCAATTATTTAACCCCACTCGCCAGAGTGGGTTTTTTTTATTTGCACAAAATTTGCACAAAAATGAAGTTTAAATTTTTTTCAAATTTGAATTTTCGTAGATATTCCGCTTGTAATGGTACCTGTCCTTTAAACAATGAGAACCAATTTTACCTTTCAAGAAGCAAATAGTAACATCAAAAAGTATATAATCCGGGTCGGAGCTAATCGGACTATTTCTATGATCGAATTAATGAGATTTGACTCAAACATCTTTATTGAATCGTATGGAAGCGTTGACATTTGAAGAGTTGCCTGGACTCTAACCTGCAACCTTTTAATTGAACGTCCGAATCAACATCAAATCTATTCTAATCGCTTATTGTAGCAATGCTCCTGTATTTGCAGTACGTACAAACTTACAGCTTCCTTAATCTTTTTGATATAAGTATCGAACATTGCATACCAAAATTGAGCACTTTATCTGTTATATAAATTACTGGCCCTGGGTTTAATGTCGTATAGTACACATAAGTCTGAAAAATATTCCCCCATCCTTGTAAAGATAAACGCACGAAACAACGTCCAAGGAAATAAAAGGGTATTGTCCTTACTTGGCATCTTATCTTTAAAGTGATTGGTCTTGTAAACTTTACTTGTTTCAATTGAATAAGTATGGACAGTTACATTTCCTTCGGAATAACTGCCATATATTACGTTGATTGGTTTTAATATATCAATGTCCGAAATCTCAACATAATAAAAGATATAAGTTGCCTCATTAAGATGCTTGAATTTGTCATCCTGAAAATAAATAATGTCAAATCCACCGTCCGAGCTGCTGCGCAAATTCCTTATACTTCTCCTTTCAAAATTGAGAAAAGCCATACAATTTAACAGCGCGCTCTGTTTGCTCTCAGTTATAAGTCAACATGCTGTGGTTTATCTACTCTGGGGGTAAAATACTCTGAAAACATCGGATCAGGCTGACAAATATTAAGAAAGTTTCAACTCTTTTGGGGGCTGGCATAGCTTGAGAACACTATAACTGTAAAAGCTTACAGCTGATACTAACATCTCGTTCAATGAAAAGCAACTACATCCTGTCAAGGAGAGCATTTTTAAAAGATTCCATAATCCTGTCCGGCACCCCATTTGTGTTCAATAAAGATTTTCTAAATGAACTGTTGTTAGATGCACATGTGATTGAGGCGCCTTTGACATGGCTTCAAAAAGCAACTTTTCCATCGTCTTCCGGTTTAACCTGGGGTGTTCCCTGGCCTCAAGGTAAATTAAAAGCTGGTAATTCATTTTACTTAAAAGATGGGCAGGGCAATAAAAAAACGATTCAATCCTGGCCTCTTGCCTACTGGCCCGATGGTTCGCTTAAATGGACAGCCCATGCGGCTACGGGCCTGGTATCCGATACCGATTATTCTGTAGTAGCTGGCAAATTTGCAGGTAATGTTTCAGGCTTGAATGTTGATTCCCTAGCCACGGTGCTAACAGTTGATACCGGGACTATTAAAGCTATTATTCCTAAAACCGGCGATGTGCTTATTCAAAGTTTATCAATTAAGAATAAGGTTATTGCAACAAACGGAAAGTTAATCTCTATTATACAAAATGGTCCCGATGACGAAAACGCTATATCGCTTATTAGGAAGAAACTAACCGGCAGAATTAACCAGGTAGAATTAGAACAGAACGGTCCTGTTAGGGCTGTAATAAAGATTACGGGAACGCACAGCGATGGTGAGATTAACTTTCTTCCGTTTATTGTTCGTCTCTATTTTTTTGGGGGGAGCGATGAGGTGAGGATCATACATACTTTAATCTATAATGCCGATGAGCAAACACAGTTCATCAAAGGTTTAGGGCTTGATTTTAATGTCCCGCTTAGCGGCGAACTGCATAACCGTCATGTACGTTTTGTTAATAGCGAAGGAAAGGGCTTGTTCGCCGAAGCGGTGAGGGGACTTACCGGACTGCGCCGAAACCCGGGTAAAGATATAACCGACGCCCAGCTTGCCGGTAGGGCGACCCCATCTTTTGAACAATTCCCGGCCGAAGTAAAAAACAACCTTAAATATATACCGGCTTTTGGCGACTATACTTTACTTCAAGGAAGTTCATCCGGTTTTACCATCCGTAAACGCACCAAACCTGGGCATGGCTGGCTCGATGCGGGTGCTGGCTCCCGCGCGTTGGGAACGGTTTATTTGGGCTCCCCTAACGGTGGCCTGATAGCGGGCATCCGGAACTTCTGGCAAAGTTTTCCCGCCCAATTGGATATCCGCGATGCGGCCAGCAACACCGGAAAGATTAATCTATGGCTTTGGTCGCCGGAAGTGCCTGCAATGGACCTTCGTTTTTACCATGATGGTATGGGCGAAGATACCTATGAAAAACAGCGGGACGCACTCGATATCACTTACGAAGATTACGAACCCGGTTTCGGAACTTCACATGGAGTTGCCCGCACAAACGAACTGGTTTTAAAAGCAGTCGAGGTAAACTCCGAAAGGGAAAAACTGCTTCAAATAGCCCAGGCTATTGAAAATCCGCCAAGACTTATCTGTGATCATGCCTATTTAATGAAGCAAGGAGTTTTTGGCGCAAACTGGGCAGTGGAAGACCGGTCAACCCCGGAAAAGGCATCTTTAGAGCTTCAGCTTCAGCAATACTTTGAATACTACAAAAAACAGGTTGATGAGCACCATTGGTACGGTTTCTGGAACTATGGCGATTTCATGCATACTTATGATACCGACAGGCACACCTGGCGGTATGACGTAGGAGGTTTCGGTTGGGACAATTCAGAACTATCAACCGATCTTTGGCTTTGGTATTACTATCTCAAAACCCAGCGGGCCGATGTTTTTCATATTGCGGAAGCCATGACCAGGCATACCGGCGAGGTTGATGTTCATCATATCGGAAAATTTGCGCCCTTAGGCTCAAGGCATAACGTGATGCATTGGGGAGATAGCGCCAAGCAGCTCCGCATTAGCACGGCTGCAAACCGTAGGTTTTATTACTACCTCACTGCTGATGAACGGGTGGGTGATTTGCTCAGGGAACAGGTTAATGCTGCTAAAACACTGAGCCGGATCCAGCCCAACCGCAAGTTGGAAGGGATAAGGGACCAGCCGCAACCCGAGTTTTCTGAAAATAAGATCCCCGCAGGCTTCGGTACCGATTACGGGGCCATTGCCGCCGCCTGGCTTACTGAGTGGGAGCGTACGGGTAGCCCGCAGATCAAACAAAAGCTTGTAAATAGTTTACAAACTATTGCCGCACAGCCACACGGTTTTTTTACCGGGCATGGGATACTGCACCTTGATACCGGTAAATTTGATATCACTGCCAGTCAGGAACTCAGCGTTTCTCACCTGAACGCTGTATTTGGCCTTACCGAAATTATTGAAGAATTACTGCCACTGGTTAATGTGCGCGCTTTTGAAAAAACATGGCTGCAATACTGCCGCCTTTACAATGCATCGACACAGGAACAGGGGCAAGAGCTGGGGCAGTCGCTTACAAAACTTAACCTTGGGCAGGGGCATTCGCGCCTCACCGCTTACGCGGCCTATAAAACAAAAGACCCTAAGTTGGCCGCGCGTGCCTGGGCCGAGTTTTATAGTGGCAAAGCAGGTATCAAACCAGGGCATGTTAAAGTACAACAAATAAAAGGACCTGCTGTGCTTAATCCTGTGGAAGAAGATGCAGAGTTATCAACCAATGCGGTAGCACAGTGGGGGCTTGCGGCTATTCAATGCCTCGCCTATGTTGGCGGCGATATCCCGGAGCAGGCAACAAACAAATAAGCTTTTAATCATGAAACATCCCTACATAAAAATACTCTTCTTCTTGTTTTTCATTTGTATTGGTACCCGCGTTCTCGGACAAAAGCAAGTGGAGTACCTTAAACGCGGGTTGATAGCCATGAAATATGATGACAAACACGTGTTCCTGAGCTGGCGTTTACTCACCAGTGAATCTGAGGGTATAGGGTTTAACATTTTCAGAGAGCAGAAAGGACAGCGTATCATTAAGCTGAACAAGCTGCCGCTAACACAAGGAACTAACTACACCGATAGTACGGCTAATTTAGCCACAGACAATACCTGGTATGTAGAGCCGGTTAATAAGCCAGCATCAGCAAGATCAAAGCCGGCAACCATCCTGGCAGGCGCTGCACCAAAACAATATTTTTCTGTACCGATACAGCAGCCTGCAGGCGGCACCCTGGATGGCAGGGCTTACACCTATAATGCCAATGATGCTACCGTTGCCGATCTGGATGGCGATGGGGAATATGAGATCATTTTAAAATGGGACCCCACAAACGCACAAAACCCGCCTCAAACCGGGTTCACCGCCAATCAGATCATTGATGCCTATAAAATGGACGGCACAAGGTTATGGCGTATCGACCTGGGTAAAAATATCAGGTCGGGAGCAGCCTATACGCAAGTGCTGGTTTATGATTTTGATGGTGATGGCAAAGCCGAGTTGATCACTAAAACTGCCGATGGTACGATTGATGGCAAGGGTAAAGTAATCGGTAACGCTGATAAGGACTGGCGTACCTATGATAAAACTTCGGGTTGTTACGGTAAAATTGTTGACGGCCCGGAGTATTTGACGGTGTTTGAGGGGAAAACTGGTGCGGCTTTAGCCACTAAAAGTTATATTCCCGACAGATATCCGCTTAATGGCTGGGGAGGTACAGGAGGTAATGGTGGGAATGATAGTACCGGTGGCCGCCCTGACCGCTTTACTGCCGGCGTTGCTTATCTTGACGGGAAACATCCAAACGCCTTTTTTGTGCGCGGCTGGTACGGCCGTACAGTAATTGCTGCGTGGGATTGGAATGCTGGAAAACTCAGCCAACGTTGGGTGTTCGATTCAAAGAACAGGGAAAATCCTTATTCGGGCATGGCTAACCATAGCGTTAGTGTTGCAGATGTAGATGGCGACGGAAAAGATGAAATTTGCGTGGGCGCTATGACCGTTGACGATAATGGCAAGGGTTTGTATTCTACAGGCTTTGGCCATGGCGATGCGCTTCATGTAGCCAAAATGGATCCGGAAAGTAATAGCGTGCAGGTTTTCGGTATTCATGAAATAGAAGATACGCTGAAAACTCCGCCAAGGCCTGGTGTAGCTTTATTTGACGCGGGCACAGGCAAAGTAAGGTTTGCTATTGGTCGTAACGTTGATGTGGGCAGGGGAGTAGCGGCTGATATCGACCCCACGCATCCGGGTTTTGAAAACTGGGGTGGCCCGGGAGGCCTGCGCGATCTCAACGGCAAAACCATAAGTGATGTGGTACCATCTTCAACCAATTTTGTGGTATGGTGGGATGCCGACCTCACCCGCGAACTGCTGGATAAAAACCGCATTGATAAATGGGATTGGAATAACAACCGCACTGTAAACCTGCTTACAGCTACCGATTGCGTAGCAAATAACGGAACCAAAGCAACGCCATGCCTCAGTGCCGACTTGTTTGGAGATTGGCGGGAAGAAGTGATATGGCGAACAAAGGATAATAAAGAACTCCGTATTTATTCAACAGTAATACCAACAGCGTACAGATTTGCAACCCTGATGCAGGATCCGCAATACCGTACCGCTGTTGCCGGGCAAAATGTTGGATATAATCAGCCGCCGCATCCCGGTTTTTATTTGGGAGCAGGTATGCATAAAGTTGTTAAAGAGCCGGTAACCATAGTTAAACAAAAGCAGGAAAAGAAATGAAGCAATTAATTTATGGTTTAGCAATATTGGTGGTAATCCAAATAACTCAGGCACAAGCTCAGATAGGTTTTAAGCGGCACAAGGTTGATAGTAAGGTAAATGAAACACTAATATTTGAAGATGATTTTTCAAAACCGCTTGATACTACCTTATGGAGAGTAGAACTGGAAAACTCGCCAGGATCATCGGTTAACACTCAAAACGATAAATTGGTGCTCAATACAGGAGCAGGCGTGACGGTATGGCTTAAAAACAAGCTAACAGGTGATTTGCTGATTAGCTATGACCGGAAAATTATCGTTGGGAATGGCGTATTTGACAGGCTTTCTGATCTTAACCAATTTTTCATGGCTTCAGAACCTCATGCTGATAGCCTGGCCCAAAGGAACGGGCAACTTGACGAATATAATTCCTTGAAACTGTATTACGTTGGCATGGGTGGTAACTCAAACACTACCACCCGTTTCAGAAAATATGATGGATTGGGTAACCGAAATCTTCTGGCCGAATACAACGACCAGGAGCACTTGCTAACTGCTGATAAAATTTATCACATTGAAATTAAAGTGCATAACGGCGAATTGAGTTACACCATAAACGGAAAGCTGTTTTTTAGCTTCAAGGATAAGGAGCCGTTAACGGAAGGTTATTTCGGCTTCCGGTCTACAAAATCTCATCAGGAGATCAGTAACCTGAAAATTTACACCATCAATTAGCAGCCTACCAGGGGTTAATTGCCATTATGAAATTGTAAATAAAAGGTCATTTAAATAATAAATCCATAAAAATTAAGTGTTGATAATACAATTGTCTATAAAATCTATAGACTTTGTTATATTTGACCAAAATTACCCCGATGTTACTACAGAAAATTCAGGATCGCACGGATAAGGAGCTGCTTGAACTGCTGAGGCAGGATGATTCTGAAGCATTTGAAGTGATCTACAAAAAGTACTTTAACCGTTTGTATGGTCATGCTTTTAAAATGCTAAGGGATAAAGCTGTTTGTAAAGATATCGTTCAGGAAATTTTCGTTCAGTTGTGGGCAAAAAGGCACACCCAGGATATTCAGGCATTAGATGCTTATTTGAATGCCATTACCCGGTTCCAGGTTTTTAAAACTATTCGTTCATCACGCGTACACGAAGATTTGTTTGATTCGGAACACGAACTGCCTGTCTGTTGTAACACCGAAAACAACGTTACCGAGAAAGAGATCTCGATGGTATTATCCAGCGGTGTTGCGCAGCTTCCTGAAAAATGCCAGGCAATATTCACGATGAGCAGGATGCAGCATCTATCAACAAAGGAGATTGCTTTAAAACTGGCTATAGCCCCCAAAACAGTAGAAAATCAGCTTACCATAGCGCTTAGAAAGCTAAGGGTAAACTTTGCCGATTTTTTACCTGCGCTTATTTTAGTAATCCATTATTCTCTTCGTCAATTTTAATTGATCTGGCTTTGGGGGTAAGGGCTATTCTCAAACACTTACCTACAAATGACCAGGAAAGATTTTCAGGAATTATTAAGAAAAGTAAATTCAGGTAAGGCCAGTCCCGAAGAGGAAAAGGCTTTGTTTGACTGGTATGCGGCTTTTGAACAGGAACCACTCCCCCCGGAGGCGCTGTTAACAGCCTGGGAACAGAAGGAACTACTTGCAGACCTTCGTTCTAAAACCACATCTGCCCATGGTGTCAACAGAAGCTTATCGGTTGTTTACAAAATCGCGGCTACTATAGTGCTTGGTGGTTGTATGTTGTTAACCTGGCAATTCTATAACGGCCGTCAAAAAACAGTAGCGCTCGACTATGCTACGGTCCCAAAGGGAGCAAGGCGCAAGCTTGTACTTTCAGATAGCAGCATAGTTTGGCTTAATGCCGATAGCAAGCTGAGTTATCCGGAACATTTTGGTAATCACAGCAGGGAGATCACGCTTTCGGGCGAGGCTTACTTTGAGATTAAACATGATGCTTCACGCCCTTTTACCGTGCATACCAACAATATTGATATCAGGGTATTAGGAACCGTATTTGATGTTAAAGCTTACCCAAGTGATCCGCAGGTGGAGGCATCACTGATTCGTGGATCTGTACGGGTAACAATCAATAACGGCAGCCGGAGCGGGCAACAGGTGATGTTGCGCCCAAATCAAAAATTTGTTTTGTCGGATGTTTCTCAGGCAGACGGCAAAAAAGAAAATACCGCTGTTGATCCGCAAAATATGGTGAAGGAAACAGCTGCATCACAGTTAGTAAAAGAAACAGGTTGGCGAAACAATAGCCTGAGTTTTGAAAATGAGCGGCTTGCTGACCTGGCCCCCCGGTTGGAGCGGTGGTTTGATATAAAGTTTGTTATACAAAAACCTGAAATGAATAATTTAAGATTTACCGGTACGCTGGATAATGCCAGCCTTGAAACCGTTATGCAGGCTTTAATGCTAAGCGGGCATTTTAATTACAGGAAGGAGGGCGATAATACCATCGTAATTTACTAATACAAAAAGAGGGAAATACCTTGAAGTACTTCCCCTGATTTTAATCAACAGGACCAGAGATCAATTGGCGTTGGAACCGGTCCCCTTTTTAACAAATCATTACAATATTATGCAAAAAATCCGAAAGCCAGGCCGGAGTAGGTCCGCTATGGCTTCTAAAGTTCTTTTAATGACAAAATTGACGTTCGTGTTGATACTGGCCACCTATATGGAGGTATCGGCTAAAGTGTATGCTCAGGATAGTAAAATTACGATCTCTGTAGAAAATGCCAGCCTGGACAAGGCCCTCAAACTGATCGAGTCAAAATCAAAATATAAGTTTTTTTATAGTAACAACCTTTTTCCTTCCGATAAAAAAATAACGGTGAAGGCGCAGGATATTACCGTGGCCGAAGTATTGAAGCAGATGTTGAATAATACAACATTGCATTACAAGCTATTAAATGATAACCTAATTGTGATTGCCGGTGCCGGCGACGCGGTAAACCCGGTTACTGTAAAAGGGCGCGTAACAGATGAAAAAGGAGCGCCTTTGCCCGGGGTAAGCATACGGATAAAGGGGAATACCGCAGGCGTATCCACTAATGCCGACGGTGATTTTCAATTAACTGCTAATGAAAATGCTACGCTTGTATTCAGCTTTATTGGTTTTAAAACCCAGGAGGTTAACATTGGCCAAAATCAGCTAGTAAACGTTAAATTGATACCCGATCAAAGCAGCCTGAATGAAGTATTGGTTGTAGGTTATGGCACCCAAAAACGCAGCGACATTACAGGAGCGGTAGCTTCGTTCAATGCTAAAAACGTAGAGGAAAAGCCTATTGACCGTGTGGAGCAAGCGCTGATAGGACAGATGCCCGGCGTACAGGTACGCCAGCAAACGGGGATGCCCGGAGCCGGTTTAAGTATCCTGGTGCGTGGTTCGGGTTCAATTACAGCTGGAAACGAACCGCTTTACGTGCTCGACGGTTTTCCGTTGGATGTGGCCAGCCAAAGTTCAAACGGCGGATTCAGCAATAACCCCCTGGATGACCTTAACCCCAATGATATTGAAAGCATCCAGGTATTGAAGGATGCATCGGCAGCCGCTATTTACGGTTCAAGGGCTGCTAATGGCGTGGTGATCATCACCACGAAAAGAGGGCAGTCTGGCAAAGTGAAAATAAACCTTAACGCCAAATCGGGCATCAGCAAAGTGGCAAAAAAACTGGACTTGCTTAGCGCCAATGAATGGGTGGATATGGCGACTACCGTAGCCAATACAGCATGGGTAAATTCAGGTGCAGGTCGCACGGCAGATCAAACCAATGATCAACGTGCGGCGATATTAGGGCTGGCCGCTGGTACGGTTAACACCAGTTACATGACCGATCCGAGGTGGGCGCAGGCCGGTCATCCTGGCTTAACTTATGTAGATTGGCAGGATGAAGTGTACCGCAATGCTCCTTATCAAAACTATGAGCTGTCGGCAAGCGGCGGAAACGAAAATGTGAAGTACTTTATATCCGGCAATTATCTTAACCAAAATGGCACGCTGATCAATTCTAACTATGTCAATTACGGTTTAAGGGCAAATGTAGAAGCTAATGCCAGCAAAAAGCTGAAGTTTGGGATAAACCTTGCCCCAACCTATTCTATAAACAACTCACCACCTGCCGAAGGCAAGGATAACCAGCTGATGAAACTGGCGCAAATGGTGCCCGTTGTTGAAAGTTCAACGGGGCTTAATACCGGTGCTTATGGTAATGCAACTTATACCTGGGCCAGCCCTAAGCTGATCAGCCCTTATGCATTTCTTAACACCGCCATTAATGAGGTTAAAACTTCAAGGCTTTTGGCATCGCTGTACGGCGAATACCAGATCATACCGGGCCTCGCTTTAAAGTCGACCGTAAATTATGATGGTGTAGACAGGAACAACAAGAAATACACATCTGACCAGGTTACCGTTGGGGCGGCGTCTTCGTTGCTTACCAATCCCGGCCTGTACTCAACAGGATCTTACGCTACGGTAAAAAAACAAAATTTCCTGAATGAGAATACCCTGAGTTTTGATAAAACTATAGCGCAGGATCATCACATATCAGCACTTGCAGGGGTATCATACAACATCGTTCACTACGAAACGGTAAGCCTTGCAACAGCAGGCGGTTTTGCAAACGACAATATTACCACGTTAAATAACGCTATTGCCAATGCTGCCGGCGTTACCTACACAGGTACCAATACCGAAAGTAACAATACCCTGTTCTCCTATTACAGCCGTTTGCAATATACTTATAAAGATAGGTACCTGTTATCAGGAACAGTAAGGCGCGACGCATCATCAAAATTCGGTTCTGCCAGCCGTTGGGGAACTTTCCCGTCGGCATCTGTGGGCTGGAGGGTATCGCAGGAATCTTTTTTACAAGATGTAAAACCGATCAATGATCTGAAACTCCGCTTTAGCTGGGGCAAATCGGGCAATAACAATATAGGCGATTATAATTCTATCCCAACACTAACCAATGGCAATTACAGCTTTGGCGGCAACACGCCTGTGGCTGCTACAGGGCAGGTTGTTTCGGGCCTTGCCAACCCTAACCTGAAATGGGAAACCTCATCCACCTATAATGCCGGTTTGGACTTAAGCCTGCTAAACAGCCGCATCAATTTAACGGTGGATGCTTATCATAAAAAGAATAGCGACTTGCTGCTTAACCTGCCGGTATTGTCGGCCAGTGGTTTTAGTTCCAGCTTGCAAAACATTGGTGCGGTGGTTAATAAAGGCCTGGAGATTAGCTTGACTACCATTAATATTAAATCGGCGGCTTTTCAATGGTCAATGAATGCCAATATCGCCTTTAACAAAAATACCGTGACTGCTTTAGGGGCAGATCATGCGCCGATTGAGATAGCATCCGCCTATAGCGGCAGCAATGCGCCTTATTTGCTTAAGGAAGGTTTGCCTGCTTTTAGTTACTACGTAACCAAAGTAACCGGCATCCTTACAGCAGCTGATATTGCTAACCCGCAGGTGGCTAAGGTTAAGAATGAAACCGTTGGCGATCCCAAGTTCTTCGATGCCAATAACGACGGCGTGATCAGCGCTGCAGATAGGGTGGTGTACGGGCATCCAACGCCTAATTACACTTGGGGCTGGACCAATACTTTCAAATATCATGATTTTGATCTGAGCGTACTGGTATATGGTCAGCAAGGCGGTTCCATGTTATCGTACCTCGGCAGGGCTATCGATTTTTCGGGCAGTACAACCGCAAACGTTTTAGGTATCTGGCGCGACAGATGGACACCCGATAACCAAAACTACAATGCTCCGCGCGGCAAATTTGGCTCAACCTATACGGTTCCTTACGTAACTTCCGATTGGATCTACTCTACCGATTTTATCCGTGTTCAGAATATCACTTTAGGTTACAATCTTAAAAAGTTGTTTAAGGATACGAAAGGGATAAGTGCCGCCAGAATCTATGTGTCGCTTGAAAATTATTTCGGACATGATAAATACAAAGGCGGTGTAAACCCAGAGGCACAAAATACCAATGTAAGCGGCAACAGCAGCTACGCACTACCCGGCGATTACGGCGCTATGCCCTTAAGTAAAACCGCATCCTTAGGCGTTAACTTCAGCTTTTAACAAAGAACAGAACAATGAAAAATAAGATATATATCCTGTTATTATTAGTAGCTGTGATAAGCAGCTGCAGTAAGCAACTGGACCAGCAGCCGGTATCAAACCTGGCCACAACAAACTTTTTTACCAGTAACAACGATTTTCTACAGGGAGTGAATGGCGTTTATTCGCAGTTAAAATCCGTGCCTGATCAATTGCTTTGGCTCGGAGAGATGCGTAGCGATAATATCAATGCCGTATCTGACGGTAACCGCGATTGGGACGGCATCAATAACTTTTCGCCCAATATCACAACGGTTGCTTTTGTAACCAACGCCTGGAAAACCAATTTTAACGGAATTTTTAATGCCAATACCGTTTTGCAGGCATTAACTGATAAGGGTAGCGTGATAAACAACACCGCCCTCGTAACCCGTTACACGGCCGAATGCCGCTACCTGCGTGCTTTTTATTATTTCCAGTTACTGCGTTTGTTTGGTAAGGTTCCTGTTATTTCCACACCGCTAACAGCTACCGAAGTAAACAGCGTGGCCCGTGGTTCAATAACCGAAGTATATCAGCTGATACTTGATGACCTGCAATATGCTGTTGCCAATCTGCCTGCTTCTTATACCAGTGCCGATGTAGGCAGGGCAACTTCATATGCAGCAAAGGGGTTATTAGGTTTGGTTTACCTTACCCGTTCGGGGCCAAACTATGGTGTAGAAGGTCCCGGTTTAGCCAGTAATGAATATGATAAAGCATTAACACAGTTCAATGATATTATTGCCAGCAACCAATACAGTTTCCTGAGTGATTACACCTCTATATTTTCATATAGTAATGAAGATAATAAAGAAGTGATTTTTGATGTGCAATATGCCAGCAGCATTAACGGGGCTGGTTTCCCGAGCGATCTGGCCCCGGTAGCTTACTGGACCAGTCTTGGCATTTCCAACACCTACGGTAACGGTTATGGTGCCAGCAGCTTTGGTGTCACCAATAATTTAAAAACATCGTACACCGCAAGCGGAACGGATAAACGTTATGCGTTTAACGTGGCAACAACTTATACAAGCAGCCCTTTTATCAAAAAGTATATCGATATCACTAAAAAAGGCACCAGCGGTACCGACTGGCCTATCAATTTTATCCTGCTTCGTTACACCGATATCCTGCTGATGAAAGCCGAGTGTATTCTGCATGGTGCTTCAGGCTCGCAGGTTGATGTGGATGGTATTGTGAACAAGGTGAGGGACAGGGCCGGTTTATCAGCGGTTTCTAATGTAACACTAAGCACTTTAATGGAAGAGCGCAGGCGAGAGTTTGCAGGCGAGGGTTCGCGCTGGAACGATCTGGTGAGGGAAGGGTTGGCAGTTGATGTGATGAATGCCTGGATCAAATCTGACGCGATAACTACCATTAATCCTGTAGTGGCCAATTACGTTATTTACCCGGTTCCCGCATCTGAAATACAGACCAAGGCTGGTTTATATACACAAAACCCAGGGTATAATTGATTTGAGCTATGCTTGTCAAAAACATCACAAAAGCATTATTGCTGATGGTGGTTGCCGGGCTGGTAATGGAATTTTCCTTACCGGCGCGGCCGACCTTATACATCATCGGGGATTCTACGGTGAAGAACACTAACCAGGTTAAATGGGGCTGGGGAACGCTGATCAGCGATTTTCTGGACACTACAAAGATTGAAATCAGCAACCTGGCTATTCCCGGTAGAAGTACACGCACTTTTTTAAAAGAAGGCCGCTGGGCACATATTGATTCGCTTTTAAAGCCTGGGGATTATGTCATGATGCAGTTTGGCCATAATGAAGGCGCTGTTCCTGATACCTCGAAAGCAGGTTATCGTGGAGTGCTTAAAGGAACAGGTAAAGACAGCGTTTTGCTTAACTGGACTGATGGAACCCATGAAATAGTGCATACCTATGGTTGGTACTTACGGAAATTTGTAAGAGCGGCAAAAGCCCATAAAGCAAACCCTATTATACTATCCATGATCCCACGAAATGAGTGGGCTGAAGGTAAAGTGATATTAGCTAATAAGGATTATGGCAAATGGGCTGCAGAGATAGCAAGGGAAGAGCAAATCCCTTTTATTGACCTGAACGGGATAACCGCACGAAAGTACGATGCATTTGGCCCGGAACAGGTTAAAACATATTTCCCGGCAGATCATACCCATACCAACAGGGAAGGAGCGAGGATCAACGCCGAATCGATAGCAGATGGCATCCGGTTAATTCCTGGTCTCAAATTAAACGAGTTCCTAAAAAAGTGAAGAACTTTAAAATCTATCTATGAAAAATAGCATATCAGCGATTTTAAAAAAGCTATTCATTGTTATCGGCTTATTTACAGGTAGCCTGTCCTCCTTCGCCCAAAATAGCGCGCAACGGCCTAATGTGGTGCTGATCCTTTCGGATGATCATAGTTCGATTTTTATGGGCGCTTATGGAAATAAGGATGTGAAAACGCCGCATCTGGATCAGCTGGCCCAGGAGGGTATGCGGTTTACCAATGCATTTACCACTTCCCCGCAATGCACGCCGTCAAGAGCTTCGTTGATGACGGGCAGGGCACCGGTAGATATCCGGATGTCGAGATTTGCCAATACGTTGCCAAGGGATATCATCACTTATCCCGAAATATTAAGGAAAGCGGGTTATTATACCGGCATCTGCGGTCGTAATTATCATTTGGACGGTTCCGGTACCTCGCCCGAAACAGAGGCCGTTTTTAAAAAATACAATCTTCGTACGTTTAAGGATAGGGTAGATTATGTAAAGATAGGGGGCAATTTTACCGCCTTACCCGAAATGAAGGAGATCCTGGATCAGAAACCGCCAGATAAGCCTTTCTTTATCCAGGTAAGTTATAATGATCCGCATTATCCCTACAATGCTTACACTTTTGAACCTGATTCATCTAAGATCAAAATGCCCGCGGGTATGGTTGATCTGCCGGAGGTACGCAAGCATGTTGCCGGACATATGGGTGAGATCTCGAGAATGGATTCCTTAGCAGGCCAAGTAATAGCTGAGCTAAAAGCAAGGAAACTATATCAAAATACCATCATCATTTTTATGGGCGATAACGGCAGCGCAGTATTGAGAGGTAAAGGCACTCTGTATGATCTGGGTCTGCATGTGCCGCTTATTATTAAATGGGATGGGCATATTAAAGGTGGTTCGGTTTCCAATACTTTGATCTCAGGCGAAGACATCGCGCCAACCATTTTGGATATGACCGGTGCTGCTGTTCCCCCGACATTTACGGGGAAAAGTTTCAAAGGTGCTTTCAACAATCCGTCTTTTGAAAACTATGATCACATTTATGCCGAGCGAGGCGCACATGGCACACGGCTTCCAAACTCTACTTTTGATTTCGACTTAAGTCGTACTGTATTCTCCAAAAAATATAAACTTATCTATAACGCGTTATGGCAGCTTCCCTATACCCCGGTTGATTTTGATGAGGGCCCGGCATGGAAAAAGATCAAAGCACTTCACCAGGCTGGAAAGTTGGAGCAACCATATGAGCGGCTTTATTTTAACAATGGCAACGAGCGCCCCATGTTTGAGTTTTATGATCTTGAAAAAGATCCGCTCGAAATGAATAATCTCAACGATGACCCTGCCTATAAAGATGCGGAACATACCTACAAAACGTATCTGAACGAATGGATGATCCTCCAGCAGGACTATATTCCATTGCCATTGCCTCCCGCGCCTGTTAAATAAAATATCTACTGATCAATGAAAAAATCATCCTTATGAAAATTATAAAATACTTGTTGTTATTGCTGCTGCTTGGCCGCTTTAACGCGATAGCCCAAACAACCCAACGCCCCAATATTGTTTTTATCCTGGCCGATGATTTAGGCTACGGCGATGTAGGAGCTTACGGGCAAACAAAAATACTGACCCCTAATATTGACCTGCTTGCAAAAGAAGGTACAAAATTCACCGATTTTTACGCCGGTGCGCCGGTTTGCTCTCCGTCAAGGGGCGTTTTACTTACCGGTAAACATACCGGCCATGCTACTATTCGCGGTAATATGACCATCAAAGGTGGCTTGCCGGGCGGTAAGGAAGGCAAAACTATTTACCGTGCAGGTTTACTGCCGCAGGAGCAGACGATAGGAAATGTACTTAGTAATGCCGGGTACACCACCGGGCTTGTGGGCAAATGGCATGTGGACGGCTTTGATACACTTGCAACTCCATTAGCCCACGGGTTCGATTATTTTTATGGGTGGCTGGTTGCCTATCCCCAAACTTACACCAGCACCTACTGGCCTGACCAATGGTACCGCAATGGGAAAGTAGTTCCCGTACCTGAAAATCAAAATGGACAGCATAAATATTATACAAGTGAGATCATTACCGACGATGCCATTAAATTTATAGATGGGCATAAGAATAATAAGAAGCCTTTTTTTGTTATGGTTAACCATTCCAACCCGCATTCGCCACTTGATGTACCACATAATACAATATATGAAGGGAAGGATTGGACAACTGACGAGAAAACTTATGCGGCCATGGTATCTTATCTCGATAATTCGGTAGGTAAGATCAGGAAGTACCTAATAGATAATGGGCTTGACAAGAATACCATCGTGATATTTACATCAGATAATGGCCCCCGTTCTGAACCAACCAAATCACTAACTGCAGTAGCCGACTTTTTCCAGTCGAGTGGTCCGTTAAAAGGGTATAAGCGGGATGTTACCGAAGGAGGTATCCGGGAACCTTTCATTGTTTGGGGCAGTAAGCTGATCCAACAAGGTGCAACTTCGGCAACCCCAGGGTATTTTACAGATATTATGGCTACACTTGGAGGTATAGCCAAGGCTAAACCTGTGCTTAAAACAGATGGCATCGATCTTTTTCCATACATACAAAACCCACAGTCCCAGCCAAAAGACAGGTTTTTATATTGGGAGTTTTTTGAAGGAGGATATGTTCAGGCTGTACGTTACGGCAAATGGAAAGCCATTATAAAAGATGGTAAGCTATCGCTTTTTAATTTAAGTAAGGATATACATGAAGATGCTGATGTAGCCGCACAGCATCCGGAAATTGTAAAGCAGGTTAAGGGATACCTGCAGACTTGCAGAACTGAATCGCCCTATTGGCCGTTGAAGTAAACTAAAAGGTTTTTGTTGATGCCCAATGACGACTATCCGGACGGAAGTGTATTGAACGCGGTAATTTGTTATGAGTTTAAATAATATATTATAGAGACGTCAGGATTATCGACCAGGGTTAACCTTACATAAGATGTAGCTAGCCAACGCAAACTTGTAAAAAAGTGTTTCAGAAATATTTTATTGGATATTTAGATATGTCACCCCTTACCGGTCTTGATCTTTCTAAATAGAGTTGCTTCTGTAGATATTTGGTTGGAAAATCGCACAATTAGTATTGGGCAATAGCGCTCTAAATCACTCAAAACACGCATTTGGTCATAAGGTGGTTCGAATTCCGCACAGTCAGGGGGATCTAATAAATGAAAAGCGAAGGCCCACTTGATGATTTTTTCAATAGGACTGATTATGCTCCCCCCGCTTTAATACAGATTACCAGGGATAACGGTCGGATGGAAACGGCCGATATCTTCCCCGTTTACCGTCAGGAAAGCGAAGTGTATGTGGCGACGCAGGCCCTTCGCTTATACCAGGGCTATCTGGATAACGATAGCGAAGATTTTGAGGAAAGGCTGGAACGTTACCTGGAATATGTGGATCTGGAGGGCGAAGCCAATCCTGGTTTTTGGGGCGAACTGCATTTTCATGGCATAACCCTGTATGAATGAAATATACCAGGCAGCGCCTGAGCGAAGCGGAAGTATTGCAGGTGCTTGATTTATTACAGGATAAGCAGCCGGTGTTCCTCTTCGGTAATGATCCCGATACAGTGCAATCCTTTACCTATGACCGGTTCTATGAACGCAAATATATCCAGCTGATGGGCAATGATGGCAGTTTCCTGGTTTTCATTAATGGCGGTTTTTCCGCCGAGATCGAACTGGTGGAAACCGAATGGGAAATTACCGGCGGGGATATTTCTGACAACCGACTGGAATGGGAGATCCTGCGCCGATCAAGGCCTATACATCCTGATGGCCAGGTAAGGCCTCAAACGGCACCAGGCTTTCCTCCACGATCAACCCGCTCTTACAGAACCCCAATAAATGCGGCCCCTCCAACAAGGCGTACAATTCTGCCAGGTCTTCATCCGAACCGGTCTTGGAGATCACTAGGCTGTTTTCGCCCATACTGCTCAGGGTTGCTCCGTACTTTGCCATTAATGCCCAAAGCTGCACATTCAGCGCAGCAGCCCGTAAGCGATAAAAGCCGGTCTTTTTCAAACCCTCACCAGCCGGGTAAACTGTCACGGCGTACACTTCAACGATCTTTTTTAGCTTTTCACGGAATGGGATAAGTACCCTTTCCGGCAACTCCGCCTCCAGCGTCACCATTACCAGGTCGCTGATATCAGTACGGGAAACATTCAGGCTCTGCACGTCGTAGCTGGCGCGGTTAAAATAGATTAGGATCTGCCCGATCAGGCCTTTTTTGTCCTCGGCGTAGATGGAAAAGATAAACTGGTTTTCGGATGTTGCTGGCTTTTTCATGATTTTTGAATTAAAAAAAAGCCTCCCGGATTTCCGGGAGGCTCAATATCGTTTTTAAATTTCGGTTACGATCAGGACACTCCCGGTAAAATCGGAACGATAATAATGACAGCTATATTAATCACGTTCAGCAGGCTGGTAGCCGGCTGTGTTTTGGCAATGATATGTTGGTAAGCGTTTGTCATTAAGCGTGCAAGATAGGAATTATTCCATAAAATGATAGCGCAATGATTTTTATAATATTCGATATCAAAATCGTAAAATAGGTTTGATTAATTCATGCCACTGAGTCAATTTTATTTAGCGTGAAATTTTACTATTTTTGAATTTGAGGCATAGCAATGACAGTCTATACGAACCTTAATGATCAACAAATAGTCGCCCTGGTTAAACAGAGTGATGAAATAGCCTATCAAGACGTTTACCTGCGGTATAATAAACTGCTTTTTCTCTTTGCATACCGCAAATTAAGAGATAAAGAGGAAGCCAGGGAAGTGGTACAGGGTATATTTGTTTGGTTATGGAACAAAGAGGGATTCGAACTTTCGCCCTAAAACCCCACTCTACAGCCACTTTTACCCTTGAAAACCTAAAAGTGCCACGATTCTACCACGAATCCGTGTTTTTAAGTTAAAAATGTACCTGGCGGAGAGGGAGATTTCCGAGCCTAAGTTCTATTGTATTAATTATTAAATTTCTAATTTATATTTTCTTCGTAATTCTATGCATGACGCATAAAGTCAACAAAAAATGTCGTTCCCTTGCCTGGTTCACTTTTCGGCGAAATCGGTGCACTATTCATTATCGTTTTGCAAAATCGGCGCCAAAGCCTTCACCAAGGCCAATAAGTGTTCTGAATATTAATCGCCTCCGCTACCTTAAAGGAAGCTTAGTCGGAATTACAAACTCACAGATCGTTATGTTGATAAGCGAATAAACCTCATTTTAAAAATCGCAGATAAATAGCTTAGTGGTTCAAATAATTTAAAAATCATCCCCTAAATTTCCAATTCGTCTTAATTTTTCAATGAATTGGTTTAAAAAAACGCCACTCTGGGGAACCATTTTATTGAAGACTTGAAAAAATTGCCGGAGATTGACTGAGCTCCCAAAGGAGACTTATTGATATGATGCTCACTGCCGCGCTGCGATCTATACAGGCAGCCGTTAAAAAAACAAGGTTTGCAAAGTCAACTATTGATATGTCATCTCCCGCGACTGCCTATTCTTACTTTTTGTTATATTCCAAGTTGGCCGGAATGAGTATCGTGTTTTGGCTCTCCATGATACCTGGGGTCAAATATTGTTGCCAGTCTAATTTATACTCCTCGTGCTGATGAAGGTATTCTATCCGGAATGGGTAAAATCCTTTGGATAAGGGCACTATGGATGTCTTGTAATCACCATCGCAGGTAATGACTAACTTATTATCAATAAATAGCTTGCCTTTATCGCCACCTACTCCAAAAATGTAATATCCTTCTTCCTTCGTTTCGAGTAAGCCGTCGATCACCAGCGCGTAATGATTCTTCCGCGGTAGCTTATCAGGATCAAAATCATTGTCGGTTATACCCGTTTTTGCAGGTTTCAGCTTTGTAAGATCTGGCCATTTATCCCAGGTTCCTTCGTAATAAGCGTAGTTAAATCCACCATGCTGCCAATGCTTAGCGTTCGAGAGCGGCTTCGGCATTTTCTCATCAGTAAAAAGGCCCGTAGTAATTCTATCATACCTGCTTCGGTTAGTCAGGGCCTTATAGGTGACCATAGCCGGGCCGTTAATTGTGGTCGCCTGCTGAATTTTTGGAGAGTTGCGTGTTGGGACCGTTCCGTCAACCGTGTAGTGTATGCGGGTTGTATCCTCATAATAGGAAAGCTTAAAAGGCTTATCTTTTATTACAATGCCGTTCATTGGAGAAAAAAGCATGTTCTTGATATACCCCTCATAGATAAACTTCAGGCCGTCATAGGTGCCTTTAAATTTTACGGACCCGTGTGTTTCGCCTGAATAAACATCGAGCTTCCATTTCAGACTTGCAGGCGCGTTATTTTTTAAGATAGTTTCCAGCGTATCTATTTTCATACTGTTCAAATCACTTTCCCTGCCTGCGATAAAGAACGTTGTATTTTGAAATGGTAGCGTTGACAGTTTAGCTGCAGCCATTTTTAACACATAATTATTATCCCACCAGACACTCGGGTCGATCGCGATAAAAGATTTGAATAGAGTGGGCTCAGTGACCAGTGCGTAAAGTACAAACATACCACTCAAAGAATGCCCCCAAAGGGTGTTGTCCCCGTTGGAGGGATACTGCTTATTAATATATGGGATCAATTCATTCTTGAGGAACCCGAGGAACTTATCGGCTCCGCCTGAATTTTTCCAGGTGTCCAAATGCGTAGGTGCGAGGTCGGCGTTCCGGTCAGGTTCAACGATGCTGACAATAATGGTTGGCGGCATGAAGCCCTGATCCTCGACAAAATGCTGCACCTGTGCGATCGTTCCTGTGTTCCAGTCACTTCCATCCAATACATACATTACATCATATTTTTCAGCACTTCCGGGCTTATAGCCGGGTGGTAGGATCACTTTAAACTGGCGCTCCTGGTTGAGTATGGACGAATGGAGAGAATCCGGCAGACCGTGCTCGCGGATATTGACGTCTGTACCTTGTGCCGTAGCAGAGTTATTCAGACTGCCGGTCGTTATGAACGACATTAAAAAAAACAGGACCGGTGTTACCTTAGTCTTAGCAAGATAAAGTCTTGAAATTATTAGATATTTTTTGAACATTATGTGTTTTTATTAGCGATCTTTTACTTTTATAAATCTCAAATGGCACTTCTTATTTTACCTTACGATTTATTATTTGGCTTAAAACTATTCTGCTCTCAGGCTCTTTACAGGGTTACTTGTTGCCGCCCTTATCGTCAGGAAGCTCACCGTCCCCAGCGCTATCAGCAGCGCAGCTATCCCTGCCAGCACGAACACCCACCAGCTGAAAGCAACCCGGTACGCGTACCCTTGTATCCATCGATGGAGCGCCAGCCAGGCCAGCGGCCAGGCGATCAAATTCCCGATCAGTACCAACCCGATAAAATGTTTGGACAGCAGGAAGACGACATCCTTTACAGAGGCACCCATGACCTTACGGATGCCGATCTCCTTGGCCCGCTTCTCCATGGAAAAAGAAGCCAACCCGTAAAGCCCTAAACAGGAGATGAAGATCGCCAGACCGGTCATGATCGCCACCATTTGGGAGACCTGGGTATCGGTCCTGTATATTTCCTTAAAATGATCGTCCAGGAACTGGTATTCAAAAGGATACTCCGGCAGAACTTTTTTCCAGGTAGATTCGATAAACGCGAGGGCCTGGCGGGCCTGCTGACCGTTTATTTTCACCGACATTGTACTGAATCCCCCGCCTACCGGTTGATTTAGATCGCCCAGGAACATGGGTTCGATCTTATGGTGGAGGGAATTGAAATTAAAGTCTCTGGAAATACCTACAATACTCGACAAAGTATCACCCCCGAAATGTTTTCCGATCAGCGATGACAACGGCATTCCTGGCTGATCTTTGAGCAGTTCCCTGCCCAGGGTCTCGTTGATGATGAATTCTTTCGCGAGCGCGGACTTTTCGTTGGAGAAATTCCTGCCCGCCACCAGGTGTATCTTATAAAGGCTCAGATAATCGTGATCAACGAACAGCCCAGGGGTGAACACCACCCGCATAGGTCCGTTGCCAGGCCAGAATCCGAAACCCAGCTGTCCCACATCACTCCCCAGCTGGTCCTGCGCCCCGGTCACACCTATCACGAGCAAACCGGCTGACAATTCTTCCTTCAGCAAAGCATATTTACCGGAGGTGATGCCATGTAGCCGTATAGTGACAACCTGGTCGCGGTCAAAGCCCGGATCCCGTTTTTCCATATAATTTAACTGACGAAACACGAGAATGGTAGCTACTGTCAGAAAGATGGCGCTGGCAAACTGTCCTACCACAAGGGCACTCCTAAAAGTGCTTTTTTTTCTGCCTAACTCACCGACACCTTTTAACACCTTTACCGGCTGAAAGGAAGATAGGTAAATGGCCGGATATAAACCCGATAACACGCCAAGCAGGATCGTTCCCAAGAACAAAGCCAGCAGCAGTCCGGGGTGCACGAAGAAAATTGCGCTCAGATCGCGCCCGCTTAGTCTATTGATATAGGGCAGCGCCAGGCTCACCAATCCGAGGGCAATAATCAGCGCGATCAGGGATAACAGGACCGCCTCGCCCAAGAATTGGAGGGCCAGTTGTGAACGCATGGCGCCAATGGTTTTACGGATGCCCACCTCTTTGGCCCGTTCTGCCGACTGGGCGGTGGACAGGTTCATGAAATTAATGCAGGCGATGAGCAAAACGAGCAGCCCGATGGCCATGAAAATATTGATATAGCGCTTATCAAATTTCTGGAAATTGATATCGTCATAGATGATATCGACGGCGCCTGCATGAACGTCCCTTAACGGTAGCAGGAACATCCCGTAATGTATATCCTTGCCCGACAGGTGATGTTTTTTCAGGTAGGAGGGGAATTTTTTTTCCAGCGCAGCCACATCGGTATGAGGTGCAAGCTCCACGTAAGTGTTTACCCAATGATCACTCCATTTATCCATCCACTTCGGTTTGTAGATGGTATTAAAAGATTGCAGGGCGTCGAATTGGAATTGGGAGTTGGCAGGCACATCTTTCAATATGCCCGTTACTGTATAAACAAGGGTGTCCTCCCCAAAATGCTGAACCGTCTTGCCAATGGGATCCACAGCGCCGAATAATTTCCGGGCCGCCGATTCCGTTAGCACAATGCTATTTGGTTTTTGCAGGGCAGTTTTCCGGTCTCCTTCCAACAGCGGAAAATCGAACATCCGAAGAAAGGAGGTATCCACAAAGAAGGCCTGCGGAAAGAACACTCTTTTCTCTCCATAAGTCATCTCGTATTGGCTTTTACCATCCACGCGGCTGTAGTTCAGGATTTCGGGGAATTCATCTTTCAGCGTCGGCCCCATCGGGAACATGGTTATGGCTGTCTTTTGGGAAGTTGCTGTGCTGGTAAATGTCTCCACGTCATTAAGCCGGTAAATATTACGGTGGTGTATGCTATCGAAACTCTTTTCGTAAAATACGAATAGCAGGATCACGATGCATGCAGCCATGCCGGTGCCAAGCCCGATGATATTGATCGCAGCATACACCTTGTTCCGGGTCAGGTGGCGCCAGGTGAGTTTTAAATAATTTTTGATCATGAAATTGCGGTTTAATTTCTCAGAAGACCATATTTGGATCGCTTCGTGAGACGAATTTACCGTCGCGAAATGGGGATCGCGCCTCAAGTTATAAAATGGGCGCTCTTTTTTCAGCACTTGTTTATACTCCGCCGGGCTCTTCCCGGTCATTTGCCGGAAAGCGCGGTTAAAAGTGGATTTGGAATTGAATCCCGATTCAAATGCCATGCCCAGCAGGGTAATGTGATCATAAGCGGGGTCCTGCATTTTGTGGGCTACCTCTGCAACGCGAAATTCATTGATAAAATCATTAAAGCTTTTTTTGAGCACCGTATTGACGATCCGGGACAGCTCATGGGTTGTCAGGTCAAGCTTTTCAGCCAGCGCGCTTAAATTGAGTTCCGGGTTCCGATAATACAGACCTGCTTTCACGGCCTTTTTCAGCCAGGTACCCTTTTGCTTCAACTCCACCGGGAGCAGTGGTTTTTGAAACCAAGGCGCTCCGACCGGTACGCCAACTTCCGGTCTTAAGTATGCCACAATTGCTACCCGGGTGAAGCTTACCGCTAAAAGGAAATACAAAGGATAATAAACGTGTATGCTTAATTGACCATGGTAATAAAAATAATCCACGGCAGTATAGGGTATCCACAATAACCACAACAGGCCGAACCTCCTCAGTAAGCGATGCAGCCACCGCAGTTCGTACCGGTACCGATCCCCGCCGTTAAATTTCAGGCCCCGGTAAAAGCGTTCTATCAGCCAATGAGATGCGTACAGGTAGGTGCTGACCGAAATAAACGCCAGCAATTGCAATACCGGGTTTAGTTGCTGAAAGGTCGGCGTATCATAAGTAGCGGCGCCTGTCCTTATGCTCTCCTTAATCTCCAATACCAGGGCCCCTTGTTCCAGTAACAAGGGGCTAAAATGCAGCATATCCTTCCAACGGAATTGGTATTTTGGCCGTGTTATTTTAAGCACATAAAAAAAGATCAGCGGGCCAAGTGCAAGTGAAAATTGCAGTGGCAGCCAGTTCCAATGAGAAAAATAGGCTTCAAGGCCGATGTCCCTGCCCAGTACCCAAAGCAGCCACAGCACAATCGTAATCAGGGCCAAACTCAAAAAGCGGTTTGCAGCCCGGTTGATCCTTTTGGCGAATCCCAACTGCAGCGCAAAAGAAAGCCCGATAAATATCACTCCCAGGAAGGCCAGGTCATAAGGGGTGATATGGAAGATATATGCATTCAGGTTTTTTTTACTTCAATCCCCGTTCCAAATCGTTAACTTACTAATATAAAGCAAATTGTATTTTGCTTGTACGTATTAATGTAACGATAGCGGACATGGGATCGTACGGTTTTGAATTTCTTTAAAAATATGTGACCCGGTTTGTTGTATTGTTGCGAATAAATATACCAAACAAAAAGCCGCTCTACTTTCGTAAAGCGACTTTGTAGCTCAAAGGAATCGAACCCTTTTACGCAACTTGTAAATCGTTTAAAATTTTCAACTGCTCTAACATTTGGTTCGAATTATGTCCAGTTAGGGGAAGCTGAAATAGTTCGGTAGTACCCAAGATTACTGTAAAATCCTCCCTGATTTTTTAAAGAGGCATTGCTATTTACAACTTCATTCACCTTAAATGAATTAACCGCAAGACGAACTATTGATTGTTGAATTGTATTTGCAACTTAAAAATCTCAATATCCAATTGCTTTACTCACCACCAATTTATTTTTCTTCCATGGGCGCTGACAAGGGCACAGATGGTGGTTATTTTAAAATTGGCCAACAGGGATCAATCAAACGTGATTTATCCAATCATGCGGCTTTAGCCATTTGAAAAGTCTTTTAAGTGCAAAAAAAAGTCGTTAAATGTAAAAGTTATCCATTTCAATACCAATATCTTCGAAACGTTAAAATACTAATCAGCAGTAACGATTTACATATAAACCGAACTTTACTGTAAAAAGCCATCAGATGGGAACAATTGATGTGGAAGTATCAACAACCATAGCCTTGGGGTAAGAAGGGGTAACAGTAGAGTTTAAATAAATAAGATTTTTCAATTATAATAATAAAGCTGATCTCGCCCGGCGGGCTTCTATAAACCGATATAATTTCAAAAATGAAACGCAGAACATTAATTAAAGGGCTCGCTGCCACTTTGCCATCGTTATGGTTATCGCGGGCATTAGGCAATAGCTTTTTTGAAGATCAGCTTTTGAATGAGCCAATTGCAAACGGCCCGTTCAAACCTACATGGGAATCGTTGCAAAATTATAAAACACCCGAATGGTTTCGTGACGCCAAGTTTGGCATATGGGCACACTGGGGTCCTCAATGCCAGCCTGAAGCCGGCGACTGGTATGCGAGAAACATGTACCAGGAAGGGTCACCGCAATATAAATTCCATCTTGAAAAATATGGACACCCTTCAAAATTTGGATTTAAAGATGTGATCAATAAATGGAGGGCCGAGAACTGGGATCCTGAAGCACTGGTGAGCTTATATAAAAGCGCAGGTGCACAATATTTTATGGCACTTGCCAATCATCACGACAATTTTGATTTATACGATAGTAAATATCAAAAGTATTGGAACTCGACTAAAATTGGTCCAAAGAAAGATTTGATTGGCGGCTGGGCAAAGGCAGCGCGAAATAACGGGCTCCCATTTGGAGTAAGTGTCCACGCCTCACATGCGTGGCGCTGGTACGAAGTGGCACAACGCTCGGATAAAGCCGGCCCCTACCAGGGCATTCCTTATGATGGAAAGCTCACAAAGGCAAGCGGAAAAGGAAAATGGTGGGATGGACTGGATCCGCAAGAGCTGTATGCACAAAATCACCCGTTGAGCAAGAACAGCTTAGATGATAATTTCGACGTAGAGCAATGGAATTGGAGCAATGGCGTATGTCCGCCGTCCAATGCATACATCGACAAATTTTATAACCGCACTATAGAGCTCATCAACAAATACAACCCGGATGTTGTTTATTTTGACGATGACCGGCTTCCGCTTTGGCCGGCCAGTGATGCAGGTTTACGCATTGCCGCTCATCTTTACAATAAGAGCATTAAAGAACACGGAGACCTGCGGGTAGTACTCAATGGAAAAAAGCTAAATGAAAAACAACGCAAAGCAATGGTATGGGATATTGAAAGAGGGCAAGCCAACCAAATTCAACCACTCCCCTGGCAAACTGACACCTGCATTGGCGGCTGGCATTATGACCGGGCATTGTATGAACGTGATGGATACAAATCAGCGAAAACAATCATTCAAACATTAGTTGATATTGTAAGTAAAAATGGGAACCTTATGCTAAACATTCCGGTACGGGGCGATGGTACCATTGATGAAAAGGAAAGAAAAATAGTTGAAGATATTGGTCGGTGGATGAAAGCAAACAGTGAAAGCATTTTTGCTACAAGACCATGGAAAATATTTGGTGAAGGGCCGGCGCAGGAAGCGGCCACTCACCTGAGCGAACAAGGGTTCAATGAGGGCAAGGGGAAAGAGTTTACCTATGAAGATATCCGCTTCGCAACAAAAGACGGTATACTTTATGCTACCGCGATGGGCTGGCCGGAAGACGGAAAACTAATTATTAAAAGCCTGGCAAAAAACAGTAAATATTTGACAAAAGAAATTCAAAAGATAGAATGGCTGCCAACAAAACAATCTTTAAACTTTGAAAGAAATGAAAGTGGCCTGCGTATTTCTTTACCCGAAAAAACATCTGATGACTTAACTTATGCGAATGCGGTAAAGATTTTTTCATAAAGTATTTTAAACTAATTGCATAGAATAAAAATCTTTAAATTCACTGAACGAGTTGCCTCTGCTAACTGCAGATAAGGATAAAAAAATTTTATGATGATGAGCAGGAGATTAGTAGTTCAGGCCTTTGTAAGATTTAGTGTCATCTTTCTTCTTATTCTTTTTGGAGAAACTGTAGTGCGTGCACAGCAAAACCCGCTAAAGTTCTCTTATCTTACTGTTGATGACGGGCTATCACATACAGATGTGAAAGAGATTAAGCAGGATAAACAGGGATTTATCTGGATTGCTACTTTATTTGGATTAGACCGCTATGACGGTCATACAATAAGGAAATTTTATAATACCAACGTACCTAAAAAAAGCTCCTTCAGAAACAGGATCAGGAGCATGTGCCTGGATGAAAATGATAAAATTTGGTTAGGTTCAGAAGATGGTATCCAGTTTTTCGACCCCCGATCTGAGAAGTATACCGATGTTGATAACGCCCGGCACGACACCGGAAATAAGACCTATACCCGGCTGCTTGCTTTAAAAGGCAACTTGTTAGGTACACTTGCCGAAAATCAATTTCGATTATTTAGGGTTAGTGGTAAAGCCTTAATAGATATTTCATTAAGCTATCCGGCTGGCGTCAAATTTACAGATATGGCGCCCGATAATGCAGGCAACATCTGGTTATCAAGTAACGAGGGTGTCTGGATATTGGATCGTTCTTTTTGTTTCAGGCATGTTGATATTATTGACGGTTTAGGGCATTATTTTAATAATTTAAGTAAAGTATTCCTTAACCGGAAAAACCAGGTATTGGTGGTGGAAGGAACCACCGTTATTTTAGCTAAGGAAAATAGTCTGGAGCTATCGTCGCCTAAAAATGCTTCGGCTATAAAATTAAATTCCGTTCAGCATCTGGTGACCCCGGGTGGCTCACTCATCAAAGACATCATACAGGACAAAAAGCTGAATTACTGGGTTAGTACCGATGCCGGGTTAATTTTATTGGATCAAGCGTTTAATTTAAAGCAGACCATTACCACGCAAAGCTTTGTCAATAGCTTGAACACTAATTACCTGGATAAAATCTTTATTGACCGCTCGGAATGTTTGTGGGTAAGTACTTTTGGCGGCGGAGTTGATTTTTGTGATCTGAATGCTAAACAGTTCTACGCCTTTCAACATAACCCGGAGGTTCCTAATACCCTATCCGGAAACCACATCAGGTCGATCATTGAAGAGGCGGGTGAGAAGGTTTGGATAGGTACCAATGCCAGCGGTTTGAATGAGTATGGTCTTCATACGGGGAAATTTACCCGTTATAACACAAATAGCACTAACATTAGGTTAAAAAGCAATGAAATTGATGCTTTGGAATTGGACAATGATCGTAATTTATGGATAGGTACAGATAAAGGCCTGGAGATCATCAACCAAAAGCTAAATAGCATCTGGTATCCTGCAGGTCATGAAAAATTTCCTGTTCATTCCATTACAAGCATCACAAAAGATTGTTACGGTAATATGTGGTTTGGCAGCTATTATAATGGTTTTGGCTGTATCACACTTGATGAAAAAAAGCTTTACCATGTTAAATATTGGGGATTGGGTTCGGGCTACCAGATTTGGGCCGATAAAAATAAACCTGAGTTACTTATTTCGAGTATACATGGGCTTACCCGGCTGGTTATTGACAGTTCCAGCCGTATTGTCAAAACTTTTCATTACCAGGTCAATAATCGCCCCAATTCTTTAAGTTCTAATTATATTTTCCCCATACAGAAACAAAGTGACAGCACCTACTGGGTGGGTACTATAGGCGGCGGTTTGGATTATCTGACGCTAAAAAGTGATAATACCTATAGCGTAAAAACCTACGGTAGCCAATATGGTGTATTTAATGATGTAGAAACCATGGAACTGGATGATAAAGGCAGGATCTGGATGGGGGGGAATGGCCTGGAGTGTTTAGACGTACGCAATAATAAATTGACCCGGTTTGATAAAAATGATGGTTTGCAGGGCAACAGTTTTAAAGTAGGCGCATCCTATAAAGGCAAAGACGGCAGATTATATTTTGGTGGCATCAATGGTCTCAATTATTTTTTTCCGGATAGCATCAAGATAAACAAAATAGCGGCACATCCTGTATTTACTGACTTGATCATTAATAGTAAAAGGGTAATTGCGGGAGAGACCAGATTTTCAGAAAACCCCTTAGAGGAAACGATCAACTACAGTAGTAAAATCCGCTTAAATTACCTTCAGAATAATTTTGTGATCTCCTTCTCTGCTATGCATTATGCCAATCCGCAAAAGTGCCGGTACAGGTATAAATTGGTTGGCTTTGACAAAAATTGGAGGTTTACGGACGGCAGCAACCCTATAGCCGCATATAATAACCTTGATTATGAAGATTATTCTTTAATGGTGGAGGCAACTAATAATGATGGAATTTGGAGTAAGGATAAAGCAACTATTTTAATAACAATTACGCCTCCCTGGTGGAAATCAAGCATAGCCAAGATAATATACTTCGTACTATTTCTTTCAGTATTGGTTGGCATATATATTTACCAGGCGCGGTGGTACAGGTTAAAAAGAGAGTTTGCCGTACGTGATGTGGAAGAGAAGAAACGTGAAGAGATGCACCTGCAAAAGGAAGAACTTTACCAACAGCAGCTGCAGTTTTTTACCAATATATCGCACGAGTTTAGGACCCCGCTAACACTCATAATTGGCCCGTTAGAAAGTTTAATCAAGGAAAATGCCTATTCGGCATATCAGCATACCTACCAGGTCATGTACCGGAATGCTAAAAGGTTGATCAACCTGATCAATGAGCTGATGAATTTTCGCAAGGTGGCCGACAGTGTTATTAAGCTCCAGGTAAAACAGATCAGTCTAAGCGGGTTTATCAATGCGCTGTTTGATGACTTTGAGAATTTGGCCGGGAATAAACAGATAGTTTATACCTTAAAGCTTCCGGAGCAGCGTACAACAATCTGGCTTGATCAGCAGATCGTTGAAAAGATATTATTTAACCTGCTGAATAACTCATTTAAATATACGGCTGCCGGGGGACAAATTACCCTGGATGTGTTTTTTGCTTTTGATGATTTCAGGCCGGCTTATGGTGCCGAATATCGTTTATTAAGCAAGCACCGGGCTGCATCATATATATACTTCAGGGTTATTGATACAGGTATTGGTATTTCAAAAGAATCCATTAGTGAGATATTTGATCGTTATTACCGCATCAGTAATAATCACCTGGGGTCAGGTGTAGGGCTTGCACTTGTAAAAAGCCTAACCTTGCTGCATAAAGGTGATATATACGTTTACAGTGAGCGTCATAAAGGAACCGAGATCATTATTGCGCTTCCACTTGAAGAGACAAATTATTCATTGACTGAAAGAAACGACCATAACCCTGAGCAACCGGCAACTATGCTGGAAAAAATTGAACATGCGGATGTTCTAATGGCGGCCAAACCTGAACCTTTGCCACAGGAAACCAAGGCGACAACTGCTGCTAAGCAACATATTTTGCTGGTTGAGGATAATGATGAGCTCAGGTCTTTTTTAAAGGATGTGTTACAGCCGCATTATTTAGTGTACGAAGCCGTTGACGGAAAACAGGGCCTTGACCTGGCTGTTGAAACAGTTCCGGATTTAATAATCAGCGATGTGATGATGCCGGTTATGAATGGCGTTGAACTGTGTAAACAAGTAAAAGAGAAATTTGAAACAAGTCATATCCCCTTTTTGATCTTATCAGCAAAGGATGCTTTGGAAGCCAAGCTTGAAGGGCTTGAATCAGGTGCCGATTATTATTTTTCCAAACCGCTAAGCACCGACTTGCTATTATTAACTATACATAACCTGTTTGAGCAAAAACAAAAGCTGAAAATAAAGTACACTAAAGATTATTATGCAGAGGCTACCGAATTAGTGCATTCGGCTAAAGACAAAGAATTTTTAGATAAATTAATTAAGCTTATTGAAACCAATATTCAAACGCCCGAATTGGATGTGGATTACATTTGCAGGCACATGTTCACCAGCCGTTCCAAGCTTTATCAGAAAATAAAAAGTATCTCGGGCCAGTCCATCAACGAATTTGTGAGGACTATCCGATTAAAAAAAGCGGCCCATATCATGACCCATGAAGATGTAACCCAAATTGAGCTCGTCGAACGGATCGGGATCCTGAGTGTTTCTTACTTTCAAAAAGCATTCAGAAAGGAATTTGGGAAAACCCCATCTCAATTTATAAAAGAAGTTAAAGGTAGTTAATTAACCAACAATAACTAAAAAGCCCCATAACGCCCGTTATGGGGCTTTTTTTTAACTATTTGAGCGCATAATATGGACGTTAGAGCGCACTCACCGGCTTGTTTTTTCTATTCATTTGTATCAACCAACTGTTACATCCCGCTTCCTTTAATTGACTGATTTAGCTGGCAGGCATAGTAACATTCGATAACCCAATTATTTACAAATTATTTATTATGAGTAAAAATTTACATTCCATTAATGGGGCTTTACCCATTACATTACCGTTGATTGCCGGTTCCGGGCAAACGTTTCGGCGGAGAAAGCTGACAGCTTTGTGCATCCTGTTATTTGTATTCCATTCATTCATCGCCGGCGCACAAACAGCGGGCGTATCCGGTATTGTAAAAGATGAAAAAGGAATTGCGTTGCCTGGGGTTAGTGTGGGGATAAAAGGCACTACTGTAGGGCAAATCACGGATAACAATGGCCATTATTCGTTGAATGTACCGAAAGAAAGCAGGACACTGGTATTTTCCTATATCGGTTTTTTAAAGCAGGAAGTACAGATCAATGGCCGCTCTACCATTAATGTTGTACTGGTTCCTGATAGCAAAAATCTGTCGGAGGTGGTTGTTATAGGTTACGGTACACAAAAAAAATCAGATGTAACAGGTTCCTTGTCCAGCCTGTCGTCAAAAGATTTTAAAGACCAGCCTGTTACCCGTGTTGACCAGGCCTTGCAAGGCAGGGTTGCCGGTGTGCAGGTGGTTAGCAATTCCGGCGCACCCGGCGGTGATGTTAAGATCAGGGTGAGGGGTTCCAATTCTATACTGGGAGATAACAATCCGCTTTATGTTATTGATGGTTTTATAGGCGGCGATTTCAATAACCTTAACCCTGATGATATTGCCAATATCGAAGTTTTGAAAGATGCATCGAGCACAGCAATTTACGGTAGCAGGGGAGCAAACGGTGTTGTTTTAATTACAACAAAGAAAGGAAATGCAGAAAAGCAGGAAATAACCCTTACACCCATTTTTTATACATCGAGGGTTATCAAGAAAATGGACCTGCTAAGTGCAGCCGACTTTGCTGCCACGGTAAATACACGAAATACAGCTCTTGGGTTGGCACCTTATTTTACCCAGGCGCAGATAGACAATTTCAAGGCCAATGGTGGAACTAACTGGCAGGATCAGGTTTTCAGGACTGCGCCCGGGCAGGAATATAAATTAGGTTACTCCGGTGGCAATGCCAAAACACAATTCTATATTTCCGGTGATTATCTCAATCAAAATGGTATCGTTATCAACTCCAACTATAAACGTTACGCCCTCAGGTCAAATATTAATTCAAAGTTCTCTGATAAACTGAGCACCCGGCTTAATATTTCGGCTATAAGGAGAGAAAACCTGAATACAAATAATCAGGGTACTGGGGGCTCTGTAAATCAGGCTTTGGCATGGGCACCCACTACGCCGGTAAGGACAGCTGCGGGCACATATACCCTTGTAGATCCGCTGGGCTCTATTCGTTATAACCCGGTAGCTTTGGCCAATGACGTAGAAAACATCGTTGACAATTCCAACATAACCTTAAATGGAGGCGCAAATTACCATTTCTTCAAAGACCTGTCGTTGGATGTAAGCTTTGGTGTTGATTATCAAAACATACAGGGTAAAAATTATTCCGGCCCCTCTGTAACCAATAATATTCCAAATGCCAGCCGCACATCTACAGAGCTGTTCAATCTGCAAAATACCAATACGTTAAACTACTCGCATATATTCAACAATGTGCATAGCTTAAATGTTACTGCTGTATTTGAACAGCAAAAGTATACTTCAACAGGTTTTAGCGCCAACGCTAATAGCCTTACATTTGCTAACCTGGGGTTTGATAACCTTGCCTTGTCGACGACGCAGTCGGCTGGTTCAACTTATTCGGGGTCGGCTTTGATTTCCTATTTAGGCCGGGTAAACTATGCTTATAAGGACAAATATTTGCTGACAGTTTCAGTGAGGAGGGATGGGTCTTCAAAATTCCAACCCACTAACCAGGAAAGTACCTTTCCGTCCGTTGCTTTAGGCTGGAAGCTTTCCGAAGAGCCCTTTATTAAAAAACTAAACGTTTTCGACACATTTAAGATCAGGGGCAGCTGGGGTTTAACAGGGAGCCAGGCTATTAACCCATACGCTACGCTGTCCACTTATCTCAGCGATGCCTTTTCGGCCGCCAATAGCTTTAACAATACGTCGGTTTCTTCAGGGATCGTGCTTGGTAATGCCGCCAACCCTTTCCTGAAATGGGAAACAACACAGGCAGAAGACCTGGGCTTAGACCTGTCCTTATTTAATAATCGGTTAAGTTTTACTGCTGATGCCTATATGAAAAACACCAGGGACCTGCTTTTATCCCTTCCGTTGCCGGCTTATGCAGGCGGAGGTAACATTATTAGTAATGTCGGGAAAATGAAAAACAGCGGGCTTGAATTTAACATTGGGGGTACGCCTGTTCAATCGGGTAAGTTTACCTGGTCAAGCTCCTTTAATATAACATTTCAAAAAAACCTTGTTAAAAGCTTAGGGTCGTTAGCCAGCGTGTTTTCAGACAAAAGCGTAGCAAACGCGGGTGCGGGCCTGTCTACCCAACCCGAATTTATAATTAAACCAGGCTATGCGCTCGGATCATATTGGGGGCTCAAATATTTGGGCACCTGGAAACCCAGCGAAGCGGCTGAAGCAGCAAAATATGGCAATAAGCCAGGTGATTCACATTACCAGGACCTGAACGGCGACAACGCGATAAATGGCAGTGATTTTCAGATCATCGGCAACGGTACGCCTAAGCAATCGCTGGGCTGGAATAACACCTTTACCTATGGCGATTTCTCGGTAAATATTTTCGTACAATCCTTATTGGGCTTTAGTAAGCTGGATTATACTTACGCCAGTTCTATAACCGCTAATGCTGATGCCAAGCAAGCTACCAACGTAGGGGTTTTGAACAGGTATATACCCGGTGTTAATGAAACTTCAAACATCCCTGCATTCAGTTCTACCAATAAGGACTATTTTGAATCAAGCCGTTTTTTGGAGAACGGAAATTTTGTTAGGCTTAAGAACTTGAACGTTTCTTATCACTTGCCAAAGGGCACCATTAAAGGTGTTGACCTTAAGTTATTTGTAGGTGCCACCAATCTGTTTACCATAACCAAGTATAAAGGATTTGATCCGGAATCAACCAATGCCGGTTCGGGATCGGATGTTACCCAAAGTATTGATTTTGGCTCATATCCCAACTCTAAGACATTTAATGCAGGCGCGGTATTCAAGTTTTAAAACATATTGAAAAGTTAATTATGAAAAAGATTTTAATTATATCAATGATCCTTTCTGTGCTTGGTTGTAAAAAAGCGCTGAAAGAAGATCCCAAAGGGCAGGTTGTAGGAGCACAGGCCTTAAGTACGGTAGCCGGTTTAAATGCAGCATTGGTGGGGGCTTATAAGCCATTATCAACTACCTGGGTAAGCGGCTTTACCACGGCAGCGGTGTCTGCTGTGTTAATGGGTTCGGATGATCTGACCACTCATCCGGCCAGTAATAAAGCCGATCTGAGGGAGTTTGATCAATATCATGTTTCCAGTTTAAATGGCAGGATGCTTAATATCTGGAACGGGTGTTACAAATCTATACAGGGCTCCAATAACATCATCAACAATTATAAGTCAACAACAGGCGATGTTGCCTCTATAAATCAGATCCTGGGCGAAGCTTATTACCTGCGTGCGCTTGATTATTACTGGCTTATCAGGTTATGGGGAAAAATCCCGCTGATCACTTCAGAAGTTTACAGCCCAGAAGTTTTAAAGGTTGCCACATCCGCTCCGGCCGAAGTATATAAGCTGATTGAAAGTGATCTTTTGAATGCTGAAAAACTGATGCAAAATAAAAAACTGGATGCAGGCAGGGCTTCCAAAGGTGCCGCATCGGCACTGCTTGCTGATGTTTACCTTACAGAAGGCGGCTGGCCCATTAATGATAATTCAAAATATGCACTGGCCGCTGCAAAAGCAAAGGAAGTAATAGATAATAAAGCTGCTTATGGTTTCGATCTGGTGTCTGACCTGAACACCTTATGGCAGAATACCAGGTTAGGAACAACAACCGCCGAAGAGGTTTTTGCTATTCATAATTGCGGTACCTGTAATTGGTTTAATTCAAACGCGCTTTATGGTTCTTCTGCAATGCCGGGAGAAGAAAACGGCTGGGATGACTATTTTACTGAGATCAAATTTTTCAATGATTTTCCGGCCGGCCCAAGAAAGGATGCCACTTTTCATACGGTTATTAAAAAGTCTGATGGTACTACCATACCATGGCAGAACGATGCAGTAAAACATCCTTATTTTGAGAAATTCAGGGCTCCTGTTGAGGGAAGTACCGATGGCTCAAGCGGTACCGTTCAAATGATGCGGTATGCTCATGTTTTATTGATATATGCTGAGGCCCAAGCCCGGACCGGGGCTGTTAATGACCAGGCATATGCAAGTGTTAACGCCATACGGTCGCGCGCGGGCTTAGCTCCCCTGGTAGGTTTATCAAGTACCGATTTTGTAAAAGCGGTAATTAGTGAAAGAGCATGGGAATTTGCGGGTGAATATACCAGGTGGTTTGATATAACCCGCTTGCAGCTATTAGCACAGGTTATTGCGAGCAGAGACCCGTCAGAAAATGCGGTGATCGGAACGCCGCAATATTATTTACCTATCCCTGCCGGCGACCTTCAGTTAAATCCTAACTTAGGAAATTAACAAAAATGTCAACCAGGGAACAGGGTTTACGCCTTGCCTGAAAAGAAAAATAATAAAAGTTAAATAAAATGACTGGAGCCAACGTACCGGTGGTTCCAGTCATTTTATATCCTGATAACATCAACCTTAATGAAAAAGAAACACATCTCACTTATTGCATTATTAATAGTTATTAAAAGTTTAGCCTTTGCAAATACAAACAGCCTCATTGCTGATACGCTTGTACACGGTAAGGTATTATCTGATACAGATGGGAAACCTGTTAACGCCCACGGGCCGGGTGTAATGTATCACCAGGGTGTTTATTACCTTTTTGGTGAAATAAAAAATGGAAAGACCTGGCTTGTTCCAGGTCAAAACTGGGAAGATTACCGCGTTCCGGCGGGAGGGATATCCTGTTATTCATCTGTTGATCTTAAACATTGGAAATATAGGGGTGTGGCTTTAAAGCCCACAGTCAATGACCCGGGCAGCGATCTGGATACCGGCAGGGTGATAGAAAGGCCTAAAGTGATCTATAACGAACGTACAAAGAAGTTTGTGATGTGGATGCACATAGATAAAAATGATTATAACTACTCGCGGGGCGGCGTTGCCATAAGTGATAGCCCTGTTGGGCCATACCGGTACCTGGGCAGTGTTAAGCCGAATGATCAAATGTTAAGGGACATGACCTTGTATAAAGATGATGACGGGAAAGCCTACCTCGTTTATTCATCCGAAGATAACAACACAATGCATGTTTGCCTGTTGAGCGATGATTATTTAAAACCAACAAAAACATATTCAAGAATATTTGAGAACCAAAAAAGAGAGAGCCCTGCTATTTTTAAGAATGAAGGGAAATACTATTTAATTACTTCTGGTTGTACGGGCTGGTCGCCGAATGCAGCATCATACGCAGTTGCTGATAAAGTAACGGGTCCCTGGACGCAGCAGGGTAATCCATGCAAGGGATTAAATGCAGAGGTAACTTTCTTTTCGCAGGGCGCGTTTGTTCTGCCTGTTATTGATAAGCCGGGAAGGTTTATTTTTATGGGAGATGTCTGGAATAAAACTGATCTGGAGAGATCTACCTATCTGTGGTTGCCTCTCCATGTAAATAATGGGAAAATAGAAATTTATAACCCTTAGCTTATTGTATGGCTTTTCAGAACTAAGCTTCCCGAAAACAAAAGAATGTTAATATGAACCCGATCAATAAAATTGTCAGGCCATGTATGGTGATATTATTTATCGCAATGGTTAGCAGCCTGCATGCGCAAACAAGAGCAGTGTCGAAACCTTTGTTTGATGATCCTCTTGAGCATGGAGCTGCGGACCCCGTAGTGATCTATAATAAACAGCAAAAAATGTGGTGGATGTTTTACACCAATCGTCGCGCCATGTTAAATGACTCAACCGGGGTTCAATGGGTGCATGGCACTAAAATTGGGATAGCCGAATCAAAAGATGGCAGGGTGTGGAAATACAGGGATACGGCAAATATGAATTACCGCGTTAACGCTGGTTATACATTCTGGGCCCCGGATATTATTGAAAATAAAGGTTTGTATCATATGTATTTAACCTATGTGCCGGGCATATTTACTGATTGGGACCATCCCCGGGAAATTGTTCATTTAACCAGTGCCGACCTGATCAATTGGAGGTTTGAAACCATTTTACCATTAGGTACCCATCACGTAATTGACGCTTCTATTGTTAAAGTTTCAGATGGTTTATGGCGGTTGTGGTATAATGACGAAAAGAAAGGCAAAGCAATATCATATGCCGAAAGTACCGATCTGTATAACTGGACAGATAAAGGCATCGCCATTCCGGCACATGGTGAGGGCCCCAAAATTTTCAGGTGGCAAAATAAGTATTTCATGATCGTGGATGTGTGGAAAGGGATGGAGGTTTACAGCTCTGATGATTTATTGAAGTGGACCAAACAGGAGGGCCGTATTTTAGAGCAACCGGGTAAGGGTATGGACGAGCAGGCCATTGGCGGCCATTGCGATGTAGTGGTAAATAATAACAGGGCATATATTTTCTATTTTACCCATCCTGGCCGAGCAAAAGATAAACCGGCTGCTAAAGGCTCGTTCGGGGATAAGCGGAGTGTAATCCAGCTAGCCGAGTTACATTATAGTAATGGCGTAGTATCCTGTAATCGTGATGAGCAGGTTGTTATCCATTTAGTTAATAAATAATTGCATAATTTTTAATGTCCTTGAATTTTTTGGCTGATAGTGTTGTTTTTCATAGATTTTCTTTAATAAAATTATAATTGTTTATTCATTTATTAAATAAAGAGAGTATTTTTTGCTTTGGCTGTGCCGGTAAGGGTAATGCAGCCTGCTCGTGAGATAATCTTTTTAAACCGCGAAAGATCTACCTTAGTTTGATTAGCTAAATGTCCTACATTTACAAGCTTCACTATAATGTCTCCTATTTTGCTATCCTTGATTGGGATAAAATAGATATGATCAATACTCTTGCTTAAAAAAAATACGATTTTTACAAAATGTTGATCTCAATGTTTAAATATTTAAATTGGTTCGAAAAAATGCCATTGTCGGGACAAAATTTATGCCTGAATTTTAGTGTAGTTACATATTGGAGAGAGTAGGTGGAAAGATGCAGCATAAGCATTCAGACCTTATTTTACTGTAACAATAATATCGGAGTACTGAAAGTGATAGCTGCAAAGCAGTAATTTTAGTAAAATGAAATCAGACTGGAAAAACCATTTTGATTGACCCTCTTCGCCAATTTCGTCCGCATTCTTAACTACTTGGTTACTTTGATAGTAAGTGGTCAAAGTTAAATAGGCCGAGAGGGGGCAATAGGATGTGGTTTATCCATCTTTCAGCCAGAGCAGATAGTCTTTAGCTACATAGCAAACATACTCCTGGGCCTGCATCAACTGCAGCATATCGATATAAAATTTAATATTCGGCGCGAATATTTCCTTCATGTCCCGTATGCGGAACAGCTCTTTATTCGGAGCCAGCGGAAAGATGACATCGTCCGGAAAAGGGTCGGCCTTTTCCGGGTGGCGCAAAATGACCGGGTTGTCACCACAGATGGGCGGAAAGGCCCCCGGAAAGTTTTAACCGTAGCCGGCCAAGTGCAATCCTTCAGGTTCCAGTAAGTGGTTGCGGTATAACATTCCGCAGCCTCTGAAAATAGGATGGATCAGCTTTAACCCACTCTGCAAATTGCTCCGGCTTGACTTGCTTAAGCGTCTTTCTGTCAATGACAGCGACGTATAGTTCGTTCAGTCGCTGTAGATCGGTAACCTCATTGATCACCGGCCGTTGCGAAGGGACCCTCCAGAACAATTCTCCTGCAAGGTAATTCAGCCATACCACATCCTGGTTATCAAGCCCGAAACCCTGGTCGACTGCCCGGATCTTTTTAAGAATCTGCGTATACCTGCTTTCGTTTTCGCTGTAGATCCTTTCCAGGTAATCATCCGGCATCCCATCTGTCTGCACCGTGTTATCATTCGGCAAAAAGAAGTGACTGGCTGGCGAAAAGTATTTGGCGTTTCCTTTGAACCTGCGGTCTTTGACCGACCAGATCAAGAAACGCCCCTCATTATTGGTAAAACCCTTTAGATAAAATTGTGGCAGGTAATAGTGTTTGCTTATGGTAGAAAATGCAGTACCGTTTTTCCCATTTTACTATAGCTCATCTAATTTTCGCTGTTCATCTTCCGAAAACCGCACATGCTGCGATAAGTCTTTCACCATTTTTCTGGCAAAGACAGCGCCGGGATCATCGCTTTTCATCACATCATCCTTTCCAAGATCGGCATCAGGTCCATAAATAGCCCGTTTCAGGTCGCGCCGCTGCTCCATTTCCTTTACCTTGCTGTCCGCCTTTTCTATCATTGAGTGATCAGGTATGCCATTTTTCGTCAGGTCTTTAAAATCCCGGTAGGGCTGCAGGTTTACTTTCATCACCTTTTGCATGACCTCGCCCCATTGCAGCAATTCTTCCATACTGTATTCCGGGTTATTCTTCCCGGCCATGTATTGTACCATAGCCAAATACTGCTCCGGCGTACCACTGAACCTGCGGCCCTGGCCAAGTAACTTGCTGATGAAAGACAGGAATCCCATAGGCGTAATTGTTGATTTAAGTAAAATTAAGGATTTTTTCCTTTGGGTACTTTTGTGAAGAATTAATCCGGATTTGCGTAAACAAGCTTATCTGTATACCTTTAGGATTCTTGTCAATTGATAACTTGGAATTAGCTGAAGTATTTGACCTTATCCGTAAAGAGCCTGTATGCCTGTTTATTGGCTCGGGCTTTTCCCTGTATACCGGCATGCCGTCTGCCCACCGGCTGATTGGACTGTTACATGATTCACTTTCTTTGCAACACCAAAAAAAGATCACCAAAAGTGACGATTTGCGAAAATACACGCAGGATTTTCAAACCTTATTTGGCCGGGCAAAACTTATCAAAATACTACAAGAACATTTTGACGTAAAACCAGAGGATACCCATATCCATGATTTGTTTGGCAAAATCGCGTACTTTAGGTCGGTGATCACCACGAATTATGATCGCTTGATCGAGGATGGTTTTGGGGAACGGGCGACAGTCATCGTCAATAATCAGCAGGTCTTCGGCACCAAGCGCGCTAAAACCCGTATCCTGAAAGTCCACGGCGATATCAGGGACGGTAAAAGTATCGTGATTACCACAGAGGATTACAGTAACCAGTACAACCGGCTGTTCAAGGACCCATTCTGGGCTACCGTGATCTCCGAAATTTCTGCCCAGCATATCATTTTCCTGGGCTTTGGCTACGAGGATGAAAATATTCAGGCTGATTTTGATTACATTGAGAAGAAACTCAAAAATAAGTTCAAAAAGAGGATACTCATTTCTCCGGGCACCGACCCCATCAAACTTAAGCGGTATAGGCAATTGGGCATGCAACATATCCCTGCCACCGGTGAAATATTTATCAACGGCCTGATAAAAGTATTGAAGGCACATGTGAAAAGCGACATGGAGGACGGGATCGTAGAACAGCAAACGGCAATGGATTTTATTACAGCGTTTGACATGGAAGTCAATATCAAGGCCACCCAGAATGCCACACAATTGATTGACATTAAAAAGTCCAGCGGGCCTACCCAGCACTCCCTGAACATCACTACCTCGGACGAGGAACTGAAGTTAGCGCTGGAGAAATTCACCACTGGGTATACACTTCGTGAATTGCAGATCCTTCCCGAGCAGCTCGAAAGCTTTGCCTTTTTGATCGAAGGCTTCCGTATTCTGGACAAGGCATCGCTTGGAATGCTTAATGTGTCCCTCCATCCTAAATATGAGGGTATGGTCAGGGTCAGGTTCCCGGCAAAACTATTCACATTACATAAAGTGAATTGCCGGGTTTTCAATAATATTCCGGGCAAAGCCCGAATCGAGGTCGAAGTGACAGGGTTTGAAGCCGCCTTCAACCTGGAAATTAGGGAAGGTCATGTCGAATTGAACTTTACAGCGCGGGAACCGGAATTTCCTATGGCGGTGAATAAGTCGTACGAGGTGTTTCGGGCATTTTATTTGCTATTCACCGGGGAACTGATGGAAATTGTGGCAAAAGACGGTTCGGTATATCAGCAACGATTGACTGCCCAGGCGCAGGCTGCGGAGTTTAAAAAACAAATGGAGTTTTTCCATACCCTTAAAAAGATAGAAAAATCCTTTGCTGTGAAATTTGACCCGGTGAAGATTGGCGATGTGACCGATGACGACCGGGAGAAGATTGAAAAGCTACGCGCCTTGATGGATCATGGCTATTATGCATTCAAGCGTGATGACGGCATAATCATTGAACAAATGCCGGATTCAAAAGAAGTCTTTGAAAGCTTTGGCAACCTGGTACCCGGCACCTATGTCAGCCTGGTAACTAAAAGTCATACTAGTTTGGATCTGTTTGGTAAAACACTCTTTATGGGTAATGAGCAGATAACGCTCAGGGACCCTGCCGTACCTGTTCTGGATTACGAGGCGCTGCGCATGCAGCTTATTCCTTCAGATGATATCCTGATTTATCACTACAAAAAATTCGGTCTGAGCAAATTGAAGGGCGCGCAAAGCGTTTGGCCGCTTGGTGAGGATGACGAAGAACCCCTTATTTGACGACTTCCCCGCTGGTATTTACAAGTCTTTGATCCTGAAGTGGATAAATCAATTGCACTGACCCTTCTTCGCCAATTTTCTTTCTTTTCCTAAAAGCCTGAATTTAAGTACTAAAGATGGTCGTTTTGAAATTGGCCAAACGGGGTCAATTAAGTGTGGTTTATCCACTACAGGGAAAATTCGCAATTTCAGTCGCGATATTATCGCCCTTCAGGGAGGCTATAACCAGGTGTTGGCTACACAAAATAAAAAGCCACTTCTCGAAATAAACGTCGCGGCCGAAATCGATTGGGCAACTAATTGGGCAACTAAGGGATATATTATAAAAACCGATGATAAACGTTTTTATTTAGACGCTTATTTTCGCGCTCGGCTGCCAACTACTCCCTGGCTGAAATTTAGCCTGAAATATGATCCAAAGGGGGGAATGTCTTTGGCTTTTTCGACTTAACTTACAATTTGGATAAGTAATAAAGGACTTATCGTCATGCAGCACTATCCTGCCTGCCGGAAAATATTAAATAATAAATGACAGTTCGATACAACATGGAGTAAGTGCAACGATTGCTAAATATGGCGCATTCGCTGATATTTTGGGCAGACTTTACCATGTTTTATCAGTATAAACCAGTGCCTCATCAATTCCTTTCGAATAGTTTTTTACCGAATAGGCAATGGTTACATCCGGCGTCAGCGGTCCGTTATGTCCTTGCCAGTTTTCCCAGTACCGGGTAGAATAGCCAATAACAATTTTGGTATGGGGCAGTCTGAAGCCCCTTACTTCTCCATAGTGATTTACGCTGCCACTAGTTGGTTGACCTACTAAGGTGGCGTATGTGCCCCGCTTAAGTTCAATCGCATTCATCAAGGCTGATGAAAAGGTTTCCCGGCCAATAAGCACAAACAACTTTCCTTTGCTGTTCAGGTAACTTCGTTTGATGCGTTCGATAAAGGGGCCTAAAATAGTAGAGTTGCCTCCACTGTTATCACGCAGATCAATGACAAGACGCTGGGGCTTACTTTTTATGATCATGGCAAGGAGCTCATCGTTAAACACGGAAAACGGATGCCCGTCCTGCTCCTGGCAATTGTTGTAATTAAAATAAAGCGTACCACTCCCGGGATCAAAGGCATACCAATAATTTTTGTGTTCCTTTGGGGAAAGCTGCCTGTTTTTTACACCGACAAGAGGCAGGCTGCCGGCGTCTTTGCCGGTTACAGACCTGATGGCGCGTTTAATCGTTTTACCATCAGGAGCGGTTAGCTCGAACCTGGTTTCCTCCGTGTTGCCGGTGATCCCCAACCCTTTCAAAATGACCGGATTATTAAGAAAATTCAGGAGCCTCGCATCAAAAAAGGACGGGTTCCCGCTTTGAATAATCTCCTTAAAACGGTTGATCACCTCCGTGATCGCATGTCCATTGATGCCGGTTAGCTGATAGAGTAGCACATCCGTGTTGGTTGTATCCGTTGCCGTTACATATATCCCCTCGGCAAACTTGTTAAACCTGATAGGTATCACCTTCGTGAAAATCGGTTCAATGTGGGTATGCTCGTCGCCAATCGCAACCGTAAGTTTAAAAAGTTCTGTGGTGAATGTCTCATAGTCCGGCTCAATCAGACGAGATTCAATTGCTGCAATGTTTTTATCGAAATCAGCTTTACTGATTCTGGCAAACAGATTAATATGCCTTTTCGGGAGCGTATCTTTTAAATATTGCAGATCTTCCAGATAATCTGCTTTCGATAGCTGCTGGCAAAAAACCAAACCGCTGTGAAGGAGCATAAAGCAAAGGCCAATTGTTCTTTTTGTCATATACCTCTATAAGATATCAGATATGCGCTAAACGTTGCAGCATATTCAATTTTAATAGCTGGATTGTGTGATCGTTTCACTGCCTCACCCCGTTCCGCTCATCTTCCGCGCCATTCGCTTCGTGTTGCCGCTGACCGGCTATTACCTTGCCAAAACGGTAGCTGAAAGAAATGACCGCGGTAACTTTTTTATTTACTTCATCAATATGTATAGGATTGTCAAAATCATCGGACTCAATTTTTAGCATACTCCCTGTTTCTTCATCATCGGTACGAATGACTAATTTTTTATCAGCGGATTTATAAGTCGGTACCCATTCTTTTGTTTTTCTGGCACTAAGGCTGCGGGGCGCCCCTATAAAATTAGCCAGGTCAGTTTCATAGTAACTAATTAAGTGGTTGCAGGTATCTCATTCGAAGTCGGACACCAGTGGGCTTCTTCCCAATAGTTCAGGAATAACGTGGGCTTTTTTCTGAATGTAACTTCCGGATAAGATTTCTTGCAGAACGGCACACTCGTTCGCGCCTTGGTTTCAACAACCACTTTTTGAAGCTTATTCGGTTGCATGTTCGCGATCTGGTATAAGCCGAAGAAATGGTTGTATTGTTCTTTATACTTTTCAAGCAAGGTCATCACAAAATTGATGTCGTAAACACCTGTTTCTTCATTTAACGAGTTGATAATTTTAAACATGCTTTATAATATAGTATGGCCTACTTTTTTCTCTTTGGAACATAGCTTGAGATGGAATCGAATTTGGGAACAGTATCAGCGCTGTACCTTTTGAAGCGTTGCCAGTATACCTTCCGCGTTCTTATTTGCAGGATCAATCTCCAGCGCCTTTGCATAGTTTTCTGTAGCATGGGGCCTGTCGCCTTTTTTGAAATAACATTCGCCGATCAGTTCATAGCCATACGAAATATCCGAAGGTTTGCCATTTAAAGCAACAGCTACCGAGAATACTTTAACCGCATCATCCAGTTTATTCCGCCGCTCCAAATATTTACCGGTGCTGATCAGGTCGGGGATCTCGGATGAAAAATCATATTTGTCCTGGTGGTTAGCTTTCAGATCCCGGTAAAAAGCAAGCCCCTGGTTAGGATCGGCCAATACCTTAGCCCTCATTTCCAGGTAAAGAGATTTTTTTGGCACCATAACGGGTTCGCCTTTCAGGGCAGCTAAAATGGCCGATTTAATTCCATGCACTTTCATTTGCTGGTTGTTGGTCATCATCATAATGGTCACCTGGTCTTTTAAATTACTGTAAAAAAGGGCTTCGTAATTGTTATTGGACCCCTGGTGCTGATGCCATATTAATTCACCGTTTTCAAATCCAGACGTTCCCAGGCTGCTTTCGCCACCCGGAAAGTTAGCCGCCAGTTCGTTCACCGATGCTTTGGAGATCACTTTATAACTGTCCAGGCATGCTGTCCATTTGTACAGGTCGGTTATTGGTAAGCGCACCCAACCAGTCATGCCCGGGGGGTAAGGGGTGTCCTTGTATTCGCTGTCAAAGGCTTTCGCTGCATCTTCCGCAGTTAAAGGATAATCAATTGCTGATGAAGTCATGCCGCAGGGGATCAGGATATGCGCTTTAATAAAATCTGCATAAGGCATCCCGCTTACTTTTTCAATGATCCGCATCTGGAGGTATACATTGTAGTGGTTATAGATATAGGCAGAGCCCGGTTCAAAACTCAGCGCTTTTAACCACATCAGTTTAGCCAGGATCACGCTGTCAACTTCCGGTGAGCTGCCTTCAATGGGAGGGATACCGCTCGTGTAATTGATCAGGTTCCTGATCTTCACTTTGGCCGACCAGGCGGGTAGCCCCTGTAAAAATTTATTGATCGGGTCATCCAGGCTGAGCAGGCCGCGTTCCTTTAAGATCATGATCGCGGTACCGTTGAACTCTTTACTTATTGAACCGATATCAAAACGAAGACCGGGTGTCAGCATTTTTGTCCTGCTGCCATCCGCATAGCCCCAGGATTGCTGGTAAATAACCTTGCCCTTTTGGGCCACCAGGATATTGCCATTGAATATACCCCGCTCATTGGCAGTTCGCATAATGGAGTCGATTTGTTTATAAGTGCCCGACTGGGCCCGGGATAGCTGAACAGCAACACAAAAATTGAATAAGAGGAAAAGGTAGCGCATGACAGTTTTTTTTACAAGACACCCAAAAGACGGTTTGGTTACTCTTATTTCGAATTTTGATCGGACCATACCATAGACCTTTAGCACTAGAACGATTGGTAAAGTGTTTGAAGAAGAGCAGTTTTACTTTTCATAAGCCCGAGGGCGCCCTTCAGTAAAGCCTCGTGATCCAGCCCAAAGCCCATGATTTTTTTCAGCAAGTCTGTAGCCGGGGCATCAAAGCCATTTTTAAGCAAGGCTGTATATTTTAGGGCAAAGCCCTGTTGATCCTGATGCACCATCGTATATAATTTACAGGATACCAATATCGCATACAGGTAATTGACGTTATAAATGGGATCATCATAAAGCAGGCGTTTATTGGTCCATTCGCTGCGCCTTTCGGGCTCGCCTGCAAAATAAATGTCATATGGATTCATGATACTGGCATAGAGGTTGTCTATATCTTCCCGGTTATGAATGTTTCCGTCAGCAACCCCATCATAAAGCCCCTGTTCAAAAGTGCCTTCTTCGACCGATGTGAATAATTCCAGCGAAAGCTTATCCAGGAACATTTTGGTATAATAAGCTTTGTTTATGGGCGTTTTTGCACGCTTTTCCAGCTCATCCATCAGCAACAATTCATTGAATATGGCATAGGCCTCGAATAAAAAGCCTGGCCCCTTGCTATAGGAAGGTACAGCCAGGTGATCACCCATGAGCTGTTCATGAACGGCGTGGCCACCTTCGTGGGCGAGGCGCGAAACCTCCCTTTCGCTGCCGCTGAAGCTTTTCATATAAAGGCTTTCCGGCACGCCGGGGAAACCGACCGAAGTAAACTCGGTCACCCGGTCAGGGCCTCCGGCAATATCCAGTTTGCCATTAGCCGGGTCAAGTAAATGGGCAAAAGCCTGTGCATACTCGCTGCCCAACGGAGCCAGCGCCGCTAAAATCAAGGTTTTAGCCTGTTCGTAGGACATGGGCTGTGTGACCAAGCCGGTGGGCAAGAAGGTATCCCAGCTATGCACCTGCCCGAGCCCGGTTACCCGTTTTACCTGGCCGCTTTGCAGCCGCTGGTAATCCTGTAGTACGCCGGCATGTTCGGTGATCTCGACAAGCAATTGTTTAACGCTGGCCTCCGGCAGCTGCAAACTCCGCTGGTATGCCCTTTCGGTAGCGCTTTTAAATCCTCTTAATTTTGCCTGTGCTGTTTTTTGCAGGGCGATATCGATCAGCGTAGCCGCAAATAACTCGCCGTGATCATCGTAGGCTTTATAATAAGCAGCCATGCCCGTTCTCCGCGATACGCTATCCGGGCTTTTTAAAATGGCTGACCGGTTGCCTGCCTTGATCTGGTCCATCAGGTCATCGTAACGGTCGGTCAGATGGCCGGTCATGGCATCAGAAAGCCGGTTGATGACCGCTTCTTCCTGATCCGTCAGGTTATGTGTTGCTTCCCGGGCGGACTGTTCGAGGAGGTACCGGTATTTTGTTTCGGTACCCGTAACTTTAACAATATTAGGCCTCAGCAACATGCGGCTCACCATTCCCTGTAAGGAACCGATGGAATCACCCAGTTGGCTATAAACCTGTTTGGATAGCGTGTCTTTGTTATTGACATAACACTTGAGTGTAAAATATTGATAATGCCTTTCTATGGATACCAGCAGCTTTTCATATGCATCCAGATGCGACCGGAGGTTACCCGGTGCCCAGGCCGAATCACGTTTAAAACGGGATACACTGTCTATCACTATGATTCGTGAGGCTTTTTCATCGACACCGCTTTTAAAATACCGGCTGAATTGCACATGAAACTCCACTGCTTTACCATTGAACGGATCAAACTGCTGGGCGAAGGCATGAAAGGAGAGGCATAACAGGCTTAATATGAACGTTGCGCTATATTTTCTGTTAACAATTTTGAAAACCCGCATATGATCTTTTTTCCAAAATTAGTTTATGGATCAATGATAAAATTGAATGAAATTAACCCAGTCCATAAATATTATAGCTTCCGGAATGCTTTTGGTAAACAGCCGGTAATGGATTTAAAGGTACGGGTAAAGTGCGCCTGGTCGGCAAAACCGCATTTATAAGCAATGGCTGTTAAGGGTAATGGTGTGCTTTTGATCAGCCCCAGGGCCTTATCCACCTTAATCTGGTTCAGGTAAATACCCAGGGTCGATGAAAAATACAACGGGAAGTAACGCGATATGGTTACCGGGTGAACGCCCAGCCTTACCGACAGATCGTCCAGATGGAAAGGCTTGTCCCACTCATCATGCAGCAGTTCCTTTAACCTTGTCGCCCATTCCGGGGCGGCTTTTCCGGCTTTTACAGCCGAAGTCGATACGGGGCTAAACAAGGTATACAGCAATAATTCTGCGGATGCATCAGTATGTATCGGATTATCATCCAGCTCACGATAAAGCTTTAACAAGGTAAATTTAGTAGTGATGGTGTTCGGTACGATATGAGCCAATTGTTCCTCGGTCACGGCCATTCGGCGGATAAAGCTTTCATTAAAATCAACATTGATCTTACGGGTACCGGCCGCATAGTTGCTACAGCGGTGCAGCTCGCCTGCGGGTATAAATTTAAGATCACCCGGTACCCTTTTATGTTTCTTACCCAGCAGGTCTTCGCCGTGCGTGCCGCTTAGCAGGAAGCTGATACCGGAGTTTTCGTGTGCGTGCCATGCTTCAAAAGCAGTGTTACCGGCGTAGCTGGTGAGGGCAATGTTGCAACCATTCAGCAGCCTGCTTTGCCTGTTATCCCCCAAAAAAGTACTTATCTGTTTCATCATCTGCCTTTGTTAAATAAGCGCACTCTTTAAAAGACCTAATTTATTAAATAGTGTTACAGCAAATAAAGAACTTAATTAAGTTAAACTCAATTTCAATTACTTGTGATTTTCAAGGCAATTACTGTCTAAATAGTCGCCTAAATTAAAAAAGGTGGTACTAATGTGGAAAAACTATTTTGGTTGATCCCTCATCGCCAATTTCGTCTGCATTCCTAACTACTTGGTTACAATAATAGAGAGTGTTCAAAGTTAAATCGGCCCACTACAACAAGTTTAAATCACTAACGAGTTGATTGTTAATGATTTACTTGTTTTTTAGCTAAGATGTTTTTCTGTCAAGCTTTTCCAGAATTAAAGTAATGTCCTGTTAATAAGCCACTTGAATTGTTTTTCAAGTGTTCTAATCCCTTTTGGGGATTTGGTTCGAATACTCTTTAAATTTCCGAGTCTAAATCTTTATCATTTTCATCGTCATCCATTATTATTTCTACTATAAGTTGGGCGATTAGATCTATTAAGTCAGTTTCGTTGTTATCATGCTTCGATTCTCCTTTTTTTACAATTCTTTTGGCTGGTCTTTTTTTGACATTTTAAATAATATTAGTTAAAGGCTAATATAGCTAAGCCAAAGAAATAATTCTATTTTATACAAACTGATTATAAGTGTATTAATTAACCCTGTATTGAAAATACCCCACTATACAAAAAAGGCGTTCCGTATCTCACCCCGGAACGCCATCAACTAAATCCAGATCAACCTCATTATTGATCTTTTGCTTACCATCTTTCTCAAGGATGGGAGATCTTAAATCCACCTAAACTCACTGTTCAGACTGTTTATTTTACTAAATAAGTTTTCTTATCAATTCCTATTCCAGTCAGCTTTAAGGACTTCCACAGGTCAGGCAATTTCGATTTTACCTGGATAATTCCGTTGGGAGTAATCTCCAGTCCTCCAAAACCGTTGAGCATTGCCTGTATCAATCCACCCGCTCCCGTAGCAAAGTATGGGTTGGTTGCTCCCGCTGATTCAGCGAGCACCCCAAACGGCGGCAAAGCGTTGGGTTTGTATCCATTTTTAAAAGCGAGGAACGCTTTCTCCCCATCGCCAAGTCTTGAATACAATATGGAAAAGATTGCATGCGTCATAGCCGGGCCATTACCCACTTTGGATTCATAATATTCAAGGTCTTTTCTGATACCAGCAGGGTCGGTGATCTCATGGAGCGGATAAGCAAGCAGGTTAACGTCTGCCTGCTTAATATTTTCACCTTTGTAGGTATCGAATTCCTTAGTTACTCCATCAGGGAATTTTGATAGCGGGATGTTTAACGCGACTGCTTCCCAGTCGGGATCATAGTTTATACCTAATATTTTTGCAGCAGCCGCAGCGTCTCGCAGGTTGGCTTTTGCGGCAGCATTAGTAAAGGCATTATTATCTATATTTTCTGCATATTCATCAGCAGCAACAACATTTTTAATATCATAATGGCCCGGACCATTTCTTTCTACCCTGCTTGCCCAAAAATCGGCAGTTGCCGACAGTATCGGCCAGCCTTTTTCCCGCAACCATTGCTTATCCTGCGTAACGCAATAATAATTCCAGGCGGCAATGGCAACGTCGGCAGTAATGTGGTGTTCAAACGGGCCGGTTAATGCCCAAACCGGTGTTTCTTCTACACCGCTATCGGCACTTTCCCAGGCAAACATGGCCCCTTTATAGCCATGCGCAAAGGCATTTTGTTTCGCTGCAGCCAAACGCTGATAACGGTATTCAACAAAAGATTTGGCTATCTCCGGATGCAATAGTAACAAGCCGGGATACATCCACAGATCAGCATCCCAAAATACGTGGCCATTGTAGCCAAGCCCCGACAGCCCCATTGGCGAAGGCGCATAAGCGCTGCCGGCGCGGGAAAAGGAATACAAATGATATAGCATGCTATGTACATCCTCCTGCGCCTGCGGATCTCCCTCAATTTTGATATCACTCTTCCACAAGTCGTCCCAGGCTTTTTCATGAAATTTGATCAGACGGTTCCGGCCTTCCAGTTTGGCAAAGATGGTTAAACGTTCGGCCTGGTTCAGCGGGTCGGCATCATGCGCCGACGTAATTGATGACCCGGCAACTGCATACTGATAAGTTTGTCCTGCGGCGATAGCTTTGCTGAATTTCATCTGGTGCAGATTATTGTCCCACATTTCGTGTGTCACCCGTGGTTCCTGCCCGCGTTCTTCATCAAACAAAAAAGTATTCGAGGCGCAGAGCAGCAACTTGCCGGTCGGGCTTTTTGCTGTTGAAGTAAGCAGACTAATAGGTCCAACCTCGTTATAATAGTTTTGAACATCGCGCAAAGCATCCGGTGTTTCCAGGGCACTGGTAGCATTGATCGTAATATTTTTTTTAGCAGTGATATAAATATCCATCAAAACCGTAAAGGGCAGTTGTCTTAGCGCATAATAAGTGTATTTTACCGAAGCTTCATCTCCAAGGTCAAACGTTGCGGTAAAGCAGCCGTGCTGCATATCAAGTTCCTGCTTATAGTTGCTGACGCTCCTGGCCTCGGCACGTTTGCCATTGATGTCGAGCGACATGTTCAATAAATTAAAACTATTCAGAAAATTGCTTACCCTTCCCCGGCCATATAAATCATAGGCACCGGCAAGTGTTACATTTTTGATCTTAAACACTTCCGGCGACGAAACCATACCAATCATTCCGTTGGCAACGGTAACCCCATAATAGTTTGACGGGTCGATGTTTGTCGCGGTTATTTTCCATGGGTCTGGCGTTTGCGCGAAGCAAATTGTATTAACTAAAGTTAAAAAAATAATATAGAGGAGCCGTTGTTTACTTGTCAGGCCTGTTGTTTTCATATTTTATGATTTAGTCTTTCAAATTGGCTAGTATAAGCATACGCCAACTGCCCCGCTGTTTAAAGTGCGGTTACTATTCTGGAATTAAAATTTATGCTGAAAATCTATACCATGGATCGTTATTCATAAGACTGCCGGCATTCCTCCGGCAGTCTTGTATAACAAACTATCCATTAGCCATTATTTGGCATAACCAGGATTCTGAACCAGCTTGGTATTGGCAAGCTCAGTAAGCGGGATAGGCAAAATTTCGTTTTTACCAGCTATGAAACCCTTAAAGGCAAGCGTCGAGGCTGCATCGCCCCACCTTACCAGGTCAAACCAACGGTGCCCTTCGGTAGCAAGTTCTAAACGGCGCTCAGCTTTAATGTTAGCCATTGTTGCTGCTACAGGAGTCAAGCCAACGCGGGCACGCACCGCATTTAACAAAGCTGCGGCCCTTGTTGCATCGCCTCCACCTTGTATTAAAGCTTCAGCTTCCATCAGGTAAGTATCGGCTAAACGGATCTCAATATAGTTGTTTGGATAGTTAAGGTCAATCACGCCTTGAGTTGCTTTATACTTATTAAGCGGCGCATACTTTAATGTAAAGTAGCCGGTATTCTGGTAACTTGGCGTGTAGCTGGTGTTTTGTACTTTGACCAGGCTGTCCATATTCAGTATAGTGTAACCATACCTTGGGTCTTTAACGCTGCCATAGTAAGGTGCAGTAAATGCAGACACCAACTGCGTAGTAACCGGGTTAAAGCCCCAGCCGCTTCCATATACAGGGCCACTATAATCTCTTGCGCCCACCATCTGAACGTAAACATCACCTTTAACAGTACTCCAGTGGTCCCAGTCATAAGCCTGGTTTGGCGTAAAATTCCACTCAAAAATAGATTCGCTGTTGAACTTATTATCCGGGTTGAATATCTGGCCATAATTTGCTTGCAAATGATAACCATAAATAGCTGTTGTGCCACCCGGTGTACCATTGACAATGGCCAGTTGAGTTGCTGCCTGGGTATATTTTTTATCATACAAATAAACTTTGCCAAGTAACGCAATTGCAGCCCCTTGTGTAATGCGGCCCAGTTCGCTACCGCTCACTGTCGCAGGCAGGTTAGGGATTGCTGCCTGCAAATCAGCCTCAATTGAAGTGTAGACAGTTGCGGGATCAGCTTGTGGTTGCATGTAAATATCCGCAGGTGCCAGGGTTTTGGTTATTAACGGGATATTTTTAAATAACCTAACCAGATCGAAATAGTAGTGCGCACGCAAGAAGGTGGCTTCGGCAATGTACCTGTTTTTGGTAGCGTCGGCCAGGCCTGCAATCGTAGTAGTTTGCAATACATCAATAATGGTGTTGGCCCTGCTCACTCCCAGAAAATCGATACCCCAGAAGGCTAGTTGTGGCCCTGCACCTGCAGTCATTTGGTAATTGTTAAACAATTGCCAGTTAGCGATGTCGCCTGAACCTCCGCCGCCTGCGTAGCAATCGTCTGAACCCGAGTTTAACAGTCCACGCGGATCAGAATAACTCGCATCCATGCCGCCTATTTCGGTTACCAGAGGGCTATACGCTGCTGCCAGGCCTGCAAACGCTTCATCGGGTGTAGAATAATAGTTCGCCTGTTGAAATTGTCCCTTAGGTTCAGTTTCCAGGAATGATTTTTTGCAGGAAATGAGTGTGGATAAGCCCAGCAAAAAAACAGCTATATATTTAACATCAATTTTTTTCATGATAATATTTTTAATAATTTAATAATTATAATGCCACATCTAAACCAAACCGAATAGTTCTAGCTTTTGGATACACTCCCTGATCAACACCGCCTGATATTTCAGGATCGTAACCGTTATACTTTGTTACAGTAAACAGGTTATCGCCGCCTATATAAATATGTACGCGATTAACATCCCATTTGCCGGTAAGAGATTTTGGTAATGTATAACCAAGCTGTAATGTTTTTACACGCAGATAAGCACCGCTTTGCAGATCGAAGCTCGAAGGAACATGGTAGTTGCCGTTTGGATCAGAATCTGTCAGCCTCGGATAGCTTGTATTGGTATTGCCTGGTGTCCAGGCGTTCAGGGCCGCTATCGGATAATTGGCAGCGGTTACATCCAGGCGGCGGTATTGCTGGAATATTTTATTGCCCCACACACCCTGGCCAAATACATTAAGGTCGAATTGTTTGTAGTTTACAACAAAATTAAAGCCGTATTGCCAGGTGGGGATCGGACTGCCCAGGTTTTGACGGTCACTTGGGCCGATCGGGCCTGCGCCTGTGGTGCTGGCATAGATCAGATCGCCGGATTTCGCATTAGGCTGTAGCAGGTTGCCGCTGGCGTCTTTATACGCGTTTACCTGAGCTTGTGACTGGAATATGCCCAATACCTTGTAACCGTAGAAATAGTTAAGAGGCTGGCCGACTGAAATGCGCTGGATGGTGGAAGGATTAGCACTATGCCAGTCGCCCGTGTTGATAAATGGAAGCACATTCAGATTAGTAACCGTGTTTTTGTTATAGGAAATATTTCCGTTTAATTTTAAAGTGAAGTCACCAAATTTATGATTATAGCCTAACTGCAGTTCGACACCCTCATTGGTGATGCCACCTGCATTTGAATAGGGGGCACTGCTAACACCTACATACGAAGGAAGCGGTACCTGCATCAGCAATTGGTCGCTAACTTTTTTATAATAGTCAAGTGTTATGGTAAGATCCTGAAACATCGTCATATCAATTGCCAGATCGGTTGATTTGTCCCGTTCCCACTGCAAATTCGGATTAGCCAATGTTTGCGGGCCATAACCTGTAACCAATGTCTGGCTGCCAGCAGGGCCAAAAACATAACTGCCGATACCACTTACAATTGGCGAATACTGGAAAGGGGCCAATGCCAGTTCATTACCTAATACACCATAAGAAGCACGGACTTTCAAATAGTCAATAAAAGTATTTTTAGGGAACCAGTTTTCTTTGGTAACAACCCAACCTGCCGATACTGAAGGAAAATTACCATAGATGTTATCAGTGCCGAATTTTGAAGAGCCATCGCGGCGAAAGCCAGCCTGGATGAGGTATTTCTGATCGTAATCATAAGTAACACGACTGAAATAGGAAGCATGTTTGATGGGTTGGTTATCACCGGCAGAGCCAAATCGTTGTGACTGCGGCAAGCTAAAATTGAATGAAGCCTGTTGATAGGTAGAAATAGGCTCCCCATAGTAGGTAGTGCCAACCGACCCGCCGCTTTCCTGTTCAGCACTTGTACCCGCTAACACCGTAAAATTATGTTTACCGATTAAACGGGTATATGTTGCTGTGTTGTCCCAATTCCATTCGAGGTTTTGGTTAGATGAGCGCGACTGGCTGTTTTGCGCCAGGTTACTGTTGGTGGGAGTTAAATAATAAATCGGCTTGAATGATTCCGTACCATAAAATGCCTGCCTGGCGGCAATTTGTGTTTTTATTGACAAACCTTTTATCGGGCTAAGTTCAGCATACACATCGCCAATCAGGCTATGCGACCAGTTATAATTACCATCGAATAGTTTCACTTCTGCCAATGGATTAAGTAAAGGCGCATAGTTTGATATGCCATAAGGCAAGCCTTGTGCATTTCTTAAAAGGTACGCCGCATTGTTGTTATATATGGCAGCATTAGGCTGTGAATTGATATCGGTAACCACTGCAGGGGTAATTGGGTCAAGATTGATCGCATCGTTCAGCGGGCCGCTGCTCCAGTAGTTGGTATTAAAGAATGTTGTGCTCCTGGTATAACTATAGTTAAAGTTTTCACCAAACTTAATATACTTTTTGGGCTGGAAACTGGTGTTTACCCGGAAGTTCATCCGCTTATAATCAGATTGATCGGTCGCAACAATACCTTTCTGATCCAGGTAGGCTACCGATGTAAAATAGTTTGATGTTTCGGTACCGCCACTTACCGACAAATTATGGCTCATCATAGGCGCTGTTCCAAATATTTCGTCTTGCCAGTTTGTACCGGTACCAAATTGCGATGGATTTGCAAATGGCGCAGTACCGCCGTCATTAGTAACAGCTTGGTTTCTTAGTTGGGCATACTGGGTAGCATTAGCTAATTTGAGCTTATTAGCAACTGTTTGAGAACCGTAATAAAAATTATAGTTAAGCTTTGGTGTACCAGGTTTGCCTTTTTTAGTGGTGATCAGGATAACGCCATTTGCTGAGCGCGAACCATAAATGCCAGCAGAAGCATCTTTCAATACCTGGATCGATTCAATATCATTTGGATTAACGGAATCATAACCACCATTATCCCATATCTGTCCGTCAATTACGTACAAAGGACTGGAGTTGGTTAGTGAGTTAACACCCCTTATGATAACGCTTGGGCTAGCCCCCGGAGCGCCTGAATTTTGCGTAACCGCAACGCCCGCTGCACGGCCTTGCAGCGCATCATCAACGCGGGTGATCTGCTGGCCCTTCATGTCATCTGAGCTAACGCTCGAAATGGCACCGGTTAATGTAGCTTTCTTTTGCGTACCGTATCCAATAACAACCAATTCATTTAGCCCGCTGGTGAGCGTTGTCAACCTAATTTCAATATTTGTTTGAGAGCTAATTTTAATCTCCTGGGTTTGAAATCCGATGAAAGACACAACCAGTACATCACCCGGTTGGGTATCAATCGAAAATTCTCCGTTGTTATTGGTAATGACGCCTTTCGATGTACCTTTTATAGTAACGGATGCACCGGGCAAAGGTGCGCCCTTATCGTCGGTAACTGTTCCCTTTATGGGGGTGGCCTGCTCGACCGATACCTTTACAACTTCGGTTTTTCTTTTAATAATAACAGTATTGCCGTTAATCAAAAAGGTAAAAGGCTGGTTAAAAAAACACTTTTCCAACACATCATTAAGCTCTGCATCTTTTACAGAGATGCTTACAAGTTTTGCCGTATTAAGTATATCTGAACTATAAATAAAATTGTAATTGGTTTGCCGGGTAATTTGATCTAAAACATCAATAAGGGGTTTGTTTTTGACATTTAAACTGGTTTTTTGGGCATATGTTGAAGCGCTTACCTGCATAAAGGCAACTACCCATAAAATAACAGTTAATTTCATTACTCTCAAAAATTTGGATAACGCGCAGGAAGTACTCCCGCAAGTAATTCCGGTAAAAATTTTATACATTTGAATGTTAGGTTAAATTAGTTGTACGAAACGATTAATATTAGTTACCTGGCCCGGCTTCTCATTGCCGGAGATCATCAGGAGCGGTACCAACGCTTCTGGTGATTTATTTGATAACCATAATTGTTGTTATTTTTAGTATTTTTTTATTTCAACACAGTTATCCTCCTTCCTTCAATTTTAAAGTGAATAGTTCCGGTTAATTCCATGTTTTTCAGCAGTTCGGAGATGTTTTTATATTTTGAAACCCGCCCGCCGAATTTTTTATTCTTAATATCGGCATCATAGGCAACGTCAACATCGTACCATCTTGCTGCAGTTTTCATTACACTTTCAATACTGGCATCATGGAATATAAAATAACCATTTTTCCAGGCAAGTGCTTCATCCATGTTCGCCGGTGAGACTTCCAAATTACCAGCCGATTTTGATACAACAACCTGCTGGCCCGGCACCAACATCTTTTGCTGGCTGTTTTTGCTGATTTTTATTGACCCTTCTGCTAATGTGGCTTTGGTTTCTTCATCATCGTAAGCCTTTATATCAAAATGGGTTCCTAAAACCTCAATACTGGCATTGTTAAATTTTACGATAAAAGGCATTCCCTTATTTTTTGTAACTTCAAAATAAGCTTCGCCTGTTAATTCAACGGTGCGGTTTCGGCCAACAAAGGATGACGGGAATTTTAAGGACGATGCGGCATTGAGCCATACTTTTGTTCCATCGGAAAGTACCAACTGATACTGCCCGCCACGAGGAGTGGATATTGAATTTGTTACCGGATTTTTATCTTCAGCTGAAGCAACATACTCCACTATCCTGCCCTGTTGTTTTTTTACAGTAAGATCTTTCCGTTTGCTGATTATTCCGTTAGCAACATCGTTTAATGAAATTACCTTTCCGCTTGCCAGTGTGAGTATCGCTTTGTTTGATCCGGGTGCAACATCATGAACCGCAATAGCTGGCTTATTATTTTTTAAAGGCTTTACCGACTGATTATTTTTTAGAAAAAGCAGCCCGACAGTACCAAAAATTAAAATAGCCGCTGCCGAAGACCACCACTTTATTCTTTGGAGCTTAACAATCATCGGTTGACCAGTGCTTTTATTAAGTTTGTTGAATATCCTTCTTTTTGTTTCACTATACTCATTGGCTTCATCATCCTTTACAACCACATACATTTCAAATTCATCACGGTAAAGCAACACCTCTTTTATTTCATCGGGTGTTGCCTCTCCGGCAATGTATTTTTCATACAGCAACAGGTATTCTGCTTGGGTCATTTTATAATGGTTTATTAATTGGCTTATATTAATATAGAGGTACTTTCGTGCCATGCACACACTTTATTTTTGAAAAAAAATCACGCAACATCTATATATTGATTTCAATATCTACCTTTAAATCTTATAATTGTATTTTTATTGTTACAACCAATTATGGCAAAAAGCTTCCCAAGCGACGCCGATCTGTGGGAAAAGATCGTTAACGATGATTATCGTGCTTTTACAGCGCTCTTTGAACGCCATTGGTATATACTATATAAAACTGCGAATAAATATATTAAAGACCCTGATACCTGCGAGGAACTAGTTCACGACCTGTTCCTTAATATCTGGAACAGAAGAAAATATCTAAACATCGCCGATTTTAAAAGCTACTTAAAAACCTCTACCCGTTACCTGGTCTATAGTTCTTTAAAGAAAAGTGAAAATCTGTCTGTTGTGTACCTGGAATCCTACCCGGAGGAGACAAAACTAACCCAGGAAAACAGTGGCCAGGAAAATATGATCTACCACGACCTAGAAAATGAAATGGAGGCCTGTTTAAAACAACTGCCCAAGCGTAGTTGTGAAATATTTTTATTAAGCCGGAAACACCACCTCACCAATAATGAAATTGCTGAACGGCTTGGAATATCAAAGCGTTCTGTAGAAAACCAAATCACTCAAGCCTTAAAACATTTAAGATTACACTTTAAGGATATAGCGATATTCATTCTGTGCAATGCTTTTTTTAGGCGATGAAAGGATAGGAAATAACTTTCAATTTCCGCCGATATGTTTTAGGTCGTGAAAGATGGATCTTTCTAACACAGAATGGTTTTTGAATTTAAATGTTTGGAATGGAGATTTTAATCTCTTTCAAAATTGGCTCAACAGCCTCCAAAAACTCAAATAAGCGTTCTAAGAATTTCCCTTTTTGGCTACTATGGTCAATATGTTGTAGTTTATCCAATATGGCTAAAGTTCATTCAATCTTTGGGCGCAATAGCATCAAAATTCATAGGGTTAAAGCAAATCAACAAGGGCTATATAGTTTTGCGGAGTCAGAAATTGGAACTGCTTTTTTTAGCTGTTCGGACGAGTTGGTATCGGTAACCTGGCCGGGTATCTCTTCTAATAGAAATAGGGGGACGCATTTTATTCTCTTTGGTTGTTAAGCAAATGTCTCTATTTTGAACTTTTTTCCCGTCAATTCAGCTGCGAGTCTAGCATTTTCAGTCTTCATTTTCGTCAACTCAGTCAGTTTTAAATAAATAGACCTTTCATCAGCTACATTTTTGCATCAAAATAATTGCAAGATGGAACTGATGACAACAAAAAAACATGCTGCGCTGAATATATTGATAGGCCTAACCGTAGTGCTATTTTTTGCGGCTTGCGCCGGCAAAACACACGAAACCGATAGTGGAGCTGATAGTACTATATCGGTAAAAACAGAAACTGTTACCACTACCCCTATTACTAACGAGATAACGCTCAGCGGCAATATTGAAGGAACCACCACTGTAAAACTTGGTTTTATGGTGCCAGGTAAAATCAACCTTATATCAAGCAAGGTCGGGGAGTTTGTATCCAAAGGTCAGTTGATAGCAAGCCTTGAGGCAACTAACTATGCCCTAAACAAGCAGCTTGCCGATGTACAGATGAATGAGGTGAAAGATGAATACAACCGCTTAAAGCTTCTACATGGCAGGGGTAGTCTTAGCGAAAGCGATTTTTCAAAAATGAATGCCTCGCTGCAAAAGGCACAGGTACAACAGAAGTTAGAAATGAAAAATCTGAACGATACCAGGCTATACACCCCCATCAGTGGGGTACTGCTAAGCAAGCAGGCAGAAGCAGGTGAGATCATCGGCGCAGGTACCCAACTGTTCGTTGTCTCGGACATTAGGAAAGTAACTGTGCTGGCATTTGTACCTGAAGGGGAACTTGGCGGATTGCATATTGGGCAGGAGGCAAGCATCAGTATTACGGCGCTGGGCAAAACCTTTGCCGGCAAGATAACAGAAGTTGGCGCTGTAGCCGATGCTGCATCCAGGGCATTTACCGTAAAAATAGGGGTAGACAATGTCGGATTGCATATACGCCCCGGCATGATTGCGGAAGCCAGAATTTCTGCCAGTGGTCAAAAAGAAGGTATTCTGCTGTCAGCCGAAAGTATTATAAACGATTCAGGTAACCAAAGCTATGTTTACGTAACTGATAAAGCCGGCCGGAAAGCTTTCAAACGTAAAGTAAGCCTGGGTAAAATGTCAGCAAACAAAATCGAAATACTGTCCGGCCTGTCTATCGGCGAATCGGTCGTTGTATCGGGTCAAAGCAAGCTCTCCGATGGCTCTTCAATAACTATTATGAAATAAACGGTTCGGTAAGATCGACAGATCGCACGGATCCGGTTTTTGCAGCAGTCTCCTTTTATTTTTAGTATCAAACCGGTTATCATTTGTGATCCCCTCAGCTATTGAAAAACAAAAAAATTAAGAATATGAATTTTATAGAAGCAGCACTTAAATATAAACAGGTTACGCTGGCCGTTTTGCTGATGCTATTTGCGGTGGGGGTCAACTCGCTGTTGAATATGCCGCGTCGTGAAGATCCTAAGATAACGATTAGAACAGGCCTGGTCATCGCTTCATTTCCCGGCGCATCATCTGCTCAGGTAGAAGAACAGGTTACCCAAAAACTGGAACAGTATCTTTTTCAGTATGAAGAGGTGGATAAAACGAAAACCTACTCTACCTCAAAAGACGGTAATGTGGTCATCAATGTAGAGCTAACCGAAAATGTAAAACAGCCGGATATCTTCTGGAACAAACTAAGACACCAGCTCCTGATTGCCAAAGAAGTAGATCTGCCTGCAGGAGTGCAGGGCCCGATTGTTGACTCAGACTTCGGCGACACCGAAGCAATGGTCATTGCGCTGGAGAGTAAGGATGCCAGTTATGAACAACTGAAAAGCTATACCCAGAAAGTAGAAGAGCAGATACGCACGCTGACACAGGCTTCAAAGGTTAAGCGGATCGGTGAACAAAAAGAAGAAGTCGTGGTTTCCTCAACGTCAGGTAAATTAGTGCAATACGATGTCAATGTGATGCAGGTGGCACAGTCACTGAAAGCCCAGAACAGTATTAATGCCTCCGGCGAAATCAAAACCGAGGGTAACAAGGCTCCACTCTACACCAATGGTTATTTCCATACCGAAACTGAGATGGCCGGCCTGATCGTGGGCACTTCGCCTACCGGTTCACCTGTGAAACTCAGCGATATAGCTACCCTTAAAAGGGGGTACGCAGAACCCGAAAGCGCCATTACAGTTAATAGCAACAGAGCCATGCTGTTATCCATACAAATGTACGAAGGAAACAACATTGTGGATTTCGGGAAAGATGTAGAAAAAAAGATAGCAGAAGCAAGAAAACTGATCCCCGCAAATGTAAAAATCGTTACACTCGTATCACAGCCAACGCTGGTAGATGAAAGTATATCGCATTTCATCAAAGAATTTTTTCTCGCTATCGTATCGGTTATTGTAGTGGTTATTTTGCTGCTCCCCCTGCGCATAGCATCAGTAGCGGCCATGGCCATTCCGATGACGGTGGCCTTAACGTTTGCCATCCTAAATGCCTTGGGCGTTGAGTTACATCAGGTATCGCTTGCCGGGCTTATACTGGTGCTGGGTATGGTAGTGGATGATGCGATAGTAATTGCTGATAACTATGTAGAGCTGCTGGATGAAGGTGTAGAGCGCTGGACAGCAGCATGGCGCAGCGCACATGATCTGCTGATACCTGTACTTGCCGCTACTGTTACCATTATTGCTTCGTTCATGCCTTTGGTGCTTATTAAAGGCTCTACAGGGGAGTTTATATTTACTTTGCCCATTACAGTAGCTGTTGCCCTTGTTTCATCTTACTTCGTGGCCTTGTTCCTTACACCCCTGCTTTGTTATACTTTTATTAGAAAAGGTTTACATCAGCACAGTACCCAACCGGGCGGGCATTCCCCAAAAAAGGAGAAGAAATCGGTGCTAACCTATATGCAGGATGGTTACAATGCAGCATTGAGTTGGTGTGTAGGGCACCCTAAACTTACAATTCTTACCAGCATTGTATTTGTGTTGCTGACGGGTGCCGTGTTTAAGATAGGGGTTCGTGAATTGTTTTTTCCGCCTGCTGAACGCAACCAGTTTGTCGTAGAACTATGGATGCCCACTGGTACTAAACTGGAGAAAACCAATGCAACTATTTTAAAGGCAGAGCAGTTGATAAAAGGTGATAAAAGGGTACTATCCTACGCCACATTTACCGGCACATCAGCACCGAGGTTCTATTACAACTTTACGCCGGAGGTACCTACAAGTAATTACGCATTGATCCTGGTAAACACTACTGATGCTCAAACCACCGAAGAAATGGCAGAAGAGCTCAGCGGGAAAGTGAAGGAGCTGGCGCCTGACGGAACATTTTTTGTAAAACTGATGCAGCAGGGGACGGATTTAAAAGCCCCGGTAGAAGTGCGCATCATTGGTGATGATGTTACCCGGTTAAAAACCATAGCGGAACGGGTAGAAGACATCATGAAGAAAGCTAAGGGGAGTCGCCTGGTGCGAAATGATTTTGGCGAAGACCACTATGGTATACAGATTACTCCTAAAGAGGAAGGCAGACGCCTGGGCTTTACCACAGCCAGTATAGCAGAATCGGTATACATGGGCTTTACAGGTGCGCCCATATCTACTATGTACGAGGGGGACAGCCCTATAAATATCTTGTTTCGGCTAAACCCGGATGTTCGCAAAAGTACAGGTGATTTGCAAAACGTGTACATCACCTCGCCGGTAAGCAATGCGACTGTACCGTTAAGACAGATAGCCGATTTGGCCCCCCAGTGGCAAAGCGGTAAAATCATTCACCGCAACGGTGTGAAGACACTAACCGTCCAAAGTGAAACCAAGCCCCATGTATTACCGGCCGAATTGCTTGAGGAAATAAGACCGGCCGTAGACAGTCTGAAATTGCCCAACGGTTATCGCATAGAATATGCGGGCGAAGAGGGCGGAAAAGCAGAGGTGGAAAACGACCTGGTCACTGCATTATCAATAAGCATGTTATTGATATTTTTTATCCTTTTGTTCCAGTTCAGAAACCTAAAAGAGGTATTCATTATTATGGCAACCATTCCGCTGAGTTTGTTTGGCGCCATTCTCGGTCTTGCAGTTACCGGCAATAATTTCAGCTTTACCGCATTTATAGGACTTGTATCACTATCGGGTATTGTGGTGCGCAACGCCATTATATTGATAGATTATACCAATGTACTGCTCAAACAGGGGCTGGATATAAAAACCGCAGCCATCGAGGCAGCCAAACGGCGATTGCGCCCTATTTTTCTTACTGCCATGGCAGCAGCAGTCGGCGTACTCCCCATGATCATTTCTAAATCGCCCATGTGGGCACCACTGGCCAGTGTGCTATCCTTTGGGGTGGTCTGGAGCATGATAATGGCTTTGCTTACTGTACCTGTGATGTACATAGGCATGATCAACACCGGTGATAAAAAAGACATTTTACAGGACAATAAAACAAATACAGCACATGAAGCATAATATAAAACCTCGCCTGCTGCTATTGATGGTATTACTTTTCGGTTCTTTCCGATTATCTGCTCAGTCAGGGTATTCACTGCAACAGCTGATAGAAGCTGCCAACAAGAACAACCACCTGCTTGCTATAAAGGATTACCAGGTGCAGGAAAAAGTCAGCAAGCTAAAGGAAGACGAAATAAAAAAATATCCTTCACCTACGCTTGACGGAAATTATCAATACAATTTTACCCTGCCAGATATAACTATACCGGCGGGAGCATTGGGTGCTGTAAGTACTGGGAATGGGAGCAGCCAGCTTTTGCCTGCCCAGGCCAGTAAATTCAGCGTTGGCCAAAAGGGAAGCTATAATGTAGGGCTTAATTTTTATCAGCCCATATTGCAGCAATTTAAGATCAATACGGGCCTTGCCATTGATAAAACCGACATCAAACTATTGCAAAAAGAAAAGGAAAAAACAGCGCTCCAATTGCAGCTGGCAATTGAGCAACTATACTACGGGACACTCATTGCCCAAAAACAGACAGAAGGCGAAACGGCGAAACTGGAACTGGCAAAAGCCAAACTGTATGACACAGAAGGTGCATTGGCAGCGGGGAAAACCACAAAAGTAAACATTGCCGGCCTGCGGGCGGACATTGCCGGCCAGGAGCAGAACCTGCTAAAACTTAGTATACAGATCCAGGATTATTTAGGTGAATTGAGCAGGCTTACCAACCTGAGTATTGATGGGTTAAAATTACAGGAGGCTGAGCCGGATAAGACATCACTTAATCCAATAGATGAATACAAGAGTGCGGCCTCCGGCAATCCCGATATGGAGATAGCCAGACTGAACAAAGAAAAGGCGCTATTGGGAATAAAGGCGGCCAGACAAAGCAATCTGCCCGATTTCGGGATTGTAACGGGCTACTATGTGCAACAAGGAAACCCAATATTGCCAACCAGCAGCCCATATGTTGGCATCAGCCTAAAATGGAACCTGCAGGACCTTTTCTCCAATAAACAAGTGCAGAACCAAAGGCTTTTCCAGCTAAAGCAGGCGGAGGAAACTATGGCTTATACAAAGAGGCAGGTTGACAGCGACATAGACAAAGCCTGGCGTAAGATAAAACAGTCGGACGCGCTAATTCTGTCAGCAGAAAAACTGGTAGGCTACCGTAAAGATGCGCTAAAAGAGCAATTGGACAAGCAAGCTGCCGGACTTGACATCAAAACCACTACCCTGGAAATAAAATCGCAGCTGGCAGAGGCTGAAGTGAACTTGTATGCCGCACAATTATCGAATGCGATAGCCATTGCAGAGCTCGAAAATTTAACCGGGCAAACAAAGTAATGCTGGTCGCCACATCGATGAAGCCAGGACGATCACTTAAAAACGGAGTACTAAAAAAAGCAACTACAAAATAAATACTTTTTAAATTTTATATAGGACTAATGAAAATCAGGAAACAGCATTCAATAACCGGACAAAAAATAAGAACTAAATTTTTTATTACACTGGTATGTATTGGCGCATTAACCTCCGCCGCCCGTGCACAAAATAATGATGACCCGACAGCACGGAAATTGTACCTGGATTTTGGAGGTTCGGTGGGCGTGTTTATACCTTATGATCAGGTAAAAGGCCAGAAGACGCTGACCGGCTCCAACGCAATGACTTCACTGCAACTTAATTACCATCAAAATTATTTTATCAAATTGCAATTCGGCCAAACCACGGTCAATTTCAAGTCCCAAAACGCTTTTGGAACGTTAAGCTCGTTGATCGACGCAAAAACAAATAGTACCAACCTCGGTTTAAACATTGGTTACCAGCGAAGTTTTGGTCGCTGGCAGCCATTTGTCCTGGCCGGTGCCGGTGCCTCCTTCATTGACGTTCCGGCCACCTCCTTTGATAAGGTTTCCAACACTGTCAATTATACCACCTTTTCCGGTACTTACCTCTATATCAACGCAGGTGCCGGTATCAATTACAAAGTATCCAGATCCTTTACATTTTACCTGGAAGGGCAGGGATCTACTATACCCAATCTTCCTAATAAATCAAGTACCCATTTGAGCGGAATCAGCGCGATGATCGGTATCAAAGCGCCTTTATAATTCACCATTTTAAATTTATAGCCGTGTACAAACAAATTATTATGAGCACCGTATTCTCCGTGTTTTTTGGTTTAATTTCCCATGCGCAGCAGGTAGCCATCATCGGTAAATGGGAAACCCCGGATAAAGATATTATCGAGTTTTATCCAGAAGGACAGGTGTTAACCGCTAAACAGATCAGTTCTGAAACGGAGAAAGATAAAATTAATAACAATAAAATTATTGCGAAAGAGCTTAAATCGATGACTACAAAGGTTTTTGAGGGTATTGTGATCGACCCGAAAGACAATAAGACCTATCGAGGTCGTTTCACGATCAACGATTCGGGTACACAGTTGAATCTTAAAGTAAAGTGGGGTTTTTTGAGCTTTAATGAGACCTGGAAACGGGTAAATTGATCGTTTACCGTATTTATAGGTTTATATCTATTTTAGCATATGCATAAACACAGTTATCGGTTATACAGGATATATGGTTATCCGGGCTTCGGGTTGGTTTTGTACCTGATCCTTACATTAATCAATCCTTTTGACCGTACTTTTAACAGCTGGCGATATTATGCGTTCGGCGATTTTATCCTGGAGTTTCTATTTAGTGTAGCTTATGCAACTGCCCTGTTTGAGACAGGTATCCAGCTGACCTCATGGCTTAATAAATGGTATCCCTGGGAAGGTCGTATCAAAATCAGGTTTGGTATACAGTTTTTTTTACATGTCATCATTGTTTACCTGGTGCTTACCTTGTTTTTTAAGATCAACTTTCCTCATTATTTTGGTTATGATGAGTTGATGTTCAGACAAACGCTTATTGTCGGTGTAATCTTCTCTTTGCTGATCACTGCTGTTTTTGCAGCAGAGTATTTCTTTTATCGTTGGAACGACGCAAAATTGAAGTCACTGGAAATGGAGCAGCTTACTACACAAGCGCAGCTCGATGCATTAAAATTACAGCTGGATCCACACTTCCTGTTTAATAACCTGAGCATCGTAACTGCATTAATCGATGATCGGCCATCAACGGCTGTTTCCTACATCGCCAAATTGTCGTCCATTTACCGATATATGCTGACCAACCGGATACAGAACCTGATACCCCTAAAAGAAGAACTGGAATTTATTAAAGCTTATTTGTTTTTGTATCAGATCCGGTATGGGAACGGTATCAACGTCAGAATCGATGAGGTAAGAGTAGCTGAATTATCCTGCCTGCCTCCTTTGACATTACAATTGCTGATAGAAAATGCGATCAAGCACAATGTATTCAGTACAGATGCACCATTGAATATTCACATTTATTTTCCGGAGGGCAAATTCCTTGTAGTGGAGAACAATAAAATGCCCAAATTGATACCGGAGCCAAGTACAAATATGGGCATTAAAAACATCAGGGAAAGATACCGTCTGCTGAACGCCCCTGCACCTGTCATCACGGATGGTGATCTCCTTTTCCAGGTGAAGATACCATTGATCAATTTAAATAAGTAAAAAATAAAATTCCTATGCCCAATGTTTTAATCATCGAGGATGAGCTCCCGAATATACAAAGACTTGAAAAGATGCTTCATGCCTTAGACATGGACATTAGTATTGCAGGAACTCTCCAAACGGTTGAGGCAAGTGTCAAATGGCTGAAGACGCATGGGCAGCCGGATATTATCTTTATGGATATCCGGCTTACTGACGGCTTAAGTTTTGAGATCTTTAACCATGTAAAGATCACAGCTCCCGTGATATTTATCACCGCTTATGACGAATATGCGCTCAAAGCCTTTGAAGTAAACGGTGTAGATTATTTGCTAAAACCTTTGGAAGCCGATAAACTGGAAAATAGTTTATCCAAAGCAAAGGCGATTGCTGGATTAGAAAGCAACGAAAGTATATTGAGCCTTGTCAAAAGTATGCAGACCAAACAGCCGATATATCGCTCCCGGTTTTTAATCGCTTATAGAGACAAATACATATTGGTGATGGCAAATGATTTCGCTTATTTCACTTCGGAAAATAAAGCAACGTTCCTAATCACACATGATGCACAACGGTATATGATCGATCAAACTTTGGAAATCCTGGAGAAAGAACTTGACCCTGATGTATTTTTCAGGATAAGCCGCCAGTTTATTGTTTCCCTAAAATCTATCCATAAGATCCATCAATCCTTTAACGGCCAGTTAAAAATTGAACTTGTCCCTCCCTCAAATGAAGCTATCCTGATAAGTCGTGAAAAGTCAACCCAGTTAAAAAAATGGTTAGATCAATCAGATTTGTAAGCTAGGAGGCTTCGCAGTTGAGATGGGGTCTTTGCACGTTCAGTGCCCAATTTAGGCACTTCAGTCACTTAAAAAGAAGAATACCGACTATCCATTACATTTTTGCATCAAATAAATGCAAAATGTACCCGCAGTCTGTAGATAGATTATATAAGAAAGCGCTATTGATAGGCCTTTCCGCGCTGGTAGTAGTTGCCCTGATGCGCACTTTACACAGCAAGCAACATCCCGTTCAACATACTATTAAAGTAAGGTCTAAAGTAAAGTCCGGTATTTCAAAAGACTCCGTGTATCCTCAGCATAATAATTGAATTAGAACCCTGACATTCCTATTGTTTAAGAAGTGCTAATATTTTAACACGAAAATGATTAAGATAAAATCCATAACCCCCCAGGAAGGACTAAGCGCCTTTATTGATTTTCCACATGATCTGTATAAAGGTGATCCTAATTATGTACCTGAACTTTTTATTGCCCAGCGAGAGCTGTTTACAAAACATCCTTTCCACGAACATTCAAATGTACAATGCTTTTTGGCCTATGAAGGAAATAAAGTTGTTGGAAGAATTGCGGCTATTCTTAACAATCGGCATAATCAATATAATCAGGCCACCGATGGCTTTTTCGGTTTTTTTGACTGTATCAATGATCAAATAGTTGCTGGTCTTCTTTTTGATGCTGTCGTCGAATGGTTGAGGGAAAGAAACGTAAGCCAGGTTATCGGCCCAACTAACTTTTCGTTCAATGAAACATGCGGGTTGCTGGTAGAAGGCTTTCAATTCCCGCCGATAGTCATGATGCCTTATAATGCTCCCTATTACCCGGTTTTGATTGAAAACATAGGCTTCGTCAAAAAGCTGGATTTACTTGCTTTTCGTTTTGGAGAAGACGGCTATGATGACAAGTCGTTAAGGCTACTTGACCAGTTGCGTGAGCGCCTGAAACGTAACCGGATTTCTTTGCGCAAGATCAATATGAAAAACTTTAAGCAGGAAGCTGTCAGCATCCGCGAAGTATATAATAAAGCGTGGGATAAAAACACGGGGTTTGTACCCATGACGGATCATGAATTTGATCATATAGGGAAGGAAATGAAAATGATTCTTGACCCTGACTTTTGTCAGTTAGCTGAGCAGGATGGTAAGATTGTTGGATTTGCATTAGCCATACCAGACTTTAACCAGGTGCTGAAAAAGGTAAAAAGAGGGCGGTTGCTTCCAACTGGCCTCTTTAAGATCCTGCTCAACAGGAAGAAAGTTTCCGGTATAAGGATTATTTTACTGGGGGTGATTGATGGTTACCGAAAAATGGGGATCGAAGCCTGCTTATACGGAACAATCATTAAAGAATACCGTAAGAAGAGACTAAAGTATGCGGAGGCGTCCTGGACATTGGAGGATAATTTCCTCATCAACAACGCAATCACGGCAATAAAAGGTGAACCGTACAAAAAGTACCGTATATATAAAAAAGATATCTGAGCAATGTACTGCTTTCGATATAGAAAGATTGTGTGACTATGATATCTTTTTGAAAAAAAATCAATTCAATGAAATGCCTTCCAGTTTTTGAATAGTGCCAGCAAAAGATTAGATTTTTATTTAACTATTCTTATATTTTGTCAATCTAAGTTCATTAGAATCTTCAGCTAACGTGGCGTTTGGGATTTACTCCGGAATAAATGGCTACTATCTTATTCTGGGAGGCATGTTTTTTGAAGGCCCAACAGCCGAATCATGTACTTTCATTACCTGAAAATTCCTTATTCAGGCAAAGGCAGCCACGTACCATCCAAATGTGCCCTCTCCGGATTGAATACCATTCTGTCCATTGATGGAAATACATGACTTTAAGGCTGTACAGGTATTCCATAATCAAGATTAGGTCTACCATAGAAAAGCCATCAAGCTTGGACTATATGGGTGGGCATTGAGGTAATTTGGGGTATTTTATTAAAATATAATTGAATTTCTATATAATTCATTTCTTCTCCCCCTTGTTTGACCTGTTTACCTACCGTGTAAATCTTTGTTTTGCTCTACTTTCGAAACGCAATTATAAATGATTTTTCCGGATGTGCTTTTGCGCGTATCATTAAATCAATTTAGTAACCATTAATCCACCTGTTATTAGGCAAACGCCTTTATATAATATTAATTAAATGGGTGCATGCATGGGAATATGGCGAGGAGAAATGATAGTAATATTATGAAAGATAATTATTTGAAAACCCATTCTAATATCATTAGGTCAGCCGCAGTATTCATTTTTGTGAGTGCAGGATTTAAGGCGAATGCTCAAAGCAGTTTGAAGATATTACCCAATATAAATTATTGTGCAGTGCAGGCGCAAAAAACATTAAATGCTATTCCTGCAAACAATAATAACCTGCCTCGTAATATAGACAAAGGTAAAACAGACTGGCGCTATGTAAACTATAAAGATTGGTGCAGCGGTTTCTGGCCCGGGGTTTTATGGTATTTGTATGAAGGCACCCAGGATGAAAAATGGAAAATAGCTGCAGATAAATTCACACAGGAGTTAAAGCCACTTGCTGAGCATAGCGGGTTTGATCATGATTTGGGTTTTATGGTCTTTAACAGCTTCGGCAACGGATACCGGCTAATTAAAGATCCGGCATATAAACAGGTGATACTAAAATCGGCAGATTCACTGGCTACATTGTTTAACCCTAAGGTGGGTACTATTTTATCATGGCCGGGAATGGTGAAAAAGATGAACTGGCCCCATAATACCATTATTGATAATATGATTAACTTGGAGTTGTTATTCTGGGCTTCAAATAATGGCGGTAGCAGGCGTTTATATGATATTGCTGTTAAACACGCGGAAACTACGATGCACAACCATTTCAGGCCCGATTATACTTCTTATCACGTAGTAGTGTATGATACTGTTACCGGTAAAAAATTAAAAGGGATAACCCATCAGGGTTATGCAGATAACAGTATGTGGGCCAGGGGACAGTCATGGGCAATATATGGCTTCACCATGTGCTACCGCGAAACCCGGAAAGCGGAATTCTTAAATTTTGCACAAAAGGTGGCCGATGTGTATCTAAACCGTTTACCAACTGATCTGATACCCTATTGGGACTTTGACGACCCGGCTATCCCAAATGCTGTTAAAGATGCTTCGGCTGCATGTGTAACAGCTTCTGCATTGCTGGAACTATCGACCTTTATAAAAAATAAACCCAAGGCCCGGATTTACCGGCAAAAGGCAGAAGCTATGCTGCAAACACTTTCCACATCAGCATACCAGAGCCGTGGTGTAAATGATGCCTTTTTGCTGCACTCTACCGGGCATCACCCAGCGGGAACCGAAATAGACGCATCGATTATTTATGCTGACTATTATTACCTAGAAGCTTTAGTGCGGCTGGAGAAAATGAAATAACCTAACAAAATCATTCAGACAATTCAACTATGAAAAAAATAATTTGGTTAATAATCCTGCTTTGCTCCACAAAGTATTTGTGGGCTCAAACCGACACCATTAAGCCCAGCGCAATCTGGCCCGATACCCATGGTGGACATATTCAAGCCCACGGCGGTGGTGTTATTAAAGTAAAAGACACCTACTTGTGGTATGGTGAGCAACGAACAAGGGATCTAGATACGGCTTACCGCTACGTAAGCTGTTATGCTTCAAAAAACTTGGTTAACTGGACATTTAAGGGCAATGCGCTGATCCTGACGCGACCTGATCAAAATTTGCGCAATTGGGTATTAGAACGCCCCAAAGTTTTTTACAATAAAAAGAATAAGCAATATGTGATGTATATGCACATAGATGGTCAGATGGTGGATGCCAACGGGCAGGTGAATACAGCATCTGGCTACAGCTATGCCCGCGTAGGTGTAGCTGTAAGTAACCGAGCCGAAGGTCCATTTAAATTTATACGCACTTTCAGGCCGTTGGGCTATCAAAGCCGGGATATCGGTCAATTTATTGATGATGATGGCAGTGCCTACCTTATTTTCGAAGACCGTCCGAATGGCTTCCACATAGCCAGGCTATCAGACGACTACCTGGATGTTGAAAAGGATGTTTGCCTGATACCAGAGCATATGGAAGGCGGAGCCATTGTACATTATAAGGGCTTGTATTATTGCATTGGTTCCCTGCTTACGGGATGGACGCCTAATCCCAACAAGTATGCAACCGCTATTAGCCTGGCGGGGCCGTGGAGCGATTTTAAAGATATTGCCCCTCCTGAACAAAGAACCTACGGATCGCAATCTACTATGCTTTTAAAAGTTGAAGGTGCCAAGCAAACTACAATAATCTATATGGGCGATATCTGGAAACCCAGCGCCCAATGGGATTCCAGATACCTGTGGATGCCGCTACATATAGGTGACGGACAATTAGCACTTCCCCAACCACGACCCTGGACAATCAATGTGAAAACCGGCCAAACCAATACGTCCCAACCAGCGGGTAATACCATTCAACATTAGACTTTGAGATGTACATGAAACGCTTGCCTTATATCATTTTTTTTGTTACTATAACTCTGCCACAACTGCTTTGGGCTGGAGAGACGATTCCTGGTACTGTAGTTCGCGTCAGTTCTCCTGACCGACAATTGGTACTTACCTTTTATCAGAAACAGCTACAGCCTCAAAAAAGGGCTATGTATTACCATCTTGAACGCAATGGTAAGCCGCTGGTACTGGAATCTCTGCTCGATGTAAGGATGGACAACCGGTTGTCGGAAAACGCTATGGCCTTAAAAGTTGATGAACATGCTGATTGGTGCGAAAATTTGGTCGTGGAAGGAATAAGGACCGGCGCACATGATTCTACCTGGACGCCGCTAAACGGCGAAAGCGCTACTGTCAGAGACCAATACAACTATGCTAATGTAGAACTTAAGAAAGATGATAACCCAATCTACGAAATGCATGTGCAGATTAGGGTTTATAATCAGGGCGCGGCTATCAGGTATTATCTGCCGGAGAATCCTAAAGGTACTTATTATAACATTACAGACGAAAAAACTGAGTTTTCACTACCTGAGGGAACCATGGCCTGGGTAGCCAATTGGGCGCAGGCTCCTTATCAGAAACTGCCCTTGCACAATTGGCCAGGTGAGAGCGAAAGACCGCTGACCGTAGAACTACCGGGCCAGCAATACCTCTGCCTGGCAGAAGCCGGATTGGTAGATTATGCCCGTACCAAATATAAACTCAGTGATAAGCCCAGTACTATAGTTACATCTATGTTTGGAGAGGCGCAACTCATCTCGCCTATTGCCACACCTTGGCGAGCCATAATTGTTGCTGACCACCCAGGTGGACTGATTGAAAACAATTCACTATTGCTCAATCTGAATGAGGCTTGCCGGATCAAAGATACCGGTTGGATACAGCCTGGCAAAATTATGCGTGTGATGACCCAGACAACTGTTGATGCTCGTGCCAATATAGACTTTGCTGCACAGCAAAAACTGCAATATATTCTATTTGACTGGAAATGGTACGGCCCGGCCTTCAGTTTTCAGTCAGATGCTACACATGTGGCTATTCCGGACTTTAATCTGCCAGATATTATTGATTATGCCCGCCAAAAAGGCATAGGAGTATGGTTGTATGTTAATCAGCAAGCCTTGCTAGCCCAGAGCGATAGTCTTTTCAGGATTTATCAGCGCTGGGGCGTAAAAGGCGTAAAGTTTGGCTTTGTGCAGTCCGGTTCCCACAGGTGGACAACTTGGATTGAAAAGGCCATAAGACAAGCAGCAGACAGCCACGTGATGGTAAATATACATGATGACTGGAGACCTACTGGCGAGCAGCGCACCTGGCCTAACTTAATGACAGCCGAAGGCATCAAGGGCAACGAAGAAATGCCGGATGCTACACACAATACTATTTTACCCTTTACCCGGTATATAGCTGGTCCGGCTGATTATACGATTTGTTACTTTGATCACCGGATAAAAACTACCCATGCTCATCAATTGGCATTGGCAGCCATCTACTATAGCCCGATTCAAACCTTGTTTTGGTACGATCATCCCTCGCAGTATCATCAGGAGCCTGAATTGGAGTTCTGGAGCGAGATCCCTACTACCTGGGATGAAACAAGGATAATACAAGGTATGCCCGGTGAGTATATCACTACTGCAAGACGGAAAGGAACGGAGTGGTTTGTAGGTACCATTACCAATAACGAGGCCAGATCACTTAAAGTCGCTCTTAGCTTTCTGACGCCAGGAAAAAAATATAAGGCTAAAATATATAGTGATGATTCCAGTATTGCTACAGCTACACATGTGCGTGTGGGTAACATGTTGGTTAATAGCAAAACGGTTTTAAGCATTAGTCTGCAACCATCAGGAGGTGAGGCAATGCAGTTAGAAGAAATTAAATAAGCCTATTCAATAATGGATTTAACAATAGAAAATAATCTGGACATGCCAATTAAAAACATATTTACCCCATATATTCTAAGCGCGGATATAGGTGGTTCACATGTAACAGCTGCAATATGTAATTATAAAGAAAACAAGATCATAGAGCAAAGTCTGATCCGGGTTGATATCAACAGCCGGGCTCCGGCAGAGGATATTTTATTTACCTGGAGTAATGTGTTAAAACAGACCATGGAAAGAGCCAATGTTCATATATCGGGTTTATCGATGGCTATGCCCGGGCCCTTTGACTATGAGAATGGAATTTCTTATATCAAAGGCTTGAACAAATATGAATCTATCTACGGTGCTAACATTAAACACCTCCTGTCCGAAACCCTGCAAATTCATCATAACCGTATTAAATTCAGAAATGACGCAGAAGCTACCATCGCTGGTGAATGTATTGTTGGGGCCGGAAAGGAATATAGTAACGTAATGGGTGTTACCCTTGGAACGGGGTTTGGTTCCGCTCATTTTATAAATAGAGAAACGTGGGACTTGAATTTAGGTAGTTTACCGTTCAAGGAAACTATTTCCGATGATTATTTATCAACAAGGGGGTTCGTAAAACGATATAACGAATTATCTGGCAAAACCGTCGAGAATGTAAAGGAACTTGCTGTCAGGGCTGTTAATAAGGACCAGGATGCAGCCCAGGTATTTGAGGATTTTGCTCAAAACTTAAGTGATTTTCTAAAACCACATGTCCTTACGATATCTCCAGAATGCTTAATCCTATGCGGAAACATCGCACTTGCCGCTGACCTTTTTTTACCATCCTTGAAGAGCTATTTAAGTGGTGTAAAAATAGAATTGGCCCAAGTGGGGGAGCATGCTGCACTCTTGGGAGCAGCCGACCTTTTTAGACCATTTGATAAAACAGAGGCTCCAACAAAGAAAAATAAAATCCGATGACCAATAAACCAGCTTTTACCGAGAAGAAATTTATCGTGACCTTTGTTTTCGTCACCTCTCTTTTTTTAATGTGGGGATTGCTCCATTCCATGAGCGATGTGTTGAACAAACATTTCCAGAATGTATTGAGCGTTTCCAAATCACAGTCAGGGCTGATACAACTATCTGTTTTTGGCGCCTATTTTATCATGAGTATCCCGGCGGGATATTTCTTAAAGAAATTCGGCTATAAACCTGGCGTTATTTTAGGTCTGATTCTGTTTGCCACTGGCACCTTTTTATTTGTGCCTGCGGCAAACGCGGCGTCGTTCAATTTTTTCCGGATCGCCCTGTTCATTTTAGGATGCGGTATGGCAACGCTTGAAACCGTGGCACACCCTTTTGCCGCATCTTTAGGCGATCAGCGAACCAGTGATCAGCGTATTAACTTTTCGCAATCATTTAACGCAGTAGGCACTATCATCGGCCCGGCGCTTGGGTCATATTTTCTGCTGCGTACCGCAGGTGAACATTCTACCGATCTGGCCTCTGTTAAATCGTTATATGTTGGCATAGGGTGTGTGATTGTGTGTATAGCTATCGCTTTCCTGTTTTTAAAAGTTCCAGTATTAACAGATCATCATGTTGCCGTATCAGAAACTAATGCCGATGCCATAAATGTAAATGTTGCCCCAACAAAAAAACTATACGAGCACAAGCATTTTGTATGGGCAGTAGTGGCCCAGTTCTTTAATGTAGCAGCACAAGGCGGAACCTGGGCCTATTTTATTAATTACGGGCACGATGTAATGGGTTTCAGTAATGAAACTGCTGGCGGATATATGAGCGTTTTTATGGCCATGATGGCTGCCGGTCGTTTTGCAGGTACTTACCTCATGAGGTTTGTAGCTCCTAATAAATTATTGGCTGCATTTGCATCAGGAAGTGCTGTAATGTGTGTTATTGTGGCCCAGGGCTGGGGATGGACATCATATGTTGCCTTAATGATGATCAACTTTTTTTTCAGCATCATGTTCCCAACTATTTTTAGTTTAGGTCTGAAAAACCTGGGTAAACATACCCAGCAGGCCTCTTCCTTTATTTCTATGGGGGTGGTTGGGGGTGCATTCTTCCCGCTGCTGATGGGCCAGATCGCCAACCATGATGTGGCTAAAGCTTATTATTTGCCGATTGTTTGTTATGTGATAATCTTTTTGTTTGGCATTAAGTTTTATAAAGTGAGATTTCAATAAATGAAATCAGCGCTTTACTTTATAAAGGTATTCGTTGTTTTTGTAAATGTGTGCATTATATTTTATGGTATAATAAATTGGTTTCGTGACGATAATTAGAGAAAAATATAGTTTTAGCCATCTTATGATAATTATGCAGATATTATCATTAATGGTGATGAGCATAAGCCTTTTTGCCCAAAGCAATGAAAACTCTCCAAAATATAATTTTTCATATCTCGATAGGAAAGTTCAAGCTTGGGTAGATAGTGGATATTATACCGGAGCGTCCATCCTCATAGCAAAAAATAATCTGGTAATTCATGAAAAATATTTTGGCAGCTATACGCCCGGATCGGCTGCTTATATAGCATCAGCAGGTAAATGGCTGGCTGCAGCAACCATAGCGGCTGTAGTTGATGAAGGTAAGCTTTCATGGGATGACAAGGTGAGTAAATGGCTACCGGAGTTTAAGGATATCAAAGGCAAAGCTACTTTACGACAACTATTGTCGCACACAGCCGGATATCCGGATTATCAACCTGAAGGGCGACATCGCGATAACTACCAGACTTTAAAAGAATCAGTTGCTCATATTGTGAATTTACCGGCAGACACGCTACCCGGAACTAAATTTAAATATGGCGGGCTGGCGATGCAGGTAGCGGGTCGTATAGCTGAGCTTGCAACCGGAAAAGACTGGGAAACAATATTTCAGGAAAAGATAGCCCGGCCGCTACAAATGAAATTAACCCATTTTACACCTGTGAGTGAGGTTGATGGGCAAAGTCCTATGCTTGGCGGCGGAGCCAGGGCGGGTTTGGAAGATTATGGGAATTTTTTAAACATGATCATTAACGATGGTGTTTTTAAAGGCAAAAGAATATTATCTGTAAAGTCGATATATGAAATGCAGGCCAATCAGGTTGGCGAAGCGAAGGTGGCACCTGGTGAATTTGTTGAGAAGGCACGTGCCTCAAAACGTAAAGATATTTATGGCTTGGGTGAATGGCGCGAAGAAGTGGATGTCCAAGGGAACCCTGTATTGATTAGCAGTCCAAGCTGGGCTGGTGCGTATCCCTGGATTGATAAAAAGAATCATGTTTATGGCTTCTTTCTGGCCCGCGTAGCAACTAATAAAAACGGTTTTAATCCGTTTTTGGCAAGTCCGGTGCTACCGTTGTTGGTACGGGATGTATTAGATGTAGATTACAACCCAATATCCAAAGTATGGGTTGCAGATCAGGGTAATGGCACATATAAGAACCCTGTTTTATATGCAGACTATTCTGATCCCGATGCAATAAGAGTAGGAGATAATTATTACCTGGTATCTTCCAGCTTTAATTGTATGCCCGGATTGCCCGTTTTGCAGTCGAAGGACCTGGTTAACTGGAAGCTGATCAATTATGCGTTGAACAGGCAGGAACCAGCTGCGGTATATGATCAGCCTCAGCATGGTAAGGGAGTTTGGGCTCCGTGTATCCGATACCACAAGGGAGAGTTTTATATTTATTACCCCGACCCTGATTTTGGGATTTATATGGTTAAAGCCAAAGACCCGGCAGGGAAATGGTCAAAACCAATACTGGTGCTTCAGGGTAAGGGTATCATAGATCCAACCCCTATCTGGGATGAAGATGGCAAAGCATACCTGGGCATTGGTTGGGCCGGAAGCAGGGCAGGGGTAAATAGTTTAATTACAGTTTTTACCATGAACAGCGAAGGCACAAAAGTTACCGATGATGGTAAGCATGTTTACGATGGTCATGATCATAACCACACTATTGAGGGGCCCAAGTTTTATAAACGTAAGGGTTATTATTATATACTGGCACCTGCAGGTGGTGTAACTACCGGTTGGCAGCTTGCACTGCGATCAAAGCATATATATGGCCCGTACGAAGCTAAAGTAGTGATGAACCAGGGCAGTACCACGGTAAATGGTCCACATCAGGGTGCGCTGGTGGAGACACAAACAGGTGAGCCCTGGTTTATTCACTTTCAGGATAAAGGCGCTTATGGCAGAATTGTTTACCTGGAACCCGTAAAATGGGTAAATAACTGGCCGGTAATAGGAAAAGACGATGATGGTGATGGAACAGGAGAGCCGGTATCTGTTTATAAAAAGCCCAGCACTGGTAAAAACCACCCCATTGAAACACCGGCTGAAAGCGACGAGTTTAATACTGATAAGCCTGGTTTGCAATGGCAATGGAACGCGAATCCCAAAATTCAGTGGGGTGCACAAATAAAAGGATCAGGTTTTTTAAGGTTGTTTGCGTATCCGCAAGATAAGAATACGGTAAACCTTTGGACTACACCAAACTTGTTACTGCAAAAATTGTCTGCACCTGATTTTACCGCAACTACCAAAGTCGATTATAAAGTGGAGTGGGGGATATGGCAGGGGAAAAAGGCAGGCTTGCTCATCATGGGAAATGATTATTCATATCTGGCTATTGCCAAAGATGAAAAGGGATTTAAAGTAAGTCAGGTTATTTGTAAAGGAGTATTAAACGGGAATGCGGAGGAAATCATAGCCGAAGACCGGATTGGTCAGTCTACAGTTTACCTTCGGGTTTATGTGAGTGGGCCCGATGCGCGGTGTAGTTTTACTTACAGCGAAGACGGCATGAATTTTAAAAAGATTGGAGTACCATTTATCGCACAGCCCGATAAATGGATAGGGGCGAAGGTGGGCCTGTTTTGCATCAGTAAACCTGATGTACGTACGGGAGGATATGCTGATTTTGATTGGTTTAGGATAACGCCATAAATCTAATCAGGATGAATTTATGAATTAATGGGAAAGTACTGAATAGGCTTGTTAAAGACTCGATAAATCAGTTAATGGATAGTCCGAAATGAAAAAGCATCAGATATATGCCTTTCTATGTATATTACATATGTGTTTATTGTCTACAGCTGCTATTGCACAAAATGCGGTATGGCAATGGTCAGTACCGGTAAAGGGGGCTAAAGACAATACAGGTAAAGCAAGGGCATTCTTATGGATACCGCCTGATTGCAAAAAGGTTAAAGCCTTCATATTCGCACAAAATAATATGGAGGAGCAATCCATATTGGAAAACCCGGGTTTCAGAATGGAAATGGGAAAACTGGGTATTGCCGAAGTTTGGGTAAGTCCGGCTTATGATCTTTTGTTTCATTTTGACCAGGGTGCCGGCGAAACTTTTAATAGTATCATGATTGAGTTGGCCAAAGTATCCGGCTATTCCGAACTTGCATATATTCCTTTTGCCGGTATGGGGCATTCGGCCGCAGCAAGCAACCCCTATTATATGGCTGCATGGCACCCTGAAAGAGCGTTGGCGGCCATTTCGGTTAGTGGGCAATGGCCATATTTCAGGCATGCTTCTTTTGCTCCAGACATATGGGGAAACAGAAATATTGATTACATCCCATGTCTGGAAACGATGGGTGAATATGAGGCTGCCAATAGCTGGTCTGAAGAAGGACTAAAAGAAAAGCAAGCCCACCCCTTGATGCCTTTGAGTATGCTGGCTTGCCCGGCGGAGTTCCATTTTGCAAGTACTGACAGTAAGGCCGCTTATATTGCGTTTTACCTAAAAAAAGCCTTGCAATACCGGATGCCTAAAAATACCCCTAACGGACAAGCACCTAAACTAATACCAATTGATCCCACAAAAAGCGGCTGGCTGGTTGATAAATGGCGCTTTGATCAGGCCCCGATGGCAAAATCGGCCCCTATCGATCAATATCTGGGTGATCGTGCGCAGGCTTTCTGGTACTTTGATGAGGAACTGGCTAATGCGACTGCTGATTACCAGGCTCGCTTTCGCAATCAAAAGGCACAACTGATCGGTTATGTGCAGGACGGTAAATTATTGGAGCAGTATAATGTGCATCAGCAGTTTAACCTGAAATTTGAACCAGAAGCTGATGGCATTACCTTTAAAGTGCATACTGCTTTCTGTGATACGGTACCTGGCGGTAGCCCAAGACCTGCCGTATGGACGCATATGCTGATTGGTTCTCGGATTGGCCATGCTAAAAACAATTTGCCCATAGCTGTTGATCGCATTACCGGGCCATTCATTAAAGTTAATGATTCCACATTCAGGGTTCATCCTCAAAGAGGGTTTTATGAATCACCCCATAGCTATGAACTATGGTTTTCGGCCACTCACCCGGGTGATGGTGAATATAAACCGGCGGTGCAGCAGGCTTTAATGGCTATCCTACCAAGAAATACACAAGGAAAAGAACAGCACATTAGCTTTTCGGCTATACCCAATCAACACCCGGATAAAAAGAGGATAAAACTAGATGCCTCGTCAGATGCCAATGTTCCTGTTAAGTTTTATGTACTTGATGGCCCTGCAGAAATAATGGGTGACCGTTTAAACCTTACTGCAATACCGCCAAGGAGTAAATTTCCGGTAAAAGTAACGGTAATTGCCTGGCAATACGGTAATAGCAATAAACCAAAACTACAAACAGCAGAGTCCGTCGAGCGTATATTTTGGATTAATAAATAACATAATTGTAATGACCTTTAAGATCACATTTCTATTGCCGGTTATTTTTATTTTGATGAGTAACTGTAAAGCTCATGATAGATCTGAAGACCATGTTTACCAGTATAGCCTAAAGGTCGGTACCCGGAATGCTTATTTATGGATCCCACCAGATTGCAAGCAGGTTAGAGGCGTAATCATATCCCTGGCCAACTTATTGGAACGTAACTGGCTGGAAGATCCGTTAATACGTCGTACCGCCGCAGAAATAGGTCTGGGCATCATATGGGTTGGCGCTGCAGAAAAAGGTGATCAATTTTTTACTGCAGATATGAAACCAGGGATGAAACCCATTTTTCAGCAGATGATGGATGATCTGGCGCAGGAATCGGGCTACCAGGAATTAAAAAATGCTCCCGTTATCCCTATGGGACATTCAGCTAACGGGCAGTTTGCCTGGACATTTGCCAATGCTATGCCTGAGCGTACCATTGCCTGTATTCCTGTTAAAACCATGCCGTTTCCAGACTCGTTAAAGTTTAAAAACATTCCGATTTGTTATGTTGTGGGACAAACCACCGAGTGGCCGCAATACCGTGTTCCTGATCCGGCGACGAAACCCGGCGACCGTGACTTTTACTGGCCCGTGGTAAAGCAAAGCGCTTTAGCTTTACGTGCACTTGATGCCGATAACCTGGTCAGTGTAGTGACTGATCCGGGAGGGGGGCATTTCGATTGGTCGAATTATTTGGCAAAATTCATTGCGCTGTATATCCGTAAGGCATGTGACTACCGCCTGCCGAAACAGGGGCAATCTGCTTTAAGACCAATTGAAAGATTTTCAGGTTGGTTAACAGGTACAGGTGGGATGGAAAAAGATGACTTTAAGCCCGTGCCCTATAGATTATTTAAGGGGATGGATGCAACCAGTTATTGGTTTTTTGATAGGGAAACGGCAATGGCTGCAATGAAGTTTGAAGGAGATCGAGTAAGACGCAAAAAACAAATGCTTACGTTTATACAGGACGGTAAGCTATTGCCTGTAGCTAAACTGGGTTATGCTGCTTTAAAGTTTCAACCGGAACAAGATGGTGTTTCTTTTCGGTTGAAAGGAGGTTTTTTGTCCGAGATGCCTCCAGAACTTATTGATGCAGGTCAAAAGCTTGGCCATGCATCAAGCCCCATTAGCTTTAGGGTGATTGCCGGCCCGGCCATACAAACCGGTCTCTCTTCGTTTAGGCTGAAGTTTGACCGGGCAGGAATGGGCGGCGAACTTTGGATACAGGAAGAAAACGCAGGCGACGCGGAATATCGTCATGCAGTGCAGCCAGGCAAGATGACCATACCCGCTAAACTAACTGCGGGAAAGCCTCAGAGAATAACCTTCAACAAGCTAAAGAATGTAAAAGATGGCATAAAAGAACTGGCTTTACATGCCAAATCAGATGCACGATTACCTATCGATTATTATATTATTTCGGGACCGGCATATATAGAAAATGGTACGATTAAATTTACAACTACCCCGGTTAAAAGTAGGTACCCCGTCAAAGTTAAGATCGTAGCCTATCAATGGGGAAGAATGACAGAACCCTTGTTCCAATCCGCGGAACCTATTGAACAAGTTTTTTATATCACCAGATAATGAACCTAACTGTTATTAATAGAAAATAAAAAATAGAAGGTTTTTAGCTGCTTAAAATCGTCTAATGACCATCTCCAATAGCATAAATAAACCATGAACTATATAAAAAGAATATGTTTACTTCTATGCAGCTTTTTATCAATGTGCTTAGCAGATCTTGTCCACGCACAGCCGTTCATGCACCCTGGATTGTTGCAAAATGTGCGGGATATAGCGCGAATGAAAACCGCAATAAAAGAAAAACAGGATCCTATATATAGCGATTTTCTGTTTTTTCAAGAGCATCCGCAGTCACAAAGTACCTATCACATGCAAGGCCCTATGAAAATGGTGGGCAGAAATCCAACTGTTGGGCAAGGGATATATGATGCAGATGCCAATGCTGCTTACCAAAATGCATTGATGTGGGCGCTTACTGGTGAGCAAAGTTATGCAGATAAGGCTATTGAAATTATTGATGCATGGTCGTCAACATTAAAATCAATTACAGGGCGAGACGCGGTATTAATGGCCGGACTTGGTCCGTTTAAAATGGTGAACGCTGCCGAAATTCTGCGATATACCCATTCGGGCTGGTCCTCATCATCTATCGAAAATACAGAGAAACATTTTCGGGAAGTGATCTATCCGGTTATCAAAGATTTTGCTCCTTTTGCCAATGGCAACTGGGATGCTGCCGCCATGAAAACCATGATGGCGATAGGTGTTTTTTGCAATGACCGACCCATATTTGAGCGGGCTTTACACTATTACATCAATGGCGCAGGTGATGGCAGTTTGTTGAATTATATCATTAATGAAACCGGGCAATGCCAGGAAAGCGGACGGGACCAAAGTCACACCCAACTGGGGATAGCTCATTTAGGCGATTGTGCTGAAATGGCCTGGCATCAAGGATTGAATTTGTATGCTTATGCAGACAATCGCCTATTAAAGGGGTTTGAATATACGGCGAAATATAATCTGGGATATGATGTGCCCTATACCCCGGCAATAGATATGACCGGTAAATATTTGTATCAGCAACTGTCAACAGAAGGTCGTGGAAGACTCCGGGCTGTGTACGAGCAGATCTATAATCATTACGTAAATCGTGTGGGTTTAACTGCACCCTATACTCAGCAGGCTGCAGAAAAGGTCAGGCCTGAGCAGCAGGGTTCACCAGGCGCCGATCATATGGGCTTTGGCACCCTTCTTTATTCCAGAGTAGCGGCAATGGGAGACGAAGATAATATCAGATCTATTCCCGCTGCGCCGGCGGGTTTATTAGCCAAGACATCCTCAACAAATGGTAATATTATAACATGGATAGCATCAATAGGAGTTAAATATTATACCGTAAAGCGAGCAGAACGGAAAAATGGACCATATTCTGTTTTAGCCAGACAGATACCTCATTCATTATATCGTGACAACAATGTAGTAGCGGGGCGGACTTATTACTATACTGTTTCTGCATTCAATAAATCAGGTAAAAGCGCAAACGCGTATCCGGTCAGCATTACATCGGGTTTCAGAATTAACTGGAAACAATCAGTTTTTGGAGGCGAAGAAGGATTGAAAGATACAGCGGTTTTCGATGGTCGGCAATTTACCATTATTGCTAAAGGAATAGGGATTGATAGTTTACATAATCAATTTAAATTTATCTATACCCCTTTAAATGGTGATGGCGCGATCACATTTCGTTACATTCCGCAAATCAGTTCACAGTTTACTGGTTTTGGCCTGGTTATACGCGAAGGGCTACTGGATTCTGCTCCACAAATAGCCCTGATAATAAAGCCTGAATCGTCAGGACAGGCAGAGGCTCCACGCTGGCACACCGTGCTCCTTTTTCGGGGGGGGGCAGGGAATAAAGTGAAAACTATCGCGTCAGGTTCGATACTTTCTGAACCGGTAGTTACCTTTAGTCGCCTAACGGGTTATTATTGGCTCCGTTTGCAGCGAAAAGGGGAGGAATTCGTCGGTTACTCATCGGTCGATGGAAAAAACTGGGCGAAAATAGGTTCAGTAACCGACCGAATAAAAAAACGGGTATTAGCCGGCTTAGCTGTTTCTTCCGGTTTATCAGGGAACGCTACTATTGTTAGTTTTGATCAGGTTAATCTAGAGGAATAAATAATCCCCCTTTTAATTGACCAGATAACCCCCTTTGTGACCATTTATATAGAATTATTTTTGGTCACATTTTTATAAGTCTTTAGTATAAGTCGCATTTGCTTTTTGAAGTGTACGTTTTGTTCCCTTACAAGTTTATAACATAAGGTGTTGACGCTGCATAATATTTAGGAGAACCATGTTATTAATAACCTATTGGTAATTATGAAGAGGAAAATAACGATCAATGATATAGCACGGGACCTGAATATATCTAAAACGACAATCTCCTTTGTTTTGAATGGTAAGGGTGCGGAAAAGGGAATCAGTGAATCATCTCAAACCCGGATACTTGATCATGTAAAAAAAATCAGCTACATGCCCAATTTTTCAGCGCAAGGATTGAGGACCGGTAAAACAAAAACAATTTGTATGATGGTGGAAGATATAGCCGATCCTTTTTTTTCTTCGATTGCCAGGGCGATGGAAGAAATTGCTTATATGAAAGGCTATAAAATTTTATATAGCAGCACTGAAAATAATACGCAGAAAGCTAAGGATCTGATCCAGTTTTATCGCCGCAGGCAGGTTGATGGTTATATTCTTGCACCGCCTCCCGGCATTGAGGAAGATATCAATGAATTAATAGATGATAATCTGGCTGTTGTATTATTTGATAGAACCTTAATTGGCATTGAGGCCGATAATGTGCTGGTTGATAATTTCGATATCAGCTATAAGGCGGTTAAACACCTGATTGAAAATGGTTACCGTAATATAGCCATGATCACATTATATTCAGAACAGATACAAATGACGGAACGCGAGCGCGGCTACAAGGAAGCCGTCGATGAAATCAAAAATACATATTTTATAAAAAATATAGGTTTTTATGATCATCCTGCCAGCAATGTTCAGGAGATTCAGCGGTTTATTGACCTCAACAATAATATAGATGCTGTATTTTTCACTACCAATTATTTAGCGGAAATGGGACTCGAGGCAATTCGAAATTTAAAGCTGCGTATTCCTGAGGACCTGGGAATTGTAGTTTTCGATGATGATAAACTTTTTAGATTATTTAGTCCGACCATTACTGCAATTGCCCAGCCCATCGGTGAAATCTCAGAACACGTTATTAAGTTAATGTTGATGCTGTTATCCGGTAAAGGAGTAAAAAAAGCGAAAAAAAGTATTGTCCTTCCTGCCATCTTGCAAATCAGGGAATCATCCAGGCCAAAGTCAGATTAAGTTTGGTGCCGGGCAGGGAATGTTTTGATCAGTACGTTAAACAGAATAATTGCATACATAAGCATCATTGTAACTCCTTGTCAGGATAGCAACTACAAAGTTATTGGGGCCAATTTAATTTATCGTTGCCCAATGAATGTTTTTATCGTCTCTTCTTATAGTTGGTTTATGGCCCTTGACTGTCTCTCCGGCAGTGGGGCCATATTTATTTAGTCTTTAATTTTCTAAATCAAGTTCGGATTTAAGTTTATTAGAACACCGTTGGGATACCGCTAAAGGATATTGACAAAGCCAGCAAATAGTCTGAAAAACGAAGGTTGAAAGAGGAATTCTGCTTTCGTTATAAAAAGAAAGGTAATCGAATTATAACACGAAGTCATTTCAAAAGCAGAATGAATTGATCAAGATAAAAAAACATAAAATTTTAAAAAAAAGCAAGTAATCTCCCCCCTGTTTGACCAGCTATTCCCCCTCTTAATTTTTGCGACACTATACCTTTGATGCCAATTATAGCCATTAATTAAGGACTTGTTTGGATGGCGTCGGTTTATAAACCGTTTTAGTAACCAATTATTATTTATACACTAATTATTTAAATTATGGAAAATTCTACTCTTCAATCTGGGGTCAAGATCAGGGCCCTTATGCTTTTTCTATCCTTGTTGTTTTCGCTTAATTCCATGGCACAAACCATATCGGTTACAGGTAAGGTACTTGACGCTAAAACCGGGGAGGCAATCATCGGTGCTACTGTGAAGGAAAAGGGAACACAAAAAGGTGCGGTTACTGATGTTAATGGGACGTTTAATTTAAACGTTGCCAGCTCAGCAGTCCTGCAGGTAAGCTACATCGGATATGCCACTATGGAAACGCCGGCAACCGGCGGCAAACCTTTAATCATTAAACTAATTCGTGGTAATAATGATCTTAACGAGGTAATCGTTGTTGGATATGGTACGCAGAAAAAGCCCACAATAACAGGAGCGGTAGAAGTAGTAACTGCCAAAGCCTTTGAAGACAGAGCGGTGACCAATGTTGGCTTATCACTTCAGGGACAAACTCCCGGGCTGCTTGTGACCAGATCTTCCCCAAGGCCTGGTAACGAAGGTTTGGCCTTTCAGATACGCGGTGCCACATCTGTAAACGGTGGCTCGCCGCTTATTGTTGTGGATGGTGTTCCGGTTATTAATTATCAATCATTTCAAAATATGAACCCTGATGATATTGAAAGTATCAGTGTATTGAAAGATGCATCAGCGTCAATTTATGGAGCAAATGGGGCAAACGGGGTTATTTTGGTAACTACAAAAAAAGGGAAGGGCCGGAATGGTAGTCCCAAAGTGGATTATACCGGAAACCTTCGTTTTACCACCGATGGCATTAAAGGTTATTCTGCCTCTGCTCAGCAATATGCGCAGATCTGGCTTGATGCGAACAAAGAGGAAACCACACCGAATTGGTGGGGCTGGGATACCCAAGCTAATATGCAAAAATTGGCTAACGGTTACGAAGGTATTATCACTACACGATATTGGGGAGATGCCTATGTGGGAAAAGGCAATCGCATTGATGAAATGTTTGCTCGCAGGTACTCTTATCAACATAACTTAAGTATTGCCAATAACACAGATAGGACCAGTTACCGTATTTCAGCGGGCTATGCAGATAATCAGGCTACACTGGCTACAGCCTATGATGGTCAGAAGCAATATAACTTTCGTCTTAACTATGAATATAAATTATCTGACAGAATTAAGTTAACGACGGATTACAGCTTTATCGATGCGAAAACCTCAAGCCCCTCTGTTGGCCTTGGCTCGAACCTGTATGCCAATGATATGCCATTTTGGCCAGCCAAGAATCCATATGGCGAATGGAATGCAAATTTTGGCAACGTAGGCAATCGTAATGCGGCGGCTACCACGGCTGATGGCGGACGAAACAATATTAATGATTTTACAAACAGGTTGGATCTGGCTGCAACGATAGGAATCGTAAAAAATCTGGACTTTATAGGTACAGTAAATTTTCAGGACGAACAGTATCGTCAGGAAATTTATCATACACCAGTTCAACTCTATGATTGGTATGGGAATAAGTCGCAGGAAGCTAACCAGGAAACTACGCAGAGTACAGGTAATCCCGGTTATGTTACCACGTCGAACCATGTGTTTTCCCAATACTACTCGGCATTGTTAAAGTATGGCAAAAGTATTGGATCGCACAATTTTTCTGCTACAGGTGGTATCGAGGCCAAAAAATATAACTATCAAAATCTATCGGCCAGACGTATATATTTTACAGATAATGGAGTAGAGGACTTAAACCTCGCCGACCCTACTGTACAGGACAACTCTGGAGGAAAAGGACATAGCGGGACATATTCATACCTCTTAAGGGCAAACTATAATTACGCGGAAAAATACTTGTTAGAATTATTGGGACGCGATGATGGCGCATCAAATTTTGCTCCAGGCTACCAATTTATAAAATATGGGGGAGGTTCGCTTGGTTGGGCGTTTACAAAAGAGGACTTTCTAAAAGGCATTACGTCAATAGTTAATTTTGGTAAAGTTCGTGCCAGCTACGGTATTTCCGGCAATAATGCCGGTGTTGGAGCCTATAATTACCTTGTTGGAGTTAATAACGGTACCGCTGTTTTGGGTAACCCGCCGGCCAAACAAACCACCTCATACTTATCGAATAACGATATATTTAGCAATACCACAACCTGGGAAAGCGTTTCCCAAAAAGATATCGGTATTGATCTTAATTTTTTAAATAATCGCCTTTCCACCACTTACGATTATTATATAAAGGAAAATAACCATATGCTCCAGTCCACCCAAAGACCGGCGCTGTTAGGAGGGAGTTCGCCTTTGACAAATTCCGGACAATTGAGTGTTAAAGGCTGGGAATTTACCATAGGCTGGAATGATCATGCCGGGGATTTCAATTATAATGTCAGATTGAATATAGGAAACAGCAAGTCGCTGTTGAAAAAACTCGAAAACGCTGATGCCTATAGCGCAGGTAAGAACAATTTTGTAAACGGCTATCCATTACATTCCTGGTTTCTGCAAAAAACCGGTGGATATTTTCAAAGCCAGGCTGAAGTTGATGCCTACTATGCAAAATATGGTGCAGGCGGTGGCCTCATTTCCAGGGTACCGCCCAGCGGTAGTTCAGCACTTCGTCCTGGCGATACCAAGATCATAGATGTAAACGGCGATGGGATACTAAGTAACGGCGGTGGAAATGTCAATGGCAACACCAGTGACCTGGTTTACATGGGAGATGGGGATGCACATTATCAATTTGGAATTAATTTAGGCGGTTCATGGAAGGGCCTTGATTTTAATGCTTTCTTCCAGGGCGTAGGGAAACAATTAATTATGCGTCAGGGCTATCTGGCCTACCCGTTTGCCACGATATATACCAACCAGCCTACCAGCTTTGAAGGTAAAACGTGGACAACGGATCATACCGATGCGCCTTTCCCTCGCCTCACAGTCGATCAGAACCGTGCCGCATGGAATTACCAGAATAATGATTTTATGTTACAGAACAGCAGATATATCCGGCTGAAATCATTAGTAGTAGGGTATACCTTGCCCTCAAATTGGACAAAAAGAGCAAAACTGAATAGAGTGCGTATTTATTTCTCAGGGAATGATTTATGGGAGTCTACCAGTATTAAGGACGGCTACGATCCGGAAATGGGTGAGACTTCACAAAACGTGGGTTATCCGTTCTACAGGACCTGGTCTTTCGGTTTGAATGTAGGTCTTTAAATAGTATGACAATGTTAATTTTTAATCACATGAAAAAATATATATATATAATTTTGTTGGGTGGCCTTGCTTTGGGATCAGCTTCATGCAAAAAAGATTTTATAGACCTCAAACCCCAGGACCAGCTGACCGATGCAGCCTATTTCAAACAGCCATCTGACTTTCGGGCTTATGCAACCGGGTTCTATGGCCAGTTGATGGGTTGGGCATCTCCTTACGGTGGCAATGATGTGTTTAATCATATGGATGTCTCATCCGACCTATCCACCTACTATGCGTTTTCATCAGATGTCGGCCGCGGAACAATCGTAGTTCCGGCAACTGACCCGGCATATTCGAACGCCTATTCATGGATCCGTTCGCAAAATATTCTGCTAAAACAGGCTGCTGTATATAGTGGTAATGCGGCTGACATTAAACAATATGTTGGTGAAGCCTATTTTTTCAGGGCCAATGCACATTATAGCTTATTAAAGAGATTCGGCGGTGTTCCGATTGTTACTACTGTTCTCGATGTAAACGATTTAACTCCTGCCCGAAACAGTCGTTATGAGGTTGTAACCCAAATTTTATCCGATTTAGATAATGCTATTGCCGATTTGCCCATTGAGCAGGCAATTTCTTCCGCAGATAAAGGACGTATCAGTAAATGGGCGGCAGAATCATTAAAAGCTGAGGTTGAGTTATATGAAGCAACCTGGCGGAAATACAACGGTGCGGTTACTGACTTTGCTGGCTCCGGAAAACCCTCATCTGATCAAACAGCCCAGTTTTTCAGCGAAGCTGCCTCACTGGCTAAAGATGTGATGGACAATGGCGGTTATACATTATGGAATTATAATACCTCACTTTCGAATCAGAGCTCATTTTATTTATTTAACCTCGAGGATGCTGGCAGTAATCCGGCTGGGTTAACCAAAGCAAGCAATAACGAGTTTATTTTATATAGCGTTTATGACTATGTACTTAAACAAGGAGGAGTAAATCTATCATTCACCTCTTACATGATGACCCCAAGCCGGAAAATGATGGATATGTATTTGTGTACGGATGGTTTACCGGCATCAAAATCTCCGTTGTTTCAGGGCTATCATAACCCTGGGGATGAATATAAAAACCGAGATTTTAGAATGACGAGTTATGCAGGTGGTATACCAACTACCGTTGACTTGACTAAGGGCGGTCCTGGATATGCTAATGTGAAATTTGCCAGTTATAACTATGGTTCTTACCGTAATGCCAACCAGGAATCACCGAACTTCCCGATTATTCGACTTGCTGAAGTGTATTTGATTTATGCAGAAGCGTTATATGAAAAAAATGGGAGTATAACTGATGCCCAGTTGGACGAATCAATTAACAAAATCCGTGACCGAGCCGGGGTTGCACATTTAACGAATGGATTGGTTTCGACCAACGGTTTGAATATGCTGGATGAGATAAGAAGAGAAAGGACAGTAGAGTTATTTCATGAAGGTTTTCGCTATGATGACCTGAAGCGCTGGGGTATTGCTGAAACGGCTCTAAATGGATCAACTTGTGGAGAAGTTGTCGGTGACGCTTCCTACACAACGGCCTTCAGAAATTCCGCAGGAGCAAATACATCCTTCTATGCACCTTCATCCTATGTATGGGGAGAGGAAGCGGTTTCAACGGCGGCAGGAACACTGAAATGCGTAGTCATCGACAGTAAGAGTAACCATAATTTTTCAAAGAAAAATTATTTGTGGCCGATACCTCAGGTTGAAATAAATCTCAATTCAAAATTGAGGCAAAATCCAGGGTATTAAAATGTCTGTAATGGGTGGTCTTACTGATCGGCCCGTTCTTGTCAATGTAAAATCAATTCATTTTAATCTTTTAATTATGAAACAAATATTAAAACAAAACGCCATCGTTATATTAATGGTAAGTTTTGTGATGCTGTTTATTGGTTGTGAGAAAGGACCAAATTTTGAAATGGTGACCTATCCCGCTCCTCAACCTACAGATTTCAATGCAAAATCTGGGTATCCCGGGTCTTATGTTACTATAACCGGTAAAGATTTTGGAACCCTGGCAGGTGCAGTCACCATATTATTCAACGGTATTCCATCAGATTCCATCAAATCTATCGAAGATGGGAAAATTGTGGTGAAAACGCCGGCCAATGGAACTACAGGAAAAATTACCTTAAAAATATGGAAAAACACTGTTGTATTAAACGGGGTTTTTACCTTTCTCCCGGCTCCAACTATTAAATCGGTCACATCTCTGGGCCCGCTTGGTACAGGCATAGCGGCAACGGGCGACCTGGTTGTCATCAAAGGAACTGGATTTGGGACCGATCCGTCGAAAGTTTCAGTAAGTTTTAACGGAACAACGGCTACATCGATCACAGCAGTTGCAGATACATCTATACAAGTAATAACGCCGGGAGGATACTCATCCGGAAATCTTACAGTAAAGATAAACGGATTCCCGATAACAGGACCACCTCTGCTTAATCCCGATGTGAAGGGCGATATATCAATGTTTTATTTAAAAAATTATAAACAACCGTTTAGCACCATTGTCGCCAACGATGCTTCGCGTTGGAGAACCCCTTCTGACTGGACGGTAACCACGCCAATAATGAATCATACTGGTGCCAATAATGCACCTGCCGGAGGCCTGGACAATAATCATCCGCCACTTGTAATAGCATTTGAATCAGGTTGGGGCGGTGCATCATACATTGTAAATGGTAAAATGTACCAAACTGTAACGCTACCTGCTGGAAATTATACTTATTCGGTTGGAATGTCAAATAATGATTGGCCTGGAAGTGACCCAATTTATATTGCCGCATCGGCAGGCACTACCTTACCGGATGCAGCCAATATTAGTACAGCCTTGGGATATTTTAAAATGATCCCGGATGGTCAATATTATAGCGGAGGTTTAGGGAAAACTTATAGTTGCAATTTTAGTTTAACGCAGCCTACAAAGGTATCTCTGGGCTTTGTAGTTAATATGACCGGAAACTCATACTTGAATTTGATATGGGTGAAATTGGTTCTGAATTAAATGATAAACGGGAGTTGGTTTTGAGGACTGACTCCCATTTATTGTTTAGTTGTAGTTTAATTTAGGTTTTGGGAATTGAGCAGAAGCATCTGTTTAAAAACAACATTAAATGTTTTATGCTGGTGTCGTTTTAAATTGGAATAACCTAGTTGCGATTCTTTTAACTAAAAAATTAGTGCAATAGCTCATTTGTTTGAAGTTAATTAAAATGTTCTTATAAAGAAAATATCATGAAATATCTGAATTTTGGACTTGTTTCCACAGTTTTGTGCGGTTTGGTACTGGTATCCTGTTCAAAAAAAAGCAATAGTCCGGTAACAAAAGTTGATACAACAGTATCTACAACAATAAAATATATCGATACCCTTTCTGACAATGTTCCTATGGTACATCCCGGAGGATTACATACAGCTGCAGATTTTTCCCGAATTAAAGCGATGGTGACGTCGGGAACCGAGCCCTGGAATTCCGGCTGGAATAAATTAATTGCAAATTCACATGCCCAATTAAATTACCAGCCTAGCCCAACAGTAAAATTGATTCGGGGGGGCAACACAGTCTGGGAATCTGATCCGGACAATTATTCTCATGCTTATAACGATGTTGCTGCAGCTTACCAGACCGCCATCCGGTGGAAGGTAAGCGGCGACACGGCTTATGCTAATAAATCAATACAAATATTAAACGCCTGGGCCGCCACTTGTATCAGTATAAATGGCGATCCTAACGCCGCATTGGCTGCTGGAATTTATGGATTCCAATTTGCAGTCGCTGGTGAATTGATGCGCGATTATAAAGGCTGGAAGCCTGGCGATTTTACAACATATCAGCAATGGATGCTTAGAGTCTTTTATTCGCAAAACCACGATTTTTTAATAAGGCATCAAAGCAGTTGTCCTGAACATTACTGGTCCAACTGGGATTTGTGTAATCTTGCCTCAGCCATGGCTATAGGTATTTTGGCGGATAAACGTTCGGCATATAATTATGCCATGAACTATATTATGCATAGCCCGAATGGTAATGGGAATATTCAAAAAGCCATCAACTATGTATTTACAGGGAGCGACGCAGGGTTGGCACAATTACAGGAAAGCGGCCGCGACCAGGGGCATGCTACGCTTGTAATCGCTTTACTCGGTCCAATATGTCAGATGGCATGGAATCAGGGGGATGATCTGTATGGATTTAACGACAATATGTTTTTGAAAGCCTGTGAGTATACAGCCAAATACAACGTCGCAAACCTCAATGTCCCGTTTCACAGTTATACTTATTATGATTGCAATACAACTACAACGCTAACTCAAATAAGTTCAGACTCAAGGGGGGCATCACGGCCGATGTGGGCATTGGTTTACAACCATTACGCGAAACTCAAAGGTTTGTCGGCTACCTATTCTAAATTAGGTGTTCAGGTAACTCAACCGGAAGGGGGAGGTGGAGATTACGGACCTGATAGCGGCGGATTTGACCAATTGGGTTTTGGTACATTGATGTATACATTACCATAAGAATTAGACCTGTTTTGTCTTGAAAGTGACTGATTATCAGCGGCGGAAATATTCGTGTCTTTTTTAAAAAGAAGTTTTGTGTATGTTGTTTATAAATGATATTTTGAACGATAATTGTTAAATTTGATCATCATATAAACCAATTAACTGGCTTCATAGTTTTTGATTTCACTTAAGCATAACCGGTAAAATGTCAAGAGACGCGACCCGGCTATTATGACGTGTCGTGATTAGTCTGGAGTCTTGTCACATTTATATATTACTTAAAATGAGAAGTCGTAAATTTCGAATCTTGTTGCTTGTTGTTTTTGCTCTTATAAATGGGGGAAATGTTTTAGCTCAGAATTTTTCCTATCTGGGTATTGAACAGGGTTTGTCAAATAACACGGTAACTACAATTTATAAAGATAGACTGGGCTTTATGTGGTTCGGAACTCTCGACGGTTTAAACCGTTTTGACGGATACAATTTTAAAGTTTTCAGAAATAAATTTAATGACTTCCATTCGCTGCCCAATGATATAATAAACTGTATTAACGAAGATAATAACGGGAATTTATGGGTGGGGACCCCAAAAGGAGTAGGGAAATTAGATAGCAGGACACAGGAGTTTTTAAGGCTTAACTATAAGGATAACTTAAATAGAAGTAAATCTTTTGATAATTGGATTTATGATATTAAAGCGGATGGTCGGGGAAATATGTATATAGGTGCTGCTGATCTTGGATTGTCAGTTTATTCAATACAAACAGGGAGGTTAAACCGGATTCCGATAGTTGACGGTCATGGCAACATCATTCATAAATATACGGCCAATGCGGTAGCTATTTTGAATGCTGCTGAGGTTTTATTCACAGTAGAGGATTTTGGATTGTTTGTTTATAATTCAAATTCCCAAAGAGCTACCGTTTTAGCTGGCAGTCTTCCGGTAGCAAGTGCTATCCGTATCGATAACAGAAAAGGTAAAGCCTGGATAGGTACCAGAAATGGACTTTTTATTTATAGCCTGGGGGCACATGTTATACAAAAAAGAAGATTTGATGACAAGGGCTTGAATAATAGCTGGGTCACAGATCTTTTAATCGACAAAAACGATGTCATCTGGGCAACTACAGATGGACGGGGAATTGTTAAAATTAAAGAAAATCAAGCTGATGTTTTAATTAAACAGGAAAATCCCGGCACACTCTCAAGTAATGCTGTTTATGCAATTTATGAAGATGAACTATCTAAGTTGTGGATCGGAACGCTACGCGGTGGAATAGACGTTATTGATGCAAAGAAAAATCAATTCAAAACCTATGTACATAAGCCGTATACTAACAATAGCCTGGTAAATGATTTTACGTTTTCTTTTTGTGAGGACAAAGATAAAAGGGTGTGGATAGGAACTGACGGAGGAGGAATTAGTTTATGGGACAGAACCTCTAACTCGTTTGAAAATAATCCATACAAAATTTCTGATGGAGGGCAAACTTCAAATTTTCATGTAGCTTCCATTATAAAAGATGCGCAACAGAGCATCTGGATCGCTGCTTTTGCCGGTGGAGTTTATAGATTTAACTCGTCCAATAAGCAATTTGACCCTATTGCAACAAAAAATAATCAAGCGTTAAACGCGGTATGGAAACTTTATTGTGACCGGGATCAGGATATATGGGCGACCTGTTTATTAGGACTAACTAATTCTGATAAAAATAGTAGGATATTCAAATTTGATCATAAACTAAACAAGTTTATATCTGCTTCTTTTCCTATAGCTGAAGATATTCTTTCAATTGTTGATGATGGAGGAAATGGTTTATGGATGGGCAGTTTTACTAATCTGATACACGTAAACAAAAAAAATGGAGTAGATGAAAAATTCAATTTAAGAACGGCTGTACGTGCATTATTTAAAAGCCGGTCGGGCAAATTATGGATCGGGACATATGGACGGGGCCTGATGAGTTTTGACCAGAGGTCTGGTAAGTTTGTTAGTTATACCGAAGAAAATGGATTGTGCAATAACAAGGTGCTTAATATAGAAGAGGATGGTAGAAATGATATATGGGTAAGCACCTATAATGGTATAGCGAAGCTGGTTCCCTCGACTGGTCATATTGAGAATTTTTACGTGGCGGACGGGCTTCAGTCTAATCAGTTTTACTATAATGCTTCTGCTAAACTAACTGATGGCGAGATCCTTTTTGGAGGCATAAAAGGCTATAATAGTTTTAACCCGGATAGCATTAAACAATTTCATGACTTTCCGAAACTATTGATTACTGGTTTACGTGTTGACAACGCTTTGGTGAATGGTAACAATAGCTTTGTTAAGGACAATAAAAATACACTTGAAACAGAGCATATAGAGTTACCTTATGATAAAGCCGTATTATCTATAGATTATGCGGCCTTGGAATATTCCAAGCCTGAGAAAATACAATATGCGTATATAATTGAGGGTAGGGATAAAAAGTGGAATTTTGTTAATAATACCCGTACTATCAACTATTCGCGGCTGAATGAGGGGAGTTATCTGTTGAAGATTAAATCAACCAACGCTTCCGGGATATGGAACACCAATGAGAGAGTAATTCATATTATTGTTTTGCCTCCCTGGTATCGTACATGGTGGGCTTATTGTTTTTACTTAGGACTGATTTCACTGTCTATCTGCGGGTTCCTTTTCTATCAGCGTAAGCAAACACGATTAGAATATGAGATGAAATTGACCAAAGAACTTAACGAAAAGAAAATCTCATTTTTTACCAATATTTCGCATGAACTCAGAACCCCTTTAACGTTGATCGTTAATCCGATAAAAGATCTTCTCCAAAGTAACGGGTCTAACACTGATCTTATTGATATTAGTTCCGTTTACAGGAATTCAAGGCGTTTGTTAAGTTTGGTTGATCAGTTGTTATTGTTCCGTACTTCTGAAAATGAAATAGCCGATTTACAACAACAATGGATCAATCTGAAAGATGTGTGCTACGAAGTTTTTCTATGTTTTAATAACCAGGTCACAGCTAAAAAACTTGACTATCATTTTGAGTGTAACGATCACGAAATTAAAGTATTTGCGGATCGTGAAAAGTTAGAGATAGTGCTTTTTAATTTGTTATCGAATGCTATAAAATATACTCCTGAGCAAGGCCGTGTAGTTTTGGAACTAAACAAAGATGAGCGTTTCGTTACAGTCTTTGTAAAAGATACCGGACAGGGTATCCCCGAGGGTACCGGCGAAAAATTATTTGAGAAATTTTACCGCATCCCATTTGAAAACCAGACAACAGAACAAGGTGGATTTGGGATTGGGTTATTTCTTGCTAAAAGGTACATGGAAATACAACATGGCAGTTTGACCTATTCGAGTGTTTTTGGTAAGGGAACAACATTTCAATTACAACTGCCCGTCTTTAGCGACAATGAAGTGGGTCATAAACAAGAAGCCAGAAATGGTTCTTCTTTTCCCCTTTTGCAAGAACTTATCGCTGATACATCCGAAATTGAACGTACTGCCAAACCCAGCTCCAGTTGTAACGATTATGTTGAAGAAATTTTAGGAGATATTGTTAATGAAAGACCTGTTATTTTATTAATTGATGATGATAGGGCGATCAGAAATTATATAAAACAATTATTAGTCAATAACTATACGGTTTATGAGGCTGATAATACTGAAAATGGATTTGAAATCGTATTAGAGAACGAACCGGACATCATTGTTTGTGATGTGATCATGAACGGAACAACAGGTGTGGAGTTTTGTGCAAAGATGAAAGAGTCTCCTTCATTTAGTCATATCCCCATTATATTATTAACCGGTACTTCTTCTCCGGAGGTAAAACTCAAGGGGATTGAGTGCGGTGCCGATGACTATATTACCAAACCCTTTGAAAGCGACCTACTAGTGGCGCGGATAAAAAGTTTGCTCAAAGGAAGAGATACGCTTAAGGATTATTTTTTTAATGAGATAACCCTTAAAAACAATAGCCTTAAAATACCAGTTGAATACAGTGATTTTCTGTCAACGTGTATCAGGATAGTTGAAAGTCACTTGGATGATGATGATTTTTCTATCAAGGTGCTTAGCGAAGAAGTTGGTATGAGCAGATCGACACTTTTTAGAAAAATAAAATCAATTTCGGGGCTGTCAAATATGGAATTTATCAGGTACATCAGGATGAGAAAGGCCGCTGAACTGATGATCCAGACGGATTTACAGATAAAAGAAATTGCTTTTCAAATTGGATTCCAGGACATCAGGTACTTTCGCGAACAGTTTCATAAGTTGTTTGAAATGAATCCATCAGATTTCGTTCGGAAATACAGAAAAAACTTTAATGTAAACCGGAGTCTCAATAATAGCTTTGTCAACCAGAAAAAAGAAAAATAAGCATTAGTTTTCGGATACCGCAATAAGTAAATCTTAGTATTGTTTGTCAAGAATAGTTGAATTCACAATTCTTGATCAGGTAGATCTATGCATGTCATTTTTGTTGAATTTGATTGGTCAGGCACAATAATCCCCCCTTTGTTTGACCAGCTACCCCCCTTAGCAAGCAGTTTTTTCATTCGATTTTTATAATATCTTCTCAAGCAATCATTATAAACCAGATTCCTGAATCAGCCTAACAGAGTGGAGCTGAAGGAAAATCAATGTAAAAGAGGCTGGGATCGAAGATCTGTGCTGATGTCAGTAATACTCAGCAAATCTTAACATTTATTTATTTTTCATGAAAAAAAGGATCATTAAGCTATTTTTATTATTTCTGTGTTTCAGCACTGGTGTAAATGCGCAACTCGTTACCTGGGATGCCCCGGTTGGAGCAGCATTAAATACCGATTTTAGAGTAAAAGTGAGGCAGAAGGGCGGGGACTGGAAAAACTTGCCAACATATAAGGCTACCATTACCAACGTAGTAAATACCAAAAGTCAGTATCAATCTACCTCTTTCGCCTACTTTGATTTTTCGGGTGTTGTTGAAGTTACTGTTACCTATAATCTGGGACCAGTCGAACGCGCAAAAATCAGACCCCTAAGCTTTGGCATAATTCCCAATGTTCAGTCCAATACGGTCTCATTTTTTTTGGATAAACCCAGAAAACTATCGATTGAGATCAATGGAGATATTTTCCACAATCTTCAATTATTTGCAAACCCAATGGAAACTTTCCGTCCATCTCCTGCAGATACTAATGTAACTTATTTCGGCCCGGGTATCCATCAGATAGATGTCCTGAGAGCTCATTCCAATCAGGTTATTTATTTGGCCGGGGGCGCTGTGGTTCAAGGTCAGATACTCATAGATAAGGCGGAGAACGTGCGCGTACTTGGACGTGGAATTTTAACACAATTGCCTGTTTTGAATGAAGGGAATATTAAAAGCCCCGGACCAGCTTCTCTGAATTCCCGCAACGATCAGTTAACCATCGCTTATTCAAAAAAAATTGAAGTCGAAGGAATCATTGTTCTACCCCATAAATATAGCGTGCTAATTGGTCAGTCTGAAGATGTCAGGATCAGTAATTTTAAATCCTTTAGTTTTGAGGGTAACGCTGATGGCATAGATGTATTCTGCAGTTCTGATATTGCCATTAATGATATTTTTATGCGAAACTCGGATGATTGTATCGCTATTTATGGCCACCGGTGGAATTATTATGGGAATACAAAAAAGATATCCGTATCCAATGCCATTCTTTGGGCAGATGTAGCTCATCCTGTTCTCATTGGCACCCATGGCGATACAGACAGACCGGATACCCTTGGACATATTACTTTTAAAAACCTTGATATTTTGGAGCAGCATGAGCATCAAATAGATTATCAGGGCTGTATCGCCCTCAACGCCGGTGATAATAATTTATTGGACCAACTTCGTTTTGAAGACATACACGTTGAAGACTTTAGGGAAGGACAACTTTTTAACATCAGGGTGATGTTTAATCACCTTTACAATACATCTGCGGGAAGAGGAATACAAAATGTTTATTTTAAAAATGTAGACTTCAATGGCCGACGTTCCAATATTTCCATCATTACGGGTTATGATAATGAACGTAACATAAAAAATATCGTATTCGAAAACTTAAAAATCAATGGTGTAAATATAGCAGATAACATGCCCGGTAAGCCGAGCTATTACAAAACAGGAGATATGGCGAATATTTCGGTTGGCGAGCATGTTAACGGAATTAGTTTTATTTCCTCAAAGGATTAAATAGGAACTACGGTTAATGATTTAATGTGTTGTGCATCAATGTATTAAATTGGGGTTCTGAAATGCTGTTTTAAACTTTTACCCCCTGTGATTGCCCAGCAAACCCCCTCGGGTTTGATTTTATCAAGACGATATTTGGCTATTGATTTGTAAATCAGTAGCCAATAAATCTTACAGGCCACCGTCAGCAGGTAGCACTGGATTGTGGACAAACAATAATTATAGCTTGAAAAGCAAGGCTGGGACAACTATCAAAGTTGTGTTTGATTCGCCCTGGCAAGCGATGGCTGACTTTGTTGCAAAAGCATATAAGAATTGAGGTTATTGGCCTTCATTTTTTAAAATCTATAAGACAAACCCAAATAACCTGAAATGATATGAAAAGACACCTTACCTTTTTTTTACTGATAGTGGCAATCCTATTTTTAACCTCGGTCATGGGAGGACGAGTCAACGCTCAGCCTTTTATCCATCCCGGTGGTTTACATACGAAAGCGGATCTTGACCGTATGAAAGCAAAAGTAGCTGCTGGTGAACATCCATGGATTGATGGTTGGAATACTTTGATCGCTGACTCGAAAGCGCAAAATACCTACACTGCTGGCCCATATACTAATATTGGGGGCTCTGGAAATCGCCAGCGGGCATCACTGGATGCTCATGCGGCTTATCTCAATACGCTACGATGGTATATCTCCGGGGATACGACCTACGCCGAATGTGCTGTCAGGATTTGCAACGCCTGGTCAAATACTGTCAATGAAGTTGCGAGTGGCGAACTGTTTCAACTTCCCATTAACAATTTTATGCAGGTCGCGGAACTTTTGCGAACCTATCCAGGTTGGAAGGCTGCCGATATCGCAAAATTTAAAAACATGGCCCTTACCTATTTTTACCCCGGTTGCCATGATTTTCTTGGTTCCTGCTCCAGGCCGTCCAGTTGGGATGCCCCTGCTGCAGCATCTATTATGGGTATTGGGGTGTTTTGCGATGATACGGCCAAATATAATGAAGCTGTAAACTATTTTAAAACCGGCATTGGTAACGGGAGCCTGTTAAATACATTCTGGCAACCAACAGGACAAATAGCAGAGATGGGGCGTGACCAACCACATGCTAGTTTGGGCCCGGCTGCGCTGGCAGAGATGTGCCAGACAGCCTGGAACCAGGGGCTAGACCTTTATAGCTATTCCGACAATCGTTTGATGACGGGTTTTGAGTATTACTGTAAATACAATCTTAATCACTCGGTTCCATGGGTACCCTGGAATAATTGCATAAATGACAATTTGCTCTACGTTGCCCCAAGCGGTGCAAATCGTATCCGACAATCTCCGGTCTATGAAATGCTATACAATCATTATTATGTTTTGCAAGGCCTCAATACACCATATATCAAAGCTATGGCTAACCTGGCCCGGCCGGAGCAGGCCGGTGATGCTGATTTTTTTGGCTGTGGTACCCTGGCTTATACACTTAATGCTGCGGCGTCTCCTTTCCCTGCTTATCCAATTCCCGTGGTGCCGACAGGTTTAACAGCGACGGCCGGGGTCTCACAGGTGACACTGAATTGGACGGGGCCGGCGGGGGATGTAGCTCAGGGCTATAATATATTGCGCTCTACAAGCAGTGGCGGCAGCTACATCACAATTGCTTCCTGGAGTGACAATACGAGTACAACATATACCGATTGGACCGCGGTTAACGGTACAACTTACTATTATGTAGTATCGGCTATTAATCAATCAGGTACAAGCGGCAATTCAACTGAGGTCAGTGCCAAACCAATCAGCGCAGGATCAGTTTTACCCAACGGTTGGGCAAGAAAAGATATTGGAAATGTCGGCGTTGCAGGCAACGCCGCTTATGCTAATGTGAGCAATAATACTTACATAGTCAGCGGTTCGGGAGCTGATATTGGGGGTAATACCGACTCTTTCAGTTACGCATATAGTATTGTCAGCGGAGATTTTACAATAACTGCAAGATTATTGACGGTCAATTGGAATGCGGTAACAGGAGGCGAAAAAGTGGGCATCGTGATGCGGGAGACGCTCGACCCGAACGCCAAGATGCTTACAGCTAGTCTTGGCGAGTTGGGTAATAGGTATGCCCGTCTCGGTACAAGATCTTCTACCGGCGGATCCACCAGCTGGATTGAAGGAAATCATTTCAGTGCAGCTCCAGTTTGGTTCAGGATGCAGCGATCCGGTAATACGTTTACGATGTCAGAGTCGGGCGATGGTTTGACTTGGTCTGTTGTCGGGTCAAGCACCGTAACTATGGCCAGTACCTATTATGTAGGGTTGTCCGCTTGTGCGGGAACGACGGGAACACTTGTTACAACTGCTACTTTTGACAATGTAACTACCGTTGGCGGGGGAAATATTCCCGCTGCTCCAACAAGCCTGACGGCTACAGCCCTAACTGGCAGCAAGATCAAATTGGTATGGACTTCTTCGTCAGGCGCATCGGCTTATAACATAAAGCACTCTCTGAGCAGTGGCGGTCCATATAGTACGATCGCTATAGGAGTGACCGACACGACTTTTATAGACTCGGGCCTGGTTGCTGCTACTAATTATTATTATTCTGTTAAAGCAGCTAATGGCAAAGGTGAGAGTGCTGATTCTGTGAAGGCCAATGCGCAAACAATGGCACTTAGTTTACCGCCAGCACCTACCGGACTTAATGCAATAGCTGGCAATTCTAGTGTCGCATTAACCTGGAATACAACTGAAGGTGCACCTTCCAGCTATAAAGTTAAACGTTCCATTAGCTTGGGTGGGCCGTATACCCTTGTTAAGTCTTCCGCGACAACAGCATGCATTGATTCTACCGCTGTTAATGGCTCAATGTACTTTTATACTATAAGCGCTGTTAACTCTCTTGGGGAAGGGCCTGCCTCTGTCCCCGATAGTGTTTTTCTTGGAATGAAACTCAAGGGTACATTAATAGGTACGCCTGGTTCCTGGAACAATGATCCCACAACAACTATCGCTGCGGCAGTAGATAGCAATTTAACTACCTATTTCGATGCCAATCAATTGGATGGAGCATGGGTGGGTTACGATTTTGGTCTTGGCAAAAGTGCTTTAGTAACACGGATTAGCTTTGCACCACGAAGTAGTACTCCAGGCCGTATGGTTGGAGGAATTTTTCAGGGAGCCAACGCTTCTGATTTTAGCGATGCTGTCGCCCTTTTTACTGTTTCTACTCAACCGCCAGTTGGGGTATATACAGAGCAACTCATTTCTAATCAGGGGACATATCGTTACCTTCGTTATCTATCGCCCGCGGGCGGCAATGGTAATATTGCCGATGTCCAGTTTTGGGGTAAGCTACAAACTGCGGTTGTAACCACTGTTCCAGGGGCGACAACCGGACTCACAACAACTCCAGGCGATGCGCAAGCCACGTTGAGTTGGAATTCTGCGGTCGGAGCTTCCAGCTATAAGATTAAACGAGCTACGGCCAAAAGCGGCCCCTTCGCCAACATTGCAACAGTTGGGGCGACAACTTTTACAGATACACAGTTGACCAATGGTTTAACTTATTACTATACTGTTACAGGGATAAATACTATAGGAGAAGGCCCCGAATCTGCTCCGGACAGTGTTTACCTTACTCCCAAAATAACTGGTACCATCATCGGTACATCCGGCTCATGGAATAATAATGCGTCTGTGACTAAAAAGGCAGCGATGGATGGTAATTTGAATACATATTTTGATGCGAGTCAAACAGATGGTGATTGGGTAGGATTGGATCTGGGGTCAGACAGCAGTGCTATGGTTACAAAGCTGAGTTTCGCACCGCGGAGCACTTTTCCGCAGCGCATGATTGGGGGGATTTTCCAGGGCGCCAATACGCCCGATTTTAGTGATGCGGTTACGCTCTACACGGTTACAGCTTCACCGGCTGTAGGCGTACTTACATTTCAAAACATTTCGAACGGTACTTATTTCAGATACCTCCGTTATCTGTCCCCCAATGGCGGAAGTGGCAATGTTGCAGAAGTTAACTTTTATGGCAATATACAGATAGGCCGCAGCATTCCGGCTGCCCCCACAGGGCTTTCGGCTCTTCAGGGTGATGCAAAGGTTACATTGAATTGGACACCTACTCCTGATGCGGTAAGCTACAATGTCAGACGGGCTGTGATAAGCGGCGGCCCATATACCACAATTGCTTCGAACGATACCTTTACATCTTATGTTGATGCTACTGTGAATACCGGTTCGACATATTTCTATATAGTTACCGCAATCAATAGGAAAGGAGAAGGTCCCGCATCCTCGCCCGTGAATATTTTTGTCGGGAAAAAACTCACTGGTACAATTACCGGTACATCCGGCTCATGGAACAATGATCCATCCACTACCAAAACAGCCGCAATGGATGGTAATTTGAATACTTATTTTGATGCTAACCAGACAGATGGTGCATGGACAGGACTCGACCTCGGCCCGGACAACATCGCAAAAGTAACGCAGGTGAGTTTCGCACCAAGAAGTACTTTTCCACAACGCATGATCGGAGGTGTTTTTCAGGGAGCTAATAAGCCGGATTTTACTGATGCAATTGCGCTTTATACGGTTGCCAGTCAACCGCCTGTAGGTCTATATACATCGCAGGCAATTTCGAACACCACATATTTCAGGTATATGCGTTACTTGTCACCTAACGGAGGAAGTGGCAATATCGCTGAAGTTAATTTTTACGGGCAAACAAAACGAACTCAAATTGTAACTTTTAGTCCTATTGGTAAAAAATGGATCGGTGACGCTGATATGGTTCTTACGGCAACCGCAAGTTCTGGCTTGCCCGTAAACTTTACAAGTTCGGATACTACGGTAGCGACAGTGGTAAATGGAAAAATCCATATCAAGGGAACAGGTACAAGCATCATTACCTCGTCGCAGGTGGGCGATGACAGCTATGCTGCTGCCGCGGCGGTTAGCCAAATATTGACGGTTATTCCGCTTAATCTCCAAGTACAATACCAGGATGGCGATACTGGACAGTTAACCAATAATATTGCCCGCCCTTACCTGAAAGTGGTGAATGCCGATTCGGTTGGCGTAGCCTACAGCGAATTAACCATGCGTTACTGGTTCACTGCCGAAAATTATGCAGGCATCAATACCTGGATAGACTATGCCCAATTGGGGAACAGCAATGTGAAAATGAAATATGTTGCCCTGGATCAGCCGCGGAACGGCGCCCTGGGTTACATCGAATATAGTTTTGCCGTAACAGGTAATCTTGGCGCTAACAGTAGTACAGGGCAAATCCAATCGCGGTTGGCCAACCAGGACTGGGGATTGCTGAACGAGGCGGATGATTACTCGTACCAAAGTAATACCGGCAGCTATGCCAATAACAACCACATTACGCTTTACCGTAACGGGATGCTGATATGGGGAACCGAACCGGCCGCCGTTATCCCGCTTACCAGCCTCAACGTGTTTTACCAGAACCAAAACACCGGAACAAGCGGCAATGCCATCAGCACTTACCTGTCTGTTAATAATACCGGCAACGTACCGGTGTCCTTTGGAGATATCACAGCCCGTTACTGGTTTACCAAAGACGGTACCCAGAACCTGAACTATTGGATAGATTACGCTAAAAAAGGCAGTGGTAACATCAGCGGTAATTTTGTACCGTTAACTACCGCGCTTACCGGAGCTGATACTTATTTGGAGCTCGCGGTAAACTCCTCAGCTGGCACTCTTTATCCTTTAAGTTCATCGGGCAATATCCAGTACCGTATTACAAAAGCAGACTGGTCGAACTTTAATGAGCAAAATGATTATTCGTACATGGCCAAAGACGTCATGAAAGAGAATAACCACATTACCGTTTACTATAAAGGACAGCTCATTTACGGAACAGAACCTCCGTCAGGCTCGATGTCATTTAAGAGTGCACCTGTGGCAGTAGCTCCGCCGCAGCGCGACATCAGCAATGAAGGAATTGTAGTACACCAGGGGCTTTCTCCAAACGGGGATGGTATTAATGATGTGCTGATCATAGATGGCTTAACAGCTTACCCCGATAATAAATTAACGATCATGAACCGCAGCGGTGTGAAAATATTTGAAGCAAAAGGCTATGATAACAGCTCCAATGTGTTTGACGGGCACTCCAGCATCAGCGGTACCATGCAGCAACCCGGCACGTATTTTTACACGCTGGAGTACAAGAAAGGCGAAGAAAATAAACATAAAACCGGTTTCATTATCATTAAGTACTAATAGCACGTCAAAATCCCCTGGTATGAATATAATTTATAATAGCAAGAAATCCCTTCTTGTTACATTAAACCTGTGCCTGTTACTCATAGTAACAGGCAACAGAGTTGTTGCGCAGCAACAAGCGTTCAATTATACACAGTACATGAATAACCTAACTCCTTTTAACCCAGCCTATTCGGTATTGGATAAAGCTGGATCGATCAATACCTTAGCACGAAGGCAGTGGGTAGGAGTAGACGGGGCACCAGTGACTTATTTGATCAATGGCAATCTGCCTATCGAATCGATTGGGGGTGCGGCAGGCCTGATCATATTTAATGACCAGGTTGCTATAGAACGGCAAACCGAAGTTAATGCCTATTTCGCAAAAGGTATTCAGTTAAATTCAGAGAGTTATTTAGCAGTGTCGCTCAATGCGGGTGTACGGAGTTATACTGCCAATTATTCTACATTGGATTCCAACGACCCAATCTTCAGGAATGATGTAAGAGGAACCAAGCCCAATATCGGATTTGGGGTAATCTATTATACCGGCTGGTATTACGTGGGGATATCGGCCCCCGAGCTTACTATAACTAGTTTGGGAACTGCTTCTATACAAAACAATTCCAATTTCAGGAGCCATTATTACTTTTCGGGAGCATTGCTGACCGATATCAACGAGGATATTAAATTTAAACCAGCAACATTGGTTGCCTACGCCAAAGGAACACCCCTTGTTGCGGACGTATCTGGTACCATGTGTATAAAAGAAACATTGGGGCTTGGAATCAACTATCGTACGGATAAGACAATGGCGGGGATATTTACTTTAAATATTAATGTATTTCATGTAGGCTACAGCTACCAGTTTGGCACTTCATCAGCCAATTTAGGGGGCTTTAATAACGCCACACATGAAATAACCCTCAGCTATCGGTTTGGTAGTAGTGCAGTTAGTCCAAGGCTGTTGTAGGATTAAGTTACATTTATCACAATCTGTTTAATTAATTCGATATGCGTTGAATAATTTACATTGATTAAATTCTTTGCCGCTTTATTTTGCTACGGAGCATTTCGTCTCCTTTGACGGTAGAGATACCCTCGAGAAAAAGAAGGAAAAATTCTTTTTGAACATCTTGCTGATTAAATTTATTTACCGGAAATATAACGGGGTCAAAAGCAAACCGCAATGTCTCCAGCAGAAACCTGACACGAATGGATATATTTACATCGGCCTTGTATACGCCTTCTTTGATTCCCCTTTCAATATTGTGCTTAATCAGTTGATAGAGAAAGTCATTTTTAAACACAATTAACCGCTCAAAAACCTGATTATAATATATTTTTAGGTCATGAAATACCCCTGGTTTTAATATCCAGCTTATTTCAGCCAGTTGGTTTCCGATTAAGAATAATTCGACTACTGCATTCTCATATGCCTGATTGGCTTTACGGTCATCAATAGTTTTTTGGGTTGTCGCAATATCAATAACAGCTTCGATCAGGGCACCTTTATCAGCAAAAAAACGGTAAATTGTTTTTTTGCTGATCCCGCCATGGCTTGCTATGTCGTCCATGGTTATACTACGGATACCATAGCTCAAAAAAAGCCCTCGGGCCACAGCTACAATCCTGTTTTTAGTTTCTAATGTCATATAATCGCATCCAGTGATCAATTTTAAAAAATGATTGGAGAAACAACCATTTTTTAAAATCTACTTCGAAATATTCTCCTATAAATTTCATGCTACCTTTCAGCTTTTATTTATTAATCCCCTGACCTAATGCTCTTTTTAAATTGGCCTCGTTAATTTTATACTCCACTTTAGCATCTATCAAGTCACTGTAAGCCTGTTGCCATATGGTTTGTGCTTCCAGCACATCCTTACCTATAATAGTTCCTGCTTTAAAACGGTCATTACTCAATCTCAGGTTTTCTTCTGCCTGTTGCAAGGATATACCAGAAAGCCCGATCCGTTTTACACTTTGGTTTAATTGCAAGTAAGCCTGTTGTACTTCCAAGGAAACCTGTTCCGTTCTTTCCTTTAACTGATATCCCTTGGCGGCAGTTTTATATCGCTGCTCTTTTACCGTTTGCCGCTTTCTGCCCCAATCAAAAATGGGGATGTTCACGTTAAGCATACTATAGTAAGTAGCCATAAAATTATTGTTGTTGGTTGGGTTAATGCCTTTTTTACCAAATGCCGTTACTCCGTTCACCCCCAAGCTCACAACTGGTTTTAAATCGGCTATTAAAAGCTTCTCCTGCATCTTGTCAGATAGTATGGATTTTTGCAGTATCTTTATTTCTGAGCGATTAATAAGAGCCTTTTCCAGCTCTGCATTGTTTTGTGTAGCATTGAATGAGCCCCTTACTGAGTCGGTTATTATAAAATTGGTACTATCGCCCAATCCGGTTATTTGGGCAAGGTTTAGTTTGGCCAACGTTAAATTGTCATGTGCCCTGGTGAGGTTCAATTCATTTTCATTCTGTTGAACTTTGGCTCGCAGCACATCGTTTTTATAGGTGGTGCCGGCGGTATACTGGTTATTCAGATCGGTGTATAAAGCAGCTAACTGCTTTTTACTTTGCTCGGCCAATTTGATCTGTTCAGTAGCTGAAACCACTTGCCAATAAGCCCTTTCGGTATTATACAACACATCTGATGTAGCTAACACCTTCTGTTCTTCCTGTATTTCCACACCATTAGCCGCGATCGCTTTGTTCAGCTTTACCTTACCGCCCGAATAAATGGGTTGTGTGATCCCCAGGCCCGGACTTATGCCATATTGAGGCAAAACAGAACTGAGAGGTTTTCCAAAATAAAAACCGGTTACTGTCCCATCAACCGTGGGTTTACCTCCGGCATCCTGCTGCGCTTTTTGTGCTTTGGCAGCATTAATGTTTTCCTGTGCTTCTTTTAAGTTATTATTCCGCTCCAAGGCAAGCTGTCGGCATTGTTCTAATGTTAATGTTTGCTGTGCCGATGCTGTTTTATGGACCAGAGTACCTGCAATAAGCAGCATGAGAGAGAGCAATATCTTTTTGATAATACGAGTCATTTTTTAATTTTTTAATTTTTCATGTGAAGGCTTGTACTGAATGTGCTCATCCATATCCGGTTGTGCTAACCCTTCTTTTGCTGCATGAGGTTTGATAAATTTGTAATACAGTACGGGGACAACAAATAAGGTCATCACCATAGATACAATTAGCCCAACAGCTAGTACGCTACCCAGTGGGGCCCATAAAGGTGATTTGCCCAATATCATGGGTACCACACCAATAGCGGCGGCGGCGGATGTCAGGAAAATAGGGCGCATCCTCCGTTTAGCGGAAGCCAGTGCGGCGGCCTTTATGGTATAACCATGCTCAAGGATCAGTTCGTCGGCATAATCTACCAGGATAATACCATTGCGCACTACAATCCCCATTAAACTGATGATGCCCATGAAAGCGGTAAAACCGAAGGGATTACCGGTAATGATCAACCCCAGCATAGCCCCCAGTAAGCTTAGCGGGAAAGTGGAAAGCACGATCAGTACTTTACCGATATTTTTAAACTGGAATAAAAGGGTAAGGAAGATAAGGACAATACTGATCAGTAACGATTTGGCCATATTAGGTCCGGTTTCGTTGGTGGCTTCTTCCTCGCCGCCGTAACTTATGGAAATACCTGGTGGCAGTTGCAGCTTAGCTATTTGCGGTTTTATAGCTGCCATAATAGCCGCGGCCTTTACGTCCATTTGAGCCTCTGATTGAACAGTCAATGTGCGAAGCCCGTTACGGTGTGCAATAACCCCCGTGTGCCAGGAAGGCTGAAAGTTTACCACTTCTTTTAGCGGTACTTTGGTATTGTACTGCGTTGTTACATAAATATTTTGCAGTTCATTAAAGTCTGACCGGTTCTTTACATCCAAACGAAGCAGAATATCAACAGGTTTATCACCCTCCCATAAGGTAGAAACGGAGTAACCTTTTATTTCGCCGCCCAGGGTTTGGGTAATGATGGAATTGGTTACGCCCAGCCGGGTAGCCACATCCTCTTTTGTGACCGCTTTGATGCCAAAATAATCATCCTGGTAATCGGTCCGTACCCAGTTGGTGCCTTTGGTTTTTTCCAATATGGCCGCCACCTTTGCAGCTACTCTTTTTTGATCGTTCAGGTCATCACCGGTTATTCTTATTTCTACCGGCGCGGGCGATTGCTTTAGTGACAGTTGACGTACCCTCACGTAGCCATTGGGTAAAAAGTCCCGGAATTTGGCCAGATATTCTTCGGCCAATTCAGTAGTGGCTTCATTGCTGGTAGTGTTAATAAAGATCTGGGCAAAGTTTTCTCTTGGCGTTTCAGGCGCATAGGTCGAATGGAAACGCGGCGAACTGGTACCAATAAAACTTGCAGTAGTTACAATACGCTTATCACCTTTTATAGCGTCCTCTACTTTTTTTACAGCCTTTGCGGTTTCATGTATATCTGTACCGTTCTGCATCCATAACTCAATATTAAACTGGCTGCGCTCTGCAATGGGAAATAACTCCTGATCGGCTTTTGTACCCAGGAACATCGCGAGTACTATAGATAGTACCCCTGCTGTTAATGTTGACTTTGGCCAGCGGAAACAAAACTCTACCGCTTTGTTATAACCGTCTTGTAAATAGTCTAACATTTTTTTCTTTGGTGGGCGATCACTGATTTGGTGCTTCAATCCTTTTTTCAAAAAGATGAAACATAGATAGGGGGTAAGCAGCAGCGCTACCAAAAAAGAAGCGAACAGGGCTACAGATACAGCAACCGGTAGTGCCTGTATAAACTCTTTAGTCAAACCATTGAGTACAAATGCCAGGGGCACAAACGCAAAGATAATGGCTGCTGTAGCTGTAAAAACGGGCACCATGAGCTGGGTGGCACTTTGCCAGGCTGCTGTCCAGTTAGGTATTCCTTCGTCAAGTTTTTCAATATAATTATCTACAATCACAATGGCATCATCTACCACCATCCCCAATACGATGATCATGGCAGCAAGGGTAACCTGATGAATTTCAATTCCTATCATGTTCAACACCCCAAAAGCAACCGCGATAGATACCGGCGCAGCGATAGCAGATATGGAAGCTATACGTAATGGAAGCAGGAGCATCACCACAATGATTACTGATGCAATAGCAATAGCAAACTCCACCATGAAATGGCTCACTCGTTCCTTCACCACTTCAGGCTGATCAACAATAACGTTTACACTTACATCAGACGGCAAACCGCGTTTTACTTCCTTAATTTTTTTAGCCAGATCCTTGCCCAGGTTTACAATATTGTTACCGGGCTGCATCTGCACGGTAAGCATCATAACATTGCTGTTGCCTACTTTTATATAGCTGTTTAACTCTTCATAGCGGCGTTCTATACGTGCCACATCTTTTAAGCGCACTACCTTACCGGCTGGCGCACTGTAAATGATCTGGTTGCCGATGGAAGCTTCATCCTGGTAACGGCTTTTGGCAAAAATGGGGATGTTACTTGCTGCCATAGTAATATCTCCGGTAGCATTGGTTACGTTCTGTGCTTGCAATACGACAGCTAAGGCCGAAAAATCAAAACCATACTGTCGCAGTTTTTCATCTTGCACCGTTACATAGATTTGTTGTCTTTGCCCGCCATAACGGTTTATCTTGGAAACTTCGGGAATAGTTTTAATCCCGTCTTCCAGCTTGTCTACATATTTTTCTATTTCGGCATAACTGCGGCCAGAGGCACTTACGGTTATCATTTGTGCTACTACATCGCCAAAATCGCTGTTCACGATCGGGCCTTGCACACCTTGTGGCAAATTGGAGCGCAAAACCGTATTAAGACCATGCTGTAAAGTGCTCCAGAATTTTTTGGGGTCCTTTACGTCCTCATTTAATTCGGCGGTAATTACGGTAAGCCCTTCTTTTGTTTCCGATTTTGTTTTTGCCTTTCTTATTTCTTCAAAACTAAACAGGTATTGCTCTATTTTATTCGTCACCTGCTTTTCCATCTGTAACTCGTCTGCACCGGGATATTGGGCAATAACAAGCCCCTGCCTTACTGTAATGCGGGGATCTTCACTACGTGGCATGGTAAGCAAGGCAATAATACCCACCACTACCAGGATCACGGTAATAACAATCGTGATCTGGTGATACTTCATGGATGCCTCTACTATATTTATTCTTCGTTTTTTCATTACTGCGATTGAGTGATTTGAGTGTTTTTGTTGCGTTGCTGCATTATTTAAGATCAGAGCGAAACAGCTTGCCCGTCTTTCAATTTATTTTGCCCGGCTATAATTACTTTATCACCTGCTTGCAACCCGTTTGTGATAACCACCTCATTGATAAGTAAGCCACCAGTGGCCACTCTTTTGCGGATAGCTTTATGGTCATCATTAACAACAAATACATAGGTTATATCATCGGCGTCCCGCACTACTGCTTCGGCAGGTATGGCAATGGCATCCACTGTTTTCCCCGTTGATATTTTAATATCGCTCATCATGCCAGGCAATAATTTACCACTGGCATTCCCTATCCTTATTTTAACATTGAAGGTTTTGCTGGCAGCATCAGCCTGCGGATTAATAATGGTTATTTTACCCTCCAGGCTTTCGCTTAAAACAGGGATGGATATGATAGCATTTTTGCCGATGGTCAATTTGCTTATCTCGCTTTCCGCAACAGAAGCCTGTGCATATACTTGATTGGTTTTTAACAAGGTAAAAGCTGATACACCTGGGGCAGCAGTAGCGCCCTTTTCAACTGATTTGGCCGAAACAATACCTGCAAAGGGAGCGTACAACCTGGTATCGCTCAATCTTTTTAATGCAGTGCTTTTATTTACCTCGGCCTGCGTAAGTGAAACTTTGGTCGTTATAAAATCCCTTTCTGGCAGGCTGCCTTTAGTATGTAGTTCATTTAATCTTTTAAAATTATCGGCTGCCTGATCCAGACCGGCCTGTGCAAGCCGCACCGCATTTTGGTATTCAATCGTTTCAATAGTGGCCAGTAACTGCCCGGCGTTTACATGCTGTCCTTCCTGCACATTTACGGAAGTAACCCTGCCGGAAACAGAGAATCCCAGTGATACCGTATTATCAGCCTCAATAGTACCACTGTAAGAAAATACTTCGGGCTGCCCGGTGGGAATTATTTGTTTGGTAATAACTTTTATTGGAGCCTCAGCCTGTTTTGACTGCTCTTCCCCACTACCGCAACCGGCTATGACCGTTACCAGTATAGAAAAAAATGCAACTGTTTTAAGTGTTTCTTTCATTGTCCTATTTTGTTTTTATGATGTTATGCTGATATAATTTGGAATGTGTTTTCAGGATGCTTTACTTCGTTCTTATAAAGTTGGATGATATACCGGGCAACATGATGACCGTCCTCCTGAGCGGGATCAGTGAAAACATGATAATACTTTATGCCATAGAGTTTTACCTCTGCCGCAAATAGTTTTGAAAGTTCTGCCTGCATACAGCCGGCGATAGCGGCTAACGACGAAAGGTTGCCATGGGCCGGCGAGGGCGTATTACTTATGGTAATGTACATGCCATGTGTTTGGCGCTTCATTGACTGGAGTATTATTTTTCCGGCTATGAAACAAGCGGATATACTGTCATGCACCATTCTCTCCCATTCGGTATAGGAAACTTCCGTGAGCGGGTTATCTGGACAGTCATTGTCAAATACCAGCACAATCAAATCTATATTTCCGAAACAAGCTTTAATATCTTCCAGAAAGCCTGCTGCTTTATTATAGTCTGATAGATCGGTTAGCAGGGTAACCAATTCTCCTGTTGTAACAGGGGCGGTGACCTCTTTAAGCAATTGCAATTCATCGTAACTTTTTACAGGAACAATAACAGTGGCATTGTTACTTAACAGGCCGCTTATGATTTTTAACCAAGCATCCCCGGCACCTGCTACAATGGAAATAAACTCTCTGGAAAAACTGCCCATACCTTGATATCTGATGGCGGATTTGCCGAAACAAATCCACGGCACAAAGGTGAATCTTATCGGGACGGGGTAGAATGTGCAAAAGGCGGTAGCAGATGTGTAAAAGGCGGTAAATGTACTTTATACTTGGTTCCTATAATCGGATGGTGACACACCTGTACGTTTTTTGAAGTACTGGCTGAAGAAGAATTGATCATTAAAGTGAAGAGAGTCCGCGACCTGAACAATACTGAGTTGGGAGTTTTTGAGCAATACTTTTGCTTCCAATACCACCATATCCTCAATTAATTCACCAGCTGTTTTTCCTGAAATTTCTTTAATGGTTTCCGATAAATACTTAGCGGTTACATGCAACTGATCTGCATAAAAGCTAACGCTCCGCTGTTCTCTGAAGTGCAGCGCAAGCATGTAATGAAAGCGCTGATTTAATTCGTCTTTTCTCGAAAATTTCCCTTGAATTAAAGCGGCCTCTGGTTGGTAAATCGCATCTACTTCGTATAAGAATGATTCGATCTGATTACGGATGATCTTTTTCCGGTGCGGATGTTCTTTCTTCTCAGCTAATTGTTCAATGATCGAAAAATAATGCAGCAAATTATCTATCTGATTGCTTGCGATGGCTACTTTAGGCAAAGCATTGGCATCAAGAAAACGGAACTTTTGTAAAAACTGGCTGTCGGCAAGGCTTTCGGTAAGGAACTCTTTACGAAACAAGAGACCGCTGATATTAAAATCGTCGCTTTGTGTTGTCATACCGCTAGATAACATGGTAGGGGTGAGTATCACCAGTGTGTTTTTTACAGCTTCATATTCCTGTAAATTCACGGAAAAATACATCGAACCTTCAGTTATAATGGCAATCGCATAATCGTTAAACCGAAAGGGGTACTGAATGAGGTAACGTGGCGGTAATTGATCATGCAGTACAAAAAAATCATCTTCGTCCCAGCCCGAAATACCCATTTCAGAAAGAAATTGGGCAGACGTTAATTGTGGGATGATTCTGGACATATTAATGCAAATAATGATTTACTGCTTGTACTGGCCAAAACTAAATAAAACGGCCTGATTATTGATGCCTTATTTCAGATTTTGGTCATCAACAATGGTACTGTTAAAAAGACCCTGTCAAAAAGAGAATTTGGGCGTCCATTGCCTCCTCAATTTGGGTGAAACAAAATATAAAATAGGCGGCAAAACAATTTCTTCCAAAGGGAAGGGTAGTATAGTTGCAATTTTTACAATACTGGACCAGGCAAGCTTCTATTCAAATGATTGTGGATTTTTGCAATAAATTACCAATATTAAACTGATCCACTAGAGCTGCTAAAGTCAATATTGATATAATCTGAAGAGTTAAATATACGTCCGCTCTCGCCTATTATGCTTCGTCAAATTCTAAAAACGTTAAACAAATTCAATCGTGTAGACGATTTTGAATAATATTGAGCATTATTCCCCCCTGTGTTTGATTTAATTACCCCTCACGCCTGATCAGCGGGAAGTCTATCTTCGACTTTATTTTATAAACCATTATAACGCCAGAATCGTCTCTGACTACCATCTTTGAATTGATTATAGAACGCGTGACTGGCTTAAGGTCATGGCTTTCTGTAGTGATGTTTCGCAATCCTGAAAGGGGCGCGCTGCATAACTACCTAGGCAGCCTGTTTACTTGTGAGGGATGCCGCGCGAAAGGTGGTATATGCAGTCTGAATTCTGGTTGACCATTAAACTTAAGCATATGAAATAGCAATTTCAGGTCATTTAAGGAATAATCAGGTCAGAAGCTGATCAACTATGGTGATTGGCCTAAACTGCAAACAGCAATACCCGTAACGCAATCTTTTTTTATAGAAAAATAACTTCGATGCTTAAAATATTAACTATGGTTGTGCTTTTATTAATTAACTCCATATGTATCACTTAAATCAAATGTTAATGAAATAAAATAAAAATCACTTAAAACCAATAATTGATTCGGGGATGGATCAATTATATCCCGTGTGGTATAAAAAGCTCTCATTATACCCGGAAAATTGATTGCCAATTATCAGTTAAAATCAATGTTTTTATAAAAATGTTTTACGGTGCTGAATCATCGCGACAGGTATTCTATTGCCTGAAGTGAAGGAAATGCTATCGGAAAATTGGCACTTCTTAAACCATACTAAATTATAATTCATCAATTAAATTTTACAAATTATGAGAAAAGCTTTGTTTTATGCGAGTATTATTATGCTTGCGGTATCTACCGGTTGCTCTAAGGAAAAAAAAGGTCCGATAGTGGCAAAAGTCCCCGGCGAATCTGAAAATCGCAATGTGAAAACTTCGGCGATTGATTTTATACACCCCGGAACGGTATTGACCAAGCCGCAAATGCAGTATGCCTACGCCCAGGCAATAGCTAATGTGGAGCCCTACAAAACAACCTTTGCTAATTTTCAAAGCAATTATGCTACATTTTTATCCAGCAGCTATGCGCCTCATGCGCATACCCAGGTGGGTAGGAATTTATATAAGAGCGATTACGAAAATGATGCGATGGCCATGTTTGTGAACGGTGTAATGTGGAATATGACCGGGCAAACAAGATATGCCGACAAGGTTATTCAATTGCTTGATGCGTGGGCTTCAACCTGCACATCTATTCAATATCCTGATAACGACTGGCAGTTGTGTAATGGCTACGGATTACACTTTATGATTTATGGGGCAGATATGGTTTACAACTATTCCGGCCTTACTTCAACAAAGAAGACCAACTATAAAAACCTGTTCAAAATATTTTATAACTATTATGCAGCCTATGCCGCCACTTATAGCAAAACAGCCCCCTTTGTGGTTGATGGCTGGCCATCGTGGGGCTCAAGTGCCGGTAAGTTTATAATGGCATATGGTATATTCTGCGAAAGCCAGACGGCCTATAATTTATCGCTGGAATATTTTAACAGAACTGCGGCAAATGGAGCCGACAACGGTACGAACGTAACCGCATTTTTGTCTACTGGACAGCCGATTGAAGGGGGCCGTGACCAATACTATACCCAACTTTGTTTAGCCAGCTTCCTGGAATGGGCCCAGATGGCATACAACCAGGGCAACAAATCGCTTTATGATGCGCGCAGCGGGGTGATCGGCAAGGCTATGGAATATACGGCTAAATATAACCTTGGAAATAACGTGACGTGGGATCCTGTTACCCCTGCTACGTCAATTTGGCAGGTAACTCCTCCAATTGCTGCTATCTCATCGTCTAACCGTGGTAATTACCGCCCAATCTGGTATATGGCTTACAACTATTATCACCGTTATCGTGGTTTAAGTATGCCTTATACCGAACAGGTTGTGGCAAGTCACGTAAATGAAGGTGCGACAGCCACAATCACCGATGAAGTTGGATGGGGGAGTTTATTCTATTGTAATACTTCACAGGCGGTCGTTTCCCCGTCGTACACATGGTCAGGAATCTATTAATGTTTCATTATACAGAGGCCGCATCATATTAGAGTTGGTGCGGCTTTTATATTGATCACTATGTTGATAGGGGATTTAAGGTGTTTATAGTCACATTATGTTTTGACTTTGTGCGATTGGTCTAAAACTTCAATTCGAGTTTCCAATTATCAGCGAGGTGTTGGGCCTCTTTTCGGGTAACTTGTATAACGGCGCCATGTTTCGGAGACGAAAAATTTGTAGATTTCATTACACCTTCATTAAAATGTCCGAGGTCTTTAAAACTCTTAAAATCAGTGGTCTCACTGAACCCGAAATTATGTGGATTTATTCCGAAAATGTCGTAAACAAGAATCCATTTATTTTGACCTATCAGCTTGTAAACCGTGGGAGCTTCACAAGCGCCTGGCTCCGGATCATACCATTTATCGTCATAACGGTAACCCGTATTTATAGTATTTGAAACCGCCTGCTTAATTCCCGAACCACCGTCATGAGATACGTAAAACAAATGGTACTTGCCATTTACTTTGGTGATATCCCCATCAATGAAAGATACATCTTTTGGGTACTGAAATAATAATTGAGGCTTTGTTTCCATACCTGTGAAATCTTTGTTCATGTAGGCATAATAAAGTTTATTGTTCCCGTTCCCAAAACGCATCGTAAAGTAGATCATCATTTTCTGTAACTTTTCATCGTATATCAACTCAGGTGCCCAAGCGCAACCAATGTCAATAAGTTCAGGGAATGCCTGATCAATGCGCAGTACTTGGTGAGTCCAATGTATGAGATCCCTTGATTTCATCAGTACCAGGCCCCGGTTATTACCCCATCCGTATTGCTTGCCGTCACGTTCCCATTCTGTATTACGGTATCCTGCTTTCATGCCATAAATGTGTAAGTCAGTTAGGGCGAGATAAAACAGACCATCGGGGCCACGGGTAATATAGGGATCTCTTATTCCCTTTTGTTCGGCAATGGTGTCTCCGGCAATAATTGGATTTTCATTGTTGACGTCAGTAAAACAATGGCCATCCTTACTTAAGGCCATATATAAACCATGCGTATTATCCTTAAAATAAACCATTAGATATGCTGTCATATCTTTTTCTTTTGGGATTTTTAATTGCTGGGCTGATCCAATAGCGGCAAAAAAAAGGAAGAAACAAAATAAAGCGGTACGGTAGCGTTGAAACATGTCCTGTTGTAATTGGTTGATCAAAAGTAACAATAATTGTTGTTTATACAATTATTGTTATGATTAATTAATATTAGCTTTTTGTAATCGGAATCCGATACAAGCAGGATGTCTTAATCCTTTACCAATCTGATTGATATTTATTCTGAGCTTAATGGCACCGATTCCGGTTTAAATACTTTACTTAGGGGCATAGCATAGACTATTTTTTTAATTCTTATTATGTTCCGAAATGTTATTAACGATATGTTGTATGTTGAAATGTTAGTTTTTAATTCGTCCTTCGAGACATGCATTTGCCGTCTTTTTGCAAAACCATTTTTATTTCTTGTATATTTGGTGTGTAAATAACAATTATAAATGACATGTCTTTATTTTTCAATTGATGCAGCTGAATGTTGTTAGTGGGCATTTTTGATGATAAGGCTGTTGCCGGAAAAGTCGTTAACTAGCAGGGGGGATTGCGGGGAATTATTTGTTAAACCTTCGCTACAATTTGTAAACGTTACACCATCAAACATACATGAAACAAGTACTTAGGTTATCTTTTATGGGATTATTCCTGTTGGCAAGTCAAATCGTATTTTGTCAGACTAAACAGCCAGGTTTCCCTGCTAGGAATAAAAAAACAGATCGCGCAAAAGTCGCTGAGGATGCAGGTGCACTGAGGATACCGAATGGCTATGCCGATAATTTACATTGGGATATCCCATTGGATACTCTGGGACAAAATGGATCTATTATTCACTGGAAATCGGGAGATGAGAGCTATGTCACCAGTCTTGGAAAATTACTCAAGCGATCTCCACGAAACGGAAAAAAAGTCAGCGTTACTATGAAAGCTATTATTTCCTTAGGAAATGCGGTACGAACCAAGAGCTTTAATATTTACATTGCCTATGAAGAGTTACCCTATAGCGGCTATTTATTTGCTTATTTCGAAGGTTCGGGCGAAGCGGCTCAGCAGGAGCAGCTTCGGTTCGGCGTTAGCGCGGACGCTTTTAACTGGAACGCGCTAAACGGAAACCGTCCGGTATTGTCATCAACAGAGATTTCACAAACCGGGGGGATCCGAGATCCCCACATCCTGCGCGGCGAGGAGGAAAATAGTTTCTATATGGTAGCCACCGATATGTCTGCCATTAAAAATGGTTGGGGACATAACCCCGGTATCGACATGCTCAAATCCGGCAACCTCATTGACTGGAGCCATAGCATCATTGACCTGGCAAAGACATACCCCGAAAATTTTTCAGATGTGAAATGGGTCTGGGCACCCCAAACGATCTATGATCCGGCTGCCGGGAAGTATCTCGTTTATTTCACCGTTCGTTTCCAAAACGATCCCAGACTCGATTTTTATTCAGCTTATGCTAATAAGGATTTTACGGGTTTTGAACATGAACCGGCATTGATGTTCAGAGCGAAATATGGTGCAATAGACGGCGACATTATTTATAAAGATGGCGTTTATCATTTTTTCTTTAAGGGAAACACCAAGGATGAGAATGGGAAGGAAGTTCAGAATGGTATCCAACAGGCCATAGGACATAGCTTACAAGGTCCCTGGGCGGAGAATTTTAAATACCTGGATGCCTATTCGACCAAACACATTGTTGTAGAAGGGTCGGGTATATTCAAACTCAATAATTCAGAAACCTACGTTTTGATGTATGACCTTTACACCAGACTGAGGTACGAGTATCAGAAAAGCTCAGATCTGTATCATTTTACAGAAAATCCCGAATCATTTACCAAAAATTTCAATCCGCGACATGGCACGGTTATCAGCATAACCAGAGAAGAAGCCAAACGGCTAAACGAAAGATGGGGCGGAGTTCCTCCTGAATTATTGAAATAAAACATTTAGGGAAGATAATTGGGGAATCTCAAAGGAAAATAAAGATTAGTATTATTAAATAATGCATCATCGGATGATAAAACCGTACATTATAACAGTTACTTTCTTTCTTGCGCTTACTTACGAGGTAAGGGCGCAAGTCGACAGTCTTTACCATTTCGAAAGCACAGGAAATCCTGTCATAACACATAAATTCACCGCGGATCCTTCTGCTTTTGTCGAGAGAGATACCCTTTGGTTATTTACGGGCCATGATTTTGCAGGCAATCAAAAAGGATATCAAATGAAAGACTGGTGTGTATTTTCTACAACTGACCTTATCCATTGGACAGAATATCCTACACCTTTGAAAATAACTGACTTTGCCTGGGATCGGACAGGTGCAGCGTATGCTGCCCAGACGATCAAGCGGAACGGGAAGTATTATTGGTATATGAGTACAAACGGTTCCGGTATTGGTGTAGCTGTCGCTGACCGGCCCGAGGGCCCATACAAAGATGCACTCGGGAAGCCACTTTTAACGAATGCCGATTGTTTTGCTTCCAAGCATTACTGGACTTGCATCGACCCGACGGTGATCATAGACAACGGACAAGCATGGTTGTTTTGGGGAAACGGGGTTTGTTACTATGCCAAATTGAAAGCGAATATGATCGAAATCGACGGCGAAATCAAGAAAATAGATTTCGATCACCTGAAATTTACCGAGGCGCCCTGGATCCACAAACGAAAAGGAAAATACTATCTTTCCTATGCTACAGGTTTCCCTGAAAAAATTGCTTACGCGATGGCAAATCACATTCAGGGACCCTATCATTATAAAGGTATACTAAATGAAATTGCAGGGAACAGTAATACCAATCACCAGGCAATAATTGAATTCAAGGGGCAATCGTATTTCATTTACCACAATGGAGCTGTTCAGCCCAACGGGGGCAGTTATAGCCGGTCGGTCTGTATAGATAAAATTTATTATAATAAGGATGGATCAATGAAACGAGTATCTATGACCACTGAAGGGGTACAATCAGGGACGGGCCGAAAATGAACGAGCCTCTGTGCCAGGCTGCCTGTGTTGTAACTGTTTCAAAAAATGAATAAAAGACGTCTTTGTATCTTTAAAATCTCGTTTTGTCCTGTTATTCAATAGTGCATGGATTATAGCCACTACTTTTTAATGTATCCAGCTTAAGATATTATGATAGGGGAGAAGGGTTTCTTGAATGATTAGATATTTATGATTTAATAAATTGCGAGCCAGAGGAGGAGGTCAGGTTCAATCCTACCTTGTGATCCATGATTTATATCATTGTTGTCAAACAGTGCGTGCCTGAAATGAAATATAACAATTTGAAGGAATATCGAATAAAATACGGACATTCGGTAGCCAATTAATTTGAACAGTGCTTTTTCAATAGAGCAGAACTAATGAAAGAAAATTCTCCGCTTTCAGATGATGAACTTATAAGTTTGATGCACAGCGACCAGCTTACTGCGTTTAAAGCAATCTATGACAGATATTGGTATAAATTATATGTTTTTACCAATAAAAGGCTGCGAGACAGGGAATCGTCTGAAGAAATAGTACAGATTTTTTTTACCAGGTTCTGGGAAAAGATAGAGACCATTCAGATCAACCAATCTTTAAAATCTTATCTTTTTTCTTCGGTTAGCTATCTAACGATCAGTCATCTTAGAAAGGAGGCACAAAAAAATCAATATCTCTTTTTACCCTATGCCATAGTTGAAGAAGAATTGGATTATTCAATTGAAGATACGATTCATTTAAAGGACCTGCAGTTGATCATTGATAACGAACTGGCGAAACTTCCCCCACGGTGTCGCTCTGTTTTTGAACTTAGCCGAAAAAGCAATAAATCTAACAAGGAAATCGCCCGTATCTTGGATATTTCTGAAAAAACTGTGGAAAATCATATCACTAATGCCACCCGCTTTCTCCGCACACATTTGAAAGATTGGTTAATGCTTGCCATTTTTATATACAAAGGCTATTTATAAACATTGGTCGGTATCTTTTATATTCCTGAAAATCTCATTACTAAATTACGACCCAATAATTTGCTTTGTTGTTTCATAAAGCAGTCCTTATCGCAGGGTGGTTCTATGGCAGATTGACCATGGTGGCTTACTTTTAGTATGATAAACAGTTTGTTTTGAAATTCTAAGCTGTTTTAAAAAAGACCGGAAACGTCAAAAATTCAACTAAATGACTTTTTTTTAAATTTATTTGGGGGGTAGGGTGATTTTTTTCGACTTCACTTATATAAACCAATAGTAATTCTTATTTAAATTCTTTTAATGAAACAAAACATTTCAGCGGAGGTGATTGACAGGTATTTGGCTGGCGATTGTACGGCGGACGAAATTGCCGAAGTACACCAATGGTTCAGCTCATTTGATCACATTCCAGAACATCTCGTCGGCCTTCCGGAAGATGAGCAGGATTTATTAAAGGAAAAGCTATTGGGGCAGATCATAGGCGAAAAACATCAAATCAAACAAATATTCAATAGCTCCGACAGCGTGAAACCACAAGATCTTGAAATAAGAGAGAATTCACAACAAGGAGAAACTAGAATTTTCCGTCTGTGGCCAAAGATCGCTGTAGCAGTATCTATGAGCCTGATTATTGGTGTTTTATTTTACTCAGTCCGCAATAGCCATAAAAAAGCTGTGAATCAAAATGCCGAAATCCAGCAAAAAGATATTAGCCCGGGAGGGAATAATGCGGTGCTGACACTTGCTGACGGTTCTGAAATTGTTCTAAATCAAGCTAAAAAAGGATTATTGACCAAGCAAGGCAACGTAAAAATATCTAAAACGAGCGAAGGGAAGTTGGTTTACAATACCAGCAACTCCGGTACTGAAGCCTCGAACGCCGTCTCCTTTAATATGGTAAGGACTCCTAAGGGCGGGCAGTATGAAGTTGTATTACCGGACGGGACCAAAGTATGGCTGAATGCCTTATCCTACTTGAAGTTTCCGACTGCCTTCAATGGTAAAACAAGACTAGTGGAAGTCAGTGGAGAGGCTTATTTCGAAGTAACCAAAAACATGGTCAAACCATTTGTCGTCAAATCAGCCCGGGCTGAGGTAACCGTCCTGGGGACCCATTTCAATGTAAATGATTACGCTGATGAAACTTCCTCCAGGACAACTTTACTCGAAGGATCAGTAAGCATAAAAGGCAGGAACACAAAAGCTATGCTAAGACCTGGTGATCAGGCTGTATTAAATGAAAACGATGTCATGAAAATTGCTGAGCATGTAGATACAGAGGAAGCGGTGGCGTGGAAAAATGGAATTTTTGAATTTAACGGAACTGATATTACAACCATTATGAGGCAGGTCGCCCGGTGGTATGACATCAATGTTACTTACACTGGAAACCCCGACCATGGCTTATATAACGGTACGATATCGCGCAATGTCAACCTATCTGAAATGCTGACCATGATCAGGTATATGGGAGTTAATTATACGCTCGATGGGAAAAACCTGATTATAAAAAACTGACCTGCGGTACGCATATGTTATGCAGACTTAAACCAATAGACCAATACAAATTAATAACAACCAAATGTTTAACCTAAAATGAGAATGATATGAGAAAAGAAATACAAACGTAGTCCAGGCCTTCAAAGGTTCGCATCCAATACATCAATTATTGATCTATAAAAAAGCCGAAAAGTGTTAGTGGCACTTTCCGGCAGCATTCGGGTGCCCCAACAAATTCACATTATTGCTTACCCAAACATTACAAAAATATGAAATTAAATCATAAGGCAATGCCTGTGGCATGGCCTGATTGTACCTCAATAATATTAACAATGAAACTCACCGCTGTTTTCATGATTACCGCATTTTTACAGGTGAGTGCCAGGAGCTTCAGCCAGCAAGTTACTGTCCATGAAAAGAATATTTCCATAGAGAAAGTTCTGAAACTGATTAAAAAACAAAGTAGTTATCATTTCCTTTATAAAATTGATGAATTGTCTTCCGCCAATAATGTAGACCTTGATTTTACGAATGCCTCTATCGAATCGGTACTGGATAAGTGTTTTAAAAACACGCCTTTCACTTACAAGATTGTTAACCGGACAATTTTGGTTAAAAAGAACCCCGATGCGACTGCTTCTATAAGTACTAGTACTATCGTATTGCAAAAGGTCGAAGGTGTTGTCACGGATGAAAAGGGTATTCCTCTTCCCGGCGTAACGGTCAAGCTCAAAGGTACGGGCTCGGGAGCAGTCACCGACCTTAACGGTAAGTTCACGATAGATGTTCCCAATGCCAACGGAATATTAATTTTTAGTATGATCGGTTTTACCACTCAGGAGGTGACCGTTAGTGCCAAGCAAATGCTTAATATCCGCTTGAAAGAAGCGCCTAAGGACCTGAGTGAGGTTGTTGTTGTGGGTTATGGCACTCAAAAAAAGGTAAACCTTACCGGAGCCGTTGGAAACGTTCGAATGGACGATATGGAGACTCGACCCATAACGAGTGCTTCTTTGGCATTACAGGGTACAGTTGCCGGTGTATTTGCCCTGCAAAATTCAGGTAAGCCGGGAGGTGATGACGCGACTATCAATATCAGGGGAGTAGGTACATTAAATAACAGTAATCCCCTGGTACTCATCGACGGCTTTCCTGGAAATATGTCTGATGTCAGCGCGAATGATATTCAATCAATATCCGTGTTGAAAGATGCGGCCTCTGCTGCCATCTATGGTAACCGGGCCGCCAACGGCGTAATTCTGATTACCACAAAAAGAGGAACGACTGGCAAAATGACTGTTACTTACAATGGCTACGGCGGCGTTCAGAGTGCAACTTCATTACCCAAGATGCTCAATTCAACTGAATGGGTGACACTATATAACGAAGCGCTGGCAAATCAGGGTTCCGCCCCCAAGTACACCCCGCAGGATATTCAAAAATACGCTGCACATAACGACCCGATGTACCCGGATGTGGATTACTTCGGGGTTTACTACGGGAAAGCACAAATTCAAAACCATCGTATAAATATTTTAGGGGGGACGGAGAATTTAAAATACGCCTTCATGCTGGGACATCTTAACCAGGATGGCATCCTAATCAATACGAACTACAAAAAGACCGACTTCAGATCTAACATAGATGCATTTTTCCTGAAAGACAAAAAGCTGCGGTTTTCAGCCCGGATTTCGGGAAACGCGGGCAAAATGAATGAACCAACCGACCTGTTCTATGTCGAGCGTTCTTCAACTATAGCACCGATCTGGCCTTTAAAAAATGCAGCAGGTCAATGGGTTGCTGTAATAGGTGAAACTAATTATTACGGACAAACAAAAGAGGGCAGCACCAGAGTAAATAACCGCTATACGGCTAATACGCAATTTGAAGCCGAATATCAGTTCTTAAATGGTTTTAGCGCACAGCTAACTTATGGCTATAATGTCGCTACGCAAGATGTCAACGCTTTTCACGCCAACGTTACATTGGCGAATACAGATGGCAGTACCCGGAATCTGACTTCCGACTTGACAGAAACAAATAACCTTGATACGCAAACACTGCTGACATCCTTACTTAAATATCAAAAGAAACTCGGTAAAAGTGAATTTAACTTATTGGGAGGATATTCTGAGGAAAGCTTCAACTGGAAATGGAACAGTGGCTTCCGTTCAAAATTTATCAATAATACTCAACGGATCTTAAATCTTGGTGATCCCTCTACACAACAAAATAATGCCGCGAATTATGCGCTTGGATTGCGCTCGCTTTTCGGGCGTATAAATTACATTTATGGAAGTAAATACCTTTTCGAGGCAAATATTCGCCGCGATGGGTCATCGCGTTTTGCCAATGACCAACGATGGGGGACTTTTCCGTCGTTATCTGCAGGTTGGATCATTTCGGAAGAAAGCTTTATGAAGAACGTAAGTTGGTTGAATATGCTCAAACTCCGTGGCTCCTGGGGACGCTTAGGTAACCAAAATATCAACTCTTACTACGCAGCGAGCGATTTTTTAACCGTAGGCGAAAATTATTCTTTAGGCGGAAGTCTTTATCCCGGAGTAGCCACAACCAGCCTGTCCAACAAAAAGACAACATGGGAGACCTCTGAGCAAACGGATATCGGTATCGATATGAGTATTGCAAATTCTATTGATTTGACTTTCGATTATTTCAATAAAAAGACCAGTAATATTTTAATGCAGATTCCTGTTCCCGTTACCCTGGGCAATTTAGTTGCCCCCTACCAGAACGTTGGTGCGGTGAATAACAAGGGGTTGGAGATGACTGCGACCTATCGGAAAACATTTTCCAACGGCTTGAAATTCAGCAGTACGATCAGCCTGTCGCACATTGTTAATAAGATCACCGATTTGCATGGAAGAAGCCCTATCATAAATGGGTCAACAGCATTGGTGGAAGGTTCTGCCATTAATTCGTTTTACGGCTATAAAACAGATGGTATTTACCAGGTTAACGACTTCACCTGGCAAAACAACAGCGATCCCTCAATCCCGCAAGCCAGCCGCACATATGTTTTAAAACCAGGCGTTGTTTCCGTAAGTAACTTTAATGCAACCCCAGGCGACATCAAATACAAGGATCTTAACGGAGATGGCCTAGTTACGATGGATAAAGATAGAACGGTTATCGGGAAACAATATCCGGATTTATCGTATTCGCTGCAGCTTCATGCGGACTGGAAGCAATTTGATCTGGGTGTGTTCTTCCAGGGAGTTCAGGGTATCCAGGGCTATACGGGATGGAATATTTCCACCGCCACCAACATTCCTAATTGGTGGCTCGGTCGATGGACGCCCGAAAGCCCTTCAAATACTCTCCCTAAAATGTCCCTGGATGCAGGCAGGACTGGTGTGTCATCTGAATTTTATATGGGAAATGCTTCTTATCTGCGCTTGAAGAATGTCGAACTCGGGTATACCTTCAATAAAGGAAAACTACTCGGCATCAGTTCAGTGAGGATTTACGGCAACGTCCAGAACGCTTTCACAATTACCAAATTTAAAGGACTTGACCCTGAACAGATCGTCGGCCAGACCGGTGTGGAGGCCTATCCGCAGGTTCGCATACTCACAGCAGGATTAATCGCTAATTTTTAAAGAAAACATGATGAAAAAGATATATAGAATTGTAAATGCAATCATTTTTGCTTGCCTTATGATGGGTTGTACCAAGAACTTGTTGGATAAGACACCTTTAGACAGCTTGTCTCCAGAGACGTTCTACAGCAACGAAACACAAGCCAAAGCCGGGTTAATGGGCGTTTATAACGATCTTATACCCTCACAGCCAATCCAATGGTATCAATTCGATTTTATGTCGGATAACAATTACTGTCAGGATGCCTGGCAGGGCTCAAACGAGTTCGGTGCCTGGCTGCAAAACTCAAGCAGCGGGACTGCGCAAACCAAATGGGCGAAAGATTATAGCCTCATCGTTCGGGCAAATTCTTTTCTTGCAAATGTTGACAGGGCAGTTATGGCAGACGCAGTGAAAACACAAATGAAAGCGGAGGCAACCTTTCTCAGGGCTTATAGCTATGCTGATCTGATCAGTTATTTCGGTGATGTCCCGCTGATCCTTAAAGTGCAAACATTAGCCGAGGCAAAGGTTTCAAGAACACCGAAAAGTGAAGTCCTGGCCGCAATTATAACCGATTTGGATAATGCGGCTGCAAACCTCCCGGTCAGTTATGCGGGTACGGATGTAGGCCGCGCTACAAAGGGGGCAGCCCTGGCATTTAAGGCGAAAATATTGCTGTATAATGAAAAGTGGCCTGAGGCTGCAGCAGCAGCAAAGTCGGTAATTGATCTGCAGACCTATGGGTTATTCAGTGATTATGCGAATCTATTCTCGGAGGACTTTGAGAACAACAAGGAAGTGATTTTTGACATTCAGTATATCAAGAATCTGCTACCTCAGCCATGGCCGAGTTCCGCATTGTCATTTGCAGAGTGGCCAACTCCGAGTGTGACTACTGACCTCATAAATGCATACTACATGACAAACGGGCTACCCATTTCTGATCCGGCTTCGGGTTACAAAGATCAGGATCCTTATAAGAACCGTGATCCCAGACTGGCGGCATCCGTTGTTTTACCTGGATCCCTGAAGGGACAAACTATTTTCATACCTAAAAATGATGATGTGGTTTGTGGGGCAAGGCCGAGAAAATACGCTGACCTTAACAATCCGGACCGAAATAACTGTTCCATTAACACGATTCTGATGCGGTACGCAGATATTTTGTTAATGCGTGCCGAAGCGCTGATAGAATCAGGGAATACCAGTCAGGAGATTTACGACCTGATCGATCAGGTCCGGGCAAGGGTAAATATGCCCAAGATAGAAAACGTAGAAGGGGCAGGGTTAAGTCAGGAACAACTCCGGCAGATTTTAAGGCATGAGCGGCGTGTTGAGTTTTTTGTTGAAGGCACCCGTTATGCAGATATGCTGAGGTGGAAGGATAAATCGCTGGTGCACAATGTTTATGGTTACGACAGGTTGACACTGTCGGACCCATCAAGCCCGTCAACCTGGAAATTTAATCAGATTTATAAAGCCGCCAGAGTATTCGATCCGGCCAAAGGATGGCTATGGCCGATTCCGCAGGTGGACTTGCAAAACAATTCAAACCTTAAACAAAACCCGGGATATTAGGGCCGCTGAAGGTCCCGAACTACGGGCAGGGTTCAGCAGTTTTACGGCCTTCGCGGGTAAGTGTTAAGCAACGATTTTAATACCCCAAACTAAGCACGATTGTTTGCTTGCCTTTTGTTTGTATTCAGATTGCAGCAAAGGGGGGCAAACAATCAATGTGCACTTGATCGAAGCAGGAATGTTAAATAATAAAACTTGCAACAATCCTGCCAATGATAAAATCAAAGGATAACGACAATTAATAATTAGGGCGTATGAAACGGCTTAAGCATTTTGAATGAGATGATCACAACCATATCATATGGCCTGAATTGATTCAAAAAGCTGCTTTAAAGACAGGTGAATTGTCGCTATGTTATGCATTGATTCAATTATAGATATTGTTAACGTGGACGATTCCCAGTTTCAGGTCGCTGTTTTAAAGATAATTTTAATTGAACTTTAATAAATTGGAATTATTGTTACCTGTAATAAATAAATATGTAGACATGCCGAAAATTCTTAGTAAGTTTAGCTTTGGGATAAATTATCATGTCTGCGTACAGCATATATACAGATCAGGAACTGATTACCTTTTTAGCGCAAGGAGACGACTCTGCATATACGGAAATATATAATCGTCACTGGAAGTTTCTTTTTCAGGCAGCCTATAGGGCCAATCGTAACAAGGAGGACAGCTATGATATTTGCCAGGGTGTATTTCTTTGGATTTGGGAAAACAGAGCCCAAATCAGGCCGGCAACTAATCTGAAAGGTTATCTATATACAGCCGCTAAATATAAGATCGCAAACATGATTAGGAATGGAAAATATAGAGAGAGCCTGTTTGAGGATCTTGAAATATTCGACAAACGCAGCTATGAGGTTAATGAATTGGAGATAAAGGAACTTAAAAATTTTATCGCACAGTTAATTGATGAATTGCCTGATAAATGCAGAGAGGTATTTTTACTTAGCAGAAAAGAGCATCTTAGCCATAAACAAATAGCCGAACGGTTAGATATCGGCGAAAAAACTGTTGATTCGCACATTGCCCGGGCTCTTCAAAAATTAAGAGCACCGTTGAATAGGCTGGCTTCTATTTTTTTGATGATCTGATGCTATGCTAAATAAGATCCGGTCATTCCACATGAATTTAGGGTTGGTCAATTTACAGACATGACAAGGCAATAATCTTGTCATTTAAACCTGTTTTTAATGTGACCTATTGTTTTTAAACGAAGCCATTATTTTCTTAAAATATTCGGATGATCCTGTTTTCGTTTATTCGTTATTGTTCGCAAATCCTTTTTGTTTTTTAAGGAGTCTTAATTATATATTCAAAAGATTAGCTGGCGAAACATTCGCTTAACGCAAAGCATTTCTTGTCTTTTGTCTCGTTGCACTCGCAAAGCCGGCTCTCGGTCAACTTATTTTAGGACGAGTCACGGTTGTTGAGATGACGATTGTCTTGGGTCATGGTGTCAAGGATTTCAGGAAGCTTTAATTTTCTTCTTTGTAAAAAAAAATTAATTTACTGATTTACAAATACTTAAATATTTTTTAACAAAATAATAACATTTAATGTAGGTGTACCAGCCTTTTTATGTGCTATACATTATATAAGGCACAGAAAGATGAATCAGGAGGAACTGAACAATTTAATTGACAAAGTAAACGAAGGCGCCGCTTCTGAAGATGAGCTTTACTTGTATACTACTTATCTCAATCAAATTACTTCGGGTGAGGAAGCATGGAAAGTAGAGGAGCTGGGTACCGAAGAGAGTGTTAAAATTGAACTGGAAAACCGCATTGAGGGCATTAGAAAGCCTAATGAGGTTAAAAAAATTAGATTGTGGCCACGTGTAGCGGTAGCCGCCGCTGTTGTAGCAGCAATCGGGTTTGGAGTTTGGTTCTATACAAATGAGATTGCTTCGTCGCAAAATACTTCTCACAATGATGTATTAGTGAATGACATTGAGCCAGGAAAAAATACGGCGACACTTACACTGGCAGATGGAACTGCAATTCCATTGAGCGATACAAAGACAGGTGTTGTCGTGGGTGCTAAATTGAAATATAGTGACGGTACTAGTATCAACTCCCCTTCTGCGGGTAAAGCCAGTTATTTCGGTAGTGGCAAAAACGGTAAAAAAACCGATAAACTCGCTGAAGGAGACGGTTCTCCCCAGGGGGGCAGGAGGAGCACGATGCTCATTGCTAGTACACCAAAAGGTGGTACCTACCAGGTTATTCTTCCTGATGGTACTCATGTTTGGTTGAATGCTGATTCAAAAATTTCGTTTCCGGTGGAATTCTCCGGAGGTATTCGCAAAATCATGTTGAGTGGGGAGGCCTATTTCGAGGTGGAGAAGGATAGAAAACATCCGTTTGTAGTGCAAACAGATAAACAAGAGGTAACGGTTTTGGGTACGCATTTTAATATTAATGCCTATAAGGATGAAAGCAGTACCAAAACTACACTTTTAGAGGGTTCTGTGCGTGTCGTCGCTCTTGCCGCACCGGGAAGAGAGCTGGCTTTACGACAGAGAGATGTAAATGAGGTAATCCTTAAACCTCAACAGCAATCTATAATTGATGTAAACAAAATGGAAGTTATTCAAGCGAATATCGAAGAGGTGATTTCATGGAAAAAGAATTATTTCCGTTTTAATGACGAAAAGTTATATAGCGTTATGAGGAAGCTTGCACGCTGGTATAACGTGGAAGTTGGCTACGAAGATAATGTAACCAATGATGGCTTTACCGGAACAATAGCCCGGGATAAGAATATAAGTCAGGTATTAAGTATGCTGGAAAAAACCAAGGGGATACATTTTAAAATAGAAGGAAAAAAAATAACGGTAATGAAATAAATGAATCATCAATGTCGGGGCCAAAACGGTTCTGTAACCAACTTAAGTATCCGCTAATCTAACAGGCGAAGCCAGCCAGAGGACAAAAGCTCAATAAAGTTAACAGAAAAAACACCTTAGAAAATGAAAGTATGCTACAGTAATGACCCCTAACGTGAAAAGCTTTAACATAAGCCGATAGCGCTTAAACACTACCGGCTTTATTAAGCTTATTCATTAAAACCCTAATGGGTATCGTAAATAATTGATTAATGAACAATTGTGAAATGCTTTATACTTTCGACGGCTTAAACACTTCACATGCTAACAACTCAAATGTATGAATTTTTACAATGTGACACGACATCTTCTAAAAGATCTCGGAAAGAAGGCTTTTAAAGTGACGAAGGAGGGCCCCCCGCGTGCATTAACAGATAATGCGCGTAACCCACTTACCGGTGTTATATCCCGAAAGGCTATAGTGCAGCACCAGTAAGAAAAGACGGAAAAAATATCCGTCAGGTAAGTAACAGGGAGCTGTACCAAAGTGGACGCTATACTGGAGTATCGATAACTTAACGACTCTATCAGAACCAATAGATTGTAAGGATCTGGGATGAGTACAGGAAAAATAAACTGATATGGTATTGGTATGCATTGATAGTCGATACAAAAAGACTGAAACCTGTTACGGGCGCTTTTAAAAAACGTGTGAACTCAATGACAAGACCGCTAAGGAGGTAAGTACAGGCTGTAAAAAGCTGAACAAATACCAGGTTAGCACATTGGGGGCGGATCAGATCGTTGTTGTGTTGGAATTGACGTAGTGGTAATGAAACGAGGGGTTCAAACAAGTTAGTGGATTATAATCTAACAACTGTAAAATGGAAGAATGATTACTATGAAACAAAGGCGCATCCAATCACAAAGAAAATTGTATTGTTAGTGTGCTAACAGATTAGGATGAATGTCAAGACAAATCGAATAGATGCGATTAGTTTTTTTAGGACTACGACGCTAAGCAACAGGGAAATCGTTATAAACTTTGGACTCGCCTCATGTAAGGGAACTGCTTTCTCCGGGAGAAGAACATACCCAAAAATGGTTGACCAACCAGAAGTATAAGGGTTGCCAAAATAGAAGACAGACCTGTTTTACAAGTGGTCAGGGCTTATAGATAACTGCATTTCATGATAACAATTACCTATAAAGGCGAGGCAAATATGCGCTCAGGCCTGTTAGAGTAACAATTCCGAAGGCTTTGTCAATAACCGTGTAATCAATTTAGGCAAGGCATCAAAGAATAAGTGTGAGAAACAAGCTAAGTACCTGAAAAGCCCACGTCGGCAAATGGATCCGGTACTCCAAACGTTACCGAGTGAGACGAAGATCGGTATAGGTCATTGTAAAACACAGGAGAACAGGGAGGATGTAAACGATCCGCATGGGAGATCCGGCTTTTTAGGTTTACCCGGAAGCCAGAATTGGTTACGGACAAGAGCAAAAGATTGCTCTTGTTGGCCCTGCCGTGTGGGTGTAAAGCCCAAGAATAATGTAGCCGTGGACATCAGAAGCCGGAAGGTTTACCGTAAAGATGAAAGTTTGCCGCAATATTGAAGTTCGCCATTGAAAAGGCCAGGAGATGGATATTGCGATCATTTTAAAGCTCAGACAACGCGTAGTCTATGATTAATGATCAACTGCTGAGTACTGAAATAGGTCAGCATGGAACGCCGTTGGCATCATCGAAGTGCTATAAGATGGCTGAAGACGAGGTGCCAAGGGCAACCTAATCTGTTTGCACATAGGGTGATAGCCCACCATAGAGATAATTAACTGAATTGTGATTGGTTACTAAATCAGAAAACAAATTATGAAAACCTTAAGAACAAATAATAATGTTTACAATGTTTACAAAACTTGTTGCTTATCTGATAAGCGACCCAATCTATACGAGCATAGACAATGCGAGCCAGTTGCCTCCGGTTCTTAGAGAATCCGGCGGTGCAACCCCTCCCTTGCCTGCTCGACTTAAACGCCTATGCCCGCCACGAAGGGCGATGGGTAAAATATTGCTGCTGATGAAGTTAATAACAGTATTGCTAACGACTGCAATCTTACAAGTAAGTGCAAGCTCTTTTGCGCAGAAAATTACTTTGTCTGAAAAAAACAAGCCTTTGGCTGAAGTGCTTGAACAGATCAGAACACAGACAGGGTATGATTTCCTTTTTAAAACAGAAAGCCTTAAACAAGTAAAGAATGTCACGATCTCTGTTAAGAACGCGGAGTTAAGAGATGTATTGGATCAATTGCTTAATGATCAACATCTTGAATATGTAATTGATGACAAATCCGTTATTATTTCAAGGAAAACGCCTTCTTTTCTGGAGCGCCTGGTTGATCGCATTGTCGCATTTGATATCAGGGGTAGGGTCATGGATTCGGAAGGAAATCCATTGTCGGGCGCAACTGTAAGAGTGAAAAACACCAGCCAGGTCGCAACTACGGATGTAAAGGGCGATTTTTATTTAAAGGGCGTTACAAAAGATGATATTCTGGTGATCTCTTTTGTGGGTTTTAGCCAGAAAGAAGTGAAAGTAACTACCAATCAAAATTTAATAAAATTGGATGTCGCTACTTCTAAGCTGGACGAGGTACAAGTATTGGCTTACGGCGGTGCCACCAGCCGGAGGCTTAGCACCGGCTCTGTTTCAAGAATAACGTCGGAGGATATCGCAAAGAATCCTGTGACTAACGTATTACAGGCGCTTGCTGGCAGAACGACAGGTATGAGCATCAGTCAGGCCAATGGCTTGGCAGGTGGGGATGTTTTCTTCCAGGTGCGGGGACAAAACTCCATCAACGCCAGCGATTATACCAGTGCACCACTTGTGGTCATTGATGGGGTTCCTTATCCAAGTGCACCCGTTAACCTTCCCGATAACACGGGCGGGGACAATAGTATAATTGCCCCTTTTGGTTATGGAAGCTCGCTGTACAACCTCAACCCGGGGGATATTGAAAGTATTGACATATTAAAAGATGCAGATGCCACTGCCATTTATGGTTCCCGAGCAGCCAACGGTGTAATGCTCATTACCACCAAAAAAGGAAAGGTGGGTAAAACCAAAATAGACGTAAATATATATACCGGCATTGCTATGGATACAAGGAAAGTTGGCTTGTTAAGTACACCCGAATACCTGGCTTTGCGCAGGGAAGCTTTTAAAAACGACGGCACAACGCCTACAGCGACCAGTGCACCAGATTTGTTTACATGGGATAGTAACAGGAATACCGACTGGCAGAAAGAATTATTAGGCAATACTGCCCGGGCCACTGATGCAAATGTTACTATGTCTGGCGGCGCAGGCAGTACTTCATTCCTGATTTCCGGAAACTATCATCAGGAAAATACGATATATCCCGACAGGCGTGGTTCAAACAAAGGAGGTGCCCATTTTTCTTTGAATCATTTATCCAATTCCGGTAAGCTTAATATTATGTTATCCGGTATTGTTAACACAACTAGTACAAAATTACCAGACGGTCCTTATGGTAATTTTGCATATATCCTGCCTCCCAACTTTCAGCCTTATGATTCTGCGGGAAATTTAAAATGGGACTGGCCAACCGGTAATCCGTACGGAACCATGAAAACATCCTCTTTCAATAAATCATTTAGTCTCACCTCCAACCTGCTGCTTGGTTATAAACTATTGCAAGGTTTGGATGCCAAAATTTCTATTGGATATACGCGGGTGGAGGGCGAACAGCAGTTGATTTACCCGAAATCATCCGTTGATCCGGCAAATAATTTGTTCCAGTCTTCCAACAGTTTCAACACTACCCGCAACCAAACACAGAATGTTGAGCCGCAATTGCAATATACGGGCAATATTGCAAAGGGTAAATTGAGTGTGATGGCGGGTGGTACGATCATGAAAACCATTGGAGAGATGCCCTACTATGTCAATGCTTCCGGCTTTTCTTCCGATGCCTATATCAACAACATAGCGCTGGCCAGTACTATTACGACTAGTACTGGATACAGTGCATATCAGTATGCCTCTTTGTTTGGCCGTGCCAATTATAATTGGGATAACAAATACATTATCAATGGTTCCTTTCGTCGAGATGGATCTTCCCGTTTTGGGCCAGATCGCCGCTTTGGGAATTTTGGAGCCATTGGTGCAGCTTGGTTATTTTCCAATGAACTGTTCGCTAAAAATCTTTCTTTCTTAAGCTTTGGTAAATTAAGGGGGAGTATGGGATGGGTCGGCTCAGATAATGTCCCCAATTATAGGTACATCTCCACCTATAATGCCACTGCCTATCCGTATGGAGCTTCGCCTGGATTAGTGCCTGCCCAGTTAGAAAACCCAGATTTTGGATGGGAAACAACCAGCAAGCTGGAAGGTGCTATGGAATTGGGCTTTTTAAAAGACAGGGTACTGCTTTCTGCGTCCTGGTATCGTAACCGTACCGGCAATCAGTTGGTAAACTATCCTGTGAGTACACAATCCGGTTTTCCAGCTTACACAACCAATCTCAACAGCGCCGTGGTTCAAAACACGGGATTGGAATTTGAGCTTAACACCATCAACGTTCAAAATCAAAACTTTAAGTGGACTACTGCTTTCAATATGACTGTTCCCCGAAACAAGTTGTTGAAATTCGATGGCATTGAAAAGACAGGCTATGCCGGAAGTATGGTGGTTGGTAAACCCCTTACCGCGATTTATGCGGTCCATTTTACCGGAGTTGATCCGACAGGTAAGCCAACCTATGAAGACCTGAACAAGAATGGCATAATCGATTATTTTGGCGGATTGGCGGCTTATGGTAAAGGCGACCGGGGATATGTTGGAAATGCTCAGGCGAATGCCTTTGGTGGATTAAGCAACAGTATATCCTATAAAAGCTTTCAACTCGATTTCATGTTTCAATATACGCTTGGTTTAAAGAAGCAAAGTTTCCTGGCTAGCGCTTCTCAGCCGGGAAATTTTGGTAATCTTCCCCGTAAGGTACTGGAGGAATATCGTAACAGTGGACTGGATAAAACCTTTATAAGCCAATCCTTTTCATCCGACTGGTTTTATTATACATATACCAGCGATGCCGTTTACATGAATGCATCCTTCATTAGACTCAACAATGTAGCCCTGTCATATAGCCTGACGGCTGATGTCCTAAGGAAATTGAACCTGGCTGGCGCGAGATTGTACCTGCAAGCCCAGAACGTTTTTGTTATCAGTAACTATGATGGTTTTGATCCCGAATCGGGAGCGACGGCTGTTCCGCCATTGTTCAGAATTGTATTAGGTGTCCAATGTTCATTCTAAATACTAAAATTATGCAAACAAAATATTGTAAACGAACCATAATATATGGCTGCCTCATATTAGCCACGATGGCTTTGAGCACCGGGTGTAAAAAATTTCTGGAGCCAGACTATAAGACTAATGTAACTGCCGAAGTGGTATTCAGTAGTGACGACAATGCACAGGCTGCTATCAACGGATTGTATTCCACGCTGTTTGTCAACTCCTCCTCTAATGGTGAAATAACCCGCTCCATAGGTATGGCTGCAGATGAATTGACTTATTATACATCCAACGTTACCTATGACCAGTTTCAAAAAAACCAGGTATTGCCTAATAACGCCAACATAACTTCGTTCTGGACTACCTATTACAATGTCATTTACCAATGCAATGCCATTATTGAAAATGCAACAGCTTCTACCGGTATGTCTCAGGCGTATAAAATACAGATCATAGGCGAAGCAAAATTTTTTAGGGCATTCTGTCATTTTTATTTAGTGAATCTTTTTGGGCCTGTGCCTTTAATGACTACTACTGCCAAGGAAAAAACAATATTCGCGCCACGCAGCAGTGTGCAGGATGTGTATACACAAATAAAAACTGACTTAACCGAAGCAATGAATACTTTGCCTGCCGACTATTCGGTCTCTGACGGTAGGCGTATTCGCGCCAACAAATGGGCCGCTGCTGCGCTGCTGGCAAGAGTGTTTCTGTATACTAAAGACTGGGCTAATGCTGAAGCCATAGCAAATACTGTTTTAGCTAATACGAGTTTATATGCATTACAAACTTCCGCCAACATCAATAGCGCTTTTGTTAATAATAATAGTGAATCCATTTTAGAGCTCGACCGGTCTGCCTCGGATAATTACACCAACGAAGGATACTCATTTCTGGGCTATCTGAATTTCTCTACACTGCTGCGATTCCCGTTGCCTGCCGATCTTTTAAACAGCTTTGAAACTGGTGATCTAAGAAAAATAAACTGGATAATAACGGTAGCCGGTGTAAGTACTCCTTATAAGTATAAATTGTATTCAATACCCACCAATGCTGCCACTTTTGAGAATTATCTGTTGCTTAGGCTAGCTGAGCAATACCTTATTCGTGCCGAAGCCAGGGCGCAGCAAAATAATATCAGCGGAGCACAATCAGATATCAATGTGATCCGTAATCGTGCAGGGCTCCCCAATAATGTTACTATGGTAGATAAAGAAACAGCGATGGCAGCAATTGAAAATGAAAGAAGGCATGAGCTGTTTTGTGAGTGGGGACATCGCTGGTTCGATTTGAAAAGATGGGACAGCCTTATATTACCGGCTACCAAAACAAGGTCAGATGATGTACTAGGTGCTTCGAAAACAACTTGGAAATCCACTTCTATATTATTCCCTTTACCGCAATCGGCAAGAGATAACAACCCCAATCTTACACAGAATGAGGGATACTAATCAAAAAAACAAATCGTAATAACAGAACATGAAAAGACTAATGATGGCTGCAGCATTGCTGTTGGCTATGGAGGGTTATGCCCAGAAGAAAACAACCAAACTGGACGGCCCTACTGCAATTGTAAAGGCAGATACCGCAAAATCAGTTCCCGTCAAGCCATACAACCAGGTGATTACAGCAAAAGCGGTAACCATGCAGGGGATGATCACTGTACACAGACTCGAAAGTAAGTTTTATTTGGAAATACCCGATAGTTTGCTTGGCAGGGAACTATTGTTAGTTGACCGTATTGCGAAATCGCCCGTTGACGGACCAATTAATCCAGATGGCTATTATGCCGGGGATCAAATTGGAGAAAGGGTCATCATTTTTGAGAAAAGTGCCGGTGATAAAATATTTGTCCGGGGAGTTTCTTATATGATGCATGCTGCTGATTCGACCGGCAACGGTATGTACCGGTCCGTACTGAACTCCAATTTACAACCGATATTGGCCACTTTTCCTGTAAAGGCCTATCATAGCCCGCAGGGCTCCTCTGTGATTGATGTCACCGACGCCGTTGGTGAGGACAACGGAATTTTTTCTTTTCCGGCGGGTCGAAAAGCGGCCTTCCTGATAGGTGCCCAATTACGGGACCGTTCCTATACAAAGTATATTAAAGCTTTTTCGGGCAATGTGGAAATAAGAACAGTGAAAACATTTTCTTCTTCACAGCCCGGGGGGGATCCGCTGACTTTCGAATTGAATAATTCACTGGTACTGTTACCCAAAATACCCATGCTGGCGCGTATTGCAGATCAAAGGGTGGGCTACTTTTCAACCGGCTATGTGGACTTCGACGCTGACCCCCAGGGGGTGACTAGGACGGAAATGATTACCCGCTGGCGCCTGGAACCAAAGGACCAGGACAGGGAAAAATACTTTCGTGGTGAGCAGGTTGAACCTAAGAAGCCAATTATATTCTATATTGATCCTGCTACACCCAAAAAATGGGTGCCTTATCTTATTCAGGGTGTGAATGACTGGCAGGTGGCGTTTGAACAGGCTGGCTTCAAAAACGCTATCTATGCCAGGGAAGCGCCGGTTAACGACAGTACCTGGAGCATTGAAGATGCCTCACACTCGGCTATTGTGTACAAGCCATCCACAATAGCTAATGCAATGGGGCCACACATCCATGATCCCCGTAGTGGCGAGATACTCGAAGCGCATGTCAGTTGGTACCATAATGTTATGAGTTTGCTACACGACTGGTATATGATTCAGGCAGGTGCGATCGATAAGAGGGCACGTAAAATGGAATTCGACGAAGAGCTGATGGGACAGTTGATACGCTTTGTGTCCTCTCACGAGATAGGGCATACGCTGGGATTAATGCACAATATGGGTGCTTCTTCTACAGTTCCGGTTGATAGTCTGCGTAATAAAACATGGGTGGAAAAACATGGGCATACACCTTCGATAATGGACTACGCCCGTTTTAATTATGTGGCTCAGCCTGAGGATAGTATCGGGGTAAAAGGAATTTATCCACGCATAAATGATTATGATAAATGGGCTGTTGAATGGGGCTACAAGCGATTTCCAGGCATCCAGTTGCCGAAAGATGAAAAGACTCTGCTGAATAAATGGATCATTGACAGCCTTAGTGGGAACCATCGCTTGTGGTATGGTCCCCAGCAATTATTCCTTTCAACTGATCCCAGAAGTACAAATGAAGATCTTGGCGATGATGCCATGAAGGCAGGCAGCTATGGAATTAAAAACCTGAAACGCATTTTGCCAAAGCTACCCGAGTGGACGCATCGGCCAGACGAAGGATACGATGATCTGACAAAAATGTACCAGGAATTATTGAGCCAATATACAAGGTACGCAGGGCATGTGATCAATAATGTTGGCGGAATCTACCTCGAATATAAAAGCGTAGAAGAAAAGGGCGATTTGTATACCCCCGTACCTCCTGAAAAACAAAAACGTGCGGTAGCCTGGTTAAATCAGGAAGTTTTTAAAACGCCTGAGTGGTTGTTATATACACCGGTGACAGAAAAAACTGAAAGTTATTATGGTGCCTCTTATGTAACTAAGGCTGGGACAAAATTGCTTGGTGAACTTTTAAACGGAAGCCGTTTGGCATCGCTTATAAATGTTGCTGAACGCTATCGCTGTAAAAATACCTACAGCTGCAATGCCTTCCTTAATGACCTGGATAATGGGCTATGGTCTGAATTGCATACCCATGCCCGCATTCGTCCTTATCGCAGAGCTTTACAGAATAATTATATCGAATTGCTTGGCAGAATAATATTACCTCCAGTCCAGGTCGGTACCAGCGTTGCAGCCGGGCCGCCACAATCCACGGAACTGCTGATCGTTTTAAAGCCTCATTTAAGACTATTACAAAAAGCCATTTTGGCTGCTATCCCTGCTTCGACTGATGCAGCAAGTAAAGCACATTTACAGTTATGCAGTGAAAAGATAGAAAATGTATTACATCCCAAAAAATAGGAAGTAGTCGAACCTGAAAAAAAATGGGGACTTTGGAGACTATAGTCATTCAGCGACCTGCCGACACCTATCCTTGGACGGGCAAGGAAGATTGGATAGCTAATGACTGGACAGAAATTTTGTGCCTATTCAAACTTTGGGTATAAGGTAAAGTATAGTTTTCCAAATGTCCCCAAATAAACAGCTGTAAAGTGGACGCCGTAAAGTAGATACTATGTACACATATTAAAATGGTTGCTTATTTATATTTAGACATAATTGTATTCGTTTGCAGTGTTATATCGTCGATTAGTGCAGCCATAATGGTACTCAATTGTTCCTACCGCATCATCTTCATAGCGGTTAATAATGAAGATCAGTAATAGTAAGCACCTCCCAGTGAGTGGTAGGGAGGTGCATTTTTAGGCACTTCTTTTGACCCATAGCCTCATGCCTCGGGCAGTTTACCTTGGAACCCAACTATAGAATTAAAATACGGAGCTAAATACAAAACGGACCTAATATTTCCCGCTGGAGACCTCCTGAAAGCAGGTGGGCACAGCTGCCTAATTTCATACCTGGGCGAGGAATGGGTTTCGTTTGCCTTCCCTCTCATAATTCCAAGGAGCAGGCAAATAAGCAGGGCACCAATGCCCACTTAATGGCACCAAAGTTGGGCTCGCTTTGAAATCGTGATTAAAGGCACAGCGTCATTTTAATTTGGTCGCAAGGTCGCCTGTCTTCATCGCTGTTGAAATACACTCTCCACCTCTGAAATGGGCTGCTCCGGCCATATTATTGGTATTCCAACCCGAGCTGGGTTTGCTTTCATCATAACTATGATTCAAACGCATGGTTGGGCCACCTGCCTTTTCGGGATTTAGATTTTCCCAGGTTGAGGTTTTCTCCCATTTTTTACATCCCCCAAGGCCAATACCTGGAAAAACCATTTTGATTGCCCCCTCTTCGCCAATTTCGTCCGCATTCCTAACTACTTGGTTACTTTGATATCAAGTGGTCAAAGTTAAATAGGCCGAGCGGGGGCAATAGGTTATGGTTTATCCAAGCATGCCGATACTGCGCATACCGGGCATCGAGATCGAGGCCGTTGCCAAAGCAATGAACCCTGTCCTGCAAGGTTGGATCAACTATTACGGAAATTCTACAAGACTAAACTGAAAGAGTTTATGTTCAGAATTAACGCGAAGCTGGTTAACTGGGCAACACGAAAATACAAAGGGCTAAGAACCAGTTTGACCAGAGCGATGAAATGGGTAAGTAGCCTTTGCAGGCATAAACCTGACTTGTTCGCTCATTGGACATTTGGTGCAAAGCCTAATGGCTTACAGATAATGGGAGCCGTATGCGCTGAGAGGTGCACGTACGGTTCTGAGAGAATCTCAGGCTGAAATGCTTGGGTTTACTTACTAGGGATGCTGAGGGATCCGAACTACGAGCAGGGTTCAGCAGTTTTACGGTCTTCGCGGGTAAGTGTTAAGCAACGATTTTAATACCCCAGACTAAGCACGATTGTTTGCTCGCCTTTTGTTTGTATTCAGATTACAGTAAAGGGGGTGTAACAATCAATGTGCATTTGATCGAAGCAGGAATGTTAAATGATAAACACACATTCCTGCTTTGCAACAATCCTACCAATGATAAAATCTAAGGATAACGGCAATTTAATAATTAGGGCATATAAAACGGGTTATGCTTCCGCCGTTTGGGAAAACAGGGTCCAAATCAGGCGGTAATCAATCTGAAAGGTTATCTGTATATTATAGGTTTAATCAAAAGTAAATAGGATGCGCTTTATTTACTACACATAAAATTGTCGTCTCTCAAATATTGGCAAAATGTAAAAGTCAGATATGAGCCATTTTGCATTAATGTAAATCATATGTGAAAATTTGTTTATCATTCTGATAAATAAAAACCTCTTCTTCAGTTCCTCTTGTTTCATCATGAAGCCAGAGTAGTGCGTTGTTGGGAACTTTGTTAAATATAAGATATCCGGAGGTGCTTTCCTGGCGTCCTATTAATTTCCATCCCTTATTAGTCTGATAGAATAGACTATATGTTTCCCCCCTTCTAACGAAGTTATCATCGTTCCTTGGTGAAAATGTTATAGTTTTTGTTATGTTTCCAATTCCAATATCAAAAAGTAGTTTCTCACCTTTATTGGAAGACATGTAAAAACTAACAGGATCATTGTCATTTATCAAGCTAAGTATTGATTGATGGAGTGAATCAATTGAATTTAAAGGGGAGATTTTTGTGGGAATTTCTTTATTCTGACTTGTATCCTTATAAAAATGTAATTCTGCCAGTTGTATTGATTGATTTAAAGGAGCTGTGTACCTAAAATATCTATAACGTTCCCCCTTTGGCAAATTAATGACGAATTTATTTATTGATGGTGTGTCTGCGACAATAAAGATTTGTTGCGGATGTCTAAATTTTATATCTCTAGAAGCGTCTATTTTTACCCCAACTGATGTGCCCAAATTTTGTTTAAGTGTAGTCATAAAAGGATATTTTCGACTAACGTGAATTTTCTGAAATGAAGTTGTGTCGGGCACTAAATAATGAGGCGCTCCGGCCTTTAGTATAAATGGAAAATTGATAGGCGTGTTTTTAGCCTCATCAGCTATCACCTGATAAATTATATTTTCCTCCAGGTTTTTAAATGTCACCCTTTCTTCCTGTACTTCTCCTATATCAATAGCTTTCCAGTTCAGTCCGTCAAAAACGCCCAAATAGACATATTTTTCTTTACTACCGTTGACAGGTATGGTAACTTCATTTTTAAAATACTGTTCAGAAACATCTTTCAAATAGGGATCCCTGAAAACGACAGGTATATTTTTATCATTATATATACCTTTATATCGTTCTTCATTAGAACCAAAGGTTTCACGATAAATCTTGCCTTTCTTTCTCTGATCGAATTTATTTCGAACGATTTCGTCCTCATTGTATAAAAAAGGAACAGCCTTTTTAGTAGTGTCAACAATAACGTTCCAGAAATGTTGACTTTTGTAAGCGGGAGAAAGGAGGTATTTATCTACAGCCACAGGAATGCCTAATGATCTCATTACATATAAGCTAATGTCACAGGTTTCCCTGCATCTACCGGACCTGGTTTTATATAAAAATATGGCTCCCAGATTAGGGTAATCCATATCTTGGGTTTTTGTGAAACCTTCTTTTTTTAATTGTTTGGCCACGATCCTTGCGGCCTCGATCACATCATTCCCTTTGTAAGCTGAGTCCAATATCTTGCTATATTTATTAAAATAAAGGGCTCTCCAATTTTCCAGAGGCTCATTACCAACTCTATAAGGGAGTATATATTCACAAAAATCATTAAAAGAATAATTTTTAGACCACTTTCTGGAGCGCCATACTTTGAAAGAAAAATCGATATTTTCAATTAAATATTGAGCTTTTATTACTTTAGCATCATATATAAGAGGCATCCTATCTTTAAGGGACTCGTTCCAGGCGGCGACTGTGCTGTCAGTGAATCGTCCACCAATCGGCAAGGCCGCAGCTGTTTTTCTGATGGTGTCAATCAATGGACTATTAACACTGTAATAATGGGGCATATTAATAATCAGATATTTTGCAGCTTGTAGCTTTTGTTCGTCTTTATCCTCATTTTCATAATGTTTGATCATTTTCACCAGTTCTTCCCGGTTTTCTGCTGCAAAACTAAACGCTTGATCTAAATCATTATTTGTTTTGCAACACGGGATACTAATTACAAAGAGACCGATTCCTATAAATGAGAAAATGTTTTTTATTTTCATTTTGACTTTAATTTATAGTGTAGAGACGTTCAGAGCTAACGAATCGTTTTCTATACACGGCCTTGAAAATTGCGGAGATGATCTTTTTAATTTGTACATAGGTATATTTAATCATGAGGGCTCGTCTAATTATTTAACGAGGTTTATTTAGGGATTTGTTGGAAGCCAAAAGTTGTAAAATTCAATGTAGAATCACTATTAGTTCTATTCTGAATATTTAAACCCTCCTTTGATACAAATGCATTAGAAGACCAATACCTGTTTTTTTCCAATAGCTTTTCTCCTAAGTATTTAAAATCCTTATCAAATACGATCAATGAAATATTTTTAGTTGGCGGATTTTTTTGTTCGTAATTGACATTTCGTTCTTTAACCGGCAATAGCGCCAGTCTATAATACACGTCTCTATATTTATCATAAAATATTGAGCCATATGTCGGCGTTGTCATGAAATATTCACCAACTGGCTCTGAAACCGCATCTTTATATTGGTCTTCATCATATAAAGTAAAATCATTGATAAACTGACTTTCCGCTAAGACATTGACAATATTATTTTTGAACAAGTTGCTTAAGATTACTTTTTTGTGCGCAGGGAAACTATACACTGCAATATTAAATTTAGGATTATAGCAAACGGAATAAATATCATAATGTAATCCGCCGTAATTTTTGTTCTGGTACGCATCCGGAAAACAAACTTTGCCAATGCTATCTCTTCCTGTCTTCAAATCTAAAATCATCTGAACCTTTCTGGATTCTCCGGATTTTACATCGCCAACAACGATTGAGTTAATAAATAGCCGGTTTTCGAATAGATAAGGCTGGATGCTCGTGGAAACATAAAACCCTCTAAAGAACAGTTTATTTCCTTCGCCTTTTTCTTTGGGTAAACTATATATCCGAAGAATCTTACCTCGATCATTGATCATAGTAACTTTGGGCGTGTATGAGAATAAAAATATGGTATCCTTGTTATGGTAATACAACCCTTGAAAAGCCTTTTTATACTTTTTTAAATCTGCACCCTGTATTTGAATCTTTTTTATGATTTTTTTTGTTTGAAAATCATTCAGATATATAGACCCTGTTTCATCATTCAGATAGGCAAAAAATCTTTGATCTCCTTGCTGAACTTCCTGCATGGAAAAGACTACTGGAGAAGTTACCGAATCCAGTTCGAATTTTATTGAATCTTTTTTTATAAAGGAAATTTTTTGAGCCCAATGCCGGTTTATAAAAACATAGGGATTTTTGCTGCTATGGTTTTTACATGATATAAATATCGCTATAAAAAATACAGGCGTCAGATAGTGAAAGAAAATCTTCATTTTAATTTATCTTTTTAGGTAACTATATACTTCTGTTTTCATTTCTATTGTTGCAGCCGACTCTATTTTGATCGGCATAGTCAATATTTCTCTGGCCAGTAGCTTACTTTTAATAGCTTGTTGGCTTTTGAGGTACATTTTGAACAATAGATATTTGGGATACATCCTGTTAGGCATCAAATCGATTGAGTTCTTAAATGCCTTTTCGCCCTCACTGTAGTTATCTAAATTAGCGTAGGCTTCGCCTAAATTACTTGACAAAAAAGGATCGGATATATATTGTTGAGCTTGCGTTAGTATCTGGATACTTTCATTGTAATTACCTTTTAAAAGATAGCTTTTACCAAGTTCCAATAATATGACTTTTTCGTAAGGAGCATATTGTTGAGCCTTCTTATAATTATAAATAGCATCATCATAGTCTTCGTTTGCGAAAGAATCTCTTGCAGACATTATTGAATTCTTGGCGTTCATGATATTTCGTTGCATTAAAATGGAGTAAACGCAGATAATGATCCCTACTAACCCCAAAAAAGCGCTCGACACACTATTTACTTTCAGGCAAACTTTTTGTTGACTGTGAACAGAGAGAATCAAAATGAAAAACATAAATAAGTTCCAGATCGAAACGATCTCAAAAGGGTAAGAAGAACACGCGGTAAATAAAATAAATAGTATGCTGAAAAATGACGCTTTTATATAAGCGTTTTTTTCAGTGTGAGTAGTGTAGGATTTAATGATAACAAATAAGAGTGCCGAAAATAATGCTAATCCAATTAATCCACCCTCAGCTGTAATTTGCAAATAGTCATTTAAAACGTAATCATTTTTATCTGAAAACCTCTCCGCATCAAGTGGATTTGATTTGAAGTATTTTGCTTGATAATCTGGGAATTTATTTTGAAACTTATTAAAACCAACACCCGATAATAAATTAGATTTTACAACCAGTAACGTTGATTTCCAGATAACCATCCGGCCATCTGCCGAGTTTTTTTTATATCTGTATGAAAATAGCAACAGCACCGGAATTAATATAAAAGCGAGAACAATTGGAATGAGCTTCTTATATTTAAAAATTGTTTTTACGAAATGGTACTTATCCTCAATGATTAATAAGCTAACGAACGCGATTGCAATAAGAGAAGTCCTGGATTGGGTAGAGGGCAATAAAACGACCACCAAAAGCAGATAAAATATTATTAGGTTTCTGATTATCTTATCCCACAATGTTTCGGTTTTATAAGAACAATACCAATGGAAGAAATAGACGAAACAACTGCCCAAATAAATAGACAATACACCTGGATTATTAAATGATCCTGTTAATGTTTGAATACTTTTATTGAACATCATATCATAAAATTGAATGAATACCACTATGATTTCTACAATTGATGTCAATAGCAGCATAAGCGACAGGGAAAAAAGTATACCTGCCTTATTTTGCTGACAAATAATTAATTGCCTGGCAACCAGATAAAGTAAAGCCGAGAGGATAATTGAGGTTTGATAATTATTGTATAATCGACTGTGCCACAATTCATTGATGGATAGGTAGCCAACGAAAACAAGAACAAGGATATCAATAAGGTTCAAAATTATTTGTTTGTTCAATAATAATCTGATAAAAAGGACTATGCATAGGATACTACTGGATAAATTAAAGTAAATAACTTTATCATCCAGCTCGTTGTAACCAACAACATAATTATTGAAAAACACCGTACAAAAAACAACGCCAAACCCTAAAACACAAATTGTCGTCCAAAATTTGCTCATCAATTTAAAAGCTTAATAAATATTATATGTTAATTAGCTGTGTGTAAATCTGAATTCTGAATACTTTTTTCCTTGTTAAAGGTTCGATTTCCATTGTTCCTGCCTTTTAGAGAAATCCTGAAATTGATTATTGCGATGCTGTTTGTCCTTAAACCGTCTTTCCTGTAAATTAATTCGGGACTGTTGATTATATAATAAGATCTATAACCATTTATCAAATTGGGGTTAGTTAAGGTAAGGCTGAGGGAGGCTGGTAATCTTTTACTGATGTCAAAATAATAACCATAATTAATATCCGCCTTGATGTAACCTAAACTTTGTTCTTTTCCCTGTGGTAGCAAATTGGGAGAATATTTAGTTAAGTTAATACCCACCATGCTTTTTTTATTTATTTGATAATAAAGTCTTTCGGATAGATATCCGCTCCATTGATTTATTGAATTTAAACCTGTTTTTTCGTATAAATAGCTTAGACTACTGTTATGCGAAACCCTGATTTTTTTAAAAAGTTGAAAATCAGCACTTATACCCAATGTGTATCCATGATAAGTGTCCACATTAATTGGCGTGGATTGGACTACGTTATTTGAATCTACTGAAGATATTTCACGCAGTAATCCTGTTATATCCACATATCGAAAGTTGATACCAATCCTTGCGAAATGATAGTTGCCATAATAGGCGAGTCCCCAATTATTGGTTAATTCGTTTTTAAGATTTTGATTTCCTGAAACAACTTCATATGAATCGGTAGCTGCGCCAACCGGGGTGTATTGATATAACCCTGGCCTCGTCAATGTTCTGCCGTAAGTAAGAAGAAATACATTGCTTCGATTTAAATTATAGGTTAAGGAGATATTGGGTATGAAGCTTAAAAAATCCTGAATTATCGCGTTAGGCAAGATGAAATTGTTGTGATTGTAGTCTAGCTTTATGGCAGTATGAATAACAAATGTCTTAATTATCAAATCCGCATCGACATACGTCGTATTGACGATCTGGGTCATCTTAAAGGGAGTAAAAGTGTTAGTGCTGTCTGTTTTTAAGGTGATTTCATTACTGTTGTTCCGTGCTATTAATTTACTGCCAAGCGTATATTTGAATTTTTTATCTGCATTTTGCTGAAGAATAGCTTCAACGGTTTCTTCACTAATCTGACCAGAATTGGCATAATGCTGATTACTTAAACCAATAATGTCACCTTGGGTAGTTAGAAAATAGGATTGCTTGGGATTGGAGTGGACGAAATTTGTTAATAAATAAAACACATTTCCGTCTTTGACTGACTTTTTAGTGTAGTTCAAACTTACATTTACTGCGTAATTTGAATTGTCTTGACTAAAACTACTCTTACCTGAAAGATAGGTGTCTTTAACCCTAACCAGATTAGAAGCTATTTGATCTGTATTGATCTTTGAGGGGGACAAGCTTAATTGCAAATCAAAACTGTTTAGGTTATTTAAGTTATAGAATGCAGATAAGTAGATATCGCCGTTATATTTCGTTGACTCTGATTTGGACTTTGATTGCAGTTCGCTGCTATCCTGCAAATTATTTATTGATGCAGTACTTGTATTCTTACCAATGCTCTGATTATAGTTTATGGAAGCATCAAATCCATATTTTTTATGCCAATAGGTCATACTTGCTCTGGATGATGCACTCAAGGCACTCGCGTTTGCTTCTACACTTCCGTTAAACCCAAGAAAATAATCCCTTTTCAATATGATATTTAATATTTTTCCCCCGTTACCCCTCGCTGTTGGTACAAGTGTTAATTCTACTTTGGCTATCGCCTGCGGAGGGAGGGTTTTCAAACCATTAAGTGTGCTATATATAGCATTAGTCCGCCCATCGATGAGTATTGATATAGGCTCATTCATCATCTTAAGCTGGTTATCATCAACCTGTAAAAAGGGTAAATGGTCAAGAATTTCAACCGTGTTCAGATAGTCTGCATTAGGTATCTGTGAAATGTCATACTCCATTTTATTGCCAATAATTTTAAACGGGCTATAATTTGATTTAATCGTAACGGTTTTCAATTGTTGAACAGCCTGCTTTAATAAAATTGGGTTACCAAGTGAGTTTAACGGAAAAATTTGCTTAATAAACCCAATAGCAGATACGGATACAAAATTGCCAGTGTCTTTAGGTGTTTGAATTGAAAATTTCCCCTTAGTATTTGTTGAACCTTGTTGTAAAATACGATTGGATTTATTATTGATAACAACGATGGTAGCACCAGCTACCGGTGAATGCGCTATTGATTCCAGCACGGTAATTTCTTGTGAATAGCCATTCAGGCAAAAGAACAAAACGATGAGAAATGTGAAACTCCAGTTTTTCATTTCTTCCTTTGCTCATACTCCATAATATCTCCTATGCCATTTTCAGATGGAGAGCATTGACTAACTTTATAGAGCTTTTGTTCAGTATTAAAAAAATATATCGTTGGGTAAATTGATTTAAGGCTATTGTTGCCCGCAAAAACACTGTTTTTATCAATGATTAACATATTGCTCTTGTAATATTCTCCATATCGGGCTCTTAAAAGTTTTTCAGAATCGAAGTTTGTAAGAATAAATCTTATAAAATTATACTTCTTAGGCTGTTGGAGACATTGGATCATATAAACCTCTGCCGTGGAAATACATCCACCACAACCGGCTCTTGGTATAACCATGTATAAAGTGGCTTGTAGTTGTTTTGACTTTGTGACACTCTCCAAACTATTTTTAAATTGTTTGTCTAAAGTGTTATAAACGGAATTTTTATTACTGCACCCCAAGGTAATAATGGACAAAAAAGTGATTGCAATAAATAGAGAGTTCAGGTTTTTCATAAAAAGTTGACACTATCCCATTATTCAAAAAATGGGGGATATCATATTGGTTAATTCCAATAAAAGAAGCTATATGACAATTAATGGCAAGTTTCAGCTTCCGCCATTACCCGCCATTAATTATCTTAATAATCAGTTTGTTAATGTAGCACGCAATTATGTGTATTACTGACTACATTTAAACACTCCGCATTAGGTCTGTCCATAGCTGCTGTGCAGACGCCTGCATTAAATTCACCTGCAAACATCGCTTCGTTGCAGTATGCAGTTGAAGTGGTGCCGAGCATCAGCTTTGAAACTGTTATTTTAACCCCGGCTACCTTATGGGTATTACTGGTGTAAGAAAAACCCAGGTAAGACATGCTAAATATGCTGGCAATAGCCATTGCTTTAAAGATTTTCATTTTTTTCATGATAGATAGAAAGTTTGTCCAAACAAATGTTTATTAAGGTTGTGATGATCTTATCATTTATTATTCAATGATACAAGCCGTTCCTGACGCTGAAGCGGTGCATCTGGATTCTGGGAAGGATGCAGTGCCACTACATTTGCCATTGTTTGATTCATTTTTATACCGTGCTTCGTTACAATAGGCCTGGGCTTGATTTCCTACCGTTAATAAGGATACTGATATTCTTTCATTTGCAACTTTTTGGGTTTTATTAACGACTGTTACGCCTAAATAAGAAACGGTGAAAACTAACGCAACCAATAACAATTTTAGATTTTTCTTTAGTTTCATAACTTTTAATGTTTAATAGAAAATTAAATGAGTACACTTCGTTGGCAAGGATAACAGTTGCTATGGCTTGACATGAGCACCTGTGCAATTTTCACCGCTGGTTGCAATAAAGCATCGCGATTCAGCCTCAAACGATTGTCCTGAACACTTGCCATTGTTGACCTCGCCAGGGTACATCGCTTCATTGCAATACGCCTGGGCCTGATTCCCAAGAGAAATTGTACTGATCGTGATTTTTTTACCTGCCAATTTCATTTCCTTGCTGGAATAATTAATTCCTAAAAACGAGATAGTAAATGCCGCTACTATCAAACCGGTTCTGAATAACGCTGTTGCTTTCATATAAGACAGTTTTCAATGATTATAATTTACATTCTGATTTGCTAGGATCAAGCGGTTCAAGGCATCTTGTAGTAGGGTCTTCAAAATGCCCGGTGCAAAGGCCATTATTGTGATCACCCTTTCCAGCTTCATTACAATAGGCTTGAGCGGTAGAACTTAAGGAGATTAAAGAAACATTCACTTTTTCACCGGCAACTTTTTGAACTTGATTTGTAATCGTAAAGCCGAAATAGGAAACTCCGAAGACTGTAGCTACTAAGGCAGTTTTAAATAGTTGTTGAATTTTCATAAATGGTATGGTTAAAATATTTAATAGTATAGTAATTAGGTATTCTGCGATTAACAAAGCAAATCATGCTTAAAATATTTCAATGTCTATATATTTCCTTATTAATGGCCTACAGGCAGATTAAAGTATAAGCAGTTTATATCGTTTGTATACGACCTCTAAAATCAATTAAAATTAAGGAAGCCAGAGGGGGTAGGCAGGTCAATTTGGGGGGTGAAGCTGACCAAAATATAAATATTATAAGCTTGTTTTTCATAATAATAACATATTGTGCAATGAATACTAAAAAGATGTTATTTCTTTTTGATTATTAATAGAGAGGCCTGTAACGGTAGCATGGGATTCCTTCTTTCGTGATAGTTTTTTTGAGGGGGGCATTTTTCCTTGTAATAATGAAAAGAAATTTTTTGCTGCTTTTGTAACCTTTGGCAGAATTAGAGATATTACTTATAAAATCGCTGAGAATGACGGATGAGTCTTTAATGGTACTTGTTAAAAATGATGATTTGGAAAAAGCATCGATCTTATACCAACGATACAAAAAGAAGCTTTACCATTTCTATTTATTTAGAAACTGTAATGACCAGGAAGCGTCTGAAGATTGTGTTCAGCAGGTATTTTATAGAATGATCAAGTATCGTAAATCATATATTGAAGGCAACAATTTCGGTATATGGATATACAAAATAGCTCAAAATGTGCTCTATCAGGATTTGAAAAATCAGGCTAAGATGAATAGTATACAAAATGGATTTAGAATTAATGAAATGTATACCGCTGAGCCCGACGAATATTCAACTATCAGACAGGCAATACAATTATTACCTGAACCTTATCGTGAGGTACTCATAATGAGCAAATTTATGGAGTTAAAGTATGAAGAAATCGCTCAAATCAGCAATTGCTCAGTTGGAGTTATAAAAACGAGGGTATTCAGGGCAATCAGTCAATTAAAGGAAAAATATAATAGCATAGCTTAGTATGAAAAGTGAAAAGATTGAACATCTTCTTATACAATATATCAATGGCGAAATATCATCTGCGGATAAAGCTATGCTTGAAAATCTATTTGAGCAGGACTCGATGCTTAAAGAGAAAGCAGCTGAGTTAGCTACGCTATGGCTATCGCTTGATGAAGTGAAGACTAAATCAGAGCCCAGCCCGGCAATGGACGCGGATTTTTATGATATGCTTCAAAATGTTGAAGTAAATCAAAAGCATAAAAATTCTCTTTTATTGCACAATAATCTGAAATCATGGTTGAAAATTGCCGCGACTGTTATTATGTGTTTAACAGCGTTTACTGTCGGGCGTTATACCGCTTCAAACAACCCCGTCTACAAATACAAAACGGTTTTTATAAAGCAACCGATACCAGATTCATCCTTTAATCCTCACGGAGATTCTAAAAGGAGGCAGGAAGCTTTAGCTTCGGCCAAGCCAGCACCGCATCGTATTTCAAAAAATAAGCTTAGTAACAGACACCCGAAGTTGTTTCAACAATTACGGTCGCTGTATGCTTCTGATCGCATAATGACCATACTGAAACTTAAGGAGAAAACGCACCTGAACACGGGTGAACTACGAGCTTTGGAACTTGTGCTTAACGAGGATCCCAATGAAGGCATACGTTTAACAGCACTGTACACCCTAAAGCCTATGGTCAGTCAGCCTGAAGTTCAACAAATTCTTATTGCTGCTTTGGGGCATCAGGATGATGAAGCCATTCAAACATCGATAGTCGACCTGCTTATCGCGGCTAAATCAAAGCAGGCTATACCAACAATGCTTGCTATGCTGGATAAAAAAAGCGTCAATACCATAACCCAGGAAAAAATTAAAACCAGCATAGAGGCTTTTTTAAACTAAATAATCAACAAAACAACTATGAAAAAAATAATCACACTATTTGCATTATTGAGTTTCAATATATGCATTGCGCATGGGCAGGACCAGCCAAAAAAGTTAAAAATAAATATTGATAAGCAGAAAAACCTGGTAGTTTTTACGGGGGATGTATCTGTCGATTTTGAAGAATATGCAGGAGATGACCTGCTGGTCGAACCTGTAAAAGACATTTCCATAAAAGATGGTCATGCCGAAGGGCTAACCCCGATAAAACTAAATAATCAGCCAGGTGACAGCTTAAATTATAAACTGTCTTATGGCAACAATAATGACCTCCGGATAAGAATTACCGGTAATTGTAAACACCTGCATATAAAAGTGCCTAATAATTTGTTTTTGCTTACAATTGAGGCAACTAGTTTTTTACCTAACTCTGAATTGTCAGTCCAAAATATTAAAAGCCAATTTATTATTCATGCTTTGATGAAAGTGATTCGCGTTAGTCATGTATCGGGGCCATTTTCAATTCATTCAGATTCCGGCAAGATCATATTGAATGATATCTTATGGGGAGCGAATGTTAGCTGGAACCTGCATCCGACACCACCCCAGCTTGACTATCCTTATATGATCAGTTCCAATAAGTCAGATGTAGACATTTCTTTTCCTAAAAATCAAGAACTCAACATTGTGTCCAAAGCTGCAAATGGCAAGGTTTATTCCGATTTAGACCCCAAAAATACCAAACAAACCGAAGGTAAGCCGGAGGTATACTTATCAAGTGATTTTGGGAATATTTATTTAAGGCAACAACGTTAATAAAGTCATTCAAGCAAGGTTTTGATCATCCTTTTGAAATAAGCACCTATGAAAATCGCCATTATCAGTTTATTTGCATTTTTTTGCTTTCAAATATGCCTGGGGCAATCATCTTCAGACAGGATCGATATTTCTTTAAAGAACAAGAAGAGCAAATTCGTTAAAATTTCTATCCAGGATGCCCAATCTCTTGACGTAGAAGGCTACGATGGAGAAGCGTTGATTATACGGCCGGTAAATACCCCAGCAGAGCCGACTGATTCAGCCGCAACGGGGCTGAAAGAAATCATGCCATCAATCCCATCGCCCCAATCAAAGCTTATCGCGCCCCAAATCCTGGAGAACAGCCAGACAATTGATATTAAATGCTGGTATGTCCCCAATGAAAAGCGACATCTATTGATTAGGGTGCCGCGAAATACGCACCTTGCATTAGCGCTAAATACTTTTTTAGGAAATTCGAAAATGTCCGTTAAAAACTTTGATGGGGAACTGGAAATTAGGGGCTCAGCGTCCAATTTTGAAATTAATAATATAACAGGGCCTTTGGTTTTAAACTTAACCGATATGACTACCGATCCGGGCAAAGTATCTATCTCACATATCAACTGGCAAAAAATATATGCCCAAAAAAAGAAATTGCCTTTTTATATTTTATCCAACTATCACGATGTGAATTTCTCATTTCCTGAAAATATAAAAGTCAATGTAAACGTCACCTGTGTCAGGGGGAAACTATTTTCCAATTTAAACATAATTAACTCGCAAACGGATTCAAATACGAAAGACTCCTTTTCAGGGAGACTTAACGGTGGAGGTATTCCGATTTATATTCACAATGAGAACGGTAATGTTTATTTACGAAAGGAAAATTAAATGTAACGGAAAGCGACTCTCATCGTACCCGGAACGGCATCTGCCCGTTCATCTCTATTTACGTCTCTGAGCCCAATGCGCTGTAAAGTGTCTTTTACCAGCTTTATAGTGCCCATCTTAGAGCATCGATAATGACTTTTGTTGTAATTTGGGTAGGATAACGATAGCAATCTCCGTAAAACACGCGGTTACACTTGCTTAATTCCAAACCAGGGCGAAGAGTGGGTTCCGTTTTGCTTCCTCCTCATAATCCAACTATACCATAAAGCAGTTAACATTCATATTCTCCGAGTAAACAAATGTCGGATTGCGTATTCTTACATCCCCTTCAAATGTTTGATGAAATTGTGCAATGATATATTAAATATAATATTTAATGTTAAAACTTATTTTAGTTCAACAGTTCCCATTATACCTATCCGGTCTCCTGCTTTACCTTCAAACAAGACCGAAATTTGTTTGACAAGTTGGGCTTGTTCAATCTCAATACTGATGTCGGCAGGCTCCTGATCGATTTTTTGATAGGCTAAATGGCCATCAATATACACTTTAGCCTTACCTGCAGCTTTTTTTAACAATAAATGCGCCTTTTCGACATTTGCTAAAGGTTTGCTAAGACTGCTACGGAATATCACATATTGGGCAGTTAAAGTGGTGAGTTTACCTGTAGAAGTGGGTTGCCAGCTGTTCATATCATTTTCGGCAATTACCTGATCGGGGTCTGGTTTCTGATCGGTCATTGGCGACATAAGCCATTTGTCAATTAAAAGAGTAGATGAAATAACGGGAGCATACAACAATGGTCTGCCTGCTTTTACCGGAATTTTCAATACGAATGGCTTTAAGCCTTTGGCTATCGCATGAAGTGTTACTTGGGTATCCTTATTAACCTCATTACTCTGAATTATTACCTGGGCCAATCCATTAAAAAGGCTCCGCTGATCACCTTTTTCCGGTTCATGAGAATTAGGGTCTCCGTTACCCAATCCAATGATCCGTGCAGGACCTGTAAGTGTGAATTTGATGTGATCGCTTGCATTTGGCACATGTCGTCCTTTGGTATCCAGCGCTTCAACTGTTATAGGCAAAGCATCTAAGCCGTCTCCGTTAATAAAGAGCCGATCAGTCGAGATTCTCACACTTACAGCATCTCCCGTAGTCGCAACCAGATCAGTGGCTATTTGTTTGTTTTTTGCGAACCCTACCGCTTTTAGCGTACCGGGTTGATAAGGAATCATCCACGTGTTCATTTCATACGGATCAACTTTTTGCTCACCGAGTAATTGCCCGTTCAGATACAGCTTGACACTTTCAACATTACTTAATACCATTACTTTTATTTTTTTACCAATGCTGTCCGCGGGCCAGTTCCAATGGGGAATGAGATGCAATACAGGTTTATCTTTGATCCACTGTGCCTGATGTAGATAATAAGCCATTTTAGGAAATCCGCAAAGGTCCATAAGACCAAAGAATGAACTTGCCGAAGGCCAGCCGAATGGTGATGGTTCGCCGTGATAATCAAAACCGGACCATATAAAATTACCGGCAATGAACGGACGTTCCGCTATCAATTTCCACCCTTTGCGCTGTGAAGTTCCCCACATGGCATATTGGGTATCATAGCTATCAAGAATATGTTTTGCTTTGTTCGTTGTAAATGCACCACGGGTCATAAAGCCAGATACATCTTCTGAACTGGTCAGGGCCGTTGTAGGATTTTCTTTATGAAAGCGATCATAGGCATAACTTTGGTAATTAAAGCCGACCACATCGACTGCCTGCGATACATTGACCGGGTCAAAAAGCCCGCCATTCATAGCTGCTGTTACCGGTCGTGTCGTATCCAGTTCCTTTACGGTATGACTCATCCGTCTTACCATCTGGTAACCGATCTCGGATCCTTGCATAGGCTCCTCATTAAATACAGACCATAAAATAACCGAGGGATGATTGCGGTCACGTCTTACCATCCATTGTAGTTGTCTCACATATTCAGGGGAGGAATTGAAATTTCGGTTCTCATCCATGACCATAATACCCATTTCGTCGCACAGATTCAGAAATTGGACTGAAGGCGGATTATGAGCGCAACGATAAGCATTTACACCCATTTCTTTCAGCTTTCGTAATCTAAAGGCAACGATGCTGTCAGGAACGGCTACTCCGACGCCAGCATGATCCTGGTGGTTGCAAACGCCCTGCAATTTAAGCCGCTGATTGTTAAGGTAAAAGCCAGAATCCGCATCAAACTTTATAGTTCGGAACCCACATTTTGTTATTAATGAGTCTACTATTTGGCTATCAATCTTGATTATTGTCTTGACGTAATAAAGTGTCGGTATACTTACAGACCATAACCGCGGATCGGAGTAATTTAATGTGATGTTTGAAGCTTTTTTGCACAGCGGCTTAATATCGATCGACGAATGTCCGGTGGTAAGCAGCTTGAGATCGGGTGTATACAAACTCATCTCTAAATCTACCTGTCTTGTGTCATTACCTGAGTTTTCAATAGTTATCTCACCTGGAATAGTCCAGGTCGTGGCTCCGGTTTTTACTGGATTGGCATATACCCCATCTGTAATGATGTGCACCGACTCACGTTTTATTAACCATGTATTTCGATAAATACCTGCCCCCTCATACCACCAACCTTCCTGCGCATTGGCATCTACCCGTATTGCAATGGTATTAACCTGATCACCATATTTGGCAAAAGGCGTAATATCTATGTAAGATGAAGTGTAGCCGCACCAGTTTCTATGAACTAACAATCCGTTCACCCAAATAGTGGCATAAGTAGCAATACCCTCAAATTGTAATTCAAGGTACTTACCGCGGTCAGTGCTATCAAGCTTGAATTGTCGCCGGTACCAGCCAAAACCTCTGTTCCGGTAACCCTGGGATAGATTGGCAGTAGAATCAAAAGGCTGTTCCGATGCCCAATCGTGCGGTAGTGTTAGTGTTCGCCAGTTATGATCATCATAGTCCGGCGCCGCAGCGCCCCATGCGGTGCCGGCTTTTGCATTTGCATAACTCATATAATGGCCTCTTACAACAGGAAACTCCACATCGCCCAGGTGGAATTTCCAACCTTTATTGAGCGAAAACTTTTTTGGTAATGCAGTATTGCTACTCGTCTGCGCCTTAATGGAGAATGGCTTTAACAAAAAGAGAATAGCAAACATGGTTAGTATATACTGGAGAAGGGATTTCTTAAACATCTATTATTGAATTATAACGGAATTTTTAAAAGGGTGTATTACATTCTAATTCGAAGCAGTTTGATCAAACACAGTTGACAGGGATGCTATCTTGAATTATATTGAGTTGATTATCAGTGCTTATTCTTGGCGATAATCTATAGTTAATTTTCTTTAAGGATTATTATTATTTGATTATGCATTATTAATTTATACGTTTTTAAATTATAAGATCTCGAAGAAATAATATCAGAGTTCCTCTTAATGCGGTTCAAGCTTGTTATCCCTATGTAAGCAGATGACTTGATAACAGAAATTATAGTTAATGTTATAGCTTTAAGAATCCCTCCGTATCCCCCAAATTGGTACTAATCTTTGCCTAATTCCAAACCTGTGCGAAGAATGCGTTTCGCTTGGCTTCCTCCTCATAATTCCACGGCGCCGGCAAGCAATCCGGGCACCAATGCCCACCCAGTAAAACCAGAGTCGGGCTTGCTTCGAAATCATGATTAAAGGCACAGCGCCATTTTAATTTAGTCGCAAGATCACCTGTCTTCATCGTCGTTGAAATACACTCGCCGCCTCTGAAATGAGCTGCGCCGGTCATATCATTGATATTCCAATCCGAGCTGGGTTTGTTTTCATCATAGCCATGATTCAAACGCATTGCTGGGCCGTTTATCTTTTCGGGATTTAGATTTTCCCAGGCCGGGATTTTCTCCCATTTTTCCATAGATCCAAAAAAGGCCGATATCCTGTCCTTTATGTTGTTTATTATCCAGTACATGGTGCCGTGTTCTGAATAGGCGATAGGCTTCATCACATATTTTTTAATAAAAGAAGCTGGTATATATTTGCTTAACCGCAATTTTAAGGGCAAATTCAACTTAAACTCGTTCAAAAAATCAATTACCGATCCGCTTCTGTAGTGCAGGTAATTTTCAAGTATGTCCGAATCCTCATACCACTGCCCATGGAAATTCCTTGTAGCGAACCAATTTGCTTCTGTAACTTTTCGAATATCGGTTACACCTAAAACCTCAAAAGTCATATCCATAAATTCAAGGTTCGTGGTCCTGTATTTCTCACCGCCACCGATATTATAAATTCTTCTCCAAAACTCCTCCGGAACATCTTCCTCACATGCATTGGCCAGCAGCCTTCCCGAATCTTTTGCAGTTACCCATTCAAATACGCCATTTAACGGTTCATGGAACATGATTGGGTCCAGCATATTGAATATACCGTGGTAAAGTATACCGGTCTGCCGCAATGACACCCAGTATTTTAACCCTGACTCAATCACTTCACGTTCGGCGATGGTCTTGGTAATAGCGTAGTTGTCGTAAACGCTTATTTTTATCGGGTCGCCCGTCCGGCCCCAGTGAATAGGAGGGTTTCTGTCGCCTGTTTGCGCTACTGTACCGATATAGATCAGTTTCACAGCATCGGGGTCAGGTTGCGCCCGAATGGCGGCAATGATATTTCTGATAGAACCGAGGTTGACTTTGGTGGTCAATTCAGGATGGTAATCTGCCATTGGTGAAACCATCCCGCCGACGTGCAATACATAGTCCGAACCAATTACGCAGGTCAGAACATCCGCATAATTGGTAAGGTCACCCCAAACGATTTTTACGCCAGGCAGATGTTCAAAAGCTGATATGATCTTTTTATCTTTCTTTGTTGGTAATACCAGGGCTGTTATGTCAAATCTATCCTGTCTGTCAAGAAATTGTTTGAACACTTCAAGCCCCATATTGCCGGATGCCCCGGTTAAAAAGATCGTTTTTTTATTTTTCAAGTTGATGATTCCTCTCTCTTATTTTAATTGTTAGTTCCGGTTATCTTGAATTCAGCAATTTTATGGTCACCGGCCCGACCAATCCGGCAGGCATCAATGTTTTCTCCTGCCCTTTATACTGAGCATATTTTGAATTTCCTTTCATGGCTTCCCCGATAAATTCGTTGCGGCTGGTTGGTGTAATGCGCACTTCTATTTTGTTGTTCCCGGTTTTTAGGAACGATGTAATGTCAAGCTGGTAAGGTGCCCACAAACGTTTTCCTGCCGGTTTTCCGTTGATCATAATCTCTGCAGTGAAACAAACTGCGCCCAGGTCAAGGACATATTTTTTTCCTGTTTTTAGCGGCAGTTTAAATGTGGAAGTATAAATGCCTGCACCTGACCGGTATTGGAGTGCCCGGTTATTTTTCCAGTCAAACAGGCCCGAATGATATAAAACGGTATCCCCAATTTTAATATCCCAGGTATCCAGTTTCAATAAATCAGTTGCATGTTGAAATGATGGGGGTTCAGATGAAAGCATGTTTTCCGGTATGGAACTTTGTGTCGTATAAAGGAAGATAGAACCGTATGGCGGTAGAAGATAACTGATGGAATTGCCGTTATTTTTTGTGATTGTGCCGTTTTCAGCATTTATCCAATAGGGTTTTTCGTAACCTGCACCGGCCATCAGTGATATTGTTTGCCAATGGTCGCTTTCATTCCAAATAAACTTAATGCGGCTGCCATCATTCATTAAGCGCTCTGTCGCTCTGGTAAAATCGGCAGGCTTACTGAATCTTAGCACAGCCGGCAATTGGGCGATCCAGCCATCCAGGCTTTCTTCATTCTTAATCTGTTTTGTATTGGGCTGACTTAACGCGACTTGAATGAACTGTGCCGTCTTTGCATCATTCTCCTTAAAGTTTAAGTAGGACGGTTGCTTTGTGGGGGCGTTTCCAAAAATTAACAGGCGGGCTTTCCCTTTTGATAATCGGTTCACATTTTCAGCAGTTAACATCTGCATATAAGGCAAATTGCTTAAGACCAGTGAACTATATTTGTTGTTATTGATGACTATTTCACCTTGTTGTAAAGTAGCTTTCTGAAGGGCGTCGTCGTTTACAAAGTCCCAGGTAATGCCTGCTGCTTCCAGCTTGTTGATAAGCGGCCACAAATCAGTAAACCATTGTTTTGTTTGATCGATCTTTCCTGATTCTTTTGCAGAAGGAAACCCTGGTGAACCTTCCGGCTCAACGCCCTTGAAGCGACCGCTTACCAAAATCTCTTTTGGGTTAGCGCTGACTTGTTCGGGATAAAAATCGATGAACGGAAAATAGATCAGCACATCGGCATGTGGCCTTCCGGCTTGTAAAAGATATTGCGAACGGGTAATATACTTGTTAATGGTTTTAATGTCTTTCCAAAAAGGTGAACTTTCATTGAAATTGGAAGAGAAGTTATTGCCAGGCTTGAATGGACTGGAGAAAGTATTCCAGCCTTCTTTACCAAATTCGCCGGTTTGGTATTTGTAGGGGCTCCCATGATAAATAATTTGGTTTACCCCGGCAGCAAATGATTTATCGGCCAGCAGTTTTATTTTCTGCAGTGTTGTCATTTCGGCCAATCCCCTAAATACAAAAGACTCTTGCGTGATAATGGGTTTGTTGTTTAAATGGGCGCCGGAAGCAATAAGTTTTAGAAAACCTTCTGAATTGTTTCCCGCTAATTGCTCGGTTTCCGGAATATCTGCTTCCCCGCTGTTTCCGATAACATCCATCCGCGCACCGTAAGCCTGGGTGCGATGTAATAGCCCTTTTTGATGCAGCCATTGATTACTGAATTGAATGAACTGCGTTTTAAGCAATTCACTTACTGTTAGATCATAATCGTATCGGAGCCGCCAGTCGTCATCGCCATAAACAAATGGAAAGGGCAGGTCGGCCGTATATGGCAGAATATAGGCGTTGTTATAAAACTTCCTGATGTTGGGCGCAAAAAACGGCACCATGTCATATCCCCGCTGCTGTTTGAAAAAGCTTAGGAAACTATCTGCGTAATGTCTGTCGGTCATAAATTCATAGCTGTCGTTAAATATGGCGCGTAAAGGGTTTCCATAGTAAGTTTCTAAACCGTTGGCTGGCCCGAAAAGGTGATTGTAACGGACACGGAGCTTTTCAGCATTAAAAAAATCAGCCACAAAACCCATTGGACGGGAAGCAATGGCTTTGGGGAGTTCGCCATCAGGCATAGACCAAAAAGAAATCACCTTCCAGTTTCCTTCAGGCACCTGCCAGGAAAGCTGGTTGTTTGTAACTTTTGATGTAAGGTTTTTTACAGTATTAGGATCAAGGAAGGTTTGCCCGTTTTCCTGTTTTACCACTTTAGCAACAACCAGTCCCTGTAATTTGGCGTAGTCGACAGAAACCGTTTGATAAAATTGAAGTGGACTTTTGGAGTTAATGGTGAAGCCTGCCTGTTTTAAACGGGGAATTTGAATCGAAATTTGTCGTGCTCCGGTCACAAGCGTGTCCGCGTAAGTGAGTGTCATTATACTGGAATCAGGTGTTACTTGCGGACCACCAATTGGCCATCCGCTTCCCGCATTCATATCAACAATCATCCCCGCTTTTCTGGCTGCCTGCATCACAACGCGTATATGTTCATAAAAAGAGGGTGTGTCCCAGCTTAACTGCTTTTGCAGTCGATCTGTATTTCCCTTTTCATTCAATCCTTCGAACAATGGCTGCACTTCGACACCCGCAAAACCATTTTCAGCGAACATATTGATCTCCCGTTTCAGTTCCGAATCAGTCACATCGTTTCCCGGCCACCACCACCTGGTTAACGGACCAAAAGCACGAGGTGCTTTACGGAAAGTCGCCGGATTAAAGTCATAATAACTGAAAAATTCCTTTTTCTGATTTTTAACCAGGGCAGGATGGGTATACAAAGTAAATCCACATATACATGCCGTTCCTGTTATGCCAGCTGACAGTGCCAATAAATATTTTCTGATCTTCATGGGTTCTGTAATTTTAAAAGCAAATGATACAGCTGATTACAGCTGTATCATTCCGGAACGGCCAGTGCTAAAATTTATAGGCTAATGTTAAAAAATAAGCCCTTGGTGGAATTGCAATAGTTGAATAAGGAGTGTTGTTTTTTACATCAGCTTCATATTGGGCTTTGGTATAACCCTGCCTGTCCAGTGCGGTTAAGAATGTTCCGGGTCTGGACCAGCTCATTACACCGTATTTGTTCAGAATATTATTAATGTTAAAGCTCAGCTGTAATGCCTTGGTCACATGATACCCGGATCCGAAATTGAACTGACTGAAACCAGGCAGCTCAAAAGCGTTTGCCGCATTCGCCTGCCGCGCGCCGAGGTAAGACCAGGTAATGAATGAATAAAATTTGCCGATGTCATAAGTAGGCGTGATGTTCAGGATGAGGTTGGCGCTATTATCCGTTTTATTTCCTGAATAATCCATAATAGCGTCGTCAGCCGGTCCGTTGTTGTTAGCGATCCACACTTTATAATCAACCGCCTTGGAGCTTTGAAGCGTACCTGTACCACGAACACTCCAGTTGGGACTTAAATAGACATTCGCTTCCAGCTCGACGCCAATTGTACGTATCTTTTCATACAGGACAGGAGGTGAGTAGGAAGTAAGACCATCGGCCAGTGTAAATGTCTGAACATTGGGTACATGACTCAGGACGCTGTAGAATGGCGTTACAAATAACGTAAGATTTTTGTCGCGAAATTTAAAGCCCATTTCTGCCTGGTCAACTTTCTGCGCCTGGGGATTAAGCATGCTGTTGGCAAACGCGGTGTTGGCGGCAAAATAAGTGCTTAGATCCGGGGCCTTGTTGCCTTCAGAAAAACGCCCGTAAACGGAAGTTTTCTCATCGATTTTATAATTAAGTCCTGCTGAGTAGGAAAAGGTTCTTACGGTTTTATTAAATGGGAGTGGGGCTCCTGCGGTTCCGCCTGCGTTGTCGTAAACGGTTAAAGGATTTCCGTCCGCTCCGCCATAGGTAGGGTCTGAACTTTTGGGATTTGCCTGGTTGGGCCTTACGGAACCTTTAATGTTCATCGATTCATACCTGATCCCATAATCCAGGTTCAGGCGGCGATTGATCTGCCAGTTATGACCAAAAAAGAACGCAAGCTGATTCTGGGTGGCCTGGCTGATCGTTAATCCAGACCCTCCGATTCCCCCTAATCCATTTGCATTGGTCATCTGGTAAACTTTACCGGTAGGATCGGTCAGCGTTACGTTTACTAAATCCGGGTGGTTCTGAATGGTGCCCACACCGATAGCGGCCGCTCCCGTTGATTGATTGACATTGCTGTATCCATAAAAACCACCCAGAGTAAAGCTCATATCTTTCAACCTCTTGGAAAAAGAAAACTGATCGATCAGTTCTTTTACTTTATTATCGGTAAATAGGAGAGGTTCAAAAAAAACGGAGGTCGGAGCAATCGCTGTTCCAGGGAGATTATTGCTGGTCACCGTGTAATCATAGCCGCTTTGGGAAAAGATTGTGGCCAGTGGGGCACCTGTTCTGGCGTTGGTCAAATGGGTTGTTCCCGGTCTGCCGATGTACCCTAAAATAGATGCGGTAACAAAATCATTTAAGGCGAGCGGATAAACTACACCTGTGGCGTTCCACTTGCCTTCCTTGCTGGAATATCTGACCGCATTATTAAAGGTTAACGAGGTGTCAATGCGTTGGGTCCAGTTAGCGCCAATGGCACGATCCGTTGAATGCACCAGGCTCTTGGTATTGAATGTGTCAAAACCATTGTCGTTTAACGGAAACACCTGTGATACACCAGGCACGAGTACGGAGGATGTAGGGGAGAAGCCCGCGGCAGGCTTGGGGTTGGTAAAACTAACCGTTGGTGTAAATTCGAACCAACCGTTATGATCGTTCAGATACTTTCCATAGATCTTAATGGAGCCGGTCCTGTATTTCTTGACCACATTACCTTTCACCTGGCCGCCTTTATTGAGGGCGTATCCGGGATCTTTAGCACCGGTACTGTACCTGTAAAATCCACCAATATTGTAAGTTAAGCTCCCATCTTTGCTCAATGGTCCGCCAAAATCCAGGTCGCCCCGGTAGTAAGGATTGGAGCCATTGCCTTCAAGACCTAATTTCACCCGTGCTTCTCCTTCAAATTTTTCCCCGCCCTGTTTTGAAATATAGTTAAATATACCGCCGGGCGCATTATTGCCCAGGATAGAAGCTGTACCTCCGCGTACGGCTTCCAGTTTATCCAGTGTCGCGTCGGGCCTGTAAAAATAATCGGGACCATAATTATTAAATGTAGCATTGGTAACCGGCAAACCGTCTTCCTGCATGGAAACATAATAATATCCGGAAGCGCCGTCGTTTGAACCAACCGAAACACCGCGTGAATAAACCGTATTTCTAATCTCACCGAGCGAAGAGTTGACATAAACACCAGGTATACTCTTCAGCAGGTCGGCCGCACTTACCGGGGCCTGTTTTGATATCTGGACAGCACTCAGCGACGAAATAGCGATTGATGCATTTATGGCCTTTCGTTTATCAAAAACACCGGTTACCACAACTTCACTTAGGTTGCTTGATTCGGGTTGTAAGGAGATCGTCAAATTATTTCTGCCATTTATAGCGACCTCTTTATTGGTGAATCCGACAAAACGGAAAAGTAGTGTACCGTTTAAAGGCGCGGAAATGATGAATTTCCCTCCCTGATCTGTGCTCACAGCAGTAGATGTGCCTTTAAGCAAAACGGTTACCCCGGGAAGGGTTCCGCCTTTTTCATCCTTTACTATGCCGGAAATCCTGGCCGACTGTGCAAATGAATGTAAAGTGATGAATGAAACCAGTATGACCAGCATGACAGGTACCCGGTTTCGAAAAATAAGTTTGTAAATTTTTCTCATAATAAAAGCGTTTTAAATAATTAAGCAAATTTTTAATGCTCTGTAATGGGTTGATATTGGGTTAATTGGTTATGTCCGGAGCTATTGTGATTATGCTCAACGTTAGACCGAATGTAGCTATGTCAGGTGGAATAACCTGCCTCAACCTGCCCCTTCCTGCCTCAACCTACATGGCTTTGAAAAAAAGATATGTTGTTATTTAATGTTCTTATATTAAGTGCGTTATGAGAATTTGAATAGGTCGCATAGTATCGGTAATTTATTCCTGTCAGACATGGGAAGGGTAAGATTCCCTTCATTAATAAAAGTATCGGGCTTTTATAATGAATTTCGCATGGTCACACCAAATGGGATCGCAATGTGTTGTGTTGAATTAGTTAATACCATCTCGGCGGCTTTTTCTCCCATCATTTTGAAATCTGTAGAAATTGTTGTTATACCGTTTAGCAGTATCTTTTTTAAAGGCGTTTCATTATAGGAAATTACGCCTACGTCGGTGCCTACACTCAATCCGTCTAACATTATTTTTTCCAGTAATTCGACGAGATGGTCTTCCATCAGGTTGATATAAACCGTACCGGGTTTGATGGTTTCATTCACGAGCGAAGGCAGGACTTCGTAATCAAAGGTGTACTGTGAGCAAAAGTTAAGAAAGCCGGTTAAGATGCCCTTCGAATAGTAAGATTGTTCCGGGAACAGTATTTTAATGGTTTGGTACTTGCTTAATTTATCAAGCAATTGTTTCAGGGCGCCGTAAATATCATTTTCAAAATCTTCGTAAACAGCCCCGAAATCACCTGTTACACCGGAGTCAATTTTATCCATCAGAATTAATTTCTCTTTTGGAATTGTATTGATCACGGTATAATCTGAATCCGGATAATCGATAAAATGAGGTATCACAACAAACTTTGAATAGCTGTCTATTTTTTCAAGAACAAGCTTTTTGAAAAAGCCAAAATCATTGTTATAGATATAAAAATCGATTGCGGCATTGTTCCCTAAAGTGGCTGCAAAAGCATCATATATGATCTTCTTATGGCTGCTTAATTTGTTAAAGAGCAGCAAGACTTTAATGGGTTGATTGAAATTGGTATCCGAGATAAAATAGCCTTTTCCTGTGACCGAGTTAACCACATTTAGCTTCTTCAGCTCTTTATATGCGCGTTCAATGGTGTTCCGTGATGTTTCCAGGGCAATGCTGAAATCATAAACCGAAGGTAATATGTCATTTTTTACGATTTTTCCACTTTCAACTCCTCTTAAAATTGAATTGATAACCTGTACATATTTAGGTGTAATGGAATTCTCATTTATTTCGACAAGCTTTAAATAGTTTTTCATCTCAAAAAATATAAACGAGGTTATCAATCATTAAATTCAGGAATGATCTGTTAAAGGGACCTCTCCATCAATGGGTATTATTATTTTTTATTTCTGATATGGAAATTTGAGGAGCTAACACCTTGGCTGTTCTGGTTACAGTGATATCCCTGGGTAAAGTAAATGCAGCTACCTGCCGGTGATCAATACTCGACGCGCCAATTTTTACCTGATACCGGCCGGCGTCAGCTATCCAGGATGAACTGTTACTATTGAAAGAACATAGCTGGCCCGCATCAATGGTAAATGAAATGATCTGTGTTTCTCCCGGTTGAAGCAACCTGGTTTTGGCAAAACCTTTAAGTTCCTGTTTGGGTTTGTCCAGTTGATTAACCGGGGCACTGATATACATTTGCACGATTTCCTTGCCGGCGACTTTTCCGGTGTTCGTAATGGGTAGCCTGACTGTGATACGATGCTGAAACGTAGAAGAGCTTAGCTTAACTGCACCGTACCTGAAAGACGTATAGGATAACCCGTAACCAAATTCATAGGCGGTTTTAACATTAAACGTATCGAAATAACGATAACCGACATAAATACCTTCTTCATAGGTTACGTTCAATGGTTTTTCCACTGGGGTACCGGGGAAGTTTTTTGATGAGGGTTCATCATTATAGGTTAAGGGGAATGTCGTGGCAAGTTTACCAGAAGGGTTTACCTGTCCGCTGACAATATTGGCAATAGCATGACCGCCTTCCATACCCGGCTGCCAGGCAAGCAAAATAGCGTCTGTATACCGCTGCCAGCTTGTTGTTTCAATGACGTTATCAATATTAAGGACCACGACCACTTTTTTACCTTTTGCATGAAATGCCGATGAGACTCTTTTCAACAGATCCATTTCCACGTCCTGTAGCTTAAAGTCTTCGTCGAGTTTTCTGTCTCTGCCTTCTCCCGCATTCCTTCCGATAGTGATTGCCGCTATATCCTCCCTGGCCGCCAGATCCTGAATTGCATCATCGGTTAAGCCGATTTCATCAATTGGCTTAATTTGTGCCAGAACGTTTTTGGATACCGGGTGGTTAACCTGATAATCAGCCATATGTTTGGTGTACAGGTCGGATAGTGTTTTATTCATAATAAAGCCTGCATCACGAAGTCCCTTTTCTATAGATACGATGTATGGTTTATTGACAGCACCACTCCCCGTGCCGCCCGCGATCAGCGAATAGGAATTACTGCCGAAAAGGGCCACCGAAGTACCGGACTTTAATGGCAGTGTTTGAGTATCATTTTTGAGCAAAACCATACTTTCTTCAGCTGCCTGGCGGGATATAAGCGCATGCATTTTCAGGTCCGGCGTATTCGAGAAGTTATAATGTTTGAACGCCGGGGTTTTCAGGATGATGCTTAGTATGTTTTTTACATTTTTATCCAGGATCGCCATTTTAAGCGAGCCGTTGTTAACTGCATCTGTAATAGCAGTCACCTGGCGCGGTGTTCCGGGCATTAGCAAATCATTTCCGGCGTTCATTTGCGCGATCGGATCTTTCCCTCCGAACCAATCGGTCATTACATAACCCTGATAATGCCACTCATTTCTAAGAATTGTAGTTAACAGGTCGTGACTTTCGGATGTATAGGTTCCGTTAATCTTATTGTAAGAGCTCATCACAGTCCATGGATGGGCATCCTGGATAGCAATTTCAAAACCCCTGAGGTAAATTTCTCTTAATGCTCTTTCACTTAGGATCGCGTTGATATTGTTCCTGTTGACCTCCTGGTTATTGGCGGCGAAATGTTTGATGGAGGTGCCTACACCATTGGATTGAATCCCCTTGATCATTGCTGCTGCCATACGTCCTGCAACCACAGGATCTTCCGAGTAATATTCGAAATTTCTGCCGCCAAGCGGGTTGCGATGGATATTAAGAGCGGGGGCAAGGATGATGTCAATACCATATTCCCGCACTTCGTTACCAAAAGCAACGCCAACCTTTCTGACCAATGCCGTATCCCAGGATGACGCTAACAACGTTGCTACCGGAAAAGCCGTTGCATAATAGGTTTTGGAACTGTCCTTGTATCTGATAGGATCTATCCTGACACCGGCAGGGCCATCAGCTAAAATAGTTGTCGGGATATTTAACCGGGGAATACCAAAGGTAGCCCCGGCTGCGCCAATGACTTTAACTTCAGTCCGTCCGGCTACAGGCTCATGGTTAAAGGTAGAATTAAATCCAAGCCCGGTTACCAGCCTGGCTTTTTCTTCCAGCGTCATGGCATCAATAACCTTTTCCAGCGGGGCTTTTCCTAATTGTGGAAGTTTGCTTGCGTCCCTGACCTGTGCGCTTAAAAGGTTTGATAAAAACAGGAAAAAACAAAGTGGAAGATACTTCATAATTGGCGGGGTTATTTTATACGGGAACCTGTAACATCAAACTGTTCCATCATGGAGCCCTTAAAATTGTCATCATCCTGTTTTTTCAAAGAAAGGCTAACTTCAAAGCCCTGGGCCGTAAACGTGGTGGTTAATACGCCATCTTTTACGGTAACTGTATCAAATTTTGTAGTCTTGTTTTCTTTAGGATCAATCATAGAACCTGTTAGTTTTCCATCAATTTTTTCAAATACAAAGGTCGTTTCCGTATCGCCCTGTGGAATTCCTTTTATCATGCTTTTCCATTTGCCGACGAAAAAATCGGGTGTCGCATGGGTTGTTGCAGGCGCTGCGGTTGCAGGTGTTGGTGCCGGTGTGCTGGTTTGTGCGTTAACATTGCCGGCGAAAACAAACATTGCAAATGCAACAGACAGGATCATACTTAGCTTTTTCATGATTTTTAATTTAAATTGTTTTATTGTTTGAATTGATTTTTATTTATGGTTGAGAACACTGTAAATGGTAACCGGACCGGCTAAGCCGGCTGACATCAGGCGATTTTCCTGTCCTTTAAATTGCTTGTAGAATTTATCACCACTGGTGGCTAATCCTATGAAATGGTTCAATTGAGTAGTGGTAACCGTGATTACGATATGGTTTTCACCCTGAACGATAAATGACGTGATATCCATCCGGTAGGGCGCATATAATAATGATCCTGCAGCTTTCCCATTTATCCTCATATCTGCGGTAAAATAGACCTTGCCCAGGTCGATATAATATTTTGTCCCGTTTTGTTTATTTAATTTGAAACTGCTGGTATAAACTCCTTTGGTCCCCTGGAACTTAAATTGGGAGTTGTCTTTCCAGTCAAACAGTTCACTATGACTTACAGTCACCGAATCTGCATTGATATTCCAATTGTTTACTGTTAAAATGGGACTGGTGCTTACCTCCATTGTTTTCGGGGTCGAGAGGAGGCCTTTTGATATCACCTTTTTCGTATTGGCGTATAATAGCCTTGAACAATAGGGGGGCAGCATGTATGAAATTTGACGCGAGTGATTTTGTGTGATACTCCCGTCCTCGGCATTTAACCAATAGCTGTCTGTAAAAGACGGATCAAGATCAATAGAAATTTTTTGCCAGCGGTCGCTTTTGTTCCAGATAAACTGGATCCGGCTTCCGTCAGTCATGTCGCGCTGATGAGTGCGGACAAAATCGTAAGGTCTGGCATATTTTACCTTCATTGATAATCCAGAAATTGCCTTGTTAAATCCGTCCGAAGAATCGACATGCAGGCTATTTTTAGTATTGGCTGCTTCGGCGATTAAAACTTTTGTGGTCTTGTCGTTTTCCCGGAAATTTAGGAAGCCGGGCTGCTTTTCAGGCAAGGTCCCAACAGTAAGCAATTTCATGCCTTTTTTACTCAATGCATTAATCTGTGCTGCACTTTTAAGCTGAATAAAAGGGGCGTCAGCAAGTAAAAGGGTTTGGTAAACATTGCCTCTGATCTCAATTTGCTTGTTGGCGTTCAATTCAGCCTCCTGAATGGAAGCATCGTTGACCCATTCCCACGATACACCGGATGCTTCCAGTTTGTTGGTGAGCTTGCTCACTTTTTCGTACCAGATCTGCTGCGGTGTACGTTTGTTGATCTTTGTAGGGGCTACCGGCAGTGTTGGCTCAATCCCTTTTAGATACCCTTCTGTTAAAATCTCTTCGGGATTGACAGCACCATCATCAAAATTCAGAAAAGGATAATAGATCAGTACATCAGCGTGCGGCTTCCCGGTTCTGAGTGCGTATTGCGTCCGGGCTATATATTGGTTGATGTCGGTTTGATATTTCCAGAACGGATCACTTTCGCTGATGTTTGAAGAAAAGTTGATACCGGTTATCACGTTGTTGGTCCAGGGATACCAGCCTTCCTTAACATAACCTTCAGGGTGATAGGTATAGCTGGTTCCGTGAAAGATCATTTGGTTAACGCCCACTGCGAATAATTTGTCGGCAACCATGCGTAATTTTTGCGGCGTGGTCATAAAGGCCCGATTGATGAATACAGCGCTTTCAGCAGACGTAACCGGTTTATTATACAGGTGTGCACCCGAGGTGATTAATTTCATCGCCCCTTCGGAACCTGAACCCTCCATCATGGTTTCTGTTTCCGGTATAGAAGCAAGGCCTGCCGATGCGATCATGTCCATATTAAACCCGTAGGTTTGCGTCCGGTGCAGTAACCCCCTGCTTTCTGTCCAGTGCCTGCTGGCATCTAAGAAATTTTTTCCCAGCAGTTCACTCAGCGTAAGGTCATAGTCATACCGGAGCCGCCAGTCTTCATCCGAAAAAACGATGTCAAACGGTGCGTCTGGCGCACTCATCCGGGCATACATATTATTATAGCCCAGCTGCATATTGGCACCCAGCCATTTCCGGGCATCGTATCCCCGTTTTTCCTTAAAGTAATTCAGGAAGTCCCATGAATAATTACGGTTGGCCCTGAATTCATAGCTGTCGTCAAATATGGCCCGGAGCGGACGCCCGAAATAAGATGCCAGTCCTGTCCGGTCGCCAAACAGGTAATCGTAGTTTTTAAGTACTTTGGTTGAGTCCCAATGGTTCATCACATATCCTGCATCTTTTTTTGCAATGATGCTTGGCTTTTCTCCGTCCGGAATCCCCCAAAAAGCAACAACTTTCCAGTTTCCGGCCGGGGCATCCCAGTTTAATTTATTGTCCTGAACAAAAGCGGTAAGATCAATCGCTGATAAAGAATCGAGGTAGAGGCTTTCTTTGGGTTGGTCCGCATTGTCTTTTAATGTCTTCGCAGCCATAACGACCTGTAATCTTGCTGTCGGCCTATCTCCTCTCACCGGACGTGGAATAGCTACACTGACAGCTTTGCCCCCCGTTAAATTTGCGGTTCCAAATTCCAGGGTAAGGTTATTGTCTTCTTCCGTCAGATGCGGGCCGCCTGCAGGCCAGCCGCTGCCATCGGTAAGATCTACCGTAAGTCCTTTTTTAATGGCTTCGTCTAATACGGTTCTCAGGTTATCATAATATTCGGGGCTATCATAGCCGGTAATACGATCCTGCTGTGCTTTGCCACCTTTAACCGGGATTATAAGCGCAAAAGGCTGAATTTCTACCCCTCCAAAATGATGATCTGCCAATAAATCAACTTCTCTTGTTAATTCTTCTTTGGTAACGTCATTCCCGGGCCACCACCACCTGGTAAAAGGAGCATATTTAAGAGGCGGGTGTTTAAATAATGAAGGATCAAAGTCTCCCGATTTTAATGCGGTAGCCTTAGCGATTTTAAAAGGTACCTGAAAAGCAGCGGATAATAAAAAAATACATACGGTAATGCCAAAAAGTATGACATACACAATGGAACCATTTAGTCTTTTCATCTCGTTAATACCAGGTGTATCCTGTTGGGTTAATTGATAATCGGTTATAGAAGATAGTTACGGTAAATTAGCTTTACGTAAATCTTACGCAAAGCTAATTATATTTTTAACATTACGTATATTTTACGCAAAGTTTTTTTTCTTTTGTATTATGGATAAAAAGGAAAATAGCGAAACGATTAACCCCCTAATCGATGGGCATTTACATTACCTGCATAATGTGTCCGTTGATAACGTGATTTTCGGATATCATGAGAAAGAATTGAAAGTTTTACTCCAGCGTCCTCAGGGTATGGCCAAATGGCAGTTACCGGGAGGGTATATCAAAAGAACAGAAACCATCGGTGAAGCTGCCCGAAGAATAGCCGAAGCCAGGACAGGCCTGACTGAACTATATCTCGAGCAGTTCAGGTCCTTTGGTACGCCGCGGAGAACGGAGGACGAAGACTTTACACCGGAGCTGCTTTCCAAAGTAAGCGGGTTTAAAGTTCCGGCTGACTTTTGGATGTTTGACTATTTCGTTTCTGTGGGTTTTTATACTTTAACCGAATTTTCAAGGGTTAAACCCAATGGCGATTTCTACATGGAGGAATGTGAATGGTGGCCGGTGTCCGAATTACCCGAAATGGTTTTTGATCATTTGGAAATGATTAAGGAAGCCCTGAAAACGTTAAGGGTGCATATTTATCATCATCCGATCGGCTATGAATTACTGCCCGAGAAATTTACCTTACAGGATATACATGCATTGTATGAGACCATTTTAGATAGAAAACTGGACAGCCGGAATTTCACTAAGAAGCTGCTCACTACAGGGATCATTATAAAACTTGGGGAACAAAAAAAGATGAAAGGACATCGTTACCCGTTTCTTTATATGTTTGATAAGGACAAATATGAAAACGCATTGAAGGAAATGATGGTGTTGGTGGTTTAAAGGTTTTTATCATGCTGCAATTTCTTATGACATGCCAGCTGAATTTTGTTTGTCAATTTATATGATAATGGGTTGTTGAAGACACTTACCATATATTTCGGTTTATGTAAATCTTAAGTAAAGCGATTATATTTTTACCTTTACGTAAAATTTACAAAAAGGTTTTTCTGTATTAACGGTTGGATCGGCCGGATGATTTGCTGACTTAATGATTGGAGTAGAGGGGAGACAGAATACAGCGTGGCGTTGAGGCCATAAGTCAAATAGGAATTAAAACGGTCCAAATCGATTTTTTTGCAATTACCGGAACACGGGCCAATAATTTTTATAAATATTTTGGAGAAATAAATGCTTTTTTAAGGTCAGATTGAACCACAATTTCCTCAAAAGTCACTTGAGTGTTTAAATGGCTGCACTTTTTCGTGATTCGGAATAAACGGTCAAATAGCGGAGCGAGGGAATGAAAAATAAAGACGACAGCAAACAAAAAATCATTAATGCGGTAGGTAAAATTTTCAGAACTGAAGGACCGGCTGGCCTGTATTACACCCGTATTGCCCGGGAAGCTGGTGTAGATAGGGCACTGGTATCAGTATTTTGGCAGAAATAAAAAGAAGTTGATTGAAGAGTATATTGTGCAAACAGATTATTGGCTAACTTTTTTTGAAAAAATTAACCAAGAAGTTGGCAAGAATAAGCACGATACCAGCAAGGAACTTATTATCGATGTTTTACAAAAACAGTGGGAATACCTCTTATCAGAAACAGAGATGCAACATCTGATCTTATGGGAGCTCTCCGGTGATAGTGAGTTAATGAAGAGTATTCATCATACCAGGGAAATGTTGGCTGATATTAGCTGAGCAGCAATTCAAGGGGACTATAGTAAAAATCACGCCCATTATTGTTTTATTATTAAGCGGTATATATTATGCTAATATTCATACCGTTCACAATGGCAGCATTATCTGCGGAATAGATGTCAGATCAGTTGAAGGGCAGGTCGCATTATTAAAAGCTATTCAACAAATTATTGAATGGGCGTACGAACATACTGAATAAACAGGTATAAACCATTGGGAGCAGCTATTACAAAAGCAATTTTTATAGTTTGCTTACTTTACCCGCGAACAACAAGCCAAACCGGCTGCTCTAGTCCTTGATGCTGTGGCAGGAGCCCATTTCCGAACATCAGCCACCTCATGGTGAGGAGCTGCTGATGAGTGTTTTAATGCTGTTTATGACCAGCAGATTTTTTTTGAAAGTTTATTTATTTTCAATAAATTCGATTAACCTAAAACGAAACACTAAATGCCTGAACTTTCAAAACTTAACTACATTAATGTCGGCCCCGGAGGGACCTTCAAGCCATCCGGTATTGCCGCTTACGATACGACTCCGCAGGATGTGGACGCCATCTTCAGCCAGCTTGGCGACAATCAAAAACATATTTTGCTGTATTTTCATGGCGGCCTGGTCAACGAGCAAAGCGGTATGAACACCGCGGAAACCGTTACCCCTTTACTGGTAGCCGCTAGGGTGCACCCGGTTTCCTTCATATGGGAAACGGGTTTTTTCGAAACGATTGAACAGAACCTGGGATCGATTTGGGGAACAACCTTCTTCAAAAAAATACTGGAAAAGGTGATCAAGGTTGCCGGCAGCAAACTCGGTATCGAGTTGCCCTCAATTGCCGGCTCCCGCGGCGTGGGCACGCTCAGCTATGATGATATTCAGCGTGAATTGCAAAACGAGGCGCCTTTTCAGGATTATGTTGTTCAAACGGGTAGCCGCTCTGTAAACGTCATCAGCGGAAACGATCGCCTGTTGAGCGATGAGATCGAGGTTGACGTGGAACAGGAACTGCTTGCCGATCCTTATTTTCAGAGCAACCCTCTTGATCAGCTCGATGACCACTCGCTTGCCATGATCAAAAAGGATCACCTCATCAATGTCCCTGATGCGGGAAGCCGTGGCATTCTCTCTATCGCGGGCCTGATCAAAGCTGCAGTGACCATCATTTTCAAGGTTGTTAAGCGATTTATCGCTAAACGTGACCATGATTTCTATCCGACCATCGTAGAGGAGATTCTGCGGGAAGTATATCTTGCTGATTTTGGCACATGGCTCTGGAGCGATATGAAAAATAAAGCGGAAGCGATGTGGGAAACGGATAATACCGTTACCGATCCGCTTGCACAGCATGCGGGCGGCTATTTTTTAAAACAGCTGAAAATCTTTGCCGCCACACACGAAAAGGTCACGATCGATCTGGTTGGCCATTCAGCCGGTGCTATCGTCATCTGTCATTTTATAGAGGCATTTAACCGGTTAGGTATCCGGGCAGAGATCCGGAATACGGTCTTTTTGGCCCCGGCCTGCCGTTCCGATCTTTTTTATGAGAAGGTGATCAAAAGCGGTGCGAACATAGGCCGTTTTCGCATGTTCACTATGAACGATCATTATGAGTGCCTGGATTACTGTGTGAAATATGTTTACACGCATTCATTGCTGTATCTTATTTCCGGTATCCTCGAACCGAATGAATATGATGCCTATATCTTGGGCATGCAGCGCTATCTCAGCGGAACAACGCCTTATGATCAGGATGATACGCTCAAGGCTGTCCTGGAATATATGGCTGGTGGCACCGACCGTACCGTCTTTGCGAAGACAATGGGCGGAGCGGCTGCCGGCTTGCAGTGTATTGCGGAGCATCATGGTGGATTCGCAGATCCCGCCGTGCTGGCTATTGGTAGTATTGCTTATTTATTAGAGAACTAACGGAAATGCCCAATACCGGTGATTTTGCAATAATTATAGGGGTTGACGAATACCTTAACCTCCCTGCCTTACAGGGACCAATCAATGATGCGGATGAGTTTCACAACTGGCTGCTGGATACCCGGGGCGGAGATGTGCCTGCAGGTAACTGCTACCTGATTCCCAATACCCGTGATCCGGCACGTCCTTTACAGGATGACATCGATGATGCGCTCGTACTGATCGTCGCAAGGCAGGATGTCGTTTTCCGGCGCTTTTATTTCTTTTTTGCAGGGCATGGCATGGGCGTCACCTGGGATATGAACGGATTGTGTTTACCCAAATGGAGCCCTATACAACGCAATTATGCGCTATCCTCTAAAGGATACCTGAATTACCTGGTCGAATCTTCCCTGTTCCCGGAGGTTTATTTCTTTATGGACTGCTGCCGCTCACGGGAGATCAATGTGGTGCCGTCCAACACCCGGCTCAACGCTATACGGCCCCGTGGTGGCGAAGTGGCCAGTGTCGTGGTTTATGCGACGCCCTTTGAGAATACGGCGGGTGAAGCGCCGGTAGGCGGGGCCGATAATTCGCTGGTGCGCGGTTTTTTTTCCCGCTCGTTGGTAGAAGCACTTGGGGGAGCAGCAGCTGATTACAACAATACTGTCACGGCGAAAAGTCTGATCGATTATTGCCGGAGGCGCACCGAGGAACTGGCGCGCGAAAATAACCGGGTCCAGATCATTCAGACAGTGATCAATGATGGCGGCAGGCCTTTGGAGGAACTGGTGATCTGCGGTGCACAGCCGAAAGCTGGTGTGCCTGTGACGGTCAGTTTTGCGACGGCGGGGGATTTTCGCCTGCTGGGGCCGGACCTTTACCAAATCGCTGCCTGGACAGTCGCAGCAGGAGCAGAAGAAGGGCCAATACCGCTGCTACCCGGCATTTACTGTATAGTGAATACACAAACCAATGTTAAACAATTTTTTGTGATCGATGGCAACGCAAACCCTTTCCGTTTCAGCGCCAACTGAGCGCTATACGCTTTCCGCTTACGCTAGCGGCCCTATGGCGGAATTTGCGCGCCTGACACTTTATGATGGACGTATGCAGGTTCTGGCGGATAGCTACGTCACAATTTATTGTCAGGCCCCTAAAGGCTTGTATAAATTAACGCTCAAACTGAACGAAGCCTATACGGAGCAATACATCGTACTGGACCAGGACCGCCATGAAAACATTCGCACGCCCGAGACGGCATCGGCGGCCCTGGCTACGGGATTTAATACGATGCATGAATATTACAGTAATGATGCTGAAGCTATTAGCCGCGAGCCTACGACGGTCTTGCCTGTAGGGCAGGGCAACGGTGCCTTGTTCCTTTTTTTTCGATACCCGGATGAACCGACATTCGGTAATTTTCACATACCAGGACAGAGGCTGACCGATCACTTTAAATTGCTGGACGCTGATCGCCGCATCATTTGTGATTTTACAGAAAATGATGTCCGGGAAGAGCTGGTCAGGTGGGGATGGACCGGTTTCCATGCCAGCCTGCGCCCAGGTGTTTACTATTTATACTACGGAGGCCGTAAAGCTGAAAAGCTATGGAAGGAAAAACAGGGGCAGCACGCGAGGGAAATGCCCATCTATGTTTTCGAGGGATGGCAGACGCAAGGCTTTATGACTTTTCGCAACGGGCCGGTATTTACTTCGCTGATCTTCTCATTGGCTAAACTGGACCATAGGGAGCGTTTAGGTCTCCGGATACAGGACGAACTGACCTTGCTGGAGGGGGTATTGCGCAAATTCGCAAACGGCATTTACTACCTGCCCCAGGGTATGCTGGCTAACCTGGCTGACGGAAAATTTGAAAATCCCTTTCTCGGGCTGGTTGCCGCCTATTCTTATTTCAAAAGTCAGGGAAGCGGGCAGGAGCAATTCTTTCAGACGGTTGTTCGTAACCTGAGTCAGCTCCTCGGCGCGGAAACTCCGGATATCACGGCGCTTAATGCACTGGCTGCTGAGCATTTCAATACTCCTGTAGGAATACCCGGCACATTGCGTATTCCCGCTATGTTTGCGCCTGGGTTTTCCTTACTGCTTCGTCAGCAGAGCAGTAGTTTTTACCCTAGCGTACTGCCAGGCAGTATAGCCGAAAAGTGTATTGCGAATTTGTTCCACGACCTGGTATGGACGTCATACAAACCGTTGGGTAAGCCTAAAGAGCTATATGAACGGGAAACGGTTCGCATCCGCAGGTCAGACCAATTGTTGGAAAGTGCCCGCAATTTAGATCCGGACTACGAGATACGTTCCGGCGATCCGGCCCCGGCGAAAAGTGTTGCGCCGTGGAAACCCCGTAAACCGGCCATTTTAAATTCATGGGTCGCCAACAGCCTCGTTTATGCTTTACAAAATAACGAAGGGTTACAAATGGTCAATCTGCCACAGCTGGCTGCGCAGCTCCAGGTCACCCCAAACATGCTGATGGACACGGCCCAAAAGCTTTCGCGTGAAAGCGGCAAGATCAGGGCTTATCTGTCCGTGCAACAGGAATCGGAGCTGTCCCAGACCTTCAGCGGGGAGAACCTCGATAAAGTCGCGCAGTTGGCGGGAACTTACCTTCCGCCGACCGCCGGCTGATCAGGCGATTGGCGCATGGTCAGGACCATCCCAAGAGGTCAATATAGGCTTGAACATCCTTTAATACGCTTACATCTGAAACATCAAGGCCGCCGCTATTTTCCTTTTCGGTCAATAGGATGTTGAAACATTGCAGCTTCAGATATCCCTGGCTTTCCAAATGGAAATCCGCCAGTAGCTTCTTGTTGTCAATTGTTGACAGATATGATGATGATCGCCAATGGTGTAGCGTATTGCCGCTTTCACCCTTACTTCAATAGGATATCTATCGTCTTTTAAATAGACTATCGATCAAATTTGCCAGTTTCTAAATAAGTTCGGCCGTTGAATGATATAGAATTTAATCAGCTATGTGGGGCGGTAAACTCGCCTGTTTTTGATAATGTAAGATGATCCGGTGTACGATCGCGATCAACCATATCAAAATGCACCAGATCACAAGAATGAATTTGGCGCCTGCAAACCAGCGGGAAGGAAAATAACAGTCAGGGGTGCTATAGTGCTCGACATTATAAAGGATAATGAAGTTTTCTGTAATATCCAGCAGCCCGGCGATGACCGCAAGGAACAGGTTCATCCTGAGTAGCTCATTGAGTGAGTAATAAGGCTCAAATTGTCTGAAGGAGGTCGACTCTATAATGATCAGGCCGATATAAATAACAATGAACAGGAAATCCCAACACGTATCCTTACGGGCCAGGTCCAGCACGGTCCCACATTTATATTTAATGTCCGACCACGTTTTAATGATCTTTATACCATCATCTTTTCCCGCCAGTTCAATTTTAATAATGGAATTATCGGAACCCGCAAGACAGGTTATCCGCGATGAGATCCTGCCGATGAATACTACCGCCAGGATAAAGGCTATCCACAATAATGCTCTCATGGGAATATTGATTTAACTACATACACATTGCCGTATGTCACCGCCTCACCATTAATACATTTAACAAAACAATGTCCCGTATTCATAAAGTGGTTCGGTTTTGGGTGCAATTCATCTGTCCATCCGTCTTTTCCGAGTGAATCTCTCGAATCGATATGGAATACCCTCCCTTTGATCTTGTCATCCTCCTCGAAAATCGTCCCCATCTCGATCATCATTTCGTTAAAAAGATAGATCATGGCGTAAACCACGTTTTCCTGAGTCTCGGGTTTATTAATTCCCCGGATCTGCAAGGGAGTTTTAAGCCAGGTGCCATGACCGGCAAAACTCCGGATCAGGGGCACATACCAAAGCCAGGGCTTGATGCCCCAACGCTTGTCATAGGATGGAATTGCAAAGTCATATCCCTGTGTGATGATGCGGATACCGGGAAATTTTGGTTCTCCATCCTTTACACCGCCGGTCAATATGCCCCTGATCAGGAAATAATACTGAAGGTGAAAGAACATCAGCAATGCAAAGAAATCCCTGGAAAGGTATTTTAAGCCGTCTCTGAATTTTTCAGGATCTAATGGCACTATATTTTTCTCTGCTTTGGTGATCAGTTTTTGGGCCCATAAGTTATTTTGATAGGCAATTGATGCTCCGGTTGGGTCAACAATAGCTGCAAGCCTTCTTGAACCGACCAAGTCATTTCCGCCGGCGCTGATCAGGAAAACATCAGGGCGGATCACCGACAACTGTTCCACATAATTCCTGGCATTCAGCATATTCAGCAGCCAGTCCCCTCCGGATGCCAGGCTGTAAACAGCCATGTTCTTCTCCATACATATCCTGTCGATCACATCCGTCAGTATAACCGGATAATTGAACCAGGAATCGCCTTCCGCTAAAATTACCATGTTTTTGCCGTTTCGGAATCCACCCTCCATCTTTTTCGTGAAACGGGCGTTCCTTCGCGCATTTTTCAGGTCATCTAATTTTTTTAGAAAACCATCCAGTAAGGCGACCTTGAATATCTCTGTTTCATTCAGATCATAGATTCTGGTGATGATTACGGAAAGATCGGCAGCGTTCACAGTCTGCCGGAGGTCCCGGAGATTGGGAATTGAAATGTTGTTTGCCAGCAGCCTATTTATAAGGCCGACTTTCCGCTCCGGTGAAATTTCGGTTTTATTGACCATAGCGATAAGAGATAAAGGTTCATAAATATAAGCATATGTTTTCTAAAACAACAAAATACTACGCTGGTTATTAGTGATTTATATGGGGAATATATCGCTTTTAATGTTTTTTGAGACCTTGAAATAATATAGCCCTATTTGTTACCCGCATTCGTAAAAGATTCCTTTGATTTTACCTGCTAGAACTCCTCTGTGACAAGCCGGATCAGGCTCCTTTTCATTTGTCCGCAGGAACAGGTATCGCCTCCGGCTCCAATGGCATTTTTTTATTTAATCCATTTTATTTTTAGTCGAAACGGGTAAAAAGCGCAGCTAAAATCAAGCCCGGTGCTGTCGTTGGGTTTGCAAAAGACTACGGCATAAACGGCTGCCTCCCCAGAGGGTCCCCTCCAATTATTCCGTTTCCTTTTGCCCGCTGCCGGGCTTTACGATTTGCTTTCTTTTTTCCCTTTTTCTTTTAAAAATAATCCACCAGGACGGGGCGACAAGAGAAGAACAGTAAACAAATTAATTCACATTAACAGTTAAACGTATGTTATTCACAGGAAGACTAACCGGGGACGCAGCAGTAAAAACAGTCAACGGCGACAAACAACTCATCAACTTCACCGTGGCCATCAACCAAAGATGGAAAGACAAAGCGGGCGAAAAAAAGGAAAAAGCTGCCTTTATTGATTGCACCTACTGGCGGCATACCGGGCTTGCCGAATACCTCAGCAAAGGCGCAGTAGTGGAGATTTTAGGATGGGTGGAAGCGGAGGCTTATCAAAGTACGACACGGGGGTTGCAGTCAAGACTGACCTGCACCTGCGACACCATTAAGCTGTTCACCATGACAGCCAAATCAAACGACCCTGCAAACAGCACAGAAAAAACAGCCGTCACCGCAGGCGCAAAGGCAGCGGGCGACGACGACCTGCCATTCTAAATCCATTCAGCTATTCATTTAAAAAAATCAAAAACATTAAAAATTACCATCATGGCGCACAATATCAATTTCAACGAGCAAACAGGACAACACAGTTTCTTTAGCGTAAAGCAAAAGGCATGGCACGGATTAGGGCAGATTGTCGAAGATTATCCAACCAGTAAGGAAGCATTGCAATTCGCAGGACTTGATTACGAGGTGGTCAAATCACCCCTGTTTACCCAAAGTCATGGGATAACCACAGGCAGCGAAGGCGAGCTGATAGCAGGTATGGACATTGCCGTTCCTAATTACTACGCCACCATGCGAACCGATAACAATTCCATATTGGGGGTAGTGGGCAGGGACTACAGCATCGTACAGAACCGGGACGCATTCAGCTTTTTTGATGCCATTGTAGGCGGGGACGGGATGCAGTATGAAACCGCAGGGGCTTTAGGTAACGGTGAACGCATTTTTATTACCGCCAAACTCCCCGGCTATATTAAAGTTGGACACGACGATTACATTGAAAAATACCTTTTCCTGACCACTTCGCACGATGGCTCGGGCAGTATCACCGCAGCATTTACCCCCGTGAGGATCGTCTGCCAGAATACTTTAGGCGCAGCACTCCGTAACAGCTCCAATACGATTAAGATACGCCATACCGCCAACGCAGAGGACAGGCTGAAGGAAGCACACAAGGTCATGGGCATTTCTAATAAAATGGCCGATGAACTGGACGGCATCTTCAACCAGTGGACAAAGGTGCGCATCACCGATAAGGACGTTATGAAACTCATTCAGCAGGCAATGGCGCCAAGCAAGGAGGTATTGAAAAGCCTGAAAACAGGGGAGGAATTGTCCACCGTCTTTAAAAACATCTGTGACAATGCCTTTATGTACGCCATGGCAAGCCCGACCCAACAGACCGAAACCACCAAAGGTACTTTGTTCGGGGCTTTCAACGCCATCACCGGTTATTTCCAAAATGTGAAGGAATACAAAGACGACGAGGCCAAAGTAAAATCCATTATCGGCGGTACAGGGCAGTTACGCACACAGGCTGCATTTGACCTGTGTCTTGGCTATGCCCAAAACGGTGCGGAAATTTTAAGCTTCAATTAATCATCACCGGGGGAGCAATCCCCCGCATTTTAAAAACATAGCAGATGGAAACCAACAGCAATCTACCCAAATGGGTAATCAGGGAAGCTGTAACAGACTGTATGGACGTGTACGAGTTTGCTCATAAATACCGCAAGCCCGACAGGTTTACCGGACGGGGAAAGGAACACGAGCAGGCATTGATGCAAAGCCATATAGACGACATCGCAAGGCGCGGCTATACGACCATTTCACACCATGATAACATCACGGGCAGAATAGTAGCATTTATACCCGAAACGACATAGAATGAACCTGCGGGGCAGCCCCGCTTTTAATCATCAAAAAATAAACATCATGCAAGCATTACACACATTCAATAACGTGCAGAAAGCAAAGCTTTTACATGCGCTCTTTATACACGAGATACCAGGCTTTTTAATCTATGCCCAACAACTGTCAGCCTACATCAGGGATAATCCTGATGAGGTGCGCAAGGTTTGGAAAAACCAACTGTTCGGGGTGGATTTTTGGTTTCAGTTGTCCGAAGCAGCCGACCGCAAAATCAAACAATACGGCAGGCTACTCGAAAAAAGCAGCAACGTGTTTGCCGACCAGTTATTTGACGGTTACAGCGCATTATACCTGCATCATTGCCTGACCACCTATACCGATAAAGGCAGGCACAAAGACCCCAAATTCAAATTAGCTGTTGAACTGATTTTTAATCCCTGATTATGAAAACAATAGAACTCCATATTTACCTCTTCCCTGAACTGAGCGAAGAAGCACAGGAAAGGGCGTTGGACGACCAGCGTTTCACCAACGTGGACAGCTTTTGGTGGGATAACATTTATGAAGATGCACGGCAAATCGGGCTGAAAATAAAAGGCTTCGAACTGGAAAACGGGTATTACTGCAATGGGGAATTTACAGAAAATGCCTGTTTTTGCGCCGGGAAAATACTGGACAGTCATGGCGAAAGCACCGAAACCTACCAAATCGCCCTGTCTTTTCGGACAGAACGGGACAGGATTATAGCCGACTGGCCGAAAGATGAACATGGTGAATTAGCATCTACCGGGGACTTGGATAGCGAACTCGACAGGGTGGAGGATGATTTTCTGACAGCCATCCGGTGGGCATACCACAGCCTGCTCATACAGGAGTATAATTTCCTGACAGGTGACAAAGCCATTACCGAAACCTTTGAAGCACAGGACTGCCATTTTACGGCAGATGGCAGGATAGCCACACGCCTTGAAAAATTAGCCAATGTACCAGCGCAAAATCAGGAACAGCCATGAGCAACTTATCAAATAAAACGGAAAGAAAGGCACTCAAAGCCCTTTCCAAAACCCTGCGCTTTTTCGATGAACTGCGGGATTTGGATATGACCGCCTGTGATGATTATGATGCCAGTTCGGCGCAAATCCTGATACATGGCATACTTCAGGCAAACGGCTATATGGCTGTCCATGAGCCGGGCAAAGGGACACGCCTGATGAAACAGGCCGATTACGATAGATGGTTAAACACAAAAAAACAACAACATGAAAACGAACTTCTTTGAAAATATAACTGCCCTAAACGTTCCCGGTAAATGGAACTTAGCTATTCACACAGATGAACAGGGACAGTTTACCGTGTCGGCATTATTCACCGCCCTGCACAATGCGGACAATGCCACCAAAGGCATACCGCCCCTGCTCCTGAAAGGGACAGCGCCCGAACTGGACGAGGGCTTTTTTGAAACCATTACACAGCCAGTACAGCAAACCGCAGGGCTGTATAACAACCTTAATGCCTATTACAAGGAACTGGAAAAGGCACGTTTGGCCTCCAAAATTGAACAGGATAAGAAGCATAAGAACAACCCTAAACCGAAACCCGCCACAGGCGCAGCGGGGGACAGCGACATCGAAATAGGAGAACCACAGCCCAACAAGGAGGAAAAACGCAAGGCCTATGTTCAGGCCATGATCAAAATCAATGAACTGAATGCAGCCTGTAAGTACGAGGAAGCATTAGCTCTGCTGCCATCAGCCACAGATTACCCCGAAAAGGAAGCCGAACTGAAAATCAAATTGGCCGACCTGACCCGCAAACGGGATCAGATGGCACAGGCACTATCATTATTTAATTCTTAAACCGGAGAAAGCCATGCTAGCGACAACCACATTACAGCGAGTGTTTTTACACAAAGAAAATAATATAGAAATCGTATTGACAGACCCCGGTGAGGCTTTTGCGCCCGAAGCGGTGATGACCTTTTATTCGGCAACTTATCCCATTCTGACCAACGCCAAAATTGTCGGCCCCGAAATCAAAAACGATCAGATACAGTACCGCTTTGAAAGTACGATGGGGACGAAAGGATAAAGACGATGAAAGAACAGCAAATTAAACGGAGGATACCCATCAATAAAGAAAACGACCAATGGCAACTGCATCAGCGATTCAGAAATTTCACGCAGCAACTCGACAAACTGCCGGACGCAGGAGAAGTACGGCGCAACCCGCAAAGGAGCGCACCGCAGGGCATCGTATCCATGGTTTTCTGAAATCCCGTTTTCTGCCCTTTTGGGCGATACAGGCAAGAAACTACAGGCAGGTGGAAGCGGAGTTTTTCCGCTCCCTTGCCAACCTGTGTACGGTCTATGATTTGCCTGTGCCGGATGTTTCGGACATCGCTTTTCCGCAGAATGTGACCATAGCCTATATGCAGGTAAAGGAAGCCCTGAAGCTAAAGGATAAAAGTGCGGATTGCATCATCATCAAAGACAGTGCCCACAGCGCAACACTGGCGGTACTCAAAAGCTTTGATACCGGGCATTGCCTGTATTATATCCCGGTCAGGCCATTGTGGAACTTGGTGCGAACCGCACGGCAGCAGCCTTTGGCGGAAATGCTCCTGTCCGTTTATGCTTACCTGTACCAAATCGCCAGGCTGCCATACTATACCGAAAGTGACAGCTATCTGTCCGGTGAGTATGCCATGTTACAGCAATGGATAGATGAGGCCGATGACGAAGGTGACGAAGAACAGCAGTACCGGGAGGAACAAACCGAAGCGATGGATTTGCTCAACTATGCGGGTGACCGCCTCGTAACCCTTATCCGGGATAATAACTACCTGCTCAAATGGGAAGCGAACATTCAGGCCTACAGGCAGAGCGGGGATTGGGACTTGGAAACCGAAAGTCTGGCAGACCAGTTCCTGACCCTGTTTAAGGAATATCCCCACCGTACCCTTTTTGATAATATACATGATGAACTGATAGCACCCGAAGAAACCGAAAGGGTCAGGATGGAGCAATATGTCAGTTTTTACTGGAGCAGCAACGACTGCTTTTATGATATGCTTTTCGATACGATCAATAATGAGTTTCAGGAATGCGGGGTAACGGATGAGCCAACAGCCGTACAGCTACTTGATACGCCACAGCCAAGGATATTGAATAGCCTCGATTTTGAAAAGCGGCTTTTTGACCTGATTGACAAACTATGCGGAATACTAAATCAATACGACCATGAATAACGTAACCAACGAGTTTAACGATAAATATATACCCTATAAAGCCTTGTTGATTTACAATTGCGAAAGGGAAAATGACAGCAATATCAACACTGATGAAGCCAATTCCGTTTATGTGGAAAGCTATGATATTGGTTTATTGGGCAACCCCATCAACGCCCATCCCTTATCCCTGAAGGAAAGCATCGCCTTAGCGGAATTACTGCAAAGCGGTGCCGATATGCAGAACGGGTATCTGAAACCAAAGGGCGTGCTGCCGAATAACCTGCTTTACTTGAAATCAGACAGCTCGGGCTATGCCGTATGGTACACCCCACCACAGCAAAGGAATTTGTTTTTTGTGGGAAGTCTGGGCATCCCCTGCGGTAAGGCCTATGTTCCGGCAATGGTATGGAAAGCCACAAGGGACGGTCTTTCGGTTTTTGCCGTCAAAGGCAAGTCCAAGCCGACAGCCAAAACAGCTTTGCATTATGCGCCCTATTTTAATATCTATTCCGATGGACGGGTTTGTATGGGTGATGTGAACATCAGCATTGACAGGGGTACATACCTTGAAAACTTTATGATGCAGTGGGAAGCCTATTTTTTTGGCAGCTATTTCAGTCATACCATTAGCGGGGGAAGCCGGATAAACGGCAACATTGTTCAATTATGGCAGCAACAGGTAAGCACCGGAAACAGGTTTAACGAACTGCTATTGGTCAAAAATGGTTTAACCCTTAACCAGCTTATCCGATGAAAAAACTCAAAATAAAACAGCCCCTTACTGCCGTTCATATCGTGGAAAAAGAATGGCTCAATCCCTATAACCCGATTGTGGTTAACCTGATCGGGGCGGGTGGTACAGGCAGCCAGGTGCTTACCGCTTTGGCGAGGATGAACCATGCGCTCATTGAATTGAACCATCCCGGCCTGTTTGTGCGCCTGTTTGATGATGATAAAGTGGAACGTGCCAACTTGGGCAGGCAGCTATTCGCCACCGCCGAACTCAAACAATATAAGGCGGTCGCCCTCATTAACCGGGTGAACCTGTTTTTTGGAACAAACTGGAAAGCGTTAACCACCCGGTACGATAAAGCGGGTTTGAAAGCGCAGAACGAACTGGCACAGGCCGGGCTGACTATATCCTGCGTGGACACCGTACAGGCACGGTTGGAAATTGCGGATATTTTGAAAGCCGTGTATAAACGTACTAATGGTTATGGCCGGAACAAGCCTGTTTACTATATGGACTTTGGCAACAGCCGTTTTAGCGGGCAGGTGATACTTTCCACTATTGGCAAAGTACCGCAGCCGGAAATGAAAAAGTACCAAACTGTGGAAACTCTGCCGATGGTGACCGATGAGTTTAAAGATTTGCTGATGGCCTCGGAAAGTGCCGATAAAACCCCAAGCTGTTCTTTAGCCGAAGCCCTTACCAAGCAGGACTTATTTATCAACTCGGCTTTAGCTAATGTAGGCGCATCCCTGTTATGGCAGCTGTTCCGGGAGGGGGTGTTATTCAACCGGGGCTTTTTCCTCAACCTTAAAGAGTTCAGGATGCAGCCTTTGAAGGTCAGCGCTCCGGTTGCGAAAATCGTACCGATGAAGCCCAAAAGAACTAAACGGAAGGTTGCATAAAAAATGAATACCATGAAAATTATTGATTTAGACGGCAAAGAAATGACCGTCACCGATTTGGAGCTGGCCATTATGCAGGCCGATGATTACCGCCATTACAGGCATACCGACCCTTCATTCAAATTACTGGATGAGGGCTTGCAGGCATATTGGGAAGATGTATACCAAAAGCTGCTGATGCTGAAAAACGAATAAATCGCGCGCCATCCTGCCACTTGCCGCTTTCATCCGCAACAGGCAGTCTGGCGTGTTGGGTCGCCTGAGTTTCAAAAAATCAAAGCCCGCCTCCCGGCCACCATTGCTTTTTTGAAACACAGGCATATTTCAATTATCAAAGATATGGTAAAGATCAAAGAGGGGTATATGATGTCTGCCTCTGAAAAGGCGGAATATGAGCGGGTTAATGCTTTACCCCGCAAGTTATCGGGACGGGTGGATTTCTATTACAAACCCCAAACCAAATACCCACCCCGCATTTATATGTATATGCACGCTGAAATATGGTGCGACCGCAACCGGAGGCCGATGGGCTTGTTTTATGCGGTGCCGTTTTTGTCGAGGCCGATGAACAGGGAGGAAATAGAATACCATCATTTTGATAACCGTTTGTGTTATCACCAGTACGAGGATTGGGATAAACTGATCTATGCCGAAGAACAGGAAGCAGATCAGTTGGATCAGGAAATCCCCGGTTCCGGTGCTGCGTTCCTGGAGAAACTCAAAGGTTTCCGGGAAATGTATGCTATCGGAGGGCAACCCCCAAAGAAAGTTGCCGGCGTAAACCAACAACCCGAAAGTGAAGTAACCCCGCTTTTGCAGGAGCTGATCGCTAACGGGCATCAATATACGGTTCAACAAATAGGGGACTTGCTGGATCAGGAGCAGCGGGGTGAAAAGCGGTTGGCCGTCCTGATCCTTTTGAGGGAACTCTATAAAAGTATGGCTACAGGTGTGGGTAGTGATCTGAATATTACCCCGGAGATCATAGAACGTAAAGCCTTTCTTTCGCAGGAACGAACCCGGCGGAATTTTGTGAGGCGGGTTTACCAAAAGAACCCATTGTTTGCACTGGAAGAAATCCGTATCAGGTTTCCCGGATATACGGAAGTCATGTTAATGACCGACCTTGCTGTTAAAAAGCAAAAAAAGCGAAAGAAAAAACACAAACCTGTTTTAGACCTCCGCCGCTGCCAGCTCGAAAAATTGGCACACAGGCTGCAATCAGAGAACCTGATAGAAAAAGATTACCAAAGTACCTGCTGCCGGATGGTTATGCTTCAGAATGCCCACGATCATCGTTTGCCCATCCCTTTAATGGTGACTTTGAACAAGGAAACCCTTGTTTACTCTTTTCACTGGCGTACCAGGGAAAAAGTGGTGAAGTCGTTTGTGGAATTGGCCAATATCAAAGGGACTACCCATCAGGAACTCGGGCAGCGGTATAAAGACATAAAAGGCAGCAGCTATAGCTATTGAAAATGCCCGGCAGCTCCGGCATAGCCGGAGCGGTTGCCAATTGTTCTATTTGCCCGTTAGGGTTTCCGCTATGGTAAAGCCTGGATAATCAGGTCAAGCGTTGCTTCAATTTTTTTTTGTTCGGCTTCCGAATCCGGCAGGGCGGCTGCCCTGAACGGAAGGGCGGCATAGTCCTTTCCCCTTGCTTTATTCAGGGTGTTGTTTACCCGGAATGCCCAGCGGCTTAGGGTTTCCCGGATCAGGTCTTCTTTAGTTAATATATAGCTGCGGCGAACCCCGTTTGTCGTGGTATTATAAATCTCATCAATAGCCAGTGCCAGGCATTCATCATTGAACTGGTCAAGAACGAGTGTTTTCAGCGTTTCCTGGTTCTTCAGGTATTATAGGAAGACGTTTTTGTTTTTGAGGATAGTAGCGCGGCCAGCCAGGCGCAACGGAAGATTGGGCAGGGCGATCCAATGGCTTATTTCCGGAAAAGTTTTGTTTTTGCTGTCAAAGTAACTGCTGTTGATGCCCTTATATGTGATCTCACCCGTTGCAGTGTCGGCTAAAAGAAAATGGTTATAGGCTGGTTTAACCGGGCCGTTTCCTGTGTTCCACTCCTGGTCAATAATCGCTGGTTCCAGAGCAATAGGATCACCCGGCAAAAAAGCCCAGGCATCAATGGCATCAAAAGCTTCTCCCGATTCCTGGTCGTACCATTTATCATCGCTGCCATGCTTACCTGTATGATAGCCGGTGCTGTCACAGAATACCATTGGCAGAGGTTCCTGACTTTGATAATTAGCAGGCTTATTTGCAGGTAAGTGCCATTCCATAGGTGTTCTATTTATACCGTAAAGATAACCAGGAGCGGAAATAAAACACTTGCCTTTATCAACTAAATTTAAATAGGGATCTTATATGGCAAAGATTTTTAATACCAGCGCATGAAAACCACTCACAAGGAACGTATTGCTTTTGGACACAACTACTGGCAATACATGCATAAATTGGAACTGATCAATAACGATGATTTTATGATTGACTATGTTTGTTAGGTTTGATTTATAGACAAGAGTTTACTATGATTCAAATTTTCTTTATGCACAAAAACAGCAGGTCGGATTCCTTCATGGAATCATCGTGTTCGATAAGTCGCTCTATCCTAAAACCGGTATTTTTCAAAAGTTGATAATACGTTTCCAGGGTGCGGTGGTAATAGGAGATTTTCGACATATGAGGGTGACCATTTCTGATCTTGAAACTGACCTTATATAATTTTTCAGGTCTGTTATTCGGATTTTTGTAGGAAATAAAGTTAAAGCGCCGGTACCAGAAACAGGGGTGAGGAATGCAAATGATGCTCTGACCATTAGGCACCAGCAAACGGTTGATATAACGAAACTGCTTATCCAGGTTAAAACTATTGTGCAGGAACATGATCGCCAGACAAAGCCTGTAGGAGTTTTTATGGCTGGCACTATAGCTCTTCAGGTCGGTACTGATAAAGCTGACATCCTGAAATTTAGCACTGGCATAAGCTACAGAGCGTGAAGAGATGTCTATGCCTTTAATATCGTAACCTGTCTTTTTGATTTCATGGGTCAAATAACCCAGCCCACAGCCGATGTCAAGGGTCTTCCCATCCTTAATTGGAATATTGCTGATCAACTCAAGAGTTTTCGGAATGATCTGCTGAAAGTAACTCGTATCTCTTTTTGTTTCCAACTCAGCCGCACGTTCGTGGACGTTAATGTCCCATTCGCTGGCAATCCGTTTCAAAAAGAGTTTTGTCATGTCAATTTTTAATACAGTAATCTAATAAATCTTTAGCCAAAGTGATTACATGCGGATCCTTATCGGAATTTGTCTCGATAAATTTAATACCTTGTTTCTTGCTTTTGTCACGCGTACGGATGATGATTTTTTCTTTACCTTGGTACTCCATAATTGAAAACCTAAATTTACAATTGACATCCTTATTTACAGCAAATATTTTCACTTTCCTATCCATCAATTCCTGTACATACGGGCTATTCATATCTTTTAAATAAACAGCGGCTTTACGTCCTTTTGTTTTAAGTGCAGTAGCGATTCTTTGAGATTTCTCATCCTCCATCCATGCCAAATCGCTGCAAAATATGGAAAGTCTTCCTGGCTGCTGGTACCAGGTATAAAAGAAGTCATAAAAATCATCCTTCCCTTCTATGAAATGATGTTGTTCTTCGCGTTCTATCCATCTTAATAAAAATAAAATGCCGACCAGGCTCAATATCAGCAACAAAGCCTTGATGATCCAGGGAAGGTCGATGCCCAGCGAGCCGAGCAGGTTGTGAAAATTTACAACAAAAGCTACGTAAATGCCAATGATCCAGGCTCTGGTATTAAAAATATATTTCATAAACTATTAATGGTTGCTAAAGGGATCGGTTGCGTAGGACGCAGCCGCCTCTTTGCTCAAATCAGGATAAAGGTGTTCAAAATAAGGGATATCTCTTTTCTTTTGGTTCAACAGGTATATTCCGCCAACATTATCCACACCGGTTACTAACTGAATATAATGACGATTAAAAACCTTCCCTATCGATTTGGCAAAATCAAACCTGTAGCTGACTCTATTTGTGATAAAATCATAGATTATCACAGCTGTATTATTAGTGTCCAGATTGTCAACATAAGCCAGCGAGTTTCCATCTTCACTAAATCGGATCAAGTCATCCAGGTTATAAATACTGGCATAATTGGAATTTAGGTTGGTGATCAGTTGAGGAGCGGGCTGTGCAAAAATACGGTTGTGGTCCACATCGACTACCACCAGCTTTCCGGAAGTATTGATATACGCGCACTTACGGCCGTCAGGTGACAGCACATAGTCGTGGCCGTCGGTCGTAAAAAAAGAATTGAGATTACGGCTATAGGTAAATAAGAAATAAGATTGTCCTTGATCAGCTACGGCTATTTGGTAAACAATGCCTTTGTCGTTTCTAAAAGAAAAACGGTCTCCGGCAAGATTCCACCGAACAATACTGGCAAATTTGGGGATGTTGTTGCCAAGGATGAACCGCTGTTTATTCTTCTTTTTCTGTCTTGCCGGGGGAGTTTTACTTTTATAGTGGGCCGTCAGTTTTTTTAGAATGGCGTCACCGTTCACACGGGCATTCACGCTGCGTTTAATAAAGTCATAAACAACCAGGCTGCTATTGTTCACCAATAAGAGCGCTTTGGAGCGGTCTGGTGAAAGCAAGAGGTCATTTACCCCTGATTTGATGAGCCTTGAGCCGGCTATAGCCCTTTCAGAAAAAGGTGCGATGAACAAATCATTGTTCTTTGCTTTACAGATCAAAGAATCACCGTTACTCGACGAAAATACCTGGTCAATGTGGTTAAAGGTCAACACATGTCTTGACCTTTCATGATCACCGATATCCCAGATACTCAGGGAATCTGCCCCGGGAATGCGCACCATCATATAACGCTGGTTGGTTGATATGAGGAACATGTTCCTGATATCGCCGTTCTGGTAATGCAGTCGGTGGTTGGAGAGTGGTAATTTGACTTGTTGCCTGGTCGCCAGGTTATACAAAACTATATTGCCTGACGTAGCGATAAAGGCTATAAAATTGTTGTTTTTCAAAAACTCCATTTTGTAGTCATCGATGTTGGCATCCCGGAACGGCTTTCGTCCTGAAGTAATATTTAGTCTGGACTCTTCGATCATTAGTGGTTTTCCTGCCTGATCATCATATACATGAATCTTACTGTCGCTGGTACTACGGTAAGCGATATAGCGGCGGTTATCGGACACCAGCATATTGATGGCCGATTTTAATTCGTGCCTGTTATTGTCCAATAAGGGCAAGTAATTAAGTCGCTGGTAATTATCGTCTGCCCACCAGATGGCAATAGCATTATCCTTATAATGCACAACGAACCTATTATGATTGAGTTGTTTTATGTTATCCCCGCCGGCAATATCAAAAAACATTTTCGATTGTAAAATCGCCTTGATACTGTCTTTTTTCCCAGCAAAAAATACCTTATTCTGATAGGTGTTCCAAAGATGAAAGGCTAGAAAATGGTTGTTTTGGTTATAGGCTAAGTCCGCCTGGTAGTATAAATTATTGTTTTTGGCGGTACTGGTGGTAAAATACAGATAATAGAAAAATAAGGCCAGCACTCCGCACAGGACTAAAAAAGTAAGGTAGCCTCGTTTCCAGAATTCTGCTTTTTTCTGGGCTTTGACAGCAATTTCACGATTGATGTCTGCGTGGCGATTTGCAAGTTCGGCCTTTTCGCGTTCGCGCTGGGCTTCTTTCCTGAGTGCGGATTCTCGTTCCAACTCCCTTTTTTGTTGAGCTATCTTTTCCGCCTGTTTTCTTGCCTCCTCTACAAGTGCTGCCCGTTGCTTTTGGGCCTCTTTTTCAATAAATTCTCTTTGCTGGCGGAGTTTCCGGGACTTTTCAACAGGTATGATCAGCTTATCATGACTGAGCTCATAAGTAGGTCCCCTTGGCGTCTCTTCGATCCTGATGATCCTGTATTTTAATAAAAGGCTGATCAGTTCATCATCATTTTTAAGCCGGCGCTTAAGTTGATTGGGCAAAAAGCTGGCACGTACGCCGTCACTTACGAGGTGTTCCTCTATCACTTTTTTGGCCAGTTCCCTTGAAGCTACATCCGTTATCTTCTTCATCTGGTCATCATAGAATTTATCAAGAATAGTTGCGATACTTATTTCCTTATAATCTTCTATTTTAAAAGCTACCGGATCAATAATATTTAGTTTTTGTTTTTTTACAATAGCTTTTATCCTGACTTCAATGTAAAAACAAACGATTTGTAAAAATGAACCTTCAATTTGTCCCAGAGGGTTACTCAGTTCGTCCAGCATCTTCGTGACAACTGCTGGCTCGATTGCAATAGGTGGTGTACTAAAAAAAAGGTTTTTGTTATCCAATTCAGCGGGACGCTCAATTGCCAGGCGGGCGTTCCCGCGGTTAAACAGTTTGAGTTCAAGCCTGTTTTGTAGTAGTTTAGGGATATAGCTGACCAGGTCGTTCAGTAAGGCAAGCTTATCGGAGCGGATGGAGAAAATAACGCGGACTTTGGGTTGCTTATACCAGTTCATTATTTCGTCGCTGCGGGCATTGTCATCCAGCTGATTGATCCAGTTCAGGATGCGAATGGGGGGCGCTTCGTGACAGATTTCAGCTAATTGCTGGCAAAAGTCCTCCCGATATGGATCGAAATTGAAAAAAAATTCCTCAAACTGATCAAAAATGAGTGTCAATGTCTGAGGAGAAGGCTGTTCACGTAGTGTTGTTTCGGCATATTTAACGTACTCCCATAATTTGGGGGCAACGCTATCAAATAACAGTTCCGGCTCTTCCCTGATGTCGAGTTTTTCAAAAATGCGATTTCTTACGATCTGTAATAAAGGTGATACCTCCGTATTTAAATTCTCATCGAGTTGGCTTTGGGTAATCCTGATTTTTACCGGCAGGTAAGCGCTCAGTTTATCACCTTTATTAAAGGCGACATTCAATAGTGAACTTTTTCCAACCCCGGAAGAGCCAAAAATAATATTGACCCTATTATTGCCTAACTGGCTGGCCAACTGTTGAAGCTCATTCTCGCGCCCAAAAAACACCTGCGCGTCACCTTCTTCAAATGAACGCAGACCCGGATATCGGTCTTTCGTAAGGACAGGTGGGTTTTCTTCCTTAATCATATCGCTAAGATTTCTTCCAGCATCGCCTCGACATCATTTTTGATGAAGCTCATGTGATAGTGCCGCTCATAATATTCGATTTGTTGCTCTTTTACTTGAGTATTTATATCGTAAAAAGCGAAATTTTGTGGTTGTTTTTGCAAATCGAGCACGTCAAATAGTATTTTGAAATGCCAGTCGTTGAAATTAAAGCCGATGAAAATGCAATAACTTGACCGCACTAAATCTTTGATCTGAAAAGGGATCGAGGTCTCAGGATCGTAAACGTTGCGTGTAAATTCTACCGCTTTTTTTTCAGTAAACAAGATTGAAGGTGGATTTTGGAACGATCCAAAAATATTGTACACTAACGTCTTTTGTTCGTTTAGACCAGGAAACGGTGTGGGGGCAATATTGGTAATATCATAAGTTGCCAGTTCGCACTGATCCGGATATTCATCCGATAATACAGTGTCTGGATTGGTATTGATGATCAGTGGCAACTTGAACCCAGGTAAGTGTCTATAGTAATCACGGATCATGCCGGGACTTTTATAAATCGTATGGGCCAGTTGCTCCGTATCACCGGCGACAAATTTTCTTTTGGTCTCAAAGCGGTGGATCATGTAACTCAGGTCGTCCTTGTGGATTTCTTCATAATCAATATCCAAATCCTTTAATTTTTGCATCAATTTTAAATTGAAGTATCGGTTGAACGAATAGATTTCTCTTTGGACACGCCAGTTCAAAAATTCCGGGCCGAGAAACAAGACGCAGTCAGCCCTTTCTCGCAGGATAGATTTCAACAAAGGGAACATTTTGTCAATAGAGGCTCGTTCGATTTCTTCTCTTAGTTTGACCAGGTCTTCAACACCATCGTTAACTTCGATGAATACATTCAGGAACTGTTCCACGAGCTCGTGTGCGTACAAATATTCTACCGTGTTCAACCAGGCTTCGTCCTGGGACACATTGTCCAGGGTGATTGGTCCATAAGGAATACCGGCATCAGTTAACATGGTTCTAATATTGCCAATATTCAATATTAAAGGCTTTCCTAAATTATAAAGTCTGGTCTTGTGTTTTCGCGCAATACTCATCAGCTGATTCCTTCGATAATGCGGTTTATAGAAATACCTTCATTGCGCAGCATTTTCCGTTTCAGGCCGGGTTCCAGTAACATGCCTCCCGTATGGTGCAGAGCCACAACTTCCCAATTGGAATTAAAAACAGGAGATCCGGACGAACCTGGTTCAGTGTCCGTCAGATACTGGACAATATCATCATTAGCGAAAGTTACAACATTGTGGTAAAGGCCTATTTGCTTAAATCGACCACCGGGATGTTGTATGATATTGACGAAATCCCCTGACTTTACCTGGGTTCGTTTTAAGGACAAACTGCCAAACTTCGCATTGGCGTCTCCCGCAATTTTAACGGCAGTAAAGTCATCGGGCCCGCTTGTTTTAAAATAGGCACTGGGGTCCAACCGGAATGGGGTCGGCAGTACGGGAAGACCGCTGACCGACTCCTCATAATTAAATTCTATCGTTGCTTTTGCAGCAACGGCCGGATCAGATAGCACATGATTATTGGTGATAAAAAGATTATGTTCTGTTAAAAATCCCGAGCCGACCTCGATGAAGCCCTCACCCGGTATAGTTACTCTTGCAACGGATTTAGCGGCGGTCAGGCCGAGTGCAAGGAAGCGTATGGGCAATAGCGTGCTGGCCATCCCGGTTATCTTTTCCTGAGTTCGGACATCGACATCATCATTCCACGCTATTTTTTTGATATCCGGTCCCAAATTATAGTCCTGAAGTACCTCCTCCTTGTATGCCATTAAATAAGGATTATCCGGATGTTGAACCAGGATCGCGTCTACCAGCTGGTCTGTTTTTTGATTATTCATCACATACCGCAGGATATTGGTCCACATCGTTAGCGGCCCCCCCTCGAAGTTGATCATCCCATACTTTATACCGGCATCCTGGAGGAACATCAAGGCGGTATTTGGAAATGGTATCAGCAGCGCCAGGGCGTCCCGGAGTTGCATTATTTTTTTATCCCATTGCATATTTGGTCGTTTGATGGTGTCTAAAATCATACGAAATCAAAAAGGATTAGATTAATTTGTTATGTGAAGTCGGCTCTTATTTTCAAAGTAAAAAAGGGGCAAAAGTTGTGCTACTGCAGGCGTTCGGCCGACGGGTCTTCGGAGCGCAGCCAGATTCAGGGGGTGACGGTGATATTTCAAGACATTACGGTTTAGTTGGAACAATATAATCATATTATTTTAACCATAATTAAATTTTAGAAAATTAAATGATAAATGGAATTGGAAAGATGAGATAAGCTAAATTCCTTCCTATATTAACGACCAGGCATAAAAATTGAGCTTGTTTTTATTAATAATATGCAGATATTAACAAGTAATTATTGTGTTTAAACAGGATGCTTTACTGTGTAAACGACTGCAAATATTTGAGGTAATCCATTATATGGATATTCCAGGAGGTTTGGCCTGTTTATTTCATGCCCTTTAAAGTAATGAAGCTTGTGAGTAATTAAGAAATGAAAGTAATCTGCGAATTAATATGAGCAGATTATTTCAGAACCAGGCAGTCAGTGACCCAGAAATGGCCGGTTTAAAAGTCCCGTAAAAAGATTTTTGCTTTGAATTTAGATTGTGATTTTAAAACGCTAATTTGATGCATTCATAACTTAACTTTGTGATACTTATGGTAGAGGAAGCAAATCTGATGTGCTCATTTTCGAGGCTGGGAGCAGATAAGTTATTTATCCAGCAGGCCGCCTGTTTAGGGTTATATAACCTTAATGATATTATGAACGTGAAACTTTCAAAGCTAAAAAAGCACAAGGATTTTACGTTCACATGGTACGCTTCCATGTTGAACTTGCTAAAGGAGCAGGGTTTGCTCAGACGGTTCCAGGAGAATCAGTTATAATTCGATAGATTGTAATTGGTGTTTAACCAGTTCAGCATCCCTATTACGTGACCTTTCATTTTTTTGGCCGTTGAAAATTCTACATCGGTAGATTTCTTCTGTAAGCTTTCTGCAGAGATATATGGTGTATTGGCGGTATAGAAGTAAGTTGCGAAGAAGGAGAATATTTCGCCAATATTCTCTTTGGCCAGGATGCCCTTTTCGATCTGCATCCGTATAAATAAACCAAATTGAGGCACGGGTAAATTGATCAGGAAACGATTTCCAGCTTTGGCTTTTTCCATATCCCGAGTCGCCTCACGGCGCAACTTTACCAGTTGGGTTACAAAATTATACTTTTCATTTAAAAAGTCGTTGAGATCATGGTACAATACCCCATGTCTGGAAGTTGCGTCTTTTTTACTTTTCAAAAGCATATCGAATAACTTGTGCTTTTCCTTTAGTAGCATTTCCCTTTGTTCGTGCAGGCCAGGGATATCTGCGAGGTAGTTTTCCCATCGGTTCACACAGTAAAGGAAAAACTCCGGTTGGTTAAAATCGTTGATGATCATGAGGTTCAGAAGGGTTTCCGTTTCGATCCCTGTCGCATTCATCACCAGGTTGGTGAAATCAATAACATATTGTTCCACAGCTCTGGTTAGATTCTTTTTGTTAATGAGTTGGGTAATGCCGTTCAGCAGCAAATCGCTAAGTTCATGATCGACTGTGCCGCGCTGAATAATATAGTTGCTCAATGCTGCCTGTTTCTGTTTCAACTCCATTTTTACCTGCGCAAGGCCAAAATGTGTGATCCTGGCTTTCTTAGATTCTGCCGGGAAATAACGCTTTAAAGTCGATAGTAGTTCCTCAAAAAGACTGCAAGTAAACAAATAATGCACCCTGATCTGCTGTGCCTGCGGATGACAGTTCCAAACAGGAGAATTTTTAACAATATATTTCTCAACGGTATTGCTCAATGTAATTACCTGCGAAATCAGGCCGGTAATTACATTGCTTCTTTTGTCTTGGTGCGTAAACGAATAGTTTTGGACCAGGAGCCTGATCGTGGCTTCCTCCGCGAGCAGGAATGACTTCCACTTGGCAAATTCCTCCGCTGATATTTTTTGACCAACTAATTTCAGCGGGTTAATCGAATCCCTCACGAAAAGCGGAAGTTGTATTGATATAAAATTCATAGACGCCTCCAGATTTCTTCCTGTTATTTATGATATATTGATTGTTCATATATGTTTTTTGGATATATGTAACTGTTTGTCCACTTCCTCAAACGAATTGAGCACTTTATCGAGGTGTTCCCGCGTGTGGGTTGCCATGACGTTCATCCTGATCCGTGCGTTTTTCCTGGATACCGCCGGATACATAATTGGATTCGTATAAACCCCGAATTTTAACAGCAGCCTTCCCGCTTCAAGTGTTTTGAAGATATCACCGACCTTTACCGGGATGACTGCTGATGCCGATGTCCCAATGTCAAATCCTAGTGCAATCAGCCCATTTTTGAGGTAATTGATATTATTCCATAGTTCTGCTCTCCGTTCAGGTTCTTCATCGATAAGGTCGATAGCTTTTAGAATACCCATGATGGCCGGTGTGGCTGTAGTGGAAAAAAGGTGCTGCTTTGATTGATATTTTAAATAGGTGATGATTTCGGGTCTGGCGATGACATAGCCACCAATATTGCCGAGTGCCTTGCTGAACGTTCCTGTAATGATATCCACATGGTCAAATGCGTCATATAATTCTATAACACCTCTGCCGGTTTTGCCAACTACGCCAATTCCGTGTGCATCATCCACCACCAGATAAGCCCCGTATTGATGGGTTAAATCAGCGATTTTGTCCAGATAAGCCATGTCGCCGTCCTGGCTGTACACCCCGTCAATAATTACCATCCGGGTGCGATATTTATCCTGTGCATTTCTCAAGACCGTTTCCAGCATTTCCAGGTTATTATGGAGAAAGGTTTTAATATTGGTGGTCAGGCAGCCTTCATAAACGCTGGCATGTACAGCCATATCCAATATGGCCAGATCTTCCTTATGCAGCAGGCACTGGAGTGTGGCACTATTTGCGGTGTAGCCGGTCGTATATAAGATCGCATCTTTCTTTTTATAGAATTGTGCGATTTTTTTTTCCAATTCCCTGTGATACACAAAATGTCCGCCGATCGCAGGAGATGCCCCCGACCCGGTGCCAAATTGCTGAATGCCACGGATCACCGCTTCTTTGATCTTAGGGTGCTGGCTAAAGCCGAGGTAATCATTGGATACCAGGCAGACTGACCAGGTGGGGCGATCATAGGCGGGCAGCATAAGGTTCATTTCCGGCCCGACCGGACTTAGCGATTCAATGCGGTAATTAAGGTGGCCATTGGCCTTCAGGAAGTTTAGATATTCATCAAATTGTGATGCAGTTGTAAAGGCATCCTGCCCTGCAATATTTTCAAAATCTTTGAAACTTGCTTTTTCGAAATGTATCGGCATAGTATAAGATTAAAGTTCAATCCCTAAAATACCGCACAAAAACATTCAAAAACGTGAGTTGTGAATTTTGAGTTAATTTTTTATTAATTAAAACGCAAATAATAGAGCAACTCACGTTTTCGCATTAAAATGTAGGCTTATTTTGCAGATTAAACTTGGTGGAGTGGGAATCTGCACCAATAATTGAATTGTACATAGACCTATCACATTGTGGTATCAACTGGACACACCTAAACCTTATAATGGACCGGGTTATCAGTGTAAGTGTATTTCAGCTCGACGATTTGTGAGGGTGGAAATATTAGTATTATGGATAATTCGAATTCAGACGGACTGCTTAAACTTTGAATAGAAAATTCGCTAATATTCATCGGAATCTCCAGTGAAGAATTGTATTGATTTTTTTAGGGTATTGTCCATTTCATCCGTTTCGATCCAAGTGACTCCTGTGTCAATTTCGAACCGGAAATGATAATCTTCAGAAACTCTTTCCGAAACTGACCATTTGGATTGCTGTCTGAAAATACGGAGCCTTATGGCTTTAAACAGGTAGTTTTTAACAGAAGTGGTATCATTGATCCGGATACGCCTTTTCCACAGTTCCATAAAACATCCTGCAAAAAATCTTTAATTAAGTCTTTATCCGGGACGATTCGGTAACCATAGTCAAACAGCACCCCTGAATACGCATCCACCAGTTTTGTATATGCCAAAGAATCGCCTTCTCTGAAAAGCTTCCAAAGTTCCGAATCATTTGCTGCATTCTTCATACGTCCGGAGGACGTTTTAAATTGGTTTTATTAAGACAGAATAAGGACAATCAGCGAATTAATAATCTTTAAATAAATAGTTAACTAATGCCTCTATTCAACGATAAAGATGATTTGCAAGGCCGACCTTGGCTTAGCCTATTAATCGACGTCGTGCGTGGATCCTTTATCCCTTATAAATCGTTAATATTTCTAGTTTTTTTACTACTTAAAGTAATCATCTAGCTACGATGGCTTTCATTGCTTTTATCCGTTTTCGTAAACAACCAATATGATAGCTTTATTCCCTAAAGCTTAAAATTTACATAATCTTAATTTTTGAAGCATATTTTTTCAGGGATTCATGATCTGGTTCCAAATCAGTTACCATATATTTAATATCACTTAAACCGCACACTTTCATTTTCTGAAATGAATCAAGTTTCTCGGCAATACTTAAAATAACTGTTTCAGTTGCCGATTTTATCATCGCTTTTTTAACCTGGACCACCTCCCAGTCAGAATCAGTAATGCCATTTTTAACGGAAACACTGTTAGTGCCTAAAAAACATAGGTCAACATGAATTTCCGCAAGTTGATGAATAACCTGTGACCCAACTAGGATTTGTGAATTAGAGGAAAGCTTGCCTGCAACCATGTGTACTTCAAGATTGGGATTTTCGGCGAGTTCCAGTGCCACTAAGGGGCTTATCGTAAAGAAAGTGCAATGTAACTTCTCCGGGATTAACCTGGCTAACTCAATCATGGTAGTACCACCACCAACCAATATGATCATACCATCTTCTATTAATTCGATAGCCTTTCTTGCTATTTCTTTTTTTTCATCCTTTTTATAAATACCTTTTTCTGAAAAAGGGTAGTGGAATGATTTGGAGATAGCCCCACCATGTACTTTTATAATTTGACCACTTTCTGCAAGCTCCGCCAGGTCCCTTCTAACCGTATCTTCAGAAACACTCAGTTGCGTACTTAAATCAGCTGATAATACTTTGTTATGAATATTGACTTGATTGATAATGTGGTTCAGGCGTTCTTCTTTAAGCATAAACGATTTATATTTTAAAAATTGCTGGTACAAATTAACTTATTATTGCATTCTAAAACTCAAACAAATTTTATGTAACGCTATAACATTTATTGTTGAAAATACGTAATCAGAGATTCCGTCTCGATGGGCCGCTTGGGAATAATTTGACAACTTTCTATACAAGTTTTGGCTCATTAATCTTAACATTACTTTTCATCAATATAAAGGTAATTTTAATTAAAAGATACAAACTAACTATAGTTTGCCTTCAACTGTCGAACGTGGATTCGTTACTTTTCTCCGAATTTAAATCTTTCATTTATTAAACATTTTCTTTACACGATATAAACCATCCGTTGCGTGCAAAAATTTATCCCTTAGTTCAGAATTATATTTGGACCGGTTTCAAAATTACTCACTCCCACATACGCTTCTTTGGCTCCACAAATTTTGAGCACTGCTGTCGTACGTCCACTGATGGAAAATATCCTTTTTCCGGCGGTCGTATATATGTCAGCATAACAGAAGGAATAGAAAATGACGTTATTCATATAGCCAGACCGCATCTAAATCATCAAAAGAGATATCCGGCATCAAACCGATAATTAACCGGGATGATTGTATAAGGAATAATAAAAAGCACTCTCTATCTCATACTAAAAAACATTCTAAATATAGAAACAAAAAATAAAAAACGCACAAAAACGCAATGTATTATTACTAATATTGTACAATGGCGCAAATTAAGAACTAAGAAAGTTTTACCTTTTTTAACAACGGGCTTTAAAATACAACCTTAAATAATCATAAAGTCCTATTAAGCAGTAACTTAAATTTAAAACGCCTCGAAAATCAGCAAACTAACGTCCAAGCATTAATTTAATCCGTCTTTTAAATCCGGCAAATAAACGCATAAAAGCGCAAGTAGAAATTCACATGAACACATCCAACTCCACGTTACCCTTTTTCATTTTTGCAACTCTTTGGATCTTGACGACTCAGAATGTATCAGGCCAAAGAAGAACTTTTATTTCGCAAATTGACAAACCTAATGCCTGGGTCGATTCGCTTATGACCAAAATGACGATAAAAGAAAAAATAGGACAAGTTTTTATGATCCGTGTCTATACCGACAGGGATTCTGTATATCAGGATTCTGTCACTAAAATCATCACTGATGAAAACATAGGGGGGATCGTTTATTTTCATGGTAGTCCGACCAAACAGGCACTGCTTACCAATCAGTTGCAGCGTGCATCCAAAACCCCGTTGCTTGTTGCCATGGATGGGGAATGGGGTTTAGGAATGCGGCTGGATTCCGTTAATCCCTATCCTTTTCAGCTGACATTAGGGGCTATTCAGGATAACCGGCTTATTTATGCAATGGGAAAAGCTGTTGCCGTTGATTTCCTTAGAACAGGCATGCAAATGAATTTTGCGCCAGATATAGACATTAATAATAATCCTAACAACCCAGTGATCAATTACCGATCTTTTGGCGATAACAGGCGAAATGTAACTTTAAAAGGTATCGCCTATATGAAGGGCATGCAGGATGCAGGACTACTGACAACAATAAAACATTTTCCGGGGCATGGAGACACCGATGTGGATTCACATCTGAATCTGCCCAGCTTGAATTTCGATAAGGCAAGGCTAGATTCACTGGAGGAATTTCCTTTTAAGAAAGCTATAAAAGCGGGCGCAGGCGGCGTTTTAATTGCCCATCTGAATGTTCCGGCGCTGGACACTACAACAAATTTGCCTTCTACATTGTCCAGGCCAATTATCACCTCCCTCTTGAAGGAGCAATTAGGGTTTAAAGGACTAATCGTATCTGACGCGATGAATATGAAAGGGGTTGTTAAGTTTTTCCCAGACGGCGAAGCCGACTTGAAAGCTTTTATAGCTGGTAATGATATCCTGGAATTATCGGAAAATTCCAATCGTGCGGCTAATATGATTTTAGCAGCGATTCAACAGGGTAAGATCCCGCAAACAGAACTGGATTCGAAAGTGCGAAAAATACTCATGGCTAAATACTTTACTGGTCTTGATCATTTGACAGCGGTTCAAATAGCAAACTTAACAGCTGACTTAAACAATTCTTACAACCAAAGATTGAAGCAGATACTCAGTGATAAAAGTTTAACTGTACTTAAGGGTAAAGCGGTGCTCAAATCTTTAAATCCGGACTTAAAAACATTGATTATCCATATAGGCACTAAAGCTGCAACCGTTTTTGACCACGACTTAAGGGCCTGTTTTCATAACTGTAGCAGTATTTACCTTGACAATACCTCCACAGAAACGGAAATTGATATGCTACTAAAGAACCTGCGTAATTTTCGACAGGTTATTGCAGGCATTTATGATCCTCGCGCCCGTCCCAAAAGCACGCTGGAACTAAATCTGTCGCTTTATAATTTAATTTCGAAACTGGCATATGGTAACAAAACTATCATCAATGTTTTTGCTAATCCTTACACCCTGGCGACATTTAAAGATATAGAAAAAAGCAAGGCATTACTGGCCTGCTACCAGATGAGCAATGAAACCCAGCATGCCGCAGCTCGGGTTTTGGAAGGAAAACTTAAAGCTTCTGGTAGATTACCGATAAAAATCAATAGCTACTTTCCTTACGGCTCGGGCCAATAGGGGATATTCCGAAAAGTTTGATCATACCATTCCGTGCTATAAAGTCCGTTCAGTTGGGTTTAACACCCTGATTTTACTTTGTAAAAGCTGTATCGGGACAGATGTCTGGCTTTGATTTAAAGAAATTATGCGTTTTTTCTTGTATTTATATTTTATAACCGCATAAAAACGCATATTTGATTAAAATTTTAGTAATTTGGCCTAATTCATTAATCAAACATATTATGCCTCCACTTGTACTCTTATCGTTCATCATTGGTTATTTCGCCTTGCTTATAGGCATCTCCTACCTTACCTCCAAAGGAACTTCCGATAATTCTACTTTTTTTATTGCTAATAGAAATTCAACATGGTATTTAGTGGCTTTTGGAATGATTGGAACAGCACTCAGCGGGGTAACTTTTATTTCTGTTCCTGGTAAAGTGGGAGCTCCTACTGGTGATGCCTTTTCCTATTTTCAATTTGTGCTCGGTAACGCCGCTGGTTTTGTAATTATCGCTACGGTCCTGCTCCCCCTCTATTACCGTTTAAAATTAACTTCAATTTACAGCTATATCGAAGAAGCTTTAGGGGTATGGAGCTATAAAACGGCTGCCGCTATTTTTTTAATTAGCCGCACCATTGGCTCAGCTTTCAGGTTGTATTTAGTGGTCATCGTTTTGCAAAAGTTCATTTTTGACTTTTATCATATACCGTTTGGCATTACTGTATTTATATGCCTATTACTGATATGGGCCTATACCCATAAAGGCGGATTAAAAACCATTATTATAACGGATAGCTTACAAACCTTGTTCCTGGTATCATCAGTATTTTTGTCTATATTTTTCATCTGCCGCAGCCTGCATTTCGATATTTTTCAAGCTGCAGATGCTATAAAACAAAGCAGTTATTCTCAAATCTTTTTCTTTAATAACTTTATAGGCAACCGGTTTCATTTTGGCAAACAGTTTCTTGGTGGCTTATTTATTACTATAGCCATGGTAGGGCTGGATCAGGACCTGATGCAGAAAAATCTCAGCTGCAAAAACATTAGGGAAGCTCAAAAAAACATGTTTAGTTTCATATCGGTATTTGTGGTCATCAATATCTTTTTTTTAAGCGTTGGTGCACTCTTATATATATATGCCTCCCGTAATGGTATAGTTGTAGCCAAAACTGACTATTTATACCCAACCATTGCTTTAAATTATTTAGGGCTTGTGCCTGCAGTAGTATTTATGCTAGGCTTAACAGCAGCAACGTTTGCCACAACAGATTCGGCATTAACCGCTTTAACCACTTCATTTTGTGTTGATTTTCTAAATTTTAATAAAAGCGAAAACGTTAACAGCAGAAAAATGGTGAGGGCGAGGCAGTACGTACATATTTTCTTTTCCGGGTTAATCTTTTTGACAATAATTATTTTTAACACTATTAATAATGATGCTGTGGTAAACGCCATTTTTAAAGTAGCATCTTATACTTACGGCCCCTTACTAGGCTTATATTCCTTTGGGCTTTTTGTTAAACGCAGAAAAGTAAACGACAAATTAGTGCCAGTCATTTGTGTAATTTCACCTGTCATATGTTACTTTTTAAGTATAAATTCTGTGCGCCTGCTCAATGATTATGTATTCGATAATGAGCTCATTTTGGTTAACGGATTAATAACTTTCTTTTTATTACTAGTTAACAGTCGTTTTAAAGAAAAGCTCCTTACTAAATCAAACAACGCAACTGCGCCTGCATTACAATAATAAATACCACACGGTAATTAAAAAATAAAAATGAACCCGATCAAATTTGATTTTCAGGAGCTTACTAAGTATTTTTCAGGAGAACTATTTTATGATGAATCTATTACCCATCGGGCTGTAATCTCGGTATATGCAACAGATGCATCTGTTTACCAGGAACAGCCTGTTGCAGTGGCCATGCCCCGGGATATGGAAGATATTAAGCACCTTATTATATTTGCCAATAAACACAAACTAACCCTCATTCCACGTGCAGCCGGCACATCATTAGCAGGGCAAGTAGTAGGGCATGGCCTGGTGATTGATATCTCTAAACATATGACTGCTGTATTAGAGGTGAATGAAGAGGAAAAATGGGTGAGGGTACAACCAGGGGTGATCCGCGATGACCTGAACGCTTTTTTGAAGCCGTATGGCCTAATGTTTGGCCCTGAAACGTCCACATCCAGCCGGGCTATGATTGGTGGCATGATCGGCAATAACTCTTGTGGCCTGCATTCGATGATATGGGGAGCCACCCGCGATAATTTACTGGAAGTTACCGCCCTGCTTGCTGACGCCAGCGAAGTAGTTTTTTCAGAAATAAGCCTTGAGCAACTATATAGTAAAAGAAACGAAGCGAACTTAGAAGGCAGAATATATAATAAAATACTGAGGCTGGTTGAGCAACCCGAAAATCAATCTGCCATTATTAATGGCTTTCCCCGGCCCGAAGTAGCCCGACGAAACAGCGGCTATGCATTGGATAGCCTGGTAAATATGCTGGTGCAGCAGAAGCCATTTAACCTTAGTACATTAATAGCCGGTTCAGAAGGAACCTTATGTTTTATAACGGAAGCTAAACTAAAGCTGTTGCCCTTGCCTCCAAAGGTGGCGGGCATGGTAGCCGTTCATTGCTCTTCCCTGCATGAGGCATTGCTTGCCAACCTGATCGCGGTAAAATCGGGCTGTGCAGCCTCTGAACTGGTTGATCATGTAATTTTAGAACAAGCCATTAAAAATCCGGGGCAGTTGGTTAACCGGTTCTTTTTAGAGGGCAAGCCCAATGCTATACTAATGGTAGAGTTTTTTGATGATAGCCATAATAGGGTAGTGGAAAAATGTAAGGTACTTATCCAAAATTTAGAAGAAGCAACACTGGGATATGCCTACCCTGTACTCACCGGTGAAGAAACCAAAAAAGCCTGGGAGCTCCGGAAAGCAGGCCTTGGCCTGCTCCGCAATTTAAAAGGGGATGTACAGCCCGTAAATTTAATTGAAGATTGTGCCGTGTCTGTTGAAGATTTACCGGCTTATATACATGACCTGGACCTCTTATTGAAAAAGCATAACACCCCTTATTCGGCCTACGCACATGCCGGTGCTGGTGAATTGCATGTGGAACCTATGATTAGCCTGAAAACGGAAGATGGCAGGCAGTTATTTAAACAGATATTGGCTGAAACCGCCATCCTGGTAAAGAAATACCGGGGCTCTCTTTCGGGCGAACACGGCGACGGGCGTTTACGCGGCGAGTACATCAGTTATGTAATGGGAACCCGGGTCTACGATCTGTTTAAAGAGGTAAAATACATATTTGATCCGGCGGGTATATTCAACCAGGGCAAAATTACCAATACCCCTTCTATGCTGGCCAACTTACGCTATGAAGGAGAATCTGTAAAAAAAGTAAATGAAACACTATTTGATTTTAGTCAGGATGATGGCATGCTGCGGCTTACTGAAAAATGCAGCGGCTCGGGCGATTGTCGTAAAACGGAAATAACGGGCGGTACCATGTGCCCCAGTTATATGGCTACCCGTAACGAAAAGGACACTACCCGTGCCCGTGCCAATATGTTGAGGCAATACCTGAACGAAGAACCGGCAATACTGGGTAATGGCAAAACCGCAGATATGGTCAAAGATGTACTGGATCTGTGCCTGGCCTGCAAAGGGTGTAAAATTGAATGCCCGTCGTCGGTAGATATGACCAAACTTCGGGCCGAATTCTTGTATCATTACCAGCAGCAGCATGGTATACCTTTCCGCTCCAGGCTGGTCGGTCATTTTAGCAACAGTATGAAACTGGCCTCAAAAGTGTCTATGCTTTATAATGCGGCTATTCATAATAAGCAATTTCGCAAAATAATCAACAATCTTTCGGGTTTTCACCCTGCACGATCATTGCCTGCTGTGTCCGCCCAAACCTTAAAAGCCTGGTACAAATCAAGATCGAAGCTCAGCAGTAACAACACAAAAGGGCCTGTTTATTTTTTTTGCGATGAGTTTACCAATTATAATGATGTGGAAGTTGGCAAAAAAGCCATTCTGTTATTAGAAAAGCTAGGCTACCAGGTAATCATACCAGTACATGTTGATAGTGGCAGGTCCTTCCTTTCTAAAGGTATGCTCCAGCAGGCTAAGCAATGCGCAGAGCAAAATATTGATAAGCTCCACGGGAAGATAAGCGCCCAAACACCCCTTATTGGTATTGAGCCATCTGCCATTCTTTCCTTTCGGGATGAGTATCCATCCCTGGTAAGCACTGATTTGAAAGAAAAGGCCTTTGAGGTAGGAAAATACGCTTATCTTTTTGAAGAATGGCTTTACCGTGAAGTAGAGGCAGGCCATATCAATAAAGACGCCTTTTCGGAAATGCCTAAAAAGGTTGTATTACATGGCCATTGCCATCAAAAAGCACTTTCTGATATGAACATGGCCAGCGCTGTTTTGAGCCTGCCCCGTAATTATAAGGTTGAGATGATACCTTCGGGCTGTTGCGGTATGGCCGGCTCATTTGGCTACGAAAAAGAGCACTATGATGTTTCCATGAAAATTGGTGGACTTGTGCTTTTTCCGGCTGTCAATAAACAACCCGAAACTACCCTCATTGCTGCTGCTGGTACAAGCTGCAGGCATCAGATCAAAGACGGTACCCAAAGAATAGCCTTGCACCCGGCAGAAATATTATATGATGCCCTATTTTGATGATGAACCGATGCAATCCTGGCACATACATCTACCAGGATTGCATTGATCGAACGGATGGGACATGAAAGATTAAGTCTTTTGTACGCCGATACCGGGCAGGGCATTCAGGGTTACTTTACCATTAACAATTTCTGTTCCTTTATAAACGTCATTGCTAATAAGTAAGGCACCATCCAGATCGGCCCAATCGGCCATCGGGGCTAATTGCGCTGCTGCAGAAATAGCGCATGAGGTTTCTGTCATACAACCAATCATCACTTTCATTTTTAAAGCTTTGGCTAACGTAAGCATTTTATGCGCTTCGCGCATCCCGGTAGATTTCATGAGCTTGATGTTGATCCCACTGTACACATGATAGGCTTTTAGCACATCATCCAACCGTTGGACAGCCTCATCTCCCATGGTTGGCAACGGACTATTTTGGGTTAGCCATGCCATATCATCTATTTGTTCTTTAGGCATAGGTTGCTCAAGAAATACAACATTTCGTTCGTGCAGCCAATGGGCCATATCCAAGGCAAAGTTCCTGTCTTTCCAGCCCTGGTTTACATCTACGCAGATTGGTTTATCAGTTACTTCACGAATGGTACTGATCATTAATTTATCAGTATCGCGCCCCAACTTCACTTTCAAAATTTTGTATGGGGCAGCTTCCTTAACTTTTTGTCTTACCACTTCGGGCGTATCTATACCGATGGTGTATGACGTGTTTGGTGTTTCAGATGGATCCAACCCCCATATCTTATACCATGGCTGCTTCATGATTTTGCCTACCAGATCATGCAAGGCAATATCAATAGAAGCTTTAGCCGCGCGGTTATCTGGCGCGATCTGATCTACATAGGCCAAAATATTTTCCAGTTCGAACGGATCGTCAAATCCAGACAGATCCACCTTCGACAAAAACCTTGTCACTGTTTCGTGCGACTCGCCCAGGTATGGCGGCATGGAAGCTTCACCATAACCAATAATACCATTATATTCAATTTGGGTAAGCATAACCGGCGTAGTAGAGCGCGAACTGGTAGATATAGTAAAAACATGCTTTAACTGTAACGTGTACGGCTTAAAAGTTAATTTCAATTTACCTTTACCAGAATACACATCACGACCAGTTGCAAATACCTGCGATGTATGCGAACCTAAGCCCGCAGTAAGTGTGGCTGCAATCGCCGACTCTTTAATAAACTGTCTTCTATTTTTCATGCTTTGTAGGGTGTGAAATAATAATGCTGCGCTATAAATTTGCTGCACTGCTCCTGTAAATATTTTATTGGGATTCGTTATGATTAATGGCATCTATAGCCTGCCTTACACTCCCATATTTTGCTAACAAATCGGTGGCGGTTTTCTGATCGGCTCCGGTTTCCTGCATAATGATACCTATTCCCCGCTTATGTAATTTGCTATTGGTTAACTGCATATCCACCATTTTATTTCCCTTTACTTTGCCAAGCGCAATCATTACAGAGGTGGTAAGCATGTTAAGTACGAGTTTTTGTGCTGTACCGGCCTTCATCCGGGTCGAGCCAGTCAAAAACTCCGGACCTACAATAACAACAACAGGAAATTGTGCTTCAAGGGCAATGGGGCTCCCATTATTACAAACCACACATCCCGTAATAATACCGGCAGCGTTAGCGGCTTTAAGACCTTCCAACACATAAGGCGTAATGCCAGATGCCGCAAGGCCAACAACGACATCATTACTGTTAATATCATAATTTAATAAATCTTTCCACGCCTGGTCTATGTTATCCTCTGCATTTTCAACTGCTTTTCGGATAGCGATATCTCCACCGGCTATAATGCCGATCACCAGCTCGTGGGTTACGCCAAATGTTGGCGGAACTTCTGACGCATCCAACACCCCTAAGCGGCCGCTGGTTCCTGCTCCGATGTAAAAAAGACGTCCACCTTGTTTCATTTTTTCGACAGTGGCTGCAGCTAATGCTTCTATCTGGGTGAGGCTCTGCTTAACCGCCCTGGGAACTGTCTGATCTTCTGTGTTTATGTTCTCTAATATATCGTAAAGCGATAGTTCATGAAGATTTTTGTAGTTTGAATCCTTTTCTGTGGTTAATTCCATAGAGTTATAAATATTTAAGTTATGATAAAATGTGCATTTTTGTGCAGTATTAAATTTGTAACCGCACAAAAACGCACAAACTTACATAAATTGTTTAATTTCCTAATGAGGATTATCACATGTTTACTTTAAAAAAGACTGGCCTGCGCTTTTTAACACGGCCTTGTAAAACACATCAAGCACTTCTGCACGAATATTCACTTTTGATTTACCATATGTTTTCCCATCATCAGGATAAACGCGATTGGTTAAACAGATATAAACCATGTTGTATTTAGGATCTACCCATACATAAGTACCTGTATAACCACTATGCCCGAAAGCCTGTTGAGACGGATACGTTTCTGACAATTGCTTTTCATTGAGCCGGTCGTACCCCAGGCCACGTTGCGATGTTTTGGATTGCCGTGAAGTAAATAAATTAACTGTAGCAGCATCAAAATATTTTTGCCCGCCATAAGAACCCTGGTTTAATAACATCTGATAAAAAATCGCCATATCATTAGCATTTGCAAATAATCCCGCATGGCCTTCAACACCACCGGCCATCGCCGATCCGGGATCATTTACATAACCTTGTACCAGCATATTCCTGAACCAGTTATCATTTTCTGTTGTTGGCACTATTCTCGATCTATTGAAGCGGTTACGTGGTAAAAAGCCCGTAGCCTGCATACCTAATGGCAAATAAAACTCGTTCAAAACATAGTCGTTCAGTTTTTGATGCGTCACTTCCTCCACTACTTCTTTCATCATATACATACTGATATCGCTGTACACAAACTTACCACGGGTGTCGACCTTTGACCTCAGCGTAACAGGCCACATCACCTCATTAAAATAATTGGCTCTCAGATAATAATGATCTGCCACTTTAGTCGGATAAACCGCAGATGAATCTGCGCTCAGATCCGTCGGTTTGAGTTGCTCGTAAAACTTAATATAGGGGGTATAGCCGGCTTCGTGCAGCAAAGCTTCTTTAATTTGCTGATCTCTTTTATCCGGAATATTCCGCGTTACCGCTACATATTTACTGATGGGATCATCTAAAGCAATCAGTTTTTTTTCATACAAACGCATAACAGATGGTACCGTAGCAGTAACTTTTGTTACCGACGCCATATCAAAGATATCATCAGGCTTGGTTATATCATTACCGTTATAGGTATGCTTTCCGTAGGCTTTACTAAAGATCACCTGACCATCCTTAGCCATCAATACCACTGCAGCGGGTGCCGCATGTGTTGCAATACCCGCATTTAATATCGAATCAACGTTTTCCAGCAGATCGCTGTTAACGAATACCGATTCAGGCACTGAATAACCAAGACGAGTTTTTTGTGTCACAAAACCAGCCCCTTTTGTAAAAATGCCACTATAATTATTGTCCAAACGGTTACTTGCCGCTACTCCGCCAAAAACCAATTGTGCGGCAACAGAAGCGCCATCGTTAGTATCATTTTTGTACCAGATTACGGGAGACTTAACTTTATCAAATTGTGCCAGGTTTTTACCGTTACCAGCCATAACCAGCACGACGGTGCGGCCATTTTCCAAATCGGCGATAAAGCTTTGCAGCAATGGTGTAAATCTTGTTGACGCGGATAACTCAATAAGTACCGTGTTATAGAATTTCAACATATCGTGCAATTCAATAAAACCTTTCATATATTGAACAGTATCAGCATCAAAGCCTGCAACAACATGATATTTATTGGCAATACTATCAAATACAGCATGTTGATTATAGTTGAAATGTACGCTGGCTATGCTGGCACTTTTAATGTCAGTTAAAGGAACAATACTTAACGCATTATTGAGCAATACAACATTTTTTCCGGCCTCAAGGAGCTGGGCCGCCTTTTTAAGGTTAACTGCGTGATTTTGCGCATACGTTGCAGTAGTAAAAACAACAAGCAAAACAGCGAATAGCTTTTTCATCATCGGGTTAAATAATAATGGGAAGCTAGAATACTCCCCATTAATGTTTGTGTAAAATTATATTGCCGGATCTGCCGGAGTGTTTGGATTATTAGTCCGCTCCTGGTCAGGGAATGGATAAAATACACGATTACGCTCGCTAACATCTGCCGGTGGCGCAGGACGACTAAAACGGCGGGTATCTTCCCATTTTAAACCGCTCATATAAAGTTCGGCACAACGCTGCTTATAAACTTCCAATAACAAATCGGCATTGGTAACTGCCCCGCTGTATGCAGGTAAACCAGCATTAACGCCAAACGGGTCGCCGGAGGTTTGGGTACGCACCGCGTTAATTAAGGCTAAAGCATCAGTTAATGAACCATTAAGCCGCAATGTAGCTTCAGCCTTGATGAGTTTTATTTCATCAGTTAAATATAACGGAATAGCGGTAGTTTGTGTTGTTGAGAAACCGGTTAGCGATGTAACCACATCACCGCTAACCGTTGCATTAGGCGCAGCAAAATAAAAACTCAGACGTTGGTCTGCTGCATCAAACAAACCAGCCGGCAAGCCGAAATTTGCGCGCGGACGGTATGACTTGGTAATTTGAAAAAGGGTATACAGCGGGTTAGCACTAAGTGTGGTATAAGTAAATTTTGATGTTTTTGATAAATCTACCAGGTTAGCATTATCCAAGGCCTTTTGATAATTACCCGCCATAAGGTTAATACGGGCGTTATAGGCGTAAAGTGTATTCTTCAGATCAAAATCTGTACCGGCAACCAAGGTAGTAAATGATCCCGATGCTGCATTAGCATTTAGCGTAGCAATACCCAGATCGAGCAACCTGATGGCTTCTGTAAAAACCTGTGCACGCGGCACAAATGTTACCGGAGCGGCAGTATTGGTGCGCAGGTTTGCCTCAGGAAATGCCATTGCCAGTTCGGCCAGGCTGGTGGCTTCAAATAAATATGCCTGTGCCATGATACCACTAAGCAAACCAGGTTCAAGAGTAGTAATCTTGGGAGCATTGTCAATTACATTTTCGCACATGGCCATCTCCCGCTGCATAGCCGACCAATAGCCCAGAACACCAGCATTAGCAGTTGGTAAAGCTGTTCCTCCATTTTCCAGCTCAATAGTAGTGGTAAAAGTGGCAATGCCTTTTGTTTCACGACTGGTTACGGATGGCATCAGCAAAGTATTGCTTAAACCGGTTGTTGAATAAAATTGACGCAAACCAATACTAAGGGCGATGATCCCATCCCGGGTTGTTAACGCATTCTGATCCGTTGCGCTGTTTGGATTTACCTGATCCAGTTTACAGGACGAAGCTATCAGCGTAAAAACAACAATTAAATATTTATAATTAAGTCTTCTTTTCATGATGTAAAAAATTGAGTAATTAAAGGGTGTAGTTAAGTCCTAAAGCAATAGTCCTCGGAATCGGAACCTCTACAAAATCAAAGCCGCGTACAGCAGTACTTTGACCGGCAGCATTCGTTTCAGGATCATACCCACTATATTTATCAATAGAAAACAAGTTCCTGCCTGACAAGCTGATACGTAATGGCTTATTGTTTAAAGCACGGATCCTTAGGTCATAAGAAACCGAAAGCTCTCGCAATTTCACATACGAACCGTCTTCAATCCAGTTTTCCATAATCGAGTATAACGCTGCGGAAGTTCCTTTAGGTACTTGTCCTTTTAATTCCGCCTCGTAGCCTGCCAGTCCACCATACAGATCCCTGTTGCCTACCCTTTTGGTAAAATTAAATACCTTGCCGCCGATAGATGCATCCCATTGCGCGCGGAAAGACCAGTTTTTTCCAACAGAGAGTTCGTTAGTCCATGATCCGGTCCATTTTGGATTCGGATCTCCAATTACTTTTAATTTGGTTGCACCAATTGGCTGGCCATTCGCATCACGACCAACTTTTTCTGTTTGCGGCAAACCTGCAGCAGTTAATAGCAGTGATCCATCCGGTTTTCGGGCAAAGTAAGTAGCATAAAATGCGCCTAATGAATAGCCGTTGACCGCGGCTACCTGACCAAAACCACCAGGGAAGGTTACGACACCACCTGGTATATTAAACACCTTGTTTTTATTTTGAGAGAAGATAATGGTAGAGGTCCACTTAAAATTGGAGTTTTGAATAGGGGTGCCTCTTACCAATAACTCGATACCTTTATTGGTCATATCGCCAATATTTTGATATTGGGTCAGGTAACCACTTGATGGCCTAAGTGTAACCGGCAATAAAAGATCTTTTACGCCCTTGTTATAATATGAAAATTCAAATCCTAAACGATCATTCAGGAATGATGCATCGATACCGATTTCCTTCTCCGTCTGGCGCTCCGGCTTAACATCAGCATTGCCTAACTGCGATGGTGCAGTTATACCAGGTAAACCGGCCAGCGACACGGAAGTGTAGTTGCTGAAACGGTCATAGGCACCGATAGCAGTTAAGTTACCCGACTGCCCATATGAGGCCCTGATCTTCAAGGTAGGAATAACCGAAGCCAGTGAAGATTTTTTCCAGAAATCTTCTTCAGACAGCAAGTAACTTGCGCTTAATTTAGGATAATACTGCCACCTGTTGTTAACTCCAAAAGACGACGAAACGTCGTTACGAATAGCGCCGGTAATAAATAAACGGTCTTTGAAACCTAAAGTTTCCTGTAAATAGAAACCAAGTATATTTAAGGTAGAGCGGCTTTCAAGTGAAGCAATAGTGGCAGCAGCAGATGCCACCTGGCTTACTGGGCTCAACTGTGTACCGGTAATGGATGATGAATTTACACGCTCTGTTTGTGCCGTAGCGCCCAAACCGGTTGCGGATGTCAGCCATGAACCAATTTTAGCCTTATAAGCAATATTCAGATCATTATTCAATAACAGATCAATTCTGTCAGCCCTTCTGGAATAACCTGTATTGTAGGTTGGTGTTGTATTATTCACCGGGATAAAACCAAGTGCCAGTTGAGTAGAATTATCATAGCCCAAAGTATAATTGATAGACAGATTATTTGTCGGTGTCATATTCAACTGAAAATCGCCGATTACGCGACTTGTTTTCTGGCTAAAATTAAACCTGTTGATAGCTTCTAATGGATTGGTACGCAACAAAATGCTGGTTGGTGCAACAGAGGGATAAATGCCAGTAACAGGATCTGCAGCCGGATTGATATAGTTATTGGCAAAAATAAAGCCTGTTAAAGCTCCGTAGGCCTCATTGATACCTCCGTTAGGGATTTCCTGACTGCCGCTTAATACATAGTTTAAACCAAAGCTGGCTTTAATCCAGTTGTTAAAACGTTGGTCAACCCTTATACGTGCGCCACCTCTTTTAAAATCGCTGTTTTGAATAATACCCTGATTGGTTAAATACGAACCGCTCATGTAATATTGGGTATTATCTGTTCCGCCGGAAACAGAGATATTATTTTCAGATCCGATACCATTTCTGAAAATCATTTTCTGCAAGTCATAACGCTCTACAGGTACCTGGGTTAGGTCCGTTGCTATGGTATTAGCAAAACGGAATGGATAGGTGTTATAATCTAATTTTTTACGCAAGGAGTTATCACGAAACTGGGTTGAAAAAGCAATCACCGGTTTACCAGATTTTCCTTTTTTTGTAAAAATCTGAACAACACCATTACTTGCCCTTGAACCATAAATAGCGGATGCGGCGGCACCTTTGATAATTTCAATCCGGTCTATGTCGGCAGGGTTAATGTCCACCAGTCGGTTTTGCGAGTAGCCCCCTAAATCAACCAGCTGATCTGAACTGTTATTTACAATAACGCCGTCGACAATATAAAGCGGGTCGCTTGAACCAGATATCGTACTGTTACCTCGCAGTCTTACGCTGATGCCCCCAGCGGGATTACCAGAGTTTTGAGAGATCTGCGCGCCTGAAACCTTACCAGCCATGGCCTGATCTATTGAGGTCGCCGCTCCGTTTTGCAGATCCTTACCGGATACGGTTGATATGGCATTCCCCAGTTGTTTTTTACTGGTAGCAACCGCTGTGCCGGTAACAACAACCTCGTTAAGGCTAAGTGCATCTTCAGATAAACTGACATTTAAATTAACTGCATTCTGATTTAAAGTTACCGTTTGAGTATAAGGCTTATACCCGGTAAACGTGACCATAACGGTGTAAGTGCCATCCTTAACATTCAGATTAAGGGTGTAGGCACCGTTAATGTCGGTCGCCGTTCCGTAGGTTGTGCCCACTAATCTTACCACAACACCAGGCATGGGTTCTTTATTACGGGCATCCACAATAACGCCCTTAATTGTTTGTTTGGAGTTCTGTGCCCAGGAAAACTGCCCGAAACACAACAGAACGAGCATCGCTAACAGATACCGCCCTTTTTTAAAGGTTTGTAACACTTTTTTCATACAACGCGTTTTAAATTAATTATTAGTTTTAGTTTAGTTAATTAGGAAAGCTGATCTTTCCCATAGATACAGATGGTAAATTCTTGATATTGCCATAGTTTGTTTTTCCGCCTGCTAAAGCCTCATTGGCAAGCATGGCAAACAATACAGCTTCTTTGGCATCGGGATCAATACCCAATTCGGTTGTTGATTTAAGCTTGCAACCAAAATGATCTTCAATATATTTGACCAGCAAAGGATTGTACATTCCGCCGCCGCTTAAATAAATGTCGTAAGGACCCTGGCCGGCTATACATTTAGAGATCGCTTGTATGATACCCTGGGCAGAGAATAGCGCCAGAGTTGCCATCACATCAAAATCATTAATACCGTCCTGTCCCGAAACCTTGATGGCATTTTGCAGGTAAGCCATACTAAACAACTCAGGTCCGGTAGTTTTAGGGAAATCGGCTGCAAAAAAAGGATGTTCAAGCAGGGCAGTAAGCAATGACTCATTGACAGTACCGGCTGATGACATCTCCGCATTTTTATCATAATACCTCCCCGGAAATTTCAACTGTATGTACTGATCCATCAAGGTATTGCCCGGACCGACATCGGTAGAAAAGCAGCCGCTTCCATAACCCACCGGTAAAAAGGTAAAATTGGCAATACCTCCTATATTCAACATGATCCGGTTTTCAACAGGGCTGGAGAAGATCAGGTAATCGCCATACAAAGCTAATGGTGCGCCTTCGCCACCGGCGGCAATATGTTTCTGACGAAAATCACTTAGGGTAATGATACCGGTTTGAACCGCCAGGTGATCTGCATCTCCTATTTGCAAGGTTGCGTTACCGTAATTTTCAATACCATGCAAATGTCTGGGTGCATGAAATATAGTTTGTCCGTGGCTTGCTATTGCATCCACATCACCAACCGATACATTCCACTCTTCGAGGCATTGCAAGATCAGTTCGCCGTAGTAAAAACCTATAAAAGCATTCAATAAGGTAATCCGTTCCAGATCTGTTGTTCTTTTAGCAAAAACAGATTTCAACTCTTCTTTAAAACCAGTTGTATAATCTTTAGTAACAAAGTGAAGAACTTTCACCTTCGTATTGATACCATGGCCGCTGAACTGGCACAGTGCAACATCCAAGCCATCGAAAGATGTCCCTGACATCAACCCGATAATGTTTCTTACCGGCTTACCTGAAATTTGGTAAAGCTTTTCAATATTCTGATTCATAAATCAAACATTAAAACTGTGATAATTAAAATACGCAACAAAACGCAATGGTAACTCGCTCATTTACCGTTTAGTAATGTGTAATTATACGTATTTTTTTTTTAATTACAATTTTATTTGCTGTTTTTTAAATAAAAAACGCAAGAAACCGCATTTTCGGGCAAAAACACCGACTATAGAAGTCAATAACTTCTAACTTCGCTTAAAAAATCCCCCTTTTTTCGTTTGCGTCTTCCGTTTTGACATTCATGACCCGAAAAAAATTTATGCATGTCACACTTTTGGATAAAAATAACGCCGAGATTAAGCAGCTTATTTAATACTTAATTAAATGAGCTATTGAAATATTAAAATTATTTATGATTAAATACTTCTAAGGCAGACTCCCGATACGGATAGGAGGCAGCCAGATTTTTAGCAAGCCTATGAAAAACCCTATCATCTTATATTTTTCTTCTCTAGTTATTTCCCGGAGCCCAATTCGTCAAAAAATGCCAGGGTACAGTCGTTACCCGGTAAACTATACCGATGCTGAGCTGATCCGGCTGGAAGGGGGTACTTTACTCCGCCAGTATCATAGCCATTATCTGTTTTATATTGAATTGTATGAATTTAACCTGGACAAGGAGTTGTCTATGAGTTACCAAGTAGAGGGACCAACCCTGTTTCTTTTTTTCATGCTGGAGGGACGCATCCGTTTTTCCACTCCCGATGGCAACCTCATTACTGAAGCAGAAAAGGGCACATGCTATGCCACGTTCAATAATCCAGGCGACTATATCGGAAACCTACAGCCCGGTATTCACCGTATCTTTTACATTGCTCCAAGAATGGAGTGGCTGAAAAAAGATATCGGCCAATATCCCAAACTGAAAGCATTTGTTTTTGACCTCGATAACGGAAGTTCCTTATATGGACATATGCCCCGATGCCCGATAGCAGGACCGATCTACCGGACATTGCTCCAGTTATACGAGCTGAATGATCATAAGGCAGCTGATATTGAAGCAGAGCTGCTCCGGTTCTTCAAACAATTGCTGGCCCAATACGACGAAATGGTTTCGATCAAATTGGAACAACCGGTATACCGCGTTAAAAACTTTATGGAAAAAAACTATACAGACTCCGAACTCAGCAACCAAACACTGATTCGGACTTTTCATATCACGGAGAAAACACTGATCGAAAATTTCAAAGAAGAATTCGGCACCACACCACATGCGTTCCTGATCAACCTCCGTTTACAAAAGGCAAAACAATTGTTTGCAGCGGGGCAGCTATCCACCAATGAAGTATATAGTCAAATAGGATATAAGGATGTACAAAGCTTCCGTATACAGTTCAAGAAATTTTTTGGATACCCGCCTTCTGATAGTCTTTAAGGCTTGCTTTATCGTCATTCTCAACTTTTTATCAAAGACATACATAAAAAACTTACCTCTTTTAGTGTTTTTCCATGCTCATTATCTCTGTTTTTTTATGCTTCAGGGGAAAACAGATGCCGAGATTTACTAAACGCAATGATCAATACAGTTGCAAAGATATGTGAGGGGAGTACCGGGAGCCGAGCCGCCATTTCCTGGCGGTAAAGCATCAGCAACATGATAGCAGCCCCTGAAGTAAAAACTATCAATGGGATATCCGGCTGGTACTGGTAAGATGGCTCCGGATGCTGACGCAGGGAACGCGGGTACAGCGATAAAGTGCACAACCCCAAGACAGGTGACGCCAAGGCTGCGCCGCTGGTGATAAGCGTATTATAAGAAAAAATGTAGAGGATGAAAACGATTGATGTAACAACGATCAGGGATAGGACAGAGGATTACGCCTCAAAGGCCATGCTGGCCGCTATGGCAGCGCTTTGCATCCGTTTTATCCTGAGGTACATGGCGGCATGTCTGTGGTTTTACATCATCACTATCCGGCCTCTTTTTAATCATGCTTACGTCCGAAAGAGAGTTACCCACACCAGTACCCACGACCGTAAAGAGGCTGTATTCACGAAAAACCCGAATAGCCGTGCCGGGCTATTCGGGCAAATGGAAACAGCAGTACCATGGGTACAAAAGTTTCCGGTGAGGTCTACCTGAAGGCAAAACGTCACATAACTATACGAATGTAAAGTTTTTGGAGCCCTTTTTTGCTATTATAAAAAGTTCATACCTGTGAAAAAAATCACATTGAAAAATAAAAAAGTATGGCTGGGAGCTATGCTTTCATTCGCCTTCGTGGCAATTATAGGCGTAGCTTTTGCCTTTAAACCGGAGGTGAGAAAAGCAGTTCCGGTTAATACCACAAAGGCAGCAGCCCTGTATTGGTATCATGTAGATGCAAGTACCAATGAAACAACAGGGGCCTACTCTTACAACGATACAAAAGCAAATGTTATTAATGCTCAAAGTTGTAAGGACAATGCAAATCAGCCTATTTGTTTGTTTGGGTCCACAAACGCTTCATTACCGGTAGGCACCGATGTAGGGACGCCGGCTCCCGATAACAGGATACTGCAAAAGAATTAAGATACAGTTTCCGGTATATTTTTACTGACAGCGGAGTTGGCCTATTGCCAATTCCGCTGTTTTTTTAGTGTCAAAACCTTAATTTTCTTTTAGAGAAAGAACAGTTAAATCAACATCTTTTTCAACCAGATCAAGATCATAAATTTTCAAGGCACTACGCAGATTTCCTAAAGCAATCCCGTCTAATGCATCTGCTTTGAATTGAATATCTATATTGCCAGTGTACCCCGTTTGATCTACAAAAGGTTTTTTAAGCCCGTATTCAATTAATCCAGTCAGCCGTTTAGAGAATTTGCTGAATGGCTGATTAATTAAAGAACGCGTTGGGCCATAGTCTTTACCTATCCTGTCTGCGTGGAAAAACGAATCAACGGGTTTATGCCCCAAGGTTTTAATTTTATCTATATCACTTGTTCTGACCAGGACAAGGCATCTTACCGGTCTTTTTTCAATGCCGGCATTTAAGTGAAAAGCGCGGTTTAAATCCTCCTTCATTAGCTCATAAGGATTATACGGTTTGTCACTGGGAATGGAAGATTGGTACCAATAAAGATTATTCTTCTGCCATACCTGTTCATCATAGCCTTGAAGGTTCTTAGGCTTGATGTATCTGCTCGAATCTTTGGTTTGAATAACCGTTCTGCCTGGCCTGAAAAAACCATACTTCCCGCTTGTTAATCCTTCCCATGTCCTTTGATACAAAAACACAATGGTTCCGCCTTCAGAAAAACTTTGACCAATTTTAGATTTCTCTAACTTAAGGCCCATATCCGTGCCCTTATAGATGTAGGATGAATATACCATATCATCGCTCCAGCGTTTATCAAACAAGGATTCAACGTAATTATTCTTTACAGCTTCGGGGACTTTCATTGTTTTATTGGAAAGAACGGCCTCAATATTTGGTTGTGTAATAGGCACATCATCCAATAGCATCTTCCCATGTTTTCCTATCCAAACGATGTAAGGATTACCCCGGTGAGGGAAGACCTTTTGCAGTATGGTATCGCCTGTTATAAACGGCAAGGAAGGCAGGTAAACTTTTGGATGGCTTTTGAAAAATCGCCTGATAGAATCCCTATCTAAAGGGTTAACCGGAATTATTTGAATTTCACTGCTGAATATTTTTTGAAGTGAATCCAATTTTGGAAATTCCTCAATGCATGGAATGCAAAACACGCCCCAAAAATCCAGTATGACCAGCTTACCGCGCAAGTCCGATAGTTTGATTTCTGTATTGCTGCTGTTAAATATGTTTTTGAATGTAAGATCGGGCACTTCGTCACCTACTGTTAACGGTTTATTTTGTGCTTTCAGACGGGTGTTATTTAATAAAACGATCAGGGTTACTAAATGTAATAGGACAATTAACTTTCTCATATTGTTGAGCTATGGTTGATGTTATTAATAACCGGTGTTTTGTGTCAGTTTAACATTGTAGGTTAGCTGATCTAAAGGAAGGGGAAATAAGGCTGCATAAGGTTTCCAGTCAGGTTTTTCAGTCCCAAGAACGCCATCTATGGTTCCCCATCTTTTCAAATCAAACCAGCGGTTACCCCACTCTGTAAAAAGCTCTAAATGCCTTTCCTTTTGTATCGCCAATACGCAATCTGCCTGTGACATGGAAGTGGGATAGGCAGACAAGCCAGCCCTGGTATGAATCATATTCAAATCATTAACCGCTCCTGGCAAATTGGTATTTTGCTGTGCCCTTGCTTCTGCGCGGATTAAATATTGTTCAGCAAGCCTGAAAACCACATTGTATTCAGTAATAGAAGTTGTGCTGCTATTTTTTAATTTATTGGGATAATAATAAGTCGCACTGCCGATAGTGTTGCTACCCAACCAAGCGGTTTTGCGCTTATCATTGGCATCAAACAAATTGAGTAAATAGGAATTTATTGCAAATGTCGGCTCAACATCAGATGATTCGGGGATAAAAGCGCTGGCTTCAGCCGAATTTGCGGCATTGTTTGCCGGTGCGATCTCCCAAATGGTTTCCCCACTGTTGATCAGGAAAACAGCATTTAGATCAGGCAGAATACTATAAGTATTTGAATTGATGATAGCTGAAGACTGCGCCTCTGCATTAGCCCAATCTTTTTTAAATAAATATATCCGTGCCAGTAATGCAGTGGCCGTTAGTTTATTGGGCCTTAGCTTACCTGTGCTTGGATATGTATTAGTAAGCAGCCCCTGCGCATCGGTCAGGTCAATGATCATCTGCTGATAAACCTGTGAAGTCGGCGCTCTTTCGGCAGTGCCATTTTGCGCATAATCAGGTGAGGTAATCAATGGAACATCGCCATACAGGTTAACCAAATAAAAATATATCAGCGCCCTGATCACTTTCATTTCCCCTTTTAACTGATCCTTAACTGACGAAGTAAGGCCGTTGCTTTTATCCAGTCCCTGCAGAATAGCATTAGTGCGGTATATGGTGTTATAGGCTGTAGACCAGAAATCACTGATATTCCCATCGTTTGACAGGATATTATTATTGTAATATGGATCGTAAGTCGAGCTTGATGAGGTATTGTAAATCTCATCGGCAGTAAGCCCCGCGTAAATACCAATACCACCATTGGCAAAAGAGGGGTTGCCTGACCGCATCTGAACATAAACGCCGCTTACCGCGGAAAGGGCCGTATTGTCATTTGAAAAAATTGCATCTGTAGCGATTAGCTGTGGTGAGGGGGCAATGTCGACAAACTTTTTACAGGCTGACATAGTCATGCCCAGCAATAAAATGAGCAGCAGCTTTTTATATAGGATTTTCATGTTGTAATGTTTAAAGGGTTAGTTGAATACCTGCGGTAATTGTTCTTAATGGAGGCAGTACAAAAAGGCTTTGGTTTTCAGGGTCGGCTCCGATGTAATTGGTCATCGTCAGAAGGTTCTGTCCCTGTAAATAGAACCTGCAATTAGCCACATGCAGCTTTTTCAGTAAGGGTTGCGGAATACTATAAGACAGCGCCACGTTTTTAAGGCGTATATAAGAAGCATCTGAATAGATCGCATTGGAACTTCGCAGGTAAAGATTAGAGGCTGTTAAAGCGGGGCCGCCGGCACTGGTAAACTTTTGTATGTCGGCAATATCTCCGGGATTTTGCCAGCGGGATAAGACGATCACAGGTTGATTATAATATTTATATCCCGGAACGGTTCCGGCAAGGTTCGACAGGTAATTAACGCCGTTTTGTTTTTTAAACTCGAAAAATATATCCAGCTGAAAATTTTGATAACTTACACTGTTCTGAAAGCCACCATAAAATTTGGGGTCGGTGTTAACAAGTGTGTTCCTGTCCGCCTTATTATATTTTCCATCATTATTTACATCCTGAAACTGATAAACGCCCGTTTGCGGATCAACCCCTAAATAATGATAAACCAACCTGCTCGAAACGGATTGGCCAATAATATAGGTACCGGCATAAGTTGAATTTTCTAATCCAGGAAAAGCAAGAAGCTGATTTTTAGGTATCGTTAAATTAAATGAACTATTCCAGGTAAAGGCGTGTGAATTGATGTTTTTACTGCTTAACTGAAACTCCCAGCCTTTATTGACAATAGTGGCATTGAGATTCTCTAATATGGATGTAAAACCGGTTTGTGTCGGTAAAGTATAGTTAACAAGCTGGTTCTTTGAACGCGATCTGAAATAAGCGGCAGACAATAATATCCGGTTATTTAAAAAACCTAAATCCAATGCAAGTTCAGTCTTTTTATTTTTCTCCCACTGAAAAGACGGATTATACAGCGAAGTCGGATTTAAACTGCTTACGCTTTGATAGGTGTCTGGCACCGGTGTCCAGGTATCGAGGTATTGATAATCGCCGATCTGGTCATTACCCGTAATACCATAGCTTCCCCTTAGTTTTCCAAAACTGACGATGTTACTAAGTGTGCTTTTTATAAATTTTTCTTCCGAAAAAATCCAGGCAGCCCCTAACGCTGCAAAATTGCTGAACCTACTTTGTGGACCAAACCGGCTCGACCCATCTCTTCTGCCACTTATATTTACGATATATTTATCCTGTAAGTTATAATTGATCCTCCCATAGACTCCTTCATACCGGTACTGGCTATAAGTATTGTTGCTCTGTATAATACCTGCCGCTGCAATGGAATTTAACAACAAATCATTATTGTAATTTGTGGCGGCTACGGTCAGGCCGTTGCTTGATTGATCTTGCCAAGTTCCCCCGATCAGGACGTCCAATTTTCCAATACCGACTATTTTTGTGTACTGGGCTTGTGGTTCAATAATCCAGCTTTGGAATGTCCTGTTTGCAAAATTACTGTAAGGTAGTTGCAACGAATAGGGATTAATGGATGTACTTGGAAAAGTAGCGACCTCGTTGCTATTTACGGCATTATACCCCATGCTTACCTTTAGAAGAAGATCAGGCATGATATGATATCCGATCATTAAATTGCTATTCAGGTTATTAAACTTTCCTGTATAGGCCTGATACTGAAAAGCAAGTGGGTTGGGGTTCAGGATACCGAGACTTGAATAGGCTTTGCCTCCTTCTGCCCAGTTTAACTTCCCGTCAGGCGTGTATAATTGCAGCATTGGGTTCGAGTTGATATAGCTGCTCAGGTCCGTCGTTGTGAGGTTGTTTTTATTGGTGGAATAACCTGCTGTGAATGCAATGTTCAATTTATTATCAGTTGAATGATGATTTAGGCTCAAGTGAAGGGAGCCACGAGTATCACCCAAATCAGTTGGGAACACGGTTGTTTCATGATGATAGCCCCCTCCGATAATAAATTGGGTGTTTACATTACCTCCTGATAAGGAAAGCTGTGCATCAGTCGTATGGGCAGTACCACCGATCAATAGCTTTTTAAAGTCTGTATACCGGGTGGTATCCCAAAGCAGCAGATCGGGAGCATTTGTTGTCGTTGGTGTAAGCCCGCTATTTTTGAATCCTTCCCTTCGCATTTGCAAATACTGCTGCGTATTCAGCATATCCATTGTCCGTGACACTTTGCTCACACCGGAATAGGTGTTGAAATTCACTTTAACAGATCCTGGCTTACCTTTTTTTGTGGTTATTAAGATTACTCCGTTAGCGCCCCTGCTGCCGTAGATAGCTGTTGCATCGGCATCTTTCAATACCTCGATACTTTCTATATCAGAAGGGTTAATTAATTGAAAAGGGCTCATGCCGGTGCCGCTTGAAGAAGAACCCGCAGCAGATGAAATCTGGTTTAAAGCAGAATTGCCGGTAACAAATGGAACACCATCAATAATGTAAAAAGGTTCTGAACCCTGTAAAAGGGAGCTTTGTCCGCGAATCTGAACCTTAAATCCTGCTCCGCTAACGCCGCTGCTTTGCGTGACAGATAATCCGGGTACGCGTCCTTCCAATGCGGCCAAGGGGTTGGATACGGGTTGTTTTTCAATATCGGCCGCTTTGACAGAAGACACATCACCTGTGCTTAGTCTTTTAGTCGTGGTTCCATAAGCGATTATTTGTACTTCATCCAATACTCCTGTATTGTTCTTTAAACGGATGTTGAATTGTTGTTTTTGAAGTTCGGATAATGTTATTTCTACCTGTTGATAGCCTATAAAACTAATGACGAGTATATCATTTGTAGAAATAGGCCCAATCGAATAAGCTCCGTCTATGGCTGTATTTACAGCAATAGGGCTTCCTTTTAATCTGACGGTTGCACCGGGAAGTGGATGCATTTGTTCGTCTGTTACTTTACCTATGATATTTGATATTGGAGGAGTGGGACTGTTTTGGGCGGAAAGCTTAAAAAAAAGGCAAAGCGTTGCCAGTACTATGAATAGTATCGTTTTTTTCATTAAATCTGTAAGTTGAGTGCGTTAAAAGATTAACTTAATTTCTTTTACGTAAAGAAAATGGCAGCCCCAAAAGCATTAACTATTAACCGATCAGCTGCCATTTCTCACGATTCAATCTGGACGCTTGATAATATTTTTAAAAAGGTTTTTGAGGTTCGGACAGTTATTGGAAATACAAAGAGAGTACCAGTCTGTTTCTGTTGATTGAACAGTTAAGGGAGTTTTACAGATTGTTATTTTACTTTTTTGTGGCTTCATTACTTGCTTCAAAAACAAGTCCTGCCTAGATGCTCCCTATATAAAAGAGTGTGGGGTGGGCTGCATCCCGTGACCACATAAAAGTTCTGACGCCTTACATACCACGGGTTAACAGCAGCGCACCCCACACTCATCAAATATGCCAAAGATAGCATTAAATTTAAAAGTGTTGGGGGCATTAACCTGCTGCCTTGCGGTACGACGTCAGAAATTGGTCGCAAGACTTTTGATAAATACTTAATAAATAAAATATCAGTTTCTCTTCGTAATCTTTTCTTGTTGAAAAACTTCGATAAAACAAATGTAATAAATCACCTCATAAAAAGCAAATACTTATTAAAAATGTCACGATTTGATATTGTCCATTTGTTTTATGGACAATACAAGTTTGATAATTAGTACGAATGTTATAGAGTTACGGGATGCATTAGGACTCTCACAAAAAGATTTTGCGCTCTTAGCACATATTTCCCCGTCGACTTTGGTTAATATCGAATCTGGAAGAAAATCTTTCAGAATTAAATCGTTAGATGGAATTATAAATTTCACAACGATTAAATTAGAGGATTTAAGCAAAAGGAATTTTGCACCTCCAAAGAATTTACGAGAAATACTAACACAAAAATATAAAGCTGTACCAGCTATTCACGTCATTTTAAGCCGAGAGCCTTCAATCCCATATTGTATTAAGTATAAAATGTTACCAACCAATTTTCTTAATACACCTAGGGAAACCAATGAAATTAAGCGCTTCTTTTCAGATATTGGGTGGAATTTTAAAAGCAATTCACTTCATACCGCATTGAAACGAATGCCAAAGGTAATTGAAATTAAAAGGCACGAAACAAAGGGCAACACCAATTTCTATCAAAAAAGAAAAGGTTAATTGAATTCTATAAATCGATCTGAATATACAGATGCCTTAAAAAGTAGTTGCGAAATATTCATGATTTTTTGTAATTGCCTAAATGGTGAAGAATTATTGCAATATTAATCTCTATTAGGTGATTGTAAACCTCTAATAAATTAATACTTTCTTAAATTTTGTAGATACTTTAATACTTATTACCTAAGTCAAATTTTGTTTGGCTGCTTTTGTAGATAATTACAATGCCAGCGTAAAGCAATCATCGGTATGTCTGCGAATTTTGTAGATTAATTCGTTAAATTTGTGTGTTAAAACAGCCACCGGAAGATTGTACCATGAAAGAAGTAACCATAAAGTATAAAAACAGTAAAACGCTGGATGCTTTAAAAGATTTAGGAAAGTATCTGGGCTTCTCTGTTTCCGAACAACAACCTGCTGCCAGGAAGAAACAGGAATTCTATATAAACGGAGTTACTGTGATACCGGGTGACGAATCTATAGACGTTTCGGAACTGGGAGAGGTTTTTACCGGCAAAGGAATAGATGCGACTGAATTAAGAAAATCCGGATGGCAGCGGAAAAGGTAATTTGCGACACTGACGTTATCATTGACTATTTTGATGCCTGCCAAAATCGTCATGAAGAAACCAGGGTTATACTTGAACAAACAATAGGTTTCCAGAATATTTTAATATCCTCTATTACCAAAATGGAGCTTATTTTGGGGGCTACCAATAAGGTCGATCTTCAGAAAATCAGCAAGAACCTCAACAGGTTTAGCGTACTTTTGATTAATCCTGAAATAAATTTAAGGGCTATAGACCTCGTGCAGTCTTACAGGTTAAGTCACGGCCTTGCGTTAGCAGATGCTATGATCGCCGCTACTGCAATTCAGACCGAATTAAAGTTGTTTACTTATAATAATAAAGATTTTAAGTTTATATCAAAATTATCTTTATTCAAGGCATAAGTATTATTTTGTATCTTTAAATATCTGCCATTATTGTATATGAAAATCAAAGTCAAACTCACCATCCTAACCTTATTCTCTTTTGTTTCAACAATTGCTGCCGCTCAACAGGTTAAAAAAAAGCTATCGGTCCCTATCACGGATGATGGTTACCACACTGTTCCCAATACCAGCCAATCAAAGATCTTTAATGACTTGCTAAAAGCGGAGCAAAAATTAGTAGATGAAAAAAAAAGCATTATCCTTTTGGCGGACAGCACAAAAGGCATCTTAAATATTAAAAGGATCGCTCATTGCAGCTACTTGGCTGATACGGCCTTTAATGGCAAGACCTTAAAAAATGCGGCCACAAAAGATGTTTCATATGAATACATTGCTAACTTCAAAGTTGGCGATAACATCTTTACCTATAAGATTATTGGATTTTCGACTACATCCGGGCAGGCAATAATGAAAAATGATTTAAAGAACGCTAAATTAAGCTCTTGCGCTCAAAGCGAGATCTGGAGCTTTAAGGATCGGCTTACAGCCCAGGCGGTGCTAATGGGTATGCGGAAATTTTGATATTACTTATCTCTATTAGGACATGGTTAAATTATTTGTTGTAGGTTTTCCCGCGACATGGAAAAAACTGAATTAGTTGATTTTTCTTAGTGTCTATGGACAGGTTAGTTCAGTAACTATCGTAACTGATAAAGAAACCGGTATAAGCCAGGGATATGGATCCTGACCATAATTGACCAGGATAGTGCAGATCGGGCAATAGCAGCGTTAGATGAGGCTACTATTGATGACCGGTTAACTAGTGTAAGAATAGCTGAGGATATAAAGTCTGCAACTCCCGAAATTTTTACTGCTTTGCAAGATAAAAAGCCGGATGAACCCAGCGAGAAACTGGCGACATTAACAAAAAGAAAAGGCCAAGGATACAAAGCTGATTACTTTCGGGTTTAGCTAATCCCTAATATATTTTCGGTCAAGTAATACTGTACTTAAATTAAGAAGAACTTTCTATCTTTAACCGCAGTATGAGCCTCCCACTGCGAATCACATTTAACGACACTGACTATACCTATACAGTATTGACAAGAAGTATTAATAAAGAAACCACAGCTATTAAGATCAGTCTGTTGGGAGAAGAGTTCACAATTGTCCGTAATCAGCAACATCAATGGTATGCCATGGAAACTTCCATTGGAGATAAAGATGATTTACTTTGCGCTATAGCTAAAAATGTTGCCTTACGTTACCGGCTTTGAAATATAACCGGATCAACTACTGATTTTTATTCCTTCACGACAAGTTTTTCATCGTTGAATATATAGACTGATAATATGATGTAAGGAAGCTGAATAGCTAATAATTAAGGATAACTACCCAACATCCATACATCTGAGGCAGGTGGTTAACGTGTGGTATAACCACCGTTGGCGAAAATAGTCTGGCCAGTAATCCACCAACCATCTGTTACTAAAAATTCCACAAGCGGAGCAATATCTTTAATATTTGTTAACCCACCCAGTGCCGATGCCGATTTATGATAGTCAACCGCTTCCGGGCTTTCCTGTCCATAGAAAAATGGGGTATCCATAGGGCCGGGAGCCACCGCTGTGACAGAAATGCCTCGGCTGCCAAATTCTTTTGATGCCGCTCTTGTAAAGTGCTCAACCGGAGCTTTTGCGCCTGCATACGTCGAATATAGACCTGTATAAGCTGCTAACAATGAAGTCACAATGGAACAGATCTTACCATTGTCATTTAGTTTTTTACCGGCTTCCTGTAAAAAGAAGTACGCTGATTTCGAGTTGATCCCAAACATGGTGTCGTATTCCGCTTCGGTAGTTTCGGCAAAAGGCTTTTTCAACACCATACCCACAGTATTAATTGCTATATCAATACCTCCAAATTTGGCAACGGCTTCATCGAAAAATTTGGTTACGTTTTCCACTTTGGTCAGGTCTCCCTGAAATAAGAAAGCCTCTGCTCCCAAAGCCTGCACCTCGGCTAATGTTTTTTCAGCGTCCGTTTTGGAACTCTCACTATTATAGTGTATCGCTAATTTTGCACCCTCTGCTGCAAAACTCCTGCTCAATAACCCGCCCAGGTTTTTGCCTCCACCTGCTATCAATACTACCTTTCCATTTAAATCATTTCGTGCCATAATTATTGTTTTTAAATTATCAATATAGCAAAGGTCGGTTGCCGCGGTAAGTATATCGTGGTGAACTTTTCGGAACTTTAGGTTGTTATTGATTTTTATGCTGTTTTCGAAATTCTCCAGGCGTTTGCCCCGTGAATTTTTTGAAAAACTTTGAAAAATTGGACGGATCGTAAGTTAGTTTTTTTGCAATTTCAGCTATGGAGTAGTCCGTGTCAGTGATTAGCTTTTTCGCTTGATCACTGATTTTTAAATCATAAAAATGACAAGGGTGATGCCCCATCGTATTTTGGATAGTATCTGTTAAATGACTATGTGAAAGAAATAATGCATCTGCTATTTGGCTCAATTGCATCATTTCAGTGGCTTTTCCACTTATAATATCAGCCAGATGATCATCCAAATATTCAAAATATGCTTTAGTAATTTCTTCACTTCGTTTTATAACCCCATTTTTATTGTCACACATAGCACATATATTTTATACAAAGGTACCTTTATCCTGATTTACTCATCCTTCAGATTGATTTTTTCCAGCGCACTCTTTCGCCTTGAAACGGCTTTGCTTTCAGATCATTAAAAGTCAAATAAAGTGATGCCGGTAATAGAGACTGGTTGTATCCTCACCGTTCCGTTTAAGATTCCTATCAAGGTTGCTGTTTTTGATTAAATGTGCAAATCGTTCCTAATATCAATCGAAAGGTAATACCTCACTGCATTATTGGACGCCTGATAGTTCTTGATGAAATATATTTTTAACTAATTATTTCCTTGGGTTTTTCATTCTGTATTTTAGTGTTTAAAATCCAGGATATATATATAAGTATTTAATAATGAGTTAATTAATGATTTTAATTTTAAAAAATATCGCTCTAAACTTAAGGGGGTGAAAGATTTCTTTCACCCCCTTTCACTGTTTCGACATATCCCTAAATCCGTGCTTTGTTCCCATGAAGCAATCGGGTTTACATCATATGCTATACAACATTGCCAATGCAGGCGTTTCAAAAGCCGCTGTAGGAATCAATGGCTTGCCTGATCAAGAAGACATACTTTCTCTTTGCGATCATAGCAAGAATAACATCTTGATTTCAGAAACACTTTCCACCCGGGCCATTTTTCATGGCCATGCTTCCAAAAAGATTAATGACAGAATTAAGCCGTTATGGGTCATCCCATCCGGCAACAATATGACCTTTCCGCAAATGGCGGAAAGATCATGGTAGGCAATTGCTTATCAAGCTCTTTGACGTATAGGAACAAAGCATTATCCTGTTTAGCCACAGGAAATATTGCGAAGCTGAGATCATATCAATATTGCGAAAACGCATAGGCAGGCGAGAGCCCGAACTGTAGAGTTCGACGTGGGTAGTTCCGAAAAAAATACCGGCAGAAGTGAATTTAACGGGATCGTTACCCGCTGCCGGTACATAGCCATCAAAGGGCTTATTAAATTATTACGCGTATTAGCCATTGGTTTATTTATTTTTTGATAGCTCAGAAACAGCTAAAACTAAGCAGGTCATTTCCCCTGTATTTCATTTAAGTTCAAATCCCTATCATTTATGTCAAATCTATTAACTGCCAGGGAGCTCAAAGAGCAGGGCTCTCTTGTTGACCTATTGAGCCGGTTGGGGTACCAACCTGTTCCGAAACGCGGTCGTGAAAGAATGTATTACAGTATGCTCCGGGACAACGGTACCCAGCCGTCCTTTTGTGTAAATGATGATCTTGGTGTATGGTTTGACCATGGGGCGGGCAAAGGAGGTAACATTATCGACTTTGGCTTAGCCTATTGGAAGAATTTGGGTTTTAATGAAGTGGTCAAGAAAATTCAGGACGTTTGTTCTGTTGCCCCGGCTGCCCCCAGGGTACTAAGGCCCCGCAAACCTGTTAAGGTCTACCATGTTGTCGAGAAAGTTAAGCCTTTAGGTGCACATCCAGCGATAACGGAATACCTGAAAAGTCGAGGCGTATTTGACGTGGCAAAATTTTACCTGAGCGAAGTTTATTATTATGTAGAAGATGATAACGATACACGAAAGCATTATTTCGCTGCTGGTTGGCTAAATGAAAACAATTCATGGGAAGTTCGCAACCGGTATTTTAAAGGTTGTATGGGACACAAAGGCATAACTTTCATACCTGGGCATCCCAAACAGGCAGCCATTTTTGAAGGCTTTATAGACTTTCTAAGTTGGCGTTTTGAAAATCCCGATGCCGAACATAGTATCATCGTGTTAAATACGCTAACATTGTTACACCAGGCAATTAATAAAGCCAAGGCATTTTCTTGCCTTGATATTTATTTTGATCGAGATAAAGCGGGTGTTTTGGCGACCAGGGACTTTATTAAAGCCCTTCCATATGCTACTGACAGGTCAAAAGTATACCAAGGGTTTAACGATTATAATGATAAAATTAAAGCACAGCTGAAACCATTTGTTGTTGCACGAGAAGAGAAAAACAATTTCTTTTCAAAAGTACAGGTGCCATTTGAAAGGTAGGAGCCAACCGTCTTTTAGCTTCAAACTTTCGAATTCATAATCCAAAACTCCGTTGTTTCTGCAACGGCAAGATGTCTTTTTGTTACACAAAAAGTCTCTTGCCCTTCCAGGGGGGGATTTAAAAAATTTCGCGACTCAATTTTTCTATGGTTGACTTTAAGAAGCTAAACGGACGACCGAAATTAGAGAAGGGTAGGCGCAGCAAATTCATTAATGTCAGATTCACCGATGATGAATATAAGGAGATCGCTGATTTAGAACGGCAGTTGGGTATCTCGAAGACAGAACTGATCAGGATGCGGGTTTTAACCGATGTGAAAGAAACAGTGATAAACGCCAAAGAACTAATTAAACACCTGGACGCTTTAGGAGCTGAAATGGGGCGGATTGGCAATAACATCAACCAACTGGCCAGACATGCCAATGTACTTAAATTAAAGGGTGCCCTTAATGCAATGATCGTTGAAAAGTTTAACCGGCTTTTCGGGGATTATATCCAGGTTCAACAGATGCTCGAAGCGTCCCTTCGGAAGATCATCCGGACTATGGGAAATTAAAGCTTTTTCCAGCCTTTAATTTTAAGGTATAGGGGCCGGACGAACCTTTTTTACATTTCATCCAATCAATCTCCATCTAATGATCATTTTTGAGCACGTACGTTGTCCGCTGCACCGGTACACCTTTTCTGTGAAACCGATTCGGGATTGGGTAGAGCGCTCATGCGAAGGAACTGTTTTGAACCTATTTGCTGGTACAACCATATTACAGGTTAATGAGCTTCGTAACGATCTTGACCCTGAAATGCCCGCTGATTTTCATATGGACGCACTGGAATTCCTGCGGAGCTGGAAAGGCCCCCGTTTCCAAACGATTTTGCTTGATCCCCCTTATGCCTATAGAAAAAGCATGGAACTCTATAAGGGCATGGTTTGTAGTCCATTCAGGCAACTCAAAGATGTTGTTGAGCTTTGCCTGGAGCCGGGTGGCATTGTGATCACATTTGGTTACCATTCAATTGTAATGGGAAAGGGCAGGAGATTTGAACTTGAAAGGCTTGCACTCTTTAGCCATGGCGGAGCTATCCATGATACCATTGCCAGTATCGAAAGATTTTCTCCTTCGATAACCCCAGGAAGCATTTAGTAGAAAGTGGTTATATTGATGCCCTGATACTAAGATATACCGGTAGGTAGATAAGCAGTTATCAGAATATACAGATCACCAAGTATCCCGTTCAAACGATAGCAAGTTATACAGATATTACTTTATACAGATACCCGGATCTCAAGTTATTTCAATACCCTGATACGAACGCAGACCGATATACCGATAGCCCGTTATTAAGATATACAGATCATCAGGTATCCTGATCAAAGGATACACAGACACACCGTTATTATTTTACACGATTACAGATGTCATCCGTTAGCCCGTTACGACTTTATACAGATCGGCAGTTGTAATGATGATTGGATAGGCGTTTACAGGCCATACTGATGGTCGGGTAGATTGATATACGGTTACGGTGTTACTTCCTTTCCTCCACTCTGTCAATCTATGATCGCCCACATCCTTGAAAAACCTTCCAGGACTTTTGCCGGCGTAAAGTACAATACCAATAAGGTTGACCGGAATACAGGAGAGCTGATGCTGATCGCCAATTTTGGCGCCATACAGGCGCTCAGTAACCCACGGCCACAGGACCTGGTCAATTATCTCCTCATGCTGTCCGCTCAAAATAAGAGCATTAAAAAAAACACACAGTTTCACGCGGTCATTTCAGCGCGCGGGCGAAACTATAGCAAACAGGAATTAACAAAAGCTGCAGTGATGTGGCTAAAAGAAATGAAATATGGCGACCAGCCGTACCTGATCGTTTTCCATAAAGACACCGATAATCATCACGTCCATATTGTTAGTTCACGGGTAGGCAAAGATGGTAAACAAATCGACCGCGATTATGAACAGGTGAGGGCGGTCAGAAGCATAGACAAGGTTCTGGGTTACTCCTTCGCCATGCAATACCACTTTAGTACCCAGGCGCAGTTCTATATGATTCTGGAGAATCAGGGTTTCCTGGGGCGTGACTATATCAATGAAAAAAAGCTGCAGCAAAAAATAGATTCCTATGTGCCTGATAAGGCAAGGATAGCTGAACTCAAAGCGTTGTTTATTGCTCAAAAAACTTCGCCCGACTTCGTGCAGCAGCTGAAAAGACAATACCTGATCGACCTGGTATTTCATTCCTCAGAAGGGAAAAAACCTTATGGTTATACAGTTATTGACCATGCTACCAAACAGGTCTTTAAGGGCAGTGAAATACTAAGCCTGAAGTATCTACTTGACGACAGTATCAATTTTGAACCAGTAAATCAACAACCCGGCATCGATCTACATGATTATTTGGACAAAGAAGCCATTACCTATTATTCTGAATATGTGCCGGAAGGGGCGTATATCAGGCCTGTCATGATCTCCGACGACGTGGATGATCAGCAGGTACTGGGCATGAAACGGCGCAGGCAAAAGAAAGCAAGAACTAATACCCGCTAAGGGATAAACCCATGAAAACTTATGATCTGTTTATTTGGCAACCAAAAGGGTGGCGTAGGAAAAAGTACGCTCACCGTCCTATCAGGGAACTACCTGAGCCTGGCTAAAGACTGGCCGGTAACCATTATTGATATGGATTATCAGCAATCAATCTCCCAGAAATTTGAAAAGGCGAAAGTGCTGGAGAATGATGAGCCATATGATGTAATGGCGGCAACGCTGGAAACTTTTCCGGTATTGAGCAACGTGCTCACTAAAAGCAAAAGGGATGCGATACTGATCGATTTGCCGGGTAAACTGGATGACGATGGGTTAATACCTGTTTTTAAATGCGCTGACCTGGTCATCTGTCCTTTTTCCTATGATGAATTTACATTTGAATCGACCGTTTTATTTGCCGTTGTGCTTAAAAAGGTCAACCCGAAAGTACAGGTAGTTTTTATCCCTAACCGGATCAAAGCGAATGTCAAGTTCGAGATCATGAGCGAGGTAAATGAACAACTATCCAAATTCGGTAAGATAACGGCAGCCATACCTGACCGTATCGACTTCCAAAGGATCACCACCTTTCAAACGCCCTTATCGCTTTACAGTGTAATTACACCAGTATTCGAAGAAATATTCGCTGACCAACTATGGAAAAAATGAAATCATTAGCTGACCAGCTACGTGAAAAAATGGTTAAGCCGGGTGGCGGCTACCAGGGAGCCGGGGACGAAGTCCATAAAAAGGTCCCGAAAAAGGCGGACAAAATCATGGAATCCACTATACTCAAAGCCTTGATCGCCTATGATAACAGCGATAACAAAAACATGGTGCATGTCCGCTTCGATAAGCAGACCGCGGATATCATGAATAAATTTAAAATGGCCACAGGAGTAGACGTGACCAAATTCGTTGCCTTTGCTGTAAAACATTTATTCGACACCTACCCCGAATTGAAAACCATTATTAAACAGTTTATACAAAACACAGACTTATGACCTGGATAAAATTTACGCTATGGCTGCTCGGTATCTATACCAGCTACTATGCAGCCCTGATCATTTGGGATTACCTGCGCAACAATCGTGGGGATACCGGAAACGATCAACATGAACTCACTTTTGTGGAAGATATTGAGCCGGTTAGATCATACGCAGACGAATCTATTCCAAATGGAAAAGAATCATCAGTTGTTTTTTCAGGAGGTGTCAGCCTCAAGCAGATGTTCAACCTCGCCCGTGAAGAGTCGGTCGAGTACACCAAAGCCGTTAGTTTTTAACATATGAAATTTTTCCTGACAGCCTGGTGCAGCCTGCTCACGATGATAGCGGTAGCACAGCCCGGTATAACTGATGGTTCATTGGCGCAGGCCAAACAAGACCTTTCTTCATCGTTTTTTTCAGCCTTTGATTTTGCGCTAACGCTCGCCCTTTTATTTGGCCTCATTGGCGCACTTAAAATATACCAGAATTGGCAAATGGGTAAGGATCGGATAGATTCAGCCGTTGCCGCCTGGTTTTTCGCTGCTTTTTTTATGATCCTTTCGGGTCCTTTTTTACGGGCATTGTTCGGAATCTGAATGCCTGTTGTATTTAATGATGCTTCTTCCCAGGAAGCAATAAAAGATTCCTGTCTATATTATCTTCAACAATAACCTGCTATAGGTTTAACAGAGCAGTTAATACTGCCATTCCCTTTGGGTGAATTTTTAGGGGCGCTGTTCGTGATCTGAACGCTCTTTTACCATACATGGCCATCTCCCGGGTGGCCTTAAAAGATCTCCGCCTTTATTTTTTTCTCCCTTTTAATGTTTACAAAAACAAAAAAGTTATGGGCCTCAGCCGTATTGCTGGCCCTGTCTGTACCTGTGTTTGCGCAAAGCGGCGTTAACGGCCTCAACACAGCGACCTCTACCTTAAAAACCTATGTAGCCCCGGTAACAAACATCACCCTGGTGATCGGCGGTATTGTCGGTATCGTTGGTGCCATCCGTGTTTACTCGAAGTGGAATTCGGGTGATCAAGACATCAACAAAGAGCTTATGGGATGGGGCGGCAGTTGTGTCTTTCTCGTGGTTTCCGCATTGGTGATCAAAGCTTTCTTCGGTTTATAATGGCCAGGAAGTATCCCGTTTATAAGGGGCTGCAACGGCCCCTTATATTCAAAGGCTTCAAAGGCAAGTTCATTTATTGGGGTATAGCCTCACTTTTAGCAGGACTTGTATTTGGGGCTTTAACCATGTCACTGGTCAATATGTGGCTCGGAGCCATGGTTCTCATCGGCTTTATTGTTGGCGGTTTATTATTTACTGCCGGCAAGCAAAAAGGCGGCCTTCATTCCAAAAGCCGCGCTTCAAACATTTACATTCTTAATCGTTATGGGCGTAAAAACCTTGTTTAACATTCCCTATGCGGGAGTGGATAAAGACGGTGAATACGATTTACTCATAGGCCTGAATGGCGAATGCTCTGTCGTTATCGAATTAGTCAACCCCGTCATCCGCTATTCCGCTTATCCGGCAGGATATGAAGAGTTTCACCATCTGCTCATTAATGTCGTTAAAATATTAGGCGATGGTTATCTCCTGCAAAAGCAGGATATCATCAGCCGTTCACGCTATAAGGGCCAACCCGCCAGTGAATACCTACAAAAACAGTATAACGCGCATTTTGACGGGCGGGAATGTCTGAAGGTCACTACTTATTTAACCATAACGCGCCGGGTCAAAAAGGGCGCGTTTTATGTTTATGATGCCCGTGTTCTGCGGGATTTCAGGCAGGCTATAGGCAAAGTATTGGACGTGCTGCCCTCTTCAAAGGCCTTGAATGAAGGCTGGTTGAACCAGCTGGTTTTACAACTGCTCAGTATGGACTTTGGCGGGGCCAACATCGTACTGGATAATCTTGCTCCCTCGGAAACCGAGATCAGGATGGGCGAAAGATCAGTACGCAGTATCAGCCTGGTCAATATCGATAACATCGATCTGCCGCCTGAGGTTTCCACGCACATCGAACTCAACGATAAGGAAAGCATGCGCGGGTTTCCGGTGGATTTCCTGTCATTCCTGTTCAAAGTGCCCGGTGTCGATGTGATCGTTTATAACCAGGTCATTGAAATACCCAACCAGGTCGCAACGCTCCGAAAGCTGGAGCAAAAAAGGAAAAGGCATGCCGGTATCCCTGATCCAGCCAATCAACTATGTGTAGAAGATATCGACCTCCTGTTAAACGATGTCGCCCGAGAAAACCAATTACTGGTCAATTGCCATTTTAATATCCTCGTGGCAGCGCAAGCCAACGCCATTCAAAAGGCGGTCAATTTTGTGGAGAACTCGCTCTTCCAGTTAGGGATTATCCCCAGCAAAAACGCTTACAACCAACTGGAGCTTTTTCGCACGGTACTGCCCGGGAACGGCGTGGAGCTAAAGGAGTATGATTGGTTTCTCACTACCTGTGATGCGGCTGTTTGCTTCTTCTTTAAGGAATCACTGCCCAAAGATGAACTTTCCGATTTCCTGATCAGGTTTACCGACCGGCAGGGTATTCCGGTGGCCATTGATCCCTCTGACCTCCCTATGCGGACAGGGCGGATCAATTCAAGAAACCGCTTCATTTTAGGCCCCTCAGGTTCCGGTAAGAGCTTTCTGACTTGTTCACTGATAGAAAATTACATGCTCTACAATATGGACATGGTGATTGTCGATACAGGCCATTCCTATTCAGGGCTATGTAAATATTATCAGGGCAAATACATCACCTACACAGATAAGAAGCCTATTACCATGAATCCCTTTCAGATCACTGAAGCGGAGTACAATATTGAAAAAAAGGATTTCCTGTGTACACTGATTGCTGTTGCCTGGAAAGGTGCAGAAGGAACGTTCTCCCCGGTAGAGCGTGACGTAATCGCCAATGTGATCTCAGCTTACTATGGTAAATTCTTTGCCACCGGCGGGAAATTGAACTTCAATACTTTTTATGAGTTCGCGCTGGAAAAAATACCCGAGATAAAAAAGGAAGAGAAAATTCCTTTTGACTTTGACGAGTTCCGCTATGTCCTTAAGAAATTCTACAATGGCGGCGAGTTTGCAGCTATTCTAAACAACGAAACGGATAAATCCCTGTTTACCGAACGCTTTATTGTCTTCGAAATTGACAGTATAAAGGAGCACAAGATTCTCTTTCCACTCGTCACGCTCATCATCATGGATGTATTCATCCAAAAGATGAGGTACCGTTCCGACCGGCGTAAAACCTTGATTATTGAAGAGGCCTGGAAAGCTATCGCGAGCCCGCTCATGGCCGGCTATATTTTGTACCTCTACAAAACGGTACGCAAGTTTTGGGGGGAGGCTATAGTTGTCACGCAGGAATTGGGAGACATCATTGGCAACGCCGTTGTTAAAGACAGTATTATCAATAATTCAGATACTATCTTTTTGCTTGACCAGACTAAGTTTAAAGATAATTATGACCAGATCGCCTCCCTTCTTTCCATTAATGAAACTGAAAGGCGCAAGATTTTTACCATCAATCAGCTTGATAATACAGAAAACCGGGGCCGGTTTAAAGAGGTATATATTCGTCGCGGTGCCGTTGGAGAAGTATATGGTGTAGAGGTATCGCTTCACCAATACCTTACTTACACCACAGAAAAACCGGAAAAGTCGGCGGTAGAAAGCTATACCAACCGCTTCGGTTCTTACCCGGATGGCCTTGATGCCTTCGTCAGGGATTTCAAAGACAGCGGTAAATCCTTATCGGCTTTCATTTCACAGGTTAATCAAAATCAACAATCATGAAGAATTATTTTGTTAAATGGACATTATTAGCCATAGTTTTTTTAGCATCTCATTATTATATGTATGCACAGACATTGACCGTAGATCCTGCCGTTTCAGCGGCAATCGCCATAAATGCAGGTGTTATTAACAGCCAATTGAAAACGACCAATGACAAGTTAAATCTCATCCAGAAGGAACAGCTGGCGGTCAGTGGGCAGCTGGTTATTGTCAACAACCTGCAAAACAAGATCTACCAGGGTTTGAGCCAGATAGCATCAGTAATTAATAACCTGTCGACCATAAAAGAAATAGCAGCATGTGGCTCAGATATTATCAGAGATGTGGAATCATCAGTCAAACTGGCCAAGTCCGATCCGGTATTACTGCTGTTTGCAGAACAGGGAACCAGGGACTTTGAAACAAGGGCCACTATCCTTGCCGCGGATGTCAGCGCATTCGTGCTGAAAGGCGGAAAAGATAATCTCATGGATTCCGGCGAAAGGGGAAAATTGCTCAATCATATTGCCGATGAAATGCGCATCCTTCGCGGTATCGCCTACGGCATGAGCCGGGCGATGTACTGGGCAAAGATCAACGGCATTTTTCGCTCGCTTAACCCCTGGGCCGAATGGCAAAATCAGGATGTTAGAATAGCCAATGATGTTTTAACGAATGCCAAATACCTGAAGCAATGAAACACGAAGTCATTATGATCTGCCCGCTGTGGAAACAATACCGTATTTACAGAAGATCGCATAGGATACAGACTGATAATATATCCCCAAAAATGCTGAAAGCCATGCAGGCCTTCCAATTCCTGGGGGATTGCCTCGAATATCTGACCTCACCGGATCATATCGTTTTTATCTGGGTTACCGAAAAATTCACAGAGGAATGCAAGGATTACATGAAGCGTTTGGGCTATGAATATCATCAGTATCTGATATGGCACAGGCCAAAGTGGAAAAGGGGAGTCTCAAAAGAGGTCTTTGAATACCTCATGATTTATTATAAAGGTACTTTGTTTTCATCGGCAATAACTTTTCCAGATCCCCTAAAGTCGCCATTTACGGGCAGGGTTAAAAACCGGAAACGCAAACCGGCGGATGCCTATGCTTTAATAGAGAGTTTATTCCCAAACAGATCAAAACTCCAGGTTTTGGGTTCCACAAGCCGTCCCGGCTGGAATGTGTTCCACCACAATAACAATAAATGAAACTATTTATGAAAGCCATATTAATGATCCTGGCTATCCTGATAGCCTTTGGCGAAAAAGTCTTTGCACAGCAAAAAATACTGGATATTCCCGCCCTTCACCAACTGGTGGATGAATCTGAATCGGAAAATAAGCTGCAGGTAAAGGCAAAGAACCAGCAGGCTTTAACAACAGCAAATGAACAGGCCAACCTGACCTTACTGGGTAAAACGAAAGCCATGTACCGGACTTTACAACAGCGGTATAATACCCTCGGCACCGCGATAAATATTGCAGATATCGGCATATACGCTTCACCGATGGTCAGCCGGATCATCAGCAACCAGGCCCAAATCGTACAATTGGTACAAAAAAATCCGGCCTTAATTGCTATCGGGTACCAATCTGCGTTGCAGTTTACTTCACAGGCCAGGAGCCTGGTGGCCTACGTTACAGGCCTTTCTTTATCGCTTGGTAATGTTAACCAAATGAAGGCATCCGACCGGAAGATGCTTTTTGATTACGTGATCTCTGAACTAAGCAATATTCAGGATTTGTCCGGCAATATGCTTAACATGATGCAATACTCCAGCCTCGCCGCACTGTTAAGGGCGGCCAATCCATTTCAGAATTTTATTGATGCGGATAAGTCCATCGGGCAGGACATTATTCAAAACGCCAAATACCTGAAACAATGAAAAAAAGAATCCCTGGGCTCCTTACACTTTTCGCCCTTTACCTTTCGCCTCCCTTAATGGCGCAGGAATACGTCATCGACTACCAGCACCTGGTTGCGGTCTCTCAAAATGCTGCTGTAAGGAGCGGTGCGGAGGCGACACATGAGCAATACCTCAGTAAGATCAATAATAATATCAATGACCTCAACACCAATGTTGGTTCAGTGGTGCTTGCCCAGACCATGATCTACGAAGGGCTTTCCAATGTCAACTCTGCCTTAAAAGATGGTCTTGCGGTCAAAAACATCGCAGTCATCATTGCCGATATGACCGGTTATATCAATCAAGCCCTGGCGATGGCCAAAAGTGAACCTTACCTTTTGGCATTCGCAGGCAATATTGCTGCTGAAATGCGAACAAGATCACTGACGCTGGTTAGCGATGTTTCCGGTTATATCCTTAAAGAAGGCAATAACGTACTGGCTGATTATAATTCCCGAGACCAATTGCTGCGCAAAGTAATTACACAACTCCAAATACTGGACGGCTTAGCTTATGGTGCCTGGAAGTCTATGTACTGGGCGAGGCAGCGTGGTCTTATCGCGTCAGCAACACCATTTGCAGGCTGGGTTAGCCAGGATAAAACCTATGTCAGCCAGATCATTCAAAACGCTAAATACTTGCACCAATGACCATCATTCGACATAGTCCGATGATAGCTTGAATGCCTTTTAAAAACAATTAAATCATGGAAAAATTTTTAATTCCTATAACATTTATGCTGCTAGCATTCATTAGCAGCTGTTTCGGCCAGTCGGAGGTGAATGACCAAAGCGTCCGCTACCAGGAGCAACGCATGGTTTACCTGCAATGGGACCAGAATAAGTTCACGCCAAAGGCGGGATTTCTCAGCCTCAACCCGTATTACTGGCTGACCTGGGGTTTATTTCACCCCAGTTATCACAAAAAGGATCTGCGGCCGCTGAGCGCGACGGGGCCGCAAACCCAGCGGCTCGCACTGGTGGGTGCCATGAACAGCACCGATAATAAATACAAACTACAATCAGATACCGTGCGCAAAACCGCGCTTTCTGAAATAGCTAACCAGTCCGGTTTAACTTCAGATTTTGACCCTTTGTGGCAATTGTATTATAGTAATGAGCTTAAACCTGTGCTGAATAATTCGACGGCTTCCATATTAGGTGGGCTTTCGCCGCAGGTCAGCGCTAAACTGCTTTCCGAAGGTTTATATGACTGGTATAAAAATGAACTGGATATGCTCAAAGAAAGAATCCAGGCGGCACATTCCACGATAATGGATAGGGGAGCCCGGATACTGGCCTACCACCGCTACCTGATGGAATACCGCAGGCTTGCCGGGATATGGGCTATCCGGACCTCATCGGCGCAAGCCACTATCAATATGACCGCACAACAGCATAAGCTGAAAACCAACCAGGTGACGGTCAGCGAATGGACACCACAGACAGATATCCGGATCGCCAAACAAGTTTTACAACATTTGCAATGAAGAAGAAAATATTTCTATTAATACTCCTATGCTTTGATATCACAGCAGTATTTGCCCAAACGGCAAGCACGCCCGACAATGGCAAGACTTTGCAGTTCTTACAGGGTGACGGTGTTTACGAGGAAGGTGTCATGGTGTTTTTGAAAGGCCTCAAAGATTCCGTGTGGGCGCATTTTGATATGTTTATCACCGATGCCAAAGCACTTTCTGCTATTTTTATGATCATCTTTTTTGCTATTAAATCCTATGAGATGATGGCAGGCGATAAGCAGTTAGAGATCATGCCATTATTAAGGCCCTTTGGTTTGGCCATGGTCATCTTATGGTGGGGGCCATTCACCCGGATAATCGCTTTTCCGACAGATATTGTTGCCAGTCAGACAGAACAAATGTTTAGCAGCGAACAAACCATTGTCAACAACCTGCGGCTTAACCGCTCCAGCCTGATGCTGGCAGTAGCCAATTCCCTGTACACCTACCAGGCACAAACCGAAGTTGCTGAGAAAGAAAGCGATACCTGGTATGGCCAGGCCTGGGATTCCGTAACAAGTACTGTTAAAGAGGGGATCAGCAGCGTAGTTTCACCATTGCTGGAATTAAAAAACAGGCTCACCGTTGGGATGCAGCTACTCTTTACGCAGTTATTGGAACTGTTAGGAATATGGATACTGCGTTTAGCGGTGTACATTATCTTTATGATTCAGATCATTTACTCCTCCATTCTGATCATGCTCGGCCCCTTTGCTGTAGCCGTCAGTATATTGCCGGCTTTTCGCGATAGTTTCAGCACCTGGATAGCCCGTTTTATTTCGGTGAACCTGTATAGCGGTATTGCATACCTGATCATGTACATCTGCGGGCTGATGCAGGAATATGCGCTGAAATCAGAAATTAGCAAATACACGGAACTGGTCGGCGCAGATGGAACGAACACGAACCTTCAAAAAATGGCCTGGTTTGCCGGCAATGGCATCCTGTCCTTCGGCACCGTGATCATTGTATTTTTAATCGGCGCGATCTGTATGTTCACTGTGCCCAGTATCTCTACCTGGATCATCTCTACGTCCGGCATCAGCTCGGCCACTTCAACCTTTGCCCGCAGTGCGGGTACGGTAACCAGTATGGCGAGGAAAGCTGCCGGCAGCTTCTTTTAATTCTTTTTTTTCGTTCTCTTTTTGATGTCAGGGCTGACCCGCTAACGCGGGCCGGCCTTTTTTATTTAACACCATTTTTATGATCATAAAAAATATCGAAGCCAAGGTAAGGTTGGCGACTTTCATCGCGGTCGGCAGCCTGCTGACCTCCCTGATCATTGTCGCTATGAATAGCCTGTATGCCTTTAAACTGGTATCCAATGCGCAAAAAAGCATTTATATACTGGATAACAATATCCCCATATTGGCGCGGCAGACGGATGTACAGATGAACAGGCCAGCGGAATACCGGGCTGATGTGGACTTGTTTCATTCGCTCTTCTTTTCCCTGACCCCGGATGATAATTACATGGAGTACCAGATGAAAAAGGCCATGTACCTCGTGGACGAATCCGGGATGCAGCAATACAATAATTTGAAGGAGAATGGTTTTTTTAACTCGATCCTTTCTTCCAGCTCTGTGTTGACCCTGCAAACGGATTCGATTGCTGTAGATATGCCCCGGCGCTATTTCCGCTATTACGGAAAACTGAAAATTGACCGGCGCAGCTCTACTGTTGTGCGTTCGCTGATCACTGAAGGCAACCTGAAGGATATACCCCGAAGCGACAATAACCCCCACGGTGTACTCATTACGAACTGGAAAACCCTGGAAAATAAAGACCTTCAAGATGTGGAAAAAAATACATTCTAACAGGGATCCCAGGGATACACTGTATAGCGAGATACAAAAGGAATTTGCCCCTTATTTTACCATGGTTAGCAATGTAGGGAAACGCCTGGCAGCGTCTTATCCAAAAATCATGTTTGGGGCCATGATCTTCCTGATGGCGCTGTCGCTCGTATTATCATTTACGGTTTTTAGTCATCCGGATAAAGTAAAAACAAATACCCTCAAAAAAGTCAACCCGGTAGAGGATGGCTTTGATCAGATTATGCGGGCAACCGGCAATATCCGGGAAACGCTGCACCTCAAAAAAATGGTGGACAGTATTTCTGCCAAAAAGCAATTGACAGGTGCAGACAGCACCCTACTGGATAGCACCCTTGACCGCCTTTCCAAAATTCACCAATCCCTCCCATAAAATGTTATGAAAATCGATTTTAAACAGCCCAAGTATGTGCTGCCGGTCATCTTATTGCCTTTTCTATGCCTGTTCTTTTATGCCTGGCAAAGCGGTTTTTCCAAACCAAAGCAGGCGGTGAAAGAAACTGTCGACTTGAACGGATCAGTCGGCGCGGTATCAGCTGATGTGCGTAAGAAACAACTGGCAGATAAGCTTTATGCCTACAGGAACACCTACAAGGAAGCCGATGGCCTGACCGCGGTAAATGTGATCCCCAAAGAAAATTCCAGTAATCCAACCTATAATAATGACTATTCAGAGCAACAGAAAAGAAAGCTGGATTCCATCCGGCAGGCCATGAAACTGAAGTTCAGCTCGGCTAATAATTCCAATTCCGGCCAGCCAACTGAAACTGATATTACACATGACCGGCAGGTCGCCAGAGCCGTGGAAGAAATGAGCCGCCGTCAGGCAAACCAGGCCCATGAAAAGGAAAGCACCCCAAAGGAAAAAGATCCTATGGATGTTTTCAGGCAGCAAATGGCCATCATGGATAGTATCAACAAGCAGAATGATCCTGCCTACAAAGATGAGCTGAAAAAAAAAGAGGCTGCCGATAAAGCTGCAAAGCAAAAGGAAAACCAACTCAAGCTGACCGTTGAAAAGGCTGATGCGGTGTCCGGTGACTTTAATACGGTTATGCCGGAAAAGGAACCGGCATTTATCAGCGCCGTCATTGATGAAAATATAACCGGGTATGCCGGCTCACGTTTGCGGATCAAACTGCTGGAAGATATCAAAGCCGGCAACAACCTGATCAAAAAAGGCACTTTTCTATATGCTTTGATCAATGGATTTTCAGAGCAGCGGGTTACGCTTTCCATTACATCTATCCTATATGATGGTAAGATACTGCCGGTCAAACTAGACGTTTACGATATGGACGGGTTACCGGGCCTGTATGTACCCTCATCCGCATTCCGTGACTTTACCAAAGACCTGGGCAGCAATTCCGTGCAAGGCGTTACCGTAGATGGAGGTTCGGGAAACACCCAGTTTGTGATGAGTTCGCTCAGTAAAATGTTTCAGTCCACTTCCTCGGCTATAGCCGATCTGATCCGCAAGAATAAGGCAAAGCTTAAATACAACTCTTACCTCTATATCATCGACCCGGATGCCTTGCAAAGCGCACAGAAACAGGAAAGCCTCAGCACGGGTGACCAACGATAACACTTACAAAAACTCACATGAAAAAGATATTATTATTCATTGCATTGCTGCTTATGGCACCTGCTATTTATGCGCAGGATCAACTGCCGGTAATTTACTTGCCGGAAAACCTGACCATTCATTTTATATCACCGGAAGCGATCCAGTACGTGGATATTTCCACCAAAGAGCTAATTGGTGACCTGCCGCTCAAAAACGTATTGCGTTTAAAACTGCGGGATTCACTCAAATCATTTGTTGGCTCGGTCATCACGATTGCCGGGGAAAAATTCATTGCACAGTACCGGTTATTGCCCGGTTATCCCGGTGTCCCAAGCGAAATAGAAATAACACCAGCAGCGATGCGGCCCCTGGATATTTCCGGGATCGGGCTTTCACAAAACCAATTGAGGAGCTTGGCGCTCAGCCTGGTTGCCAAAAGCCCGGGTAAACGCGTAGAAAAAGTGAAAGCTTTCGGCATTCAGGGACAATTGAACCATGTCTACACGGTGGGCGATTATATTTTCCTGGATATTTCCTATCACAATAAAACCAACCTGAAATATGATATCGCAGATTTTCGGTTTAAGGTAGACGATAAAAAGGTAACCAAGGCAGCCAATAACCAATCCGTGGAGATCAAACCGGAGTTTGTGTTGTTTAGTCCGCCCACTTTTTCAAGGAACTACCGGAACGTATTTGTCTTTAAGAAAATGTCCTTCCCCGGAAATAAAGTGCTCCGTGCAGAACTCAGCGAAAAGCAGCTTTCCGGCCGTATCGTGACGCTGAGCATATCCTACCAGGATATCCTTGATGCAGATATGCTGCCTAACTAACCTTATATCTTTTCTTATGACAGATCCCGTAGCCTACGATTATGTAAAGCTCGTACTGGAAGAAGAATTTCTGGCGACCTATCTGCGCTTCTCCAACCAGGGGATACTCCATTACGAGCTTACCAATATCCTCGAAGTATGCGCCCCCCTGATCAGGGGCCTGGACGAGGACGACCGCTTCTTAAAATATGAAGTGATCGGAACCATAGCAGATTATTTACAGGAGGTTTAGTATGGCATTTAATCCGGTAAGGAAGATGGCAGATAATATCGCTGCCATCCGGATCGCGCTGGACTTCACCGGCCAGCAGCTCTCTGAAACAGAACTGGAAACCTTAAAAAGTTATGCCGGATTCGGCGGCCTCAAAGCTGTATTGTTTCCGCCCGGCGAATTATCTCAGTGGCCCAGGTTAGGTGCTTCAAAAGCCGATCTGAAACTTTATCCCCAGGTCATGGAATTGCACGGCCTGCTTCAGGAGAAATTAACGGACAAGGAATATAAGGTAGCCATGGATGCATTAAAAAGCAGTTCCTCAACCGCCTATTATACGCCGGATTATATCCCGGAGGTCATTTATGACGCGATGGCCGAATGTAATATTCTACCGAAACGTATCTACGAGCCAAGTGCGGGGGCCGGGGTTTTTATCGGAGAAGCCATAAAAACCTTTGCTGATATAGAGCAAATAACCGCGGTTGAGAAAGATATCCTGACGGGTAAAGTGCTCAAAGCGATTTGTTCTACCTATGATATTCCGGTAGATGTACAGATCAAAAAACTGGAAGAAACGGCGGCGACCGAAAAGTCGCAATCGGATATTGTGATCAGCAATATTCCATTTGGCAAGATCGCGGTGCATGACCCTGCCTATAACAAAAGCGGCATCTCCGCCAAAGTACATACCTACTTCTTTGCTAAAGGGCTGGATAAGCTCAAAGACGGCGGTATTTTAGCTTATATTGTTACCGATGCTTTCCTGAATAATCCTTCCAATGCTGCTGCGAGGAAATACCTGTTTACCTCTGCCGACCTGTTAACCGTTGCCGTACTACCAGCCAATTTAATGAAGGAAAATGCCAATGTGGAAGTAGGCATGCACCTGATCCTGGTACAGAAAAACGATACCAAAGAAACGCTTACAGAAGCGGAAAGCCAGCTGATCGATACCGTGGAGCGTGAAAATACTTATGGTAAGTATTACCTGAATGCCTGGTTAGCCGACAAAAATGAACTGGTATATGCCGATGAGATCATCGAGGGCACCAATGCAAGGGGCAAAGCCTCCCGGCTCGCCTGGCAGAACGGCGAGATGCAGGATATTCTGCCCCTGCTCAAAAAACAGCTGATCGCCGGCTTTAATCATTTTGACCGTGCCAAATGGAAAACGATCTCTTTTGACAAAAAGCAGGGCCAGCTTAACCAATTTACCTTTTTACCTGTTCCCGAGCAGGAGAAAAAAGAGGATAAGCCGAAATTGAGTTTTGGCCAGCTGGGTTTGTTTGATGCGCCTGCAAAAATTGATGAGGATAACAAAGCGCTGGCTTACCTTGACGACCTTGATCGTCAATTTATTGACGCGGGCACGGCACGGCTGATCAGTACGATCCGTACAACAGCAAAGCCGTTGCATGACAGCATTGTATTGCTGACCGCCCGGGCAAAAGCCAATAGCCGCTATATCTATAAGCTATACAGTAACCTTTCGGAAATCTCCTTTCCCGGGAAGTGGCTATCAGGCGTAAACCTCGGTCATGAACTCGATGTGCTTTCGGCGAAGCTGAAGCATTTTGGTTATGATTACCGGTATGAGGGCGATACCTCGTTAGAACCCGCTTTTAAATTACTACCCGATAAGCCAAAAGCTTTTACGGACCTGAAGCCTTTTTATACAAAAGATACGCTGGTCATTTTTAACAGTAAGCTTGGTCTGATCGGGGAGCCCCACAATTTTGAGGCGAAATTTGAGCCCCTTGATCCGCAACCGGAACTGGCTTTTTATGAGGATTACCTGGTGCTGCGGGATATTTACCTGGAGCTTTCCGGTTTGGAGAATGAGCACAACATCCAGTTCCCCGAACTGCGCAAATCCCTGAATTTTTATTATGAGGCTTTTGTAGGCAAATACGGGGAGCTCAATAAAAATGTCAACCGTAACCGCATTTTTAATGATGTTGCTTTAGGCTTTAAGATCATATCCTCCCTTGAAATAAAAGACCAGGATAAATTTGTCCGTTCAGATATATTTTACGGGCCGCTTTTTCAGCAAAAAGAGCTGCTGAAAACGGACGACCCCGCTGAAGCGTTAGCACGCAGCCTGAATGATACAGGGCGGGTTGACCTTCCCATGATCTCCCAGATCACCGGTTTAACCGAAGATGAAGTCATCCTTCAACTGGATAAGCAAATTATCCTAAATCCTCAAACACTTAAATGGGAAACAACCGACAACTATTTGTCAGGTAATGTGGTGGAAAAGTTAAAGACCGCCGAGAAACTGGCGATGGCTGAACCTGAAAACCTGCAATTTGCAAGGAGCCTTGCCGCTATCCGGCGCGTACAGCCCGAAAAGATTCCCTTTGAACTGCTGGACTTTAACCTTGGGGAACGATGGGTGCCCGTTGAATATTACCAGCGTTTTGCCACAGACCTGTTTAAGCTGGATACCAGGGTTGACTTTTATAACTCCATAGATACCTATAAGGTAAGCTATGCTAAAAAAGGCAATACCATTACCAATGAAGAGTTTTCGGTAACACCAAAAGAAAGCAACAAGATCACCGGCCGTACCTTACTGGAATACGCGCTGCTGAATACCACACCGTATTTTACTTACCCGGTAGAGCAGTACGGCAAAGTTGTACGGATACCCGATACCGAAGCCATCCAGAATGCGCACCGGAAAATTGATAACATCCGTTCACGCTACCTGCTTTGGCTGTTGGAATTGCCGAATGAGGATAAACAGCATTTAGAAAAGCTATACAACGACACCTATAATTGTTACACCCTACGGGAGTTTGACGGCAGCCACCTGAATTTCCCGGGGCTTGATCTGAAAGCGCTGCGTATTCCGGGTCCCTATTCCTCTCAAAGCAACGCAGCCTGGCGGATCATTCAAAATAATGGCGGATTAATTGACCACGAGGTGGGTTTAGGCAAAACCCTGACCATGATCCTGGCTGCCATGGAAATGAAGCGGCTGGGTATTGTTCATAAGCCCATGATTTTGGCCTTAAAGGCTAATGTGCAGCAAATCACCGATACTTTCCGGCTGGCTTATCCCAAAGCGAAACTCCTGGCGCCTGGTGAAAATGATTTTGAACCGGCCAAGCGCAAAAGGATCTTTCACGAGATCAAAAACAACAACTGGGACTGCATCATCCTGACACATGACCAGTTTGGTAAAATTCCGCAATCACCGGAAATTCAACGGCAGATCCTGGAAATTGAACTGGACAATACCGAACAGGATTTGTTGAGCTGTCAGGATGCCGGCGAGGAAATTACCCGCGAGATGCTGAAAGGCCTGGAGATCCGTAAGGAAAATCTCGAAGCTAAGCTGAAAGGTATCATGGATGCCATTGAACAGCGAAAGGATACCGGTATTAATTTCAGCGAGCTGAATGTAGATCATTTGTTCATTGATGAATCCCATAAGTTCAAGAACCTGACGTTCACCACCAGGCATACCAAAGTTGCAGGTCTGGGGAACATGGCCGGCAGTCAGAAAGCGCTCAATATGCTCTTCGCGATCCGCACCCTGCAGGAGAAGAATGACTCAGACCTTTGTGCCACATTTCTTTCAGGAACGCCGATTTCCAATAGCCTGACGGAAATGTACCTGATTTTCAAATACCTCCGGCCGCGGGAGTTGGAAAGACAGCGTATCTCCAATTTTGATGCCTGGGCGGCAGTATATGCACGAAAAACGGTTGATTTTGAATTTACCGTTACCAACGAGATCAGGGCCAAAGAACGTTTCCGTCATTTTATCAAAGTACCTGAACTGGCGCTGTTTTATAACCAGATCACCGATTATAAAACCGCCAAGCATATCAATCTTGATAAGCCGGAAATCGATGAAACCCTCGTCAATATTAAACCGACACCGGATCAGCAGGAGTTTATTAAACGGCTGATGCAATTCGCCAAAACAGGGGATGCCACGCTGATCGGCAGGCGGCCGCTGACCAAAGATGAGGATAAAGGCCGGATGCTGATTGCTACTAACTATGCCAAAAAAATGGCGGTAGATATGCGGCTGGTCAATCCCGAAAAATATGGCGACCATCCCGGTAATAAGGTCAATGTCTGTGCCCGGAACGTAGCGGAGATCTACCACGAAAGTACCCCGCATAAAGGGACGCAGATCATTTTCAGTGACATTGGTACGCCTAAAACCAGTGAATTCAATGTGTATGATGCCTTACGGGATAAGCTGGTAACTGATTTCAATATCCCGGCAAACCAGATCACCTTTATTCATAACTGGGCAACGGATAAACAGCGTAAAGAGCTGTTCAAGAAAATGAATGCCGGAGAGATCCGGATTTTGATCGGCAGTACCGAGAAAGCAGGTACCGGTTTAAATGTGCAGGAGCGGATCGTTGCCATGCACCACCTGGATATTCCCTGGAAACCCTCGGAACTGGAGCAGCGCGATGGCCGTGGCGCAAGACAGGGCAACTGGCTCGCCAAGAAGTTCTATAACAACAAGGTGCGGAACTTTATATATGCCGTGGAGCAATCATTGGATAACTATAAGTTCAACCTGCTCAAGAACAAACAGATCTTTATTAGCCAGATGAAGAATAATGAACTGGCTGTGCGTACCCTGGACGAAGGTGCAATGGATGAGCAAAGCGGTATGAGCTTCTCGGAGTACATTGCGATATTATCAGGTGATACCTCTTTATTGGAAAAGACCCGCATCGAAAAGAAGGTAGCTGAACTCGAGGGCTATAAAGCTGCCCATTTTAAAGAAGTTGCCCGCAGCAGGTACTTGCTGGAAGACCTCGAAAAGAAAAGCAGGGATACCCAGGTTACACTCGATATGGTGCGTGCCGATGAAATAGCCTACAAACAGGTGCTGAAATATGATGCTGACGGTGCGAAAATTAACCCCTTGCAGTTGATTGATATGTTTCAGGTGGATCCAGTAGCCATCGGTCAGAAACTGATAGACCTGTACAAAAACTGGCAGCCCAAAGATTTCAACAAGCCCGATTTGCATTTGGGCGAGCTCTATGGTTTTGATCTGTACATCAGGCGGAAGCTGCAAACGGTGGAGACAGAATTTAGCAGTAGGATCGACCATGTTACTTCCCTTTATGCGGAAAGCCGTACGACCGGCATTAAATATATGCAGAATGGGGGAGCTCCGAATATCGACAATCCCAAACTGGCAGCCAGGTATTTTTTAGACGCAATTAATAGGGTAGTTGGTATGGCGGAACGCTATGAGAAAGAACTTTCCGGCATCAATAAACAGATCCCGGAAATCCAGGAGCTCACACAGCGACCATTTGAACAGGAGTATGAGCTTGCTTCATTAAAACGGGAACTGGACAGGCTGGAACTGGAGATCAGTCAAAAAATCGCGGAAAGTGACAAGCAGGCCCAGTCGGAGCAATTGTTACCTAAAGAAGAAACAGCCGTCAATATAGAGACGCCGGTATTTATACAACGCTGATAATCCAACAACATGAAAAAAACAGATGACTATAATGGCCCCTTTCCGGTGGTTGAACTGGAAGGGGTTCCATTTTATGTGAACGGGTACCTGATGGCGCTCGTAGAAGTTGCGAATCCCGACAACCAGATCACGATGTATGACCTCATGTGCCTGGATGACCATGTAGAACTCTGGTATGATCCCCTTACTAAAAATGCTTTTGACGGCCCTCTGGTTGGATCACTGCCCGACAGGGTGAAATTATTTTGGCTTTACCCCTTTGATGCCCTCGATCCCTTGGGCAAGAATGCCTGGATGGATGAGTTCCGCCCCGGTTGGCGGGAGCATTACCCTGTTGACTTACCTGTTGTTCAAATTGCAGGGAAAGATTTCTTTATTGACGAAAAGCGCAATGCCTTTCGGGATACCAAAAACTATTGGAACCAGATCAAATTTGCAGATGTATTTAAGCATAATGGGAAAACCGGTGTTTATATCGATACCAATGTGCTCCAGGTGCCGTTTCCGCATGAATTGAATCCCTATGCCCCGCCGGCTGTGCTCCCTGAGCATATCATTTTCGCAGAAGTTCCTGACGGGCGCCATACAGCGTTTTTATTAGAAACATATAACAGTGCTCACCATACCCGGGACCCCGCGCCTCAAAAAGGGCCTGACGGCACACAGGGAATGAGCCGCTAAGTCAATTCATTTGACTATAAGCCACCCGCAAAACCCGGTGGCTTTTTAATTTTTAATCCGTTTTCAGCATGGAGGAAACGCGTGAACAGCAAAAACTTCACGGTTTTTTGCAATGTGCCATTTACATATCCATAGGCCTGGAAGCCGCCATTTTTATTTATCACGATGCCTCTTTTTGGGGCATTTTTTTTACCCCGCTGGATAAGATCAGTCACCTGGTTATTTACTCGAAACTGGTCTATAGTAAGCTGGCGACATTGGGCATTATTTGTCTGGTGAGTATCGGTACGCTGGCGAAAAAGGAAACAGACCTTGACCCTAAAAAGCACATAGCCTATCCGCTTACACTCGGCCTGTTTTTGTTCTTCGGCAGCCTGGTCTTTCAGGGGCGCGCCTCCCCGGTCGCATTCATCTATACGACCTGGTACGGTCTGTTGTACATGATATGCTCTTTTTTGGGCGCCTTGCTCGTGAGTATATCGATGGACAACATCTCCAAGATGATCAGCTCCGGTTTAGGCAAGGATATCTGGAATACCGAAGCCGAAAGCTTTATGCAGCCGGTGAAAAGGGTAGAAACCCCGTATTCGGTGAACATTCCCATGCTTTTTTACTATAAGGGCAGGGTACGGAAGGGCTGGATCAATATCTGCAACGTTTTCCGGGGTACAATGGTGATCGGTACCCCTGGCTCCGGGAAGAGCTTTTCGATTGTAAACCCGTTCATCAGGCAATTGATTGCCAAGGAGTTTGCGGTTTGCCTGTACGATTTCAAGTTTCCGGATCTCGGGCATATCGCTTATTACCATTACCTATTAGCAAAACAACACGGGAAATTGAAAGACTATGCTTTCCATGTCATTAATCTGAACGACATGGCGAAAAGCCGGCGTATCAATCCCTGGCGGGCCGATTATATTAAATCCCTGGCTGACGCCGCCGAAACCGCTGAGGCATTGGTGGAAGCACTAAAAAAGGGTGACCGGTCTGGGGGCAGTGACCAGTTCTTTACGCAGTCCGCAATTAACTTTTTGGCCTCCTGTATTTATTTTATGAGTAAATACAAAGGCGGAATATACTCAAGCTTCCCGCACGTTTTGGCGCTGCTCAATCGCTCTTACGAGGAAATATTCAACGCCTTAACCTCTGAGCCTGAATTGCGCTCATTGTTATCACCATTCATGACAGCATTCGACGCCAAGGCATTTAACCAGTTGGAAGGGCAGATCGGTACGCTCAAGATCTTTATCAGCCGTTTGGCGACCAAAGAAACGTTTTGGGTCTTTTCGGGCAATGACTTCGATCTGAAAATATCGGACAGGGCAAACCCAGGCATGCTGGTATTGGCCAATGACCCGAATACTCAAAATATCAATTCGGCCTGCTATTCGATCATCATCAACAGGCTCACCAAGCTTATTAACACCAAGGGGAACCTGCCCTCTGCATTGATCGTGGATGAGGTACCCACCTTATTCGTTCACCGCGTGGAAAATTTAATTGCAACTGCCCGGTCAAATAAGGTAGCTGTACTGATGGGATTGCAGGAATTGCCGCAATTCAATCAACAGTACGGCAAGGACACAGCCGCAACAATTACCTCAGTCGTTGGTACCGTGCTGTCAGGCTCCGTCCGGAACAAGGAAACACTCGAATGGCTGGAGCGGCTCTTTGGCAAATCCAAGCAAATTGGTGAGGGGCTGTCCATTGACCGTAATAAAACTTCTACTTCCCTGAATGAAAAACTGGAAGTATTGATCCCCGCGGGAAAAATCGCCTCGCTCAATTCAGGGGAGTTAGTCGGGATGGTCGCTGCCGACGCGCAGGAAAAGTTTACCGGAAAATTTGAAACATCAGCGGTTAATTGCCGGGTTAACCTCGACATGGAAGAGATCAGGCGGGAAGAAAAGGGCTATAAACCTTTGCCCACCTTTTATGATTTCGGCGGGCAAATGGATGAAAAGCTTCGCCAGAATTTTAACCACATCAGCCGGGAAATCCAGGAAATGGTAATGGCATTCAAACCGCCTGCATTACCGGTACCGGCTAAAATAAGTCTGAAAAATGATAGATGAACAAAATTTAAAAGGAACAGTGGTCATGCTGCATCCCGAAATGTGGGAAGCGCATGCTGACAAGGAGGGGGTGATAGGAGAGATCGTCAAAGCTGACCTGGTCCGTGATGATTTTTATGTTAAATACGGTGGCAGGGCCGAATCTCGCCTCCACAGTGCCGACGCCCTGATGGTACTGAAGGAGCCGGATGAGATCTATGAATACCTGCAGAATCATGCGGCAGATATCTCCCCTTACGATTTTAAAGACTTGAAGACCATTGCCCGTTTAACGGATCGGGGTACGGTTAAACAAATGCGAACCGCGATGGAACTGGTGGAGAAGAATGAAAATATCCGGGAGGCCAGCGTAACCCCGCTTGACAAAATTATCGGCCTTCAGCAAAGCAAAGGGCTGGATAGATAGGCGCAGCGAAAGAGGCTTTTAGCGGCAATCAGCAGAATGAATATTTCAACGAAAATTTAGCGATACAATGATGAAACAGCATAATGCCATTGGCTCAATGGTCATGGTTAGCCCGGTACTCTGGTCATCTGATTACATGGGCAGGATCGGTACCATTGAAACTAAGGACTTTATAACGGACAAAATTGGGATAAGGTTTGAGGATGAGGAAATGGATTGGTTTAGCGCTAAGAACTTGTTTGTACTGAGACCGGTTGGGGAACTCATTGAATTGGCAGAAACTAAAAGGTCAGTGTTATGGCCGCCAATCCCCGAAAACCTGCGAACCCTGGCCCGGTTACAAGCCTCCGGATCGGGTAAAAAATTAAAGCAGGCCTTTGAAATGGTGCGGGACGATCCCGAACTCCATCGCTGGGCCACAATTCGCCTGAATGAGGTACTCAACCTCGCCGCCCGGGGAAAAAGCCGCCAGATAGAATCTCAAACATTAAATACTATGGAAAAGGAAAATTTAAACGGAACCCTTGTCCTGGTCTTGCCGGATCTGGAAAATGATCCCGCGACCAAACATGGACAGATCGGGGTAGTGACCTATGCCAGGTCAGCATCTGAAAACTATGTACGTTTCCCGGAAGGAAACGAAGCTATTTATCCCGCTGAACAGGTGATGAAGCTTAAAGACAAACAGCAGGTTTTAGACGACCTGACAAAAAATGGCTCATCGATGCCGCTTGACGATTTTAAAGCTATGTATAAGATCATGTTGCTACAGGACAGGGGTACATCCCAGGCCTCATTTTCAGCACTTGCAATCGCAAAAGATAATCCCGGTGTGCGGGACAGTGTGCTGGAATCCATTAACCCGGCACAAAAGCAGGAACTGGCCCAATCCCGCGGCCGATGAAAATATTGATCAGCATTTGCCTGGTCTGCCTGCCCCTCAAACATCTTACAATAAATTCTGATTTCGGTTACCGGATCCACCCGCTTATCGGCAAATACGCCCTGCACGCAGGTGTTGATTTTAAGGCCAGGCATGATACTGTATATGCCATCCTTGACGGCCTGGTTAAATCAACCGGCTACGATGATGGACTCGGTATCAATATCAGACTGGATCATGGTGAGATTACATCCATCTATGGCCACCTGAGTCAGGTTTTAATCGGCCCACAGGACACGGTAACAGCCGGCGAACCCATAGGTATTACTGGCGCGACAGGTCGTGTAACCGGCGAGCATCTGCATTTTAGCATCTGCTACAGGCACAAATACATCAATCCAATTAAATTTTTATATGAACTGCTAATTAAACAAGAAAATGAGCAAAAATTTCAAAGCACTTCCCATTCAGCTTTCAGACAAGCTGATAGCGGAAATTAAAGAGGGTAATTCCTTATTTCAAAAACCGGTAAAAGAAAACGGGATGCCCGCTTTCGTAAAACCCATTAACCCGACCACGGGAAAAGGCTATAGCGCGATGAATGCACTGGCCCTTGGGATGCAGCGGCGTGACGACCCACGCTGGATGTCGGCAGATGCCGCCCGTTATGCCGGCAACTGGGTAAAAGAGGGTGAAAAGGGTACGCTGATTGAGTTTCCAAAAACAAGCGATATACAGGCCATCCGAACCGCCGAAGGTAAAACCATAAAAGACGACAAGGGGGTTACCCAAACCAAAACGGTTGAATTTGAAAAGCCGCAACAGGGAAAAGCTTTCCTGTTCAATGCGGAACAAATGAAGGATGTCATGCCTTTACAAGAGTTTTTGGCGAAACAGGAAGAAGGTCAAACTTTATCGCCGGTTGAACGCGCGGAGAAACTGATCGAAGACAGCAAAGCAGTTATCATTCATGGTGGTCAAGAAGCTTATTATGATAAAAAGCGTGACGCCATCTTTTTACCTGAAAAAGAAACATTCGAGAATGAAACCAAATACTACCTGGCCGCCATTCATCAGCTCGCGCATTGGTCAGGTCATGAAAGCCGGCTGAACCGCCCAATGGAAGGGAAATTCGGCTCGCAGGATTATGCTCGGGAAGAAATGCGGGCAGCAATTGCCGGTATCCTGATCGGTGGCGAACTGAAGATCGGCCATAACTTCGGACAGAAGGACGCCTATATGAGCAGTTTTTCCAGGATCTTAAAGGATGAGCCTTTTGAGATCGCGAAAGCTTCCCGCGACGCGCAAAAAATCGCCAACCTCTTATTGGGTATTGACCTAAAGCGTGAACAAAAACAAAGTACGGATATTGGTTTCAAGAAAGGCGATGAGATCGCTTACCTCGATACTACTTACAAAGTACTGGAAACCCATAAAAATAAAAGTATCAAAGTAGAAGATGCCGACGGCACCCGTAAAGTTTTGAAGCCGGAGTATGGTCTTTATAAATCCCTGTTGGAAGCGAAAGCTAATCCAAGAGAGCCGGAAATGGAATTGGATGAGGGTAGAGGTCAATCAGAGGAACAAAACTATCAAATGGAAAGATAAATGAATCCGGTAAAGTATAATGAAGCTGATCTCCCAATCGAGGATTTGGGGACCATAGGGCTGGCCGCAGGCGGTCAGCTCCTGTTAAATGTCGATGATCTTAAAGCCTTGCTTTCAGGTCGCCGCACAAGCTTACTGGAACTGCATGATCTGGAAGCCGGCAACGTCAAGATAAAATCTATCAATGCCAAGATATCTCTGAAGCCCAATGAAAAAGGCCAGGTGGACCTGTTGATTCACCCAATCTACCGGAATGCGGAAATTCCCGACCTGTTGACCGATACCGAAGCCCGGCAACTGCAAACGGGTGAAATAGGAAGCTTGCTGAGAATTACCCTCGATAATCAGGGCAAAAAAAAGGAAATGCTGGTAGAATATGACCCGGAAACAAAAGAGTTTATCGTTTCAGACACCGACAAGATCCTGGCGCCGGACATGGTCAACAACGAATTCCTGACGCCCGCGCAAAAAGAAAATTATCGCAAAGGCAGGGAAGTGGAAATAGCCGACGGCACCAGGTTCAATTATTCCGGCACAGACAGACAAGGCATCCGTTCCAATAAACTGGCGCTGGTAGCCTCCGTTTTAATTGACGGGGGACTTTCCTATTTAGTTAGCAGAGGATTGAACGCGCTCTTTAATCAGAAACGAGATCAAAAAGCCGCCGAGAAACTGAGCCCTGGCTATTATCAGGCGCTCAAAGACATGGAAAACCAGCATGGATTTAAACGGCACCAGTTTGAACAATACCAGGCCGGTAGGGGAAGGTAACGGCGATGAACGCCCTCTTAACAAGGCTTGGAGTTTCTGTAGAAATCCAGGCCTTTTTTTGTGCCACCGGGGACCTTTTATTTGATTATGGCGGTCAGCAGGAACATTATGGATCAGGTTTTCACAAAATCCCGACAACCCCCAATCTGTGGGTAGCCGGAAATGAAACTGCGAATGAGGTCATTGTGTCCTATTCGGCAATGGAAGCCATGGCCTTTATCGCGATCAACCGTGCACGTTATGCTAACCTGCAACAATTGTCGTTTGTCGCCATCGGTAACCAATTACAGCAGGGGCAGGTAGACTGGTTAAGGAAAACATTTCCTAAGCGAAGATTTACATTGCTGTTCGGTAAAGATGAGTTAGGCCACCTGACCGATATCAAAGTGGCGGCCGGCATCCGGAATACGCCGATTCATATTTATCATACCGGCCAGAGCCATCAGCTAATTATAGATCATAAAGGTAAGCTCGTTATTTTTAAATACGGAGAGATTAGCCTGAATCGCTATAAACAAGCCTTCCATATCCGCGACCGCATCCGCACCCGTAAGCCAATCCTATCATTAACATTTTTAGATCAATTGAAATATGACGCAGAACGATGATATTGTATTAAAGCCAGCGGTAGTGTTTACCTTTTTTAAAGTCCTGCCCCTGATTTTACTGGCCCTCACTTTTCTTTTACTGGCATGGTGGTTGTCGCCATACTTCATTTTATTTAGCCTCGTTGTATGCGGTGCCGTATGGTACCGCATACTTTATATCCGCAGTTTCCGGTACTTAATTACCGCAGAATATATCCGTATAACCCGCGGAATTTTCTTTAAACAAATCGATCAAACAGAGATGTTCAGGGTGAAAGATTTCATTATTACTCAATCTTTCGTATTGCAGTTATTCAAATTGATGAACCTGACACTGATAAGCACGGATCAATCCAATCAGGTCATTTATCTACAGGGTATTCCGGAATCTGATATCGTTGATATTATTCGCGATAGGGTGCAGGAGGCTCGCCGCCACAACAATATCTATGAGTTAAATTAAAAACCGCTTGGTGTGTACTAATTAAATTAGTAATTTTATAGATAGAAATCAATATGAAAGCTATAGTCAGAAATATTTTGCTCGCCTGTCTAATTTCCACTTTTGCTTTCTTTGGAGCATTGGGAGGGAAGCAAACTAAACCATCTGTAGCGATTGGCAAGGCAACAAAGCAAAACAAGGAATTTATTACCGAACGGCAAAAGGAAACATTTACTTGTTTGTCTGTAGCTTTTTTAGCCTGGGCATTATGTTTTTGGAGATGTTCAGTTATTAACCGCAGGCTCAATGAAGAAAGGGAGTATCAACGCAGGTTTAATGAATATATGCGCAATTCTTCGTTTAACCGTCATTATTGACAATTAAACATTAATTATTAATTTGCATCATCTTAAATTGGGTTATCTGCCCACAATTGTAATAGGGTTCCTCTAAAAATAAAAAATGTACGTTGTTAAGTTTCGATTTTAAACTGTGGGCATAATTGCACTATTTTCTAATCAATCTCTTGGGGCATTGAAGCCACTTCATATTTTAAATTCCATTCTTTTATGTTTTCTAGAATCGGCAAAAACGCTAAGCCTTTTTCAGACAATTTATATTCTACCCTTGGCGGTAATTCCTTATAGGCCAATCTTTCCAATAGCCCATCTTCTTCCAACTCTTTTAGTTGTTCGGTTAGTACTTTCCTTGAAATGAGTGGTATTATGGAATCCAGCTGACCAAAACGAATGGTACGGGTGCCAATTACATTTATAATTATCGGCTTCCATTTATTACCAATAGTGCCAATAGCTCTCGTAAACGGGCAATTCGAATTGCAAAATCTCTCGTCTCTCATATTTTAAAAAATTTGTAGTTACCTAATAGTAACCAGAATAAACTATAATGGTTACAAATATAAACTATTGAGGCTACCTTTGTGGAACAGATTTAAAAAAGAAATTATGAGTAAATTAAAAAATAAGGTTGCCGTGATCACAGGCGGCAATAGCGGTATCGGGTTTGGTATTGCTGAAGCGTTTAAAAATGAAGGCGCTAAAGGAGTTATTGTCGGCAGAAATCAAAATACATTAGAGAGTGCTGCGGCTCAACTTGGAGAAAATTTTATAGCCATAAATGCTGATGTAACCAATGTTGCCGACCTGGAAAGGGTGTTTAGAGAGACATCTGAAAAATTTGGTAAAATAGACGTGGTTGTAGCCAATGCGGGTGCCGGAGCAGTAGGAACTGTGGCAACTTTTGACGAAGCCGCGTTTGACCAGGCCATTGACCTGAACCTGAAAAGCGTTTATTTCACGGTTCAAAAAGCACTACCTCATATGAATGATGGTGGTTCTGTTATTTTGATCGGCTCAAATGCTGCACATCGGGCATATGCGAATTTTACGCTTTATGGTGCTGCAAAAGCCGCCGTTATCTATTTAGCCAAAGGGTTTTCAAGCGACCTTTTAGATAGAAAGATCAGGGCAAATGTGATCACACCAGGCACAACAGATACACCCGCATTTGACAAGTTTGTTCCCGCAGAACAAATGGAAGCGGTAAAAAAGCACTTTGCAGATCAAATGCCGATAGGCAGGATTGGGCAACCAGCCGACATTGGTAAAACAGCGATTTTCCTGGCCTCTGACGATTCTTCGTTTATGCTTGGTGCCGAACTCCTCGTTGATGGCGGCATGACCTATTTAGCTAAATAATTGACCTCACACCGGCGCGGGTTTGTAAACCTGCCATTAAATAATTAAAAAAAATCAAAATGAGTAAATCAGAAAACAAAGCAGCGAGCTACGCAATTATCGGCTTCGGCAAGATCGGCCAGGCCCTGACCAGGGCGTTTGCCCGCAAAGGCATCGAAGTATCCGTTGCCACCACGCGCGACCCGGAAAGCTTTGCATCCGATGCGGCCGCAATAGGCCCCAAAATCATTCCCACAACACTGGCGGAAGCCGTCAAGGCGGACGTCATCTTTTTGGCTGTGCATTTTGAATCGCACCCGGATGTTGCGAAGGTGCTGCCCAACTGGCAGGGCAAAACCATCGTAGATGTGACCAATGCCTATGGTGTGCCCCCTGAAAAACTGGGCGGACTGCCTTCTGGTAAGTTAGTGGCGGAGGCCTTCACCGGTGGAAAACTGGTTAAAGGCTTCAACCATTTAGGTGCTGCCATTCTTGACCGGGACCCGGCCGTACATGGTGGCAGGAGAGTTGTGTTCCTGGCAAGCGACGATGACGGCGCAGCAGCAGAAATCGGTAAGGTTGCTGAAGACCTCGGTTTCGCGCCGGTCAAACTTGGCGGACTTTCGGAAGGTGGGCTGCTTGTACAGGCGCACGGAAATACCTGGGGGAACTCATCTTTCAGGACTTAATCAAGTTCGGTTGATGAATCATGATCGCAAATTTTGATGCGATCCTGCCTCGTAAACAAAGGGAGCCATAGTTTGATTATAAGTTTCTTTTAAATCCCCGCCTCTTCAGGAAGCAGGGATTTTTTGCTGAGCATGAACTTGCAGCAAATTCCACATCCGTTAGTTTTTTAGCCTTTTATCAGGCAGCTTGAGTAAATTGCGAATAATTATATACTTGAACGATGTCTAATTTTGAAGCGTTTTTCGATTACATTCAGGAAATATCAGGCAAACCGCTTTCAGAGGATGATGAGCAATTGTTGATGGCACATTTCAAACCCAAAAAATTTCGAAAACGGCAATACTTTTTACAGGAAGGAGACGTATGCAAATATATCGGGTTTATTGTAAAAGGATCTGCCAGGACCTATACCGTAGATGACAAAGGGCATGAACATATCCTGAAATTATCTTTGGAAAACTGGTGGCTGGCCGATTTTGAAAGCTTTTACAAGTTAACTCCAAGTCGCTTTAATATTGAAGCGCTTGAGAACCTGGAGGTTCTGCAATCAACCAATGCTCAAATTGAGGAATTTTTGAAGGATATACCTGCCTTTTCAGCGATGGCGAACGTAATCAGTCAAAATAACACCATTGCAACCCAGAAAAGAATGCAGACCGCAATGAGCTATACGGCTGAAGAACGTTACGAGGATTTGATCAGCAATTATCCGCAATTTCTACAGCGGTTCCCGCAAAACATGATCGCTTCTTACCTGGGTTTATCCCCGGAAACTTTGAGCAGGCTGAAGAAAAACTCCTCTAAATAGAACCCCATCAATATATCTTCCCGGATGCAAAAAAGCGGTTAACAATGGAATATACGCCGTTGTAACCGGTCCGGCTTTCTGCTGCTTTGGCGTTTCATCCCTACCCTAAGTTGCTATTTTACAATTGCTTATCAGGTTAATGTGATATAGGTCATCACTTTGAATTGACCTATATCAAGCGTATTTAATGATTCATGTCAATCCGCAGTTCGTTACAACATAGCATCTTTGGGTATGATTCAGAACGGAAAAACCGGGATGAATTTGAATATATTAACATATAAAAATGATGAGTAAATTAAAAAATAAAGTAGCGGTAGTTACCGGTGCTTCAAAAGGAATAGGCGCATCTATTGCCAAACACTTCGCGGCAGCAGGCGCGAAGGTGGTTGTAAACTATGCCTCAAGCAAAGAAGGTGCGGATAAAGTAGTTAAGGAGATAACCGATAATGGAGGCATAGCCATTGCGGTACAGGCCGATGTATCTAAAGAAGCCGATGTAACCAGGTTGTTTAAAGAAACTGAGCATGCTTTCGGCACGTTGGATATTTTAGTAAATAACGCGGTATCTCAGGGATATGCGCCCATTGAACAAATTTCGGTAGAAGATTTCCACCAAAGTTTCAACGTGAATGTGTTAGGGCCAATATTGACCATCCAGTCAGCTTTGAAACTTTTCGGCGATAAGGGTGGAAACATTATCAATATCAGTTCGGGCGCAAGTAAATACCCTCTTCAAAATGCCTCATTGTACTCATCAACTAAAGCGGCATTGGATGCCTTCACAATAGCTCTATCGAAGGAGTTGGGTATTAAAAACGTTCGTATCAATTCTATTTTGCCAGGCGCTACAGCAACAGAAGGCGCGGCCAGCGCGGGCGTTACCGCCGGGAGTGAGTATGAAAAGATGTTTGTCGAGAAAACACCACTTGGACGTAGAGGCCAGCCCGAAGACATTGCGAAAGCTGCCGTTTTCCTTGCATCCGATGATGCAGCCTGGATTACGGGCGAGCAAATTTCCGTTTCGGGTGGTATGTATGGTTTTTAAATTCATAAACTCAAAAAAATGAAAGGCAATGACAGAATTATTGGTTGATGGTGGTGTCACCTTTTCATTAGATAAAGTCTACTATCTTGTCCTTATACATATCAAGGCCACAGGCTCTGTCTAATTGATACATAATGTTTCCATCTGCTAGTGCTTGCTTTTTCATAATAAACCTTCTTGATTATCAACGAAACACATTTTTATAAGCCTGGGCGTTTTTCTAAATCATAATACTTAGGTTGAAAGTCCCTTGCAGCGAGTGTTTAGGGACTTTCCTTTTTACTTACTTTTGAAGGCTAAAACATCCGTTTCATTAAATGCCTAACTTATGACAGGTGAATTTTATCTTTTTGTAGAAAATGAGCTGCAGAGATCGCTGCCCGCCAATTGGCAACGGATTTCTGCAGACAAACTCCTGGGCGATGAGCCTTGTAAAATAAGCCATGCTTTTTTGGCTAATATTAGAGGCGAACAAAAACTGGTCAACATCTTAATTTTACCCTTTTCTTTAAATCTGGACTCAGTGCAAGAAAACGCATTGCTCAAGCTAAGAGACTATATATTATCCAAAAGTTGTCTGTTGATTGTTATTAATGAAGAAGCTGCCGTCAAGCAATTAGGTAACACCGGGGTTTTTATTTCCGAAAATCTACAAGTGCACAGTCCGCATTTTATTTGGATGACCTGTTATAGAGATAAAAAAAATCAGACAACGTTTGACGGCAGTAATTATGAAAGTTTGCACCTGGGTTTCGCAAGCTTTTGGGATGGTACCCTCAGTTACATGGGGCCTAAAGAAGGATTTCAACAGTTGAACCTTGAAATTATGCGTGATCATTGCTGGAAATGCAAACAGGAGATCAAAACGGTAACCGGTATTGTTTTTCCCGACAGGCAATTAGACAATTGGGATAGCACAGAATGGCGATATTATAATGGCCTGCTATCGTTGAACCAAATTAAAGGCGATCATGCGGAATTGATCCGCAATTTCGTCGGGCTCCTTAGAAAAAACGATACAGCAATTACACCCGTCAACGTCAAATTCAGTCACACCATTCAAACAAGTTATTTTGCTGCATCCTGTCCGTATTGTGATTCTTTACAGGGCAGTTTTTATGTTAATGACGATCGAATCGACCTCTTGCATTCCTTACAAAGCCGCATAGACGGCAGTATGACTTATCATTCCATCGAATTGAATGTTGACCAAGATTTAATTAATTGCCTTTATGATGGTTGCGAAATTTGCGATCATTCCATACCTGGTGGATGGGGAAGGCACAACTTAGTGTAATACTCAGGATTGCCCCTGTTTTAACTCAGACTAGGCTGTGGTACTTTTCTAATTCGAAACACTAACAGGTTGCCGAATATACTAATCCTCAAAACGTCCTATGCTCCTTTATATATCACCTGTTATTATAACATGTTGGATTACTGGCTGAAAATACATACTTACCAAAAGTATCGTTGGTTAGCCACTACAAACCAATAGGATAGTTCCGCTCGGAGCACCCTGTTGGTTATTATGTGCGAATCTCTATAAGATAGGTTCGTTTCGAATTCTTTTTTCATGATGCATTTCTATGGCTATCGAGCTTATTACCAAAGAGGACCTGGAAGTATTTCGCAGGCTCTTACTTAATGATATCAAACTTTTGCTTTCCGAAAAAATCGAAGATAATAAGACCTGGCTCAGGTGTAGCGATGTGCGTCGAATGCTTAAAATCTCCACTGGAACGCTCCAAAATTTACGGATCAGCGGCAAGTTAAAATCTCAGAAAGTAGGAGGGATTCATTTTTACAGACTTACTGATATTGAAAATATGATCAGTGGTAAATCCTGATAGTCTATGTTACCAGAAGCATCAACACTCTCACGGCTATACTTAAAAATAGCCGATGATCCGCGGGTAACGGTATGGCACATTAGTTTATATACCAGTATGTTAAACTTGTGGGAGCAAAGCGGCTTTCAAAAACAAGTAAAGATTTCTCGAAAACTACTTATGGCAAGAGCTCATTTTGGCAGCATAACGACCTATCATAAATGTATCTGTCAGTTAATGGAACTTGGCTATATCTTGTATACGCCTACTTATGACTCGTATAGGGGAAGCGTTATCGAAATTGTTTTATAATTTTAGATTTAAACAATCTGATGTCCCTATTATCCGCTTTTCTCTTCTACAATGGGCATATTCATCTTTTAATTTTAATCCTTTGTTTTTTGGTATAGTCACTTTGTAGTCTTTGTGATTTGGACGGTCGCTATATTAATTCATCATGCCCGACGTTAAGGCCGGGCATGATGATGATACCGTGTTAATCTCAGAAATATTAAAGACAGCCGGGATTTTATCATCGCTCATGACGCAGCCATTATATAAACCGACATACCCGTGGAAATGCTATTGCATCCTCCAAAAAAGGAGTTATATAAACAAAAGTAACGGTTTTATTTATGAAGATAAAGCACATCTGATTGACCCCTGTTCGTCAATTTTATTTAGTGTTTCGGTTCAAATTCCAGATTGGCAATCGATCAAATATCTTCATGCCTATATTAAAACACTTATTATTATTTCTGATCCCTTGCTGCCGCTATAATCAATTACCGTTATTAATCTCCTCGATTCTTCGTTTCATCTCTTTAAGTAAAATGGGGAAACCAGGTGCAGACATAGTTCCGTGGTCAAAGCCTTGAAACTCATACAGTGTTGTTCTTTTATGGCCGGCAAGTTTCATCATACGAGCCAGGTAAGCATTTTCCTCATAACGTCCCAATAATTCCATTTCCCTATCACCGGTCATCAATAAAAGCGGCGGTGCATCTTTTCTTACCCAATAAAGCGGTGCCATTTCATCAATTACAGGTTGTGTATTTTTCATGCCGCGCTCCTGTCTAATGGTGAAATGCGTGATGGCTTGCCCGCTAAATGGCAAGGTTTCAGCAATGTCATTTGCGTCGATATTGTATTTCGCCAGGTACTGTTTATCTAATGTGCACATCAGTACCAAGTATCCTCCAGCGGAGTGTCCGGATAGAAAGATCAGCTTATTACTTCCGCCGTATTCCTTCACATGCTTAAATACCCAGGCAATTGCTGCTGCTGCATCTTCAACATAGGCGGGTGATTTCACCTTTGGAGATAACCGGTAGCCGACACCAACTACGATATACCCTTTGTTCATAAGCGCTGAAGGAAGTTGCTTTTCACCCTGGATAATGCCACCACCATGAAACCAGATTACTGTTCCTGCATTTTTTGCGGCCTTCGGATAGTAAATATCAAGCCGACACCGCTCTTTCGTGTAAGCATCCTGAGAAGCTGAATCCGGATAATACAAGATATTTTTTTTTGTAATGTATCCTTCCTGTGCTTTAGCGTGAGAAAAGCTGATCAGGATAAGAAGGAATAATATAGATCTTTTCATTTTTTTGAGGTTTGAATAGTCAGTGCAATTAAAGAGATAGCAATTTTTTATAGTCCGAGGTAACATCTTTGGCCATGATCTCATGGTCCTCAATGCTCGGGTGACCGGTACATCCGCGCGGCGTAATGATGTTATGGAAATAGATCAGCGCAACAGGTTTATCATTCGGAAACTTCTGGTCTACGCCAGCCTTTACTCTTGATAAACAAGTTTCCAGTGTTTGCTTCTTCTCACCTTTCATCATTGGGCTGTTTAATAAGGCGATCTTTACCCCGGGATGCATCTGCTTTAATCGGGATATAAAATTGATGTAGGTTTCAACGAATTTATCGTTATCAAACGCGCCGCGTGGCACTTTCCCATCACCGTTACTCAGGTCGTTAGTCCCAAGTGCAATGCTGATAACGTCAGGCTTGACTGATGAAAAATCCCAGGGTGTTCTTTCGTTTATATTTAATGTCAATCTATCATACACCTGCGGCATGGTCGGTCCATCAGAATTCCAGTTGCGGTAACAGCCGATACCGCTCACACTATTGACGATAAACTCGCAGTTCAAGGCTCTCGCCACCCGCGGACCGTACGCAAAATAGGAATTATGATGATCACCATAGACTCCGGTACCACAAGGACCTTCTGAAACGTCTGATGCAGCCCCGCAAGTGATGCTGTTGCCGATAAACTCAATGAATGATTTCCGCCTCGGCATGAACGATTGTACATCCGGCGCCTGTATTTTCAATACCAGTATCCCGCCTGTGGTCGCTTCAGTAGTTTTATAAATGGTCAATGTATGTCTGCCTTCGGACACGGCTGTGATATCGACTTCTTTGGCTGCACCTTTTTCGACTTTTATACGTTCTCCATACCTGCCATCCAATTCGTACTGAATATAGCCGACACCAACATTTTTGGCCAAAGCAAAAGTGGCTTTACAGGTGCTGCCTGTGAACTGAACCGAAAAGTGGGCGGCAGTTGAGATCAATTCCAGGCCGTCATCTCCAAGACGTGTTCTACCGACGGGCTGTAAAGCTTTCGGTCCAAGTTCAGCCGATCTTTGGTGTGGTAACGGCGTTGCCGGTCCTGACGCTTGTTTTTTATTTAAAAAACAAGCATTGAACAGTAGTGAAGTGGTTAGTATGCCGAGTGTCGACGCAAGCCGCAACGATTTGCGATTTAAAGATCGGCTCTGTAAATATTTCATTCTCATATATTGGTTATTGTTTAATGGTATCAATCGGCCAGTCGTCGGTCCTGAACAGGTTCACCGGCAGGCCCTTTTTACTGAAAAGCGTCGCCGTTGCATCTCCTGAAAAAGCATATCGCACCGCTTTTGGGTGCTTAATATCATCATTCCACACGACGACGCTATTCCCTTTGATCTCCGCATTCGCGGGAACAAATGTTTTATCTTTTCCGGAAATATAGAAGCCCCGAATATTTTTCTCCTGGCTGCTTAACCCATTTTCCGTATGCTTAAATGACAAGGTCATTTTGTTGCCGTCTATTCTGAAACTGTCATATTGCGGGACCATGTAAGTCAGTCCCCTGATCCCGTAATGGTCTCCTAAAGCAAGGTCGCCTAATCTCAAACCTACCTCTTTTTTTCTTTTTGGGTGGAGATCCGTGATGTCGTCTACCAGGTCCATAGTGAGTACCATTCCCGTTTTTTGTACCGACAGCACTTTCGATTGATCTTCCCGGATCAATGCGCCGGACAATTTTTTTCCATAGCCTGACCACGGCGCGATCTGGACATAATAAAAAGGCATGTCCTCATTCCACAGTTCCCGCCAGGACCTGATGAGTGTTGTGAGCAACCTTTTATAGGTATGCTGTCCGACATTCGCCTCACCCTGGTACCAAAGGATACCGGTGACTGGTAGATCCTTAAGGGGATAGATCATGGCGTTGAAGACCTCGCCCGGTTCTGTTGATGCATATTTATTAGGGCGGAGTTTGTTTGCTGCATTGTTCAATGCAGTGTCGGTTCTGATCGCTTCCCCCGGCAAAAATGGTTCGCCGGCGGATCCGCCCCAACTGGCATTGATGATGCCAACAGGTACGTGTAATTGTTTCTGTAATCTGACGGCAAAAAAGTATCCCACGGCACTGAAGGATCTGATCACCTTTGGCGTAGCTTTTTCCCATTTGGCATTGATACTTTCGGCAGGAAAGGAAGCGGTCAGTTTGGGCACCTGCAGGAGCCGGACAGAATCATTGTCGGTTTTGGGGATGTCATCATCATATTTTAACCCCCAGTTCATGGACATGTCCATATTGCTTTGGCCGCTGCAGATCCATACTTCTCCAATAAGAATGTCTTTCAGTATGATCGTATTCCTCCCGTCGATCCTGATCGTATACGGGCCGCCTGCCGCGGGCGTATGTATCGTAAATGACCATTTACCGTTACCCTTTACAACAGCTGTATCTTTGGCAGTTTCCCAGGAAGGCTGGATATTCACCTTTTCCGTTGGATTGCCCCAGCCCCAGATCCTAACGGCAGACCTTTGCCGGAGTACCATTCCGTCTGACAGCACAGAAGGTAAGGAAATGTCGGCCATGGCCAGCCTGCTTATGAGGACAAGGAGTATTGTCAGCGAGATCCGCAAAGTATTATGAGGTTTTCTCATAAAATTTAGTTTTAAAGTTGCTCCTCTTTTCATTTTATTCCATTTGTTTGTCAATGATTAAAAAAGAACCTTAACTATTCAACAAGTTTTGAACCCTTTTTATGATCTCCAGACAGGCGCGGCTGTTATGATAAGGACATTTCCAGATCCCTACCTTATCCTCGCCGGGCATAATGCATCCGTCCTCCAGTGCCCCCCAAAACCATTCACCGCGTTCCTTATCGATGATATGAGCTTTGGTATATTCCCAGGACTTCAGGGAAAGGGAGAGGTCCCCGGGTTCTCCGCTCAACTGATACGCATTAAAGAATCCGACCATTGCCTCGGCCTGTACCCACCAATGCCGCTCACTGATCAACTCATGCTTTGAAGGTTCAAACTCGTAGCTCAGGCTTCCATCCCCGGCCAGGCCTTCAGCCGCCGCCCGTGCCAGCCGCTGTGCTATCATCTCAAACTCAGGGATCAATTGCTCATCTTGAATGATCTCTGCGGCTTCCAGCAACAGCCAGGCCGCTTCAATATCATGTCCATAAGAAACTGTATCTGATTTCGCGACCCAATTTTCATCGAAGAACAAAATGAGGTGGCCTGATTCAGGGCTGATGATATGATCGCGGAAAATTTCCAGCAACAGCCGTATCTGCTGACGCAGTTCTTCGTTGGGCCAGCTGATATAAAGGGTGGCATAGGCCTCCAGGACATGGAGGTGGGTATTCATTGTTTTCTTCTCGTTCGCATCCTTCGGACTCAAACGGAGATCATTCAACTCCTTCCAGTCGCGCTGATAGGCTTCGAAATAACCAAGTCTGCCTCTGTCGAAAGTCCGCTCGATCAGTAAGTGATAAAGCTGTTTTGAAAGTTCCAGTGCCCGGGGCTCATCAAATGCCTGATGGTACTCACTTAAACCATAAATGGTAAATGCAATAGCATAAACCTGCTTTTTCATATCAAGGGGAACACCGTTCACATCGACGGTCCAATAAACACCACCATACTCCTGGTCGATAAAACGCAGCAGCATATAATCATAGGCGCGTTTGGCAGTTTGATGATACCTGGGATCTCGTCGCAGTTTATAAGCGGCGGAAAATGTCCACAGTATCCTGGCATTCAATACCGCGCCTTTCGGCGCTGTCGCATCGTGTTCATTGTTACCATCGATCCGGCCGATAAATCCGCCGTGTACGGAATCACAGGTTTCCGACATCCAGAAATCAAGTATATCATCTAAGGCCTGAGACACTTCATGCTTATAGTTTGTTAAAGCGGCTGCGAATGTTATTGCTGAATTGCTGATCATTTTACCTTGGTTTATATGGGCAGATTTATTGGACTAATACCAGTTTGTTCGCGTCGATGATATGACAGATCGACTGGACAGATCCGGCAGACCTGAGCTGGTCTTCCGGTGTATTCATCACATAGTCCAGTAAGCAATCTACTGAACTCAAAGCCACGTGCTGCCTGGTGTCAGAAGATGCATAATAGATGAGAACCGATCCGTCCTCATTTTTGATCCACCCGTTGCTGAACACTACATTAGAGACATCACCAACACGTTCTTCACCCTCGGGCGCGATAAAGTAACCGTTAGGCTTATGGATTACTTTCGTAATGTCATTGAGATCGGTTAGGAACATATAGAGCACATAACGGAGACCTGCCGCAGTGTTCCGTACGCCGTGGGCGAGGTGAAGCCAGCCGAATCCTGTTTTTATCGGCGCGGGGCCCAGACCATTCTTTGCTTCATATACCGTATGATATTGCTTCCGGTCGATCACCAGTTCTTCAGCTATCATGGCATTTTCCATCGAACTGCTCAAACCGAAACCAATACCTCCGCCTTTTCCGGCTTCTATAAAACTGTCCTGTGGTCTGGTATAAAAACCGTATCTCCCGTCAACGAACTCCGGATGCAAGACAACATTCCGTTGCTGCGGAGAGGGGGTTTTGAGATCTGGCAAACGATCCCAGGTAACCAGGTCCTTGGTCCTTACGATACCACATTGTGCTACAGCCGAGCTTTGATCACCTTCCGGAGCATCGGGCGCGCGGCGTTCTGTACAAAAGAGGCCATAGATCCAGCCATCTTCGTGGGCAACCAGGCGCATATCGTAGATATTTGTGTCAGGTGTTTCGTTTTCAGGGATCAGGCATGGACGCTCCCAGAACCGAAAATTATCGATTCCGTTATCGCTTTCTGCAACCGCAAAGAACGACTTCCTGTCAGCCCCCTCAACGCGGACCACCAACAGATACTTACCATTAAGTTTGATCGCCCCTGAATTGAATGTCGCATTGATCCCGAACCTTTCCATCAGATTCGGGTTGGTTTCCGGGTTAAGGTCATAGCGCCATTCAACAGGTACATGCCTGGGGGTAATTACTGGATTTTTATACCTGGTATATATCCCGTTACTTTCATCCTGGCGGGCATTTGTCTTCGTGATCAATGCTTCCTGTGCAGCTTTTAATTCGGTGTAACGCTGTTGAAATGTTGTTGTAGAGTTCATGAATTGATGATTTAATAGAGCGCCGGCCTTGCCGGTCGATATGGCCATAATTTTGTGATTTTAGTTTTCCAGTTTGTCCCACCAGTTCCGTTTAAGTATATAGGCTACGATTGCCAGTATGACCAAAGTGATGACAAGTGGCGTTTGCATTGACAGGATAAAGTACATAGGTAATATGGTGAGGCAGAGTTGCGCGATGATCCCCACCACCACATTTACCATATCGCGGCCGAACTCCTTATTTTCTTTAAAGGCAGGGTTGTCGATAAGTACGAGTGTTTTGACCGGCGCCCAAAAGCCCCAGGGCCGTACGGTTGCGTAAAAGTTTTTTAAAACATTGATATCCGTAGGCCGGGCAGAATAGGTACCGATCACGGAACCTGCGAGTGAGATCAAAAAAAGCAATGGCCAAAGGTATAGTGGTAATGTATCCGGAAAGATAAACGGAAATGTCAATGCCGCCGCGATACCAGCCAGCATCCCCCAGAAAAATCCTGCGGCATTAAATCGCCACCAATGCCATTTGAGCACGTTCGCAGCAATATAGCCTCCGTACAAGGCACCGACGATCCATTGCAATATGCTGTTGACATCCTTTACGAAGAAACCAAGGATCACACCTATGGCGACTACTAAAATACCCACGAGGTAGTTCGTTGCAATGATCTTCCGGTTAGATGCCTGAGGATCGATATATTTTAGATAAATATCATTGATAATATAGGCTTGCGCCGCATTCAGTGTGCCGGAAAAAGTGCCCATGAACGCACCCAGCAGACCGGTCAGGACAATACCCAGAACACCCGCGGGAAGAAAAGCATCCATCGCACCCGGAAGCAGCCTTTCGAAATCATAGACTCCGGTCTCTGTTACGATATTCAGCTTGTTGAAATATAGCAATGACAGGACCGTCAATCCGATGACCAGTGAATAGCGTATGGGCAATAGAACGATCGAAACGAAGCCTGTCATTTTGGACGCATCCTTAGGGGATTGAGTTGACAGTACTTTTTGCATATCGTAATTTGGCGCAGGGCCAGCCAAGCTGGCCAGAATACCTTTGAAAGACATCATCATGAAAAAGATGCCGAACAATGAGAACCCGTCATCACTGATCTTTTTATTCGCAGCAGGTATAATGTTCCGCCAATCCAGGTCGTCAAGTTTCCAGTGGAAGAATGGGGTGAACCAGCCGGGGGGCGCGACGATATGTTGATGCTGTAAATTAATGGCAGCAATGATCGCGACAGCGATACATCCAACTGTCATGATCGCATACTTGATCACGTCCCCCATGACAATACTGTGCATTCCGCCCAGTATCGAATAAAACATGGCGAACGCGGTAAAGATGATCCCATAAAAATGTGCAACATACTGCGGTGGAATGGATACAGGTACGTAGGGTTGTACATATCGCCAGGGAACAAATATCTCAATGAATTTTCCGAGACCTACAAATCCATACACGAGGAAGCCAAGGCAGCCGATCAGCGCAAATGCAACCACGATATTATGCGAGGCCTTTACGCCCGGGCCGCTTAATCCAAATCTAGTTGCCAGCCATCCCGCCCCTGTATCAGCGTTCGATCGCCTTAACCATTTCGCCAGATATACCATGTTAAATACCTGGTTGAACACCGGCCATAACCAGGGTATCCAGATACTTTTCAGTCCATAAACGAAACACAAGGATACCATCCACATCGTGCCGCTGATATCGAACATATCTGAAGCGTCGCTCAATCCGAGCATATACCAGGGCAACGACCTTCCGCCCATCAAGTAGCTGTCCTTATTTTCCCTTGACTTGTTCTTATAGTACCAACCTAAACCGATCATCATAATGAGGTAGGAGAGGATGATGGTAATATCAATAAATTGTAATCGCATATTATTTGTTTGTAGTCTGCTGACCTGTTTCCTGCACCGCGGACTACTTCTGATTTAAATTAGCTCGTTTTTTAAAGCTGGTGTATAATGAGGTTGATGAACTGTACGAAGTCTTTGCTTTTAGCTTTCCGGAGGTAACCGGGATCAAGTAATATATCCCTTTCCACGATCCTCGTTAGGGTATGCATAATTTTACCTGACCAGGTTTCGGGCAATCCTGTCGGGAAACGAATTTCATCCGGCTTTGTGATGGGCCGGATAATCCTAATACGTGAAAAGATACCGGCAATATCCTTACGAAGGCGCCCGGAATATTCGGCGCTACAGGTATAAGCCTGGCAAGATTGTTCAAAAGATGTAAAAGTCATTGTGACCATTATATGGTTATTAAGTTGGTTCAGTCATTTGAGCCGGGCGCCTTCCTTTAACATTACACGTATCCTATCCCGATCACGGGCTGCCCCAAAAAAAGTGAATGGTCAAAAATGATAAGAACTATGTCCTCGTTTGCTTAAAAAATATGGCTGATTTGTTTACCTGGTATGACCCGGTGGTAAGCAATACTGAATATACAAGCAGTTATTTTGCATCATCAGCAGTTACCGATAATGAAGATTTTTCGCGGGGAAACCGGCCTGAATGTTTTGAAATAGCCTGAATAATACGATTTAAAAACAGCCTGATCGCTTGTGTCTCGGGGAAATGATAACAGCTATCGCAATTAATCAGCCCCGGGGGGAGGATCAGCCTGGTCTTTTTAAAACACTCACGATATTATGGGGTGATCTTAACATTTGGGACCGTACTTCCGAAGATTTGCGACCCCTTCATTGTCCAAATTTGCCGATACCATAGATCAATTAGCAAACCTGTAGTAGCATAAACCTGAATCAGCGTCTCGGAACATACGCTGCAATTTGCCGCCCGGTCGGGCATCGCTGACCGGTGATGCATTTTGAAGAAAGCGGGCCGACTGAAAAATGTGCGGAGCAAGATGAGGGAAGTTCGACAGGAACAAAGGTTGCTTGGTGCGCGGGGGGAAAATACATTTAAATCATAGTAATCATGAATTACAAAAGCGGGAAGAATTATATGAACGGAAATCTGAAGATCATTACGGTTATCACCTTTTTGTTGATCTTTAATAGCAGCACGGGGTATGGTCAGCATGCCAGGCTAGCAGATAAAAAAGCATCCGGAGCAACGGTGGCCCTGGGTGATAACCTTTATTACCTTGCACAGAATTTTATTCTTTTCGGACATCAGCATGCCATGGAATACGGTCACGGCTGGAGTGGCGACGCGGAACGTTCCGATGTGAAGTCGGTTACCGGTTCCAACCCTGCTGTCGTTGGGATTGATATTTCCGAAATCACCAATGTGCCGGCACTCCAAAGTTCGTACAATCAGGAAAAACTGCGTAAGGAGGTCGTTGAAACCAATAAACGAGGCGGCATAACGACCATTGCCTGGCATTTTTCCAACCCGGTTTCACCCGGCGGCTTTTACTGGAATGATTCCCTGTCAGTTCCTGCCGTTAAATACATCATTCCCGGTGGGCTATACCATGAAAAGTATAAGGAAATCCTTCGGATGATCGGCCGTTGGGCCATTTCGTTAAAGGATAGTTCGGGGAATGATATTCCTGTCATATTTCGTCCTTTCCATGAAATGGACGGAGACTGGTTCTGGTGGGGAAAAGCGCATTGTTCGAAAGCGGAGTTCAAAAAGCTTTGGCAATTCACCGTTCGGTACCTTAAAAAAGATTGTGCGGTACACAATTTTATCTATGCCTTTTCCCCCGACTGCAAATTTGAGAATACGGCAGATTACCTGGACCGGTACCCCGGGGACAGGTGGGTTGATCTTTTGGGCATGGATGATTATGCCGATCTGGGCCGGGACGGCTATCATCTTGATAATGCAGTAAAGAAACTAAAAATTGTTTCAGACTATGCAGTTAAAGCAAAGAAGTTGGCAGCCTTTACAGAAACGGGTCTGGAATCGATACCCAATGCCACCTGGTGGACACAGGTTCTTTTAAGAGCAATCAAGGGACAAGGACTCAAATTGTCCTATGTCCTTGTATGGAGAAATGATATGCATAGCCCGACACATTTTTATGCACCATTCCCAGGTCAGGTCAGCAGTGACGATTTTATCAGATTTTATCATGATCCTTATACTTTATTCGAATCGGACATAAAAACACTGGGGATTTCCTCGGTTGCCGGGAACCAATACACCGGATCTCAACCCTGATCAATTACCACTTTACCAATTACTACACCTGAAATTTAACTTTTTGATCTGGTTATGAAGCATAAACACCTCGTCCTTTTGGTTTTCCTTCTGAAAACTTCATTTGCTTTCACACAGACTGACCGGCCAACTGATAAAGAGAGTACACCAGAGGCTGTCCATCTGTATAAAAAACTGAAAAGCCTGAACGGAAAATACCTCGTCGGTCATCAGGACGCGCTGGCTTATGGTGTCAACTGGAAGTATGTTGACAGCGCATCGGATATCAAAAATCTGGTCGGCGATTATCCCGCGTTATACGGATGGGAGCTTGGAGGCATAGAACAAGGGGCACCGAAAAACCTTGATGGCGTGCCGTTTGACGCGATGCGGCAATTTATCAAGGATGGCTATAGACGCGGAGGCGTCATTACGATCAGCTGGCACGCCCGCAACCCGGTAAACGACAGTACAGCCTGGGATACCACCAGGCATTCTGTTGCCAATATCCTTCCGGGACAGCGGTATCATAAGAAATTTGTACGGAATCTTAACCGTGTCGCGGTGTTTCTGAGTTCACTAAAAGATGACACCGGCAAACCGATACCCATACTATTCCGGCCTTTTCATGAATGTACAGGAAACTGGTTTTGGTGGGGCGTTACCGGGGGCAACCCGTCAGAGTTCAAACAGCTTTTCAGATTCACTGTCGGTTATCTTCGTGAAAAAATGAAATTACATAACTTGCTGATCGTCTATAATACAGGTACAGAATATGATAATGAAGACGAATTTTTAAGGCTCTATCCCGGCGATGATATTGCTGACGTCGTATCCTTTGATACCTATGAGCGCGGAGACCCTGAACTTAGCTATGATTTCGCAGAAAAATTGGACAGTAAACTGGGTATTGCAGAACGGATGGCTGCCAGACACGATAAGATCGGAGCAATAGCGGAGATCGGATACAACGGAATTCCGTTGAGCCGGTGGTTCACAAAGATCATTGAACCCGTATTTAAAAAACATAAGTTTGCATATATGCTACTTTGGCGGAATGCAGGCTATCATTTAAAAAGCGGCAAAATGGAATATTATGCGCCTTTTGCAGGACATCCCTCGGCAAGTGATTTTTTAGATTTCTATAAGGCCCCGGAAACGATCTTTGGTCAGGAAGCGAAGGAACTAAGTTTTTACACCCCATAAAGGATGCGTTAATATTGAAAATATTGCCGTTTAAACTATGAATTAATATATTCAATCTGGCTTTGCTGATGGCTATAAAACCTAATTACGAAATGTCCCTGAGAAACTCATATAAGGTGTTGTTCAGTTTTGCGTTGATATTATCAGCTATAGCAGGATATGCTCAACGCGCGCCGGATCAGTTTTCGCATTTATCGGTCAGGGACGGACTGCCGCATAATCAGGTCAATTGCATTTACAAAGATTCAAAGGGTTTTATTTGGTTCGGCACACTCTCAGGCCTTGCAAAGTACAACGGCTTTGATTTCAAAGTATATAAACACTCGGTAAGTGATAGCACGACACTGGATGATAACGACATCCGGAGCATCAGTGAAGGACCGGACGGGTTACTTTGGGTACAAAGCCGTAAAGGGTTTTCTTTGTATGATGAACGGTTAGATCGTTTTCAGCGAAAAGCAGCCGCTAATCTCCGAAAATTTTCTATTACGGAAAACAAGATACGGGCACTCAAGAAATTTGGGAACACCAGATATCTTTATATTTCGATGATCTCGGGGTTTTACCATTATAATTCACAAACCAAGAAGCTGGACCATATAAACCATGTCATCGGAAAAACAAATACTATTAATGCTGTTCCCATTGTCGATATTGGAATTTGTCAGAACGGTGACCTTTGGGTGCTGCATGCTGATCTCGCCCTTGAGCGCCTCGATCATGCTGACTATTCTGTAAAAAAACGTATCGTAACATTTTCAAATATGTTCCCGGGCGAGAACGCCACCTATAAGGTATTTGTTGACCGGCAGGACGGTATTTGGATATATGATCTTTCTAACCCGATCGGAGCCTTTTATATTGACCCTGTATCCTACGCGATCCAGAAATTAAACAGGAGTTCTGAGCCAGTCAGGTTGAACTCAAATGTTATATCCGGTATTGTACAAGCTGCCGATGATAAGATATGGATAGCGACCGATCATGGTGGCATTAATATTCTCGATAAGAAAACCAATCAGATCACGTATGCATTAAATTCTGAAAATGATCCCAAAAGTTTGGGACAAAACAATTTAACGACCATCTACTGCGATGACTTAGGTACGATCTGGGCAGGAACCTATCGGCGGGGTGTCAGCTATTTCCATCCGGGGGGGATTAAATTTCAGATCACCAGGATCGACGGCGTCAGGAACAGCCTTGAATATAACGATATCAATGCGGTCACCGATGCCGGAAAGGGCAGGCTATGGATCGGTACCAACGGTAAAGGGCTGTGTTATTATGACCGGACATCGAAGCTCCTGAAAAACTTGCAGCATGACCCGGAAAACCCTAACTCCATATCCAATGATGCCATTGTCTCCATCACCAAGGGCAAGGGGTCTGAACTTTGGATCGGCACTTACGGCGGGGGACTTGACCTTTTCGATGGCAGTAATTTCAGACATTTCAGTACAAAATCTACCGGCGGGCGTCTAAGCAATGACAGGGTCTCAGGAGTACTGAAGGATTCATTCGGGCGATTTTGGGTGACCACTATGGGCGGTGGGATCAATCTTTTAGACGAAAGAAGTCAACAATTCAAGGTTTTCCTGCGCAGCCCCGGCCATTTGGAATCCAACTATATCTTCAATGTGCTGGAAGACGATCTGGGCAATATCTGGTTTGCAACAGGTTACGGTCTAAGCGTTTTGAAAAGAAATAAGAGTGAACTTGAGACCATATTAAGCAAGGATAACGGGGGAAATGAGTTGATCAATAATTCGGTGAACATTCTGAGGAAGGATAACAGGGGAAATTTATGGATAGGGACACGCGAGGGCCTCAGTATTTACAATATCGCTTCAAATCATTTTTACAATTTTACGGTGAAGGACGGTTTGCCGAGCAATAATATACAAAGCATCGAGCCGGCAGGCAGCCATGAATTCTGGATCAGCACATCAAATGGTCTATCTAAAGCCATTGTAGCAGATGAACAGCGCCACAAAATTCGGTTCATCAATTTTGACGAATATGACGGCCTTCAGGGAAAGGAATTTAACAGGAGCGCTTCCTGCCGGCTATCTTCCGGGGAATTGGCTTTTGCCGGTGCAGATGGCCTCAATATCTTTCAGCCGGCCGGGATCCGTAATCTGAATAGTAAAAGCGCATTGGTTTTTACCGATCTCTTTCTTTTTAATCAACCGGTAAAAGTTGATGAGAAAGCTGAAGGTTCAGTGGTCTTAAGGAATTCCATCAATGAAACCGGCAGTATCACGCTTAATAGCCATCAGAACGTATTTACGATAGCCTTCGCCTCCCTCAATTATCTTGAGCCGCATAAGGTGAAATATCAATACATGCTGTCCGGCTTCGATAAAAACTGGATAACTCCGGACGATCTTTCGAGAAAGGCCACTTATACCAATCTGGATGCCGGCAATTACAAATTCCTGGTGAGGGCGTCAGATCCGGATGGGGTTTGGGACGCTGATCTTAAACAACTGGAGATCCATATACTGCCGCCTTTTTATAAATCCACCTTAGCTTACATCCTATATATCATAAGCTTTGGGATCGTACTTTATCTTGTCCGACGCAGAGGGATACAGAAACTGCGTTCTCAGTTCAGTGCCGAGCAGGAAAAGAGAGAACTGCAGATCAGCCTTGAACAGGAAAGACAGGCCGCCTTGCAAATGGTGGAGCAAGAACGTGTCGAGGCTTTGCGCATAAGGGAACTGGATGCGTCCAAGATCAAATTCATTACCAATATCAGTCATGAATTCAGAACACCGCTTTCTCTCATCCTTGCCCCGGTAGAAAAGATCTTACATACCAAAGATCTGCATGGGCATCTTCAGGAACAATTTGTTGTTATTCAGAATAATGCGGCCCGGCTGCTCAACCTCGTGAACCAGCTCCTTGATTTTCGCAAGATGGAAGCGAAACAATTGATGCTTCAAAAAAGCAACGGTGAATTTGTTTCCTTTGTAAAAGAAATAGTGCTCTCCTTTAAAGATCTGGCAGATAAAAAGAACGTTGATCTAAGTTTCAATTCCATGATCGGAGAATATACATTTCCGTTCGATCGCGAAAAAATTGAACGGGTATTGTTGAATATTTTGTCAAACTCGTTCAAATTTACGCTGGAAAATGGTAAAGTAGCCGTATTCCTCCAGACCAGCGAGCATCAAGATTCGATAGAGGTTAAGATCAGGGATACCGGCATAGGTATTGCCCAAGATCAGCAGGAAAAGATCTTTGGTTCTTTTTACCAAATTGAGATGCCGGATTCCATAGTCAATCAGGGCAGTGGGATAGGGCTTTCCATCGCCAAAGAATTTGCCGAATTGCATGGCGGGCATATCGAGATTGAAAGCGAACCTGGCTTTGGGAGCTGTTTTACATTAATTTTGCCTATACCTGCCGGAGAGGATCTTAAGGATGATGCTAAAGCTCCTGTAGAGGCCCCCTGCAAAGCAGAACAACTTCCAGGCCAGGGAGAAGTTACGCCAAGAGAGCAGAAACAGAAGAAAGCCACCATTCTCCTGGTAGAGGACGACGCGGATCTGCGTCACTATTTGAAGAACAGTTTAGGTGAGCGCTATTTGGTCATAGAAGCGAACAATGGAAAGGATGGCTGGCAAAAAACCTTGTTCCATCACCCTGCCGCAGTCGTAACTGACATAACGATGCCGGAAATGAACGGTGTAGAGCTCTGTAAAAAGATAAAATCCGATGAGCGTACCCGGCATCTGCCTGTTATTTTGCTGACTGCGGTAAATGGGCTGGAGCAACAGCTGTACGGACTTGAATCCGGTGCAAACGACTACATTACGAAACCCTTCAGTGTTGAGATCCTGCAGGCTAAGTTATCCAACGTATTATCCCAGCAGGAATCTTTTAAAAAAACCTATCAAAAAAGACTGGAGATAAAGCCGCCGGAGGTGGAGGTTGAGACCCCTGATGAAAAGTTCTTACAGGAACTGATCGATTATCTCGAAAAAAATATCGCTAACAGCAATTTTTCTGTTGACGAGTTGAGCAACCTGGTATTGGTAAGCCGCGTTACCTTATACAAAAGGATCGTTGCCCTGACAGGAAAGACCCCGCTTGAATTTATCAAATCATTCCGTTTACAAAGAGCTGCGCAGCTTCTGGAAAAAGGGAATTTCACGGTTTCGCAGATCACCTACAAAGTAGGCTTCAAGACTACCAAAAACTTTGTAAGATCATTTAAAAACGAGTTTGGGATGATACCTACAAAGTATTTGGATTCAAGGACCGCGCGCCATGAGCCTGCTGAGTAGCAGCAACCGGAGGTTCCGGGTCGTGGCCTGAAAGGTGTTATGGTCATGCAAGTATGTTGAACGGTTACTATTTTGCCGGGAGTAACGCCAGTCATTATCTACCGGTATTAAAAAATTAAACCAGCGGCCGGTTCGTACCGCGGTATCTCGTCAGTCAGGCCATTGCCCTGTTCCCGAACAACTGACCTGGCACAGATATCCTCCTTCCATCAACTCAAATGTTAGCTCTGGCGGCTATGATCTGCTTCTATACGTTGTTTTCCCGGGATCCAGGTACCTGCAGTGTTTGTTCCCGGGATTAACCGCTGATCTGATCTTAAAATAAACATTGTGCGGGCAGACTAAACACTTCGATCATTGACTTATTCAGTGCTTTAACAGTTTCGGGATGCATATCAAAATAGTTCGGGTACGGCCAAGGATCCGGATTTCGTCGTTAATAATCCTGGTGTCTTACATCATTGGCAGGATTCAGCTGTTTTAGCCATTTTACTTAACATATGATGCCCTATTTATTCCGATACCGGTCTTTATCAGCCGCTATTTTTAATGACCAATAGGACAGCGGGCCCCCGGATTAACTGATGGTTACCTATGATCCCCGTTTTAGAACACATGTTAAACCATATGATGAAAACATCGCTATTTGAAGAAATTATACCGTTTGCTACAGGTGAGTGTATCAATGTCACCATGCGCGGAAAGGATAGGTTCAATTCTGCTGTTCACTTTCACGAAGAGATCGAGATCAATTTGATCATCGGCGCCGCGCAATCACAAAGGATCATCGGTGATCACATTGGAGCATCTCAGGATATTGAACTTGTTCTCGTCGGTTCAAATTTACCCCATACCCGGCTACTTCACAATTGTGCCAACGATGCTGTTAAAGAGATCAGTTTACATTTTCCAAAGGACCTTTTAAGCGACAAAATGCTCAGCAGGAACCAATTTTTCCCTGTTCGGAAAATGCTTGAACAATCACCGCGGGGAATTTTATTTTCAGAAACCGTTGCGCATGGATTGTCGGCGCGCATCAACGCGATGTCAGCAAAGAAAGGGTTTGGAGGAATTATCGAATTGTTTTCCATATTGTTTACTATGGCCACGTCTACAGGAATGGAACTGCTCGCAAGTTATGATCTCGGACATCGCATATTAAGATCCCATAAATGTGCCAGAATTGGAGACGTTAACTATTACCTGAAGAACAATTTCGATAAGGACATACCGCTAAAGACTTTGGCTGAAATTGCCCAAATGAGCGAGAGCGGCTTCAGCCGTTTTTTTAAAGGAGGTACCGGCGTTACTTTTAAAGAACGACTGACCGAGATCCGAGTAGGCCATGCTACGCGGATACTGGCGGACACGAACGACAGTATCTCAGAGATCGCCTATCAATGCGGGTTTAACAACCTTTCGAATTTTAACCGGGTCTTCAAACAATGCCGGGGGTGCACCCCAACTGAATTCCGAAGCACCATCCTAAAAACCGTAAGCCTGGAATAAAATCTTTCTAAATGCTATTTCTTAACAACATGCGCCCCGATATGCACGCTTTTGCCTCAGCACTTCTGACTGCAGGTGTTTGTTGCCAGAAACAAAGATGATAGTAGATATTCACTGTTGTTTTAGCGTGGCTTTACATTAGCGCCCCTCTTTTTGATCAAAGCAAGTTTGGCGACAACTTAGTTTTATGCAACCAATTATCCTTCAGCGTGGTTCCGGAAACGCCCCTGACTGGATATGCAGGACTGATCACAGCTTTCGCAGGAAGCTGTGATCAATTACGTTGTTGAAAACCACCAATCTATAAACCATAAATCTAACTGAAATGAGAACAGATCAACTAAGAGTCAAAGGCCCGTTTACAGCCTTTTTATTTATTCTTGTATTTATTACAGCTTGTAAAAAGCAAGATAATGAACACAATACACCGGTAATACCAACTGCGACGAATTCCTCGGGCAGAGTGCAAACCTTATCCGTGCAATCAGGCCCCAAGCTTGAAGCAGAATCGGGAACTTTGTCCGGCGGCGCGGTCAGCGTAGCTGATACCGGCAGGTCGGGGGGATATTTTGTGGAACAGAATGCAGGCAATATTTCGTATCAGGTTTCTATTCCTGCTAATGCTTATTATAACATTTATATCAGCGCGGCTTCTCCTTATGCAACGAAAACCAATATCCTCAGCATAGATGGCAGTGATTATAATTTCACGATCGCACAAAATGCTGCTTTTGCAGAATACAAGATCGCCAGCACTTACTTTCTTGCAGCCGGTACACGGACAATAGCCATCAATAAATCCTATGGTTATCTCCAGATCGATTACGTCAGGATAGAGATCCTGATCAATCCCTCGCTGGTAACACCTGGAGCAAGTCCCGAGGCCAATAATGTATACCAGTTCCTAAGAAATAATTACGGCACCAAGATCATTTCGGGGGTAATGACCCTAAGTAGCTTCGACGAAACGAACTGGTTAAAAACAAATACCGGAAAGGAGCCTGTGATTATGGGGGTAGACTTCATGAATTCCAACCGCGGTTACACCTGGTATAACAATCTGACGCCTACTAACAATGCAAAAACATGGTGGGACAAGAACGGTATACCTGTTATGAATTGGCATTGGCGTGACCCTTCCAGGGCAACTGAGTCTTTTAATTATCTGAGCACAGCTTTCCCGAATGGCGCAACTTTTGATGTGACGAGTATTCTGACGCCTGGTTCGACAGGCTATAACCAGATGATCGCTGATATTGATTATGTTTCGAATTTGCTGGTCACCTTACAAAGTCAGCATGTACCAGTGTTATGGCGGCCGCTTCATGAGGCTTCGGGCGGCTGGTTCTGGTGGGGAGCAAAGGGATCGACAGCCTACAAAAAACTTTGGCAGGTGATGTACGACCGAATGGTGAACTACCACGGGCTGAAAAATCTGATATGGGTATGGACCAGTTTGCCCGGTGACTATTCGTGGTATCCCGGTGATGCGTATGTGGATATAGTTGGCGATGATATTTATGTCACAGGTGATCACTCATCGCGTATATCGATCTACAACTCGATGCGGGCTACTTACAATTATCAGAAAATGGTGACCATATCAGAATGCGGATCTATGCCCGACCCCGACAACCTGGTGGCCGACGGCGCAAAATGGTCTTGGTTTATGCCCTGGTATGGTAAATTTACTGAATCGAGCACTTATAATTCGCTGGCTTTATGGCAAAAAACCATGGACCATGCTTATGTGATTACGCTGGATGAAATGCCATCCCTGCATTAAATCCTTTGTTGTCAGTTGATTTTGGTGGTTATTCAACTGTAACTCTTGCAAAGCACATCGTGCGCAAAGCAGCGGGCGATGTGCCTTTTCAATTTAAACTTAACATTCGGGTCATGTTTTTTTAGCAATCCTGCCCGTAAATCGACAAACAATAAAAAACAATGGACGGCAGAAAATTTATTAAAGCTAATGCAGGCATGGCCGCAGCATTGGCTTTACCTGCCGTTTTCGGAGATCAGTATCAAAAAGCAGCCCATAGCATATTGAAACAGGAGGTTTTTATTTGTAATTCATTGATTTGCAGTATTTTTTAATCTTGATTAACATTTCGGCACCTTTTTTTGACTATTTGGAATGGCCTTCCTGTTTAGTTTTGGGCCTAACCAATTAGCTCCTTTCCCCTTTCTTGGCGTTTTGTGCACGAACAAAAAAAAGATTACGGGAGTTTGTTGAACCCAATTTTTAACGCATGAACACCCGAAATGAACACCAATTTTAAACCCTAATTAAAAATGAGAAAAAGTAATACCACACTGATGCAATTCTTTTTGGCTGTGCTGATGTTATGCTACTGCTCGGCATTATCTGCGCAAACCTCCCTCACCGTGAAGGGGACAGTAACTGACGACTCCGGCAGTATCGTTGCCGGGGCAACGGTTACCGTTAAAGGTACAACTTCTGCTGTCAGTACTGACCAGAATGGTGCCTACAGCATAAAGGTTCCCAATAATTCAGCCATTCTTGTATTCAGCTTTATCAGTATGAAAGCCCAGGAGATCGCGGTCAATGGGAGAACGACCATTAACGCGAAGCTGATATCAACGACCACCGCTTTGTCGGATGTAGTGGTTGTGGGCGTCGGCTATGGCAGTCAGAGAAAAACTGACGTGACCGGCGCTGTTCAAAGAGTCACCAGAGAGGAGTTGATCAAGGAATCTCCTACCAATGTGCTTCAAGCCATGCAGGGGAAACTGGCAGGTGTAGATGTCACTCAAAGTGAAGGCGCTCCGGGTGCAAGTATCCAGATCAAGGTTCGCGGAACAAGCACTTTTTACGGCAGTTCGGAACCATTGTATGTTATTGACGGTATCCCGTTCAATGGATCGGCCAGTTCGCAGCCTTCTTCGATCAACAGCGCGGAAAGAAGTTCTGTGAATGCGTTGCAGTTCCTTAATCCCAACGATATTGAATCGATAGACGTATTAAAAGATGCTTCAGCGACTGCCATCTACGGATCACGCGGCGCCAATGGTGTTGTGCTTATCACAACACGTCGCGGCAAATCCGGTAAGGATCGTATCGAGTTCAATTTTACCAGTGGTGTTTCCCAGGTAGCAAAAAAATTAAGGGTACTGAATGCTCAGGAATATGCTACTTATCGTAACGAAGGGTCGGACAATTCCAATAAATATACCGGTACGACCTATACTCAGCCTTATCCCGGGACAACTGTCGGCGGTGTATATGTCAACGGCCCTCAGGATTACGCCGGGAATAATTTTTCGTGGCAGGATCAAATATTCCGTACAGCCAGGTACAATAACTATTCAATGAATATTTCCGGCGGTTCTGACGCGGGCACTCATAGCCTGTCGTTCAACTACACAAGCCAGGAAGGAACGATCATACACTCCGATTTCACCAAATTCGGCATGAACGTTAACCTGAACAGGAATGTAGGTAAGATATTTACAATAGGCACAAGTACTACTATCGGCAGGTCTGTTAGTAATGGTGTGACCACAAATGTCCAGCGTACCGATGGCGCCGACGCAGGCGTTACCCGTTCCGCACTGACATTTCCGCCAACCAACGAATCCGTAACTGACTTTTCTTCCACTCGTACTGGAGAAGCATTTTTTACAACCAACCCTGTCATTTATGCTTCAGATATCCTGAACAAGTTGACCAATTTGAGCATATTTTCGTCGAACTACTTCGAAGTAAAAATTATCGATGGATTGAAATTCCGTCAGAACATAGGCCTGAATTCAACACAAACTGATCGCGACCAATTTTATCCGGTAACAACTTACGAAGGTTATTCGGCTAACGGTTCGGCTTTAAAAGGCACCAGCGGGTTTAATAATGCAGCATTTGAAAGTCTCCTGAATTACAACAAGACCTTCGGTAAGCTGCATACGATCACCGCTATTTTAGGCGGAACTTATGAGGTGACGAACACGAGCTATCGTAATCAGGCTGCGACAAACTTCCCTACGGCGACTTTAAAGAACGAGAATCTTGCGCTTGCGCTGAATCAGGTAACACCGGCAATGGGGGCGACTAATCAAAAATTACAATCATTCTTAGCCAGAGTAAACTATACCTATAGTGACCGGTACGTACTAACGGCATCTTTAAGAAGAGATGGATCAAGTAAATTTCAGGAGAATCCGTTCGCCTACTTCCCTTCAGGTGCTATCGCGTGGAGAGTGAGCAACGAAAATTTCCTTAAAAATAAACTGAGCTACTTGTCTGATCTTAAGTTAAGGTTCAGCTACGGACAAACCGGTAACCAGGGTATAGCTCCTTATTCAACTTACGATAAGCTGATCAGCGAACCTTATATTTTCAACGGAGCGCAGCAGGTGGGTATAGGGCCTGACTATTACTCGGGTCCGGGCAATGCCAAATTGAAATGGGAAACTACAGCATCCTACAACCTGGGTATGGATCTGAGCTTGTTCAGCAGCCGTTTGAATTTAACGATCGACGCGTATAAAAAGAATATCCATGACCTCTTGCAATCTGTCACGGTACCGGCTTCAACAGGCTTTCCTACCCAACTGGTGAATGCGGGTAATGTAGTTAATAAAGGTTTAGAAATCGCTATAGCAGCCACGCCTGTAGTAACAACAAATTTTACCTGGAACACCAATTTTAATATTGCATTTAACCGGAATAAAATCACCAGTTTAGGTAATGGCGCCCTTCGGAATTTTGCGCCTGCTATCTCAACGAATGACCAGCCTTTTATTCAGGCGCCAGGTCATCCCATCGGTGCCATTTACGGCTATGTAGAAGACGGTTACTATAATAGTATTGCAGAAGTAAGGGCAAATCCCGCCAATGCGGGCATCAGTGACGCTGCGGCTTTGAGGCTAGTGGGGGAGATCAGGTATAAAGACCTTGACGGCAAACCTAATGCATTAACGGCGGCTGACCGTACGTACATCGGCGATGTAAATCCAAAATTCACGGCGGGCCTGACCAACAGCTTTAGGTACAAGGATTTTGATGCCAGCATCCTCGTTACATCCGTCTATGGAAATGACATTATCAACATGAATACCCGATTCTTCGCATTACCCGGCGGGTCAAAAAATACTTTGTTATCCATATATCAGGGAGCCTGGAGAGATGGTGCTGATAATAGCAATGCAACCGCTCCCAAAGTTGTTCTTGATTACGGCCGTCAGACCGCGCTCTTTACCCGCAGATTTATCGAGGATGGTTCTTATGTACGTTTAAAGAACATCACTTTCGGTTATACTGTAAAAACAAAATTTGCAGGGTTAAGGCTGCTGAAAGTTTCTGTAATGGCCAACAACCTGCTGACCCTAACCAAATACAAAGGATATGATCCGGAGGTCAACGGATATGGCAATGATGCCGCGCGCCAGGGTGTCGATCTGGGCGGGTACCCTAATATCCGTTCCTATAATATTAATATAAGAGCTTCATTTTAAACTATAAGAGTGATGAAAAGAATTTACAAAAAAGTTTTGACCATAGTGGTGGGTCTGCTGACGCTCAGCAATCTGAGTTGCAAAAAAATGCTGGAAGAAAAAATGATCAGTTCCATTGGTGCAGGTAACTTTTACAAGACGCAGGCTGATGCAGTGGCTGCTATCAATTCTGTATACAATGAGCTATATACCTATGACCTTTATACCCAGCCGATGTGGAATATTCCGGTACTGGATGATGACCACGTATCAGGAGCCTCCTGGTATTTGGGTGGCACCGGTGCAGGTAACCCTCAAAACTATTTCGGTGTAGACGGCCCATGGGTAGGCTTTTACAAAGTCATCGCCCGTGCAAATGTGGTATTGGAAAAAGTTGGGCCAATGACGGGCATTAACACTACCATACAAAACCGGATCTTAGGTGAGGCCTATTTTTTGCGTGGTTGGTCTTATTTTATGTTGGTTCAATTTTACGGACCTGTTCCGATACGCTTAAAGTCTCTTTCAGTTGACCCAAACGCAGATGTGCCGAGATCACCGGTTTTGGATGTATACAACCAGATATTCAGCGATCTTAAACTGGCCAGCACCAATCTGCTTCCACCGGGTGATCCTAATGGCGGCGAATCCGGCCGCGTAAACCGAGCCGTTGCAGATGCCTTCTTAGCGAAAGCCTATTTGACCATTGCAGCTTGTGCAGCCCCAACAGTGAATATTAACGTAAGAACCGGCGATGTTAACAGTAACGCAGTGTACACGCATACCAAAACGGTCGTCGCGGGTTATGAAGCGATCGATTCAAAGGCTTATTTTGAACTTGCCCGACAAAAGGCGACAGAGGTGATCAATAACTACGCCGCCAATTATCCGTTGTTCACCAGTATAAAAGATATGTGGGCAAAGGGCAACCGAAACAAGGGAGAGCACATGTGGGAACTGCAGTCACTTGATGGTTCCGCTTTCGTAAATCAGTTAAACACTTACTTTTCATGCGTCTCAACCTTTGGCCGTGGCGCTGTTTATATGACCAACACCGAGTATAATGATTATGAAGATCAGGATCTCCGTGCGCTGGAAGGTGTCGCCCATAACTATGTACAGAATACGACGACCGCAACCAAAAACTTTTATCCTTTACGTCTTGCAGCTAAATACCAGGTTGTTAACGGCGTAACCTATACTAACAACGGTACGACCGATGAAAGAGCTTATATCATCAAATTCAGCGATGTAAGCAGCCCGCTCATCGCGAGCAGTGATGCCTATTATCCATTCATGCGTTTTGCAGAAGTGTATCTGATGCTTGCGGAGGCTGAGAACGAGGTGAACGGGCCGACTGGAATTGCCTATAATGCGTTGAACATGACCCGAAACCGGGCCAAGGCATCGGTTGCCCCCGCGGGAATGACCAAAGATACTTTCCGTGATTTTGTGTTGGCAGAACGTGCCCGGGAATTTGCTTTGGAAAATGGCACCCGTCATTTCGACTTGATCCGTTGGGGCATTTACCTGAGTGTAATGAATAAAATTACCAAATCGCAGGACAATGTGGTAAAGACGAGAACGAACAGGAACCTGTTAATGCCAATCCCTGTGAGTGAATTGAATACTAACAAGTTGATAGGCAGCAACAACCCCGGATGGTAAAAAAATAGATAATAAAAAATAACTGCCAATTAAACGAAAAATGCGAGAAGGCATGACGTTTTACGTCTGCCTTTTCTTTTTAATAGAAACGATAATATAGTCTTTTTTAGAGCACGGGTTGATAAATTTTGCTCTATTCTTTTTATGAAGGTTTGTCATACCCTCGAATTGCAGAAATGATGGATCTTTCAACTAAGAATGCCTATAACTAATCTTCATTTGTTCTTAAATTAATTAAAAGCGCTGTGTGAAGTCGGTGCGTTTATGTAATTGCAATGCTATGCCTGCTGATGTTTTATAATTGTCTTGTTCAATGAAAATTACTTTTACCATTCTTGAACTTGTTGGTGGATTAATGAGGATAGGAACGACTACTAAAATGGATTTATCAAATATAAAAAGATCGGCTCCCTGGCATGTCCTAAACTTCAAAATGTTTATTTCTTATTTGGCGAAGATGCCATTTTGCAGTGGTAGTAGTAGAGCTCCGGAAAAATGAAATGATCGCGACAAATGCATAATATTTATGACATGATATGGGATGCAGCTGCCAGGGGATAAGGATATTTAGACAAAAAGATATATGAAAAACAAAGATGAAACTAAGCAAAGGATCTTCAATGCTATCGGTAGACTATTTAAGGCGGACGGTATTAATGCCTTGTACTACGCTAATATTGCCAGAGAGGCCGGCGTAGACAGATCATTGGTTTACCAATATTTTGGCCGGAATATTAAAAAATTAATTGAGGATTATATTCTTCAGAAAGATTATTGGATGAAGTTTTTCGAAAAGGTAAAAGCTGAGGTCGGTAAAAACGATCATGAGCCAGGCAAAGAACTGATTATTGAATTGCTCCAAAGGCAATGGGAATATCTCTCCGCGGATATGGAGATGCAACATTTGATTTTATGGGAGCTTACGGGGGACAGCGACTTAATGCGAAGTATTCATCATACCAGAGAGATGATGGCCGAACCCATGCTCGAATTAGCTGAGCAGAAATTTAAAGGGACGCTCGTTAAAATCACCCCGATTATAGTTTTGTTGCTCAGTGGTATTTATTATGCTAATATTCATGCTGTACATAACGGCAGTGTCATCTGTGGCATAGATGTCAGGTCAATTGAAGGTCAGGCCGATCTATTAAAAGCTATTCAGCAAATTATTGAATGGGCATATGAACACGCGGCATAAGGCATTCGGTATTTGAGTTAAAAGTCTGTTCGCATTTTTTTGGTCTACAGTCGGCTTTAATGAATAATATCAGTTGAAAACTTGCGGTAGTTTACTCATCATCGTCTTCAGCTATCTCCATTTCAAGTAAAGTATAGCTTAGGCTTTTGCCATGTGTATCAACAGGCAACGCGATGTGGTGACGCCTGCTGATTGCGCCTGTTGGTATACAAAGAGCGAAGAAGAGATATTGGACAATTCACAGCGAGTATAATCCATCGTTTTTCGTCAGATGCAGCAAAATAAATCACTAATTCTTTATCATTTTCTTTTCAAAGTACCCCAATGGTATCGCTCATACATTTAGTACAATAAAGCTTTTTTCGTTGATTTATTATTTTAGCATTAAATTGGCTGTTCCTACTTTATTACATGCAATTAAAAATAAACTACGCAAAGCCGGATCATCTCGATAGTATTTGCAAAATATGGGGTCTGAATCGGGCAACATTGGGACTTATGCCGAAAGAGGCTTTCAAAGATTGTATTACAAAAAAGTGGATTTTAGTTGCGGAAATCAACAATCAGGTGGTTGGCTATTTGCAATTTAGGTATACTGCCAAAAACCAAACGCTTTCAATTGTTCATTTGTGCGTGGATATTTCTTCAAGAGGCCAAGGGTTGGCGGATAAACTGTTAGATAAATTAGTTGAAGATTTCAAACTTAAAGCAAGAGGGATAAAATTAAGCTGTCGGAGTGATTATGCTCAGGCAATATCGTTTTGGACCCGTTATAATTTTCAGCCAAAAGGCAAATTGCCCAGTCGTGGAAATAACCCGAATGTACATTTGGTCGTCTGGTGGTTCAGTTTTGGTGGAGAAGATCTGTTTTCAATTCAAAAAAACGACAAAATCAAGGCTGTATTGGATTTTAACATTATTGCAAAATTGATGGATATGTCGGTTTCCGATAAAGTGAGAGACGAAATAGTGCAGTTACAAAGTGATTGGTTAGTAACGGAGGTTGAATATTACCAAACTTCTGAAACAACCAGCGAAATTTTCAGAGACGCAAATACCCTGCGGCGGGATAGAAGCCGCTTATTCTTGAAAGATTTTCCTGAATTAAATATAGATAAGCCAAGCATAAAGCTTGTCGAAACCGAATTACTGAAGTTTTTTCCGGGCAGTTCTGACAATGACCGTTCCGATCGAAGACAGGTGGCGGAATCTGTGCTGTCGGGTTTCCCTTATTTTGTAACGTTAGATGATGGGATATTAAAACAGGCCAAAGAGATACTAGCCTCTTATCAGCTCAAAGTCATTACCCCATCAACCCTCATATCAGAAATAGACCTTTCCATAAACGCCGAAGATTATTATCCTAATAAGTTGTCGGGAAACAATTTTACTGTGGGTAAGTTGAGGCCTGTAGATCGTAGTGAGATCGATGAAATGTTCTTGAATACCGGTGCCGGGGAAAAAAAATCGGCTTTCGGATCAATTCTTAATGATCTCGTGGCAAAACCGACCGGCTGTGTACAAGTCATAAAGGAAGCCGGGAAAACTGTAGCCTTTTACGGATACCTGGATGCCGACGATAGTTTTATGGTTCCAGTAATCCGTACTAAACAATATTCCCTCCGGCAGACAATCTTCATCCAAAATATAAACGATTTAGTTAAACTGGCATTAAGCAAGGCGAGAAATTTTATTGTAGTAAGTGATCCTTTTTTGACGGATATCGAAAAGGGAATTCTAATGGGTTCAGGTTTCTTTTTTCAAGACGATGTGTACATACGAGGTATTAAGTCTGGCTTATATGAAGGCGCACAGTTGCCGACCGAGTTATCACACATATCAACAAAAATCCCTGGACTTAAGAAACTGATCGGCGTTATTAATAAATCAACATTGGAGGCTTTAACTTTAGAGAAGCTCTTATGGCCATTGAAAATCTGCGATGCGGATATTCCATGTTTTATTATACCGATTAAACCATATTATGCAAAAGAGCTTTTTGATACGAAAGCTGCCAAATCAGAACTCTTTGGCGTTCAGCCAACGCTTATCTGGAGCAAGGAAAATGTTTATTACCGCAATGTCAATCCAAATGTCGAAAAATTTCCGGCGAGAATTTTATGGTATGCCAGTTCGGACCCTAAATCAACTCGTCAAAAGGGAATCGTATGCTCGTCATACCTGAATGAGGTGATAGTTGGGCCCGCGAAAGAGGTTTTTAAGAAACACGAAAAATTTGGGGTTTATTCATGGAAAAGGGATATCTCGAACTTGGTTAAAGGTGTATCGGATAAGCCCATTAAGGTCTTGCGATTCAGCGATTCCGAGTCATTTCCGAATGTTGTCCAACTTGCGAAAATAAAGCAGGTTCTGGCTCGGAACAACGAATCGGATAATAATTTTCAATCGCCGCTTCGTATTAAAAGCACTACCTTTATGGAATTGTATGCCATGGGAAACGGTCTAATATTATGAGCGACTTGATACTTATATCAGTAAAGGAGAAATATGTCAAAGAGATGCTCTTTGGACGTAAAACGATCGAGCTTAGAAAATCTGCGCCTAAAGCCTCCGCCGGTGACACTTTAATTATCTATACAACCCAGCCTAAAAAAGCGATTACGGCCATTGCAATAGTCAAACAGATTATCAAATGTGAACCGGAGCAAATGTGGCAAAAGTATCATGAAAAACTAGGAATCGATAAGATTGGATTTGATGAGTATTACAAAAATCATAAGAAGGCAATCGGTATAGAGATGAGTGAAGTTATCGCGTTAAACGAAGAGATTCTGCTTAGCGCCATAAAATTGATCCATCCTGAATTTACTCCCCCACAAACATTTAAGTATTTAAATAAATTTACAGCTTTGAGAGATTTCAAACATTTAATCACTTAGTTCCGGTGTTGATGGAAAGGCTGGAAACTGCTCTCTATGAAATTCACAACCTAAGCATCTTACGATTTCGATTTGTTATAAAAGAATTAATATTATTCAGAGCTGCTGAAGCCGTCGCCGTGCCAGGCAATTAATAGATGGCCGTCATAAAACTAGTACTAAAGCTCTTTATTGATGGTTGTTATGGCAAAGGGCTATACTATTAATCACACAGTTTGTATTCTTTAACCAATGCAGATGCCGGTAAGCGTAATAACTCACTAAATTTCCTGATCATTGTGAGGGACAATGGTTGCTTATAATTCAAAACCTTGCTAACAGTACCTTTATCCCCATAAACTGCGGCAAGGTCTGCCGCTTTATAGCCAAAGTCCTCCATTCGGATCTTAATCATTTCAATAGGATCAACCTCGGGTAAATCCCAATGTTTATTTTCATACGTTTCAATCAGGTGCACCAGCAGGAGTTTTTCCTGGTGATCTTCTCCCGCTGTTGCATATTTGATTGTTTCATACCTGGCAACAGCATCACTATATTGTTGCTCCGTTTCTAATAAAAACCAATGCTTTTTGGTCATATCTTAATAAGTTAACCCTAAATGGTACCCGCATCAATTTTGTCATATTCGGAATGGGTGCCGATAAACCGTATTTCAACGATTTTATCAGCATAATCTACCTCAATGATTAAACGGTATTTGTTACCGGTAATCTTGAAACGGGCCCGCTTTGCGGGTATTAGTTTAGCTTTCGGAAAATCGGCTAGAATATCGGTGCCTTTTTCCCATTTTGCTTCTTGTGCTACCTTTCTCCAGGTAGCAATACTGTTAGTGGCGTCTGCGTGTTTTTTCGCAAAATCCTGTAATTTCTTTTGATAGATGATGATCATCGTTTCTTCGTTTTTTATTACTCATCGGCGATCTCCTTATTTTCAAACTTTTTTACATTTTACGTCGCTCAACCGGGACCTTCCCGGAATGATATACCAAAGATAAACAAAAGTTGGTTTTTTGCCAACCTTTGTCTGTCTTTTTATTCTAGGTTTTATTTTCATCAATAAGTCCTTAGTTTAACTGATATTCCTTTGCGGTTGAGTACTTTCAATGCCGGAGCAACGGGATTTTTTATGAAAAATGTGGCAATTGATAAGGAGATATTGTTACCAAATCATTTAATATTAGGTGTAATTAAAGCGATCTGATTCATTAAGTATTGTAAACTTTCCTATTTACAAGTAGCTGCCGCATATCATCACTTACCTTCCTGTCGTTTAATTTAGCATAAGGCTGCGTTTGCTTAATATTAGCGTGGCCGAGCATTTTTGAAACAGTCTCCATCGGAACACCATTGTTCAGTGTGATGGTGCTTGCGAACGTATGCCGTGCTATGTGAAAAGTAAGCTCCTTGTCGATTCCGGTAATATCGGCGATCTCTTTTAAATAAGAATTCATCTTTTGATTGCTTAAGACCGGTAGCACCAAGCCGCTATTTAGACATTTTGGATTTGTTTTGTACTTTTCCAAAATGGCTGATGCATCTGGAAGGAGTGGGACTCTTGTTGATGCACCTGTTTTCTGGCGGTGGGTAAATATCCAATCGGAGTTGTCTACGCCCGTCACTATTTCACTATACTTTAATTTCTCGACGTCGGCGTATGCCAGCCCCGTATAACAACTGAACAGAAAAATGTCACGAACATGTACCAACCTCTCTGCATGAAAATTTTTCTCAGCTATCTTTTTAAGTTCGTGTTCAGTTAATGCCAGCCGTTCCACAGGTTTTTTCGTGAATTTAAAATCGGGGAATGGGTCTGCATGCAACCACCTGTTTTTAACACAGATCAAAACGATCTTTTTAAAGTTTGACAGGTATTTCATCGTCGAATTGTGGTTGCATTTTTGAACACTCTTAAACCAAAAGCAAAACTCCGTGATGAATTCATGGTCCAGTTTCCTGATATCAATGTCAGCCAGCCCAAATTTCCATCGAATGAAACTGGTGGCATGGTTGATAGTCGTTTCATACCTGTCTATTGTATTGGAGGCAAACTCAATTCCTTCCAAAGCCTTCATTTGCTGGTTGTGTTTTTTAAAAACGTCCAGTATCATTATTTTCTTCTCATCTGTACCGGTCATCATAGCTTTAATCGCCTCGACTGTAATTTCCCTGTCCGTATCGATCAATTTTCTTTTTGCCTGAAAAACCTTTTGTTCCAGTGAATCTAAATAATGATTCAGTTCTTTCACTGATTCCTTATTTCCAATAGCCCTGCCTGATTTTCCGCCCCACTGCGCCGGTTCGCATTTTCGTTTGGACGAGAGCTCCACAGCAGCACCGTCAATAGTGATTTTTAAATAGATGGGCAACGGCCCTGATTTGTAATTTTTAGGTTTTCTCATAAAGAACAATAACCCGAAGCTTTTTTCTAACATAATTGCTTAATAAAAAGGTAAAACAAATGTCGGATTCCGGCCGCTGATAATCAAGATGTTTACGAGGTGTACATGCTTGTATATCAGTCTATTGTAGCGTTTCCATTGAGTCTTTTTTTGCGTTTAGGTTACTCAATGAATCGTTCAATAGAATTATGTGTTTATATGCGAGTTTTGAGTAGGTCTTAAATGACAAAAGCCCCTAAATCATTGATTTAAGGGCTTTTGAAGCGATTTTACTCTGCTTTTGTACTCAGAGCGGGAATCGAACCCGCACTCCGTTTACGGGAACAGGATTTTAAGTCCTGCGTGTCTACCAGTTCCACCATCTGAGCATGATGATCATTGCCTGCTAACAGGCTTTCGATCTTCAAAAATAAAACCCTTCTTTTAACGGAAGGGCTTTGAGCGAAAGACGAGATTCGAACTCGCGACCCCGACCTTGGCAAGGTCGTGCTCTACCAACTGAGCTACTTTCGCATTGGTATTTTTCCTACTTGGAGTTGGTCGTGTGCCTATCTCGTTTGCGGGAGTGCAAATATAGACAGAATTGGATGTTCTGCAAGAGAAAATTTTACTTTTTTTTAAATAGTTTATAACTGGCTGGTTTTCAAAATATCAGCTATAAGGTCGGCCTCATATCCACGACCCATAGCATACTGTTGTAGCTTGTATCGGCGTTTTAGCTCATTTTTTTCGGTTAGGGTGGCTACCTTTTTCTCAATAATACGGATTAAGGTGGCGTGGTAATCGTCAAGGTCGATAGTTTGCAGGGCTTTTTTTATCAGTACATCGGGTACCCGTTTAAATTTAAGGCCTTGTTTTATCTTGATGCGTCCCCAGGCTTTTTGTGCAAATTTACCTTTGGTGTAGGCTTTGGCAAAGCGCTCTTCATTTAAAAAATTGCCTTGTATCAGTTCGCTTATTACCCGTTCAACGGCATCGGGGTAAAGCCCCCATTCGTAAAGCTTGTCGCGGGTTTCCTGTTGGGAGCGTTCCTGGTAAGCGCAAAAATGTTCGGCTTTTACAAGGGCAACTTTTTCGTCGGTGATCTTTATTTTCTTTTGGCCATCCATTTATAGCATCAAAATTCGTTAAAAATCTTTCTATTGTTAAATTAATATAAGCAATTTCGTACCATGCATAGCAACCAGTACGCCATAACCGAGGTGAAGCAGATCATTAACGCAGGTGGGCAAATTGTAAAAGAATATACTATTAATACGTTGTTCACAGATAGCCGCAGGATCAATAACCCTGCCGAGGGTTTGTTTTTTGCCTTGAGCGGCCGGCGCAATGGTCACGAGTTTGTTGCCGAAGCTTATGCGGCAGGTGTGCGTAATTTTGTGGTTGAGTATGGCCCGGAGTTCAACCTGCCCGAAGCTAACTTTTTAATTGTTGATGATCCACTGGCTGCCATGCAGGCCCTTGCCGCTTATCACCGCAGCCGTTTTGATTTGCAGGTGATAGGTATTACCGGCAGCAACGGTAAAACCATAGTAAAGGAATGGTTGTACCAATTGCTGGCTGCAGATAAAAACATTGTCCGTAATCCTAAAAGTTATAACTCACAAATTGGAGTGCCACTTTCTGTATGGCAAATAAACGGCCGTAATGATCTCGGGATTTTTGAGGCGGGAATATCAACTATTAATGAAATGGATAAGCTGGAGGCTATTATAAAGCCCCAGGTAGGAGTTTTAACCCATATAGGTACAGCGCATGACGAAGGGTTTAAAGATCGGCGTGAAAAGATGCTGGAAAAACTACAGCTGTTTAGGCATTGCGAAAAATTGATCTACAACTACGATCAGTTATTAAACTTTCAGGCGGATATTAAGGCAAGGGAAACTTTTACCTGGAGCCGCAAAATGAACCAGGCCGATCTGTACGTTTTTAGCGAAACCGTAATAGCCAAAAGCTATTATCTCCGCGCTCAATATCAAAAACGTGAGATCGAATGCCTTATCCCTTTTGCTGACGAAGCCTCTGTAGAGAATGCCATCATTTGCTGGGCAACGATGCTGGCTTTGGGCTATAGCCCGGTTGAGGCCGATAAACGGATTGAACGCCTTGCGCCGGTAAGTATGCGATTGGAGTTGAAGACTGGCGTAAACAATTGCTCGGTAATTGACGACTCTTATAATTCAGATTTGCAATCGTTAGAGATAGCGCTCAATTTTCTGGGCCAGCAAAATCAGCATCAAAAGAAAACGCTCATCCTGTCGGACATCTATCAGTCTGGCTTGCAACAGGATGAATTGTATAGGCAGGTTGCCAACCTTATCAGCAGTAAAAAGGTAGATAAATTTGTTGGGGTAGGCGAGGCGTTGATGGCTTACGAACATTTTTTTAATGTAGCCGAACAGCACTTTTTTAAAGATACCGCCGCCATGCTGCAGCAATTAAGGCAATTGAATTTTAAAGAGGAAACTATACTGATTAAAGGTTCGAGGAGTTTCGAATTTGAGCGCATCAGCCGCGCATTGGCGCAAAAAGCACATGAAACCATACTGGAAATTAACCTGAACACTTTATTGAGTAACCTCAACTTTTATAAATCAAAGATTGAGCCAGGCGTAAAGGTAATGGCCATGGTGAAGGCTTTTAGCTATGGTAGCGGCACTTTTGAGGTGGCCAACATGCTGCAATATAACAAAGTTGATTATCTGGCAGTTGCTTATATTGACGAAGGGGTATCCTTACGGCAGGCGGGTATTAATTTGCCTGTTATAGTGCTTAACCCTGAGGCTTCGGCATTTGATAAGGTCATCGAATATAAATTGGAGCCGGCGATATACAGCTTTGGTTTGTTAGATGATTTTGTGGGCTACGCGCTTGATCGTAATATTTCAAACTACCCGGTACATCTTAAAATAGATACCGGTATGCACAGGCTGGGTTTTGAAAATCACGAGATTGAAACACTATGCGATATGTTGGAACAGAACCGGTATGTGCGCATCCAGTCGGTATTTTCGCACCTTGCCGCAAGTGAGGCATCAAAACACGATGGTTTTACCCAAACACAGATCAAACGCTTTGAAAAAGCTTTTAAAGAGATAGAAAAAACGCTGGGCTATAAAGTGATCAAACATCTATGCAATACGGCAGGCATTATTCGCTGGCCATCCGCGCATTACGATATGGTGAGGCTGGGCATCGGCTTATACGGTGTAGATTCGGCTGTAAGTATTAAAGAAACCGACCTGCAGCCCATTGCCAGTTTAAAAACCAGCATAGCCCAGGTGAAAAAGATAAAAGGCGGCGATACAATTAGCTATGGCCGCAGTGGCAAGTTAAAAAAGGACGGCAAAATAGCCACTGTACGCATAGGTTATGCCGATGGCTACCTGCGTGCTTTTGGCAATGGTATTGGCAAAATGCTGGTGAAGGGAACGCTGGTACCAACCGTTGGTAATATTACTATGGATATGTGCATGCTTGACGTAAGCGGCCTGGATGTTCGCGAGGGTGATGAAGTAATTGTTTTTGATGAACAGCACCAACGCATTGAAGAGCTGGCCAGGCAAATAGGTACTATCCCGTATGAGATATTAACTAATGTTTCGCAAAGGGTAAAAAGGGTGTACTTTTACGAATAGAAATTCAAAGGGGGCTTATGAACAATTTTGCACGTGTATTATTCAGGTATTTTGCAAAGGGACTACTGGTAGTAGTGCCCATTGGCGCTGCAATATTTTTAATGTACTGGGGCGTATCAACCGTTGATAAAGCTTTGAATTTGAGTGATCTGTTGGTTGATGGCTCTGGCAAGCACATCTACATTCCAGGGTTGGGAATTTTAAATGTAGTTGTGGTGATCATGATTGCGGGTGTATTGGTAACCAACGTAGTTACCGAGCCTATCAAACGCTGGTTTAAACGTTGGTTTAACCGTTTGCCAATTTTTGCATTCCTGTATTCGTCTATAAAAGATCTTACCGAAGCATTTGTTGGCGAAGAGAAAAAGTTTAATGAGCCTGTTTTGGTAGAGGTGAATGAATTTGGGTTGAAAAAGATTGGTTTCCTGGTGCAAAAAGATCTGGCGGTATTGGGCTTACCTGGTGAGGTTGCTGTATATTTTCCTTATTCCTATTCGTTTGCAGGCCAGGTTGTTATTGTTGATGCCAGCAAAGTGAAACACATTGACAAAAGTGCCGCCGATATGATGAAATTTGTAATATCGGGTGGCGTTAGTGGGTTGGAGTAGCCGTTGGTTCAACTTGTTTCGCATCCAATGAAGGATTCTTTTTGAAACTTCGCATCGCCATAAAAGTACTCAATAGCATCAGTAAGGCACCTAATATATAAGGCGCGCCCGGAAAATAGGTTGTTGTATTTTTATGGGTGAAAAGATTAAATACCGAACTCATAAGCAATGGCCCGATAATTACAGCCAAACTACTGATGCCTGCCAGCGATCCCTGTAGTTCGCCCTGCTCTTTAGCTGATACAGTGCCTGTGATCATCCCCTGTAATGATGGCCCCGAAATACCGCCAAGGCAATAAGGGATCATAAATACGTACATCATCCAGCCCTGTGTTGCAAAAGCGATAAGTGTAAGACCAAGGGTGTAAAATAATAGCCCCGCTATAATGTTTTTCTCCTGTCCAAATTTGGGGATGGTGTACCTGATCAATCCACCCTGTATCGCTACCAAAATTATACCTATAAAAAAGCCGAGGTATCCAATACTCTTCAACTGCCAATTGAATTTTAAGGTAACATAAAACGACATTACATACTCAACGGCCTTTTGGCCTATGTAAACCAGCGAAAATGCGGTGATGAGGCTGGTTAACGCCGGGTATTTACCAAGGTTACGCAATGAACTTATCGGGTTTGATTTTTTCCATTCAAACGGGCGGCGGTTTTCTGCTGCCAGCGATTCAGGGAGTACAAAATAACCATATATTGCGTTTACAAAGGCAAATGCGGCCGCGGCCATAAAAGGCAATCGCACATTCAGTTCGCCAAGGAAACTGCCCATGGCTATGCCTACAATGAAGCCCACGCCCGAAGCCGCACCCACCAGGCCAAAATTTGCGGCCCTGTTTTTTCCGGTACTGATATCAGCAATGTAAGCTGTGGCCGTGGATGTACTGGCACCTGTAATGCCGGCTATTACCCGGCCCACAAATAACCAGGCTATAGTAGGGGCAAAGGCCATAAAAACATAATCGATACCAAAACCTAATAATGAACTTAACAGAACTGGGCGCCTGCCATAGCGGTCGCTCAGGTTGCCAACTACAGATGAGAAAAGAAATTGCATGGAAGCATACGTGAACGTTAAGTATCCGCTATACTGCGCAGCGGTACTTACATCAACATGGCCCAGGGTTTCCAGTAATTTGGGCATCACCGGAATGATAACCGCTAAACCCAACACATCAATAAACAGCGTAACAAATATAAATCCCAGCGCTGCTGAGTGCTTTTGAGGTTTTTTAGTCATTAAATTGATAAAGGTTTAAGCGATGTAAAAGTTTTGGGCCAATTATAATAAATCGGTTACAATAGTTTCTTTTGGTTCAAGTTTCTTTGTCTTTTTGAAACTCCTTATGGCGAGCAGCGCAGCTATCAACATTAATAACGCACCCAATATAAAGGGAGCGCCGGGCACGTAAAGCTTGGTTGTGTTGCGGGTAAAATAGTAAAACAAGGTGGTCATTATCCAGGGGCCAAAAATAGAGCTTAAACTCATTAAACTCGTTAAGCCGCCCTGCAACTCGCCTTGTTCATTGGCCGGAACCTGGTTTGTCATGGTACCTTGTAGCGCGGGGCCGGCTATACCACCAAGGGCATAAGGGATCATAAACGCAAACATCATCCAACTTTTGCTGGCAACGGCAAATAATATTAAACCTAAGCTGTAAAATAGCAAGCCAACCCAAATACTGCGCTCCATTCCAAATTTGGGCAATATTACGCGAATCAATCCGCCCTGTACAATGGCTATCATCAGGCCTATAAAACCTAAAGAATAACCTACAAGATCTTCGTTCCAGCCAAATTTTTGAATCGTAAAAAATGTCCATACACTTTGTACCGATTGCGCAGCAAAGTATACCAGGAAGAGTGATGCTGCCAAACCTATAACCGACGGGTATTTTTTAAGCTGCAATAAAGAACCAAGTGGGTTGGCCCGTTTCCAATCAAAAGGCCGGCGATGATCTAAAGCTAACGACTCGGGTAAAATAAAGAAACCATAAGCTGCATTTAATAGAGCCAGTCCCGCTGCGGCAAAAAATGGGTAGTGTACATTCCATTTACCCAAAATTCCACCCAAAACGGGGCCTATGATAAAACCTATACCAAAAGCAACTCCAATCATTCCAAAGTTTTGAGCCCGTTTTTCTGGTGTGCTGATATCGGCTATATAAGCAGAGGCCGTTGTAAAACTTGCACCGGTAATACCGGCAATAGTACGCCCTACAAAAAGCCAGCCTATTGAAGGTGCGAAAGCCAGGAAAAGATAATCGACCCCAAAACCTAATAAAGAGGTTAGCAAAACGGGTCTGCGTCCATATTTATCACTCAGATTACCTATCATAGGCGAGAAAATGAACTGCATTACGGAATAAGCTAATAGCATCAGTCCCGAATAAAGAGAGGCTTCACTTAATGAGCCGTGTATGAGGTGCTCTATCAGTTTAGGCATTACCGGGATGATAATACCAAAGCCGATAACATCTATAAGCAACGTAACAAAAATAAAGCCTAATGCAGCCTGTGGTTTGAGTTTGGCAGGTTGGTCCATAGCCGCAAATTAGTAAAAAGAGTCGGAAAAATAGCGTCAAGAGATTAGAATCGCAGGGAAAACGCATTTAATTGGGTTAACATAACTTAACATATTTTAGATTAAATATGTTTTAATTATTTGATAATCAGTATATTATATTTAACAAGGTTAACATTAAACTGATGTGGCGCGCAATTCAGGAAAAAGAATCGCCATCAATCTAATCTAACTTTCTAACGGGTTCTTATTTAGGTATTTTTAACATTATGAAACGTTGAATCAATATTTATATATTTATAAAATACATTACGACTGACTGAAAAATATACTTATCATGAAAAAACAGAAACTATTATTGGTTTTGCCGGCCTTATTTGCGCTGCAAAATACATTTGCCCAAAACTCACTTAAATTATCAGATGCTTTTCCCCGGCCATCGGAAACGGTTAAAATTACCTACGACGCTAAAGGAACAGCACTTGATGGTAAAAAAGACATCAGTGCCTCGGTGTTTTTTATCGATGGAAAAGATAACCCCGTTGCTGACGTTGATTTTAAACCTAATGGTGCTTTGCTAACCGGCGAATTTACCGTACCCGCTAACGCTAAGGCTTTTTTTGTTAAAATTGGAAGCGGCGAAGATGTGGATAATAATGCTGAAAAGGGTTATATCTTCCCGGTTTATAAAGATAAAAAGCCGGTTGCTGGAGCGTATGAGTCTGAGGCTTTTATACTAACCAGCGGACTTGGTACGAGGTTTGGGAAAATAAAAATGGATAGTGAGAAGGGAATAGATCTATTTAAAAAGGAAGATGAGGTAAACCCTACAACCGAAAAATTGTTCGGTATACAATATTACTCCGCATTGGCCAAAAAAAAAGACGCTGAGACCACAGCTTTGCTAAACAACAAAGTGAAAACACTGGAGAAAAGCGATAAGGAAAAAGACTTGTTGCTTGCAGCGTATATCTTGAACTGGACAAAACAATCAGCATCTGCCGATTCATTAGGTAAGGTTATTCAAACTAAATTCCCCAAAGGCGAGTCGGTTTATAATGAAACTGCAATGGCCATTTATCAGCAAAAAGATCTGGACAAAAAAGATTCGTTGTACCAGGCTTACGAGAAGGAATTCCCCTCAAAGCTGAACGAGAAAAACGGTATGCTTGATTATGCCCGTGCCGAACTGGCCACAGGCTTTTTGCAAAAAGGCGATAACGCAAAATTTAACATCTACGCGGGTAAGGTTCAAACTAAAACAAACCTGGCCGCTGCTTACAACAACTCGGCCTATGAATGGGCTAAAACCGGCGAAAAGCTGGATGCAGCAGAAAAACTGTCGAAGCAATCGTTGGATATTATGGCCGATCAGGTTAAAAATCCGCAGCCGGCTTTATATACATCGCCCAGGGCGGCCGCGAAAAATGCAAAGGCATCTTACGATATGTATGCCGATACCTACGCATTTATTTTGTATAAAGAAAAGAAGTACGACGAAGCTTTAAAATATCAAAAAGAGGTATACGCTACCAATACTTATAATGACCCCGAGATAAACGAACATTATGTGTTGATTTTAAACGCGCTTGGTAAATACGCCGAGTCAAAACCGGTAATTGAAAGCGCGTTGAAAGATGGTAAGGGAACTGAAATCTTAAAGGCCGAATTGAAAAAGGCTTATGTTGGAGTGAAGGGGAGTGAAGCAGGTTACGATGAATATCTTACATCACTTACCAATTTTGCCAAAAACAAAAAACGCGAAGAGCTAACCAAACAAATGATCAATCAACCTGCGTTGCCATTTGCATTGAAAGATTTTGAAGGTAACACCGTTTCACTGGCAAGTTTGAAAGGCAAAGTTGTTATAGTTGATTTTTGGGCAACCTGGTGCGGCCCTTGTAAAGCATCGTTCCCCGGCATGCAAACAGCGGTAAATAAATATAAGGACGATGCCGATGTGAAGTTTTTATTTGTTGACACTTGGGAAAACGGCGACAACTATACCGATGGTGTAAAGAAATTTATAGCCGATAAAAAATATACCTTTTATGTTTTACTTGATGAAAAAGGTGCTGATGGCAGGCAATCAAAGGTGGTATCGCAATTTGGGGTAAGTGGTATTCCTACCAAATTTATCATTGATAAAAGCGGTAACATTCGCTTTAAAGTAGTAGGCTTTGATGGCTCGGCCGATGGTTTGGTTGATGAGGTAAGCGCTATGATAGATCTGGCTAAAGAGCCGGCGATTGCATCGCCTGAGAAAAGCAAATAAGGTGTGTTGAATATCGGTACTTAGTAAAAATAAAAATCGTCCTTGCGAGTTTAAAAATCCGGAGGAATCTGAAGGTGTAAATGACGTAACAACTATCCTCTCCACCCTGTCATGCTGAGGCACGAAGCATCTATTAGCGAACTTTACAGGGCGAATAGGAATGGCGTAGAATAGATCCTTCACTGCGTTCAGGATGACAGATCTTTTAAAAGACGTCATGGGTAGGAGGCACGACGAAGCAATCCCCTACTTACAGAGCGAATCTGTAAATAGGGGATTACTTCGTTTCTGCCTATGACAAATATAAAAATTTATGTCATTGCGAGCGCAGCGCGGCAATCTCGTAGCCCTACAGAGCGAATATGCATGGCTACGAGATTGCTTCGTTCCTACCCATGACGTTTTTAAAAATTCGCATGAACGTTGGCCACGACTCACCCGGTCTACGCTTCGCTGGACCACCCTCTCTCCGGCTAAAGCCGCAAAGAGGGTAGGGAAAATAAAACCTTTTTAGCCCCTCTATGCGACGCAGTCGGAGAGAGGGGCAGACGGGCGTAGCCTCGTCGGGGTGAGTCGTCTGCACCCGGTTTACGTCATGCTTTCCTTCACAGTCCGCGGATTTTACTCCTCGCAATGACAAGTGGCGATGTTATCATTTTTGCCTATGGTCGGTATTTTCACCGCACCACGCCAAAGTTTTACGTATCACAACGGCGTACGTGAGTGGTGCGGTGAAAACACCGACCACAAGCTGAATAAAAACTGTGTTGTTGCAAACCCAGACTTACGAAGTTTTTAAAACTTCGTAAGTCTCTCTTCACTTTGCAGAGTCAGAGGGTTTTGTCACTCTCAATGACGATTTTTCAACCTTAAAAATTCGGTTTCAATACATATTTGTTATAGAAACGGGTAATATGATCAACCGCTTCTTCGGCGGTATCAACTACACGGTATAGGTTTAAATCGTCGGGATTGATGTTGTGCTGATCATTCAGCATTTTATCTTCAATCCAGCTAAATAAACCTTTCCAGTAATCAATACCCACAAATATGATAGGGAAGCGGGCAATTTTGCCGGTTTGGATAAGGGTCATGGCTTCAAAAGATTCGTCCATAGTGCCAAAGCCACCAGGAAGGATGATAAAGCCTTGTGAATATTTCATGAACATTACCTTGCGGATAAAGAAGTAATCAAACTCCATAATCTTATCCCGGTCAATATATTTATTGTGGAATTGCTCAAATGGCAACTCAATGTTTAAACCTACCGATTTACCGCCCGCCTCATAGGCGCCTTTATTGGCAGCCTCCATAATACCAGGGCCACCGCCAGATATTACGCCGTAGCCATGCTCAGTAAGCAGACGGGCGGTTTCTTCGGCCAGTTTGTAGTAGTTATTATCGTTGTGGGTACGTGCCGATCCAAAAATGGATACACATGGGCCTATTTTAGCCAGTTTTTCAAAGCCATCAACAAATTCGGCCATTATTTTAAAAATCTGCCAGCTATCGGTTACCTTAATTTCCTGCCAGTTTTTGTTCTCAAATGCTTGTCTTATTTTATCTTCTCCTGTCATATGTTGTGTTTTAGTCCGGAAGTCCGAGAAGTCGGGAAGTCCGGAAGATTTTTTTTTGTCCGGAAAGTCGGGAAGTCCGAAAGTCCGGAAGTGTTTAGTTTTTTAGTTTGAAGACCCGGTAAATTCCGAAACTTCGTGGTTATTAATACTTGTAAAAATTATTTATGTTTCATTATTGATGCAATTTATAAACGCTTTGCAGGTAAACTTCTAATCTTCCCGACTTTACTGACTTTCGGACTTTCCGACTTCAATTACTTTCGGACTTGAGCTTACCCATAGCCCAACAAATGTAATTAATCCGTTAACAATGATAAGCTCATTGCTAAAAACATAGCCTCCTAAAAGTATTTTTGACTCAGCGTTTAGAAAGTAGCATATTGCAGGCGACGCAACGCAAATAAAAGGTACCAGTTTATCCCTTACCTGCCGGTTACTCACAAACAAGCCAAAGGAGTACAAGCCCAGTAATGGTCCATAGGTATAGGATGCTACGGCAAATATGGCGCTTACCACGGCGTCGTTATTAATTGCGTTAAATATAATGATGGTTAAAAACATCAGTCCCGAAAAGGCGATATGTACCGCATGGCGGGTGCCAACCATTTTTTTGCTGTTGATATCGGCCTTTTTGTTGAAGCCTAAAAAGTCGACACAAAAAGAGGTGGTTAAGGCGGTTAATGCAGAATCTGTAGTGGCAAACGTGGCCGCCGTTAAACCTAACATGAAAACCATCGCGGGCATAATGCCCAGGTATTTAAGGGCGATGGTAGGGTATAGGTAGTCGGTTTTTTCCACGTGGATGCCGTATTTATTGGCATACATCCAAAGTAAGGCACCCACACTTAAAAAGAAAATGTTGATTACCACAAACACGCTTGTAAAGCTGAACATGTTTTTCTGCGCCTCTTTAATGTTCTTTAAACTCAGGTTTTTTTGCATCAGGTCCTGGTCAAGCCCCGTCATTCCTACGGTGATAAATAAACCGCCCAAAAACGCTTTGGTAAAATGGAATTTGCTGCTCAAAAAGTCATTAAAGAAAAAGATCTTGGCGTAACTGCTGTTTTTTATTGCATCGGCCGCTTCAAAAATATTCATATGCAGGCTACTGCAAATGAAGTAGATTGACAGAAAAACCGATAGCACCAGGAAAAACGTTTGCAGGCTATCGGTAATAATAATGGTTTTTAACCCGCCTTTAAACGTGTACGACCAAATGAGCAGCAAGCAAATAAGTACGGTTACTGCGAAGGGAATATGATAACTATCAAAAATAAACTTCTGTAACACGATCACCACTAAATAAAGCCTGAATGCCGAACCTATTACCCTGCTGATTAAAAAGATACCCGCCGCGGTTTTATAGCTCCAGGTACCCAAAGCACCCTCAATGTAGCTGTAAATGGAAGTGAGTTTTAGCCTGTAATAAAGCGGAAGTAAAACAGTGGCTATGATGATAAAGCCTGCAGCGTTACCCAGTACAAATTGAAAGTAGGAAAATTGGTCGCCGGATGGCGCGCCTACCTTGCCAGGTACCGAAATAAAAGTTACACCGCTAAGCGCTGTGCCAATCATGCCAAAGGCCACCAGGTACCACTTGGAGTTACGGTTGGCCACAAAAAAAGTATCGTTATCTGCCGATTTTTTTGAAGTAAGCCAGGAGATCACCAACAGCACCAAAAAATAACCGATTATAAAAGAAAGTAATACTCCAGGCGACATATACGTGTTTTTAGTCCGAAAGTCGGTGAAGTCCGAAAGTCCGGAAGGTACTTTGCAAAGTACAGAAGAAATCAAATAATCACAAACTTAATGTTAGGCAGAAATTGACACTCCTTTGCATGATTAAACCATGTCATTGCGAGGAACGAAGCAATCGCGAACTTTACAGAGCGGATTTGTACGCGCGCGATTGCTTCGTTCCTACCCATGACAAGTCCACCATGTCATTGCGAGGCACGAAGCAATCGCATGCTATACAGGGCGGATCTGCACAGTTCGCGATTGCTTCGTTCCTCGCAATGACATAGCTTTATGTTGTCATTCCACCTTCAGAATTTCGCGAAATTTTACAACTCGCAATGACATAATTTTATATTGCTTATTCAAAGTGAGATCAAAAAGCTTTCGGACTTTCCCGACTTTCCAGACTTCCCGACCTCTTTCCCCTCAAATATTCTGCGCAATCACAAAGCCGCTTGCCCAGGCCCATTGAAAGTTGTAACCGCCAAGCCAGCCGGTAACATCCACACACTCGCCGCCGAAGAACAGACCGGGCACTTTCTTTGCTTCCAGTGTTTTGGATGATAACTCATCGGTTGATACGCCACCGCGCATTACTTCGGCTTTATCGTAACCCTTATCGCCGGCAGGTTTTACTTTAAAGTTGTGGATCAGTTCACTCAGATCTTCAATTTCGGTTTTGGTGAGCGATGCCAGGTTCTTTTCAACCGGGAGCTTATCGCTCAGCGCTTCGGCAAATTTGCGGGTGTAAAGGCTTGCCAGGTAGGCCAGCAGCATCTTTTTGCCGTTGGTTTCCTTTTCCAGTTGTATCAGGTCGGCAATGTTTTGGTTGGGGAGCAGGTCTATATAAATAGATTCGCCGGGTTTCCAGTAGGAGGATATCTGCAATATAGCCGGGCCGCTCAAGCCCCAATGGGTGAACAATATATTCTCCTCAAAGCTGATCCTGTCATTCCAAACCCGGCAAAAAATACTGTTGCCGCTCAATTGCTCATACCAGGGCTGGTCTTTACCCGTAATGGTTAAAGGCACCAGGGCAGGAGCGGTATCGGCAATTTTCATGTCAAACTGCCGCGCGGTTCTCAGCCCGAAATCGGTAGCCCCCATTTTAGGGATAGGTAAACCACCGGCGGCAATCACCACGTTTGGCGCGCTGATATATTCCTGTTTGCCGTCAATTTCAACCCGAACAGTAAAACCGTCGTCAGTTTTTTCCACTATTTTAACTTCGGCGTTACACCAGATATCCTGGTCAAGATCGGCACACAGGTCGATAAAAACTTGTACCACATCTTTAGCTTTATCGCTCACCGGGAAAAGCTGACCTAAAGTTTTTTCCTTGCCCTCAATGCCGTAAGTTTCAAAAAAGCTGATGGTATCTTCCACCGTCCATTGCGAAAACGCTGATTTAGAGAAGTGCGGGTTTTGCGAAATAAACTGCTGGTCTGTAGCGTATAGGTTGGTATAATTGCACCTACCACCGCCACTGATCAGGATCTTGGCACCCACGCGGTCGGCCTTTTCCAGGATCAGGGTACGCTTACCCAAAAAGCCGGCTTGCACGGCGCACATCAGCCCGCAGGCTCCGCCACCAATAATTATTGCGTCGAAATGGGTTTGTTTTGTTAATTTTGTTGTCATGACCGAGGTTTCGCAAATATCAGAATTTGGAAAGATACTCATCTTTCTGCTCACCGGAATAATTATGGTGTGCGTGATATTTTTTTTCAACAGGTTGCTGGCACCCAATCATCCCAATCCCGAGAAGCTAACTTCCTATGAATGTGGTGAAGAGCCTACCGGTAATGCCTGGTTGCCCTTCAATTCGCGTTTTTACGTTATCGCTTTAATATTTTTGTTATTTGATGTCGAGATGGTGTTTGTGTTTCCATGGGCGACTGTTTTTGGTAATCATGAACTAATAGCTCAGGACAATCGCTGGGGATGGTTTTCGCTGGCCGAAATGTTTGTGTTTTTGGGCATCCTGATCCTTGGCCTGGTTTACGTATGGGCCAAAGGCGACCTGGAATGGATAAAAGCCAAACCAACCGTACCCACAACTGATGTAAATATCCCGGCATCGTTTTACGAACAACTTAACCTGGAACAGGGCAAGTTTGTTGTAAAACCATTTAGCATGACTAATGAACCCGTTGTGGAAGCGGTTACTGTTGATGCTCCTGTAGAAGCGCCAGCCGTAAGAAAGCCCATGTTTAAACCCACTTTTAAAAAGCCTGCAAATGAGTAGTGATATCACCAGCGAAAGCGGCGGCGTAGTAGTTACTAAAGTAGATGATCTGCTAAACTGGGCGCGTCTGTCGTCCCTTTGGCCCTTAAGTTTCGGAATTGCCTGCTGCGCGATAGAAATGATGGGGTCTATGGCATCTACATATGATCTTGACCGTTTTGGCGTATTCCCGCGTCCATCTGCCCGCCAGGCCGATGTGATCATTATAGCCGGCACCGTTACCTTCAAAATGGCCGAGCGCATTAAACGCCTGTACGAGCAAATGCCCGAGCCAAAATATGTGATCTCGATGGGTTCATGCTCCAACTGCGGCGGCCCGTATTGGCAACATGGTTATCACGTAGTAAAAGGTGTTGATAGGGTGATCCCGGTTGATGTTTACGTGCAAGGCTGCCCGCCTCGCCCTGAGGCTTTAATCGGTGCTATATTAGAGTTGCAAAAGAAGATTGAGGGTGAGAGTTTGGTGAGGGGTTAATTCATGTCAGTGTGAAAAAAGATACCCGCAAAACCTTGCTAACTCTTATCGTAATTATGGCTGTTTTTATCGGTTCATTGGAACTATATGATATCAAAAGAAATAAGGATAAGGTAATTAAGCTTGCTGAAATTCACAAAGCGCCTTTATATTTGAAAGGCCTGATCACATATTTCCATTCCTCCAAAGGACATTCAATTTCAATAAAATACAATGTTCATGGTATATCTTATGAATACAATGGTGGCTGGGATCGCAATGTACAACAGTTAAAAGCCGGCGACTCTATCTGGATAAAATGTTCTGTTAAGCAGCCCGAATTGGCGATATGCGAATTGGAAGATGGTTATTAATTTAAAGGAACAAGGGTGAAATTTGTTATTGGAATTGTCTAAATTGTAAAAAATGCAAATCGCCTTATACCGAATCATACTCTTCGGCCAAAACATTACCAAACTAAAAGATTTCTACGTCGAAAACTTTGGATTTTCACTTGTTGAAGAGACTGAAGACCAGTGGGTAGTTTTAAAAGCCGGGGCAATGGAACTCGCTTTTCATAAAATTGGCGAAGCATACCAAACTACCGAAGAATTTAAAGCGGTAAGCAATACAAAGTTAGTTTTTAAGATAGGGAGTGATCTTGCCGGTTTAAGGGAGCAATTAATAGGTAATGGTGTTTTGTTAGGAGAGATCAAATCTTTCGCGGGCATTAATGCTTTGTTTTGCGATGGCGAAGACCCGGAAGGGAACATGTTTCAATTAGAACAACGGCTTGGCTTATAGCAGAGCGGATTTTAACTGAAGTAAAACAGGAGGCACCTACGGAGCCAATTCATTGTTTATTTAGTTGCTATAAATACGTGGCTACGCTGTAGCCTGTAATTACCATTTTTTAGGTAAATGCTTTTTCAACACTCCGTAGGAGTATCGTGTTTGTAGCTAAACCCTGCCTGGCTTTTTGGCTCCGTCAGGTGCCCCCTCTCTGAAAGCGATTTTTTCTGATATGCCCAAAGCAATAATATCCCTAAATTTATCTGTCGTAAACTAAGCCATTATGAAACTGAACTGCCTCAATTTATTTATCGCCTTTATTTGTTTCTCAACCTATTCATCAGCCCAAACCGCACCGAAGCAGGATTTCTTTCCGCAAGGCACTATGGTTTACAGCGACGTGAATTACGCCGGTGATACGCTTAAAAAACATCTTTTAGATGTTTACCTGCCGCCGGTTGCCAAAACCAAATACCCGCTCATCGTGTGGATTCACGGCGGCGGCTGGCGAATGAATGATAAATATGCCGATATGGGCTACATGACCCAAACATTGAAGGGTTTTATTGATAAAGGCTACGCCATCGCATCGATAGATTACCGTTGGAGTACCACAGCACCTTTCCCTGCCCAAATTCAGGATTGTAACCAGGCGGTGGCATTTTTATGCAGCCATGCGGCCCAATATAAATTAGATATTGATAAAATAGCGTTGATCGGTTTTTCGGCAGGAGGGCACCTGGCTTCACTGATGGGGTTATCCAACAATAGCAATATTAAAGGATTTTATGTCGATGGTAAAAAGCCTTCGTTTAAGATAAAGCTGGTGCTTGATTTTTATGGACCTTCAGATTTCCTTTCGCTTGCAGGTAACTTAGATAAAGGTGCGCAGAACGCCATTACCCTACTCCTGGGTGCAAGCGCTTTTGACAGGCCGGATTTGGGTAAAATTGCCAGTCCGCTAACTTATGTAGATAAAAATGACCCGCCGTTTCTGATTGTACAGGGCGAAAAGGACGAGGCGGTAAATCCATCGCAATCGGTAGCGTTAAGTCTTAATCTTAAACTGGTTGGCGTAAAAAATGAGTTGGTCATTGTACCCAACGCCCCGCACTTCGGTGTTATGTTTGATGCTGAGGATATCAGGAGTAAGGTTTTTGCGTGTTTGGATGAGTATATGAGGTAGCAGGTATTCGCCTGGAAATGTTTTTTTATGTCATTGCGTCGTTCCTACCCACTACAAGCCCGCCATGTCATTGCGAGGCACGAAGCAATCGCATGCTTTACAGGGCGGATCTGCAAAGTTCGCGATTGCTTCGTGCCTCGCAATGACATAGCTTTATATTGTCATTTCACCTTCAAAGTCTTCCGGATTTAAAAAACAAAATGACGATTTTTTAAATGGTCATTACTTCACCGGCCTGTCAGCCAGCGCCACACCCCAATGCTCGTTAGGCTTTGGCCCCATCACAAACTCCAAGGTACCACCACTCGTTATATCCTGCTGGGTAATAAAAGTATGCGTATAAGCTTTGCCATTCAATTTTGCCGATTGGATATAGATATTATCGGCCGAACTGTTTGGTGCAAGCACCGTGAATTTTTTATTTAGCGGCAACTGCATTACCACCTTACGCATCACCGGCGTGCCTATCACGTAAACGCTGCTGGCCGGGTTAACCGGGTAAAATCCCATCGCGCTAAAAACGTACCATGCCGACATTTGCCCGCAATCCTCATTGCCTGCGTAACCCGATGACGAGGTATTGTATAACTCCCTGCAAATTTTGGCTACATAATACTGGGTTTTCCAGGGTTGGCCTGCATAGTTATACAAATAGGTAATATGATGGCTTGGTTCGTTACCATGAGCGTATTGCCCAATAAAGCCGGAGGCATTGCCGTTAACCTCGCCCGGTTTACTGTCGAGCGTAAAGAAGGTATCCAGTTTGGCGGTAAATTTGCTGTCGCCGCCTGTTAATGCGATCAGACCTTTAACATCCTGGGGTACATACCAGTAATATTGCCATGCATTGCCCTCGGTATATGGGTTGCCGCCGTTGCCACCATATTGTAGCGGGTTAAAGGGCGATAACCACTTACCATCATTATTCTTAGCCCTGAAAAAGCCGCTTTGCGTATCGTAAAGGTTTTTAAAATATTGTGAGCGCTCCATAAAATGGGCATAGTCGGCGGTTTTGTTAAGCTTTTTTGCTAATTGAGCAACGCACCAATCATCGTAAGCCATTTCCAGGGTTACCGATACTGATTGGGTTAACACGTTTTCGGGCATGTAGTGGTATTTTTCCCAGGCCTTAAACGGCGAGCCGGGATGATCTGTGGTGGACGAGTTTTTAACCGCTTCGTAAGCTTTTCGAATATCGAAACCGGGGATGCCTTTCAACGCTGCATCTACAATAACCGGGATAGCGTGATTGCCTATCATACAATAGTTTTCCTGCCCCCACAATTGCCAAATGGGTAAATATCCGTAAGCCTGGTATTGGCTAAGCATGCTGTTTACAAACCCCGCGGTGCGCTGCGGTTGTATAAGCGTGTAAAGCGGGTTAGCCGCACGGTAAGTATCCCATAAAGAAAAAGTGCTGTAAAAGCCTGCTTTGCTGTTATGCACAGTATAGTCAATAGCGGTATAGTCGCCGTTTACATCAGCATAATTATTGGGTTGAATACAGGTATGGTAAAGCGCGGTATAAAAGATCTGTTTTTGCTGCTCGGTTCCTTCAACCTTTATTTTATCCAGTTCGGTTTCCCATTTGGCGTTGGCCTGGGCAACGGTTTGGTTAAAATCCCAGCCTGGTATTTCGGTTACAAGGTTCAATTTGGCATTTTGGGTACTTACGGTAGATAGGCCCACTTTGGCCAACAGGGGTGAGCCATCGCCGGTATTAAAATTGAGTACAGCGCGTAAGTCGGTACCGTTTAGGAGTTTTTGGTCAAAATATTGGGTGCCGCCGTCAATTAGGTCGTTGCTTTTAACGGGCTTGTTAAATTCGGTATAAAAATAAACTTTGCGCAACTTGGCCCAACCGGTGATCACCCTAAAGCCCTCAATAGCATGGTCATTCACCATATGAAATTGAGCGGCAATAACATGGCAGCCAAAGTTTGGCTTTTTTGTAGAATGGTTCAGGTCAATAACCACCCGGCCCTGGCTGTTTTTAGGGAAGGTGTACTTATGGAAACCTGCGTGCTCCGTTGCGGTAAGTTCTACATTGATTCCGTAATCATCCAGCTTAACCTGGTAATAGCCGGCTCTTGCCGATTCATGGTCATGCGAAAACCTTGAGCCATAGCCGCTGCCCGCCTGCTGGGCGTTGCCTGCGCGTGTTTTTTCATCACCGGTGTATGGCATAAACAAAATATCAAACAAATCCGGCGCGCCGGTACCACTTAAATGGGTGTGACTAAAGCCCGCTATGAAGTTGTCATTATGATCGTACCCGCAAGCCGCGTCCCATTCTGGTTCGTCGCGCGTATCGGGGCTTAATTGTACCATGCCAAAAGGAACAGTTGCTCCCGGGTAATTATTGCCCGATAGACTGCCTTTCACCGCGCCCGTGCCTATAAATGGGTTTACATAGGATGTAAGTTTAGGGTTTATTTGTGCCGATGTAAACAGGGGCAGGCTACAGCTTAAAGCAAGCAAATACTTTAGTAATGGCTTTGGTGTCATAAAATTATCCGCAGATTATAATTGATTTAATCAAGGCCGACCGGCATATGTTAGTGCCAACCTCAATACCGACGAAAGTATGACGCATGGCGTGCCCCGCCAATAGATAAAACGGTGAAAAGAATGGACAATTATTTGATTGCAAATGGCCGGGATAGATAATGTTACCCTTAACCCGTATTTTTTGCAGTAATGCGGTATTGCTCTGGCGATGAACCAATGTACTTTTTAAAAATGCGCGAAAAATAATAAGGATCTTCATAGCCCAACTCGGCTGCTACTGCTTTTATTTTGTCGCCGTTGGCATAAAGCAGTTGGCAGGCCTTCTGCATTTTCAGATGGATAAAATAGTCAATAGGCGGCATTCCGGTAGCCTTGCGAAAAAGGTTTGAAAAATGCGATACCGATAAATTATGCTTGCCGGCCATATCCTCTACACTTAATTTCTTGTTCAGGTTATCGCGCATGTTGTGGATGGTTTTGGTAATGATGTCGCCTTCATCATCTTTATCATTCTGTATATGTCGTTCGGGCATTAAAAATGTAGCTATAATATGATACAGGCAAAAGCACGCGCTATTAATGTTTTCCAGGCTATAACCCATCTCTAACGTTTGGTAAATATTATGCCATATGTTTATCGCGTTTTCATTAAAGGGAGTTTGTACCGGGCCGCGATTAATGCTTAAATTGAGCGAGTTGTTGAACTCCTGGATCTTATCGCCGGTAAAATGTACCCAATAAATAGTCCATGGATCGTCATTATCTGCCCAGTAGCGCATGTATTTATCTGTGGCTGGTATCAGGATGTATTGGTTGCTGCGCACCTCGTAGCGCTTATTATCTACAATAAAGTAGCCTTTGCCTTGTAAGCAATAAATAAGGATATTGTCTTCACAGCCTTTGCGCCGTTCGCGGTAATGGAACGATGCTTTGGGGAAATAACCAATATGGGTTATATAAATATGGAAAAGCTCAGGATCGCGCTCTTTGGCATCGCGCAGCACTTTTTGAGGAATGCTGATAAATTTTTCACCCTCAAAACCCTGCCGTCTTTTAAAGCTGTTACTCATCAAAATAATATTAGGTGTAATTGGTATTACAGTGGGATACTACATTACCTAAAATGCACGGCCCGGTGTATATGATGCTATTATAGATAAAACAATCTGTAAATGCAATCATTTATACCTAATTGCAAACTATTCACACCATTATGCCAATAAAACATATTTTAACTGGTTGCTTAGTGGAATAATCCATTAAAAAAAATGTTTTACCTATTATAATCACCAAAGCAGGGCTTTACTTTTGGTTTGTTCATCATAACCAATATAACCAGGTCTGCAGATTGATATTTTTAAAGTTTCTTACTAATGCTGTTTACGGCAATAAACTTAAACTGTCTGCAAATTTTTTATAAGGTAATACCATGGTGGTTTAAACCATAAAGTTTAGGCGCATTGAATTTTACGTCTCAGCTTCAACTTTTATATAATATGCTACTAAAAAACAAAGTGATTTTTTTAACCGGGGGTACCGAAGGTATTGGCTTTGAGTGCGCCAAAATATATAACGCGGCTGGGGCAAAGCTCAGCATCGTTTCCAATTCGGAGCGAAGCATCGAGGAGGCCCGCCTCAAACTACAAACCGAAGATATCCTGTATATAAAAGCCGACGTAGCCGTTGCCGCCGATATTCAGCAGGCTATTATTGAAACTGTAGGCTACTTTGGCAAGATAGATGTGATTCATAATAATGCAGGTATCAGTAACCCGTCAAAGGCCTTGCACGAAACTACCGAGGACGAATGGAACGCGCTATTTAATGTAAACGTAAAAGGAGTTTTTAACACCACCCGCTATGGTATTGAGGAACTGAAAAAAACAAGGGGCAACATCCTGAACACCGGCAGCCTGGTGGGTGAAATAGGACAGGAGATTCACGCCGCCTATAGCGCTACCAAAGGCGCTATAAGTGCCCTTACCAAATCAATGGCATTGGATTACGCCCCGTATGGTATTCGGGTAAATGCCGTGGCGCCTGCAGGTGTGTGGACACCCATGCTGCGGGTATGGAGCCAGCAACAACCCGATGCAAATTCTATTGAAAACTACCTGGATGATATTCATGCCCTAGGTTATTGCCCCGAAGGTGATGTGGTGGCCGATGCCTGTTTGTTTTTAATATCAGACCAGGCCCGCTTTGTTACCGGTTGTATTTTACCTGTAACCGGTGGTGCCGAGCTGGGCTATCGCCGGGTAATTAACCAAACTGTTCAAGCTATCCAGGAAAAAAACGACCATATTTAAGATGATCAAAAATATACAAGTTGATGATGTTCGTTACGCCCTTGATGGCGCCGCGGGCAGTGATGCCATCCATACCGACCCAATTTACTCTTACGCGGTAACCCGTTTATTTGACGATAGTGGCCATACCGGCGTTGGCTTCGCCTTTACCTTAGGTGAAGGGAACGACCTGGTTTGCAAAGCCGCTCAATATTACGCCGATAAGATTAAAGGTAAAGACATTGAAGAAACCATGGCCAATTTTGGTGAGTTGTTTAAAAGCTTATCAAACGATCAGCAATTTCGTTGGTTGGGGCCGCATAAAGGCGTGGTGCATTTGGCTTTAGCATCGGTCACCAATGCCTGTTACGATCTTTGGGCCAAAAAAAGGGGCGTGCCGCTTTGGAAGCTGTTAATCGATCTATCGCCAGAGCAAATTGTAGCAACCCTTGATCTGAGCTATTTAGAGGATGAACTAAGTCATGACCAGGCTATCCAAATGCTGCGCTCCCAACAATTAACCAAAAGCAGCAGGGAAGGTATCCTGGAAAAAGGTTACCCAGGTTATGATACCTCAATAGGCTGGTTCAATTACTCTGACGAAAAGGTGCGTGAGAATTGTAAGATAGCGCTTGCCGAAGGTTTCACCGCCATGAAGCTTAAAGTAGGATCGATAAATCCCGAGCGCGACATTCGCAGGGCGCACATTGTACGGGAAGTAGCTGGCGATAGTGTTAAGGTAATGCTTGATGCCAACCAGCAGTGGAATCTGCCACAGGCCATATCTATTTGCAATAAACTGAAAAGCATGAATCCTTACTGGATAGAGGAACCTACTCATCCGGATGATGTAATCGCTCATAAAACACTGGCCAAAGCCATATCGCCATTAAAACTGGCCCTTGGTGAACATGTACCCAATAAGATCATTTTTAAGAATTATCTGCAAACCGCCAGCGCATCATTTATTCAGGTAGATGCCGTAAGGGTAGGGGGAGTGAGCGAATTTATAACCGTAAGTTTATTGTGCAAAAAGTACGGCGTCCCAGTGGTACCACATGTAGGTGATATGGGGCAACTGCATCAGCACCTGGTATTGTTTAACCACATAGCTATGGGGCATGAAGCATTGTTTTTAGAACACATTCCACACCTGCAAAAACATTTTGTAAACCCGGTGAATATTGAAGGCGGCGTATACAAAACCCCGCAAACACCGGGAAGCAGTTGTGATTTGAAGATATTAGTTTAAAAAGAGAGTCAAGAATTAAGAGTCAAGAAGCAAGACGAGGGGAAATACAAAATGGCGAAAGACTTACGAAATTTTTAAAACTTCGTAAGTCTGGGTTCTATACCCATGTCATTGCGAGGCACGAAGCAATCGCACGCCTGGTTGGCGTACCTGCATAGTTCGCGATTGCTTCGTGCAATGACATAAAAGAAAACACTTGCAAAAAAAGTCTTAATTCTTGATTCTTAACTCTTGATTCTATTCCCAAAAGATATGATACATACACCCGATCTGATCATTAGTGCCTTGTACATAGCCGTAATATTTATTATTGGCTTGTGGTCGGGTATTCGTCATCAGCACCGAACTAAGAATAATAATAATGAGGCCGGAGAGTATTTCCTGGCAGGTAAAAAGCTGCGCTGGCCTATGATAGGCCTGGCGTTGTTTGCTACTAATATTTCTTGTGTCCACTTGGTAAGCCTTGCCCAAAGTGGTTTTGATACCGGCCTCCTTAATGGCGATTTTGAATGGATGGCGGCCTTTACGCTTATCCTGCTGGCACTGTTTTTCGCACCATTTTATATCAAATCCGGTGTATCTACGTTGCCCGATTTCCTGGAGAAGCGATATGATCGTGCCAGTCGCGATTGGCTGGCCATAGTATCTGTGGTGTCGGCTATCCTCATTCACATCGCGTTTTCCCTATTGGCGGGTGGCATAGTATTACATACGCTATTTGGGGTTGATATGTATACCAGCGTTATTGTAATCTCTGTAATCACTACCATATATACGGTTGTAGGCGGTTTAACCGCGGTAGTGGTAACAGAATCTATCCAAACCATTGTATTGCTGGGCGGCGCCATTATTATGAGCATCGCAGCCTACACCAAAATGGGCGGTTGGGAACCAATGGTTGATGTACTGAAACATACCGGCGAATTAAACAAACTATCCATGTTAAGGCCGCATGGCGACGCAAGTGGCATGCCCTGGTACGCTGTATTTTTAGGTTACCCGGTATTAGGTATCTGGTACTGGTGTGCCGATCAAACCATTGTACAACGGGTATTGGGTGCTAAGGACGAGAACCATGCACGGGTCGGTCCGCTGTTTTGCGGCTTTATTAAAATTTTGCCGGTTTTTATTTTTGTTATGCCTGGCCTGTTTGCCTATACGTTGGCGCAAAGCGGTCACCTGGATATATCGGCTTTAAAAAGCATCGTGAACGGTAAAGAAGTGGTAAACAGCAAAGGGATCTACACCTTAATGATCACCCAGCTAATCCCGCCGGGATTAATAGGAGTGTTGGTTGCCGCGTTATTATCCGGGCTGATGAGCCAGATCTCTGGCGCGCTCAATTCTATATCAACCATTGTAAGCTACGATATTTATAAAAGGTACCAGCCCCAGGCTACTGATGCCAAACTGGTAAACGTTGGTAAAATAGCAGCAGGCGTATCGCTGATAGTTTCGCTGTTGATGTTGCCACTTCTTAATAATTACGAAAGTATTTTTAACGGCCTTAACGATATTATAGCTCATATAGCCCCACCTATAACCTGTGTGTTTTTGCTAGGTGTATTCTGGGAAAAAGCATCAGCAGTATCAGCTAAATATACCTTATGGGTAGGGTCGGCAATTGGAGTGGCTGTATTTATAATTGGTAAAGTTTACCCCACTGGTTTCATCGGGTCGATACCATTTATGATGATGGCCTTTTACCTGTTTTTGGTTTGCCTGTTTATGCAGGTTGTACTATCATACCTATACCCGGTACAACATACTAAAGAAAGCCAAACCCTTTACTGGCGATCACCATGGGAACCGCTTAGGGGCGTGGCGTGGCCCGGTCTGGGAAATTATAAAGTATTATCAATACTGTTGATCGGTATCATGGCTGTTTTATTTTACATCTTCAAATAAAAAATTATGATAAGAAAAGTTAATTTCATCAACGTATTTTCCATCATCTTTATAACTGTTTGTATCTCATTGGCCGCTTATAACCATAGCAGGATAGATAAGGCCAGGCAACAGAATACTGCATCAACTGTACAGCCGCAAGTTAAAATACAGCGTTTTGGGATGGTAACCGGGTTAAAACCCGAGAAGATGGCCTATTACAAAAAACTACATGCCAATGCCTGGGCAGGGGTGCTCAAAAAGATAAAGGAATGTAACATTCGTAATTACTCTATCTACCTGCAAAAAATAGATGACAAATACTTCCTGTTTAGCTATTTTGAGTATGCCGGCACTAATTTTAAGGCAGATATGGCCAAAATGGCCTCAGATACCACTACGCAGCGCTGGTGGAAAGAAACAGACCCAACGCAAATTCCACTCCCCGAAGCTACCGCTAACAAGCAGCAATGGCAAAATATGGAAGAAGTTTTCCATACCAATTAGCACAACTCCATTTTTTAGTTTTTATTGCTTTTGATGAATTATTAACTTTTTCGATACAATTTTGCCTGATTCGTAAAGCTTGGGTGGTAATGTTACAAGGATGTTAATAGTAGCTGTACTATTTGATGGCAATATAGCTTTTAAAGATAATAATCCATCAACTCAGATACTTTTTAAAATTTTTAAGTAAGTTTTATATAGGGAGTTATGTGTATGTTGTACAATTATTATTAATGCAAAAAAAGTTCTAAAAGAATAGCATAGTCCATCAAATTTAAAGATTTATCCATTTCAAATGGGGCCGGGGTAAATTAGTTTTACTAAACCAATAGTAACCAATTTAAAACTTAGAAATATGCAGCACAACTACTTTCAGTTAAAACCTATCTGACTCTTTTTATTAATTGCCAAAAAGCCACATTGGATAATTAACCTTTAATACTTGTTGAGTTTTCACTGTTCAAAGTATTAAACCGGTAAGCTACTATCCTGTAAAGCTTTATGATTTTTTACATAGCTAAAATTACGTTTTACCACGTGAGGGCATCGCTTTGCCTTTTTTATAGTAAAAAATAAATAAACTGTAAAATATACATTAATCAGCAACGGAGTTAATCAGGAACGTCTTTCAATATAAACCAGTTATAATACCCCATAAAATAATGATCAAAAAGTATTACCCTAATTTTTCACTAAACCAATTAACTAACCAATAATTAACCAATTTATGAGAAAATTTTACGATGTATTCAGGCGCCTTTGGGTGTTAAAAATTCCTTATAACTCACTAACAGCCGCCTGCGTGCTGGTTTTTGTGTTTGTAGGTTTTGGATCTGTTAACCATGCCGCGGCGCAAACAAAGGTTACTGTAATAGGCAGCGTTGTTGATACGCTTGGCGCGCCAATAATAGGTGCCAACATTGCGCCGGTGAACAAAAAAGGCAACAGCACTGCAACAGACGGTAACGGTAAGTTCCTGTTAGATGTTGAAGTAGGTACTGTTTTGAAAATTAGCTATGTAGGTTACATTGCCAAAGAAGTTACTATTACCGCAACCCAAAAAGTAATTAAGGTAATATTATCTGAAACCAAAAACCAGTTTGATGATGTGGTTGTAACCGCTTACGGTCGTAAGCAGTTAAAGGAGGCGGTTGTTGGTTCTGTTACCACGGTAAAACCAGGTAACTTGAAAATTCCGGCCAGTAACCTAACCAATGCGCTTGCCGGGCAAGTGGCAGGTGTTATTGCTTATACCCCAAGCGGACAACCAGGGCAAGATAATGCCCAGTTCTTTATCCGTGGTGTAACTACTTTTGGTTACAAACAAGATCCTTTGATTTTGATTGATAACGTAGAGCTGACAACAAATGATCTGGCGAGGTTAAATGTAGATGATATCGAAAGCTTTTCAGTATTAAAAGACGCGAGCGCTACAGCATTATACGGTGCCAGGGGTGGTAACGGCGTAATTTTGGTGAAAACCAAAGAAGGTAAAGCAGGTAAAGCCCAGATTAATTTCAGGGTTGAAAATTCATCTTCAAGATCGGTAAAAACACTTGAACTTGCCGATCCTATTACCTATATGAGAGATTTTAACGAGGCTACCCGCACACGTTATCCGTTAAATCCGCTGCCATATAGCGAAAATAAGATCATTAATACCGAAAATACCATAAACCATACTCCGGGTAGTAACCCTTACGTATACCCGGCTGTAAACTGGATGGATTTATTATTTAAAAACCACACCAACAATCAGCGCGGCGATCTGAGCCTGCAAGGTGGTGGTGGTGTGGCCCGTTACTATGTAGCAGGTTCATATAATAATGATAATGGTATATTAAGAACTGATATCAGGAACAATAATAACAACAACGTTAATTATAAAACTTACCAGTTACGTTCAAACGTAAACATTAATGTTACTGCCAAAACCGAATTGGTGGTACGTTTATCTGGTACATTTAGCGATTATAATGGTCCGCTTACCAGCGATGGTACACAGCAAACCCAGCTTTATAACCTGGCTACACATACCAGCCCGGTTGATTTCCCAGCCTATTATCCACCAGATTCGGCCAACGTACTTACCAAGCATATTTTATTTGGTAACGTAGCGTCCGCATCGGGTAGCGATGGCGCAAGTCAATACCTTAACCCGTATGCCGAATTGCTGAAAGGACACCAAAATTCGTCAGAATCAAGGATGCTGGCACAATTAGAGTTAAACCAAAATCTCGATCTTATTACTTCGGGTTTAAATTTCCACGCCATTTTAAGTACCAACAGGTATTCGTTCTTTCAATCATATTTGGCTTATTCACCTTTTTATTACCAGGCTACCAACTATGATAAAGCAAGTAATACTTACCAGTTACAGTGGATCAATAGTTTACCTACCGGTAACAACGTAGCCAGGGAATATCTTCAGTATTCAACATTTGGTAATAACGTAACGTCTGCCTTTCTATACCTGCAGGGCGTAATGGACTACTCGCGCACTTTTGCTAAAGATCATACAGTAAGTGCAGCACTGATAGGTACAGAGCAGCAAACACGTTATAGCAATGCCAGCAGTTTGCTGGGTTCTTTGCCATATCGTAACCAAACAGTAGCAGGCCGTGCCACATACTCTTATAAAAGCAAGTACTTTTTAGAGGGCAACTTTGGCTATAACGGTTCTGAGCGTTTTTCTGCCAATCACCGCTTTGGTTTCTTCCCTACCATTGGTGCTTCTTGGATCATCAGCGAGGAAAAATTCTGGGGCGACCTGTATAATGTATTTGATCGCTTTAAAATCCGCGCCAGCTACGGTTTAGTTGGTAACGACCAAATAAGCGGACAAAGATTTTTTTATGTGTCTGATGTAAACCTTAACGGCGGTAACCCGGCATCATTTGGTACAACAAATGGTTACACCCGTAATGGTGTAAGTATCAATAACTACGAAAACGACGATGTAACCTGGGAAAAATCAAAACAAACTAACTTGGGCCTTGAGTTTACTGTGCTTAAAAAGGTAAATGTTATTGCCGAGGTTTATAATAACGATAAGTACGACATTTTGCAAAACCGTTCATCCGTACCAACAACTCTTGGTCTTGAATCGGGTATAGCTGCAAATATTGGTAAAGCTAATTCAAAGGGTATTGATATCTCTTTAGATGGTAAGCAAAATATAGGTCGTGATTTTTCGATAGCGGCACGTGGTAACTTTACTTATTCTGAAAATAAATACACACAATATGAACAGCCAGCTTATCCCGAAGCCTATAGAAGCAATATTGGGCAGCCAATAAACCGGGCCTACGGTTACGTAGCCGAGCGCTTATTTGTTGATGACAATGAGGCGGCAAACTCGCCTTCACAAATTTTTAGCAACGGCGGCTTTGCACCTAAAGGTGGCGATATCAAATACCGCGATTTAAATGGAGACGGTAAAATAGATGGGGCAGATCAAACCTTTATAGGTAACCCAACTGTACCGCAAATAGTATACGGTTTTGGTGTCTCGGCTACTTACAAAAACTTCGATCTTTCCGGATTTTTCCAGGGACAGGCTAAAGTTTCATTCTTCATCAATCCGGGTACAACATCACCATTTATCAAAAGTCCCGAGTCTCAGTATACTGGTAACACACAATTGTTAAAAGCTTATGCCGATGATCACTGGTCTGAAGATAACCAAAACTTATATGCTTTGTATCCAAGGCTTGGTCCTGATGGTGCAGTTATTGAAAACAACAGGCAAAATAGTACCTGGTGGTTGCGTGATGGCAGTTTCCTGAGGCTTAAATCTGTAGAGTTTGGCTATACAATCCCTACACGCATTGCCAAAGCCATACGGGTAAAAAATCTAAGGATCTATTTTAACGGCTTGAACCTGTTAACCTGGAGCCCCTTCAAATTGTGGGATCCTGAACTTGGAGGCAACGGTTTTGCTTACCCAATTCAAAAAGTATATAACATAGGTATCAACGCCAATTTATAGCATTAACTGAATATAATTCAATATATGAAATCATATTATAAATATCTGTTCATGGCAATTCTCGCAGTTTCTTGCGTGTCATGTAAAAAGTATCTTGACGTTACGCCTGATAACGTAGGTACCATAGATTATGCCTTCAGGAACCGTAACGAAGCAGAAAATTATCTTTTTAGCTGCTACGCCACATTACAGCAATTAATTTATCCGCAAAATAACCCTGGTTTTACAACATCGGCCGAAATTATTTTCCCAAATAACCTCACCGATAACCAGGGAATCGATCCTACCGGGTTTAACCTTATCCGTGGTACCCAAAGTGCCCAAAACCCGGGCCTTAACTATTGGGATGGTCAAAACGGTGGACAGGCTACTTTCAGAGCTATCAGGCGTTGCAATACCATGCTTGAAAATATTGACAAACCGGTTGATTTGGGTGCTGATGAAAAAAAGCGGTGGATAGCAGAGGTGAAATTTTTGAAAGCATACTATCACTTTATTTTATACCGTATGTATGGTCCAATACCTATTACGGATGTAAACCTACCCATCAATGCTTCAACCGAACAAGTAAAGGTAAAAAGAGACCCGGCAGATTCTGTTGTAAACTATATGGTTAGATTGCTTGATCAGGCTACACCTAATTTGCCTGCCGTAATTCAAAACCAGACAAAAGAGCTTGGTCGTATTACCCAGCCAATCGCATTGGCTGTAAAAGCGCAAATACTTGCAACCGCTGCAAGCCCCTTATTTAACGGCAATCCCGATTATACAGGTGTCAAAAATAAGGATGGCAAAGTGTTATTTAACTCGGCTTATGATGCTACAAAATGGGATAAAGCTGCTGCCGCTTGCTTAGCCGCAATCCAATCGGCCGAGGCTAATGGCAATAAGCTACATACATTTATAGCGCCCGCAAATATCACTACTCTTTCCGATTCGTTAAAAACAGTACTTGACCTGCAAACGGCTATTACCGAAAAATGGGATCTCAATACCGAGATCATCTGGGCTTTAAACCCCTATTTTCCGGGCCAAACCTATTGCGGACCAAGGTTAACGGCTAAGGCGGCTGCCAATCCTCAATTTCAGGGAACATTTGCAGTGCCTATTTCAGAACAGGAATTATTTTACAGTAATAAGGGTGTGCCCATTAATGAAGATAAAACATTTGATTACACCAACCGATATAGCCTGCAAACCGGTGATAAGGCAAATCGTTTTTACATAGCCAACAACTACACTACTGTTAAGGGCCACTTTAACCGCGAACCCCGGTTTTATGCCGATTTAGGTTTCGATGGCGGTATATGGTTTGGTAACGGTTTGGTTGGCCAGGAAAGTTTGTATTCTATCCAGGCGCGCGGCAGTGGCGACCTTGCCGGCCCAACCGATAACGTAAGGTTAAATATAACCGGTTACTGGCCCAAAAAACTTGTTAATTATTTAACTGTTTATGACGATGGCTATACTATAGCCGATTTTCGTTTACCAGTTATACGTTTAGCCGGTTTGTATTTACTATACGCCGAGGCGCTGAACGAACAAGGAAAATCATACACTGAAGTAGTGACTTACCTTGATAAAGTACGTTCAAGGGCCGGTTTGCCAGGGGTTGTTGATGCCTGGAGCAACTACTCAAATAATCCAACAAAATATACTACCAAAGATGGTTTACGCCAGATCATTCACCAGGAATCGCGTATTGAACTTGCTTTTGAATGCCAGCCGGGCTGGGATCTGCGCCGCTGGAAAGAACTGCAAGCTGTTTTAAGCCAACCATTGCAGGGATGGAATATTTATGAGCCGGATGCCATAAACTACTATCGCCCAAGAACATTGGTTGCTCCGGTATTCAATGTGCGTAATTACTTATGGCCAATAACCAATGACGATCTGATAGTTAATGATAACCTTGTCCAAAACTTAAACTGGTAATCAAAAAATAGTGATCATCAACATATTAAAAGGTATGAAAAAGATTAAAAATTGTGCATTTCTGCTCGTAATGGGTTTGATAATGACAAGCATGTATGCATGCAAAACGGATAACGGAGATAGGGAGCCTATATCGACAGATAAAAGCAAACCAGGTGTTATTACCAATGTTAAAATAACCAACTACGAGGGAGGGGCTTATATAACTTACACGCTGCCAAATTCCGATAATATTTTGTACGTGTCGGCCCAATATAACATCAGGGATGGGGTTTCAAGGCAAACTAAGTCATCCTATTATTCTGATACCGTAAATGTAGAGGGATTTGCAAAAGAGGCAGATTATGATGTAACGCTTTATACTGTATCAAGAGCAAATGTGCAGTCAGATCCGGTAAAAGTTACGGTGCACCCAAAAACTCCGCCTTATATTTCAATCAAAGCTACTACAGCTATATCTGCCGATTTTGGTGGCGTAAACGTTGTGGCTTTAAATCCGCTGAAAAAAGAAGTAGGTGTAATAGTAACCGCTTTTGATAAATCAACCGGGCAAATGGAGATCCAGGACCAGCACTATACCAAATCTGATACCATCAACTATTCGGTAAGGGGCTATAATACTGATCCTCGTAATTTTGGGGTTTATATTACCGATAGGTTTGGCAATATATCTGATACCCTTAAACAAGCGATAACACCATTATTTGAGGAACTTTTGGATAAAAGCAAATTTAGTGTTTACCAATTGCCAACAGATACAGAGATTGGTTACGGCTGGGTGCTTCCAAACCTTTGGGACGGAAAAACTGATGGAAGTTCTGCAGGCTGGCACACTAATCCGGGCCATGTACCTCCATTTGTATGTACCTTTAACGTTGGATTGAGTTATAAATTAAGCCGTTTTATCATTTGGGAAAGACCGGATGACGGCTCAAATTTGTATGCCTTTGGACATGGTAATCCACGTAAGTTTACTATTTGGGGTTCAAATGCTGCTTCACCTAAAGATTCGCAATTGCCAGCATCATCAATAGTTGGTACTGTGGTGGGCGATTGGACCAATATAGGTAACTATACCTACCCTGATCCGCCATCGGGCTTACCTCCCGCTGCTCACAATTCGGCCGACAACGCGTTTGTATTGGCTGGGGTTAACTTTAACATCCCGCTTACTGCACCGCCGGTTCACTTCATACGTGTTGGGGTTAATCAAACATGGTCGAATGGTAACTTCGCCCACATTATGGAGCTCTCATTTTATGGTAAACCACAATAGTAATTAAAAACATGAAAAAGCTTATATTGATACTAATTGGCTGCGCAATGCTGGCCACGTGGTATGGTTGCCAAAAAGATAACCACGCTACAGATTATAAAAACTTTTATAACGGCCACGAAATTGTTTATACCGGTGCAGTTGGCCTGGCTATTGTACAGCCCGGTAACCTTGAGATTGGCCTGAAATGGAAAGCAAGCAGCGACCCAAGCATTGTTAAGTATGTAGTATACTATAACAATAAGGCCGACTCGCAGATTGTAGCCGTTTCTGGTAAAACGGATACCATCAGAACTGTAATTAAAGGCTTGTTGGAGTACACCTACACTTTCACTATTTACTCTTATGATGCAAAGGGCAATAAGTCAATTCCCTATGAAGTAAATAATGCGAAAGTATATGGTCCTATCTACCAGTCGACCTTGTTAAACAGGGCTTATAACGCAACTACACCCTATACTGTAGATGCCAAAGGAAATGTTACGCTTAACTTTATAACACCCGATACCATAAACGTTGGTACTAAAATAAAATATACCAATCGCGCAGGCCTGGTAGTTACCAAAGTTTTAAGTGCAGATAGCTCGTCAATAACCATCCCCGATTATAAGGGAGGTACAGCGCTTACGTACAACTCGGGCTACATCCCTCAGCGTACAGCTATTGATACGTTTTATGCGGCCAGGTATGATACATTCCCTACTATTTTAGGTTATGCCATGTGCGATAAGTCGTTATTTAAAAAACTGAAATTGCCTAACGACATGAACCCTTATGAAGGCGATACCGATATCGACAGGCTTTGGGATGGTTACACTACGCCGCAAGGTTATCCGCAAATCTTCCACAGTGATGGTGCGCACTCATTACCGCAAACATTAACTTTTGATATGGGTAAACTGTATAACAAACTTACCCAGGTTGAAGAAATTGGCCGTAACTGCTGCCACAATCCAGACGATTTTGAAGTTTGGGGAATTGCAGATATCACCAATGCCGCCACAACCTTGCAACCAAATGATGCAGGCTGGAAAGCAGAAGCTATTTCAAAAGGCTGGAAATTGCTGAAAGAAGTTAAAAGAACAGATGATGGCCAGGCACCATTAAAAACTGATCTGGATAACGTTAATGCGCCAATCCGTTACATCAGGATAAGGGTTATCCATAATTCTGACAACGAAGGCAGCTATACCAACATGACCCAGGTATCATTATTTTACGATGTGCTTAACTAAGCTAAAATTGAGTACTTAATTTGGGCAATTATAATTAGTATGTGAAAAGAGAGTTCCCGGGTATTTGTATCCGGGACTTTCTTTTTTATATTGGTTTGTGATCCCCAACTGCCACATAAAATACCTGGAAAAGTTACATCCAATGTTATAATACCATAGTAATTTGCCAAGATAAGTGTTAGATGAAGTCCAATTTATATAGATATTTAAACCATCCAATTTAAACTGAACATGATTAAAAAGATACTTGGTATAGCTGCGTTAACACTTGGTATTGGCCTTGCAATAACGGCAAACGCACAAGAAGATCGCGGTGGATTACCCCGCAGGGATTTAACTATTTGGGCCGATAAACCTGCTAAAACATGGATGACTGAAGCCTATCCTATGGGTAACGGCCGCTTTGGCGGGATGGTTTTTGGCGGTATAGCACAGGAACACATTCAGTTTAATGAGATCAGTTTATGGACCGGCGACGAAGAGGAGACCGGTGCTTACCAGGCTTTTGGCGATCTGTTCGTCAATTTTAATGGTAAGGATACCAGTATGGCTGTGCCTGCCGGTTATAGCCGCAAGCTGGATATCAGCCAGGCTGTGCAGCGGATTGCGTATTCTGATAATGGCGTAGCCTACAAACGCGAATACTTTTGCAGTTTTCCGGATAAGGTAATGGCGCTGCATTTTGCCGCTAATAAAAAAGGCGCGTATTCGGCCATTGTAGGATTGAAAGATGCGCATGGCTCAAAAGTTACCGGCGCAGGCACCACACTTCAATTTGAAGGCAAACTGGATAACGGGCTGGCATACCAGGCATCTATTCTGATAAAAACAGAAGGCGGCTCGGCAGTGGTAGAGAGTGATGGCAAAGGCGGCTCGCAATTAAATATCAGCAATGCCGATGGTTTTACCATTTTGCTTTCGGCCGCTACAAATTATAGTAATAAACGTGAACAGCACTGGCGTGGTGAAGCCCCAGGGATCAAAATAAAACACGATTTGGATGCGGCATCAGCCAAAACATATGGTGAGTTATTACGCAATCATCTTGATGATTACCAAAACCTGTTTTACCGTGTAGATTTAAACCTGGGTAAAACTCCGGAGCAGATAGTATCGGCGACAACTTTCAAACGCCTGGTAAATTACAGGAAAGAAGCCGACCCGCAGTTAGAAGCTTTGTTATTTCAATATGGCAGGTACCTGCTTATCAATTCATCAAGAAAAGGCGGTTTGCCCGCTAACTTGCAAGGCCTTTGGAATGAGAGCAACAATCCGCCATGGCGAAGTGATTACCACTCCAACATCAACGTACAGATGAACTATTGGCTGGCCGAACCTACCAATTTATCTGAATGCCATTTCCCGTACCTCGATTATATTAACAGCATGCGCGAGGTAAAAAAAGTAAGTACCCAAAAGCAATATCCCGGTGTACGCGGCTGGACAGTTAAAACCGAAAACGGTGTGTACGGCGGTGGCAGCTTTTTATGGAATACACCAGGCAGCGCCTGGTATGCGCAGGGTATTTGGGAGCATTATGCCTTTACAAAAGATAAAAGCTATCTGCAAACCTTTGCCTACCCAATCCTGAAAGAGATAGTTGAGTTTTGGGACGATCATTTAAAACGCCGCCCCGATGGTACGTTGGTTTCGCCGCTGGGCTGGTCGCCGGAGCATGGGCCTACCGAAGATGGGGTAACTTATGACCAGGCCATTGTTTATGACCTGTTTACCAACTATGTTGAAGCAGCCGATGTTTTAAAAATAGATAAAAGCTATCGCGATCATGTTGCCGATATGCGTGAACATTTACTTAAACCTAAAATTGGTAAATGGGGACAGCTACAGGAATGGGAAACCGACAGGGACGATCCTAAGGATACACACCGTCATTCTTCAAACCTGTTTGGGTTGCACCCGGGGAGGCAGATCAGTACCATAAAAACGCCCGAGCTTGCGCAGGCAGCTAAGGTAAGTTTGATGGGCCGTGGCGATGTGTCAACAGGATGGTCAATGGCCTGGAAAATGAACTTTTGGGCACGTTTGCAGGATGGTGATCATGCTTATAAGATCCTCAAAAACTTTATTACTCTTGTTGGTGGTTCCGGTGTGGATTACAATGAAGGAGGGGGCGTATATTCCAACCTGTTTTGCGCGCACCCGCCGTTCCAGATAGATGGTAACTTTGGCTACACCGCAGGCGTTACCGAAATGCTGCTGCAAAGCCAAACCGACGAGATTCAATTATTACCGGCATTGCCAAAAGCATGGCCTACCGGCAATGTTAAAGGTTTAAAAGCCCATGGTGATTTTGAAATTGATATGGATTGGAAAGATGGTAAGGTAACAAGGATCACTATTAAATCACTTGCAGGTGGTATCTGTAAAATACGGGTTCCTAACGGTCTGAAAACCAATTTTACGGCGATTAAGAACGGCAAAGCCGGTACCGATTATCAATACAGTTTCCAAACCCGGGCAGGCAAAAGCTACGTTTTTAAAAATATTGATTAAGTAATCACTCAAAACGGAAAAGGGATCGTAATACGGGTTATAAAGTTCTTGGACTGTGAAGGGGACACAGCATAAAAAGTTTTGGCATCCTGAGGAACGAAGGATCTTCTTCGCTCTGCTCATTGCAGACTTTTCTAACGAAGAAGATCCTTCACTATGTTCAGGATGACAGATGTTTTTACGAGACATCATGGGTGGCAGGAACAACGAAGCAATGACGATTTTTTTTGATAATAATATTTTTGCGAAACCATTTTTAAACAGTTACTAAGTAATGGCTAAAATTGATCCGGCTCAAAATGTGGCCTATCGTTATTTTTTATTGTTGATATTGTTCTTTTGCGTACATGCCAATTTATCGGCACAAAACGCCAATAACTATAACGGTGTTGACCATAGGACTGTTTCGCGTGGCAACGTTACCTACTACGTAAACCCTGCAAACGGCGATGACAATAGCAATGGTAAAACAGCTAATAAAGCATGGAAAACATTTGCTCATGTAAACGGCATCATCTTTTCTGCCGGCGATAAGATCATGGTAGCGGGAGGCGGCGATTTAAAAGAATCGTTATATCTGGTGGCACGCGGCAATAGTAAGAGCCACGTTAAGGTGGTCTTTTCAGAAGGTATTTATAACTATTACCCGGAAACAAGTTTTAAAAGGCAGTTTTTTATAACCAACACTAATGATGATGCTTATTCGCCAAAAGCCATTGCGATTTATATTGATAGTTCGGCATATGTAGATGTTGAGTCGCGTGGTGCTAAGTTTATTATGCGTGGCAAAATGATAGAAACCTGTGTTGACCATAGCGAAAACGTCAGCTTGCATGGTATAACGTATGATTATAAAAGGCCAACCGTATCTGAATTGAAAGTGTTGAAAACGGATGCCAACTATGCCGATTTGCAAATCCATCCCGATTCTAAATACAGCATCAAAGATAGCCTGCTTACCTGGGAAGGGGAGGGTTGGCGTTGTAAACCGATCTGGCTGTGGCAGGAGTTAAACACCACCACCAAAGAATTGCAACGCCTCGACATCAGCATGGATAATTTAAAGTATGCCGAAACCGGTAAAAACCAGGTTAGGGTATACTTTAAAAGCAACCCCGGCTTTAAAACCAATTTTATTTACCAAAGCCGCGATATCACCCGCGATTGCAGCGGCATATTTTTGGTGCGAAGTAAAAACCTGCGACTAAAAAATATAAATATTAATTTTATGCACGGCATGGGAGTGGTGAGCCAATTTTGCCAAAACCTGCTGCTCGATTCTGTAATTGTTAAGCCTGCTGCAAATTCCGGTCGCACATCATCGGCCTGGGCAGATATTTTGCATTTTTCGGGTTGTAGGGGGAAAATCACAATCAGCAATTCGTATTTATCGGGTGCTAATGACGATGCCGTTAACATCCACGGAACTTACCTGCGCATCATCGAAACTCCAAAGCCAAACCAGGTTTTGGTGCGCTTTATGCATAGTCAAACATTTGGTTTTGAGGCTTTTGTTCCGGGCGATAGCATTGGGTTTATTCACGCTAAAACGCTGCTGCAATACGGGCTTAATGTGGTACAGGGGGTAAAACGTGTAAATGACAAAGATATCCTGCTTACGCTTAAAAACCCTGTGACCGAAAAGCCTGAAGCCACAGATGTAGTAGAAAATATCACCTGGACACCGGAGGTTTGGATCCATCATAACACCATCGCTCAAATCCCTACCCGGGGTGTGTTGGTTACTACCCGCCGTAAGACTGTTATTGAAAATAACGTTTTTTTGCATACACATAACAGCGCCATTTCGGTAGCCGATGACGCGGCAAGCTGGTACGAATCGGGCATGGTCAATAACATGCTGATCAGGAATAATAAATTCAATTTATGTGGCGAGCCGGCAATTCTCATCGAGCCGGAAAATACCCAAAATGAAACCAGTAAAGTACACAGCAATATCGTGATTGCTCATAATTGGTTTCAGCTACAGGGCTCCGGTGCGGTATCGGCAAAAAGTACATCAAACATCAGTATAATCAATAACTATTTTAACGTCGTGGACTCGTCAAAAAAAGAGACCGACATGGTGAAATTTAAGGATTGCGTAAATACTTCGGTGTCACAAAATAAGGTCATCTACACAAAAAATATTCAATAACAGGCTTCATTGCCATTTTTGAACCGCATATGCCATTATTTTAGATAACAATTGTGATACAATTATTGTGCGAAATAATCACGTCGCCTGAATTTTACAGTAAAAAGGACAAATATCCCCATATAACAGGATAGTTTATGTGGATAGCGTTTTAAGCAATAATTCATCAGTGGATTATCCATCTTTTTAGAAGGTTTATCCATTTTTTGAAACCAGATAAGCCAATACATTTACCCTAACCAATAATAACAAGTTCTGGTAAATGTAGCTTTTTTTTAATAGATGTGCCCGGCCGTGCTTTGTAGTAAATACATATCATTTGTTTGGTGCCCACATGAAATACATTAAATCATTTAGCCATTTATCAAAAACGAATAATCAATGTTAAAGCCCAAACACTACATTATTTTATTGCTCTTAACTGTTGCTTTTGCACCTGCAAAAGCCCAGGATAAAAACAACCTATGGAAAGGTTTTGAAAAGGTACAATTAAACATAGCCGGTCACGATGCCTATTACGTAAAACCGGCTAACCCGCTGCCCGGTAATCCCTGGGTGTGGCGTACATCGTTCCCCGATTGGCATACCGAAATGGATAGCATTTTGCTCGCCAAGGGTTTTTATATCGCTTTTATTAATGTAGATAACCAGTATGGTGCACCCAACGCTATCAATTTTTACGACGTGTTTTACAAGTACTTAACCACGCAAGTAGCCTTTGCCCCAAAAGTTGCAATGGAGGCTGTGAGCAGGGGAGCGTTATACGCCTATGCCTGGGCCAAACGTAACCCTGATAAAGTTACCTGCATTTACGCCGAAACACCGGTTTGCGATTTTAAAAGCTGGCCGGGTGGCAAATTAAAAAGCCCCGGTGATGCCGCCGCATGGAATGAATTAAAGCAGGTTTATCACTTTACCGAAGAACAAGCGCTTGCTTATAACGATAACCCTATTGATAACCTGGAAGGCCTTGCGTCATTCCGCGTGCCTATATTGCATACCATCAGTTTAGAAGATAAGCTTGCACCGCCTGCCGAAAACAGCGACGTTTTAGCTAAAAGATATATTGCTTTAGGTGGCCCTATCAGCATCCACCCTATAACCCAAGGTTCGCTTGAATTGCAGGGGCATCATTTTACGGTAGATAGGCCGGAATATTATGCCAATTTTATTTACAATAACTCGTACCCGGTACAAAAAATACTGCCTTATACCAATTATGTTAAAACCGCGGGTGGCTTAAATAATTTTTATTACGCGGTTACGGTTAAAAAGAAAGCTACGGTTTCCTTCCTCGGCGGTTCTATCACTTTTAATCCCGGCTGGCGCGATAAGATCTGTAAGTACCTGAAAGAAACTTACCCCGAAACTGATTTCCATTTCATAGCAGCCGGTATTCCATCGCTGGGTAGTTTACCACACGCTTTCAGGCTGCAAAGGGATATTTTGGACAGTGGTAAAACCGACCTGCTGTTTGTGGAAGCTGCCGTTAACGACCGCGGTACCGATAGCACCACACAGGTGCGCGCCCTTGAGGGTATTTTACGGCACGCCAAATTAAGCAACCCCATGATGGATGTGATCATGATGGCCTTTGTCGATCCGCAAAAGATAGATAACTACGCCAAAGGCAAAGTATCGCCCGAGTTATTGAATCACCAACTGGTTGCCGGTCATTACAACCTGCCTTATGTAAACCTGGCACTTGAAGTAAACGATAAGATCAAAAATAAGGAGCTAACCTGGGCCGATGATTTTAAGGATATTCATCCCTGGTATCACGGGCAGGAAATCTATTTTGAAACCATGAAAGCTTTGTTGCAGGAATGTGTTGCAGCTAATTACACAATACAGGTAAAAGCTGTTTTGCCCAAACCAATTGATAAGGCCAGCTATAATAATGGCAGTTACTACAATATCAACAACGCTAAGCTGGATAAAGGCTGGTCTATCCATCCAAAATGGAACCCGCGTGATGGGCTTTCAACCCGCCCCGGTTTTGTTGATGTACCTATGCTGATAGCTACCGAGCCTGGCAGCGAATTAACCCTGCCGTTTAAAGGTACAGCCGCGGGCATTGCTGTAGTGGCAGGGCCGGATGCCGGCATCATATCCTATTCGGTTGATGGCGGGGCATATAAGGAGCTGGATCTGCTAACCGAGTTTTATAGCTGGATTCACCTGGGCGTTTACCATTTATTGGCCGATAACCTGACTAACGGCAATCACACCATCAGAATTAAAATAAGCGATAAAAAGAACAGCCAAAGTAAAGGGCATGTCTGTAGGATAGTTAACTTTTTTGTAAATAGATGAGTTGATTAGGTTGGATTAAGTTGATTAGGTGAGTGGTTGATTAAGTGGAACGGTCAAGATAATTAACCGAACTCAACCAACTAACCTAACTTAATCCAATCTAATCAACCCAATCAACATAATCCAACTTAAAAAAATATGAAAAGAAAAGCAGGGCTTGTAGCGGCCCTTTTATTAAACACCTGCCTGGCATTTGCCCAGCTCAAAACACCTAAAGCGGTGATGGACGAGTTTATGGATAAGCGTTTTGGCATGTTCATTCACTTTGGGCCGGTTACACAGCGCGGTACCGAAATTGGCTGGAGCCGCAACGATCAGGTGCCCGAAGAAGAATACGATAACCTGTACAAAGAATTTAATCCGACGTTATTTAATGCTGATGCCTGGGTAAAAGCGGCCAAAGATGCCGGTATGAAATACCTGGTGATCACCGCCAAACACCACGATGGCTTTTTGCTGTGGCCAAGCGCGTTTTCTGATTATAATGTTTCCAAATCGCCATTTAAGCGGGATATAGTTGGCGAACTTGCCAAAGCCTGCAAAAACCAGGGCATGACCTTCTGTATTTACTGTACCGTGCTTGACTGGCACGATAAAGATTACCCCATTGATAACCCCCATCATCCGGAAATAAACGCCCGCACAGGCGATATGACTGCTTTTAAAACCCGCATGAAAAACGAGTTAAAAGAGGTGATCACCAAATACCATCCCTTTATGCTTTGGTTTGATGGCTACTGGGAAAAACCATGGACCCAGGCCGATGGTAAAGAAATTTACGACTACATAAAAAGTGTTAATGTTAACGTAGTTGTAAACAATCGCCTTGGTAAAATAAGCGATAAGTTGGGCGGCGATGCTGTAGGCGATTTTTTAACGCCCGAGCAAACCATTGGCAAACTTAATATGGATGAGCCATGGGAAAGCTGCATCACCATTTGTAACCAATGGGCCTGGAAACCAAACGACCAGATGAAATCATTAAAACAGTGTATTCAAACCCTGGTTACTTCGGCATCGGGCAATGGTAACCTGCTGTTTAACGTTGGGCCGGCAATGGATGGCCATATGGAAGCGAGGCAGGTGGCACGTTTAAAAGAAATGGGTGCGTGGTTAAGGCAAAACGGCGAGGCTATTTATGGTACCAAAGGTGGTCCGTATGTGCAAACTGCCGATTATGGTGCTACCCGTAGCGGCAATAAGATCTATATCAACGTTTTTCAACGTAAGGATAGCACGTTGAATATTCCGTTGCTGCCAAACGCGAAAGTTTTAAAATCCTATTTCCTTAACGGGAATGCTGTCGCTATGAAATCGGATAGTAAAGGGTACCATATAGAACTGCCTGCTACTTTACCCGATGAAAATTGTACCGTAATTGTATTGGAACTGGATGTAAACGCGTTAGATATCCCCGTAATAAAATCATAAACTACTCATGAATTTAAAAAGCTTTATACCTGCCACAACAGCGTTTTTACTGGTATCGGTTGTGGCGTTTGCACAAAAGCAGCCGCTTACATTACATTATGATAAACCCGCCTCGCGCTGGGAAGAAACATTGCCATTAGGTAACGGCAGGCTTGGCATGATGCCAGATGGGGGAGTTGCCCACGAAAAAATTGTATTGAACGATATTACCTTATGGTCTGGCTCAGTGCAGGATGCAAATAATTACGATGCCTACAAAAAACTGCCCGAAATTAAAGCGCTTTTACTGGCAGGTAAAAACGTAGAAGCACAGGCGCTGATAGATAAAGACTTTGTATGTAAAGGCCCGGGATCTGGCGGCAGGCAATGGGGATGTTTTCAAACCCTTGGCGATCTGAACCTTGATTTTGATTATAAAGGTGCCGATGCCACGCAATTTAGCAATTATGAAAGGGAACTTTCACTTGATAACGCGGTAGCCAAAAGTACATATACTGTTAATGGCGTAACCTATAAACGGGAGTACTTCACCAGTTTTGATGATGATGATGTAGATGTTATCCGCCTTACCGCCGATAAACCCGGCATGCTTAATTTAAGCATCGGTATAAATCGTGCCGAGCGGTCAAAAACTAATACCATAGGCAATACCCTGCAAATGGAAGGCCGTTTAGATAATGGCACCGACGGTAATGGCATGCAGTATATTGCCAATGTAAAAGCAAAGCTAACCGGGGGGACTTTAACAACTACCGATAATAGCCTGGTGATTAAAAATGCCACCGAGGTGATCATCTACGTATCTGCAACTACCGATTTTAAAAGTCCCGGTTTTAAGGTAAAAATGGAGCGGAGCTTAGCCGCTGCCCTTGCAAATCCTTACGCTGTACAAAAGCAGCAGCACATTGCTAAGTTTCAAAAAATGTTTAACCGCGTTAGCATTAATTTAGGTGGAGGTGATACTAAAGAAACTACCGACCAGCGTTTGATCAGTTTTCACAAAGCCCCTGCCGATGACAAAGGTTTACCTGTTTTATTTTACCAGTTTGGCCGGTATTTAAGCATTTGCAGTACCCGGGTTGGCCTGTTGCCACCAAACCTGCAAGGCCTTTGGGCCAACGAAGTGCATACCCCCTGGAATGGCGACTATCACCTGGACGTGAACGTACAGATGAATCATTTTCCGGTCGAAGTATCCAACCTCTCAGAACTTAACTTACCCTTGGTTGAACTGGTGCGCGGACTGGTAAAAAATGGCGAGCGTACAGCTAAAGCCTATTACAATGCTGATGGCTGGGTAGCCCACGTAATTACCAACGTTTGGGGATGGACGGAGCCCGGCGAAAGCGCTTCATGGGGAGTAACCAAAGCAGGATCGGGCTGGTTGTGCAGCAACATATGGGATCACTATGCGTTTAGCAACGATAAAAATTACCTGAAAAGCATTTACCCTATCCTGAAAGGCTCGGCGCAGTTTTATAGCAGCATTTTGGTGAAAGACCCTAAAAGCGGTTACATGGTAACAGCCCCATCATCATCGCCAGAGAATAGTTTTATGATGCCCGATGGGAGCGGCAACCACGCCAGCATTTGCATTGGCGCAACTATTGATAATCAAATAATGCGTGAGCTGTTTACCAACGTAATTACCGCTTCAGAAACACTGGGTATCGATGCTGCTTTCAGGAAGGAGCTTCAGGTAAGGTTAAAACAGATCCCTCCGGCTGGTATCATCAGCAAGGATGGCCGTATCCAGGAGTGGCTGGAAGATTATCAGCAAACGGATGAGCATCATAGGCATATTTCGCACCTGTACGGCATTTACCCGGCATCAGAAATCACGGCCGATGGTACGCCTGCGCTGGCTGCCGCGGCCAAAAAAACACTGGACGTACGTGGCGATGATGGCCCAAGCTGGTCTATAGCCTACAAACTTTTGTTTTGGGCCAGGCTGCACGATGGTAACCGGGCTTATAAATTATTTACCGAGATCATGAAACCAACCACCAGCACAGGGATCAACTATGGCGCGGGCGGCGGGATATATCCAAACCTGTTATCGGCTGGGCCGCCGTTCCAGATCGATGGGAACTTTGGTACCACGGCCGGTATTGCCGAAATGCTGATCCAAAGCCATGAAGGTTATATCAACCTCATCCCGGCCATCCCCGATAGCTGGAAAGCAACAGGCGAGGTAAAAGGCCTGCGTGCCCGTGGCAATTTTACAGTTGATTTTAAATGGAAAGATGGTAAAGTAACCAGCTACCGCATTACCTCAACCACGCCGCGCAAGGTTAAAATAAAAGTTAATGGGGTTGTGAAGGAAGTAATGGCGCAGAAGGTGTAGCGTTTAAACGATAATTAAAAGCACGGCCTTGTGCGAATCCCCTCTTCAGAGGGGCGGAGGGGTGTGTTCTGCACGCGAATAGAACGCTGGCTAACACACCCCTGCCAATGCTCATTTCGGCGCGCCCCTCTCAAGAGGGGATTAAAAATGGTTAACCCGCACTTATGTCATTGCGAGTTTTTCAATCCTCGGACTGTGAAGGTGGAAATGACAAAACAAAACGCGTCATTGCGAGGCAGGAAGCAATCCCCGACTGTGCAGATCCGCCCTGTAAGTAGGGGATTGCTTCGTCGTTCCTCCTCGCAATGACGGGATATTTAAGTTGTCATGGGTAGGAACGAAGCAATCGCGAACTATGCAGGTCCGCCCTGTAAAGTATGTGATTGCTTCGTACCTCGCAATGATATAACGCATAAAATAAACTACAATAAATGAAGATACTGTTCAAGCTCACATTCATCCTGCAAGCGGTAATACTACCCTTTATCACCCTTGCATCACCAAAAAAACAAACGTCTACTATTACCATCCCCTATGGTACAGGCAATACCATTGTTTACGATTTGAAAACCGGTATCTACAATGTTTACAAAGACAAAATCGTTATCTTTTCAAACGTGAGTTCAACTTTTAAAGTGAACGGTGCGGCTGTTTCCACTAAGGATAACCTGGCACGGAAGTATAGTAAAACCAGCATAACTGACGGCTTTGGTAAAGGCGAAAAACATGTAATTACCCTAACAGGCGATCATCTGCCCAAAACCGAACAGGTATTTTACATTTATCCCGGCCGGGAGTTTTTTCTGACGCAGATTGTGTTGATTGGGAAAGATTTGAGCAGTAATTCTATCATCCCCTTCTCGGGTAATATCCCGGCAGTTACCGGCGATGCACGCAGCATTTTTGTGCCTTTTGATAACGATACTTTTATCCGCTACAATGCCAAAGAATTTAAAGCCCCTTTTAACAATGTAAGTGCCGAAGTAGGGGCGGTGTACGATAACAACTCCCGTAACGGATACATAGTAGGATCGGTAGAGCATGAGGTTTGGAAAACGGGCATCCGCAGTGTATCAAAAGCCGATGTAGGCAATAAATTAGTGGCATGGGCCGGTTATACCGAACTAAGCGTAACCCGCGATCATATAGAACACGGAGACGTTAAAGGCAATGTGGTAGCATCGCCCAAAGTTTTTATTGGTTATTTTGACGACTGGCGCACCGGTATGGAAACCTATGCCAAAGCCAACCGCATTGCCGAACCTCCTTTTGTTTTTAACTGGACAAAGCCTACACCCGTTGGCTGGAACAGCTGGGGCGTAATGCAGGAGAAATTAACCTACGAGAAGGCCACCAAAGTAGCCGATTTTTTTGCTGATAGTATCCCCGCTTTCCGTACAGGTAACACCGCTTTTATCGACCTGGATTCTTACTGGGATTTTATGCTGAAGGGTGGCCTGGAAGGTGATTACAGCAAGTTAAAGCAGTTTGCCGATTACTGTAAAAGCAAAGGCCTGCAGCCAGGTGTTTACTGGGCACCGTTTACCGATTGGGGTTGGAAAGATGGCCCCAACCGCAAAGTGGCCGGAACTAATTATACTTATGGCGAAACCTGGACAAAAGTTGGTACAGGCTATAACGATATTGATGGCGCAAGGGCGGTTGACCCAACGCACCCGGCAACTTTAAAACACATCGACCTGATGATAGGTAAGCTGAAAGAATGCGGTTTTAAGATGATTAAGATCGATTTTCTGGGGCATGCCACTACCGAATCGAGCCATTTTTATGACCCTGCCATAACTACTGGTATGCAGGCCTACCGTAAGGGTATGGAACACCTGGTTACACAATTGGGCGATCAGATGCTTATTTACGCGGCCATTTCACCAGGTTTGGCTACCGGGCGTTATGTGCATACCCGCCGCATTGCCTGCGATGCGTTTAAAAGTATCGATAACACCCAGTATACTTTAAACAGCGTTACCTATGGCTGGTGGCAAACCTTTTTGTACAATTATGTTGATGCCGACCATGTGGTATTATCAACCGAAAGCGAAGGTACCAACCGCGCCAGGATGCTCTCGGCCATCATCACCGGCACATTTATAACCGGCGATGATTTTTCTGTACACGGTCCATGGAGCAGCCGGGCAAAAACCTGGTACCAGGACCCCGAGCTATTAAAAGTGATTCAAAACGGCAAAACCTTTAAACCAGTGGAAGGCAATACCGGCGAAAATGCATCGGAAATATTTACCCAAAAAATTGGGAATAGTATCTATATTGCCGTGTTTAATTACGGCAAGGATGCTAAAACCTTCGCGTTTAATGGCAAACGTTTAGGGCTTAGCGGTACGGCTTCTTATGAGCTTCATGAGCTATTGCAGGGCAATGTTTTGGGCGGCACCCTTAGTTTTAAACTCGATGGCAGCGATGCCGCTTTATATAAATTAGATCTTAAAAAATAACCAATATTATAAACGTGAGAAGAACACAAAAAAAGCTGATCATCCCGGTTTGCCTTACCATGGCCGGTATGCTGGCAGCGGCTACCAGCTACGCGCAAACCGTAACTATCCCTGTTGAAACACAAAACAATGCCCTGGTACTGCAAACCGATGGCGATAAGAACCTGAAAATGGTTTATTTTGGCCATAAGTTGGGTAATGCCAAAGAATATGAAAGCATTTTGGGCATGTATAAACAAGCCGATGATTCGGGCGTATTGAACGATGCCTACATGCCATCAGGTTCTGCAAGCCTTGCCGAGCCGGCCATTACGGTTACCCATGCCGATGGTAATAAATCGCTCAACCTGGTTTATGTAAGTCATACCGTTACCAAAATAGACGACGATATCAGCTTGCTGACTGTTAACCTTAAAGATCCTGCATATCCGTTTGAGGTCACCCTTTACTATAAAACCTATTTTAAAGAAGATGTAACTGAACAATGGTCGGTTATTAAGCATAATGAAAAGGGTGTGGTAACGCTTAATAAATTCGCCTCGGCCAACCTTAATTTAAAAGGTAATGGCTTTTGGCTAAAACAATATCACGGCAACTGGGCGCTTGAAATGCAGCCCGAAGAAGCCAAACTAACCCATGGCATCAAAACTATCGATAGCAAATTAGGCACCCGTGCTAACCTATATGAACCATCAATGTTTATGGTGTCTATGGATCAGCCGGCTACCGAAGATGAGGGTAAAGTGATGTTGGGCGCGCTGGAATGGTCGGGCAATTTCAAGATCGACCTGGAACTGGATGTTTCCAATAACCTAAGGGTGATTGCCGGCATGAACAACGCGGCGTCGGAATATCACCTTAAACCTGGCGAAGACTTTACAACTCCCGCTTTTGTTTATACCTATAGCGATCATGGTAAAGGCGATGCCAGTCGTAAATTACAGCGCTGGGCGCGCAAATACAAAATTGTTGACGGCGAGGGCGACAGGCTTACCCTGCTCAACAATTGGGAAACCACCTACTTTGATTTTAACGAAGCCAAACTTGCCGACCTGATGAAGGACACCAAAAAGTTAGGTGTTGATATGTTTTTGTTAGATGACGGTTGGTTTGGTAACAGTCACCCCCGCAATGGCGACAATGCCGGTTTAGGCGATTGGCAGGAGAACAAACAGAAACTGCCGAATGGCATCAGCTCGCTGGTGAAGGAAGCTACTGCCAATGGTGTAAAGTTTGGTATCTGGATAGAACCCGAAATGGTTAACCCGACCAGCGATCTTTATGTTAAGCATCCGGATTGGGTGATCAAACAACCCAATCGTCCCGAAAAATATTTCCGCAACCAGTTGGTGCTCGATTTGGCCAATCCGCAGGTGCAGGATTTTGTGTACGGTGTAGTTGATAACCTGTTTACCAAAAATCCAACCCTGGCCTACATTAAATGGGATTGCAACGCGGTAATTTATAACGCTTATTCGGCGTATTTAAAGAAAGATCAATCGCATTTGTATATAGAGTATGTGCGGGGGTTATATAAGGTGCTTGAAAGGGTGCGCGCGAAGTATCCAAAGGTGCCGCTAATGCTATGCTCAGGTGGTGGCGGGCGTGTTGATTACGGCGCGTTGAAATACTTTACCGAGTTTTGGCCAAGCGATAACACCGAGCCTTTAGAAAGGGTGTTCATCCAGTGGGAATACTCGTTCTTTTACCCTGCCATGACCAGCAGCAACCATGTTACCGATTGGGGCAAACAACCACTAAAATTCCGTACCGACGTAGCCATGATGGGCAAATTAGGTTTTGACATTGTGGTAGGCAGGTTGAGTGAAAACGATTTAGCTTATGTACATGGCGCGCTAAAAAGTTATGACTACCTCAAAGATGCCATCTGGCATGGTGACCAATATCGTTTGCAAAGCCCCTGGGATAATGACGCGGCATCTATTATGTATGTAAACGATAGCAAAACCAAAGCGGTTATGTTTAATTACCTGGTAAATAACAGGTATGGTACCGGTACCAAAGTGCCCATCCGTTTAAAAGGGCTGGATCCGCAGAAAAAATACCAGGTTAAGGAGATCAATCTTTACCCCGGCAACAATTCATCTATAGGTAATAACCTTGCTTTTACCGGCGATTTTTTAATGAATGTAGGTATTAACCCGGATGTTAACAGTGGCCGTACAAGTGTTGTAATACAACTTGACGAGGCAAAATAAACGGCATTTCAGCTAAACAAAAAGCCCCGGTAACCAAAAGTGCCGGGGCTTTTTTATATCTCCTGGCTATTTTGTTTGGAGCAATATGTAACAACATTATTATGTAACATGTCTGCAACAAGTTATAATAAACAATAGGGCATATGTACTTTTATAGCAGCATGTAATTAATGTCAGCTTAACAGTATTGAGTAACAGATTAATTACATGCTATAAACCATTACCTGTGCACATCCGCCTTACCATATGAAGAAAATTCTACTCCTGTTATTTATCGCCACTCTTGGAAATATTACTTATGCCCAAAACCGTCGGGGAGGTGGCGGCAATGGTAATGGCAATTTTCAGCAGCAACGGCGCTCAAAAGATCAAAAAGGACCGTTGCCTTTCAGAGAAGTTTTAGGTGTGGTTAAAGATACTGCCGGCAAAAAAATGGAAGGTGCTACTGTAAAATTAGTATCGGCTACTGATAGTATGGTTACAAGTACAGGGCCTACGGGTAAGTATACTTTCAGGAGTGTTAAATCGGCAACTTTTGTTATTACCGTTACCAGTATCGGCTTTCAAACCGTGGTACGAAAGATGCTGAATAATGACGAAAGCCGCAGTCTGGAACTTGATCCGTTTATATTAAAACCGCAATCGCATATGTTGGGCGAGGTTGTGGTTAACGGCGAGCCAAGTATCACTTATAAAACAGATACCGTTGAGTATCGCGCCAGCGATTACAAGGTACGCCCCAACGCAACGGTTGATGAACTGATCAAAAAGATGGAGGGGGTTGAAGTGGCTAAAGACGGTACAGTTACACACCAGGGACAGGCTGTAGTGAAAGCGAGACTAAACGGTAAGGATTATATAGGTGGCGATGTAGCACAGGCAATTCAAAACCTGCCTGCCGATATAGTAGAGAAGATTCAGATAATTGATGATTATGGCGATCAGGCCGCCCGTACAGGTATTAAGGATGGCGACCCTCAAAAGGTGCTTAATATTACTACCCGGCCCGATAAATCTGTAGGGAACACTGGTCGTTTAAATACGGGTATAGGTAGTGACGACCGTTATGATAATCGCTTATTTTTTCAGCGGCTTAACGGTAATGAGCAAATAGGGGTGATAGGTAGTTTTGTAAATACCGTAAACGGCGTTACCGGCGGTAGTGGCGGTGGCAGCGGTGGCACAACAAAAACAGGCGGTCCTAATGTTAGCTATCGCGGCTATCTCACAAAAAAAATACAGATCAATGCCAGCTACAACTACAATTTCAGGGATGTTAACTCCATTAATCATAGCGATGGGCAGCAATTTAGCACACTGGGTACCACCAATTTTATCAGGAACAGCAATGCGCAAAACGACAACAAAACCCATAGAATTAACCTGGAACTGGAGTATAATATAGATAGCGCAAATTATTTAAAAGTAACGCCAAGTTTTAGCTACACGGGCGCAAACTCATCCAACACATCCCAATATTTCCGAACCGGGTTAATACACCAGGATATTGCTGGTATAACCAATAGTAATAATACCGTACCTACTTACAGCGGTATTGTGTTTTATCAGCATTTATTTAAAAAACCTAAGCGTAATTTATCCTTACAGCTAAGTTATACAAGGGCCGATAACGAAACGGTTAACGGGCAGGATAATAACATTATTTACTACCAGGATTCAACTGATCACGTATTGAAGGATTCTTTGGTGAACCGCTACATTAGTCGCACCAACCTGAGCAAAAGTTTCAGGACCAGCTTTACCTATGTTGAGCCGCTTAGCGATGTGTCACAATTGGAATTTAACGCGCAGGTAAATTCACGTAGTTATGATAACCAGGCTTATACCTATAATATAGATTCAGCAGGTAGACGTAGCCTGGTAGATTCACTAAGCAATGTTTTTAAATACTCGTTTACCGAAACCCGTTTGGCCCTTAACTACCGGATACAGGAAAAAAAATATAATGTATCCTTAGGTGTTACCGCGGTACCCACTGTATTGGATGGCACAAAAATTAGCGGTGGCGTAATAAGTACCCATCGTAACGATTTTAATTTAATCCCGATAGCGCGCTTTCAGTACGTGTGGTCAAAGCAGGAGCGATTTTCAGTCAATTATTCTGGTAGCCCGCAGGAACCATCGTTTAATCAAATTCAGCCGGTAAGGGATGAATCAAATCCGCAAAACCCGGTTGTGGGTAACCCCGATTTGAAACCATCGTTCAGCAACTCTATCAATTTTCAATACAACAACTACCTGGTAGATTCAAAGTTTAACGTATCGGGCAATGCCAATATCAGTTTTATCAAAAATAAAATAGTTACCAATACCGTGCAGATTGCCGATACTTTAGGTGCTCTAAAAAACGAAACGCATTACATCAACTTAGACGGGAGCTACAGCATTGGAGGCAATTATAACATCTCTAAACAGTTTGATGATCGTAAATATAACCTGTCGCTTAATGGTACCATCCAGTATACTCATGGGGTATCTATGAGTAATAACATACAAAACTTCACCACAATGTGGCATTACAATGAACGTTTTGGTCCGCAGATCAACCCAAATGAATCTATCGAGATTAATCCATATGTATCTTACGATGTAGCCAAATCATTTTTTACACTGCCACATTCGGTAAATACGAATATCCGCACTACGGCGCTGGCTATTGATGGTAAGTTTTACTTTTTAGAAGGCCGTACGGCTACATTTGGGTACAATGCCAGTAAGAACTTTGTGACGGGAGTATCGCAAAACCTAACCCGTAATCCGTTGGTTATTAACGCTTATATCGAGAATCAGTTTTTCAGGAAGCGTAACCTCACTATCAGTTTCCAGGTGTTTGATATACTAAAACAAAACAACTTTGTAAACCAGGTAACTACCGAAAACTCGGTAACCAACACGCTTAGCAATGCGCAAAGTCGTTATTTTATGTTGAGCGCAAAGTTGAATCTTCAAAAATGGAGTGGTGCGCCCATGCGCCATGGACAACGGATGAAGAGGAGAGGGGATGGAAGTTTTATTGAGTAAGAGAAAGCCCCTCTAAATCTCCCCTGAAGGGGAGACTTTTGATTAGCAAGGTTTAATAACTTCTCAGCCCTTCTTTTAAAGTCCTCTCCTTTGGAGAGGATTTAGGTGAGGCTTGTTCTTTGGAGAGGGCAGGGTGGGGCTGGCCCTATATCTTAATCAAATCCTGTTTCAAAGCGGCTATCACCAGGCCGGTTCTTGATTTGGTATCGAATTTTTGGAACAGGGCCTCGCGATAATTGTCTATGGTATGTGGGCTTAAGTTCATTATATCGGCTATTTGCTTGTAGGTAAGATCACTACAGCAAAGTTCAAGAAATTTTAGTTCGTTGGCGTTTATTTCTACCTGTTGGGTTTTTAGTGGCTGATTATTTTGAATGTTGCGCAATAATTTGCCGCTCACCAGTTCATTAATATAAAACGATTGCTGGGCTATACCGGTAATGGCTTCAATCAGGTCGGCCGCTTTTGATTGTTTTAGCATATAGCCGCCGGCACCACTTTTTAGCATGGCTATAATGGGTTTGTCCTCTTCAAACATGCTTAAGGCCAGTACTTTAATTTCGGGGTGATGTTGCTTGATCCATTTGGTGCTTTCATAGCCATCCATTAAAGGCATGGTGATATCCATCAATATCACTTCGGGCAAAGGGTTTTGGGATATTTTTTTAATCATATCCTGCCCGTTCTCGGCATCAAATAGTACGTTTATCTTGTCGGAGTCGTTAAGCAAACTGGCCAGGCCTTGTCTGAAAAGCGTATGATCGTCAACAATAGCGATGTTAATTTTTTCGGGGTACATCAATATCTAATAGGGTATAGTTACAACAATTTCAGATCCGCTACCTACGGTTGAGGTTATTGAGGCTATACCACCTATCATTGCAGCACGTTTCGTTATATTATGAAGCCCCATTCCTGTTTTGCGTTTCAATGTTTCATCAACATTAAAGCCAGCCCCGTTATCGCGAATGATTAACTTAAAGGCATTTTCAATCTGCTCTAAAGTTATAAAAATTTCGGTTGCCCGGGCGTGCTGAATAATGTTATTTATGATTTCCTGGAACAGGCGAAAAACAATGGTTTCCTTAGCACCATCCCCGCTAAATACGCCAAAGTTTTCTTTTTCAAAGTGGATTTTAAATTTATCTGAACGTTTTAGCCATTCCAACTCAAATTCAATGGCGGCGGCCAAACCGCGGTTTACCAGCTCTTCGCCGTGCAGCAGGCGTGAAAGGGCTTTCACTTCCTTGATAGACCGGTTGGTAAGGTCATCAACAAAAGCAAGTTTCTCGGCTGCTTTATCCTTGTTGTTTAAATCGATAGAACTTAGTGTAATGGTAGTGATGCTTAATAGTTGGCCAATGTTATCGTGTAAATCATAAGCAATTGTTTTTAATGTTTGCTCCTGTACTTCAATCTGTGTTTTAAGTAGTTCATTTTCAAATGTTTTTTGCAGCAGTAGTTTCTCTTCCTGGTGTTTCTTTTTTTTGCGGTTATAGGAAACCACATAAATGATGAGGAAAAGTGGGGCTATTAAAAATATAAGCGATGTAAGCCCTATGAGGAAAATGATCTCCTCTGAAGATATCTGCATAAAAAAGCGTATGACCAAAATGAGTATAGTATTATATTTAGTAAAATAAAGATGTAATACCGGATGGAAAGTTGATTGTTAATAGGTTTTATTTGAGAAAGATAATCGAAAAATATATTGCAGGTAGTACTGCCAAAGTAAAAAAATAACGCGCCGCTAACCCACCAGAACGGTGCCGAAAATGCCAGCCGCTCAAAGTTCTCGTCCATCAGTTTAAGATAGTAATAATACAGGCTGGCCAGTACAAATACCACCGACATTACCGATGCAGTTATGGATACAAATGATTTAAAATGGTTCATCACCAGTTCGGCCAAGTAGATTGCCATAAATATAATATACCAGGTAATTAGCCATTTGCCCGTGTTTTTAAAAGGCTTGTACAAACTGTAAAATGTGTAACTGGTAATCCCACACTCCAGCAATAAAAAAACGTTATACAGGTTGTAATTGGGAATGTGTGCTACCTTACGCATATAAACACCCATGGCCTCACAAATGCAGGTTAGCAACAGGTAGGGTATAAATAGCCTCCAGGCTGTATCCTTATCTTTAATTAAAAAGATAAAGGCAGCCAGGAAGCATATAAACTCACCCCCGGTATTTATGGTGATGAACATCATTTGTTTTATTGGATTAGGGTTGCACCAATGCTACTGCAAGTAGCCGGTGGCGGGCATTGTTCGCCACGGTTTTCTGGAGGCGTGCCAACTATAAAGCCGCCGTCGGTTTTGGCTTGGCCTGTTGCTGGTTTACCTTTATAGTAATCCCAATGATATTTATTGGTATCGCCTAACAATTGCCTTGTTGATACCATTACCAGCGTATTAAAACCCCAGAATTGTTTATCTGGCTTATGCCCGCCCACAAAGTCTTTATCATAGTTTTTATCGTAACTGGCCAGGTAAAAACGGATGCCATCGCCGCCTTCGTTCTTGATTTTTTTAACAAGGCTGTCCAAGCGGGCCACACTAAACCAAACGCAGCGGGTGTCTGGTTTATGATAGATTTTACCTAACCCATTTGCTCCAAGTAAACCCGAGTCAACAGTGCCGGCACGGCTTTCATAGTTTTTTACATACCGCAGTGCCGTTTCATAGGTTAAGGTATCAACGATTTGCGCATCCGGATGAGGAGCTGTTACAGCTGGGGTGCTTTGTTTACACGAACTAAAGCCAAGGCCGGCAACTGCCAGCGCTAATAGGGTAATTTTTATTGTCATGATAGTTATTATTTAAGGTGATTCGAAAGTGCTCAATTATAAGTACAAACACAATTTATATCCCACCTTTTTTTACCCTTAAAAAACCCTGTTAAAAAAGCTGATTACACCCTGTTTTACCTTTTGATTAAAACAGACATTTGGAGTGTCATAAAAATGATAAAAAATAAATTGTGCCTTTTGTAAAATAAATTTCGCTGCTAAATATAAACCAGTTCGTAATAATTACAATATGCAATGACAACGATATGGCGATATCGGAAACTAAATTAATCAATAGCTTATATTATTGTAAAATATTGATAGTTAGGTAAATATTTACAGATTTCAGTGTCTCGGTTTATAATTAATAAAATTTTTATCATATAGAATAATATATATTTACCAGGCAATTTGATAATTGTAAACCTGAAAATAACCAATAACTAAAACCTAAAATTTACACACTATGGATCCTTACATTGCAGAAATCCGCATGTTTGCCGGTACCTACGCGCCCCAGGGATGGGCAACGTGCGACGGGCAAATAATGTCAATCGCTCAAAACAATGCTTTATTTGCTTTAATCGGTACAACGTACGGTGGCGATGGCGTACAAACCTTTGCACTGCCCGATTTGAGAAGTCGCGCACCTATTCACGCAGGGCAGGGCAGAGGCCTGTCTTCTTATGTTCAAGGGCAAACAGGTGGTAGTGAGTCTGTTAATTTGTCTCAACAACAACTGCCTGCTCACTCGCATTTGGTAAACGGGGTCTCGACAGCGGCGAATCAAAGCACTCCGGGGGGCTTTTTCCCTGCACTGTCAAATGATCCGGCTGCAGGTACACTTATTAACAGCTACTCTGATGCGAAACCTGATCAACAAATGAACGCAACTACAATTTCATTAACAGGCGGAAACCAACCGGTTGCAACTTTATCGCCGGTATTGGCTGTTACTTTTATAATTGCGCTTAACGGTATCTGGCCGCCAAGACCGTAATATATAATGGAAATGAACAAAATTTTTGATAGGTGCAAATGAAAATTGGCATTGTATCAAATTCTAAAATATGCATGCCCCTGCTTTCTTATTTAAGCAATTATAATAAAGCAGGGGTTATGTTGTACCTGGGGAAATCGCTGCAGCCTGGTATCGCCGCAAATGATATCATAGTTTTTTGCAGGTCAAAAGCGATTAATATTTACACAGAGAGTAATCAAGAAGAATTATATCAATGGCAGCAGGTGTATAGCCCGGATGTTATTTTCTTTTTGGGTTATAGCAATAAGGTAGATATTGAACAATTAAGCGGCGTGCCCAAAGGTATATATAACATACACTTTGGTAAACTACCACAATTCAGGGGGCCATCACCTGTGTTTTGGCAAATAAAAAAAGGCGAGGCCAGTATTGGCCTGGCTATTCACCAAATGACAGATAAGCTGGACAGCGGCCCGGTTGTTTGGGAACACAATATCAATAACGAAGAATATCATACATATAGCTATATCAACGAGGTTTTTAGTGAGTTGCAGGTTAGGGGAGTGTTGGATATTCTTGAAAAAATAGCCAAAAACCAGGTTTTAAGTAAAAAAATACAAGATAAAACCGAGGCTAAATATTACAGCAAACCCAAATTCGCAGATGTGATGATCAATTGGGAGAAGATGGATGTAAAAGAAATACTCAGCTTAATTAAAGCATGCAGTTCATGGAATAATGGGGCTGCTGCGTTGATAAACGGGTATGAACTTAAAATATTGGATGCGGAACAAGCCACCGAAAAGCAACCGAATAGTACGCCAGGGGCAATTATAATAGGAAATAGCAACTTTAATGTGATATGCATCGATAATGAGGTATTAAGCATTAATTTTTTCAATATAAACAGTACCTGTATACCGGCCCGGCACGCAGGTTTTTATGGTTTACAAACAGGGCAAAAATTTATCAGTCGGCTATAAACAAATTAGCAGGCAATGCAACCGGATATTTATTACCTTATTATGAAAAAAACTTTACTTTTCCCAAGGGGCTTTGTATCAAAGCATCTACGTTTTCTCACATTCGCACTCTTGTTGATTGCTGTGATGGGATCGGCCCTAAAGAGCAAGGCGCAGGTATATTATACGCTAAATGATGGCACCGCCAGTGCAACCAGTACAGATGGCGTAGTGCGGGTAGGTTATGATGGAACCAGCGCATCTACGCTTGCATCATCATTTACAGCTTTACCTACATTTACAGCCTATGATTTTCCTGGCAATCGCGCCTTTGTTTATGAGGGAACAGCAAACGCGCTTCAGATACGGGTAGTAAATTTAAGCAGTGGTACATTAACAACTACTATAACTGTACCTACACAAGTGGTAGCACTGCGTTATGATGCAGCAAGTGGTTATATTTATTATTTAACTACGGCCAGCGGTTCTACATTAGCCGCGGGCGACGCGTTGAGAAAAGTAAAGCCCGATGGTACAGGTGATGCGTTGGTTTTAGCTTCAATCACAGCTTCGCCAAAGTATTTGGCACTTGATTTAACTCATGGTCAGGTAATTGTCGAGGATGTATTTGCGACCACAAATATCATGAAGGTAATTAAAATAAGCGATGGTAGCTCAACCACCCTTATTTCAAATAGCACACCTATTAACGCTATTCATTATAATGTTGCTGATAATTACATCTATTACCTTACCAGTGACGGATCCTTTTCAAGTAACGGTGCTAATGATGCGCTTGTTAAAATACATCCAGATGGTACCGGTCAAACAACAATAGCAAGCAGTATAGCCGCAAGTCCCGTTTTATTGGCAGTTGATGCGGGCAATAACAGGGCTTTTATTTATGACGGGGCAGGGCTATCGCCTACCGTAAGGGCAATAAGAAAAATAGACTTAGGTACAGGTTCGGTAAGCGCAATAACCAATATTTCTTCATTGCCAAACAGTGCGGCCATTACAGCTCTAAGCGTACCACAGGCCGCGGTAATTTCAACAACTGCTGCAAGTAGTATTACCGCAACAACTGCCACTATAGGCGGCAATATATCGCAAACCGACGAATCCGTTACCGAACGTGGGGTAGTATATAGTTCTTCAAATACAACACCAACTGTAGGTACCGATACCAAACAAACCATTGGTACTGGCACAGGGACGTTCTCTGCAAGCATAGGAAGTTTAAGCGTTTCAACCACCTATTATTTAAGGGCATATGCAATCAGCTCTGCAGGCACATCATATGGTACCGTGGTTTCTTTTTCAACGTTATCAAATGATGCCACACTTTCGGGGCTTAGTTTAAGTAGTGGTTCATTAAACCCAACATTCGCTTCGGGCACTGTTTCTTATACAGCCTCGGTATCAAACAGCATATCAGCAATTACCATTACACCAACACAAAACCAGGCCAACGCCACTATCAAAGTTAACACTACCATTGTTACATCGGGCTTTGCATCTGCCAGTTTCAACTTAAATATAGGCGATAATCTCCAAACCATTGTGGTAACCGCGCAGGATGGTTCAACTAAAACTTATAAAGTAACTGTAAACCGGGCCAAGACAGCACAAACTATTACTTTTGCTTCAACAGCCTCCAAAACATATGGCGATGCGAATTATGCGCCTGGTGCAACAGCAAGCAGCGGCTTAACTGTGAGCTATAGCAGCGATAACACGGCTGTGGCGACTATAGTGAGTGGTAAAATTCAAATTGTTGCCCCCGGTACGGCAAATATAACTGCCTCGCAGGCGGGCGATGCCAATAACCTGGCTGCAAGCAATGTAGTACAGGCCTTAACGGTAAACAAGGCTGCAATAACAGTAACTGCAAATGCCGGCAGTAAAATATATGGCGATGCAGATCCATCGTTAACTTATTCAGTTACTACGGGCACATTAGTGGGCAGCGATGCTTTCACAGGCGCGTTAACGCGCGATGCCGGTACCAATATCGGTACTTATAATATTACCCAGGGCACGCTGGCCATAAGCAGCACCAAATATACACTCACTTTTGTAAGCGGCGTTTTAACTGTTAACAAGCGGGCTATCAGTATTCAACCTGCTCCTGCAAGTAAGTCATACGGTGATGTGGATCCCAATTACCCTTATTATTATAGAGTGGGCTCATTAGCAAGTACTGATGGGATGACAGGTTCATACGTTCGCGATCCGGGCGAAACCCCAGGTACATACGCTTTGAGTATAGGAACCAAACACCCCGTAAATGCCACAACAGGTGTAGATCAGACTAATAACTACGACATTACTTTTTTACCCGAATATTTAACCATCACCAAAAGGGCCATAACCTTGCAGCCTGCACCGGCCACTAAAGTTTACGGTGATGCTGATCCTGGCTTCCCTTATTATTTTCGGGTAGGTTCACTTGCGCCAGGCGAAGGCATGACTGGTACATTTGGCAGGCAACCGGGCGAAGATGCGGGTGTTTATACGTTAAACCTTGGCACCAAAAGGCCGGTAAATGCTACCACAGGGGTATTTACTGATCAGTATTATACCATATCGTTTTTACCGGATAATCTTACCATTACCAAAAAAACGGTTAGCGTAAATGCGAACACACTAAGTAAAAACTATGGCGATGTTGATCCAACCTTAACTTATAGTTCTGGCGCACTCGGCTTTAGCGATACCTTTGGCGGTGTGTTAACACGTGCCGTTGGGGAAAGTGCAGGTATCTATGCTATTAGCCAGGGTAGCCTTGCTTTAAACGCCAATAACTATAACCTTAATTTTACGGGCGCAAATTTTACTATCAGTACAAAAACAATTAACGTAACCGCCAATGCGCAAACCAAAACATATGGCGATGCGGATCCAGCTTTAACCTACACTGCCGATGCATTGAACAGTGGAGATAGCTTCACAGGTGCATTAACCCGTATTGCCGGCGAAACTGCTGGTAGTTATGCTATTAACCAGGGAAGCCTGGCATTAAACAGTAACTATACTTTAAACTTTACGGGTAATAATTTAAGTATCGGTCAAAAAACAATTAATGTAACTGCCAACGCTCAAACCAAAACATATGGCGATGCAGATCCGGCTTTAACCTATACTGCCGATGCGTTACTCGGTGGTGATACCTTTACGGGGGCGTTAACCCGTGTTGCCGGCGAAACCGCTGGTAATTACCCCATTAACCAGGGCAGCCTGGCGGTGAATAGTAATTACGCTTTAAACTATACAGGTAATAGCTTAACCATTAGTAAGGTTTCATTAAGTTACGTAGCGACCGCTGCAAGTAAAACTTACCTGGCACCTAACCCGGCCTTTACAGGAACAGTAACAGGGTTTGTTAATGGCGATACACGGGCATCGGCTACAACCGGTACATTAAGTTTTACATCCACAGCAACAACCTCAAGTCCGCAGGGAAGTTATCCTATAATTGGTTCGGGTTTAAGTGCAGCCAATTACGATTTTATCCAGGCACCGGCAAATAGCTCGGCCTTAACGGTTCTTTTATCTCCTGATGCCGCTTTATTAAATATATCGGTTTCACAGGGAACGTTAAATGCCCCTTTTGATGCCGGAACATATCAATATTTAGTAAATGTAGATCATAACACTACATCCATTGATCTTACTGCTGTTGTTCATCAGGGTAATGCCACCATGCTTGTTAATGGTATGGCGCTAACATCAGGTTCGGCAATTACCTTACCTTTAGGTGCCGGTACTAACTACTTTACCATAGTGGTAACTGCCCAGGATGGTACCAGTACACAAAGTTACCTGGTAACTGTAAACAGGGCATTTTCTACAAACAACCTGTTAACAAACATTACGCTGAGCGGGGTTACAATTAATCCGGTGTTTGACCCTAACACAACAACATATACGGCTTCTGTAGGTAATCTTGTTAATGGCACAGATATTACCGCGACCGCGGCCGATATTGACGCCAGTGCACAAATAGGCCCCATCAAGATAACCGCAACTACGTCTTACCACTTTCCGTTAAATGTTGGCGATAATTCAATAAATGTTGACGGTGTAGCACAAAACGGAGATATTAAAAGTTATAATATAACTATAACCAGGGCACCATCGTCAGATGCAAGCTTATCATCACTTAATACTACTGTATTAACATTTAATGAACCATTTAGCAGTACCACTTATAATTATACTGCAACCGTAGCTAACAATGTATCACAGTTTAACTTTGTGCCAGTTGCCACAAACAACGCTGCTATTATTACGGTTAATGGTAATACGGTAAATTATTTAGGCGTTACACCAACACTTAATTATGGCGTTAATACTTACACTATAGTAGTTACATCTGAGGATGGTACAGTAACAAAAAATTATACAATAACAGTAACAAGAACGCTGTCGTCAGATAATAACCTGGCTACGCTTTCCATTCCATATGTTACTACAATAAACGAGCCTTTTGATCCCAGTGTATTAAATTATACAGCTACACTGGCTGATTCAACCATAACCGGTTTGCCACTTACCGCTTACTCATACGATCCAAACGCTACCATGAAAATAAATGGTACCGCGGTAGCCAGGTTTGCCAATTATACCATGACTTTACATGGCGGGGATAATACTTTTAATATAGTAGTTACACCACAGGATAACAGCGCCACAAAAACGTACACGCTGGTGCTTACACGTGCCGGACAAGCCCCGCCACTTTTCTCGCCTGATGCCAGCTTAGTGGCCATTGCTGTTTCGGGTACTGGATATTCGCATAATTTCAATTTCGCTTTTGATGCCCTTACGCCGCTCACCGTGGCAAATAAAATTACCGGGGTAAGGCTTTCACCGGTGGCAGGTAATAGCGGCGCAACAATTACCGTTAATGGTGTTGCAGTAGCCCAGGGCAATGCAACTAACCTGCTGTCATTAAATTTAGGCGATAATACTTTTGATATTGTAGTAACCGCTGCAGATGGTGTTCATCAAACAACAACAACCTTACACGTAAACAGGCTGCCGGCAGCTGATGTTAGCCTTGCATCTTTAGCTATAAACGGCGGTGCTTTAAGCCCTGCATTTTCTGGCACTACCTTTACATACACGGCTTCTGTACCTTACAGCTTTAGTACGTTAAATATAACACCGGTTACCAATGCTGCGGATGCAACAGTTACCGTAGGCGCTACAACCATAAGCGCCGGCGCTCCAAGTGCAAGTGTGCCACTTAACACAGGGTTGCCAAACCGGATAAGGGTTACAGTAACAGCAGCCGATGGCGTTAATACCCAGGTTTATGCCTTAAATGTAACCCGTTTAGCGCCGGATGCTACACTTGCCGCTTTAACGTTAAATAACGGTACGCTTAGCCCGGCATTTAGTGGTGCAAATACAAATTATACAGCTTTGGTTGACAATAGCGTAAGTGTTATTTCTGTTAAGCCGGTAGCTATTGATCCGGGTTTAGTTATAACTGTTAACGGTGTATCACCTGATAATGCAGGTAACGTAAATGTATCTTTAAACACAGGCGCAAACACGATAACTACCGTAGTAACTACCCCTGATGGCATAGCAACAAGTACTTATACGCTTACGGTGTCACGTAAAGGACTTGGTTCAAGTTCTGTTGCTATCAGTGATGTAAGAATAAGCTCCGGTACAGTGGCCCGCGTTGCCAATACAGACATCTTTAACGGGTCTGTAACGGCGTCAACAAACAGCACCACTGTGTTGGTCCATACAACAGACAGTCATACCACCATCCAGATCAACGGGGTGACTACCAATAATGGTACATACTCCTTACCGGTACCATTAACGGGTTATACTACCAGCATACCTGTATTAATAACCGCCGAAGATGGGGTGACCACGCGTGCGCTTACCGTACAGGTAAGCAAAACAGGCTTAGGGGATGTTTCAATACAAGGTCTTTCAATAAGTTCTGGCTTATTGATAAGAACCGGAAGTAGCGACACCTGGACTGCCTCATTAAATACTGGCAGTATAACGGTAACTGCAACACCAACGGACAGTAATGCAAGCGTGAAGGTGAACACTGTGCCAACAGGTAACGGCGTAGCTTCTGCACCAATAACGCTTAACGCGGGTATTAACACCATACCTGTGTTAATAACAGCCCAAGACGGCGTAACCACGCGTGCTATAACGTTAGTTATAACCAATCTGTCACCAGATGTATCGATAAAAGGGCTTTCCATTAGTCCTGGTATATTGGTAAGAACTGGTACCAGCGATACCTGGACAGCTTCGTTAACTACCGGCAGTATAACGGTAACTGCAACGCCAACCAATACTAACGCCCATGTAAAGGTCAATAATATAGAAACAGGCAACGGTATAGCCTCTGCGCCTGTAATACTGAACTCGGGCGTTAACACCGTCCCGGTATTGATAACCGCAGAAAATGGTACAGTCACTCGTCAACTAACATTGGTGTTAACCTATGTGTCATCAGATATATCTATAAAGGGACTTTCCATCGGTTCGGGTACGTTGTTAAAAGTGGCGGGAAGCAACACCTGGATAGCCACAGTAAGTCCTGACAGTACAACGGTAAGAATAACGGCAACGCCAGCTAATGATAATGCCCACGTAAAGATTAACAATGTACAAACAGGCAATGGCATAGCATCGGCACCTATACCGCTTACGGGCTTCAGTACCAATATTCCGGTACTAATAACTGCCGAAGATGGTGTAACCACGCGTACACTTACTGTACAAATAAACAAATCGGCTTCATCAGATGTATCGATAAAAGGACTTGCATTAAGCTCCGGACTATTGGTAAGAACCGGCGTCACTGATGTTTGGACCGCCACTGTAAGCCCTCATAGTACAACGTTAACAGTAACCACAACGCCAGCAGATAATAATGCCATTGTAAAGGTTAACAATGTAAACACAGGTAACGGCGTAGCCTCTGCCGCAGTGTCGCTCACTGGCTATACCACCAGTATCCCGGTATTGATAACCGCAGCAGATGGGGTAACTACGCGCACAATTACCATACAGGTAAGCAAAGCAGGTTTGTCAGATGTATCCATAAAGGGGCTTTCAATAAATACAGGCCAGTTGATAAGATCAGGGAGTGCCGATACCTGGACGGCCAGCATAAATGCGGGTAGCATTAACGTAACTGCAACGCCAAATGATAATAATGCCAGCGTAAAGGTAAATGGAATCTTAACGGGAAATGGCGTAGCTTCTGCCGCTGTACAGCTTAGTTCAGGTATTACCACTATCCCGGTATTGATAACGGCCGAAGATGGAGTAACCCAACGTGAGCTTACGCTGCTTATAAGTAAAAGCGATTTATTATCATTCGCAACGACAAATATTACAGGCATAGCCAAAAAATCAAACGATATCACCGGTGATCAACTTATTGTACACCAGGCCCTATCACCAAATGGCGACGGGCAGAATGATATTCTGACGATAGACGGCATCGAAAACCACACTAATAATCACTTATCGATTATGAACGCTGGCGGTGTATTGGTGTATGATGTAAAAGGTTATGGTACAAACGGTAATGTGTTTGATGGCCATTCTAACAAAACCGGTACAATGCAAAAACCGGGGACCTATTATTATTCCTTAGAGTACGCGGATGGTAAAGAAACCAAACGTAAAACGGGATATATCATTATCAAATACTAACGTGTAAAATATCCAATTAAATATTAACCCCGGCCTATGATCTATGAAATCAACGGCCGGGGTTATCTATTGTTAAGGGTTAATTATAGCTGAGACAGAATTTGAAAAGACACGAAGGGTGTAGACGCTTTTTTTTAAGCAGGTATTCACCCTTATATTATGGTGTGAAAAAGGGGGAAATCAGCCTGAAAAAAGATTTGATTTAGGTGAATATGCACTTTTGGTAACTCAATAATTCAACCTATCATTACTTAAGTTTTACCATGTGTCAATTTACATATATGGCCCTGGTAATAAAGCCCGAAAAATATCAATACTCAATAAATAGCGCGATCATATTAAATGTACATGTTTACTAAAAAAATAATTATAGTATTTAGTTTTTTGCTGATATCGATGAGCTACAGCAAGGTTTTTGCGCAGCAACAGATATACAGCTACAGCCAGTATGCCGATAATCTTACTGCTATAAACCCAGCCTATTCGGTACTGGACAAAGCCGGATCGGTAAGTGTGCTGGGCCGTAAGCAATTTATTGGGATTGACGGTGCGCCAAGCAGTGTTATGGTAAACGCCAATTTTCCTATCGAATCTATAAACGGAGCGGCTGGTTTATATGTACTTAATGACCAGGCCGCCATTGAACACCAGGTTGAGGTTAACGCCTTTTTTGCAAAAAGTATTCAGCTAACAGAAAGCGATTACCTGGCTGTATCATTAAACGCGGGTGTGCGCAATTATGTAGGTAATTACTCGCAACTTGACGCATCTGACCCTCAGTTTATGAATGATGTAAGGGAAACCAAGCCCAATATTGGGTTTGGGGTGATGCTGTACAGCGCCAATTATTATCTTGGTTTATCGGTACCTGAATTAACCATTCGCAGTTTGGGCAACGCGTCAGAGCAGCAGGCCAATTACCTGCGCACCCATTACTACTTTACAGGTGCCTACCTTGCCGACGTAAGTGACGATGTGAAATTTAAACCGGCAACACTGGTAAGCTATGTAAGAGGCTCATCGGTACTGGCCAATGTGTCTGGTACCTTATATCTTAAAGAACAACTGGGAGTAGGGCTAAATTACCGTACCGATAAAAAAGCAGCAGCAATGTTATCGGTTATTGGCAAGGCATTTAAGGTAGGATATAGCTACCAGTTTGGTACATCATCAAATAACCTGGGCGGTGTAAATATAACCACTCATGAAGTAAGTATAAGCTACAGGTTTGGCAACGTAACCGGTTCCAAGCTGCTGTAAACAACCAAAGGTGATATTTGACGAAGGATTAATAGCATTAAAAAATGCTAAACAGGAAAACTTTGCTTTTAATTTTTAAACGAAACCAACAGGCGAAAACCGAAAAGCCTTAATAGAGTAGGTATGAAAATCAACCTGAATTTTAATAATCATGGCATCTCCCATCACAGAACTTACCCCTGCCGAACAGCAGCACTTGCTTTTCTTGTTTTTACCTGTAAAAAAAGGCCCTTCAGAAGCCATCACTGAAGTGGTTACCGGTCTTAAAAATTCATTGCTGGCAAAAAACGCCGCTGGCGATGACAGGCGCGCGGCAACAGGCGTGCATTTTTTTCTGTTTTACATCCTGGAACATGGCAAAAGCGCCGGCCTGCCAATTCCAAGCTTTCAGGCGATGGAAGACAGAGGCTTATTAGTAGTCCAGGCTATTTATGATGCTGATTTTGCACCATATATTGGTTCTTTTGTTGAAGATAGTGATATCGCAAAAGGGCTTAACTTTGTATTAGCCATAATGGATGAAACCGGTATTATTGATCCATCGGACCCAACTTCCGCCGCATATATCCTGGCAAAAGGTGGTGTGCAAAGCAACCCTGGTGCTTTTAACTGTTTACTGATGCGTTATAACTTTGCCGACCCCACAATACCGGCAGCTACAACGGGTATGAAGAATAAAAAATACTTGTTTGGCGGAACCTTCCCCGGTTTAACTGTAGGTAACATACTGCAAAACTACCCTGATGCCGAAAGCCTTTGGCCATCAACCCCGGTAGACATAACGTTTGATGATTCTGAGCAACCCGAGTGTTAATAATAATTAGAGCCTGCCGAATGGCGGGCTTTAATTATATAAATCCATTTTTATGAACAGCAATGCAAATGATCTTGAAATGAATGCTGAGCCCACGCTTCAGCTTAGTGATATACAGGGGTTGATATTGCGCGGTTATAATTTCGCCTTTGTGCGTTATCTTATATTTACTATAAATGACGTTGCCGGAACACAGGCATTTTTAAAGGAAATTTTACCTGGCAGTAATGCGCCATTGAATATTACTACTGCAACGCCCTGGAAAAATGGTGAAAAACCTGGCTATTGTTTAAATGTGGGCGTAACCTCATTTGGACTTAAGCTACTTATTGGCGAGAAACAATTTAACACAGTTGCCGGCGGCAGTTTTGATCTTTTTCAGCTATTTAAATCCGGCGCGGCTGTAAACGCCGGAAGGGTTGGCGATACCGATGATAGTGCGCCTTCATTATGGTGGAAAAGATCGGGTGGATGGAAAGCACCTTCAGAGCCTGTTGCAAACGGCTCTGATTTGCACATTCAGGTCAGCCTTTTTGCGCACAATGCAGATAGCCTTGAGAGTTATTACCAAACATTGTTAAAAATGATCCCTTTGGCAGCAAATAAGCCATCGATGGTTTCTGTTTTTAGTAAGGATTCGGTGCCTTTACCCAAAGGGGATGACTATATCCATTTTGGATATAAGGATAGTTTTTCTCAGCCAAGATTAAGCAAAGTGCCATGGAATACTACCACCGGGCGTTTATTGCTGGGCAAAAGTACAGTAGATGACCGCCCTGTGGTACCGCCTTATAACTTTGCTATCAGTTTAGACAGGTATCCCCAAAATCCCGACGGCCCAAGGTATAATGCACATCCATTACTTCAAAACGGAAGCTTTGCGGCATTTAGGCTATTATACCAGGATGTGAAGGCATTTAATAACTTTATAAACAACAAAACAAACGGCATTACTCCCGAATTGATGGCCGCTAAAATGTGTGGACGTTGGTTTGATGGTACACCATTGATAGTATCGCCGGATAAGCCTAATCCGAATCTTAAGGATTTTGATTTTACTAATTTTAATTATATCGAACCTACGCTAAACCAGCAGGGAGGAGGGAATGACGACCTTGGCCAGGTGTGTCCTTATGCCGCCCATATCAGGCGCACCAACCCGCGCGATGACGCCAAGGTAAAGGGTAATGTAAATTCTGAAGGATTGCCGGCTTATGCCGAGTCGCGGCGCATCATGCGCAGGGCAGGGCCGTATGGGCCGGATTATGTTGAAAACGAACCGGCGGGTATCCAAAGAGGGTTAATCGGCTTATTCATATGTTCTAATTTAACTGAGCAATTCCAGTTTATAATGCAAACATGGATAAATCAGGGTGGTTTTAGGCCAGGTGCCGATAAAAGTCCCAATCAAAGCGGTTTCGATCCGTTATTTGGGCCGCCAAATAAAAAAATGTCGCAGTACAATGAATTTGATTACCTGCCTGAAGGGGCAACCGATCAGCCTTATAAACGAGTGCCGGGACTTGAACGTTTTGTACGTACCGATGGGAGTATGTTTTTGTTTTTGCCGGGGATAACCGGATTGGAATGCTTATCCAGGGGCGTAATCCCGCCTGCACTTACACCACAGCCATAAAACTTAATACTTTAAACATGAAAAGTACCTTACTATTTACGCACGACGACCGGCTGAAGAATCGGCCGGTGTCTTTTAAAGAGGTTGACGAACAGGCCCTGCATGCCATTGTGCAGGCCGCCGTTAACGTTGAGTTGTTTACCATCCCATTGTATATGACCTCGTTGTACTCCCTGCAGGGAATGCATGAGATGAACAGCAAAGGGAATGATTTTTACCTTGGCCGTACCTGGCCGGGTATGGCTGCAACCGCCAACCCCACCACAGATAATGAAAAGGCCTTTAATGCCGTGTTTAGCGTTTTTGTGGCCGAAATGCTGCACCTGCAAATTATATCAAACCTGGCCAAGGTGGTAGGTTACGAACCTAAATTTACCTGCGAGCCACTGCAGGACGAGGAAACCTACGCCTGGAAATGTTATGGCGCTGATAAAACCGTGCTGCCTCACATCCTGGATTTTGAAGATTGCGTTGAGCCATTCAATAAAATAAAAGTTAAAACCGGCCCAATGAACCTGGAGCAAATGGAACTGTTTTTGGCCATTGAGGAAACCGAGGGCGACGCGGAAAAAGTTATTGACCCCAATAAAATGGCAAAGTACAGCCAAAAAGCGCCATTTGATAATTGGAAGCCGGGTACAGATTTGCCATGGTTTGGATCGATAGGAAACATGTACCTGCAATTGTGGAATTACCTATCTATAACCTATACCGATGGTTTAACACTTTGGGATATTGTTTTTGAAAAAGGAAAAGTGAATGGAGGCCCTGCGGTACAAAAGGAGATCTTTAACCCCGAAAGGATCGATCCGCCCGTAAAACCACATCCAATAGTTGATACAAACGATTGCGATGCCAAAGACGCCGGGGATGACGAATATCCGCACATAGCTACCAGCATTCAAAACACCGAATCGGAAGCTGCCTTGCTGGATGCCATGAACATGATTAATGGTATTACCGATCAGGGTGAAGGCGGCGGCGTAATTAAAGAGATCCTGGAGCGGATGAATAAAAATAAAAGCGCCAACGCACCAATGAACCTGAGTGCTGTGCAGGAACAGTTTAGGCCAAGTTGCCCTGTATTAAAAAATAAATACCCGTCATATACTGCTACAGGTGCCGATGCGCCATCTGCTAAAGCCGACGCGAGGCATACATTTGGTAAAATGGATCATTTTGAAACTTTTGGTTTTGTAAAGAAGCTGATTGAAAAGGGCGATATTACCACCTGGGATCAATGGCATGCGGCAGGGAACTCCTGGTCGGCAGAATCATTGCAGACCGCGGTTTATAACCCGGCACACAACCCGCAACTGCCGGCTTCCGGCGATATTGCAGGTGCTTTAAACCGGTTAAAACTTAATGACACAGCCGATGGTAAAAACTTTGAGTTGTTTAGCCGTGCTTCAACCGGTGCAATAGCCGGCGTAACCAAGGTACTTAACGACTATTTTAAGAATCCAAAAACCAAATTCCCATACCCATCTATGGGGGGCTCTGGCGATAGGATATCTATTTGCTGGGCTGTTTTTGGTAAAGCACCAGATATAAGTTTAGGTGTTACCTCGCCGGATGATAAACCGATAGACCGCGCCGAGCACCTTTACCATGCCTGCCAGGGCATGAGCCTGGATGATACCTTGAAGGATGATCCCGAAACCTGTGCAACAACGGCCATTTACCATACCTGTAAAGGATCAAATGATTGTAAAACCGAAGGTGGCTGCGGCTTTGTTCAGTTAACTACCGGCGGAGGACTGTGCGGCGGCAAAGCCACCGCGTTTTACAAAACGCAGCCCGGATGGCTGGAGGCTAACGCGGCCTTACCTTTTAGCCCGCCGGCAGATAATGCCTGCAAAACTTTAGGTGGTTGCGCGGTGCCTATTTCGGCATCACAAATGTACCCTGCTCTAAAGGATGGGGAGGAGTACCGTATGCAGCTTTATGATTTTGGCGATAAACCTGGTTTTAAACCAAAATCGTTCGGGATTTTGGAGTACGAAAAAGGGGAGCTGGTTTATGATGTAGCCTGGAAAGCCTACCGCGCTGTTTTAGAAAAACGCGGCCTGCCGGTTCCCGAAAAACCAAAACCAAGTGATCTGCGTTTGGCATTTCCACCATCAACCTAAAAAATAATACCCCCGATGAATATACCCGTTTTACCACGCCTTGGCCTACCCAATTTGGGCCTGGGCGTGGGTTTACGCAACAAACATTTTAACTACCTGCTCCATAATCCGGCGCAGGTTGACTGGTTTGAGATCATCACCGAAAACTTTATGGATGATTTTGGCTTTGCCCGCCATGTGCTGATGCATGTGCGCAAGCAGGTACCGGTAGTAATGCACGGCGTATCGTTATCTGTAGGTAGTACCGATCCTATCAACTTTAAATACCTGGAAAAACTGAAGGCGCTGGCCGAAGCGATTGAGCCAGTATGGATCAGCGATCATTTATGCTGGACAGGTGTTGCGTACACCAACACACACGATTTACTACCCATGCCCATGACGCAGGAAAGCCTTACCCATGTTGCCGAACGCGTAATGCGGATTCAGGATTATTTGAAGCGACCGCTGATATTGGAAAATCCATCAACCTATTTGCAGTTTAAAGCATCAACTATTTCCGAATGGGGTTTTCTGTCGTCATTGGCCAAAACTACGGGATGCGGTTTATTACTGGATGTAAATAACGTTTTTGTATCGGCCAATAACCATGGGTTTGATGCACCCAACTACATCAATAGCCTGCCTCACGAGCACATTGTACAAATGCATATCGCCGGCCCAACGGATTGCGGCGACCTACTGATTGATACCCACGACCAACCCGTGCCATCCGAAGTTTGGAAACTGTACGCTCAGGCGCAACAATTAACAGGAGGTGTGAGCACCCTGTTAGAATGGGATTCCAAAATACCCGATTACCCGGATCTGTTGATTGAACTATATAAGGCCCGTGAAGCTTTAAAAGGCAATATCCCGGTTCAGGGTGTTAACCGGTCAGAACAGGAGCCGGTATCAAATCCTGTCAATTTTCAACTACAAGCGGCAAATGGCTAAAGGGCAAAAATTGGCATTATTGCAAAACTGGCTCAAAACGGTAGTCACCACACCAGGTTACTTGTCCCAAAAACTGGGGCAGGCCAGGCATATGCATGGCCTGGATGAAACCGAAGTGGTGAGCGACCAGGGTAAAGCATCCGTATACGCCCGGTTAAATGTTTACGCGTCTGGCTATTTGCTGCGCCTGTTAGATTGTATGTATGCCGATTATGCCATCAGCAAAAAGTTTATGGGTGATGAGGTTTTTGACAGTTTTGCCAAAGCCTACCTGCTTTATCATCCTTCCACATCTTTTACCTTGTATGATTTGGGTAAGGCTTTCCCTACATTTTTAGCTAAAACAATGCCGCCCGCGCAGGAGGAAAGTGACCCCGCATTCGAAGAGTTTATGGCCATCCCCATTGCCCTGGCCCGGCTGGAACGAGCCCGGCAGGAAGCTATGCGTGCCCCCGGAACGGAGGATAAACCTCAGCTGGGACATGAAATTAGTGTTCAGGATATTTTATTTAACACCTTGAGGGTATCTACTCCCGGCTGTCTGCAGTTATTGGAACTGGATTTTCCGATGGTCAAATTTTTTACTTCGGTTTATCGGGATGAGGAGTATGAGCTGCCATCGCCACAAAAAACGTTCACGGCGGTAAGTCGTAAAAATTACAAGGTTACCATGTACGATATCACCGAAAGCCAGCACATGCTGCTAACGTTAATCCAAACCGGTGATACCCTGTACGATGCTATTAACACTACGGCATCATTTTGTAAGATCCCGGCATCAACTCTGATGGCCGATGTTTACCTGTGGCTTCCCAAATTTCAAACAAATGGGCTTATTTACTTTCAATAAGATCATTACTCGGTAAAACTAAACGATAGGAGTAGGCTGATAATGATAAAAGCCAAAGACGGGAAGCATAAAATATATCGGGTTGGTCCCGTTTATACTCTATCCCTAAAGCTTCCCGCCTTTGGCTTTTTGTGCTGTTTTTAAAAAGCTTAATTGCTTTGTCCCAACACCTAAACGCATTTGTTTTTGACGTGGGAGGGCCTGTCAGTCTGAGCCTTTCGAAGACTCGTGCGAAGAGGCCTTTACCCGCTATCCTTCGACGGCTACCCATGACATGTTGTAGTTCCCAGACTTACGAAGTTTTGAAAACTTCGTAAGTCTTTCGTCGCTTTGCCATTTTCCCTTCATTATCAATCACCCTTTTCGCTCTCTGCTTTAAGCCTTCCGCTTCCTCCCTACATATTTGCCAGCTTCACAGTAAACTTACCATCAAGTGTACCCGTCGTTCCGTAACCTTCCAGTTTGGCGTGTACCGTGCCCTTGAACGTACCGTCGGTAAAGCTTACGATATTGATATTGCCGCCTGCGCAGTGAATCCCTTTTTCGTCGGGGTTCTTTTTAGGATCATTGGCGCAACCAAAGGCTTGCTGGTTATCGGTGTATATCATATACGCTGTGTTTTCTTTAGCCCGCTTTATGGCGTATTGCCCAGGGGCCATCCCCCTAAAAGTAAGGGTGAACATAATTTGTTTTACGCCGGCGTACCTTGCATTTTTTGTTACCGTAAAATGGCCCATAAATTGCATGGTAGTAATGTTGCTTTCACGTGCGTAAATGGCCTTGGCATTGCTCATGGCTACATCCATATTAATGCCCTTAGCTGCTGTGGCAGCCCGGGCCTGTTGGGTTACCTGGGCAAGTTGAGCTTGCAAAGCGGCCATTTTTGCCTGTTGGGCGGCGCTTGCACTTGGCGGTAACTGCATGCCTGCCAGTTGGTTCATTTGGTTATCGTTTGGTTTTATAATGTACTTTTCCTGCATAATGCCTGCTGTTGGGGCATCAAAGTAAAATACAATAGGATTGTCTTCAATATAAATGGTTTGCAGCAATATTATTTTTGCCAGGCCCGGGCGGTTGGGCACCAGTTCAACACTGATGGTTGCACATCTGCCGGCGGGAATGGTAGCCGGCGCTTTGTAAGTAGCAAAATCATCGTTTACGTTTAGGGTGCCCGCGCCCTGCTCCATTATTTTCCAGTTTTTTATTTTGTAAGGCTCGCTTGCGGGGTTGCTGGTATCGTACCGATAATCCTGTCCGTAATTGGCGTCGCCGGGGTTCATGGTTGCCGGATCGCCGGGGAAGATCTGCAATTCAACATTGACCTGGATCTGCTCGCCTGTTTCTACAATCTCTTTGTCGGGTTTTAAGGCAAACGCCACCGCCCTGCGGGCAATAGCCTGATCAAGCTGTTGCGGGGTATATTGCTGCGCTTTTGCGGCCTGTAAACTGCAGATGGCAATTGCTATTAAGAATATCTTTTTCATTCTTTAGGTTTAATTTATGTTGATGCTTGTTTTGGTTATTACTCTGACGGTTATTATTTTGATGTTGCAGGATTGTTTCGTGCCTACCCATGAAGTATCCGGTTTTACTCAACCATTCGCTTGAACGCTGGCCACAACTCATCCCGGCTACGCTTCGCTGGACCACCCTCTCTCCGGCTAAAGCCGCAAAGAGGGTAGGGAAAACAAAAAACTTTTTAGCCCCTCTATGCGACGCAGTCGGAGAGAGGGGCAGACGGGCGGAGCCTCGTCGGGGTGAGTCTTCTGCGCCCGGTTTACGACATGCTCTCCTCCACAGCCCGCGGATTTAAAATTTGCAATGACGTGTTTTTATCAATCATTTTTTTGCCTTAGGTCTTAACTCTTGATTCTAACCTCTTGATTCTATCTTCCCCCCTCCAGTACCCAGCGCGAACTTTCGGCATCATCCCATATGGCGGTGCATTGTAAAGCGCCGCTTTCCATATTGAGGTAGGTGCTGTTACCTACATTCCTGATCCTTACCCTATCGGAGTTAGGTACAGGCTCAATGTACCACATGCTGCCGGCGTATTGGGTATTGGTATTGAGCTCGACAGTACCCGGTTTGCCGCTGCTTAAGCAGGTGTACATGCCCTTGGCTTTAATAATGTAATAGTTGGCCCCGTTAACGGGGATTATTTCCCATTGCAGGTTCACGTGGGTTTGATCGGTATTGTTGGTACTTAAAAAACCGGCGCGGTTATCTACATAAGTGCCCTTCCAACTGTTACGAATAGCATAAAAAGAGCCCCTGTTAAATCCATATGATACAGGTGGTGGTGGCGGCAACACCCCGGCGTTTTGTGTGTTTAACACCGTACCCACCGGCGACCCGGCATTCATGAGGTAGGTGGCCGTTATTTTCGGTTTTTCATTAAGCGGTACAATCACAATAGCGGTTGCGCTAATAGTTTCGCCGGCTTTTATCCAGTAACCGATATCAACAAAGCGTTTGGTTTTTATCGTTTTGTTTTGATCCTTGGAGTCTTTATCATCAACGTGCGCAAGTACAGTACAGGGGTTTGCCTGCAAAGTTGCCTGTTTGGAGGTAAAACGTGCGCCGGTTGCGTTCAAAACATCAAACTGAACAATGTACGGCGCTATCTCATTCAATAATATAAACCCGGTACGGTACAAAATGATCTTTGATTCGGGCGAGGTATTGGTCACAAAAAATTTTACCGAAAACCTACTGAAATCGCCTTTATCGCTTACTTTTTTTACTTCTTCGCTGTTAATGTGGTAACCCATGGTAAGCCCGTTCACCTCTGCGGGCTGGGTATCGGTAACATCATATACCTGTTGTTGCTGTTGTGCACGCAGGGGTGCCGCAAATGCAAAAGCTGCCCAAAGGCAGATGAATAATTTGGCTTTCATATCATTTGGTTTTAGGGTTATCAATAAGCTGCTGAATGTTTTTAAGGTCGATATTGGCCAGTACTTTTGCAATCAGGTCGTTACCGCCTTCTACCATCACCTTTAAATTAAAAACAGTGATTTTGTTAACAGTGGGTGCGTAAACAGGAGTAATACTTTTGATGCTGTTACCTCCGGCAGCCCCTGAGTTTACCACATTGAATTTGCCGTAGTAGATATAAACTTTATTGGGTGTCCAGGAACCATCCTCATCACGATGGGCGGGTACATAAATATCAAAAGCCGAGCCGGGTATGGTATGCCGTACAACCGGCCGATACCTTTCACCGGTTACACCGCGCGCTGCTTCATCGGCATATAATGAATTGATGATCACTTTTAGTTTTACACTGCCCTCCATTTCCATCTGCTTTGTATCGGGCATGCTGGTGCTTAGCTTTTGCATGCCTTCAAGCATAATCTTTTGCTGCTGCAGGGCGGTGATCTTGTTGGCCTTAAGCAGGCGGGAAGTTGAATCTGACAAGGCCCCGATCTTTTTACTGTAGGATTGTACATTAAGCGGCCCGTTATTAAAATCGGGTAATTTAAAAAACGACAGTCCATAAGTATCCTGCGTAAAAGGCCGGGTAGCCGCGTTTACACTTACCACGGCGCGCCGTTCGTTATTAGGGTTACAGGGATCAACTGTAGACAAGGGGCCTGTAACATCAATAGTAGCCCCGGTTTCGCGATAAATCAAATCGCCGGGCGCTCTTTTGCCTCCTGCATCTTCTCTGAAGCTTATTGCGGGTACCAGGTTGTTAAATGCTTTTTGAATACCGTTAAAAACTCTCCATAATAATGCGTTTTCACAGGCTGATGGTGTACGTCCTATCTCCTCGTCATAAAACTTAGCGTATACGGTAGGGTCGCAGTTACAGCCGGGCATTTTATCGGTTTGCTCATATTTAGGTTCGCGAAACAGTTGCAGCGTGCCCGATATAAAACCATGAACATGATCGATAGTGCCCGGCGATGCACCAGGTTGGTCATAAACGGCATTACCTGCAAATGTCAGGTAGATCTCGCCGGCGTTAAAAATGTTGTAATGCACGCGCATAGGCCGGTGGTCATTATCCGGGTGGATATAAAATTCTGTTTTGGTTTTACCAAGGATGTTAAACTGATCGCCCTGGTATTTATCCTGGTAAACTACGTTGGTATCGGCGCGGTCATCTAAAATAATAATGCCGATATCTGATGATCCGTTTACCATCAGGTGCCTGGCACCGGTATTGGGGTTTACAAACCAGTAGGTGTTGTAATTTTTGTATTTGACCAGGGGCACCGCTATCGATTTTTTTACCGATGGGCCACCGTTGAGCGGACTAAACTCGTAATTGAACGTGCCGGTTTGTGCCATGCTTTTTATCGCGCAGCAAAACAAAATGATAATGATGAGGTGCTTTTTCATGGTCCCAGGTTTAAAGATCATGATGGCACAGGTATAACATGCCCGTGATCACATTAACCGCGGTAAAATAAACTACATCTTTCCCGTTAATAGTTACTTTAACCGGGAAATCGGCATTTTCAAATTTGGTGTTGTCGCTAAAACAAAGGCAATGATCGCCCGGCCAGCAAAAGGCATCATCATTTGCACCAATAAATAACTGTTTAAGATCCATCGGGAATTGAATTACCTGGGCAACCTTGTTGTTTTTCACTAACACGGTATTCCCCCTGGCCGACGGGAAAAAGATGGCACCACTGTTACGGATCCAGCCAAAACCGCCGTAATCGGCTAAAACTACTTTAGTGCCGTTCATGAGGTAGGCTGTACTGCCTGCCGCGGTTGTACTGATAACCGCGCTCATCTTCCCATTCGGGCTTATCAAAGGCGCGCTCATTACCAAACCAGGCAGGGTAATAGTTTGCCCTGTTGAACTGGTCATTACGTAGCTAACGCCTTTTCCGTAACTCATCCCGGCGGCTACCACCACAGATGAATCCTGGTTATGTGCTATCATAGCCGACATAAACCGTCCCATAGATTTGCCGTTAAACACAAAATCCTGGTCTATTTTACCCGGTTGCCTGCCGCTTTGTATATGCGGCCCTTTTTTTAACGTAGCGTTGTAGGTGTCAATACTGCTAAAATCTTTGCTCTGAAAGTCCTTTTCGCTGCCGTTATAAGCATCATTAAAAGATATGTTTAGTGGTGGCTTTTGCCCTGTAGCTTGCAATTTGCCATTTTGGTAATCGTATACACCAAGCACATCGGCAATCTGGGCCACAAACTGGTTGTTAACCACTTTAAATGACAGAAAATGCAGCCCGAAATTACCGCCGCCTTCGCCACCCATGGCAGTGTTAATCTCGCCTTTGGTGTAGGTTTTGATGAGTATCCCAAACTTGGCCGGGTCGGTAAATTTACCATCTGCCGGGGCAGCCGGAGTAGTGGCCGGTGGCGTATCTGCAGTGCCTACCACGCTGCTTACCTTACTTTTTAATTTCTTTAAAAACTGCGCGTTAACGGTATTGGTTAATGGCAGCAGTAACAGGATGTAAACTAATTTTTTCATATTATTTAGGGTTGATAATTTTCAGGCTTCTATAAGTTCGGCGTGCGATTGAGCAACCGGAACAGTTTTTTTATCCTCAGCAAAAGGCATGTAATAAGCGGTGAGGTTGAGGATGATCATCACCGATGAAAAAAAGTAAAGGCCCATAAAAAAAGCAATGGATACGTGGAAAATAACAATGCCGGCAAGCCACCATTTACGGGTTTGCGGTATGTTGATGAACAGCGGATACATCATCTCCAGGATAATGGTAAACCAGCCAATCAACAAGGGGATAGGGGTATTGTACAAAAAATCGAAATTAATGGATTCCGTAGCGTTGTAACCATGCAGCATGCGCCAGATGGATTCGCCGTTGCGCCAGTTGTAGCCCAGCAGTTTTTCTAACCCCGAGAAAAAGTACATGATACAAACGTGGATTTGGAAAAGCTTCAGACATTTACTGATCCTATCGGCAGATGGTGGTCTTTTTTTTAACCATAAGGCATCCAACGAAAATAAACTACCAACCGGGAAAACGCAGCAATAAAACAGCGCGATGGAGGTAAAGAGATCGACACCGTAGCTGTAATACTCCATAGAGTTGGTGATCAACAGGTGTAGGGCAAGGGATAATATAGCCGTCGGGCGGGTAAATAAACCGGCTAATAAAGCCAGCAGCGTTACGGGATAAAGGATTCTGAAAAACAACAGTGTGGTTTCATAGTTCACCGGGATAATGCCCTGTATACTTTTGTGCAAACTGTAGATAGATGGGATCAAAAAATCGCGCGTAGCATCGGCAATATCAGGCGGCACAAAAGCACGGGCCGAAAATATATTGTCAAAATCGGGTTGAAGAGCCATAAAATGGGCAAACGATATTAACGCTATGCCACAACGCAGGCAAACCATCCATAGCGGGTTTTGCACAGATGCCGCCGGTTGTTTAAAAATGTTTTTGATGAAGGTTTTCATTTGCTAAGCTTTACCTCCTTAAGCTTTATTAAATAGGGTTGGCGGTTGCCGGCAGCATACTCCTTAAGAGTAGGGAAACCAACAATGTTATAGCTTACAAACAGGCTATCCTGGTTGCATTTATTTTGATTATAGATATTGACCGCTATGCTTTTAAAAAGCAGGTCCATAAAACGATCTTCTAATTTTTGATTAGGTGAGTCGCGCTCATCTATCAGGTTGTTGGTAATGTGTGATGCCAGTACAGAAAAACGCATCTCGGCCTCAAAGCCGTTAAACAGGGCGGTATATTTTTTACCACCGCTTTCGCCTATGATCAATCCGCTTGCCCGTATGTTGGGTGCAAAATAACCATAAGGCGATCCGGCGGCAGTCAGTTTTCCATAGTATCTGAAGGGGGCATTAAAAAAAAGGTTGTTGTAAAAATATTGTACGGGGGCGTGTTCTTTTATCTTGTAAAACCGGCAGGTTTTATCGTATGCGAAATATACCGAGGTTAACACAATAAAAACAATGTGAAACCTGCTCCAAATAGTAAATAAAATTGCCCTGGCTTTCATGGTAAAAAAGAATATGGCCGGCAGCAAAAGCCGCAATCTCATTAAGTTAACGTCAGTTCTATATAAGAACTCCCAAATGTCATTTCGACGAACAGCGGATGGCTGGAGTAGAGGGTGAGGAGAAATCTTATACGATATGCAGTCCATCATAGCATCTCGTATAAGATTTCTCTTTCGCGCAGCCGCTCAATCCCGCCCTCGCTCAATCGAAATGACATACTTTTCTTGATTTACGATAGTCATTTCTTATATCGAACTCACGTTAACTTAATGGCATTGGCCTAAGCCGCCAGCCAATACTCACCCTAATTAATTTTTATATGCTTCAAGTACAGATGTCATGGCGGCTACAGAAGCCACGCTGGCGCTTGATGCATAAATGCCGCGCTGAGTTACTTCCTGATCTTCGCCTACCGGTTTGTTAACTGTGGTTTCGGTAAATACTTCGGCACCAACGGTTTTATCGGCTACGCTGTAACCTGTTAGTTTTGGATACTTTGAATCGGTTACTTTTTTGTAGGTTACCGTAGTTTGCTGATTAAAGTTTTTGATGCCATATTCTTTGGCAAACACTTCTTTTAATTTTGATTTGTTGGCATCGCTCATGGGCACTATGGTGTGCGCGGTGTACAAGCTGGTGCTTAATTTGGTAAAGCCCAATTTTTGAGCGTTTTTAAAAAATGAGAATGCCACGATGCATGTAATGCCCAGCATTACCGATAATAATTTTTTCATTGTTTGTTTTGTTGTTTTTTTGGTTCTACTCGTATGGCTTTTCGATTTCGCCCCGTTTTTGGCCGGTTTCTGGTCTCCGGTAATTAACTATGAATAGGTTTGGGGGTTAATTCCTGGTAAATGTTGCTGCCGAAATAGAGGTGCTCACCTCTGTAATCTGCGTGTTTTTTGGATCGGTGTTGTCATAGTAGTTTCCCTTTAGGTTAACCTGCGTTATTTTTAATGCGAAGGTGTTACCCGAGCCTGAAAGCACTGCCGAGCCACCTGAAAGAGAAGTATAAAGACCCACGTTTTTTGTGTTTTTAAGATCGGTTTCAAAAACTAATAAGCCTACCTGATTATCGGTAGGTGTGGCATCGCTATCGCCAATAATGGCGTATGTACCCGCGCCCGCGGTGCCTTTTTTGAAAATGAAATTCACTATTAGTTTGGTGGAGTTATCATCGGCAATGGCCGAATCAACAACCGCGTCGACGGTGGTTGACGAAGTGCTGTAAAGGCCTTTTGAGGTATAAGCTTTACCCCTGAAGGTGAATTTTGTTGCCACGGCTGTGGGGGTGTTGCTGTTGTCTTTGGAACACGATGCCATAAACAGGCCCGCGATGAGTGCTGAGAATAAAAATTGCTTTTTCATAAGATGTGTGGTTTGATAGATGTGTATTTAATTAATTGTTTTTCACAGGTAGGGGATTATAATTTTACAAATTCAACCCGGCGGTTATTGGCCTTGCCTTCAATGGTTACATTATCGCTGATGGGTTTGGTATCGCCAAAACCTTTGGTACTTAAGCGCGCGGCATCAATACCCATACTAATCAATTGCGTTTTAACAGCATCGGCGCGTTGTTGAGATAAGGTCAGGTTATGGGCAGGTGTGCCGCTGTTATCAGTATGGCCACCAACCTGGAATTTAATCTCGGGGTTATCCTTTAGTACCGATGCGATCATGTTAAGCGTACCCATGCTTTCGGGTTTAATGGTGGCCTGGTCAACATCAAAGTTGATTCCGTGGGTAACTATTTTGGCATCAGTGAATTTTTTACCCAACATATTCATGCCGCCGCCGCTGGCTATTCTGAAATTGGCGATGATAATGGGCTGATCGGCATTGCCTATCCCTTCAATGTCAATAGCATGTGGTGTTATACCGATGTTGGGCACTACAAGTATGCGGTATTGATCTACATAAACCTTTAGCTGGTTCTTTTTGTAGGCTATAGCTATATGATGCCATTTGTTGATGGCGTTATCTCCGCTCAATGATTCGGGAGCTTTCCCCGTCAAATCTACCTTACTGGTTTCAGAACTAAACTCAATACCAGATCCAGGTGCCATATTAATGTTTCCCAAATCGTTGTGCGCAGCGGTGGCATCGGCATTGCTGCCGTAAAAATAGATGTGAGGACCGTAGCCACCGTTAAAATAGCTATCATACTCAATGGTGAATGCCTCACCTAAATAAGAAGGGGATTTAATGAGTGGACTAACATGCGCGAAATTACCATCGGTAAGTAAAAGTGATTTAATATCGCCGGTGTTATTCACAACTGCCTGCCCCGCGCCAAGGTTCCAATGCGCCGGGAACTCGCCATTTTGATCGTCCTCAAAATGATCTTCAAACAGGATTTTATCGCCGGGCATAAAATCGTAATTATTAAATGCTTTGAAATTTGGCATTGTTTGGGATGAGCCGGCGCTTACAGTGGCACCCGTGCTAACATTTGCAGTGGTAGTGTTGCTAACGGATGTTGCAGTGCCTGTGCCGCCACTGGTTGCGGTGCCGGTTAAAATGGTATCGGCAGTGTTTACCACCTTATCCGTAGCCTTATCCAGGTGCTGATCAACTTTTGCGTTGGCTTTGGTTTTTAGTTTCTCTTTTGCCCTGTTAAGGAGGTTACCAAATTGTGCGTGCGCGGTAAAGCAGGCAAAAAGCAGGAGTAGGGCAGGTAATGTCTTTTTCATTTCGATGTTTTTTGGTAACACGAAAGTGACAAATGCCCAAATGGGTTACGGGCGTTTTTAGTAAGTGGTTATTTTTAGCAATAAGTGGCGGTGAGATTTCGGATTTTGGATGTTCGATTACGGATTTGTTACTTGTTATTTATGTTTTTTTACCTGGAATTGTAGGAACCAATTTTTCAGATATTGGGGAAATTAGTTCGCGCAAAGTCGCTAAAACGCAAAACAAATAAATGAGTTGCTTTGCGTTTTAGCGACTTTGCGCGATGAAACTAACAGTTTAAGGCTTCTTTAAAGCTCCTGGTTAGCCGCTATTAAAGGTGTTCGCCAGCCGGTGTAGAAAAACACAATAATGATATGGTTTTTGTTGTTTTTGGCTTAACGAATTGATAATTAGATGGTAAGGTGTTCCATGATTTCGATTTTTTAAAAATCATAAATATTTGAAAATGAGCGACAAAGTTGTTCCATGTGTTCCACCCGTTCCGGTGGAACACTGTGGGTATCGTCCTGTAAAAAGTTTATTCTTTTAGGCCTATCAACCTTTGTGAGGAAAATCTAAAATCAAATAAATCCGAAATCGAACATCCGAAATCCGATATCAAATAGATGCCAGCTGGTCTAAAAAGGCGGTCTTTCTTCTGCGGCTTACTTCAATTTCGGTGTTATCGCTCATTACCACCGTACCGCCATCACCTTTAATGTATTTTTTGATATGATTTAGGTTGATGAGGTAGGAGTGGTGGATGCGGAAAAAATAATGGGCCTGCAAAATATCATCAAACTCTTTCAAATTTTTGGTTGATGTGATGCTGGTACCGCACAGGTGCACATCGGTATATACATTATCGGCTTTGCAGTAAATGATATCGCTAATGTTCACAAATTCAATAGCACTTACAGATGCGATGGCTATTTTGCCAAAATTGGTTTTGGGCTGCTGTAGCTGATTGAGCAAATGCGGCACTTGCAGAGAGGCCTGTTTGGGTTGGTCGTAGAGGCGATCTATGGCTTTAGCCAGATCGTCGAGGTCGATAGGTTTCAACAAAAAATCAAGTGCCGAAAGCTTGATAGCATTAAGCGCGTAATGGTTATGTGCCGATACAAAAATGATCTTGAAATCAACCTTACCCAATTCCTTGAGCATGTCGAACGCATTTTTACCAGGCATTTCTACATCCAGGAAAACCACATCGGGTTTGTGCATATCAATCTTTTTAATGCCCTCATCGGCACCCGCGGCGGTAGCCACCACCTTAATGTGCTCAAAATTCTGACTGATCAGCTGCAGCAAAATGTTGCGCCCGCGTGGCTCGTCGTCAATTACTATGGCTTTCAACATATATCAAAATTGTAAAGGTATGCTAATGGTTATTTTTGTGCCCGATGCCTGGCCATTGACCGACCCCAGGTCGTCTATTTTAATAGCGGCTTCGTTTTGCAGCAGGGCAAGGCGTTCTTCTGTTATCTTGATGCCCATACTTTGTTTTTGGGTACCGTTAATGGTTTTAAACTCTGCAGAGCGCTCGCGGCCTATGCCGTTATCTTCTATCTGGCAAAGTAATATGCCTTTCTCCTGTATGAAGCTGATGGTCAGTTTTTTATCTCCCTTTTTATGGATCAGGCCATGCCATAACGCGTTTTCTGCAAAAGGCTGAATGATCATGGTAGGGATCCTGATAAATGAAGGGTGGATATTGGCATCTGTTTGAATATCAAACTCAAAATCGTCGTTAAAGCGTAGTTTTTCTAAACTCAGGTACAGCCTTAGCGTTTCTATCTCGGCTTCCAGGGTGATAAACTGTTTTTCAGAGTTTTCCAATATCATCCTTACCAGTTTTGAAAAACTGGAGAGATACGTATATGCAGCTTTGGTGTTTTTGCTCACAATACATTCCTGTATGGAGTTAAGTGCGTTAAAAATAAAATGAGGATTCATTTGCGCGCGCAGGGCACGCATCTCCAGGTCAGATAGTTGAAGTTTGATGGCCGCTTTTTTGCGCTCACGCCTGCGCTCATTACGAATGATGAGGAATAGGGATATACCTACTACCGACCAGAAAATGATCTCAAACCACCAGCTTTTCCAAAATGGTGGCTTCACAATAAATATCAAATGCTTTTCGGCGCTTACCAATCCATCAGATGTGGCTGCCTTATAGCTGAACGTGTAAGTGCCGGCGGGCAGGCTGTTGTAGTTGATGCTGCCTTTATTGCCTACGTAATTCCAATCCTTGTCTATTTTATCCAGCTTACCATAATACCGGTTTTGCAAAGGGTTGGTATAGTTAAGTAACGCCCAGTTAAAGATTATCTTTCTGCTACCTGCAGGTACAATATAGGGCTGTTGCAAGGTAGCAGTTATGTTATGCTCGTCGACGTTTACACTACTAAGTAATAAACTTTTTTTTGAAGGCTTACGCAATAGTTCGGTCGGATTAAAACTTGTAAAGTAATTTTCACCGATGTACAACATATTGCCCTTGGGCAATATCCTTAAGTTGCCGTTCATATCGTTGTTAATGAGCCCGTCTTCTTCGGTGTACTGGTTAAACGCGTGGGTTGTCATGTTAAAAACTACCAGGCCGGTTTTGGTGGCTATCCACAAATTGCCCCTGTTATCTACGCTGTATTCATAAATAAATTTATTCATCCCTGCAGGTAAAGGCCAGCTTTCGCTTAAATTACTTTTAGGATCGATAGCTACAACGCTGGTATTATCAACCACCCAAAGTTTTCCTTTGATGTAGTCAATGTTGAGCGCCCGGCTGTAAGGGGTAATGTTACCATCGATAAAACGCTCGAATTTTTTAGTCGCCGGTGTGTATTTGATCAGCCCATAATCCATATCGGCAAGCCATACGTTACCCCTGTCGTCGGTTACCGCATCAGCAATGTTAACGCCTTTGGGCTGATCATTGGAGTCGGGCATTTTGACTACTAAAGCGCTGAATTTTTTTGTTTTAGGATCATATTCCCATATCCCACGCCGCCAGGGGAAAGCCCAGATCTTGCCATTATTTACAAAAATGTTGTTGATAAAGTTGTAGGGGTATTGGCCGGTTTCGTTTACCTTATGACATAAAACGCTTAGCTTATCAGCAGGGAGGTTAAGTTTTAAAATACCTGCCGACGTGGATATCAAAAGTTCATCCTTGCCATACGGCACTATATTAAGCACGGCTGCTGCATCCATAGCATACTCATTCCCTAAGGCCCGGATAGCGCCGGTATAGTTTTTTATAACGTTAAAAGCATCGTCATAAACAACCAGGGTAAGATTTTTATCGCCGCCAACCCAAAGCTTATCGTCGCGATAATAAATAGCCGGTTCCTGGTTGGTGATATTGGGCTGTGTATTTACAAAATGATGTTTAAAAAGCTGGCGGGTAGGGTCAAGCATATAAATGCCTTTTACAGTTGAGATCCACAATAAATTATCGCGCGACACATACAAACATCGTGGATCAAGTGACGCGGCTTCAACAATAGGTTTCAGGTCGTTGTGCTCAAATTTATCCAGTGGCTCTTTAAATTGAGTAAGGTTGTCGCTTATCCACATGGCGTAATGGTTATCATTGGTTTCTTGTTCAACCATGCTCATTACGTGTGTTGGGGCACCTTTAATAGTGCTATAATTTAGCACCTGCCGGGTTTGGGGGATAATTTGTTTTACGCCTTTGCTCCAGCAACCTACCCATATCCGGCCTTTATGGTCTTCAAAAATGGTGTTGGCCATGCCATCAAATTCGGTGTCATTTTTTACGTCATCGTACTGTTCAAAGGTTTGCTTTTCGCGGTCAAACATCCAAACACCGTTTACTGTTGCCAGCCACAACCGTTTCTTACTATCTATAGTAAGCGAATTAACATCGTTGTCAAAATTTACAAACTCGCGGTGGTCATCCGTATTATTCATATAATGTTTGAATGATTTGCCCGCGATATCAAACTCCAGGATGCCCCCTCCAGTAGCTATCCATAGTTTATTACCCTCGCGGGATAAGCTGCGCATAACGTTGTTATAGCTTGATTGATAGGTATGAATGCTGTTGGTTGCAGGATCAAGCGAAGATAAACCTTCGGCAGTGGCCATCCATATTACATGCTGTCCATCTTCTGTGATATCATTTATCTGGTTGCTTTTCAGGCGGTCGTCGCCGGTTGCATTATCTGTTTGCCAGGTATTTATTACCGATCCATCAAAACTGTTAAGACCGTAAGATGTGCCCATCCACATCATACCTTTACTATCCTGAAAAAAGCAGCTCACCAGGTTGTCGCTAAGTCCGTCTTTTTCGCTTATGTGGTAAAAAAGTAATTTTGATTTACTTACCTGCGCGTAAAGTGTACCCGCTAAAAACAGGAAAAGAAAAAGTAGTGATATAGGCTTTTTTACAGGCAAGGGGCAAAGTTTAGGAAAGGGTTAGTTTTAAATATTGCTTTAAAAGTAGCACAATATATGGTTTGAAAATAAAAATTTATTTTCATTGGGTTGAGCAGTAGTAATTTAAGCGGTTGGGATGGGTGTAAAAAATAAATACGAACCCATCATATAAGCAATACCCAATTAGAGATTTATGGGGATGAGCACCGTATTGACAAGGTTGGTTATTTTTGTTAATAACGCGTTTAAGCACGCGCCAGATTTGTTTCAAATCTGCCTGGTTATAAGGTAATAAGGAGAATGACCTTACAAAGGAGCCATAAACCCTTAGGTTGAAGGCTGGCCTTTCCGATTTGAGAGGCCAGCTTTCAAGTATAATAATACTATTAAAAGTCGTGATCCACCGCCGATAAGATCACTCCATTATGCGCATTGACCACACCGTTGGCGAAGCCATTATTATCTACAAACATTTTCTCGTTCTCGATCATAAAATGTGTGCTGCCCACTTTAAAATTGCCTTTTATGGTGAGTACCTTATCAGGCCGCTGTACGTGGATCTCGTTGAGGATGTGGCTAGATAAGCCATGAAACTCATGTTCATCAAGCTGGTAAACATCCAATACCGGCTCCTCGTGGCCATTTTGATATACTTTAATGCGATTGCTTGTCGTCTCGGCACGCACATCCATGCGGCCCTCAATCACGTTGTTTGTAACGTGTACAATGCCGCCATCTAAAGTGGATATGGTTGCATTAATGCAAAGCGAAGTATGCTCGTTTTGATTGTTGTTAAATGACAGGATCCTTAAAAATTCTGTGCTGTTATCACCATCACTTAAAGTAAGCGTATTCTGCTCGCTCAAAAATATGGTGGTGCCAAAAATGAATGCATGTTTCATAATCTTACGTGTTGGTTTAATTATTATTAAGAAGCCGCAAAAACACAAAAGGTTTTATTTATTACGCATTGTTACAAAACAATAAACAACAAAGAGGCTGTATCATAAATCATGATCAGCCTCTTTTTTATTACTAATGTTTTATTGCTGTAAATTCAAATATCTATTTATTGTTTAATTTGTTTTAA
>NZ_JANTYS010000002.1 GCF_024808255.1 Mucilaginibacter dorajii
TACTCCTTGCTGAGAAATTCAACGAAAACAGATAAACATGGAGCCAATACGTTGCAAACATAGAGGCCGCATCATTTGAATTATGATACGGCCTCATATATAATTGTTATATAAACAATTATATATGCAACAATTAAGCTACAAAAACATAGAGCAAAGGAATAAAGTACAATTAATGTTTATAATACAATTAATTAAAAAAAGAAATCAACCTATGAAATCACTCCTGTTTTGAGCTAACTTAATTCGTGAAATTCGAAAAAATTGCCGTGAATTAGTGCTCACAAAAATACCCGCCTGTTTTGAACAGACGGGTAAAATTAAATGTTAGGGGAAAATGAAATTATTGCAAATCCCACCACAACCTATCCGTCAGCTTAGCCGACTGCTGTGGCTGCGGATTTGATATAATTTCGGCCTCAGGATATAACACCCTGCGAGGTATAGCCGAAAGCGCGTTAGGCACAGCCGGTAACACCGGGTAACCGGTACGCCTGTAATCGGTAAAGTTCTCCAGCGACAGGAAGTTGGCAATTTGTTTTTCTTCGATGATCAATTGCTCGGCATTGCTGCTGGTTAATACGCGTGTAGCCAGGTAAGTAGTAGCATTTGCCGTGCTGATACCCAGTTTAGTCATGTGCGACGATACCGCGCTTTGGTAAACAGTTTGCGCGCTTGCAAAACCCGAGGTAATCAAAGTAGCCTCGGCCTTTATAAATAAAGCTTCGGAATAATTTACAATGTAATTGGTTGCACTTGCCGCACCGTAGAAATCGCCGGGGCGAGAGTATTCTTCTAATTGACCAATGGTATTTAAGCCTTCGCCAAGGCCGGTATATAAACCCGTTGCTGTGGCGGGTGCCACCATCACGCTTAAGCGCGGATCGTTACGGGTTTTAAACCCATTAACAAAAGTATTAGCCAAAACCACCGTGCTTGCCGAGATAAAGTTTTGCTGCCATGGGTTTTCTGCACCTGCCGCGCCACTGTAAGCCATTTTAAAATCATCATCGTTTGATTGCATGCCTTTTTCTAAAGCAGTAAGCGCCAGCTGGGCCTGGGCAGCGGCGGTATACCCGGTTGCTTTGGTAAGGTGCATGTAATAACGGGCCTTTAAAGTATAGGCCAGTTTGGTCCATTTACTCATATCGCCGGCATAAAAATAATCATCGCCAGCTGGTGTAGTAGTTCCGGCTTTTGCAATATCGGCAATACCGGCATCCAGTAAGCTTTGAATATTGGTATAGATGTCTTTTTGCGCATCGTAAACCGGGGTAAAATTGGTGCTGCCTTTAAACGCCTGTGAGTATGGGATATCGCCCCATAAATCGGTACCTGTACCCAGGCAGTAAGCTGTTAATATTTTAGCAATACCCGCATAGTTTGATTTGCCATCGGCAACGGCCTTTGTGTTTAAGGTTACCAGGTTGTTTAAACAGGTAACATACAGGTTGGTCCAATCGCCATCCATATCTGAGTTGTACATTAAATAGGTACCTGCATTTGGCGCTACCTGGTTTAAGGCAGCTACCTGCATATATTCCTGCGCAATAACAGCTACGTTACCCGCAAATACACTTGATGATATATCCAGCTCAACCGGGGCCAGGATCTGCGCTTCGGCAACATCAATAGGCTGGTTGGGGTTTTTATTTACGTCGATATATTTTTTACACCCCGAAGCACTTATCAGGACACATGACGTTAAAATCATTAATATTTTTTTCATGATATTTTTTGTTGATAAATGATAATTAAAGTGTGAGTTTTAAGCTAAGGTCAAATGATCTGGAGGTTGGGGTCGAGAATGAGTAGATCCCCTGCGAACCGTTTGATGCTCCAAATGAGCTCACTTCAGGGTCGCCGCCTGTAAAGTGTGGTGCATATATCCACAGATTGCGCCCGGTTACACTTAAATTAACTGTTTTAAACGGACTGCCCTTTAACCACGATGGTGTTAAGCTGTAGCCCAAACTTACGTTACGCAGTTTAAGATAAGTACCATCCTGTATCACAGATTCGGTGATACCATTAATACGCTGGTAATAAGCCTGGCCACTAACTGATACGGTGTTAGGCAAACCGGTTGTAGCATTTACGCCATCAACAACCCTCGGGCCACGGTTTTCAGTAACTTTTGGTGTTCCGTAAAAATAGCCGTACCCATCTACGTTGTTCTGGATATCGCCACCTTTTTTCACATCAAAAAAGAAGCTTAGGTTTAATTGTTTGTACCTGATGTTGTTGGTAACGCCACCTGTCCATTTAGGATTGGTATTGCCAATAATACCTTGTGTAGCATCAGCATAAGGCAGGCCGTCATCGCCTATCAATAATTTACCGGCGGCATTACGGGCATAACGGGTACCATAAATAATACCGTATGGCTGACCAACAATCAACGAGGTAAAGCCATTACCCAGCTGCTGCAAATCACCATAAAGGTTTAACACTTTATTGCGGGTACGGGTAAAGTTTACAGTCATGTTCCAGCTGAAATCCCTGGTTTTGACAGGCACAACTGATAATAATACCTCAATACCTTTATTTTGCATTACACCGGTATTCACCGTAGTACCGCTATAGCCTGTTGAAGGCGCGATACTTACACCGGGAATAATACCATCAACTGTTTTTTTGGCAAAATAAGATGCCTCTAAACTGATGCGATTGTTAAAGAAACCTGTTTCGAAACCTGCCTCAAACTCATTGATCCTTTCGTTTTTCAGGAAAGGGTTACCCAAAGTTGAGCTCAACAAAAAGCCCGATTGCCCCTGGTAAGGGAAAGTAATATTGCGGATGGTTTGGCTGTAATAAGGGGTGGTAAGTGAATAAGCGCCAACGTTACTACCACCTACGGTTGCATATGATACGCGTAGTTTACCCAGGTTCATCACATCCTGAAAATCTTTAGAGAAAAACTCCGAGAATATGAAACTACCCGCGGCCGATCCGTATGGGTAAAAATTATTTGATGTTGATAGCACCGAGCTGCCATCATACCTGCCTGTTAATGATAAAATCAGGATTTTTTTGTAGTCGATATTGGTTTGCAGGTAAAATCCAATCCTGCGGATAAGCGCGTGGCTTTCTGAATAACTTACTGTTGAGGCAGAGCTGATGTTATCCAAATCGGCCACTGAAAGACCAACCCCATTAGCGTAAGAATCTTCGGTATACTGCGAAAAGATGTTGTTACCCAAAATGGCATCGATATTAAAATCGCCAAACTGGTGATTTGCGCTCAATATCAAATCGTTGTTCAACTGCCTGAAATTGGCATTGTTCACTACGATACGACCATTAGGATTTGATACCGATTGCGCCGACTCATGGTAATGATCCTGCTCGGTATAAACATCGGCCCCAAAACGCTCTGTAATGGTGATCCATTTCAATGGCTTATAATCGGCAGTAAAAGTTGGCATAAAACGGTTTATGCCCGATGTGTTAGAGATGTTGTTGAGCACCCAGTAAGGGTTGTTGCGTGAGTAACGGTAAAGTCGTTGTGTTCCATCGGCATTTTCATAAGGTTGCAGGTTGTATGATATTGGGGCGGTAAAAATTGTCCATACCGGGCTTTCCAGGGCGTAACCTTCAGGCAAGCGATGATTTTGCGAGTTGGTATAGTTTAGCTGGAAAGTGGTAGTCAGGTTTGGCAATATCTGCGCGCCGTATTTAGCAAATATGCTGTTACGGATAAATGATGTTGTTGGTACCGTACCCTGCTGATTAAAGTTGGAATACGATATGTAATAATTTGAGGCCGCGCCGCCGCCGTTAATACTAAACACATTATTATAGGTGTGCCCGGTCCTGAAAAACAGGTCCGACTGATTGTATTTTTTCGCGGCTTGTCCGTTTATTTTAAGGGTATCCATTAAGGGTCCCCATGAGGTACTTGTTTTTTGTGTTTCACCATCGTAATAAATACCATTTGTACCCTGCGCGTATTTGCTTTGGATCTGCGGTAGCAAAGGATTTTCAAACGATAGATCCGATGAAAAATTGATAGTCGGCTTTTTGCCTGTGCTGCCTGTTTTTGTGGTGATGATAATTACACCATTGGCACCTAATGAACCATATAAAGCAGTCGCGGCCGCGCCCTTTAACACGTTGATATTTTCAACAATATTAGGATCAAGGTCAGCTATCCTGCTGGTACCGGGGCCTGAGTTTAAGTTACCAGTTTCGCTGTTATCAACCGGGATACCGTCAATAACCATCAAAGCGTTGTTATCGCCATAAAAAGAGGATGCCCCCCTGATCACGATACGGGTTGAGCTACCCGGATTGCCCGATGAACTGGTGATCTGTACACCTGATACCTTACCGGCAATATCGTTTACAATGTTTGGATCTTTACCTTGTACCAACTCGGAACCTTTTACTTCCTGGCTGCTGTAAGTAAGTACGCGTTTATCGCGTTTAATGCCCAGGGCGGTAACTACTACCTCACTAAGGATTTTGTTATCCTCGGCCAATACTACATCAACTTCGGTTTGGCCGCTTAGCTTGATCTCTTTTGATGTATAGCCAATTGCCGAAAAGGTGAGGATACCTGCACCAGCGTAAGTAATGGTATACTTACCATTAAGATCGGTGCTGACACCTTTATTGGTGCCTTTAATGTGTACGGTTACGCCAGGGAGGGGTAAACCTTTATCATCTGATACTTTTCCTTTTAATACAGTTGTTTGCGCGTAAGTACCGGCGCAAAACAAAGCCATACAAGTTAAAGATAAAATGAGCTTTTTGAATAGTCGCTTTAGCTTCATAAACTAATTTTTGGGGTTAAAAATTTTATCATTCACGTCTCTGATTTTCAGATATGTAAATCTATTTGCCCCCGGTTTTCCATTTTATCAAAAACTTGCCAAAGCTTGCCGGATATTAACTTTGTTGTTACAATAGCGTTAAATAATGATGATATTTATATAAAACAGTAAAGGGCGAAGCACCAGGATATGCCATTATTTAGCAGCTATCAAAAGCGTTTTTCGCAAAACCGGTTAAAATACGGTTACAACAAGCAAATTATTACCGCTAATTATTAAACACGTACCGCTAATTTTATAACTTGAAACCATAGTAGTAAAAAAGGTATGTTGGCAAATCAGTATTTTAAATTAACACTTTGCGCGGTTGCTGGTCTTTTAGGCCTACAGTCTGTCCGCGCGCAATCTTACGTCCCCGAGTGGCAGGATAAAAGGGTAAAAGTGGCTTATGTTACACCTATTAAAGCCTACAGCTTTGATCTGAAAGATGTAAGCCTGCTTGAAAGCCCCTTTAAACAGGCTATGCGTGTTGATGAGGCTTATTTACTAACTATTGAACCCGATAGGCTGTTATCATCCTTCCGCGCCCATTCGGGATTGAAGCCTAAGGGTAAAATGTATGAAGGCTGGGAATCATCGGGCTTGGCGGGGCATACGCTGGGGCATTACCTATCGGCTATTTCTATGCATTACGCTTCTACCCGTAACCCCGAGTTTTTAAAACGGGTAAATTATATTGTTGCAGAGCTAAACGAATGCCAGGTAGCCCGCAAAACTGGCTATGTTGGCGCCATCCCCAAAGAAGATACTTTATGGGCCGAAGTTGCCAAAGGCGAGATCCGTTCAAGAGGGTTCGATTTAAATGGCGGCTGGTCGCCCTGGTATACCGTGCATAAAGTAATGGCGGGATTGCTTGATGCCTATTTATATACAAACAATACCCAGGCCCTAAAGATTTGCGAAGGCATGGCCAACTGGACAGGTGAAACCATTAAAAACCTTGACGACGACAAACTGCAAAAAATGCTGCTTTGCGAATACGGCGGTATGGCCGAAACGCTGGTTAACCTATACGCTTTTACCGGCAATAAAAAATACCTCGATCTATCATACAAGTTTTATGACAAACGCATTCTTGACCCGCTGGCCGAAGGGAAAGACATATTACCTGGCAAACATTCCAACACGCAGATCCCTAAAATAATTGCCAGCGCGCGCCGCTACGAGCTTACCGGCGATAAAAAGGACCAGGCCATCGCCGGTTTCTTTTGGCAAACTGTTACTAACGATCACTCCTACGCCACCGGTGGTAACAGTAATTACGAATACCTGAGCGAGCCGCGCAAGCTGAACGACAGGCTTACCGAAAACACCACCGAAACCTGTAACACCTACAATATGCTAAAATTAACCAGGCATTTGTTTGCGGTGCAGCCATCGGCCATGCTGATGGATTATTACGAGAAAGCACTGTACAATCATATCCTGGCATCACAAAACCATGAAACCGGTATGGTATGCTATTTTGTACCCTTACGGATGGGTGGCAAAAAAAGCTATAGCACCCCTTTTGATGATTTTACCTGCTGTGTAGGCAGCGGCATGGAAAACCATGTAAAGTATAACGAAAACATTTACTTCCGCGGTGCGGATGGAAGCCTGTACCTTAACCTGTTTATTCCATCGGTATTAAAATGGGCCGATAAAGGAATTTCGGTAACGCAACAAAGCAGTTTGCCATCTTCAGACATTAGCACCTTTACCATCAACAGTAAAAAGCCGGTTGCTTTGGCTATCCGCATCCGTAAACCTAAATGGGCAAATAAGGTAAGCATCAGCATAAACGGCAAAGCACAGCCGGTTGTAATTGATGAGCAGGGTTACATTGTATTGAACCGCAAATGGAAAAACAACGATAAAATCACCTTAACTACTCCCGAAAGCCTGTATACCGAAGCTATGCCCGATAATGCCAACAGGCGCGCGGTATTTTACGGCCCGGTATTACTTGCCGGCGTTTTAGGCAATACCGAACCCGATCCGCTTAAAGGCGTACCCGTTTTTGTTACCAGCGAAACTGATCCCAACAAATGGCTGCAAATGGTTGACAAAAAACAGTTAAGCTTTAGTACCACCGGCGTTGCAAAACCAAACGAGGTAACTTTGATTCCCTTTAATCAAACCAAAAACGAATACTATTCCGTTTATTGGGATGTTTTTACACCTGATGCCTGGGTGCTACAACAAAAAGCTTACGACGAGCAGCGCAAAAAGCAGCAGGAACTGGAAGCCCGCACCATGGATATTTTACGTACCGGCGAAATGCAACCCGAGCGCGATCATAATTTTGTAAGCGAAAATGCTACAACCGGCGAAGATCATCAAAAGAAATGGCGGTCGACAGAGAATGGTGGTTACCTGCAATATGATATGAAAGTTGATGCCAATGGTCAAAACACGCTTATTAATACCTATTGGGGAATGGATAACCGTGGCCGTACTTTTGACATTATGGTTGATGGGATAAAACTGGCTACAGAAGATTTGAACCAATATAAAGAAAGTCGCTTTTATGATATCAGCTATACCCTACCTATCGAGCTGACTAAAGGCAAGCAAAAAGTAGTGATCAAATTATTGCCCAAAAAAGATAACAGCGCCGGACCGGTTTATGGAAGCCGAATGGTTAAGAATTGATTTGAAATAACAAATGATATTGATTTGTATACGCAAATCAATATCATTTAAATATCCCGATAACAATAGTGCTGATTAAACAGATGCCCCGATCATTTGCCCAAGCCAGATGGGGATGAGTTTTTTACGCTCTTGCATCAATTCAAAAAACTCTTCTTTGGTGGCATTGCCAAAATTGGTGACCTGGTTAAGGCTTAAAAAAGGAAAAATAAGCATGCTTCCCATATTTAAGATAATATGAAAAGCATTGTACTGAATCTTCCCGCTGGTATTTAAGGCCATCACTTGTTTGGCAAAATCAGATTCCATGATAGCCGGCAGATTCCTGATCAGGGGCAGACTATTGGAACCGGCCATCACTTCTCTTACCAAAAAAAGCGGCAAATCGGGTTCATTCAATGCTTTATTGATAAAATGATCGGCCATTAATTCTATTTTTTGCAGCAGCGATAAAGACGTATTATAAAACACCGGCTCAACTTCGGCAAAAGTTTTCTCGATGGTTTCGGCCATGATCAGTTCAAATAACTTTTCCTTACTCCGGAAATAGTAATTAACAGATGCCACATTAATATCAGCCTCGGCGGCAATGTCCCTCACTGTTGTTGCCAAAAAGCCCTTCTTTGTAAAAATTAATTTGGCCGCCTTTTTTATCCTTTCCTCTGCCGAAACTTCTGCTGCTACTGTCTCCATATGCTATTTGTAACAAATTTAGACAATGCCTGTCAATTTAGGGCTTTTAAATGGATGTCAAAAACATCGGTATACTAATAAAGAGAAATAGCTTTTAATATTTAACTTTATTTTCTCACAAGCTGAGCGTTGAGTAAACACGAATTTAACTGCCTTAAAGATAGATTATAGCTAATTTCACGTTTTTTTTCAATTCACATTTTAATTTGTGCTACAGGGCAAAAGCATCTAAACTGGGTTAACATAACTTAACATATTTCAGATAAAAAATCATTTAAATATCTAATAATCAATATTTTGTCTTTTTACATGGTTAACACAAAAATGATGTACCGCGCAATTTAGCCACCTAATATTTGTGCCTTTTGCTGGTCAATACAAGTCCTTTCGGTATCTGGATCATTTAACCCAGGACCAGGCAATAAAAACAAGGTATTAATTTGATGCTTATATCTTCCATACGCCATAAGCTTATTCCCTTACCTATTGTTAAATAACAGCTTATTCCCGTTAACTATTTAGATGCGTTTGCCATGATTTATGCTATCGATCAATTCCAAAATTCGTGAAATTGATTAAATGGTAACCGGGTCGGCCGGCATTTGTGTCTAACTCAAAAAAGGTGCCTTACTAATAACACGATTAATTACTTGTGGGTAAAAGCGATTTCCCTGTATATTAATGTGTATCTGTAACAGCTTTTTGTCCTTTTTTAAACGGGGCTATATAAAGTAGTGGGATGGCACAGATCATGACCACGCCAACAATCCAATAAGCATCATTATAGGTTAGCAACATGCTTTGGCGGTTTACGCTATTATCAATGGCCTGGTAAGCCATGCGTGCAGCATCCAAAGCGCTTCTACCTTTGGCCATAAAACCAGCCGAAAGACCATTAAAGCGATCAGTAAAATAACCATTGTAAATGTTAATGCTCCCTAACAGGTTACTGCGGTGAACCGCCTCCCTGATATGGATAAGTGTAGTTAAACCGGCGATACCAAATGAACCGCCCAACTGCCGCATCATGTTGTTTAAGCCAGTCCCCTGCCCTATCTCGTGCCCTTTAAGATCACCAATGGCAAGGGTGGTTAACGGTACAAACAGCAAGGCCAGTCCAACACCACGAATAGCCAACGGCCAAAAGAAATCGCCTGTACCTACCGAAAGGGTTGAATGGCTCAGCATATTGGAGAAAACGAAAAACAGCACCAGGCCTACGGTCGCCATTAGCTGTGCAGGCACGCCATTGTTGAGCATTTTGCCAACAAATGGCATCATAATGATGGTGAAAAGGCCGCCGGGTAGTAAAACCAACCCGGTTTGTTGCGCCGAAAACCCTAAAAGCGATTGACAAAATACGGGGAATACAAACGTTGATCCGTACAAACCCACACCCAATATAAAGGATGTCATCATCCCGGCAGAAAAGCTTCGTTTTTTAAGGATCTGGAAATTGACAATGGGATTTGCGGCAGTTAACTCCCGCCATATAAAAAGTATTAAACCAAATACCGCGGTAACTGTTAACACAACAATGTAGGGTCTTGAAAACCAATCCTCATCTTCGCCTTTTTCTAAAATAGTTTGCAGGCTTCCTACAGCAACGGCTAATAATAAAATGCCCCACCAATCTATCGGTTTGCCTTTACCATCGGCAGGCGTACTCCTTACAAACATGTATGCTAAAACAGCGGCAGCAGCACCTACCGGTAAATTAACATAAAAGATCCAGCGCCAGGCAGCGTGGTCGGTAATGTAGCCGCCAATGGTTGGCCCTAATGTTGGCCCCACTACAGCGCCCAAACCAAATAAAGCTGTTGCGGTACCCACCTGGTTTTTTGGCCAGGTATCTAACAAAATAGCCTGCGCTGTAGAAATTAGTCCACCACCGGCAATTCCCTGTAAAATACGAAAGCCTACCAGCTCTGTTAAACTATGCGCGTTTCCACATAAAAAAGAAGCGATAGTAAAAATGATGATAGAAGTTAAAAAGTAATTTTTGCGACCGAAGTAGCTGCCCAGCCAGCCAGACATAGGCAGTATGATCACGTTGGCTACGCTGTAGCCGGTAACCACCCAGGCGGCATCTGTTAAAGTAGCACCCAAATTGCCCTGTATCTGCGGCAACGATACATTTACTATAGTAGTATCAATTAATTCCAGCAGTGATGCTGTTATTACGGTGATGGTAATTATCCATTTTTTTAATCCTGTTTCTGCCATTGTTTAATTATTAAATCCGGCACAAAATTAATCAATCGATTAATTAAAACAATTGTTTAAAACATTTGATAGAATGATTACATTGGAATGATATTGGATATCGACGTGGATTTTCCCCAAAAAAATAACCTGATCACTCCCAATATGGAATAGATGTCATATAATGCGCGGCATCACCACAATCAAATTGATTCGTCTTAAATTTGATCATGGACATCAAATATTCTGTTCTCGACCTGGCTACCGTAATACAGGGCCATACCCCTGCCGAAACTTTTCCGCGCAGCCTTGAGCTTGCCCAAGTGGCCGAAAAATTAGGCTACAGTCGCTTTTGGCTGGCCGAACATCATAACATGATCAGTGTTGCCAGTTCGGCAACGGCTGTTTTAATAGGCTATATTGCCGGGGGTACTTCTACTATACGTGTTGGCTCGGGCGGTATTATGCTCCCTAACCACGCGCCCTTAATTGTGGCCGAGCAATTTGGCACGCTTGCATCAATTTATCCAAACCGTATTGATTTAGGTTTAGGGCGGGCACCGGGATCCGATCAATTGACCGCTTTGGAGATCAGGGGGCAAAACTATTATCAGCCGCATAATTTCCCTGCAGATATTCAAAAGCTGCAAACCCTCTTCTCTGCCGAAAACGCCGGTGCCAAAGTAAGGGCCATTCCTGGTGAAGGGCTTGATGTGCCGATATGGATATTGGGCTCAAGTACCGATAGCGCGAGGGTAGCAGCAGCATTGGGTTTACCTTATGCTTTTGCAAGCCATTTTGCACCCTCTTATTTTTTAGAGGCGATAGAGCTTTATCGCACGCAATTCAGGCCGTCAAAACACCTTGCCAAACCTTATGTAATGGCTTGTGTAAACGTGGTTGCTGCCGATACCGATGAGGAGGCAGAACGTTTGGCAACCTCTTTAAAACATCTGTTTATAGGTGTCATCACCGGGCAACGTAAATTACTACAGCCACCCACCGATAACATGACCTGGGACCCGCTGGAAGAGCAGGCGGTTAACCAAATGCTTGCCTATAGCTTTATTGGCAGTAAAGAATCGCTCAAAACCAGACTGGAGGCTTTTGTTGAAAAAACTGGTGTTAACGAAATTATGGCTACCTCGCATATATTTAACCAGGCGGCGCGGCTGCATTCTTATGAACTCTTCTCGCAGGTGATTAACGAACTGAATACCGTGTCTCAAGAATGAAAAAGCGATAAGCTATTTTTTGAGGTGATGGAGCATTTAAATAACCTACCCATTGCGAATTGACACAACGTCAATTCGCAATTTTTACAAAACATCGTATGTTTGCAATAAAACATCACATCCCGCTACATGAAACTATACGATAAAATTGTAAACCAAGTAAAAGAGGATATTACAAGCGGAAAGTTTAAAGCAGGCGAAAAGATCCCGGCCGAACCTGAATTGATGAAACTTTACGGCGTAGGGCGATCTACCATAAGGGAAGCCATTAAAACATTGGCTATTTCCGGTATCCTGAAAGTACAGCAAGGTTCGGGCACTTTTGTAAACAGCAATTTGCAAACCGGCAGTATGGAGCAGCGCCTTAGGCGGGCCGATTTTGACGATATCAATGCCGTCAGGGCTTTATTAGAAAAAGAGATTGTAAAGTTGGCCACCCTTAATCATACTGACGAACAGCTGAACGAAATAGCCCAAAACCTGGAAAAACGCAGGTTGGCCATACTTGCCGAAAAAGCCCAGGATTGCGCAGATGCTGATGTGGCCTTCCACATGGCTATAGCAAACGCGTCCGGCAATACCGTGTTGGCCGAATTGTATTATAGTTTTACGCTGATTATCAGGAACTTTTTATCTGCAAGAGATGTGCAGGGCATCAGCTATTATGCCATGAACCATTACCTGCATGAGCGATTATTTACAGCAATCAAAAGCAAAAAGATTAACCAATCCCAATTGGCTATTCAAAAGATCCTGGAGAATAATTATTAGGGGTATAGTTTAATATACCAGACTTACGAAGTTTTAAAAACTTCGTAAGTCTTTCGCCGCTTTGCCGTCCCCCCTTCAGCATAATCATTCAGTTTCTTTGTATTGACTATCTTCACTCAATAGCACAAACTATTCCCTTCCCCCTATCTACCAACTTTCTCAAAAAAATGTAAAAACAAAAATAAACATCTGATGTTTAATAAATACATCGTATGTTTGTATTGTATTTTAATCATAACAGTCATGACTATTCTCACATTTACATTAATCCTGCTTGCCGGTGCTTACCTTGCCGGGCTGGTTGGTTCGCTCACCGGTTTAGGTGGCGGCGTGGTAGTAATTCCACTGCTTACACTTGTTTTTCACGTTGATATCCGCTATGCGATAGGCGCTGCATTGCTGGCATCTATAGCCAACTCCTCGGGCGCGGCAAGCGCTTATGTCAAAGAGGGCATCACCAATATCCGTTTAGGCATGTTTTTAGAAATTGCCACCACCATAGGTGCCGTTGTTGGCGCGGTAATAGCGGTTTACACGCCTACAAATACCATTGCCATACTATTTGGTGTTATACTGCTATTCTCGGCAGCGATGACCATCCGCAAAAAGAACCAGGAAGCACTAACCGTGGGCAGCAAGGCGTCATTCCGTTTAAAGCTGAACAGTACCTATCCAACTAAAGATGGCGAGGTAGCTTACCAGTTAAAAAATGTTGGTGCAGGCTTTTCTATCATGACTTTAGCCGGCGTGTTATCGGGTTTGTTAGGAATAGGCTCGGGCGCGTTAAAAGTATTAGCTATGGATTCTACCATGCATATCCCCTTTAAAGTAAGTACCACCACCAGTAACTTTATGATCGGTGTTACGGCTGCGGCAAGCGCTGTTGTTTACCTGCAACGAGGGTACATGGACCCGGGTATTGCTTTCCCGGTAGTATTGGGGGTTTTAGGCGGTGCCTTTACCGGTTCAAAACTCCTCACCCGCCTTGATCCTAAAGTGCTCAAGTATATATTTTGCCTTGCCATCTCTTTTGTGGCTGTCGAAATGATCTATAACGGGTATAACCACCAGTTTTAATATCCAACAACCATCATCATGAAAAAATTCATTTCAAAAAACTTCCTGGCCGATCAGGACATAGAACAACTCATCGGCCTGCAATTAAGATACGGAGTAATAACCGCCAGCGTTATTGTACTGCTTGGCGGGTTGATATATCTTTATCAATCGGGCAGTTCTGGCATGCCATCGTACCACACTTTTATTGGCACCAAAGCCGGTTTCACTACAGCTAACGAAATCATAACCGGGCTCAAAACCATCAATGCCAAAAGCGTGATCCAGCTTGGGGTTATCGTTTTAATAGCTACCCCCATCCTGCGTATTGCCTTTTCCCTTATCGGTTTTATACTGGAAAAAGACAGATTATACATCGGCATAACCTTCATTGTATTATCGGTTATGATGATCAGCATTTTCGGTGGGTTAAAAATTTAAGCAAACAGTAATTAATTAAATCAGCTACATTTTATAGTTTAAAATATCATGAAAAACATCATTCATTTAAAAAAGGGGCTTATTGTTCTTATTGCGGCGCTTTTAACAGCAAACATTACAAGCGCGCAACAATCAATACCTGTAAAAAATATCATCCTGGTTCACGGCGCATTTGTGGATGGCTCGGGCTGGAAACCAGTTTATGACATACTGATAAAAAAGGGCTACCATGTAAGTGTAGTTGAACAGCCCCTAACCTCCTTTACCGGCGATGTTGACGCCGTAAAACGTGTAATTGCCATGCAAACCGGCCCTTGTATCCTGGTAGCCCACAGCTACGGCGGCGCTATTATTACCGAAGCAGGTAACGACCCTAAAGTTGCCGGCCTGGTATATATTGCAGCCCATGCACCAGATGCGGGCGAATCTGAAGCTGATAACGGAAAACTTTACCCATCGGCCTATAAATCGCTCCAAAAACCGGCAGATGGTTTTGATTATATCGATCCGGCAAAATTTTACCAGGACTTTGCAGCCGACCTGCCCAAAGAACAAGCCGAATTTGAGGCACAATCACAAATGCCTACGGTTGATTCTGTATTTCATGCTGTTATTAAAAATCCCGCCTGGAAAGTAAAACCAAGCTGGTACATGGTAGCAAAATCAGACCGTATCATTAACCCCGACCTGGAACGCCTGTATGCCAAAAGAGCAAAAAGTCAAACTGTAGAAATTGACGGTGCCAGCCATTCAGTGTATGAATCGCACCCACAGGAAGTAGCCCAATTAATTGAAGCCGCCGCAAAATAGCATATAAAATTTGCACCTTGCTGCTAAGTGTTCCCAAAAGCCGATCCTGATAATGAGCGGCTTTTGAGAACATTAGTATCTTTTACCATGTAATCCGTAACAAATCAGCATTTCTTTACTTCACTACAGAAAGCACCTCCGAAACCGGAAGGTAAGGTGCCGAAAGTTTCTTCATCAGGCGGCTAAAGAAAATCGTCGTTTTTTTTAAAAGCGCTCAGCACCTCATTGGTATTCAAAACAGTGGCAAATTCATTATTAATTTGCGCCAAAGCAGTTAAATGGATGGTTTCTGCATCGTAATGTTCGCCTTTGATACCTGTTTTTGAAAATGCAGCAGTTGCGTCGGCTACAACAAACGTATGGTACCCTAAGTTACCGGCCATCCTGGCCGTGGTTGATACGCAATGCTCAGTAGTAAGTCCCACAATTACTACGGTATCAATACCGGACTCTTCCAATCGCTGTTGCAAATCGGTACCTATAAATGAGCTGTTAACTGATTTGCTGATCACCGGCTCGCCTGGCACAGGTTTCACAATTTCTTTATGCGCATTACCTGGGTTATTTTCATTGAGCAGCGAATCGGGATTAATTGAGCAATGCTGAATGTGAAATAGCGGGAGTTGGTTGGCCCGCCAATAATCAAGTAATTTTCGGGCATTTACTTCGGCATCGGGGTTGTTGCGTTCGCCTCCCCAATAAGCAATGTTATCAAAACCCTGTTGTATGTCAATCAATATCAATGCAGGGTTGGTATTTTGGAGTGTTTTCATACCTCAAAATTGCAGCTTTACCAGGGCCATAATTTTGTTGTGAAGCTTTATTTGTTTGTTTTTAAAGCACAGGTTCGCTGCGGGCACTTTTGGGCGAAGCACCAAATCTTTGCTTGTAAACTTTTGAAAAATGCGAAATATTCTCGAAACCACTGCTGTAAGCTACAGCAGATACCGGATCGTGCGAATGTTTTAACTGGTAGTCGGCATACTCCAGCCTGCGGTTTAGTTGCCACTTTACAGGCGTTGTATTAAACCTGTCTGTAAATTCCTTTTTAAACGCGCTTACGCTTCGCCCGGTAAGTTTGGCCATATCGTCTATAGAAAGCTGCCTGTTAAAGTTATTCTCCATAAAATAGGCAAGGTCTACCTTTTTTTGGCTAACCAGGTCTTTTAAAAACGAAACAAAGGTTTTTGACTGATCGGCCGATAATATCTGCAACAATACCTGGTGAGAGGCAAATTTAACAATACACCTTGAATATTCCTGTGGGTGTGCAATGTGCCTGATAACCTGGGCAATGTTGGCACTTATAAATTCTGATGTTTTAAAAGTGAAAGGAGGCAAATCAGCGTTCAGTTTTTCCTGCTTAAACTCCGGCACATGGCTGTCCAAAAAATAATCTACAAATTCATTTTCCATAAAGATGAGCAGACTGGTATAATCATCTGACGGAAACAACTGGTAATTACCGCGCCTCCTGAACTGTATATCTCCCGCCATTAAATGCTGTACATAGCTGCCATACCTAACAACAATACTACCTGTTAAAATTACCTCCAGGCAGTGCGCGGTTTGCAGGGTATCGTCGCACCTGAAAGGCCGTTTTTTATCAATAAGGATACCGTACATGTCCGACAGTCGCAGCCGGATATGCGAATGATGATCAAGCAGGTCTTTAGGTATTTGTATCATCTTTAAAATTATTTGTACTAAGCTACGTGTTGCGCACCTATTTTTTAAACCCCGGTATCAATTGTAACAAACTGATGATATATAAAGTGAGGGGATTTCCTGAAGGGGCTGGATAGACGCGATTCAAAAGCACCGTTTTGTCATCGTGCAATCATGTTATCTAATTCCGGAACGATTGATCCGAAAAAGTTTTTACTTTCGGAACGTTCATTCCGATTAAAAACTGAACGCCTTTTTGACATGAAAAAATTAGAAAATAAAGTAGCGGTAGTAACCGGCGCATCTAAAGGAATTGGCGCGGGCATTGCTAAAAGTTTAGCTGCCGAAGGCGCAGCTGTAATTGTTAATTATGCTTCGGCAAAAGAAGGGGCCGAAAAAGTAGTAGCCGATATTGTAGCCGCCGGCGGTAAAGCTGTAGCTGTACAGGGCGATGTATCAAAACCGGCAGATGTAGAGCGCCTGTTTGCCGAAACAGAGGCCGCTTTTGGCGCTGTTGATGTGTTGGTAAATAACGCCGGTGTTTATGAATTTGGTGCTATTGAAGCAATTACAGAAGAACATTATCACCGCCAGTTTAATATCAATGTGTTGGGCTTATTACTGGTAACACAGGCAGCGGTAAAAAGTTTTGGTGAGCGCGGCGGCAGTATTATCAACATCAGCTCGACAGTAACACGTATTACGCCTCCGGGCAGCGCAGTATATACTGCAACCAAAGGTGCAGTTGATGCCATAACACAAGTATTATCAAAAGAGTTAGGCCCCAAAAAAATACGGGTTAACGCAATTAACCCTGGCATGGTAGAAACTGAAGGCGCAATTACAGCAGGCTTTATTGGCAGCGACTTTCAAAAACAACTGGAAACACAGGTACCATTGGGCCGTATTGGGCAACCGGAAGATATTTCACCTATAGCTGTGTTCCTGGCTTCTGAAGATTCGGGCTGGTTAACCGGCGAAATATTGATAGCCAGCGGCGGTCACCGTTAAGCATCATTAAAAATGATTAAATTTGCCCCGTTAACAACGGGGCTTTTTCTGTTTATGGCAAGAAGTAAAGATTTTGATGAAAGTGAAGTGCTGAAAAAGGCAATCTGCCTTTTTTGGGATAAAGGTTATAACGGAACCTCGATGCAGGATCTGGTAGATGGCCTCGGCATTAGCCGCTCCAGTTTGTACGATACCTTTGGCGACAAACACCAATTGTATATGAAGGCGCTGGAAAGCTACAAGCAAAGTTACGGCAGCCATTTATGTACCCTTACCAGTGAGGCGGCATCTGCCAAAGATGCTATCCGCAATTTATTAGAGCTGGTGGTAAAAGACCTCCTGAATGATGAACAACGCAAGGGCTGTTTTATGGTTAACGCAGGTATTGAACTGGGAAGCCATGACCAGGAGGTTAACCGTTTGATTAGCGACACTGAAGATCAGTTGGAGCAAACCTTTGTGAAAGTTATAAAGCAGGGGCAGCAAAAAGGCGAGATCAACAGTGTTAAGGACCCTATAGCGCTGGCCCGTTTTTTAAACAATACTGTTAAAGGCATGCAGGTATCAGTTAAATCAACTACCGACAGGCACTTTTTTGAAGATATTATTACTACCTCACTAACTGTATTGACGGCCTGAGAGCTGTTAAAAAATAAAAAGATCGTCATTGCGAGGAGTAAAATCCACGGACTGTGAAGGTGGGAATGACAATATAAAGCTATGTCATTGCGAGGAACGAAGCAATCGCGAACTGTGCAGATTCGCCCTGTATAGCATGCGATTGCTTCGTGCCTCGCAATGACACGGTGGACTTGTCATGGATAGGAGGAACGACGAAGACAACCGACCAAAGGGAGCTCATTAATACCTATAAAAATCAAATTATAATATTAATAATCCCCAAATTACAGGGCGGATTTGCATAGCGACTCTGTAAGTAGGGGATTGCTTCGTACCTTATAATGACGTCCACGCAAGTTGTTGATTATCAAATATGTTTTTTTTTGTAGAGACGCAATATTTTGCGTCTCCCGCTATACAGAGTGGATTTGTGAGATTTTAAATTTGCGTGTTGCATTTGCACGCGGGAGACGCAAAATGTTGCGTCTCTACACAAGCGCGTTAACGATGTCATCACTATTTTTTTCAGGTTTATCCTTGATCGATACTCGCAATGACGGGTGTATAAAAATATATTTGAAAGAAAATTAAACAGGCTCTAAAATCTATAGAACTTATTGCTTATTTAAAACGATAGGCCGATTTAAGGAAATTAACTCATCTTTATCCAGCTGATTTTCTCCTTACTTTTTCTTGGTTAAATTTTGCATCATCGCCTCGGCTACTTCTACAAAAACCGATAATTTCTCTTCGCTGATGCCGGTGTTTGCCATTTCATTTACTTCCTTCACCTTCTTTTCAATATAGGGGATGGATTTCAACGCGTTTGGTGATAGAGAGATTAAATGCTGCCGCCTGTCGGCCGGGTTGGTCTTCACCATCACTACCTCGTTTTCTTCCATTGAGAAAATGATGTGTGCTACTCTTGATTTATCGATATGCAACAACTCTGCCAATTGATTTTGGGTGATTGGCTTTTTTTGTTTGGCCAGCGTTAATAACACCTCAAAGTGATGATTCACTTTAAGGGAAGAGAGCTCCCTGCTCAGATTGCGGGTGTAAAAATAATTGATCAGCCTTAAGTTTTGCGATAGCAGTTCTGTGTTCTTCATCATTTGCTACTTGTTATTTTGTTTTACTGATGCCTTGTATTCATTGTGTTGGGCGTGTGTTTCAGCAATATCATATTCCAGCTCGGGATCGATATTTTGTGCTTCTACTTTCCTTGCTTTTTCCATCAGTTCTTCATGATGTTCCTGCAAATAGGCCAATTGTTTTTTTCCATAGGAGAATCGGGTAAATAAAACAAAAAGCACCGGCACAATAAATATGGAAATGGTGGATGAGGCAATCATTCCTCCTAAAACCGTCACACCTATGGTATTTCGTGATTCGGCGCCTGCACCGGTGGCTAATACCAGCGGTAATACACCTAAAATGAAAGCCAGTGAGGTCATAATGATTGGCCGTAACCTGAGTCGTACAGCTTCCAGGGTGGATTTTACCAGCTCTTCACCCCTATCCACCCTGATCTTGGCAAATTCCACAATCAGGATAGCGTTTTTTGCAGATAGACCGATCAACGTGATCAACCCTATCTGTGCGTAAACATTATTGGTAATGGTTGGCACGGCGGTAAGCGCCAGGATGGCACCAAACGCGCTTATCGGCACGGCCAACATCACCGAAAATGGCACCGACCAGCTTTCATACAATGCCGCCAGAAAAAGGAACACAAACATGATTGAGAACATGAAAATGTATACCGTAGTTGACCCTGCCTTTAATTCCTCATAACTTAAGCCTGAAAACTCATAAGTGTACCCGCGTGGTAACGATTTGGCGGCCAACTCTTTTAAAGCCTCAATAGCTTGCCCGCTGCTGTACCCCGGCGGGATAGAGCCATCAACCTCGGCCGAGCGAAAGATATTGAAGTGAGTGATAAGCGGGGCGGCCACTATAGGCTTATAACTGATCACGGCACTTAGCGGAAGCATTTGCCCCGCCGAATTGCGCACATAATATTTATTCATATTAGAGATGAGCGCCCGGTAAGCTGTATCGGCCTGTACAACTACGTGGTAGGTGCGGTTATACAAGGTAAAGTTGTTGACAAACAAACTGCCCATGTAGGCCTGCATGGTAGAAAAAACATCAGAGATGTTGATGCCGAGTTTCTCGCATTTTTCCCGATCCACATTAAGCTGATAGCTTGGTGTATGGGCTGAAAAGTAACTGTACGCTCCAGTCGTTGCGGGATTGGCTTTTGCTGCCGCCACAAACTTTTTAACTACTTTTTCAAAGGTGTAAATATCATCGGTTGAGTTACCCTGCTCAATTTGCATGCTGAAACCTGCAGCCTGGCCAATACCCCTGATGGGGGGCGGCTGGGCAACTACCACGTTGGCATTTTTGATACCCGCTTTGGCAATTTTTTGCTTGATCACATTCATCAGTCCCGGCACACGGGTATCAGGCGTGGTACGGTCATCCCAGGGGGTAAGCATGCAAAACATGGAGCCGTTGTTGGAGTTGGCCCCACCATTCAGGATGTTAAAGCCCGATATGGCCGTATAATGCTGAATCCCCTTGGTTGAAGCCACAATTTTCATGAGCTTGCTCATCACGTTTACCGATTGGATAGTAGATGAAGCCTCTGGCAATTGATAGGTTACGTACAATCGCCCCCCATCTTCTGCCGGAACAAACCCCGAGGGTTTTACTTTGAACAGCAGGATCGTACCCACACAAATACATACCAACAGAATAACAATATACCGTGCGCCTTTAATACTACGGTGTACGCCATTGGTGTACTTGAAAGTTATTCGCTCAAACATCCGGTTAAAGCCCCTGAAAAACCTATCGAGCCAGTTTGATTTATCCGTTACGGGCTTGGTAGGTTTCAATAATAAAGTACAAAGCGCCGGGGTTAAGGATAAAGCAATAAATGCCGAAAGGATCACCGAGATAGCAATAGTGATGGCAAATTGCTGGTATAACCGCCCAACTATCCCCGGGATAAAACCAACAGGCACAAATACCGATGCCAGGATGAGTGCGATAGCGATAACCGGTGCCGAAATTTCTTTCATGGCATGATAGGTAGCCTCTTTGGGCGACATGTGCTGCTCATCGATATAATGCTGCACTGCCTCTACCACAATAATGGCATCATCTACTACAATCCCTATCGCCAGGACAAAACCAAACATGGTTAAGGTGTTAACGGTAAAGCCTAAGGGGATAAAAAAGATGAACGTAGCCAATATGGATACCGGGATGGCCAATATTGGGATCAGTGTTGAGCGCCAGTTTTGAAGGAACAGGAACACCACAATGGCCACTAAAATAAGTGCTTTAATCAGCGTACCTATCACCTCCTGCATCGATACTTTGATAATAGTTACCGATTCAAATGGCACCACGTAATCAACATCTTTGGGGAATGATTTTTTTAATTTGGCCAAAGCAGCATATACGTTTTCTGCAGTTTGCAGGGCGTTGCTTCCCGGCGATTGATAGATCTGGATGGTAGAGGCCCGGTTACCATCCACAAAAGCATTACTTGAAAATGTGAATTTGCCCAACTCAACCCTCGCCACATCTTTAAGGTGCACCAGCTGACTGGTGCCCGGGATGCTTTTCACCACAATGTTTTCATAATCCTTTACCTTGTTGAGCATGCCATTTACCAATATGCCGGTTTCGTAAGTTTGAGCGGCATCCTGCGGTGGGGCACCAACCGAGCCCGCGGCAACGTACACGTTTTGCGCGTTTAAGGCAGCAGTTACATCGGCTGGAGTTAAGCTATAGGATGCCATTTTATCGGGGTTCATCCAGATGCGCATGCTGAAATTATCGGTACGGGCGCTTACATCGCCCACACCGGGCACGCGCAAAATAGCATCCTGGATAAACGTACTGGTGTAGTTATCTAAAAAGGTAATATTATGACTGTGCTTTGGCGAGTAAATAGCTACCAACATCAACTGGTCGGGGTTACTGGCGCGTACCGTTAAGCCCAATTTACTTACTACAGATGGCAGCAAGGGTGCGGCTATACCCACACGGTTTTGAACGTTTAGCGCCGCTATATGTACATTGGTGCCTATTTTAAAAGTTACCCTGATACCCATGCTGCCGCTATTGGTGCTGGTGCTGGTCATGTACTCCATACCCGGGGTACCATTTACCTGTTCCTCTATGGGCGTGGCTATATTTTGCTCCACGGTTTGCGCATCGGCACCCGTGTATGACCCGTTAACCGATACACTGGGCGGCGAGATATTGGGGTACTGATCAACCGCGAGGTTAACCAGGCAAATTACCCCGGCAATCATCAACACCAGCGATATCACGATGGCGGTTACGGGCCGCTTTATAAATGTATTTGAAATCATCCTTAATTAGCTTTTATGTAATGCACGGGATTTTTCAATCTCATATTCCAGTTCGGGATCAATGTTTTGGGCCTCCACTTTTTTGGCTTTCTCTGCCAGGTCGGCTTTATGCGCCTGTAGGTATTCCAGTTTTTCTTTACCGTAGGAGAAGCGGGTGATGAGCACAAATAATACCGGCACTATGAAAATAGCTAAGGTAGATGCCGCTATCATCCCCCCTAAAACCGTGAAGCCTATGGTTCTGCGAGCTACGGCGCCGGCCCCTGTGGCTAATACCAATGGCAAAACGCCCAAAACAAATGCAAGCGACGTCATGATAATTGGCCGCAACCTTAAGCTTACCGCTTCAAGTGTGGATTTGATGAGCTCCTCGCCCATATCTACCCGCACCTTGGCAAACTCCACAATCAGGATGGCATTTTTGGCCGCAAGCCCTATCAGCGTGATCAACCCGATTTGTGCGTACACGTTATTGGTTAAACTTGGTACCAGTACCAAGGCCAGGATAGCCCCCATGGCACCTATCGGCACCGCTAATAACACAGAGAACGGTACCGACCAGCTTTCATACAAGGCCGCAAGGAACAGGAACACAAAGGTGATAGAGAACATGAAAATGTAAATGGTTGTCGACCCTGCTTTGATCTCTTCATAACTCAGGCCCGAAAATTCAAAATCATAGCCTTCAGGCAATGTCCTTTTAGCCAGTTCCTGCATGGCAGCAATGGCCTCGCCGCTGCTGTGCCCTTCAGCAGCAGAGCCGTCTACCTCCGCCGTGCGGAAGATGTTGAAGTGCGAGATCAGCGGTGGCGCATCAACAGGTTTATAGCTCATGAGCGTACCAAGAGGCACCATATCGCCGGCCGAGTTACGCACATAGTATTTGTCCATATTGGCAACTACTTTACGGAAAGCCGTATCGGCCTGTACCACCACATGGAAAGTACGGTTATAGGTGGTAAAGTCATTGATGTACAAACTGCCCATATAAGCCTGAATGGTAGTGAACACATCGGCTACGTTAACACCCAGCTTCTCACATTTTTCCCTATCCACAGTTAAACTATAGTTCGGCGTGTGCGAAGTGTAAAAAGTGAAGGCTTTTGAGATAACCGGGTTTTTATTGGCGGCGGCCACAAACTTATCTACCACCTTTTGAAAATCCTGCAGGTTATCGGTAGTACTGCGCTGTTCAATCTGTAAACTGAAACCAACCGTTGTGCCAATACCCGGTAAAGGCGAGGGTTGAATTACTTCTACGTTAGCATCCCGGATACCAGCATCAGAAATCCGTTTTTGCAGTTCACCTATAATACCGGGCACCTGTTCTGTTGTTTTGCTGCGCTCATCCCAGGGGGCAAGCTGGCAATAAATGGTACCGTTGTTGGAGTTACTGGCATTGGTCACTACGTTTAAGCCCGATAGCGCCGCGTAATGTGCCACACCCGGCGTTGAACCGATAACCTTCATCAGTTTCGACATCACCTCAACCGATCTTGCGGTGGATGATGCAGGTGGTAACTGGAACGTAACATACAAATTGCCGTCATCCTCTGAAGGGATAAAGCCCGATGGCTTATGCTGGAACAAAAAGAACGTGGCCACGCAAATACACACCAGCAGGATCACGATAAAGCGCGATGCCTTTATGCTCTTTTTTACACCCTCGGTATACCTATCTGTTACCCTTTGAAACCAAGTGTTGAATTTGAAAAACAGTTTATTAATACCTTTAGCATCGGCATCAATGTGCGATGGTTTTAACAATAGTGTACATAATGCCGGCGTTAATGATAAGGCGATAAAAGCCGAGATAATTACCGATATGGCGATGGTGATGGCAAACTGCTGGTACAAACGCCCAACTATGCCGGGGATAAAGCCTACCGGCACAAACACCGCTGCCAATATCAGCGCGATGGCGATTACCGGTGCCGAAATATCTTTCATGGCCTGGTAAGTAGCCTCCTTGGCCGACATGCCCTCATGATCAATATAATGTTGCACGGCCTCCACCACAATAATAGCATCATCCACCACAATACCTATCGCCAACACAAAACCAAACATGGTTAGGGTATTAATGGTAAAGCCCAGCGGTATAAAAAAGCAGAACGTACCAAAAATAGATACCGGGATAGCCAGAACCGGGATGAGCGTTGATCGCCAGTTTTGCAGGAACAGGAATACCACCACAGCAACCAGGCCCAGTGTTTTCAATAAGGTCCCCACCACATCTTCCATAGAAACCTTAACTACCGTAACCGATTCAAACGGAACCCGGTATTGTACGTCAGATGGGAAATTAGTTTTCAATTTTGCCAAAGCGGCGTATACACCGTTGGCAGTTTCTAAAGCGTTACTACCCGGTGCCTGGTAAATTTGCAGGTACGATGCCTTGTGTCCATCGACAAAGGAGTTACTGGAGAACGTGAATTTACCCAACTCAACCCGGGCAACATCTTTCAAATAAACCAGTTGTCCGGTTGCCGGGATGGTTTTTACAATCACCTTTTCAAATTCAGACACTTTACTTAGCCTGCCATTTACCAGGATGCCCAACTCATAAGTTTGACTGGAAGCCTGCGGCGGCACACCTGCAGTACCTGCCGCTACCTGCACATTCTGGGCATTAAGCGCGGCAATTACATCAGATGGGGTTAAGCTGTAAGCTGCCATTTTATCCGGGTTCATCCAGATGCGCATACTAAAATCATCTGTAAAGCGGTTAATGCTGCCCACACCAGGAACACGCAACAAGGCGTCCTGAATAAATATATTGGTGTAGTTATCTAAAAAAGTAATGTTGTGCGTGCCTTTGGGGGCGTAAATAGCCACCATCATGAGCATACTTGGGTTTACCGCGCGTACAGTTAATCCAAGCCTGCTTACCACGGCAGGCAACAGGGGGGTAGCGATACTTACCCTGTTTTGCACATCGAGCGCGGCAACATCTATATCCGTACCCATTTTAAAGGTTACGTTCATGCTCATTTGTCCGTTGTTGGTATTGTTGCTTTGCATGTATTCCATGCCCGGAGTTCCGTTTACCTGCTCTTCAATGGGCGTGGCAACGGTTTGCTCAACCGTTTGCGCGTCGGCACCGGTAAACTGGCCGTTAACCTGTACAATAGGCGGCGTAATATCGGGGTATTGATCTATCGGCAGCATGAGGATACTCACGGTACCGGTAATGATCAATACAATAGATATCACGATGGCCGTTACAGGTCTTTTTATAAAAGTATTAGCGATCATAGGATGTCTTCGTCTAAAATTTTTTGTTTGTTAATGTTACCACTAACGGGCTTTACCGCCTGCGGATGGGCCTACCTTGTTGGCGGTGGTTATTTTTGAACCATCGTGCAGTAACTGCACGCCATCAACTATCACCCGTTCGCCCTCGTCAATACCACTTTTGATAATCATGTTGGGGCCAATGGTTTCGCCAACCTGTACCTTTTTCTGAAACGCTACCAGTTTTTTGATCTTGTTTTTTGCCGAATCGGCACCCGCTTTAGGGTTGTTCATCATGGTATCTTTGGCGGTATACACAAAGTATTCGCCCATTTGCTCCACAACGGCTTTGCCCGGTACTACAATTTGCGGCCCCGGCTCCTGGTTGTGCACACGTACCACGCAGCTCATACCCACCCTTAACATCCCTTTAGGATTTGGAAATACCAGCCTGATGGTGATAGCGCCGGTTTGCGAATTCACCGCCCTGTCTATCACCGCTATTTTGCCGTTTACCGGGTAAAGCGAGTTATCTGCCAATAAAATGGTGAACAGCGAATCGGTTGGCTCGTGTTTGCTTTGCTGCAGGCGCTCAAATTTGGGCAGCTGTTTTTCGTTGATCACAAAATCAACAGCCATAGGGTCGTTGGTTGAAATAGTGTTTAACACAGTAGTGCCGGCGGTTACCACGTTACCCAATTTCACCTGGCTTAAGCCAATGGTACCATCAAAAGGTGCATATACTTCGGCGTAGCCTAAATTGGTTTTAGCCGCTCTTACCGCCTGGTCTGCCGATTTTACCTGGCTTTTGGCGTTATCAAAAGTGATCACGGCATGGTCATACAGCTGCTTGGCCACAGCATTATATTTATTGAGGTACTCATAGCGGTCAGCATCCTGCTGAGCCTGTAAAAGAGTCCCCTCGGTAACTTTACGATTGGCTACTGCGGCGTCATAGCTATCCTGGTAAATACGTTTGTCTATTTCGTATAGCTTTTGACCTTTTTTAACCTCGGTTCCTTCGGTAAAAAATATGCCGGTTATGGCACCCTGCACCTGTGGCAACAAGGTTACCTGGCTCAGTGCCGCCGTGGTTGACGGATACTTATCATAATACAAAACCCGCTTTGCCTTCACCTTGTACAGGTTTACGGGCACTTCGGTATTTTCGGGCGGCTGCTTCTTTTGGCAGGCGGCAAAAAGTACAATACTTATAACAATGGCATTTAAAAATACGCGCTTCATCGGACTTGGTTTTTTAGCATTAATAAGTGATATCTCCCATCGCCTTTTCCAGGTCAATTTTGCTTGACAGCAGCTGGAAAAGCGAGTTAGTGTAATTGATTTCGGCTGTGATCAGGTTTGATTCCGCGGTGATCACGTTAAGATAGGCTACAATGCCCTGTTTGTATTGCAGGTTTACTACAAAGTAAACACGCTTAGCCATAGCCACGTTTTTACGCTGTACGTTAAAGCTAAACAGGTTGCTTTTGTAACCCGCCAATCCGGTAGTATATTCCTTGAATAATTGCGATTTAAGGTCGACCTCATCCCAATGAATCAACTGCTCCTGTAACTGCGATTTGTGTACATTATGCACCCTTGCAAAACCTGTAAATATGGGAATGCTAAGCGATACACCAACAATGGAGCTGGGGTACGATTTTGACAACAGGTTTGAAAAATTGTTGTTAGCGTATTGCAAACTGTAGTTGAAAAAACCGGATATGGTTGGCAAATAAGCATACTTGTAATAATTGGTAAGCTGCTGCTGCAAATCCTTGCGGGTTTCCACCTGGCGAAATTCGATCCGTTTTTCATATTGTAGCTGGCGGGTGGTATCAATCTGGATATCGGCCATCATTTGGGCGGTATCAATGCTTACATTAAAATCCTTTTCGGGTTCGTATCCCATTAACTGCTTTAAAGCCGCGTATTGCGGGATGATATTTTCATTAGCCTGTTTTAACTGGGCTACCGAATTATTGAGGGTGATAGTGGCCTGCAGGTAATCGGTTTCATCTACAATCCCTCCTTTATACTGGTGATAGGTATCGCGTAGGTTTTTACCAAGCCGTGCGGTATCTTCCTTTAAAACATTGATCTGCTGTAAGGTGAGCAGCACATTATAAAACGACTTGCTCACTGCCGAAACCAGGTATATTTTGGTGCTATCGGTAACCTGTTGTGCCTGTTTTACTAATAAGGGCGCGCTTTTTGCCGCGTACAAAAGGCTCGGGCTTAAAATGGCCTGCGATACCGCCAGCTCCGGGATAAAGGTATTAGTGTAGCTGCTGCGAACTGTACTGGTAGAGCCGTTGCCGGTTGTTGTACCCGTGTTTGTAGAGATATTTGCATTTGATTGCTGTATATAATGCACTACGTTACCGGTGGCGTTCACCTGCGGTAGCCAGGCAGCCAGGTTGATACTATTGGTAGTGTGAGCAATATCCACATTGATGAGGGCTTTGTTCAAGCCAGGCTGATGTATCAAAGCGTAATCAATACATTGTTTGAGGGTTAAATACTCCCCGCCGTTTTTACCGGCATCGGTAGCGTTAGGCATTATCGGAAAACCGACCGTACTGGTATCGGGCACATTTTCAGGTACAGGAAATTGCTTCTTCTTATTATTTTGCGCGGCAGCGGTTAATGATAAAGAAAGTAAGCCTGCAAATAAAAACGGCCTTAAGCCATAAATATTTATTGGTATGCGCGTCATGGCAAAACAGGTTGATGTTATAATGGATGACCTTTGATAGTCATTCTGATTAAATTTTCAAGAAGGAAACAGGGTTTGAGCGCCTCAAAGCTTCAATGCCGGTTAAGGCAACGAGTTTGACGCTATATTTACTGATGCCAGATGCGGGTAAGCATATGATCAGCAAATTAAAAAGATAATTAAATTCAGATCCTGAGCGTTCGCAGGTTGAGATAAGAAGAGGACGTATGGAAATACGGAGCGGCCAAAGTGCCGTTTGCCCTTTTAGCGATAATCAAAGCAGTGCCGCCAATAAGCAGAAATGCGAAAAACAGGATCAGAACCTTTGTAGGAGCTGTTAAATCTTTCCTGCTTTCAAAGGAATGGAAGCTTCTTTGAAACGGAACCCTTGGTAAGTTGCTATTGGTATTCTTGTGAAGAAAATCTATAGATGACGATGGATGCAAATTAAAAGCATCATTTTGTCGTGGCAGATAGGCAATATGGACCAAACCAATAACCTGGTATATCACTAAAAGCGATAGTACTATATATTGTTGTATGATTTGTTTATGCTTCTTCACAGTGTGATTTAACTAATGCAAAAATAAGTCATCGGGCTAAAATGTTTTGTAATGATTTGGATACATTGTTTTTAAAGCAATATCCGCAAATTTTCCTGGCTGGCTTAAATCAAATCGCAAATAGCTAAGCTACATAAGCGGTTACCCAGTTAAAAACTCAATTGACTCTATAGCTTTTTAAATTATTCCGCAGCGACCCCGCCCCCTTTGCCTCCGTGATATTGTACCGTCATTGTGCTACCGTGTGTACACATCTCTTGAAATCTTATCACTAAACAAAAACGTTGTCATTTCGAACGAACCTGAGGGGAGTTGTGCGCCGGAGGTGAGGAGAAATCTTGTACGACAGGCCACGTTCGCTTGTCGCTTGTATAAGATTTCTCTTTCGCACCCCGCGCATATCCCCTTCGCTCTATCGAAATGACATTTTTCTTTTTTTAGAAAGATAGGGGTACACGGTAGGTCATTGTGTGCGGGGGCTGCTTGAACTGCCTTTCCTTAACGCTTCGGGATAGCGCATCTGCTGCTATACTAAAAAAAACAAAAAACATTTGGAGGTATCAAAAAACTGCTTACCTTTATTAAAGAATAGAACAGAACAGAATAACCAATTATTCAAAACCAAACCAATTGTTATGAAAAAAAAAGTACCACCTAAAAAACTGGGCATGTATTTAGTATGCCTTATTTTGTTGCTTTGTTATCAGCAAAGTTTTTCCCAACAAAAAAGAAGCATCTCGGGCCATGTAACCGACGAACATGGCCAGGCGCTGCCCGGAGTAAGTATTTTGCTCGACGGAACTTCTGAAGGTACAAGTACCGATCAGAATGGATTTTACAAGATCAACGTTCCTGAAACCAATGGAAAGCTTTCCTTTTCCTTTATTGGCTATTTGAAAAAAACAGTAGCGGTTACCAAAGACTGGAATGGCGACGTAACCATGGCGCCGGACAAGACATCCGGAAACCTTGGCGAAGTAGTGGTGATTGGCTACGGCACCCGAAAAAAAGCGAACCTTACCGGCGCCGTAAGTACTATTAAAGGAACCGAATTGGAGAAATCGCCGGTTGCTAACGTATCCAATACGCTTGCAGGCGCAGTACCGGGGCTAATTGTTAACACCCGCAGCGGCGAACCAGGCGCTGATGATGCCAGCATCCTGGTGAGGGGAAAAGGTACACTGGGTAACACCAGTCCGCTGGTTGTGATTGATGGAATTCCCGATCGTGGCTTTAACCGGCTCGATCCGGCAGATATCGAATCTTTCACCGTTTTAAAGGATGCTACCGGATCTATTTATGGTGCCAGGGCTGCAAACGGTGTTATATTAATTACCACCAAAAGAGGTACAGCCGGTAAAACCACCTTATCATTTACCTCCAACTTTTCTATGACGCAGCCAACGCGTGTACCCAAAATGTTAAACTCATGGGAGTTTGCGCAATCGGCAAATGAATATGACGACCTGGTTGGTCAGCAGCATGAGTATACTGCCGATGATATTCAAAAATATAAAGATGGCACCGACCCGCTTGGCCATCCCAATACCGATTGGTGGAAGGCGGTGATGCGAAACTGGGCTACACAAACCAATAACACGCTTACTTTAAGAGGCGGATCGGATAAGGTGAAATATTACATATCCGGTCAGCACCTGTTTCAGAACAGTATGTATAACAGTGGCACAGATTATTACAAAAATGACAACGGCCGTGCAAATATTGATATTACCGCTACCGATAATTTCAAGATTGGCGTAGATGTCATGTATCGCGACGAATACAAAAATGGTGAAGCGCCGGGTTATGATGCCAATGCCATATTCAGCCAGTTGTGGAATGCATATCCTTACCTTACCCCAGTGTATCCAAACGGTAAAGTTGGCGTAGGCATTGGCGGCGGGCCGGCTACCAGTATGGTATACATCCTGAACGGCGACCTTGGCTACACCCACAACAATTATGATTTTTTGCAAACCAAAACATCATTTAGCTGGGCATTGCCAAAGGTTACACCGGGCCTGCACCTCGACGGCTATTTTGCGTACGATGTAAATTCAAACCAGTATAAAGGCTTTAACGCGCTGCCACCACCAGCCTATAGCTATAATAAAACTACAGGTAATTATGATGAGTTTACCTCTACCGTTCCGCCTAACTTAAGCATTACCAATAACCAAACGGTAAACAGGCTGGTTAACGTTAAACTTGGTTACGAGCATAAATTTCAGAAACATGGTATCGAAGCATTTGTAGCCTACGAGCAACAGCAACAAACCTATACAGAGTTGGATGCCTACCGCACAGGCTTTCTGAGTAATAATGTAACCGAATTATTTGCCGGCAGCACTGTTGGCGAAACCAATAATTCTATAACCACGCAGTTTGCACGCCAAAACTTCATCAGCAGGTTATCTTATAATTATGATGATAAGTACCTGTTGGATTATAATATGCGTTACGATGGCTCGCCTAATTTCCCGGCAGGTAAACGCTTTGGCTTCTTTCCGTCGTTATCTGCCGCATGGCGCATCTCGCAGGAAAGTTTCTTTCACTCATCTGTAATTGACGATCTGAAACTAAGGGGATCATGGGGAAAAACCGGTAATGATGCAGTTAATGCCTTCCAGTACATACAAACCTACGGGCTTCAGGCCGGTCAAATATCACAATACCTGGGGGCGGGTTATTATTACGGGCCAAATGCTACCCAGGTTCCGGGCTTCTCTTTAGGCCCAACACCAAATACAAATATCACCTGGGAAGTGGCCACAACCACGAACATTGGCCTTGATGCGCAATTATTTCACGCGCTTTCCATCAGCGTAGATGTATTTAAGTCGTCAAGGAACAACATACTGGTTGCGCCAGGCTCAGCCGTACCAGATTATACCGGTTTAACTTTACCCGATGTAAACCTGGGCAAGGTTAACAACAAAGGCATGGAGCTTGACCTTGGTTATAATAAAAAACTGGGCGAAGATCTTTCTTTTAATGTTAACGGCAACATGACCTATGCGGTTAATAAAGTGATATACGGAGCCGAACCGGCAAACGTGCCGGCTTACCAACGTGTAACAGGTTATCCTATTGATTCATGGTTACTTTACCAGGCCGATGGCATCTTTCAAAATACTGCCGAGTTAAATGCTTCTCCCCATCCAACAGGTACAGGCGTTGGCGATATCAGGTATAAAGATATAAATGGCGACGGTGTGATCAATGACCTTGATAAAGTAAGGACCACCCTTTCAAACACGCCACAGATCCTTTACGGCTTAACCCTTGGCGGCCGTTACAAAAACTTCGACTTTACGATATTTTTCCAGGGACAGGCCAAATCCAAAGCAATTTTGATGCCCAGTGGACTAAATATGGCCGAGGAGTTTTTCACAGGGCGCTGGCAAAAAGAAGGGGATGATACCTACCCCCGCACTTTCAACGGTCCAACAAGCCGCACTTTTGGCTCAAACGCTTATCCCTCAACTTTCTGGCTTCGTAATGACGCTTTTCTGCGCCTGAAAAACGTGGAGCTTGGCTATAGCTTTTCTAAAGATTTGCTGGCCCGGATAAAAGTGAAATCAGCCAGGGTATTCATCAGCGGGAATAACCTGTTCTCCATCGACAGCTTTGGTCCTTCCTTCGACCCTGAAAGTGCAACCGGAACTGTGAATAACGGCAGGATCTATCCGCAGCAACGGATCATCAATCTTGGCGTAAATGTTACATTTTAAATGATTTGTGTGATGAAAAAAATATATACAATCTTTAGTTTGACACTCTTATTTTTTACGGGGATATCCTGTAAAAAAGTGCTCGACCTACAGCCAACCAGCTCTTTCTCAACCAATACGGTTTGGACAGACCCCGCGCTTATCCAGGTATTTGTTAACCAGATCTATAAAGAATCCGTATTTGCATTTAAAGATGGTGGATTTGGATGGGGTTCGCAAACAGATGAATTATACAGTAATTTTAACTGGTGCAATGAAAACACCTATATTATGGGTCAGGCTACCCCTGATAACCAGGGCAGCTCGTTCCCTTTAAACTACAGTTCAACACTTAATTATTGGACAACCCTGTACAGTACCATTCAAAAAACAAACCAGTTTTTTCAAAATGTGGTACAGGCAGATACCGTAGGCCATGGCGCGCAACTCAACAACATGAAGGGCGAAGTTCATTTTTTAAGAGCGCTATGTTATTTTGAATTGTTGAAGCGTTTTGGCGGCGTACCGTTGATCACCAAAGTTTACACCGTTAATGATAACACCTTTAACGAATCGAGGGCTACCTGGGACCAGACAAGGGATTTTATCCTGACCGATATTGCCGCTGCCGCTGCCATACTTCCAAAAACCTATAGCAGTGCTGACTATGGCAAAGCAACCCTGGGCGCCGCGCTCGCGCTCAAATCGCGCCTGTTGTTATATGCTGCAAGCCCTACCTACAACACCTCAAATGACGCCAGCCGGTGGCAGGCAGCTTCCGACGCTGCAAAAGCGGTTATTGATCTTGGCCTATATTCGTTGCATGGTAATTCAACAACTTATAACACAATTTTTACCGACTTTTTTAACAGCGAAGTGATCTTCTCGAGGGTGTTTAGCGCTACCGTACAGGAAGACCGGTACAACACGCTTTACCGCGATCTTAGTCCGAACGGTTATAATGGCTATAGCGCATATAATGTACTGGAGCAAATGGTTGAAGACTTTGATATGGCCGACGGAACGCCCTTTAGCTGGGCTACTAACGGAGCCAATCCGTACCAGAACCGGGATCCCCGTTTTTATGCCGATATCCTGTTTAACGGTTCTCCTTTCCAGGGCCGCGGCGCGCAGTTTTATGAAGGAGGGCTCGATTCAAAAGAGAGTTCTTTATCGCCATGGAATGCATCAAAAACCGGTTACACCATAAGGAAAATGGTTGATGAAAGCTATAATTTTAATATTCAGCCCTACAGCGCCTGTCAATGGGTATCCTTCCGTTTGGGAGAAATTTATTTAAATTATGCAGAAGCACAAGCAGCACTTGGCAACAGCGGGCAGGCATTACTTTACCTGAATAAGATAAGGGACAGAGCCGGTATGCCGGCAATAACAGCAACAGGAACCGCTTTAACCGATGCCATCAGGCATGAAAGGCGGATAGAACTGTGCTTTGAAGGCCACCGTTATTTTGACATTCGCCGTTGGGGCATAGCCGAGATTGGTTCAAAAGATGGCTTGGGTATTACCATTACGCCAACATCATCTGCCAATACCTCTTTTACCTACAAGGTAGTTACCATGCAAAAAAGAACCTGGGTGCCCAGCTTTTACTATTATCCTATTCCCCGCAAGGAGATACAGATCAATCCTAACCTGAAACAAAACCCTAATTACAACTAAAACAAATGATGTGTAAAAAAAGGCAGCAAAGCAGCTGCCTTTTTTTTTCTTACTTTGCCTAAAACTACGCGTATCCAATGGATAGAATTTTTGAAGAAATAAGAAAGCTGGCAGAAATACCATCTTATTCAAAGCATGACCGGTTTGTACAGGGGATTATCAATTCCATCGACGAAAAGATAATTGGTCAGGACGAGATGCTGCCATCTGTAAACCGGCTGATTAAAGAGCTTGGTTTTTCAAGGGAAACCATTGTAAAAGGCTACAAAGACTTAATTAGCCGCGGAATTGTAGAGGCCAAAAACCGTTTGGGTTATTTTGTAGGTAATGGCAATACCGGGCAAACTTTAAACGTGGCGTTACTGATGTATAACCTGGATACTTTTGAAGAACAGTTTTACCGCAATTTCAGGCATGAACTTGGCGATAACGTTCAGTTAACCCCTTACTTTCACCACGGTAATATCGAGATATTTGAAACTATCCTACTGCAAATAAAAGGTAAATATGGCATGTATGTGGTAGCCCCAATTCCGCATCCCAAAACAAAGGAATTACTGGAAACCATCCCACGTAATAAATTCCTGATGTTTGACCGCTTTGAACAATTAGATGGGGAGTTTAACCATATTACCCAGGAGTTTGGCGATGCATCTTATGCTGTTTTTGCAAAACTGGCACCCCAAATAAAACAGTTTGATGAATTTATATTTTATCATTCTGCAAATTCATTAGATCCGAAAGAGATTGTACAATCCTTTAAAAAGTTTCTGAAGGATTTCGATATCAAAGGCCGGATAGAAGAAGAATATACTGCCGGTTCGGTTGAAAAAGGGAAGGTATACTTTACACTGGACAACTTTGCCTTATGGCAGATTATACGCGATTGCAAAACCAAAAAACTCAAGCCTGGTAAAGATCTGGGGGTACTATCTCATAATGACGAACCCGCTAAAGAGATCATCGGGGTCACTACGTTTTCTGCTGATTTCTCAAACATGGGAAAAATGGCCGGTCAGGCTGTTTTATCAAAAGAAAAAATACAATTAACCGTTCCTATGATCCTATTTGACAGGCATACACTTTAGGCATTCGCTATGAATACCACCATGATCATCGGCTTTCTTTTCTTTACCGGGATAGTGGCGTTTACATTGTGGTACAAAAGTGGTAAAACCAAGGTCAAAACATTAAACGGGTTGTTTTTTGCCAACAGGAGCCTTGGTTTTTTATTAGTTGGCGGTGGCTTATTGTTTACCAATATCAATACAGCCTCTATCATTGGCGAAAACGAGCTAACCTACACCAATAATATGACCGTTATGGCCTGGGGCGTAACTTCGGTATTAGCCATGTTGCTGGTATCTGAGTTTATCATGCCACTGTATATCAAAATGGGGATAGCAACCACACCCGATTTTTTGACCGCGAGGTATGGCGGCGGTGTTGGCAAATTAGTTTCGGTTATATTTTTGGTAAGCTACGTGTTTAACCTCCTGCCGTCTGTACTTTACGCGGGGGCAGTAGCCTTTAATGGCTTATTTCATTTTTCAGATGTCTGGAAAATGGAGTACTGGGCAGTTATCCTGATCCTGGTTTGGATAATGGGTACAATCGGCTGTCTTTTTTCGATGTTAGGCGGGCTCAAAGCAATTACCACGCTCGATATTCTGCTTGGCATCGGTTTTTTTACCGGCGGAATCCTGCTGCCCTTCTTTGGGTTAAAATATATAGGGCATGGCAATATCAGCGCAGGTTTGCACCAGGTACTTACGGTACATAAAGCACATTTAAACAGCATAGGCTCATCAGCTGATGCCATCCCCTTTGGTACCTTGTTTACTGGTATGTTACTGGTTAATCTTTATTACTGGGGTACCGAGCAATATATTATTCAACAGGTGCTTGCGTCAAAAGACCTGAAAACCTCGCAACAAGGTTTGGCTGTAGCCTCTTTAGGCAAACTGATCTCTCCTTTACTTTTAAATATACCCGGCATTATAGCGGTGCATATTTTTTCAAAAATGCACAATACCGCCGAGGTATTCCCGAGGTTAGATAGCCTGGTATCCCCTCCTTTTATAGCTGGCTTTATTGCCGCGGTGATATTTGTTGCCGCCCTTACTACTTTTAATGCAGGCCTTAACAGTTCAAGCACATTGTTCATGCTCAACATATATAAGCCCTGGTTACAAAAACGTTCAAAGCAGGTTCCCGAAAAAAAACTGTTAAGAACAGCCAAACAATTTGAAATCGCGGTTTGCCTGGCTGCCATGTTTATCGCCCCGCTTATCCTGTTTGTTAAAAATGGCTTTTATACTTATGTGCAAATAGTTAATGGTTTTTTTAATGTACCCATATTTACCATTATGTTTATGGGCTTTGTTACCACAAAAGTTCCGGCAGTAGCGGCTAAAACAGGTTTGATCTTTTTTATTGTATGCTATGCCCTTTCCCAATTAGTTTTTGATACACACATTCATTTTTTACATATCCTGGCCATTTTATTTGTGCTTACCTGTGGTATGATGCTGGTTATTGGTAAATTATATCCTATGCCTGTGCCGTACGCGCTAAAGCTTAATAATATAGTGGATATAAAGCCATGGAAAAACCGCCATTATTATACCGCGATATTACTTATATTGATGGTGGTATTGTTTGTTCTTTTCTCGCCGTTTATTCTTTCAAAATAATTTTGGCACTATTAAAATATTTAATAATTTTATAGAATAGAACAGAATAGAACTTTTCCAAACAGGCTGAGTTCAGCTACATGGTCAAATATTGATTATGTAATTAAATATACCAATTCATTTAACCTATAATTATAACTTATACAACATGGTTTTGCTTAAATACAAAGCGGCTTTGCTCTTATTTCTTTTCATAGGCTACAAAACTATCGCCCAGGAAAAGGGGATTATTTTTAACTCATCTGATAAAGAACTTGTAGAGTCGTTTAACTGGGCTAAGGAAACAGCGCTGCATTATAAAGGTGCGGATACCGATCCGGTAGGTCCCTGGTATGAATCGGCGCTTCCACCCCGGTCTGCATTTTGCATGCGCGATGTATCCCACCAATGTATAGGAGCCGAAATATTAGGCTTAAGCCGTCAGAATACCAACATGTTTAACCTGTTTGCAGAAAATATTTCCCAATCAAAAAACTGGTGTACCTATTGGGAAATCAACAAATGGGCGAAACCGGCCCCCGACGATTATAGAAACGACCAGGAATTTTGGTATAACCTGCCCGCCAATTTTGACATTTTATATGCAAGTTGGCGGATGTACCTATGGACAGGGGACCGCCATTATATTGATGCGCCCGCTTTTGTCAATTTTCAGCAAAAAACAGTGAAAGAATATATAGACGCCTGGGTACTTGCCCCCGATTCTATGTTGAAAAGGCCCGCCCATCCCAATGCGCCGGTGCCCTATAATGAAAACGATTCTTTTCACCGCTGCCGTGGGTTACCTTCTTATTCGGAAGGCGTGCCGAATTTAAAAACCGGCGCCGACCTGGTTGCCGCGCTATACAGGGGAATGCACACCTATTCGGAAATTATGGCGACAAAAGGAAAGTTTAAAGAAGCGGCACTTTATGAGCAAAAAGCACAACAGTACAGAAAACACCTGGAGGCTGATTGGTGGAATGAAAAAAGCAACCAGTACTATACCTATTACAGTAACAATAACCAGTTTGGCATGCAAGAAGGAGAAACCTTCCTCCTTTGGTTTGATGCGTTGAAAGATACCGTAAGGGCAAATAAAACAATTAAACGCGTCGCGGCTTCCAGGTGGAATGTTGAAAACATGTCTTACTATCCTTTCCTGCTTTACAAATTTGGCAATTGGGAAAAAGCAAGGGAATACATTCTATTCCTATCCAACCCATCTACAGCAAGGCGCGAATACCCCGAAGTATCCTACGGTATAATTGAAGGTGTTGTACAGGGCCTAATGGGCATTACCCCTGATGCACGGACTAAAACCCTGAGTACCATTTACAAAACCAGCAATGCGGACAATGCGGCTGTTACTAACTTATCCCTTTTGAATACCAGCATCAACCTGGCGCATTTAAACAGGCAGCAATCAATAATTACTAATACCGGGAAAACATCATTTAAATGGAAGGCGATGTTTTATGGTTCATTTCAACGGGCTAACATTAATGGAAAAGCTGTTACCTTAAAAAAAGGAACGGATGACCAAAACAGGATGATATCTTTTGTGGAAGCTAATGTAGCTCCCGGTCAAAAAGTTAACATCAAAATGTATTAACCTCATTGCAATTTCCATCGTTCCTATTTATGAAAGTTTTTAAACCCTGCTTTTCTTTAATATTATTAAGCCTGTTCTTCTGTTTAGCAGGCTATGCACAGCAACAAAATTTACCGGTACAAAATAACAGGTGGGCCATTCAGCCAAATGGCAGCATATTATGGAAAACAGATGGCCGGCTTCCCCACGCCGACCATATTGAAATGTCGGGCGAAAAAGTGTCACTTTGGGTTGGCTACCGGATAGATTCGCCTGGCCTGGCAACAATTACCCGTACACTGGTTTTCCCCACCTTCAGGATGCTGCCCGATGATACCCGCAGCCATATAGCCTATACTTTTCAGGATAATGAACTGCCGCGAATCTATATCGATAACAAAGTACTAACAATTAATAATCCACCGGGGGTGGTAACCGGCGATATGCCACTAAAAGTTAACAGCATAAGCCAACATGGTATTATGCTAATATCCGCGCAAGCGGGTAACACCGGATTAGTAGATATCGAACGCAGCATTTTCCCCTCTATAGACAAGCCTTTAGCCATAGAACGCTTTAAGTTCACCAACGTTAGCAATAAACCGGTTACGGTTGCCATGGAAAAGTTAAGACGCGATGTAACAACAAACCCGCTTACCAGCAAAACATCGCCACATACCGTGATCATGTTATCTGTAGATGACGGCAGCCGGATTTTGCAACCCGGCCAATCTGCCCGCTTTTCCATTTGTTATTTAGCTACTGACCATCCCGGCGCTTTAACACCTGTTGATCCCGATGCTGAAGAAAAAGCCAGGGAAAACCGGGTAGCCGAAATTTCAAGGCCCTTACAATTAGAAACACCAGATAGCATATTAAACACCGAATTTGCATTTGCCAAAATCCGTGCTACAGAAAGCATTTTTAAAACAAAAAGCGGTTATATGCATGGCCCGGGCGGTTTATCATACTACGCGGCTATATGGGCCAATGACCAGGCCGAGTATATCAGCCCATATTTTGCTTTTTCCGGCGATAGCATTGGTAATTTGTCGGCCATGAATTGTTACCGCTTGTTTGCGCGGTACATGAATACCCAATACAAGCCCATCCCAAGCTCGATAGTTGCCGAAGGAGATACCACCTGGAATGGTGCCGGCGACCGTGGCGACCAGGCCATGATTGCTTACGGTGCATCAAGGTACGCCCTTACATATGGCAACATCGATTCGGCCAAAAAGCTATGGCCATTAATAACCTGGTGTTTGGAATATAGCCGCAGGCACATCAACCAGCAAGGAGTGGTAACATCTGATGCTGATGAACTGGAAGGCCGGTTTCCGGCCGGCAAAGCCAATCTATCTACCAATTGCCTGTATTACGATGCCTTGATCTCGGCTGCCCTACTGGGCAAGCAACTTCATATTGGCAACAAACTAACAGATCAATACAACCAGCAGGCCAGTCAGCTTAAAGCAGCTATTGAACAGTATTTTGGTGCAACCATAAACGGGTATAATACCTACAAGTATTACGAAACCAATAACACCTTGCGCGCCTGGATCTGTATGCCATTAGCCATGGGCATTTTTGACCGGAGTAAAGGCACCATCGATGCCCTATTTTCACCACAATTATGGACTGCAGATGGCTTAGCCACCGAACAAGGAAAAGATACCTTTTGGGACCGGTCAACCCTGTACGCCCTGCGTGGCGTGTTGCAGGCCGGCGAAACAGATAAGGCGATAGCGTTTTTGCGTTATTACTCCCGCAGGCGGCTTTTGGGCGAACATGTACCCTACCCCGTCGAAGCATATCCCGAAGGAAACCAAAGGCACCTATCTGCCGAGAGTGGTTTGTATTGCCGGATATTTATTGAAGGTTTATTTGGCATAAGGCCTACCGGATTTAATACCTTTAACTGTACCCCCCGTTTGCCAAAAGACTGGAATAATATGGCCTTAAACAATATCCATTCCTTTGGAACTGTTTTTGACTTGAAAATAGCGAAGAGAAGTGATGGAAAAATTGTGGTAAATGTGATTAAGGGAGAGCACAAAACCACCTACATCATTCGAAATGGAGAAACCGCATCGGTAAAATTGTAACTCTGGCTATGTGAACAGGAACCGCTCTCTTAAGAAGCTGTTTAAAAACAAAAAGGATTGTGATTGCGCGTTTTAAAATCCGCGGGCTGTGAAGGGGAAAATGGCAAAGCGAATTGAAACCCAATGTCATGCTGAACTTGTTTCAGCACCCCACTCGCTAAATATACGTCATACGAGTTACCCGTCCTGAGGTGTCCCGAAACAAGTTCCGGGATGACTTCCTTTCGTCATTTTACCCTTCGGAGGCTACGAATTTCACAACTGGAAACAATGTTTTTAACATTGGTAATCAATAACTTCTAAGGAGTTTATGATATATTGAAATGTACAGACTCAGTAAGTTTTATCCGGCACTAAAATTATCATGTTCGCTAAATCGTCATTCACGGGTATATCGCAAGCCAGAACATTTCTGCCAATTTTTGAATATGGTGAAACAATTTGCACCAAACAAGTGCCGCAACTACCCATTCCGCAACATAAGCCAAATCCCGGAATAGCCAAATGATCTGATATAACCAACATCAGGCTGTGATACTGCCCAGGAGAGATTTGTATCCTAAGGCTTTCGCCCAGGTGATAGAGCGTTAGGTGTATTGTATTATTCTCCATTTTATTTGTAGGCTGTAAAGCTGTGAGTAAACAGTTATTCGTTTTAGCAAAAACCAACCTGCACCATTTTAATTAAGGCAGAATTTTGTCGGTTGTCATAGTTCTAAGCTCCGGTTCATTCAATAGTTTGATATTTTTTCCATTTGTAAGAATCAGGTTACTTTGCTGAAATTCGTTCATTACCTTAAACAAGGTTTCATAGGCTACGGCCGCGAAGGATGAAAGGTCCTGCCGCGATAGTTCAATAGCTATAAACCCTTCTTCGGTAACGCCAAATTGTTTTTTAAGGTTTAGCAAAGCCAGCGCGATTCTTTCTTTAACAGGCATATGTACCAGGTTTCGCATCCTTTTTTCTGATTCCTGCAATTCATTTGCAAAGAGTTTCATCAGCGAATAAGTGAGCCTGGGATTAACATTTAAGCTTGATTCAAAAAAATCAAGATCAACGGAGCAGATGACCGAGTTTTCGAGGGCAGTTGTAGTTACCGGATATATGGGCTCGTTACCCAGCCCCATATGGCCAAGTATGTCGCCTGGCTGGGCAAAGCGGATAATCAGTTCTTTTTCAGCATCCCAGCGTTTGTGGGTTTTTATCTTGCCCGAATAAACAAAATATATCCGCGTAACCGGCTCTCCTTCACTAAAAATCTGCTGCCCCTTTTTTACTTCGTAATTCTTTTTATGCGAAGCTATGGCCATTGCCCAGTCATTGGAGCAGTGGCTGCACAAATAACATGTGCTTACGTCGCATTGGCTTTTTACTTCCTTCATTCTTTCATTTTCATAAAGATGTGCAATATTAACCAAGTTAGGTGGCTATTCAATGGTAGCCATTTTTAAATCCTTTTTCAAATATGGGCACCTCTGCCCTATGATTTTAAAATTCATTTTTGATTTAAAACATTGCTCAAACAATTATAATTATCTATTTTTGCAATTTAAAATTAACAATTTTGTTGCATAAACAATATATACAGAAAAATTGAATTTCAAATATCTTCATGAAAAAAAATATTATTTCCAATGCCATACCAATATCGCCTCTGTTAAATGAAATTGACACAAGCGAAAACGACACCAAAACAGTTGCTTATAAAAAGGCGCGGCTTATCAGGATTTCGGTGTATGCGGTTGTGGTGGCCCTCTGTATTAGCCTCATCGCTAAAGTGCTGGTTTCCCTCATCAATTTAGTAACCAATCTCTCTTTTTATGGATCTGTTGACTTACGGTTTCACAGTCCCGCAGGTAATCATTTAGGGTTATGGGTTATTATCATACCTGCTATAGGCGGTGTACTGGTGGGTTTAATGGCTTTATATGGTTCAAAAGCAATCAGAGGTCATGGCATTCCTGAAGCAATGGAACAGATCCTGGTAAACGAAAGTAACATTAAACCTTCCATCACTTTTCTGAAACCCATTTCATCGGCCATAGCTATAGGAACCGGTGGCCCCTTTGGAGCCGAAGGACCTATTATCGCTACCGGAGGAGCCTTAGGATCTACCTTGGGCCAGCTTTTTAAGATCACCGCCAACGAACGTAAAATTATCCTTGCCTCGGGGGCAACAGCCGGCATGTCTGCCATATTTGGTACACCAATAGCGGCTGTTTTTCTGGCTATAGAGCTATTGCTTTTTGAATTTTCGCCGCGTTCCATATTACCGGTGGCATTGGCTTGTATAACCGGCGCCGCCGGGCACCACCTCCTGTTTGAATCGGGCCCGGTATTTACCATGCCGGAACTGGCTATCCCTTCAAATATCGCTTTGGGGCTTTACAGCTTTATGGGCATAGTGATAGGCTTTATGTCTGTTGGTATTACTAAAATAGTCTATTTCATTGAAGATAGCTTTGAAAAACTGCCTGTACACTGGATGTGGTGGCCTGCTATTGGCGGTCTTGCGGTTGGGGTCATTGGTTATTTTGCCCCGCATACACTTGGTGTGGGTTATGACAACATCATAGGGGTGCTTTCGGGTACCTGGACAATCAGGCTGCTTTGTATGCTCTGCTTTTTCAAATTTTTATCCTGGGCAATCGCATTGGGCAGCGGCACATCCGGCGGCACGCTTGCCCCGCTCTTAACCATCGGTGGCGCGGCCGGCGCGCTTATTGGGTCGGGCATACTGCTGGTATTTCCAACAGCTGGTATTACCATTCCGTTAGCAGCTTTGATCGGTATGTCGGCCATGTTTGCTGGCGCTTCAAGGGCTTATCTTACCAGTATCGTTTTCGCGCTGGAAGCTACCATGCAGTCGCATGCATTGCTTCCGTTACTTGGCGCGTGTACCGCCGCTTACCTTGTTTCTTTCTTTTTAATGGAAAATACCATTATGACCGAAAAGATTGCCAGAAGGGGTGTTTTCACGCCCGATTCGTTTGAACCCGATATTTTACAGAAAATGACCGTAGAGCAGGTGACCAGCGAGGAAGGAATAGTTTTTAATGATCAAAGCACCGTTGACGAGGTACGAACATGGTTAAGTAAAAATACGACAGATGATAACTACCTCATCCTTGTGAACAATTTGGACGGTTACGTTGGCACCATAAAAATCACTGCTATTTTCCATGACAGATTATCGCCTGAAACCTTGTTAAGCCAGGTAATGCAGCAACAGCCTGGCTGGTTTATCAGCAATAAGGACACACTACGCAAAGCGTTAGAAACGATGTCGAAAACAGGAACAGATGTATTGCCTATCTTATCTGCAGGAAATGATCGCAGCTTAGTTGGGGTACTTTCTTATAAAGACATCATAAAAGCCTACCAGATGCAGATGACAGCCGATGATAACACTCATGTAAAAATATCATTGAAACGACAGGGTATCAAGGTATCGACCAAAGGGAATAAACTATCCGATATTAACGCGAAGGTTTAAAGTAAAAACAGGGCCTCATTTAAGCTTCCAGGACCAAAAAGTGTATAAATCTTCCGGTCATTACCATGAATCAATTATTTTGTGATATCGACCCAAAGGCTTTTCATGAAAAGCCTTTGGGTCGATATCTGTACAAACCTGCACCATTTTATCTCCTGCCCTCAAATGTTACTTCGCCCCATTTCCTCCGGGGGCCCAAATTTCGCGTATTGTATCCTCATCACCCTGCCCATCCGGCACCGCGGTACCTGGTTTATTGGCGTAATACCACTTTTTGTGATCCAGTGGTGATGTTGTTTGACGGCCTCCCGGCATTTCCAGATGACCGTTAAGGTCTGTTTTCTTAACCCAATTGTATGCATAAGTTAGCCATTGGGCACGATATTGTTTACTTTGATGTGCAAACCAACTTATTTCGTCATAACCCCAAACCCAAAATGGAATGTCGCCGGCTTTTTCTTTTCCGGGGTATTTACTAACTCCATAATTATCAAACTCTACCAGGTATGGCAGGTGCTCGCATGACCATCCACTTGGGGTAATACCACCTTTACTCCTGCCATAAAGCGCATCTGTGTGCCCAACTTTTAACATTGCTTCTTCAGGTTGGCCGGGTGTTTCCATTATTCTTAACGGAAAGGCATGAAAATCCATTAACAATTTCCCGTTTCGTACAAAACCGCCACCCGGAACATGCGAATCGCACAAAATGATATGCCTGCGGGCATGCTTAGCCGCATAATTCCGTGTTAAGGTTAACACCTGGTTATAATTATCAAGATTGGGATCATTTTTGTTCATGAGCTCCACTTGCCCAAAGTGAATGCCTTCAATACCAATGTTAATATAACACACGGCGAGGTAATAAAAATAAAGTTTAGTTTCTAACCGGCTTACATCAGGTACCGATCCTTCTCCCCATTGATTTTTAAATTTTCCGTCGGGATATAGCATGTCCGCATAGTTAAAGTTCCGTTTTTTTATCGGCACGCCTAAGGCTGTAAATGCCCATTTGGGAATAGCAAGCTTATTAACCTGGAGGGTTACTATTTCAAAAATGCAGGCTTGCAAAATTATATCAGGATCGCTTGCGTGTATTTTTTGGGCAAGCTCCCTTTCCTGTTGCAGATTTTTCGGAATATCAGCTTCTTCACCCCACTGGCATACGCTTCTTCCAATAAATTTAGCTCCAATATTTTTAATCATCCTAAGGTTATCGTTAAAATCACCTTTCCCAACAAGCAAACTTTGCATTGTAATTGACCGATCAAGGTAATTTTCCAAAACGTTTCGGGAGATAGTGGCGTTGAATTTATAGTCTTTCTCTTTCGACCGCTCAACAATCGTTGCAATTGATTTGCGAGGTAATGCCGTCGCCCCACCAGATAAGGCAAGGCAAAGCCCCGTCAAAACAATAGTAAAAAACTTCGCCTTCAGCGAGTAGAATGACCATGCCTTATTTGAGAGAATTAGCTTAGAAATATGCATTGTAGTAGGTACTAAATTGGATTACAAACCGGGTTAATAAGACCTGCGCAGCTTTTATTTCGCCTTCATTCCTGTTTGAATGACCTTTTGAATCGTTCCATCGGCATTAAAGTAAAGCTTATCCACACAGATGGAACGAAGGTTTCCCTGGCCCGAAAGCACATCATTATGGTAAAACGCGTACCATTGCCCCTTATATTGCACCACCGAGCCATGGCTTGTATCGCAACCTGTTGGATCTAAATAAACGCCTCCGTATGTCCAGGGACCTAAAGGGCTTTTACTGGTTGCATAATTTAACCGGTTTGCGTCTTTTCCGTTCACTTTATTGTTATCGGCATAAGTAAGATAGTATAATCCATTTCTTTTAAACACCCACGTAGCTTCATGAAAATCTTTTAATCCCTCCATCGATGTTAAAGGCTGTGCCAATTCAGTCATATTTTCTTTTATTTTGGCTCCAACACATCTGTTACCACCGCCATAATAAAAATAAGCTTGTCCGTCGTCGTCAATAAAAATACATGGGTCAATCATCGCAAAATTGTTGTTACCCAATTCAAGATAACCCTGCACAACAAAATCACTTGCCGGCTTTTTGCTTGTAGCAATCCCAATTTTCCATGTTTTATTCCATTCGGTTCCACTGGGATGAGGAAAATAAAAATAATAGGTACCATTTTTATAAACGCAATCGGGAGCCCACATAAAGCCACCCTCCTTGCGGCCCCATGGAACCTGGCTGGCACGCAATATTTCTCCATGATCTTTCCAGTTCACCATGTCGTCGGTTGAAAAAACGTGGTATTGATCCATCAAATCACACCCGCGCGGTGGATCCACATCATGTGAAGGATAAACATATAACCGACCATCCGGAAATACTCTTGCAGAGGGATCTGCAGTATAAATATGCCTGATAAATGGGTTTTCAGCTAATTTAGAAATGGGTTTGCGCGTTTTACACCCAGAAAACACGGCTACGGTAATAAATAAAGCAACGGTAATTTTTTTCAAAAAAAACACCTTGGTTTCTCCGAAGAAAAGGTTTCGCATGAACATAGTTTAATAATTTGTTTTACAACAGGTAATCAACACAATCTTTTATTCCTGTGAAATCGGTTGTAAATAACGCTTTGCGGTATAACAAAGAATTAATAAAATATTAATGCCCTTATTTATCTGCAATATGAGGAATCAACAAAACTTTGCAGCTCGCCTGGTTTATGTTATCCTCAGCAACCTGGCTTATTTTAAAAACGTCAAACTCCTGCATGCTGGCAGGTATTTCCCATTGCATCCGGACTCGATTACGATAGCCATATTTAAGTTCAGTTCCTTCGCCCACTTGATTATTGCTCCCTGCCTGCAAATAGTTCACGCTAACAAAGGCTAATAACATTATCTAAATTATATGATGTTATTTTAATAACAGGCAAGCTCATTGTAGTTAATATAATACTTGCCTGCTATGTTATTATTTAGTTACAATAGCATTTTTTTTGCTTACTGTTTGCGCACTGAAATAGCCAATACATCCACCAGAAATATTTGATTCCGGGGTGGCGGGGGTAGCCAATTGATCATTGTAAAAAGCCACACTTTCGGCTTCCTGTAAAAAATTATATACTCCTTTGTCTACACCCACCAGGAAAACATTTACATGATCATTCTTTTTAATTGCCCCTGTATCGGTAACCAGCGCTGTACGAATATATTTACCGTTAGATAACAGGTCTTCCTGAGTTTGAAATCTGTTTAAATTAATTCCGTTTTTTTGTATAGCAAACTTGTAAAAATTTGTGGCGCTGACGGGGTCCTGAAAATGAGCAACCGGTTGAATCATATTTTTGACAGATGTATAATCAAATGAGACAGAATCAAGTACCACCGGATAGGGCATTGTTGATGTCGAAAGGTATGTTTTTCCATTAACCACCACCCTAAGCTGATAGGTGCTGCCCGGTTTACCTGTAATCACATGTGTGGTATAAATTCCGGCGGAGGTTTCAGTTAATATATCAGTAACACCGGCGGTTTTATCGGTAATAGTTACCGATGCGCCAGAAACATTAGGATAAGTATTATCTGCATAAAATTCAACTGTTTTTGAAATGTTGATGTGGTAAGGGCCAGTAGTATCACTTACCGCCCCTTCAATAACTAACTGTGGAGTTGAACCAGGTAAGGGAGGAACAATAGTTTTTTTACAAGAAGCAAAAGCGACTACGGAAATAAGCATAAATATTGTTGATTTTAAGTCTTTCATGTTTTTTAGAATTTAAAATTGTAAGTAACTGCGGGTACCATTTTGAAAAGTGTAGTTTGTAACACCTGGGTTTTGCTGGCGTCTTTCGGGTCGGTTTGAAAAATTATAGCATAAGGGTTTGATGCGCCATATACGTTGTATATCGAAAAATTCCAGCTGCTTTCATATTTGGCGGTTTTTTTTGCTAAAAGTGTGGCACCAACATCAAGGCGGTTGTAAGCGGGCATACGGCTGCTGTTTCTATCGCCATAGGTGTAAACCGGAGCACCATCTACAGCGAATTTCCCTGATGGCCAGGTAACCGCGTTGCCTGTATTGTAAACAAAGTTTGCAGAAAAGGTCCATTTACTACCGACCTGGTACATGCCTACTAATGATAAATGATGCGTTTGATCTTGTGTAGCCGGATAATAATTGCCGTTATTAATTCCGGCTATTTTTGTTTCTGTACGGGATAAAGTATAGCTCAGCCAGCCGGTAAATTTTCCACTCTTCTTTTTGATATAGGTTTCCCAACCGTATGCTCTTCCTGAACCGAACAGCAGATCGGCTTCTATATTTTCATTACCTGTTAATTGGGCGCCGTTTTTATAATCAATTTGATTTTGAAGGTTCTTATAATACACTTCTGTAGAAAACTCGTAGCCACGGTTATGAAAAGTGCGATAAAAGCCAAGAGCAACCTGATCGGCTATTTCGGGTTTGATGTTGTTACTGCTGGGCAGGTAAATATTTGTAGGAGAAAGAGATGTTGAGTTATTTAACAAATGGATGTTTTGCACATTACGATCATATGAAAGCTTAACAGCGTTATTTTCATTCAACTGGTAGTTTGCTGCAAACCGCGGCTCGGGTGTAAAATAGTTTTTAACCACTTTGCCGCTTCGGTAGTAAGTACTATCTGATTTGCTGCCGCTTTTATCATAAGTGTAAAAGGTTCCGGGACCAAGAACGGTTAAATTACTTAACCTCACACCATAAGTAATCTTTAGCTTATTGGTAGCGTTCCATTCGTTTGATAAGTAGAGGGCTGTTTCCTGGGCATGCTTCTTTTGTAAAAAAATATCATTATAACTTGACGAAGCCGTGGAAAGCGCTGTGCCCGGTTGCGTTAGGTGAAAAATTGATTCAAGTCCAAAACTCAATTTATTTGAACTGTTCAAATAGTAGTTAAAATCCTGCTTTAAATTGTAATCCGTAATAGAAGAGTTAATTTTTATATTATCGAAGTTATTTTGGATAGCTACATTATAATTGTACTTGCTATAAATCAACGATGTATTTGAAAATAACTTGCTGCTAAAAATGTGGTTCCATCGCAACGTCCCGGTAGCATTGCCGTAATTAAGTCCAAAATTATTTCTGAAACTCATCACATCCTTGCCGAAATACCCTGATAAAAAGATCCGGTTATTATCATCGATCTGGTAATTGGCCTTCAGGTTTACATCATAAAAATATAATTTACTGTGTTTAAGTGTAGTATCTGAAGCAAGGCCGGTGAATAGATCTGCATAGCTTCTGCGTGCGCTAACAATGAATGATCCTTTATGATCAAACAACGGGGCTTCAACCGTTAGCCTTGATGCGATAAGGCCAAGTCCACCACTTACACCAAACTTTTGACTGTTGCCATCGTTCATTTGTACATCTTCTACCGAAGACAGGCGCCCGCCATAGCTTGCGGGCATCCCTCCTTTATAAACCGAGATATCTTTAATAGCATCAGAATTAAAAACCGAGAAGAAGCCCAAAACGTGCGATGGATTATATACCGTAGCCTCATCAAGCAGGATCAAATTTTGATCAGAACCGCCACCACGCACAAAGAAGCCTGCATTACCATCACCGGCAGAAACAATGCCCGGCAGGAGTTGAACGGTCTTTAAAACATCTTTTTCGCCCAACAGTACAGGAATGTTTTTAATGTCTTTAACAGAGAGTTTTTGTAATCCGGCCGGCGAAATCATTATGTTACTGGTTCTGGATGAACTGCTGGTAATTTTAACTTCCTGCAGCTGGCCTTGTCCCGAGGTGAGGTGAATATTAGCAAGTGTATTTTTGCTCAATTGAATTTTTAATGTATCTGTGGCATAGCCCGTATAGGATGTTAACACGGTATATGTTCCTTCTGATGCAGTAAGAGAATAAAACCCGTAAGTATTTGCACTCACACCTTTGCCCGGTAATTCCAACAGGCGAACAGTGGCACCTGGTAAGGTTTCGCCTGAAGCGAAGTCTTTGATCGTTCCTGAAATGGTATATGTTTTTGGAGACTGCGCCAGCAAAAGCATAGGCGGGCTAAAAAGTAAAAAGAGTAACAAGTGTTTTAAGTTGTGCATTTTATTGTGTGTTATGTTCAATTTGAGCTTCGTTTTTTAGCTCATTTGCACTTATGACACACTTAATCCTGTTTACCCTGACTCAATAACAAAATAATTATTGCTGATTTGAACCTGCCTTTTACTTTGGAAAACATTGAATAATTCAACAAAAAATACGATCTATTGATAATCAACTATAAAATAAAAAAAGCTTTTTTTCAGACTACTCTTAAACTAAAGGGTAGATAACGGTGCAGAACCCAAATCGCTTTATTGATGAGTTGATTATAATAGGCGGTTTTTCAAGTTCTTAAAGTATTCACTTTTGGATGGAGCGATTAATTGTGTAGATTTATTTTGATGATAAACGATAGGGATATTAAAGAACTCATACCAAAACATAAAGACGATCAGAAAGTGATTGCCGGACTTAAAAAACTTTCATTTGAACAACTAAAGCCTATTATTCCCGAATTGTTAGAGTGGATACAAGATATGAACTGGCCAATTGCCGGGCCGATAGCGGAGGTATTAAAACCATTTGGAAATAGAATAAACGCAGAAATAATTAAAATCCTAAAAACAGGCGATGATGGGTGGGAATGGAACGTATTAGCAATTTTTGCAAGAAATACTACCGACCCTCTTTTATTGAGCGAAATTGAACGGATCGCAAAATTTCCGACGAAAAGCGAAATTGATGGAGAAGTCGATCTTGAAGCAATGGCTATTTTAAATGGAGATTATAAATGAGAGCGTTCTTCGGCATCTCATATAAATGACAACAAAAAAGCCTCCCATTTTCATGAGAGGCTTTCGGGTGCTTATCGGTACAAATTACGTCGAAGTTTGTGGCTGATTTGAAGTGGTTGGCCGATTTTCCTGAAAGATTGAAAGAATATAATGAGATGGGAAAGGGCTTCAATTCCGCTATTTGATAAGTTATAAAAGCATGCAGTAATTCATCGGTAGTAATGAAAATTCTATTTTCATTACTACCGATGTTTTCCAGTTTATCACTCCTATATTATTGCACAGTCCAATAGTAGCTCGTTTTGTAGAAAGTTTCTGATATGCCATTATACATAACATTAAAAGCTGTCCACATATTTACTTGTTCATCCCTACCAAAAGCGTTCTTTCGGGTATGATATTTAACTTCATCATTCAGATTGCTATATACATAATTGGAGATTCCAATGTGATTAGGAGATTTACATTCATCGCTAATAACAACGGACTTATTGATAGCATTTCCAATCCAGATTAAATCTTTGGTGTTATTATCTCCGCCAATACCGACTTTCGTGCATAAAACTTTACCATCATCTAGGCCGATTCCGAAATCCACAGCTGAATATTTTTCAAGAAGCTTATTAATTCCACTGTCAGATGAAGAAATCATATAAGAAATCTGCATTGCCGCTTTTACTGCATTACTTAATGAATTTTTCGTGGTGCCTTGAAAAAAAGCCAATACACTATCACCATTAAAACTTCTTACCTGTCCCCCCAAAGAAGTAGCAATCTTCACGGTTGTGTGCAGATAGGCTTTATGTATTTTTGCAATGGTGGGTTTGTTATGATTATTTAGAACCTTAGTGGAACCTCTCATATCAATAAAAAGCGTTGTCGCTTCAAATTTAAGGCCTCCGTTGTTGAAGGTTAGTTTTGTGTCTGTAATTTCTGGCACGTAGGTAACATCTGTTACATCGAAATTTGTGTCTAGAATCTCTTTTACTTTAGTGGTAATCTCTTGATTTAGGCCCATGTTAGTTGTCGTGATTTAAAAAGACATAATAAATCAGAACACTTAATGGGGTTAATAAACCAAAAAACATAATTCTTATGGCAGTATTAAAAAGCTTGAATTTCCTTGCTGTTATTTGGCTAGTAATAACAAGTTGCTTTGCTAAATCCCTTTCATACGTTGCGTTTACTGTTTCCAGATTATACAATTGCTTAATTTTAGAAACGAGTTCTTCATCTGTCAATAAAGCAATACACCCGAAAAACAACACATTATCACTTCTGGTAAGAGAAACATCATGTGCTTTGTGTTTCATCTTGGCGACTAAAGAGGAAAAGCTAATAAAGATTGAGAATGCACACATGACTATTATATAAATCATATAATAGCTTAACACCGGTAATTTTACATCCTTTAGCAATGCGGCTAACCCAACGATGATAGCACCATTAAACGCGATCAATGTGGTATTTTTAGTTTCTCCGAATTTTAATAAATCGTATGTGTTTTGGTATGTTTTCTCCAATATGCCGGAGATTGATGTTTCTTGTTCAGCCATTTAATTGTGATATATAAATTCAAATATAATTAAACATTTCTCGAAACCTGATTTTGGCTAATAAGCTATTAATCAATATAAAAAGAAAACTTACCTATTCAACTATCTATTTATTCAAACTAAGTATTATAAGTGCAGGTATAGTGTTTAATAAATGACCACTCAACTCCCTGCAAATTGACTTGAACAATACTGGATTTGTTGAAATATCCGCATTTAGAAGGAGAATGATTCGTAATGCAAAATGCACCTTCTTTGCAAAATTCCTTGTTGTCATATTGGCTAACGTGATAATATGATATCGAGTTATTCATTGCAACTGATTCTAATCGGTAAAGCTCTGTCAATGACTTGCCAATCACTGTGTATTCTGGATAGTTTAATGTTTTGTTTTTATAATACATTACACTACCATCATGCAGAGCAACTTTTACCTCTCTTTCTGTGCCTCGCAGCAATACGATAATATCTTTGGCGCACTTATCCGCTTTGCTGAACAGAACATCCTTACTATCGGTTAAAAAAGGCTGTCCGAAGATTGCAATAATACCATCACCCATTATTTTTTCCACCTCCCCTCCATGCGCATAGATAATAGGAATTACTAAATCGTAATATTTATCAAGATATATTGCTAGTTGACTGTTTGTGAGATTTTTGCATTTTTGAGAAAACGCGGTTATATCTATAAAAAGAAATAATAAATCTGCGGAGGCTTGACTCTCAAAAAAATTTAAAATCCTTGTATCTAATCCCTGATATGAAAATGAATTTTTTATTTGATCTGCTGAAAACCTAAAGTTTTCATTCAGAGATTTCAATTGTAAATTACTAACGCTGTTTTTAGAACCGTATTTCTCCTTTAACGCTATTAATTGTGTGATATTTGGCATAGTTGGTCTTTACGATAAAGTTAGCGATTATCAATTAAGATACTTTTAGAGTATCGACATTTTAATTTTGAGATGCTTTTCGTATTATTAGGTATTTATATATCATAATATTTAATGGCAATTAAAGAAACATTAACTGAGGAAGTTGAGAAAATTTTAAGCACAAAATGGGATGTTCGGGACGGGACAGTAATACCTACTTCGGATAGTGTAGGTTTAGGCAGTGGTGCGGTTAAAATCAAAGCCACTTTTCTGTATGCAGATTTAGCGGGGTCATCTGCTTTAGCTGCCAATTGTCCATGGGAAACAACTGCCAAAATAATAAGGGCTTATCTAAATATTTGCACAAGGCTGATTAAAGCCCATGGTGGTGAGATAAGAAGTTTTGATGGGGATAGAGTAATGGGCATTTTTATAGGAGACGCCCCAAATACCAACGCAATCAAATGTGCCAGGAAAATTGATTGGATAGTGCATAATGTACTAAATGAAAAAGCCAAAAGATTTGCTTCTATTAAGAACAATAACATTCTGATCACCCATTGTGTCGGGATAGATACCAGTGACGCCGTTGCTGTCCGCGCCGGTATAAGGAATAACAATGATTTAATCTGGATTGGCCGTGCACCAAGTTTCGCTGCAAAATTGTCTGACATTCGAAGTTATCCTTATACCGTCTACGTTAGTAGCGATTCTTTCAAAGTTGCTTCAAATCAAGATAAAACGATATGGAAAACAGAAAATTTCACTTACGCTAATAAAAACTATACGGTTTACAAAACTTTAACCCCACTTCAACCTTAGTTAAACGATCATTCACCAATCTTAATGCCCGTTAGGGCCGCTCATATTTTTGGCGGCACTCGGGCATATCTTTGCTTTTGAATACTTAGATTTCTACAACAATCGCATCCTGGCAATTGCCTTTTTCTTCTTCGGCCTCCTGTCGTGTGTCAAACACTAAGTTAATACCGTCCTGGTCGGTTACAACAATTGCAAACTCCGGGCCTCCAAATGTCTCAATGATAATAAAACTCATAAATTTAAGATAAAGGGGGATTGCTCCCCCATAATGATTAATTGAATGAAAGCGATGCCGGGCCGTGTTGCGTGAACTCGTGGCAAAGGTCAAAAGCCGACTGGCTGCGTTGCAGCCCTGTACCATACATGATGGACTTTAATTTAGCTTCATCACTTTTGAAATTGCGGACGTTTTGAAAATATCCTGTTACTGCATTGTATGCGCCAAAAACAGTTCCTTTTGTGGTTTCTTCCTGTTGGGTCGGGCTAATCATGGCATATTTAAACACATCGTCTACCATGTTGTTAAAATGGGTGGACAATTCATCATCTGCGCCTTTCTGTACGTTGGCTAAAACTTCCTTGCTCGGTGCCATAGCCAGCTGTATCAGCTTTTTAACCTCCCTGTCGGTTATCCTTACCCTTGACCAGCGGTTATAAATCGCTTCCAGTTCTTCGGATAAACTGTTGGAGATACCCATCATTTTATGCGCCTCCTTTAATTTATCGGTTGCGCTGGCCGTGTGGCGTATCTTAATGCAGTTAACTTGGTTAGATAAGGCGGCATTAAGCGTGTTGCGACATACGACCCTGATAGGTGTAAAAGCAATTTGAATACTGCCCAAACCATCGTGCGAAGTAGTCAGGAACAAAAAGCGTTCAATGCAATCATTGCGCCCGACACGGATGTAATCGGGCAATTTAGCGGTTATAAAAATTCGTGACCCGTTAGCTAACGCCCCTGCGGTTTCGTATAAAATGCCGTCTTTGCCACCTACAATGGCATCGAAGAATGTAAAGGCGTCAACATTCTGTACAATTTCATAATCCTTGCCGACCACGCCCAAAACTTGGTCGGTATCGGTTCGTACGGTTGCGTAATGATTGGGTACATCAATACGCCATTCCATTACCACATCGTTATCCTCGGTGTTTTCGTCGGTATCATCACCATAGGTAAACAGGTTGCGTTTTTCAACGGTGTAATCTAAACCCGCATATTTTATCGCCTCTGCGCTTGTTGGGTAGTCTGTAATGACTTGCCCCAACCCATGCCACGCCTTTTCCTTTACTGAAAAAAAGCTGTGTTTACCTGTCTGTTCATTGAAATTAATATCGTGTGCCATGCTATTTAAGATTTGAGTTTATAGTCCATAAATTTCAGTTCGTGTATTTTCACCTTTTGGGTGTTACTGATGGTACAGATGGCCTTTTGCTGTATTTCGGTAATAGCCTCGTGTACATTTTTATGTTTGGTTTGTATGGTCGCCTTGACCAATAAGAAAATGGTATCGTACATATCTTATGAATTATAATTGTTTGTAAACTGTGCCAGTTCCATTTGAAACCCTTTTGGGTTCTCTATGGCTAATTGTTCGGCGTATCCCTCCCAAAAAAGCTGGTTGGTTATCTCGATGAATATTTCTAACATTGCTGTAAGTTTTAAGATTAGAAAATGTCTTAAACAACGCCCCCTGTTAGTGTTTTGGGAACAGGGGGCGTTTCCATTTAATTATTGCGGGATAACAATACCCGCTTCAATCTCGGCCAGTTTATCCACGCACATATTGTTAACCAACTGTGCCACTGTCCAAATGATAGTCGGGTTTTTGGTTTCAAACTTCCTGCGGTTATCGTCCTCAATTGTCAGCGTGCAACCATTGTAATAATTGGTATCGGTAGTATCTGCCTCGTCCCGCAACTCGATTTCAAAATCATCTAAGTTTTTAATGGTGTCCTGTAGCTTCGTGCGCTGTTTCGCCTTGCGGTGCATTTCCTCGATGAATTTCAACGTACCCTCTAAATTCAGCACGAATTTCTTAGGCTCTTCGTTTACCTGCTCCGCCTTAACCTCCGCTTTCAGTGCTTCCGTTTTCGGCGGTTCCGGTTGTTGCGGTGTGGTCGCTGGTACTTTGTCCGCCTCTTTTTTAACTTCCTCCTTGGCAGGTTCGGCTTTTGATACCGCATTTACCGGGTTACCTGCTACAAACTTTGCCACCTTGTCCGCTTTAACGGGGTTGACTGCTGCAACTCCGCCGTTGTTGTTTTTTACATTCGTTTCCATTTTTAATAGAATTTAATTTGTCCACCCTGCCTACTACCTTTCGGCAGGAGCCATTTCTGGCTTTTTGTTAAGCAACCTCACCTGATGAGCAGGGTGAACAGACAAGGCTTTGCGAAAAAAAATACTACCCGGAGCGCAGCGGAGGTGTGGAGATTTTTTTTCAGCAAACCCGCAGGGCCTGGCCTTGGCTGGGCGCACTGCGGTTCAGAAATTTGCTACACAAACAGCCTAATACCAATTTCATCAAGCCTAAAAAACCTTAAAAAGTGTCAGGAAAAAGTTCGGCCGGTTTGGGTGATGCGAATGCGATGCCCAAAACGGCCGATCTTTTAAAATGCAGTGAAGCTGCTGAATGAGGCACGAAAGAAGCTGCTGGAACTGCTGTCCTGATCAGCCTCGCAACGCTTTCATCCAAACCACGCCCGCTTCCTGTTTGGCCAGCCGCTGTGCCAGCTCCATCGCAGCAATAATGGACAACGCTTTCGCTACGCCCATACCAGCAAAACGCGTTAACGCGCTTACCGGCAGTTCAGCCAGGCGCTTCATATCCAGCGCTACGCTATCCAAAATTTGCTGTGCCAGGTCAACTGCCGTAACGCCCGGCGTCCCTGACCCGATGAGCATAGCCAACAACTCTGCATCCGACAAAGCAGCGCGCCCCTGCGCCAGGAATTTTTCGCGCGGACGGTCGGTAATATCCCAGCTTTTGATACCTGTAGACCGCTCCAAAGGCACCACCGACTTTCCCCGCCGTCCGGCCTCGTGCGCGGCATTGGAGAATAAAGAGGAAAGCGCCTCGATCAGGAATTCGAAATGATCCTCCCATATCATGATACAAGCCCGCTTGTAGGTATTATCCGGCTGCTTCTCAGAACAGACCAGGTTAATGAAATTCTTATGGTTTTTGGCCTGCCTGAAATCAAAAAAGTAATTCCGGTGCTTCGTATAAAATTTCTCGGTGGCAATGATGTTATCTTTCATGGTATTCGGATTTAAAACCCAAACTTCCGCCGCCTAAACGGTTTACCCGGTAATAAAACAAATTACCCGATCCTACCGTTTATCCTGCAATAAAACAGTTACTTAACCAAGAGCCGATCCTATGCCAAATACCGGTACCGAGAAAGAAAACTCCTGCGCACACTGCCATAAACCGTTGTTCGGGAGAACAGATAAACGTTTTTGCAACGATACCTGCCGCAATACTTTTAACAGGCAGAAAACTGAAAATCAAAAACTGCAGGCCAGTGCAAACTTGCCCGAGATATTCCGGATCATCAAAAGAAACTATGAAATTTTAAAGGAGAATTGTCCGCAAGTGCTGGATCACGATGAAAATATGCTTGTTAACGCAAAAGAATTTTTGAAAACGGGATTTAGTCCCAAATTTTTCACTAGCGTACATATCACTTCGTACGGTGAAATTTGGTATTGCTGTTTTGAACTTGGCTTTCGAATTGGTGAGGATTATGCTTTTATACGGCATTTCCCCGAGCAGGCTATCGTATAACCCAATGCTGATTATATCGTTATTCAAATTCAAATGCTTTTTTATGGCGCTGATAAATATCAGCAAGTGCTTTTCCCATCATGTAATCTAATCCTGCATCATCGATAATGCCCATGTTTTTACCCATAATTAAGGCTGGGTGATCAAGGACTTCTTCCTTAAATGAAGGATCATTTCTCATCCGATCAATTATATGCTCCATTAACTGTTCAAATGTAGTTTTAGAATCCTTGTAAAAAAATCGCCCTCCCTCTGCATCAGAGGCGAGATAGGAACGGATCAGATTTCCATCGGCAATCAGCCTTTCGAAAACATCCCCAAAACTATCCATTACTTCCTGTACTGTTACTGATTGGCTGGCCGAAATATAGCCTGAATAAGGGGATTTCAATTCCGGGTCAACACCTTCAAATAAATAACGGCCATAACAAGTCGCCATAGTCAGGTAAAGTTGATTTTGGGTAGCTATATTTATAAGACGAAATTTGGTGACCAATTCCAACCAGCTTATTAATTCTCCATCGGCGGTAATTAACCCATCAAGATGAGAACTCCCATGCATTTCAAAATGTATGACCAGTCCATTTTGGCGATTATTTATGTCATTTAGGATATTATCGAGGAACGCTAATATTTCAGCTTTGCTGTTAGCACTAAAATATGCTTGTGATTTTATGAAAGATCGATCTCCTAACTGTTCAATTCTTCGATTTACAACATCGTCGTAAAGTTCTGCTCCTGTTTGCTTTTCGTCAGGCTCCAGGCTTTGAATGATAATAATATGCTGAATATCTCCGACCATCTATATATTGAATGAAGTATCTTTTGTTAATAGCAAAAATCACACAGCTTTGTAGGTAATTACGTTTTCGCGGAACAGATAGGCATGGGAAGAACCTAAATCGACCATTTTGTTAAGTAAAAACAAGTAGTCATCTATCCAGAGTTTATTCGCCTTGATTTTACTAATATGATTATAAAAAAGACGTTTGATCAAACGTTCGCCATCTTTCGACACAAGTGCTATTGCCTCATCCGGCTGATTTTTTATTAAATCAGCTAACCAGGTCAACCCAATTGGCAACAATTCTTTTTCTCCGATAGTAGATAGGCACTTCACAATTGATTTCACACGGCCCGTTCCAATTGATTTTACCATATCATAATAAGAGTCCTTTTGAGCATCTAATTGCTTCCACTCGGTCGCATCTTCCTTCCAGCCCGCGTCTAACAATAATAAATTTGCAAACACTGACCCGCCAACCGGTTTAACGCGTGAAAAAAGGTGCCCCCATATCAGCCAAAACTGATCAATGAGTTTCTTGTTACCAGCATGATCTTCATTGTAATAAGTCGCTTTGTCCAAAGTCCAAAGAAATTGCTCGGGAACCCTTTTGCAAAAATCCAATAGTCCGCTATCACGGTTAAACAAACTCCTGTAGTCACTGGCAAAGATGGGGTCAACTACCAAATCAATGACGCGGCAAGCCAGTTTTTCATCAGCGGTCAATAATAATTCAGCTAAATAGTTGACGATTCTCGTTACAGACTTGTGTAAAATCCGCCTGCTTTCGGGATGGTGGTTATACCCGTAATTCACTTTGAGATTGAGATCTACCGTTAACAGTTCCATAAACCTAATGACAAAATTTGAAAAATCAAGGTCGTGAAATTGGTTAATCGGCGTAAGCAATAGCGTTTCATTCAATAAATTAGCATCATAGTCTGTAAAATTTAAACTCTCAGACGTTAACTTAAAAGCAGTCTTACCCGCTATTTCCTTTATGAATTCAACCTCCTTTTGTTTAATTTCATTTATTGTTCCGTGATCAAGGTACGGTAACCTGGGATTAACCTTTTTGAAACGGGCTAATTCAATCAAACCCGCCCAAATACTTTTAGCGATGTCGGGAAAATTCTCATAAAAAGTAGTCCTGAAATAAGGGATGAAACGATCCATTTCATAATCTGCCAAATGCGCGCTTCCAATGCAGATCATAAAAGCAATGATTTCCGGTATCTCCTCCTGATCGGCATATGGGATGACCAAATGGATAGACTGGAGTACTACATGTTTTTCATGGAGATTATAATACCTTTCGGGGCTGTGGGTTTGGTGCCTGGCTTCGTTCAAAATAAAAATAGCAGCTTCCCATATGGCACCAATGCACCAATTTCGCTGTTCGTCGTTTAATTGCGCCGAAAGATCAGCTAATCCAATATTGGCTAAAGTGATAGGCCGATCCGATAGAAAGTCCAGATTATTTTTATAATAACTATAGCATTCGTCCCATTGAGCGAGTGAAAGTGGCTCTGATTCTTTTTTATGTGCTTTTTGAATTAATTGAGAATACCTTGCAGACGTGCTTTGCCGGGCGATCATTTCTTTACCTGAATCCATAAATTCCTGCACGTCATCGTTATAATCTGGTTGGATCACAACGGTGCCGGGTGAATCTTCCTGAAGACTGGCTTTCCAACATCTCCGGTCGATCTCAATAAGCGTTTTTTGCCATACGACATCCTCTTTATCCGCAACAGATTTTAAATGGTCAAAAACTTTAAATATCTGATCATTGATCGTTGCAATCCTAAATTGGTAGTCTACGACAAACCCATGTAAACCGTTAAAATAAGCGCTCCGGTGTGGAAGCTTATTAAAAGCAAGACGTTCTTCCTCTGTGCCGTCCCATTCCAGATCGGGCATGGAAGTAGTTATTCCCTCCTGGAGATACCTGTTGCTATCCCAATCATAAAATTCCTGAACACCCAATAAAGGTATCATCGCTTCTCCGACCTCTTCCGGGTAAGCCATCGCAACACTAGTTAGCACACTTGTTGCGGCTACATTATTGCTATTCCTTAAAGTCAAATCAAACATTTCTCCTAGTCGCTTTCTGCTGAAATCAGTTTTAAACTCTGCGACCTCTAAAAGAAATTTCTCCAGGCTAACCAGTAAACATTGCAATAAGTCATGGGTTACGGTGATCCCGCGATAGGCAGCCCACAATTCCCATGCAGCACGCTGCTCGACTAAAGTACCGTCCGTAAGCGTAAGCTTAACTTTAGTAAATTCATGTTTATATTCGCCATCTGTCCTTTCATAGGTAATTACCGCATAATTGATCAGATCTGTAATAAATTTTATCCCTTTAAAATGATGGTGCCAAAGTATGTTATAGGCGGGAGTTTTGTAGACACTCACCGGCATAAATTGATATTTATCGATCAACCCCCAGCATTCATCGCTATTTAAACGATGACCCGCAAAAAGCCGTGAATATTCATCTGAAGCTTCAACCGATATCGGTTTGGTTTTCCAGGCAGAAAACGCTGTTTGAATAATTAGATCCGGCATTTCTTTTGGTAACCGGTAATTATTAACCCCGGCTATACATTTATTGATCACCGCTTCATAGAATGATTTTACTTCCCATTTTCCATCATCCTCATTGTAGCTTAAAGCCCGGTTAACCAGTTCACTAACTTCTTTTCTGGCATGGTGGGACAAATTAAAGAATATGGCGATCATTTCATCCCGCTTTGCCTCCATATCATGTCCGCTCCAAAATTGGTCACCATCCTCCATTTGAGCGATAAATTGCAATAAAATGGACTTCACGCTTCCGCATTCAGGTTCAGCAATCTCCGGTTGAAAAATCAGTTGAAGGTGCCAATCCGTAAGCAGATTGATGATAGAAAACCTGATTTCAAGAAGCAGTGGGATATTTTCTTCGATAAAATTTAAAAGCGCATGCCAACCTGAGCCAATCGGCAAAAGTGTTGTGTTGCTAGCCAATCCTTCTTTGCTCTCCTTACACGCTGTTCGAACTAAATGAATACTGCGGTTGACCAAAGCGACTGCTTGGGTTAAATCCTGATAAAAATAACCAAAGAAATTATCACAGTTGTCTGATTTGAAAACTGCGATCAATATTTCATCGGCCCAATAATTTTCAATACTATGATCGGTCAGTGATACCCTGACAAATTCATTCACCTTGACACTGTCATCGATCAGGTGATCTTCGATCCATAACCTGAATGCCCGGCGAATAGCGGGTTCATTGCCCAGCTGCGCAAACAAGGCCGAAGGGGTTGGATATTCTTCATATAACGCGTCAATATGATTGACTAAAGCCCAGTCCTCCAATATATCATGAGCAGGCGCATACTTGCGATTTTCATTTTCCTGAATGATAAGTTCATCATTCTCTAAAAACACGATAGCCTCTTCGTCTAAACCATCAACCTTGGAAAATAACTTCATTTCCTTTGCCCTGGTTATCGCTATTTTCATAAATGCGTCTTCCCGTTTAGCAGGCATTCCTTTGGCCCTGTTAGTTACGTCTTTAACCAACTGGTTCCAAAGCATATTTTTAAACCCAATTATCGTAAGATCTGGCAAATTGCCCTGTTCTTTCGCCAAAGATTTTACGGCAAAATCCAAATACTTAGGCGTTTGGATCAGCATTTTAATTTGGGGGTTGTTTAATAACCCTTTTAGTTGAGGAAATTGTACGGCGACAGCTAAGACTTCAGCCTCACCAAGTAAAGGGATTTCCAATAACTGTAATGGCTGCTCCTTTAAATTGTATTTCAACAGTAACAAATCTACCGCATACCTGCGGGCTGTACAGACAATTTTCACTTCGGGAAATTGCCGCAATAAAATTAATAACTGCTTAAAAGCGTTATTTGGATCAATGTCTTCTAATAATTTCTCCAAACTATCAATCAGGATGATTTTCTCTGGGATTAAAGCTAACCACCTGAACAAATCAACCAAGGGTTCACTAATCCCCTGGTTTGTTAATACATTGGCCAGGTGCGGCTCATTGAACTGATCAGCTTTAAATGCAAAGATCGCAGCATCCGGAAATAACCCAGTTAAAACATCCTTCGTCAGCGCGGATTTACCTACGCCGGGTTTACCGGTAATGATGGTTAAGGGCACCTCGTTAATTGCGGCAGCTAAAGTGTTGGCCAAATCGGTTCGGTTAAGATGTAAGTCATTGCCATCCGGTCCGATCGTGTTTTTTAACGGGTTCAGTAAAACTAAGCTGTCTTTATTTAACTTTTCTAGGGCTATATTTAGCGGATTAAATTTATTGTGACTGAAATTTTTATAAAACTCCTCGTTACGTACACTTTCGGAAGTCACGTTACCGCCGTTCGGGTTTAAATGACTTATAAATACCAATAGGCTATTCCAAATATCCCTCTCTGAAGCATTAGCATCAGGAGCCTTACTCAACTTGATCAAATTGAGCAGGTGGGTCTCGTCAACACTGCCCTCATTCAAAAGATCATACCCTAAAACATCCAGACATTTTAGAAATTGCCAAATTTCCTCCGTATCCGTAGTTTGACCATTGTTGATCTCTGTAATTATATTCTGAAATAGCTGGAGCCTTTCCTTCTTTTCTTTGATGCGGTTAACTTCATTCACGAAGTCGGTCGCAGAGGTATGGTTTTTGGCATAGTTTAATATCCCCTTGATATGATTTTTTTCAAGATTGTTTAAACGGCTTTTTACAATGACCAAACGATCCTGTTCTTTGTTGAATTGCGTATTATTAAAGTCATTCCAAAAAGCAGTGATTACCTCCTTAAATATCGTGTCTTTACCTGAAAATGTCAGGTTGTGCTTAATTTGGACGAGTAACCGATGTGTTCCTAAATCTGATTTTGCCGTCACTTCAAGATCGTCGGTATCCCAACCTTTCCTAGTGGTTTGAAGCGCAATTTCAACCACTTCGTTTGTCGGCAAACAAGGTGCATTTCCTTTGACAACCAATGTCGCTAAAAAAGCCGCCTGGACATACTGCTCAAAATTTGTACCGCCGCCACCTTTTTGAAAAACTGTTCCTTTATCCGCCATACATAAGGTTAAGTCGAAAAGCTAAGTAAATTTATCTTGCAATTTACTATTTATTGATTAAGCATAAATCTCTGATTGCTTTTAACAAAAAAACTAGCTTTCCGTGTTTCGGGAAGACAACTTGTTATTAAAGGTGTTTTTTTGTTATACAAACGTGATTAAATTATTATTTTTATTGATTAATTCCTTATCAAAATTATGACGTCCAAAATAGTCGAACACTTAATTATACTCCATAGTTATATAATCAACACTTTAGATAAATCAGTTGACGAGATAAATTCTGAGGCAAATAGTTCAGCGACAATTTATTTTCATAACGGTAAACTTCAATGAGCGACTTCACTGTTATAAATTGGCTGCGCCTTAGAGAATTGTTTAAATCTAAAGAATGGGATAAAAACGACAATGAAAGTGAGATTTTTAAACGTTATAGCTATCTTCTGAATAATTTAACGGAAATCGAACAGGACTTGATACTAGATCTTTCGGAAAGATACCTTTGGGTAAATTATTCGAAATATTTGGGTTTGTTGGAAGAACTATTTAGGCTGCTAAGTGCAGTTGAAAATTTAGCTGATTGTAAAAGAGTTTATTTTTTTCCTGTAATTAAACCTGAAGACGAAGATGAAACCAAAAGTGGGAATGTTTTATTATACATGGTCAAAACAGTAAAATCTTTTCTGCCTTCACCATTAGATAAGATAGAATTTAAAATTATTGAACAATTCGATAAAATTACCGACTCCGCATTCCGACTTGAGGAAAACGAATTGCTTGTTTTGATTGATGATTTTATCGGTTCGGGAACTACAATAAGCAGCACGTTTTCCGAAATTGATAAAAATGAATTTATTCCCGCTGCACAAATTAAAGTCATGGCTATCACGATCATGCGCGAAGCTGTAAACTTGTTGGACGAAAAGAATATTGCTCATTACCAAAAGTATATCGAGACGAAGGGTATTTCAGATTATTATGGAGATGAAGTAGAGAAAAAAATGGCGATCATTAAAAAGATTGAAACCATGACAAAAGCCGGCGGCAAATTTAAGCTTGGCTATAAAAAGTCAGAAGCGCTGGTTACAATGGCCCGTACACCTAACAATACTTTTTCAATATTTTGGTCTAATCATATCAAAAATGATAAAGAATATACTGCACCGTTTCTTCGATAATTTATGACAGAAAAATATTTACATATTCTGCTTTCAAACGTAGAGACTAACGGAACTATAAATAGTCTAATTGATAGCGGCCTGGGATTTAAGGAAATCGCCGATCTCACTGAAGAAGCTTTAAAGGAGAACTTTATTATCTACTCGAACGGAGCAGTATCATTATCTGAAGCAGGGCGCCAAGCGCTTAATGGATTACGCAAAAAGATGAAAAGTACAGACAAAGACAAGTGGATTAGTAAAGAAGAAAAATCAAAAATTACGAAAATCACAACAGATTTCATATTTTTACCTGATCAAGATGATATACCATAATTTGGAAAGGACATTACTGGTGAATCCAGTGCGGGGCGGTGAGTCACTGCCCTGTAATGCGAACCCTTTTTCAAGCTTATCTGTTAAAGTTCGCTCCGCTGAGCTACGCAAACTTTAACAGATTTCAATATTACCTGGAAGCACTGATGTGCTTCCAGGCAAATACTGCCACTTATGGATTTTCAACATTACCAAAAGAAATTTACTGAAAAAGCGCTTCAAGCAGGATATTCAGCTGATAAAATATCCAAATGCCTTGCTTACGCTGAAAAATTATTTGACAGCGGAGTTCCAGTCATCTATAATATGGAACATCTATCTGGTTTAGTAGGTTATAACACCACCTATATCTCAAGAGCAATAGATCATACTGAATATTTCTACAAGACCTTTGATGTACCCAAGCGGAATGGAGATAAAAGGAAAATTTCAGAACCCTTGCCTAGTCTTAAAGAAATCCAATATTGGATTTTGCATGAAATTTTATACAAAGTAGAACCGAGTGTTTATGCCAAGGCCTATGTTCCACTTTCATCTTTAAAACAAAATCTAATATTTCACAGGAATCAACCCACAGTATTAACGCTTGATATCAAGGATTTTTTCACATCGATTAACCGTGTAAAAATAGGTAATGTATTTAAAACCCTAGGTTACTCTCTGGTTATGGCCAATCTGTTATCTAAACTTTGTTCTCTAGAAGACTCGTTACCGCAGGGTGCTCCAACCAGCCCTTATTTGTCGAATTTAATATTGAAGGACTTTGATGACGAAATCGCATTGTTTTGCTTACCTCAAAAAATCAGATACACAAGATATGCCGATGACTTAGCTTTTTCTGGCACGTTCAACAAAAACGAAATTATTACCAAAGTTGAACAGCTACTCAAGAAAACGGGATTAGTATTAAATCAAGAGAAAACCAAATTAATGGCTAAAGGTGACCGACAGATAGTTACAGGAATTGTTGTTAATGAAAAATTGCAGGCACGAAAAGAATTGCGTCTGGAGATAAGACAACAAATGTATTTTATTAAAAAATTCGGTATGGCTTCACATATTGAAAAAATTAAAAATGAAAAAGCCAATTATTTCCACCATCTATTGGGTCAAATAAACTTCATAATATATCTGAATCAAGATGACAAAGAATTTATTGAATACCGGCAATATCTGAACGATTTAAACAGGCAAAAAGCGTAATAGGACGGCTATTATGAGTTTTTTTGATAAACAGACAGTTTCTAATAGCAATTAAATTCCCGTTGATTTACTTCTTTATGGACTGTATTATTTGTAATAAGCCTGTTATAAAAAATTCTCTGGAACATATTGTACCAGAAGGATTGGGGAATAAATCTTATACTTTAGATCTTGGCGCTATATGTGGTGTTTGCAACAATTCCTTTTCCAATTTTGAAGCGAAAGCCTTATCAAATGGCATATTGGCAATGTCTAGGCCGATGGCTGGTATTCAGACAAAAAAAGGAAAACCGGCAAAAGGAACATCACATGGTTTAAGTTTTGAAGGGAACAAGAATTACACTGCGAATCAGGTAACAGTTTTTGGCTTAACCGAAGACAATGTCCTTGAAATAAAAGAAGATGGTTCGTACGTCGTTAACGTTCCGGATTTTGAGAAGAATGAAGTACCTGTGTCCAAGCTTTTACTTAAAATAAGCATAGAGGCCTTGTATCAATCACAACGGGCGTTATACCGAAAAACCGATTTGCAAGAAGTCCGCACCTATCTGGACAAGAAAAGTAATGTGGACTGGCCATTTGTCACGACCAAATTAAGACCCTCAGATTTCAAGTCGGTACCCCGTTTTCAGGACAAACTTTATCTAAAGAAAATCAACTGTGAAATCCTTTATAAGATCATCAATCCCCAGATTTTTTTAATCAATTTCAGATACAAGTTCTTGTCTTATTTGATCAATATCGCCAGCCGCGATATGAGTTGGATCGGACCTTATCAGGAATTGGATAACACCTTGGGGATACAACTACTTAAAAAAAAACACACGGGTGCCTAAAATTGGTTGATGCATCAGATGCTTCTACTTTAACGCAATCCCATTTGCACACAACGCTAAAATTATTCAAATACCTTATCGATTTCGTTCGTTAAATCATAGATGATCTTTTCCTGTTCGTGTATAGATAACGCGTTCATGGGCCGCTCCGGTTTATTGATGGCTTGATAATCCTTAAGGGTACTCTTTGTAAAGCGACATAAACCGACGATTACCGGGAGTATACGCGCGCCGCTTTCTTCCGCTTTTTTTAATAAAGGTGGAACTTCCTGCTCGCGTATAAACTTCGAGGCAAGGAAACTATTAGACACTAATAAAATTGCAACATCTGCTTTAGCAATGGCTGACTCAATTTCCTTTTTCCAGAGGTCACCAGCATTTAAACGGGTATCATCCCATATCTCTAGTTCTAACCCCTCGTACGCCATTGTCTGTAATGCGGTATTGATTTTATTTAACCATTCTATATCCGCGTGGCAGTAACTTATAAACAAATGTTTTTTTCCTGAAATAATCCGGCTCGGAGTCGTGCTTTCCATCTTTTTTTTGGGTTTATCTTTCAGAGCTAACAAATTAAACTGCGCCAGGCAATTTCCTTTTTTGGCTTGCAATAATTTATAGTTTGGATCCAAATCATGATTGCTTAAGGGACTGAAACAATAGATCGACTTGAGGTCAGGCATCTTGGAGTGAAGTTCAGTTACCGGTAAATCACTCAGCGGATTATTGTTAAGCCAAAGCAGCTTCATTTTGGAAAATTTTAATAATTGTACCGGAAATGTGGAAAAGGCGTTATTGGCAAGACTTAGCTCTTCCAGATCGGCCAACCGAGTGATGTCATTGGGTAGTTCCACCAACTGGTTGCCGGAAAGATTCAACACTTTGAGCTTGTCCAGTGCGCCGATCTGGTGCGGCATCTTTTTTAACTTATTGTTTCGTAAGATTAAAACCTCCAGTTGCGGCAAATCGAAATTTCCGGCATAAAGCGTACTGATTTGGTTATTGCCTAAATCTAAGTTTTGTAATCGCTTGAGCTGGCTTAGTTCCGGCGGGAGTATCTTGATCTGGTTATGGCTAAGGTTGAGCTTGCGCAAGTTTTTACAGCGTAAAATGGCTTCCGGAACTTCGGTAAGCCCTTGGTTAGAAAGATCAAGTTTGGAAGCAAAAGGCGATATATCAGTCATCATAAATTAAGCGAAAACGAATATACAGGATTTACGTAACTTTGTGTTCCTTGCGGAGGACAGGGCGGAACGACCGGCGGACCCGTGTCTAACACACTTCGCTGGCCCGGACAAAATCAGCGAGGATGACTGGGCCCTTTGAACCCTGGTATTATAAAACGGGGCGAGATGCCCCGCGGAGGCGAAAGTTATTGCCTCACTGCCCGAAACAACTTGGAAAAGGGCTAGACCGGTTCCTGGCAGACTCAGCTCAGCTACGGCAACCTCACAAAAAATGTACGCCCGCTAACCCGAGTGATCTCAGTTAGCGGGTTTTTTTATCCGAAAATTTAGTAATTTAGGCTGCCCGCGGAGGACGGGCTTTAAGACTTGCGCTATTTGCGCTCTGGCTTATCAAACACAAAGGGGACCGGCGGGCCGAACAATTCCGATGCGTGACAAGGGACGTTGCCTTCGGGTTAAAATTGGGCGGTTCCAAAAGCCAACTTTGCTTCGCTACGGCACCCTCACAATAAAGATCTTCCTCCAAGCCGGTGATGAGCCACTTGGAGGTTTTTTGATTAATGTCAGATCGTGTCGTATATTGCTTAACACTTAGTAAGATTATGACTGATGAAGAATGCAGGAAACTCGGCATCATGACCGAACAGGAATTAAAAGATATGGACTTGCGCTGGGAGCGCATCGAAGAAAGCGGCATCGCAGATACCCAGAAATATTTTGACCGGATGCATGACAAGGTATTCAGTTTGAATAATCTACTGATCGCTGCCTATTTTGCTTTAATCGCCATAAGAAAAGATGTGCCTAACTGGAGCCTGGTTATCCCAAGTTTAAATTCTGTTTTGTTATTGTACGTCGACTACCGCATGCTGGTTCGTGCAAGAATCCAAGGTAACATTACCAAAGTTGACGCAGAAACCCGCGAAAAATATGGAAGTTTGCAGACTGGAACCAATTTATATTCGCTTCTTTCTATTTTTTCTACACTTGCCGTATTGTTAATCTTCGGTTATTTTTTGTTATCCACTTAAACATGCTGTTTTAGGCACGCTAAAGGTTATACTTAAAAAACGTGATCATAATCTCGAATATTTTATAAATCTGAATTGAAAAAAGCCTACCGGAATTCCGGCAGGCTTTTACCCAAACAGTTTATCTGCTGTTATTTACTGTCTTTATTTTTCAGTTCTGTTACCTCGGTACGGCCCGCCTGTGCCAATACCTTAATTTCCTGGTAAGCTTTACGCAGGCGTGTTCCTGCCGCTTTGTTACCTTTTTCATGGAATGCAACGGCATCCGCTTCTGTTGCTGCTACTAAGTCTTTTAACTTTTGAAATGTTGACATAATTTAAATTATTTAAAATTGAAGATATAAAAAATTGATTAATTACTATTTTAATTAGCCTACATGCTCATTTCCTGGCCTTCTGCCACCTGTTTCTGTTGGCCTTTATCTTTGGCCAGTGAAGTGCCCAGGCTGTTTTCCTTTTGCAGGTCTTCCCGTTTTTCAGGCTTGCCGTTCAAATTGTAAAAGTTGATGTTGCCGTAACGCGGCACGGCCTCGATGCGCATCTGCACTTCTTTACCATCAGTTCCGGTAACACTGACCACAGGACGGTTGCCATCTTTGAGATCATTATAAATGGCTTCCTGTTTTTTTGGGTCGTCCGGCATATTGATCTTGTATTCCGCTAACACCTGTTTCAGGTCAAAGCCGTAGTTTTCATTATACTGTTGGATCTTGTAATTGCCATAATTGTCTTTGGGTTTATCAAAGGCGATCACATTCCATGCCTGGTACCCAGCGCCGGAGCGGCTCACCAGGTCGTCACGGAAAGCGGAACGGCCTTGCAGCATGTTGGAAGCCTGCGTAACATTGAACCCTTTGCCTTTGTCCACATAAAAAGAATTGGTTAGGGTTTGCCCGTAATAGGTCTGCTGAAACTCTTTGGCTACATAGTCCACTTTACCATCCTTCATGGTGGCCAGTGCAGTTTTAAATTGCAGGTCTTTTTCGGTTGGTTTACCTAATGCGAGTTCGCTTGCACCTTTCTGCGACTTGAAGAAATCGATGGCATCAACCGGACTCTGAAACGAACGCATAATGTTTTTGCCTTGCTCACCGGGAGAAATGACCATGTATTTCTGCTCGTTTTCCAGCGGCTTAGCTTTGGCACTGTAGGCCAGTTCAAACTTGTTAAAGAAATAGTAATCGGACTGCCCGGATTGCTTAAAGTGCAACGTAGCATCCATCTGGCCTTTATCTGATGGCAACGTTGCTTTGAGCTGGAAAGCAGGCAGGTCTTTTTCCATGTTCTTTTCCATTTCGACAATGAGTTGCTTGTCGAATTTAAGGCCTTTCATTTCGGCTTTTAAATTTTCAAGATTGTTCTTGTTCATAATGATGATTTAAGTAAAACATTAATGATTAGTTTTAACTGTATTGTCGCGTAATAATAGCGGGTAACCTGATTTCAGCGGCTGTTTGATGCGCTTTAGCTTTTTGGTCAGCAAGCCCTTGGCCGCATCCAACCCCGCACCGGCAAGCTGCGTGGTCAAACTCTGGTCAAAGCCCAGCCCGATACTGCTAATGGCATCTGCACCACCTGTACTGGCCGCATCGGACAACATCGCTTCGGGTGCGTTTATACCGATCATGGCATCCGTTTGATCAAACACGGTTAAGCTCACGGGGATAATGGAAGTCCCCAAACGTATATTGCGTATTTCCAGGTTAAGCCTTTGGTTACTGAATTTGGCCAGGCCAAAAATATTGTAGCCTTTCGGCACCAGTTGGCCGTTAATGGTGATGGTATCGAGTAGACGTAACTTCACTACGGAACCTTCGGTAGCCTTTTGGTTGCCATCAATAACCGCAGGAATGGCTTTAAATACACTATCAGTTACTGCACCCGGCTTTAGTACCTGCTGCTTCACCTGGCCGGGATTTTGAACGGCCATGATCTTATCCATAAGGGTATTCAACTGCGCCATTTCAGGATCATCGCCCTTGCCGGATTCCTGCATGGTTTTCATCAGCTTTTCCAGTTTAGCTACATCTTTGGAAACAGGCGCATCATCCGTAATACCTCTGCTTACTTCTGGATAAGATTTCGGTGCGTTAACCGGTGTATTGACCTGTTTATTGATAGCTGCCAGCTTTTCGTTGATGGCCTTGGTTTGGGGATCGTCTGCCTGGTCGAAACCCAAACGACCCGCAACCGCTGCGATGCTATTCGCATCAGCATGGGTAGAATCCTTTTTGGTCAGTTCATAGATGCCCATTTTATCAGCAGGTGCGTCTTTTTTAAACTGCGCGTCAGGTAGGGCCGTGTTGATGCCTTTGTCAGCTGTGCCTTGCACAGCAACAACCTGCTGACCACCGCCCAGGGCATAAAAAGCGAGTGCCAAAAAAGGTAGGATGAGGAACGGTAGCATAAGCAGCATTTTGCGCTTATCCATTTTTGTCTTAGTCATTTTTAATAATTTTAAAGGTTAATGATTTAGTGAATTAACAGCCTGCATCAGCAGGTACAGGCAATAGCTGCCAAACGTGGCGCAGAACAAAATGAGCAGGATCAGCCAGTGTTTGCCTGATATCCCCGCCGTCCGACTGTTCAGGTAATCCGCCGCCTGCCGCTGCCTTTTCAAAATAGTCCCGGCGATCCGGCCTGCCCGCTGCTCCTGACGATGGCTTAATGCCTTTGGTTTTCTTTTAAATATCCTCATGGCTGCTGCGCATTAGTGGCATCACTGTTTTCCAGTATCTGCCATTGCTGGATCAGGAAGCCATGCGGGTTATCATCCGTTTTATCGCCCAGGTCACGTATCACGCCTTGCGTAACCAATTTGCGAACGACGGTATTACTTGCCCTGATCAGTTTTTCGGTGGCATAACAGGTGAATTGATAAGGCGCGGTATTGATATCCAGCTTAATACTGTCTATCTCCACCTCCTGTGAAATATTTGCAGAGATCAGGTTATTGTAATAGCCGGACTCCACGAGGTTATCGTATTGCTTTTTAGCAGAGTTATCGGCCAGGTAGAGCGCCTTGCTGATCTTCTTCTTGATCTCTTTATCATCAGGGCTTTGGTCAAAGAAATAATGATGAAAATCCTTGATATGGTCGCGCAGTTCAACCGGAAGATTGGCCTTCCGTGTGGAAGCAAATGCCTCGAACACCTTGCCGTTATACAGGATATGTACCCGCTGCTGCGCTTCGGTAACCGCTTTATAGGTTACAAATGACCAGAGGCAGCAGATCACTACATTGGCCGCGATCAGCACCAGGCTAAACCGCTTGATGTGCTGAAAGGCCGTATCGATATTTTTGAGTTGTTTAAACATAATATGTGTTTATGATTTACCTGATATCTTGTCTTTGAAATAATCGTTGTCGTCCGACTGGTCGCCGCCTTTGAGCCTCCGGTAGATATTGCCCATTGCATCAGCCGCCATGCCCGCGCCGGTTTGTGCCGTTGAAGCAGCGGTACTGGTGCCACCGACCACCAAGGTGTTGACCTTTTGCAGCATCGCGTTCCCACCACCGGCGTGGACAATGTAATTGGCCACATTGGGTACGGTGAAATAGCCGACAATGCCAATCACGAGAAATACTAAATATGCCGTATCACTGGTCGAAAAGAAGGTGTCGCCTGCTTGTCCGATCTGCGTAATGTCGATTTTGAGCATGTTCTGCTGTATCTTACCCAGTATAGCACCGAAGATATTGGCGACAGGCAGCCACATAAAGATGTTGACGTACCGCGCCAGCCAGACCGTGAGGGTATGCTGAAAGCCATCGTAGACAGCAAAGCCAAATACCAGCGGTCCGAGTATAGCTAGCACAATCAGGTAAAAGGTGCGGATGGTGTTGATGCACAAAGCCGCCGCTGCAAATAAGACCTGTAATACCTCGCTCATCCATTCCTTAATCGAATTGCGGAAATTATAACTGGCCTTATCCATATAGAATTTCACATCATTGCCTAAACCTTCAAACATGCCTTCCTTTTCGCGGTTCGGGTCTTCCGGATGGGTGTATTTGTACCAGCGATCCATGTCACCACGACCGCTCTCGCCCACATACATTTGCCATTGCCTGCTTTGCTTAACCGCTGCCTCTTTTTGCTTTAACAGTGCGGCAATAGCATCATCGGAGTTCTTGACCATTGCGGCGGTAGCCGTGACCACCGGCTGCAAAACCCCGTTCATTAAGGCAATCACAGCCTGAAAAGCGATAATGGCGCCACCCAGCATGAACGGTCTGAGCAAAGGGTAGAAATCTACCGGTTCAGCATTGGCGATATGCCGCCATACCCTGGAAGCGATGTACCATAATGCACCGAAACCGGCCAACCCCTGTGCTACGCCGATAAGGTTACCGCAAAGCGGTATCATTTCATTGTAGACATTATCCAGTACCGGCTGCATCCCGCCCAGATAGTCCGCCAGCCCTTCGGCATGGGAACTAAAAGGCAAGAGCATGGCCAGTGCCGCAATAAATGCGGTCATTAAAATTGGTTTGTTTTTCATGAATTGTTTATTTTTTTAAGGAATTCAAGCTTGCTTCGCAGGTCATAATTGCTACTTTAACTTATAATAGGCTGCTGTTCCCGAGATATCATCCTTTTCCTTTTGCCGTTGCAGGTCCAAAACCGTCGTTTCCCGGTTGAACGAACGGAGAAAAATCAGTTTGTCCTGCGTGTCGGCATGGATCTGGTCAATCGCCTGCAAGCGTTCATCATCGCTCATACGCAATTTACCGGCGGTAATTATCATAATCAACCGGTCAAGGTTTTCCAGGCTCTGGTTAAACAAAGATCCATAAACCCTGCCCAGGTAATCCAGTTCCCCCGCGTTGAAATTACCGCTGCTGCTGAACCGCTTATAAGCGGACTTATATTCTGAAACTATAGCGGACTGATCGCTGATGATATCCGCAATCTTGTAATACTTGCGCACCTCCGGGCTGACCAGCATTAAGCCATCCAGAAAAGTCTCGTGCAAGGAAAAATTACCCTGGGCGATATTCTTTACCGAATTATAGCCCGTTGACAGGATGGTATAACCTTTTTTCATATCGGAAAGGATTTGCTTGAACTGCGCCAGCTTTTCTACGTTCAATAACAATTGCTGTATTTCGGTAGACTGGGCAGAAGCACTCTGCAAGCCGAAAACGGATAACAACAGGCCCAACAACATTATTTTAATTGTTTTCATAATACCTCCTTACTAATTGCGTATCGTTTTGCTGCTGCCTGACCTGGATAACCAGGAGTATAACGTCGGTTGTAAACTGCTGTGTAAAAGCGTACTTGTCCAGCGTACTTTCATATACTTTACCCAGTCTTTGTAAACGCTCATCATCCTTCATTTCCAGTTTACCCGAAGTAATGACCAGTTCCAGTTCGTCCAGGTCTTTGAGGCATAAGACCGTGATCGTTTGCTTTACTGAATTGATATACGCCTGGTTATCGGCGGGCAATACATTCAGACCTTCCAGTTCATTGAAGCGCTTCTGCAATTCAGTTTGCATGGATAAAATACCACCGACCCGCTTATCATTCCGTATCACTGGGTTTACCTGTTTCAGGGAACTGATGTAAAGTAAATGCAGGTCGAACTCACCCCCGGTAATATTTTTGATGGTGCCCAGGCCCGATTTGGCAATACCGTATCCCTTTTCCAGGAAGCCGGTGTAAACCTGTAAGGCGGCGATTTGTTGCAGCAGATACTTCTTTTGGGTACTCGTTTGTTTAAACCATTCCGCAAAAGTTTGCGCCTGGATAGCCGAACTACAGCAAACCAATACGATAATACACAGGCAATAGCCACATTTTTTAATTGACCTCATAAATTTGCTTTAAGGTTTTCACTTCCAGTGCAGATTGAGAACGCTGTATCGACAGCGTAATATTCTGCTGGTTGAACTGCTTTAAGTCCGAATAATTATCGTCCATTTTGGCCGAGGCTTCATTGATCAGCTCCAACCGCTTGCCATCGCTCATCTGCGTTTTAAAGGAGTTGGTGACGATAAACACCTGGTCAAGATTTTTGATACTCGCTTCAAGTATGCCTTTATAGACCGATTCCATGTGCATCAGCTCATCCGGGCTGAAATGCTTGTCCTTATTGAACAGCGCAATCGCCCAGTGATATTCGCGGACAATGTTGGTCTGTGTTTCTGCCAGATGTTTGACCCGCTGATAAGTAGCGATCATCGCCTTCACTTTGACCAGTTCATCGTAGTAATTCGCATAAAGCTTTCGCTGCTTTTCCGTCCAGTCCGATATTTCGTCCAGCTTAAACTTGGACAACTGGTTTTCAACCGTTTTCTGTGCGTTTTGCAACCAAATGGTTTGGTTCTGCAAGCGCTGCACCTTCAGGTCTATGGCTTTTACCACTTTTTTGATTGCCGCCTTAATCACCTCCGCGATCACCAGTTGGGCATTTGCCCCGGAGGGCAAAGCCACAAGTATGGTCGTGGCGCTCAGCGGCAGAACAACCATATAGGTTCTTATCATTCTCTTTAGTTTGTTTCTCATAAATAATTCTGTTAATTGACTCGCCGGTAGTTGCTGCGCTCCAGTGTTAATGTTCCTTTTTCAAAAGTCAGCGTGCGCCCTTTCCGGCTTTCGGTCATCACCCCGGTACCAGGATCATAAACTGCTTGCCATTCCTCTGTACGCCATTGCAGTTTGCCTGGCTTACCATCTTCGGCGATTTCGCGGTAACCCGTCTTTCGATGAATGAGATATTGCTGTTCCTTTACATGCTCCACCTGTAAGGTGTCATCAGCAAGACTGAACTCGCCGGAGGCATGGTTGACATAGGTGCCGTTAAAATCAGGCTGTGAATGGCAACCGAAAAAGGAAATAAATAGTACAGCGATAAGCGCCAGCCTTAAATAATTTGTTGATCGTGTTTTGAATACTAGTTCCATAATGATTTTGATTTTTAAGTCTTTTATATTTATTTAATTGGCCTTAAAGCTGCCTTCGGCGGTAAATGGTTAAAAAATCTTCGCTCCGTTACGGAGCTCAGCCGCAAGTACGGCGATCCCTTTACGGATATCGCCGTACTTTGCGGCGTATTCCTGTACTTTCATCTTCTCCTTTTCTTCGGTTGAATAGCAGAGGTATTCTTCCAAACTTACCTCTGTACGGTACACCTTGCTCTGCTGGCCGCCGAGTGAAATAAAAACCTCCTTGTACTTTTTAGTGGGGTCGTTAGCCTTGTTCATGGACAGGATCTGCGCCTTTTCTTTATCGGTCAAACCCATCAATGCCTGTACCTCATCAAACTTGTTCTGATACTTGCTCTGGTCAAGCAATATCTTGCAGTCGGAGTTATTGATAATGGCCTGTTTGACAATAGGCGAGGAAATGATGTCCTCGATCTCCTGCGTAACCACTACGGCCTCACCAAAGAACTTACGCACGGTCTTGAACAAATACTTAATGTATTCCGCAGTACCCTCGCGAGAGATGGCTTTCCACACTTCTTCCAATAGGATCATCTTACGCACCCCCTTCAGCTTGCGCATTTTCGAGATAAATACCTCCATGATGATGATGGTCACGATGGGTAGTAAAATGGCATGCTCCTTAATTTCGTCCAGTTCGAACACAATAAAGCGCTCATTAAGCAGGTCAAGGTTACTGGTCGCATTCAACAGGTAATCAAACTCGCCGCCCTTATAGTACGGGTTCAACACGTACAGGAAATTATCTACATCAAAATTCCGTTCCTGTACCTTGCCATCTTCCAGCACTTGCAAGTATTCCTCCATCAGGAAATCATAAAAGGAATTAAAACAGGGGAACACATCAGAGTGCAACACCAGATATTCATAATACAATGTCAGCGCATTGGAAATGGCCACATACTCGGAACGGGTATAACTCTCATCATCTTTCTTCCAGAGCGTCATCAGTAAAGTTTTAATGCTTTCCTTTTTCTCGGTGTCTAACGTATCACCCTCAGCGATATAAAAGGGATTAAAACGAATGGGTGACTTTTCCGAATACGTAAAATAATAGCCGCTAACCAAGTCGCAAAGCCCCTTATAACTATGGCCCACATCTACCAATACCACGTGCGCACCCTGCTCATAGTATGACCTAACCATGTGATTGGTGAAGAAACTCTTACCTGAACCGCTCGGCCCGATGATAAACTTATTGCGGTTGGTCGTCCAGCCCCGCAGGATCGGTTCATCTGAAATATCCACGTGCAAAGGATAACCAGAAGTGCGGTCGCCCAGGCGGATGCCGAAAGGCGACAATGACGAGCGGTAGCTCGTTTCCATATTGAAGAAACAAACCGCCTGTTCCGCAAAAGTGTCGAAGGTGTCGTTCATGGGGAAATCAGCCGCATTACCCGGCATCCCGGCGAACCAGATCTGTGCCGCGCCATCGGTTTCCTGCTTACAAACCGCATCCATCGAAGCCATAGCAGACCCCACTTTATTCCTCAATTCTGCCAGTTCGGAAACCTCATCCGCCCAGGCCAGCACATTAAAATGTGCCTTAACCGGCAACCGCTGCTGCCCAATGGCTTCGTTCAGAAAATCATTGCAGGCATCCCGCGAGATCGCATTTTCCCTGGAATAAGCCGACAGCGATTGCAAACGTAGCTTTTTCGCTTCCAGCGCCTTAATCGTTTTGTGGGCATCGCCAATAAACAGGTACTGGCTGTAAATGTGGTTACAGTCTAAAAACTGGCCGAGCGGCGAAGCAAAACCAATGCTGTATTTACTGCGGTCGGTAGAATACTTATCGTAATTGATGCGGCTACCGCAAAAGGCAGGCAGATCGGCTGCATCCGATAAAGTATATAACTCACAATGCTGGTCACCAATCCGCAGACCCTCGCGCAAATGAATATCCCTGATTACCGGCTGCTGGTTAGAGCGTAACAGGAACAGGTATTTTTCTATGATACCCGCCGTGTTAGCCGTGCCGCATAATTCAGGTTCAGCCATCCGGCGCAGGCTCATAAAACCACTGTCCGATACGATCCGCTCAAACTGCCCGCAGGCCGACACAAAATCTTTGTAGCGTTTTTCATCTTTCACCTCAACAGGTGTGATAGACTTGCGCAGGATATTTGCATAGGCCGAGGATGATAGCTTACGACCCAACGGCTTTAAAGTGATGAACAGGAAACATTCGTGGTCTAAATACGGCCTTTCATTAAAGAAGCGTTCCGAGGCCAGCGACAATACACCATCACCGGCCCTCACAAAATCTGCCTTGACTTTACCTTTGGTATACCAATCCGCTTTGTGCAATACCGTATCTGGCAACAATACCCTCACCGCTTTCACCATCGCTAAATGCTGCGCCTCAAAATTCTGCTGTGACAGCGTACCTGTTTCCGCATGTTCCACCCGCCAGGCAAACGTGATGTCCCCTGACATGGAGATCATTGCATCCCTTTCCACTTTCCAGACCGGGAGTATTTTTTCGATCTCTATCATGCGCCCGCCTTTCCCGACGAACGCAACGTCGTAAATACCCGCCTGGAACTGAACCGTACGTAACTTGGTAATCCCCGCTTAGCCATATACTTTTGCAGGCCATGAACCCCAAAGCGTTTAGAAAGACGGTTGACTGAAAAGAACAAACCGCCGCCCAGCGCAAATACCAGCGGCACAATGACCATCAGGCCAGTACCAAGCAGGTAAAGGATAATAAAAGTCAGTAACAATACGACCAGCCCAACCGCCAGGTAGGCGATATACTGGCCGTACAGGCCCCGGAACTCTATGGGTTTATTAATCCCTTTATTAATTTGATATACTGTACTCATTATATAAATTTTTAAGATCATCGGCAGGCGAAGCCGCCGTGCCATTCTTAGCCAGGCTTTGCGACCCGCCCGCCGTGATCTGTGAATCAATACCCTACTTTTTATATGCCAAAGAAGGATTTTAGTACCGTGGCCACCACCACCAAAAAGATACAGGAACCAAACCAGGCCGCCGCCACTTTATTGGTGTCCGGCTCGCCGGCATTCCATTTGTTAAACACTTTCACCGCCCCAATCAGGCCCACAACTGCACCGATGGCATACATCAGGTTACAGCCTGAATCGAAATACCCCTTGACCTTATTGGTCGCTTCATTTATCCCCGCCGCGCCATCCTGGCAATAAGCAGTCACACTGCAAAGCATCTGGTAAACGCAAAGCGTTACCGTCAGCAGCCAGCCTTTGGCCAGCAATCGCTTTTTACCACTGTGTGCACTTACGGGATTGACTTGAACCCTTAATTTTTTCTTCATGCTGTCTTTGTTTAGTTTTCCAAATCGACAGTACCTTGATGTACCGCCTGTTTTTTCCGGAATGGAAACCAAACCCGACCCGCTATTAAAAAAGACTAAAAGAACTATACCCAAAGGCTGTCCAGTTCCTCTTCAGAAAGAAAGAACGGCACATGCTCACGGATAAAGGCATTAATAGCTGATAGTGCCGGACTGGAAGCAACCGCCGGGTATTTGCCTTTCACCAGCGCGAACAGGGACAGGAAATACTCCTTGCCGCCGTCTTCTTTTTCCAGGATGCTGCAAATAGATTTTACTTCCTCCTGTACATCTGCTACCAGTCCAAGCTGCTCAGTCTTATCCACGAAAGAAAAATCCTCCGCCGATACCAGTGCTACGCCGTCATCCAAAGCAGACTTGCCCATCAGGTCATCCGTAGATGAATTTTCAACAAATTCGTCCACCTCATTTTGCCAGCCATGTGGTAAAGGTTCCGCATCGGCCTTACTGCCCGACAACAGGCCGAATACTTCTTTACGGTAAAAAAGCAGCCCGATAACCAGGAACCAAAACAGGCTGAACACGCTTGCGGCCAGTAAAAAGTCCGGCCATGAAAATGATTTTAACATAAGATTGTAGTTTATTATTCCGGAGGCTCCATTGCCACCGGATCACAAAATCAAAGGTCAGGATGCTGGAAACGGGCTTATCAGTAGTACTGATGAATAAATTTAAATCGCCCCTGGAACTAATTTAAACGGCCTTTTCCCAACAGTTCATCCGGGTCAAAGGCATCGTCTTCGTCTAAATAGGCGATAAATGCCGCCTGTAAAAAATCAAAGAAATGCGTACGGCTAATCCTTTTGCGCCGCTTGATCTCGGCCAACTTATTGGCCGGGTTAACGATCTTCAGCCCGAAGCTATCATTGAGCCAACGAAAGATATCAGTCAGGGTCGCATTACCGCCATTAAGCTGTTTGGAAAGATAAATGCCGTAGCCAAGTTCAACCACATTGATCAGCTCACCCGTCCACTCAAACCGCTGCCTACCCAAACTAGCACCTGTACCGCCTGAAATGCCCATCTCAACATTGCCTGAAACACCAGCAGGGCGGTCTAATGCCAGCAATTCATTTAAGATATATTCCTGCAACGCTTCGTATGCAATGAATTTGGAAAACAGGTAATCCCCATTGGTGGAATATTCAGGGTCTAGTTCAGGCACATCGTGCAACAATGGGGAAGCCATCACTGCACCTGGCACAAAAAGCACTTCGTCCATCGCGGTAAAGCCCGAACGGTAGTACTCATAATAAAAGGCATATTGTTTAAAATAACGAAGGATGTATTCCAGTTCTTCGAGATAGAACCTGCGGATCATTTCCGGCGGGCCTGCCGGTTTCTGGCTGAGTAGGGTAAACAAAGCCACCTGGTAAATTTTGAGGGCGTAATACTCCGGCTTCTCAAACTTGTAAAAATAGATTTGCTCCAGCTTATCCTTAAAAGGATTGGCCAGAACCAAAGTCCTGACATCCTTCAAATAATCCCTGATTAGGGCAATTGCCTCGTTGAACTTTTCCACCAAACCCAGGTCATCGTTTCCTGAGATTACTTTCAGCTTGCCCCGCAGTTCACGAAAAGCCACTTTGAAATTGTTTTTACGCATATATGATGATTTAAATAAACCCGCTGACGCCCGGAGGCTACCATTAGAAAATCAGCAGAATGAGTATCATTTGACCATAGGCATTATTTGTATTGGTTATTGCCAAATGTGCGCCCAAAACCCATAAAAAAACAATAGTGAAAGTTCACGATTTTAGGCGGATATGCCTCAAAACAGTATAGAAAGCGGACAATTCAGGAATTATCCCCATAAAAAAACCGGATTATTTTACCGAATTCTGGTAAAGTTTATGGAGCAGGGTAACCCTGCTGTTGACGCCCGATTTTTTATAGATCTTTTGCGCATGGGAATCGACCGTTGAATTAGATATATGCAGCGTTTCCGCAATCTCAGTATAGGTCATTCCTTTGGCAAGCAACAGGCAAACATCGATCTCTCTTGCCGTAAATTGGAAGAGATGGCAGTTCTCCAGGAAAACCGCCGCCATCGCTTCAGTAATCTCCAGCATTTGAAAGGGAATGTCCGGTGTTTCCGCTGGCGGTTCCTCCTCCTTATTATTAGAGACATCCCTAACTTTCTTAGTTAAAAGGTAAACGACCAAAAATAAAACTGCCACGTTTATAGAGATATGTACCCAGAGCGCCAAAAGGTTTCCCGAAATACAATTGTAAATAATGGCCAGTAAACATAACATCGTAGCACGCCAGTGCCTGCCTTCGCCGGGATGGAAATAAACACGGACAAACTGGAAACAGAAAAGGGAAATATCAAGCAGGATAAATATCCAGGAAATTAAAGGTAATTGAATTTTGATCGTACGCATAAACAGGGTATAGGTAATAAATGATTTAAAAACACCGCTTACCAATTCTGCAAGGTGACAAAACACAATAAATTTGGTGGGGAAACAATTCCATGCGCCTTTTAATCCTGCCGGGAAGCAGCCTGATATCGCTGAGATGGCGCGGGCTGCCATGGACTATTCGTTTAGCAGAGAGGTAAGGCCATTACCTAAATACAGAAAATAGAACAAGCAAACCCGCGCGACCGCAGGCGTTGCATTTGTTCCCTTCTGTATCTATTCATTTGAAAATGGCCTTTTTCTCTGACTGTTGGGGAGCGTATGAAACGCAAAAATATCTATATGTTAAAAAAGCTATGTCTGTTTTGTAGGATCTAATTTTGTTACTGGTCGTAAATATAAATAATTGTAACCTCTTATCCGGCAACATTCCGGACGGAAGTTAGCTAACCTGTTATCAAACAGGCTTAAAATAAACTCAAATATTATTTTCATAGGATTGATTAATAAGATTCGAAACTGCAAAAAATACCATTCAGGATTTGCTAAAAAAGTGAGTTTAAAGAAGTGATAGAAAATGAACAAGTGATAAACAAGCACCACCTAATCACAGTTTACCCTCCTTAAATAACTTCTGCCGTACATTTCGCAGGGTACTTTCGCTGATCAGCAAATAGGTACACAACTCCTTATCTGCCATCATGCCCGGATTATCCAGAAATTCCCGGTGATTTACATAAAAAGTATAAACCACCGTTTCCGCATCCCGCTTTAATAATTTCAACCGCTCTAATTCCTTATCTGAAATATCCGCCATTACCAACCTGGCCAATTCTTCCGCATCTGGAAATTTCTCATAGACTTCCTTCATGGACACATAACTCACACGCATCACATAAGCGCCCGGCAGGCAAACCCATTCATAAGCCGAAGGCTCCTGGGCCGTAAAACTTTTACCCGCAATGATCGAATCCTTGCCGATAATACTGATCACCTGTTTGTCGTCAAATTCATCAAAACCCAAACAGGCTACATAACCATCCGACACATAAAACGCTTCCCGTACCGTATCGCCTTGATGATACATCGAATAGCGATCAGGGTAATACTTACCTGTCATTTCCTTAAGCAAAAATTCCATCAATGCCACAGGCTGTTCCTTGTATCTGCACAAAATTTTAAATAGTCGTTTAATGATCTCTTCATGGTTTCTCATAGATTAGATTTTTAGAAAATAAGTAGATAGATATAAAAATATTAGCATAAGATTTTCACATAGGCATTAAATTTTAATTAAAAAGCGTACCCGGCGGTCATGCGCCGGGATACGCCACATTTAATTAACTAAAAACTAACTATTGTATTAGTAGGGTCGAGTACTGGCGCACGAATGTTGTACATTCTGTTTCCAGTACCCGCCACATCGAACGTAGCGTGCGGATTTCCCGCACTACGCTCTCTTAAAAGTTTCATATCAAGGTTTATGCGACTTATCATATCGGTTCAACTTTCCATCTCGCCAGTGTATAATCATTGTAAATGTTATATACTTTAAACAAGCGGGACATACTCCATTTCTGCCGACCGAAGCCTCCTTTTCCTTTGGATCTTCGGATGTGCCTGATGACTTTCCTGCTAATCCAAGACTTGATATACCTAAATGCCGCATGTGAATGCCCATATTTAAAGTATTGTATCCAGCCCCGGATTGTCGGGTTCATTAGTTGCACCACCCTTTGTAAAGGCTGCGATCTGTAGCGTCTGAATATCTCTTTTAAAGCGTTCAGAAGTTTTGTACGGGCTCCTTCTTTGGGTATCAGGTTTGGCCGCATTTTACCGCTTTGGGTTTTGACCATCCTGATATTAAACCCCATAAAGTTGAAACTCTCGTCCTTGTATAGGTTGATGTACCTCGTCTTTTCTTCATTGATCTCGACTTTTACTTTGTTGAGTTCTTCACGAAGCCGTCGGTTTACACCATCCCATATCCAGTTACAGCTACTATTTGAGCTTACTAAAATCACCATGTCATCAGCGAAGCGGGCATATTCTATTTGATTGTACACACCATTGCGGGTTGTTTCCTTTGCCTTTTCCAGCATCTTGTCTACCTCGTTCAGGTAAATGTTGCTAAGTAGAGGTGAGATTACTCCCCCTTGGGGTACGCCAATTTTACCGCCAGCCTTAAGCATAAGTTTTAGCAGCTTCATGATTTTGTCATCGTCCACCCGTTCGGCTACCTTGTTCAGCAGAATGTCATGTCTGATGGTATCAAAGTAAGCTTTTAGGTCGAGGTCGATAACTCTTCGCAACCCTTTTACGGCCGCCTTTTCAACCCTTCTGACAGCAGTATGTGCTGTCCTTTTGGGACGGTAGCCGTAAGAGCCATCTTGAAAATCCGCTTCAAATATGGGTTCTATCACTAACTTTAGGGCTGCCTGTACTACACGATCACGGATAGTCGGAATACCTAATGTGCGGGTTTTCCCGTTATCTTTCAGTATTTCCTTTATTCGGTTCCGTGCAGGCAGGTAGCTGCCTGACATTAATGATTGCTGTATATCCAGTAAGAACACTTCTGCACCTGTTTCTTCAATCTGCTCAAAGGTAACGCCATCGATTCCTGGCGCACCATCCTTGGCTTTAGCCAGTCGGTAAGCTTCTTGTAGTGTTTCCATTTTCGTTACGTGAACATACATCCCCCAGAAGCGGTGGGCTTTTTCAGCCTTCGCCTTGATGTATATTCTCCTTCTCAGTTCCTGCATTTTTGTTGACGTTTTTATCATTGTCGTCTTGCCTCACTTTGTTAAAGAATTTACTTTTAATATGGTCCCTTCGCTCCATTCCCATTACGGAACTTCATTGCTACTATGAACCACTCCGACTCCCTGTCATCTTCCGGCGCATTTCCCTGCGTTAGGTTATAGCGCCTTCCTTGCTCCGGCAATTTCTTACCGGGATAACGAGGGTCTCTCCAGTTACCCATCCATCAGTTTGTTCCATGCCATCGCTATCACCCCGCCAGTGCCTGATACCGTATCAGTCCATTTCGGTATCAGATGTTGTCTTCGCTCAGTCAGTAGAAGCTCGACCACTGGTGTACCTTATTTTCGAGGCTACTTTGCGTTCACTTTCAGTTATGGCCTGGTAACTCGCTTGCCCTGCTTACCAGAGCGTTTTCATCGGGCTTCAACGGCTTCATTTCTTCCGCCGTTGCCGATAATGCTTCGATGCTTTGACTATTGCATCGGTAGGATTTACACCTACTTGATGGATGCGCATTTGCTGGACGCACACTGACTTTATAAAGAACGAATGTCCGGCAAATGCTGACCCTGTTAGTCCTGGTCATCATCTTTGGATATTTTGTAAGCGATAAAAATGGCAAAGGCTACAATCAGCAGCATTCCGATTTTAAAGCTCATGTTTGTGGTATTTCTTGTTTCAGGTTCTTGAACATATCGGTCACCATGGCACTCAGGTCGTATTGCGGCTGCCAGCCCCAATCGTTCCGGGCATACCGGTCATCAACGCTGGCAGGCCAGCTTTCCGCGATCAGTTGACGTGCATCAGGTTGATAATACATTTTGAAAGTCGGCAGATGCTTCCCGATTTCCTGGGCTAACTGTTCCGGCGCAAAACTTAAAGCATGTATATTGTAGCCAGTTCTTACAGTGAGCCTTTCAGCGGGCGCATCCATCAATTGTAAAGTCGCTCTGACTGCATCCTCCATATACATCATAGGCAGCGTGGTATGTGGTTTCAGAAAACAGGTATATTGACGAAACCTCAATGCCTGATAGAAAATATCAACCGCGTAATCTGTCGTGCCACCACCTGGAGGAGCGGAATGGCTAATTAGGCCTGGATACCGGATACTACGCACATCGACACCATATAGATCATGATAATATTTACTCCACAATTCACCGGCAACTTTACTGATACCGTAAACGGTTGACGGTTCGGTAATGGCGTGCTGCGGGCTGAAGGCTTTCGGGCCATTCGCACCAAATACGGCAATGCTGCTGGGCCAAAACACTTTCAAACCGTCTGTTTTAGCAATATCCAGCACATTAAGCAATCCCTGCATATTTAAGTCCCATGACTTTAAGGGATGTTTTTCAGCTGTAGCAGATAAAGTTGCTGCCAAATGGTAAACCTGTGTGATCTTCTCCTTTAAAATCAGTGTGTGCAGGGTATGTCTGTCCAATACGTTTAATTGAACGTAAGGACGGATAGTAAACGGTGTATCGTTTAATAGCTTAACATCCGAAGCAAGGACATTTTCAGCACCGTTGACCTTTCTCAAGGCCGCACAAAGCTCTGTTCCGATCTGCCCGCAGGCACCTATGATTAATATTTTACTCATTCAGATATGATATGCTGTCGTTTATTTTTTTATTAGTTATGGAAAAAATTAATTTGTCAATTCGTCCCATTCTGAAACTTGATCTTCGCTATCGATGATTCCAAGTTTTTGAAAGGCATCCCTTGGCGATCCATCTTTCAGATAAATGACGCCGCAATAGGTAAAGCCATATTTCCGCAAAAAATACTGCACTGGTCTGTTCTCCTTATGTGTATCCACTTTAATGTTGCCAATCTTAGTAAAAGCAAAATCAAAAACCGCTTGAGCGATACCTTTTACTTTTCTTCCCGAAGCCAGGCGATGAAGAACGCCATAAGGTTTGTCATCCAGCCACTTACCGTTTTCAATTACCTTATAGTTAGGATCAGGCTCTATACCAATTGCCAAGCTGAAATAGCCGACGATAATTCCTTTAGCCGTGCAAACAAAAGCCTCCGCGCGACTAATGTCGTTTAAAATAATACTCCTGGAAGGATAACCATTCGTCCATTGCGCCAAGTTGTCGTTCTCTCTCATAATTGCTCGCCCTTCGGATATAACTTCCATGATCATATTTATATCGGTTAGGTCTGCTTTTTTGATTTCCATTAATATGTTCTAAATTGAATAAAAAGGCCGCCAACGCACCTGATTGATATTGGCCATTAGTTGAGGATAACCGCTTCGTAGGTTGAGTTGGCTCCGCATAAAGGGCTCCACAACTTCTATGGGCGTTTATCATAAACTTGTTTTCAAATTGTCAATATGCCCCATTTCGGGATTCTACCTTCTTGTCGTTTAATAAAGCAGGGCTTTACCTCGCGCATTGCTCCTGCTTAACCAATTTTACCTTTTAATGACCGGGAACATTGCCCGGGGTTACAGATAAGCTCATTAAGGTTGTCCCTGTGTTTTTTCCGGCAGCAATACCAGGCGGATATAATTATCCCAGCTGAGATATTGATTAGCAGCATTTTTTACACTCGTAGGTGAAATTTTGTCCAGTAGAGAAGCGTACTGATCCTGTTCATCCAGCGCATCCCCATTCTGCAATTGGGTGTCGAGATAATGTAACCAGTAGGCGTTGGTTTTCAATTGTGTTTCCTGCTGTCTGCGTTCCTCTGCTTTGTATTTGTCGATATTCCCTTGCGGTGGCCCCTCTGTTTTTAATTTCCTGATCTCATTCAAAGTGGAAGCGATCAGTTTATCTACGTTCTTCGGGGCGCATCCGAACGCGATTACGAAACTGTAGCGCCCATGCGGATATTTAACGGATGAAGCTTGTGCACTGGGGGAGTAAACGCCGCCTTCGTCTTCGCGCAGGCGTTCCAGTAGGCGGAACTCCAGGGTTTCTTTCAGGGCATCAAGCTGGATGGTGTTTGCCAAACTATAATCAAAGGGGCCTGAAAATACCAGGCGCACGGTGGCTTTGTTCTCGCTGCCTTTGTAAATATTCTTTTCAATTTTGCCAGGCGGAATATGAATACCTAAATCTTTTGCCTGTTCATGGCTGTTGGTTGCAGGTAAAGCGCCTAAATATTTTTCAAGCAGAGGCTTAATCGTATTGACATCAAAACTTCCCACGAAAGTAAATGTAAACCCGGATGCATCAGCGAAACGTTCTTTGTAGATGGCATAAGCCCGGTCAAGACTGATCTGGTCGAGTTTTTCGATGCTAGGCCCGGTGCGGCGAACGTTATAATTGCCTAAGATCGCTGATACGGAATCCTGAAATACCATAACCGGGTCAAGACCCCGGTTGGTCAGACTTGCTTTTGATTGTTCAATGATTCCCCGGAAGATGGCGGTATCTTTTCTTGGTGATGTAAATTGTGCATATAGCAATTGCAGGGCAATTTCCAGGTCTTTGGGAACAGCTCCTCCTTTGAAACCCTGTATCCTGTCGCTGATCAGGGGCTGTACCTGTAATTGTTTGCCTGAAAGGAATTTTTGTAATTGGTTCAGGTCGTAATTTCCCGCGCCGAAGTTGGCTACAATGCCGGCGGCATTTGCAGCGCTTTGGTAATCCGCATCTATATAAACAGATGTGCCTCCCGGTTCAAAGGCGCTGAACAGGATCTCGTTGTTCTTAAAATCAGTGGGTTTCAGAAATACTTTGACACCGTTACTTAAAATCAGTGTAGTGATATTTAATTTTGCATCTTTTTGTTCCGAAACTATTTTTCCGGGTAAGGGTTCAGCACTTAGCAATCCGGCTTTGTTTACCTCGTCATTATAAGGCTCCAGTTTTTCCTGTTCTACTGCTTTGATCCATTGGTTCATGGTCGCCTCATTCGGGAGGGCGGTTTTATCTTTATTCGGGGCTAATACCAGGATATCACGATTGGTTTCTCTGATATAGGTTTTGGTTAAAGCATTTACTTCAAACAAGCTGATACCCGGCATTTGCTGTTGCGCAATTTGGTACTCTTTACTAATGCCCGGCGCGGCGACTGCGTTCAGAAAGTATTGCAGGTATTGTTTAACAAAAGCCTCGGATTGGGTTTTATCTTTCTCCTTAAAACTGGTTTCCATTTGGCTGAGATAGGCTTGTTTAGCCCGGTCGAGTTCAGTTTGTGTAAATCCAAATAGTTTCGTTCTTTGCGTTTCCCTCCATACGGCTTTAAACCCTTTTTCCAGTTCACCAGGTTTGGCTACTACAGATACGCCGAAAGCATCCAATCCGCCAAGAAACGGTTCAATCCCCCCCGAACCCTGCACAAAAGGCGGGGTGGCTTGTTGTGATAATTCAGCATAACGCTGGCTGAGCATCTGGTTAAACAGTTCATGGATAATGCATTGCCGGTAATCGTTTTCAGTGCGTAATTTAGGGGCAGTATGTTTGATGAGTACCTCCGCCACGGTCGCGCTCATTTCTTTATCGGTTACTGCGATAAATTGGTTCTTTCCAGTTAAGAGTATGGTATATTTCGTCCTTACTTTTTCTTTAAGAGGATTTTTGAGGTCTGCGAATTTAGCCTTGATGGTTTGCTCCATTTGCTTGACATCAATATCGCCTACCACAATCAATGCCTGGAGGTCGGGTCGGTACCAGTCATGGTAATAACGGCGGATTACTTCCGGCTTAAATTGGGTCAGTATTTCTTCCTGCCCGATAGGTAAGCGCGATGCGTAACGCGAACCGTTCAGGATCACCGGCCAGTATTGCCTTTGCATTCTTTCCTGCGCCCCCATGCCCAGCCGTTTTTCTTCGAGCACCACACCACGTTCCTTATCGATCTCTACAGGATCAAGCGTGGCCTCCTGCGCCCAGTCCCTCATGATTTGTATCCCATTTTTCAGTATTTCAAGGTTGTCGGTGGGTAATGGTAACTGGTAGACAGTTTCATCAAAGTTGGTATAAGCATTCAGGTCGGCACCGAAACGAACGCCTGATTTTTGCAGGTAATTCACCAGTTCATTCTTGGGAAAATGTTTGGTCCCGTTAAAGCTCATGTGTTCCATGAAATGCGCCAGTCCTTGTTGATCATCCGTTTCCAGCACCGAACCCACTTTGTTGGCCATGTAAAAAACGACCCGGTTCTTTGGTTCTTCGTTGTGGCGGATATAGTAGGTAAAACCGTTCGGCAGTTTGCCTGTCCTAACCGCAGGGTCCAGCGGCAGGATGCGTTCGGGTGAACCGGTGGTGTTCTTATTTTTCCAGTTGGCCTGTGCTAAGGCCTGCTGGTTTAAGGTCATTAAACCCAACCAACTCCCCAATACCAGGCCCGCACAGGCCATCCGGATTTTTATTTTATTCATGCTGTTCTTCTTCATTTTAAATTTAAAAAACGGGGAACCGGAGTTCAGGCGGTCCCCGCTGTTCTCGAAATTGATCATTTGCTTACTCGCTAAGCTTCATTACCTGGTAAGTTTCCAATAAAGGCACCCCGCTATGCGGGATACCTTCACACTTTTTTAAAAACCATAATTATCGTATGGCTGCTCACCAGGAGCTTCTTTATTTAACTATACCAAACTGGTATATAGAATGACTTTGATACACTTCTCCTGGCTTTAAGACCGTGGAAGGAAATGATGGTTGGTTCGGGCTGTCCGGGAAATGCTGGGTCTCCAAACAAAAGGCAGTTCGGAAATCATCCTGCCCCTCGCGCATCTTGTTTTTTGACTGCATAAAATTGCCCGAATAGAATTGAAGCCCTGGTTCATCCGTGTACACCTGCATTAATATCCCGCTTTTATCACCGACAACTTTTGCTATGGGCGTGCTCTGGCTGTGCGAGTTCAGGACAAAATTATGGTCATAGCCTTTGCCGTTTTTTAACTGCACATGGTTATCATTAATCCGCGTACCGATGGTTGTTGACCTGGAAAAATCAAATGGCGTGCCTTTAACCCGTTCTATTTTCCCAGTCGGTATTAAAACCTCATCAACCGGGGTATAATCATTTGCATTGATAAACAGCTGGTGTTGGCTGATGGTGCCGCTTCCTTCGCCGTTCAGATTGAAAAAGGCGTGATTGGTGAGGTTCACTATCGTGGTTTGGTCGGTACCGGCTTCGTAATCCAGCTTTAATTCGTTGGCAGCCGTAAGTGTATAGGTAACCTTTACTTTTAGTGTACCGGGAAAACCTTGTTCGCCTGCTGGGGAAACATAGCTTAACACCAAAGTGCTATCGCCATTTTGAACTGCGTCAAATACGCGGTGCTGAAAACCGAACTTGCCGCCATGTAGCGTGTTTGGCCCATTATTAACCGAAAGTTGGTACTGTTTTCCATCCAATTGAAATTGGCCTTTAGCAATCCGGTTGCCATAGCGTCCGATGGTTGCCCCGAAGTAGGGTTCGGTGCTGTTAATATAGCCGTCAAGTCCGTCAAATCCCCACACTACGCTTGTGGGCACATCATCTTTATCCGGGACGATGAGCGATACCAGCCGCCCGCCGTAATTGGTGATGGCGGCGGTCATGCCTTTTCCATTACTCAGGATATAGAGGGCTGTATTTTTTCCGTCCGCAATATGACGGAAATTTTCGGGATCGGGCATTAATTTCATATCAGTTTTTCGCTGTACCGCCCAGGCTGCAGCAAAGATTGCTACCACCAGGACAATGGGCATATATTTTTTAATCATAAGATATTCTATAGTAATTGTCTATTATATATCCCTCTTATTGTATACCCAGAGCCGTTATCTCTTACCAGCCGGGAGATGGTCAGAATTTTCCCGTCAGCGGAAAGATCCCATATATCCTTCACTATATACTCCAGCTCCAGTCTATTCAGGAAACTATATTCCGCGTATTCCACCAAACTCTGATCATCACCCGGATAAAGCACCACGGTTTTGTTGCGCTGGCTGCTTTTTAATAGAATTGATTCTGGCGTTCCCGAAAAGTTGAGGTCGATAGTCGATTGAATCAATTCTCCAGAACGGCCGCGGGTCGTTCTCGACAAATGAATACCCGAAGTGCCTTGTTTAACAGATAGCGAAGTACACATCACGTTTTTAGGCAGGTTTCCAAAATTTGTCTGAGTTGTATCCAGCACCCAGTAGCCGCTAAAATCGAGTTTCGGTTTGAACGGGGGGATCTTACCCATAACGCTAAGCTCATCGATACCCAAAATCTTTCTCGCCATGACTGCCCGCCCCATTTTTTCAGCTTGGATGGCCAGGGTTTCCAAAAAGGCAGGGGCACGTTTACCGGCAAAATACTGATTTAGTAAATGATTATATTGCTTTCCGGGATCTAAAGCCTCTTTCAAAAAGTACATCAGGGCATCTGCCTCCTGGTACCCGGCCATCCTTGCAACCGGTTCGCCTTCCGGGTTGAAGACCATCAGAGTTGGCAAGGCTGTTACCGACAGCTCAGCAGATAATTGCCTGGCATCCGAATACCACATTTTCGTATACTCGTCGTCCTTTGCGGTCTGATCTGTTTGCACCTTGATGGCAAGAAATCGCGCCTGAACAAACTCGCCAAGTATTGTATTAGGATAAACGGCATTCTCCATAGATCGGCAAGGGCCACACCAGGTAGCCATAAAATCGACAAAAATGTATTTATTTTCTGTCTTTGCTTTCGCTTTTAGTTGACTCCAAGATAACTGGTGGTCAAAGCGTACTTGTGCCTGAGCAGATAAACTGCCTAGCGTCAGGATAATGGCTAATAGCTTTTTTTTCATAATTCTTCTTATTTCCAAGTCGGCGCCCCCTTCTCCATCTTTGCGAGCGCATCCTTGTATTCCTGCTGGTCCGGTAAAAGTTTGAGTGCCTCCTTTTCTAAAGCAATCGCTTCCTCAATTCGGCCTAATTTATATAATACATGGGCTTTCGTGTCCAAAGAGTAATGCAGATCCGGGTCTTTGGTCTTTCTTTCAATATCCTTATCGATCCATCGAAGCGCTTTGATCAACTGGCCTTGATCGTTGCTATAGACAAAGGTGTACCAAGCCCAGAGGTTGTAGGAGCCCGCGTTGAACCGGTCGTCATAAGTGGTAGCAATTTCAACAAAGGGGTTCAACGCGTTTTGATCTTTTTCAATAAGTTTGCCGAGATAAAATACCACTGCATTCCCGATTACAAACTCGCCGTCTGTTTGAGGATATTTCTTAAGAATTGCATCTATAGCCGACCAGTCAGGTTTGTCATTAAGAAGGGGTTTAACTTCATCATTGAAAATGATCTCCTGGACTTTATAAGCGGCACGGCGGTTTCCTAATACGGATTCCGCCTTAGCAAGATTATTGATCATCAGACCGAAAGCAGGTGAGTCCTCATGAATGGTATATCTAACTATGAATTGCAAGTTCGTTTCCAAAAAAGGATTCTTCAGTTGCCTGACATATTCATTGCAAAAAAATTCAGTCTTGGAAATATCTTTTTGCTGTCCTGCCATAATGGTTAGGCTTCTGAGCAACACTGAATCGCGTTTACCAGCTTCAAATGCAGCCTGACGCTCTTGGTAACTTTTACTTTCGTCTTTTACCGGCTTGAGTTCAAGTCCCTGTGTCGCGACGGCATAACTAGTAGTTGGAGGATTGAGTTTGGCCTGTATCTTTCGGATGGTTTCGAGCGGCAACTTACTCAATTCTCGATCATAGGTCATCAGCCCGTTCTGCTCCGACTCCACGTCATAAGGCTGGGTGTAGATAGAACCTGACAAACCGTGTTGCTTCAAACGTACCAATATATTGATCATTGATTCGAATTGGCTTTCCATTTGCTTGGGTGTAACCAGCCCGTCATACCCCCAACCCACAACCAGGTCATCCCAGAGGTGCCCCTCAATTGGTACCCCGATGCCTCCGAATTCACCGCAGACCTGCGCCTTTCCAGACTGTTTGATACTCATCATTGGATTAGGATAGCTGTGCACATCGGTCATATCCGCATTTACATAAGCATTGGGACTTGGACTCCGCAATTGTTCGTTAACGTATAAATATTCGCCGGAATGGCCGTTTACTATCCTACTTGGGTCAGTTTCTTTTACCCACTTGGTCAGCCTTTCCTGGTCATATTGCCCCCATTTTTCGTTGAACAACACCCAGGTGGTAATCGAAGGATAGTTATGCAATTGTTCCAACGTCTCTTTACATTGTTGCTCAAATGCTGCCTTTGCACCTTCTGGTAAATTTTGATTGGGATTAACCATGTCCTGCCACACCAGCATACCTATTTTATCAGCATCATAGTACCACCTGGCAGGTTCTACCTTGATGTGTTTGCGGATCGTATTAAAGCCCATGGCTTTAATCGCTTTGATATCAAAGGCCAGTGCTTCATCCGTTGGTGCGGTATACAGCCCTTCTGGCCAAAAGCCCTGGTCTAATACGCCTAAGTTATAATAAGGCTCATTGTTCAGGCTGATACGGTCGATCCCCTTATTATCTTTTTGGATGGAGATCTTTCTCATCCCGAAATAGCTTTTTACTTCGTCTACGATTTTGCCATACTGTTTTAACCTGACCGTCAGATCATACAAAAAAGGATGGTCGGGAGACCACAGCCGCGCGTTGGGCATTTTAAGATACACACTGTTTTCGTCATTATGTTTGCCATGCCATATGGCAACCTGCTTGCCATTGGTTGTTACTATTGCATCGATTTGCTGGTTGGCTTTTGCATCGTTCAAGGTTACGTTTAAACGTAACTCTCCTTTATCAATATCTGGTGTGGTCTTGATTGCTGTGATATAAGTCCGCGGTACGTTTTCCAGCCAGACGGTCTGCCATATCCCTGAACTTGGTGTGTAATAGATACTCCCCGGATTAAGCACTTGTTTGCCGTGCGGGCCAATTCCCCTATCGCTAGGATCGAATACTTTTACAACAATTTCGTTAGTTCCTTTTTTTAACTTGTCGGTAATATCCACGGTAAATGCGGTGTAACCACCAGAATGGCTGCCGGCTTCCTGGCCATTGATGAATATAGTCGCCTGCCAATCTACCGCGCCGAAATGGAGGAGAGTTTTAGCCCAACTACTGCCTGAAGGGGAAGTAAAAGTTCTTTTATACCAAAGGTTCTCGTCCGGCTGAAGCCCCTTCATGACTCCTGACAGGGCAGATTCGATGGGATAAGGCACCAATATATTTTTATCATAAGAGGTGGGCTGCTCCTCTTTTTTGGTGATCGCATAACTCCATAACCCGTTCAGGTTAGTCCAGTTTTTCCGGGTCATATTCGGACGCGGATAGCCTTCATGAGTATGCATCTGGTTCACTTCTTTTGCCCAGCGTGTCTGTAGTACCACCGGCTTCATTTGCCAGCTTTGCTGCGCATATACTACCCCCGTCATTGCTGCTGTCAAAAGCAGCAATAGATTAATTTTTTTCATCATTCTTTTCATTTTGATCTTCTATTTTCTTTTTGTTTGTGCATAGCTCACGCATGGGCATGCTCTACAATAGCATTCCCCGCGCTTGGTTTATATCCTTTTATTTTAGCTTAATTTCTTTTGTTTATTCCCTTTTTCAATCAAGGAATTTGTCCAGATGTATCTAATTCCAAGCCGGAATCAATACCCTTATATTTTGCAGCAATTCCTTGTGTCATCCATTTCGGCGGCAGAGTGCCCTTTAAGTAGTGGTCAAAAAACTGTTGCATCCTAATGGTGAAATCCAATTTATTATTTTCATTATAGATTGAGTGACCTTCTTTATCATATTCCAACATCCACGCTTTCTTATTAGATCTCCTCAATGCCATAAACAATTCCACAGCTTGTGAGAATAGTATTGACCCATCATTTCTATTATGCACGATCAAAAGTGGAGTTGTCATTTTACCAATATGAAAAATGGGGGAGTTTTCAACAAAAATCGCGGGGTATTCCCAAGGCAAAACACCGAGGTTTCGCTGACCTATATCGGCAGAAACTTCATTATTATGTCCTCCCGGTCTAAGACTACCGTACTCACTGATAATATCCGTCGGCCCGGCCATTTCACAAGCTGCCGCAAAAATATTTGTCCCAGTTGCGATTACGTTAGTTTCATACCCCCCAAAGCTTTGTCCCTGAATGCCCATTCGCATTGTATCTATGTAGGTAAAACAACCCAAATATTTTGCAGCAGAGTTTACAACATTAATAATATTTTCAGCGGTTTTACCAGTCTTGTAGTACATATCAGGTTCAAATACTAAATAACCTCGACTTACATACCAAGGAATGTTTATGTTGTCGCCTGATAATTCCGGGTTCCGATAAACATTTAAACCTTCACTACGACGCTCATAATAGTTAAATATAATTGGATATTTTTTTTTTGAATCGAAGTCTTCAGGTTTAAAAAGAATCCCATCAGATTTTAACCCATCAGGTAAAGTCCAAGTAACCAATTCGGCAGTCAACCAATTATATCTGTTTTGTGGATGCAAATCGGATATAGGCGCAAATGATTTAAAGTCATAGGTATAGTATAAGTTAGGAGCGTCGTTGGCGCTCATCCTTCTAACGACAAATACGTTTGCTTCCTTTGCCTTAATCGGGATAAAATTTGTCGGATCGTCAGCCCCTCTCCAAGTAACTAATGACGTTGGAGAAAAATAATAAGCATGAGAATCCATAGTCAGTTTTATAGGATCTTTATGTTGACGTCTTTTAACTTTCCAGAATCCATTTTGTTTATTTTCAGAGTTAAACGCCCAAAGTAGAATTTCGTCCGGCTTGCTTAGACCGGCTTCATAATCACCCAATACCCTAAATCTTATTTTATTTCTATTTCCATAACCATTTGTTACATTAGTAGGTTTGCCTTTCCCATTTGGATCTATTTGCCAAATATCATTTTGATCGTATACTAATAAAGTATGATCTTTTGTTAACCAAACAGGCATATCGTAAGTTGCTCCTTGATTACTTAATTTATCTGCTTCACCCCGTTGATTGATGCCTAATGGTTCTGTAATAGATGATGAAATATTTCGAATATCTCCAGAAGAGATCTCGTAACTGTAATATTGTTGTGACTTACGATTAAACCAAACTACGAAACGCTCATCCGGCGAAATCATAGCATCTTGAAATGAAGGATAACTTGATTCAAAAATTTTGGTTTTCTTACCATCGTTAATATTGACAACATATAACGATTTCAATTCTTTATTCCAATGAAATTCATCATCAGATACTTTTGCGGTTAACAAAACGTAATTTTTTACCATTCTATCAGGGATAAAAAAATAGTTTTCATCTTCCAATTGAATAGTTTTTCCATCGTTAATATTCACAACAGCCAAATAATTTTGATTGTATTGCTCTGACAATTCAAATAATTGTTTTTCTTGCAACACCTTATCCCTATAAGACCAAACATTTATTGTTTTAGAAATTATAAGATTATTTAATGTGCTGAAACTGCTCTTTTTTGACAATTTAACTTGGAAAAACACCTTATTATCGTGTTTATTAAAGGAAATTTGGCCATCACTAATACAGAAGCCGTTTTGGATACCATCTTTACTATTATTTGCTAAATCCTTGGTAATCTCCGTTCCATGGTTAAAATACCTTAGCGATACATTTTCCTGCTCTGAGGATATAAATGCAATGTTATTTCCACTATTATCAAATGCCAAGTTTAACGTGTTAAAACTTTCAGGAATTGCTCGCTCTATGTTTGTCTTAATATCAAGCCAGATCAGTCCATTGATGTTTTTTATGACTATAGCATTTCCTTCCTTATTAATCCATTGACGCTCCACTCCATAAAACGATTTTTCATTTTCAGAATCCAAGTTAATAACGGTAAATTTCTGTTGATCACCATTGAGTTGATAAGCTATAAATTGAGCTTTGCCATAATGTGGTGTCGAAAAGGATTTCACATTCAAAATGTATTGTTTACTTTGTTTTAGTAAATCAAGCACTAATAAGCTATCACCTGGCAGCAACGCAACTAGTCTTCTGCTGTCGGAGGTAAAGCAAAGATTATCTGTCCCATTAAATTCAAATTTAAAACTACCAACTATTGATTTTACAATTATAAAACTCCCTTTTTGTTTGGAACCATACTGAAACGCAACATATTTGCCATCATTAGTAAGTATGCTACTATTGAGATTTATATCTCGCAAGGAAGGCCAATTATCACATGCATCTTTATCAATAACCTTTTTTTGTGCCCATGTTAATGTAACGATAGAAAAGTTAAGCAAAAACACCGTCCAAAGTAATTTCATTTTTTATCTTTATTAGTTTGAATAAATTCCTTAAACTTTTTTAGTACCGCATAGCGCTTCTATGCGGTAATAAAAAAATAAGCCTTTACAATAAAATTTATTTTCTATTGCTGTGGGTATCCAGGATTTTGATGCCCAGTTAAATTTGGGTTCGCTTTGAGATCTGCAACGGGAATAGCATACAAGGCTTTAAATGACGCCCATGTCCCTCCCTTACTGATAGAAACCGTTGGCATAACATTTTCTATCTCACCTGTTCGTTTTAGATCCAACCAGCGATGGCCCCCTTCGGTAAATAATTCAACTTGCCGCTCTTTATATATTAAATTTATTATTGCCGTCTGACTATTTGCATTAATATTTCCCAATCCAGCCCTAGCTCGAATTAAGTTAATATCTTCAGTTGCGGAATTTGCTCCTGTTATTTTACCCTGTTGTGCCCTAGCTTCCGCCCTGATCAAATATTGTTCCCCAAGTCGAAACATCATTGAATACTCTGTTATAGAAACACTATTACCATCAGTTTTATATTTATGAACAAAAGGGTAGGTAGTCCCATTTGCAGATATGGAGTCGGCCCATTGAATTTTTCTGTTATCACCAGATTCAAATGATTTCCATAACTGTGAACTTAAAAATACTGGCCGTCCTTGAGAGGGGTTGGGGCCGTTATCTGAATGAAGAAGGTTAAATAAAAGGCCATCTAGATTATCAAGTGTTTGTCTGTTTTGCAGTGCCCAAATTGCTTCTTGACTGTTACTTAAAAAAACCTGGTCTAAGGATTCCAATTTATACTTACTATTTGCAATAATTGATGATGCTTGGGTCTCTGCTTTATCCCATTGCTTTGTGTATAGATAAACCCTAGCTAATAATGCGGTCGCAACTGATTTATTGGGACGAACCCGTTCCGAGGTAGTAGTGGATGCATCAGCGGAAACATATTCGTCATTTAGCAATTCTTGTGCTTCCAATAAATCGCTGATTATTTTTTGATAAACTATAACATTGTTTGACCGCGGCGCGACGGAATTTATTTTATAATTTGTGCTTTCAAGCAGCGGAACATCACCATAAAGGTTGACCAAGTAAAAGTAGCAGAATGCTCGGATTACTTTGGCTTCGCCAAGGAGTTGCTTTTTAACCTGGTCAGATATACCTTTTGAAGATTGTATGCTTTCTATCGCGTCATTAGCTCTGAATATATATGCATATAGATCAGGCCAGAATTCTGATCCGGTCGGATAAGTCGATACATTTTGATACAAATTTTGTAAGCTCTGATCATTGCTACTTGGATCAAGAGTTAATTCATCCGAAGAGAGGCCTGTTCTTAAAGATATTCCACTTATTCCTTGAACAAAGCTACCCTGCACCATTGATGCATAAATCCCAGTTAAAACACTTGCAGCACCCGAATTTGAATTGTATATTTCTGTTCCAGTAATTGCCTGGATCGGAGGATCGACCTCCACAAACTTTTTGCAACTTGATAAACATAAAATGATGGCAACACAAACTTTGGATAAGATCCTGAATTTGGATATGTTATTTTTTAATGATTTCATTTCGTTTAAATTTTAATTAAAATCCAATCTTTATTCCGGCCATTATAGTTCTTAATGGAGGTAAATTAAACATGCTTTGGGTTTCAGGATCAAAACCTTTATATTTTGTAATAGTAAATAGATTTTGCCCTTGAATAGAAAATTTAAGAGTCTTCAATCGTAACTTTTGCCGCCATTTTTCAGGTATGGAATATGACAAAGCCGCGTTTTTTAAGCGAATAAACGAAGCATCGGTATAAGCTATATCGCTTTGCTTTTCAAAATCTCTATAGATGGACCCTAAACCGGTAGTTGAAAATTTTTGAAAGATGGCGATGTCCCCAGGCTTTTTCCATTCTAATCCAGATATTTCAGCTAACTGGTTATATCGTGAAGCGCCTGGAAAGGCCGAGTTTTGATATAATGGGTTAATGCCCATTTGTTTGGTAAATTGTAAAAACACATCAAAACTCCAGCCTCTATATGAGACCGTATTAGAGAATCCCCCATAAAACTTTGGCGAAGTCGTAATACGAACATACTTGCCAAATTTCGGAAAATCGTTTGTTGATGGATTACTTACGATGTTGCCGTTGGCATCCTTGAATTGATACAAACCAGTTGTTGGATTAACGCCTGCAGATTTGTATACGTCTACGTAGCCGTAGAATGGCTGCCCAATTACGCTTTGTGCATAAGCAGAATTCGATAAATTTGGATAGCTTATTAATTTGTTCCGGTTGATGGTAAAATTAAAATTAGTCACCCATTGCCATTCATTAGTTTTAATATTAACTGTACTTAACGTAACCTCGATACCTGTATTTTGAATTAATGCTGGCAAGTTAGTCACGAGATTTCCATAACCGGCCATTGATGGAAAAGGGTAATTTATGAGTTGGTTATCTGATCGATTCCGGAAATAGCTGGCTGAAAAAAGAATGCGATCTTTTAAAAAACCGGACTCAAAACCAAGTTCCATTTTACGTGTAGTTTCCCAATGATAGTAAGGGTTATAAAGCCCGTTACTCATATAACCAGTTGCGCCTTGATAAGGAGTAGTCCCTGTACTTATATATTGTTGCAAATACTTGTAGTCACCAATTCCATCATTTCCAGAGGTGCCATAACTGAAGCGCAATTTACCGAAACTTAAAAAAGGTATTTTATTTTTAAAGAAGTTCTCCTCAGAAAATATCCATGCTGCTGCTGCCGATCCAAAATTTCCGAATTGATTACCAGGGCCAAAACGACTGCTGCCATCCCGTCTGGCGTTCAAACTAATTAGATATTTACTTTCATAATTGTAAGTTACTCGTGCAAACAAAGCATTGTATTTATATTGCGATGAAGTATTCCTATGTACTAATATGTTAGACGCTGCGTCCTGGCTCATCAATAGCGCATCACTTGAAAACCCCTGTAAACTAAGAGCTTGGCTTTCTACAGCGTTACTTTGAATAGCTGCTCCGAATAAAACATTTATTGTCCCCTTTGAAAGTGCCGCATTATAGCTCATTTGGGGTTCAACGCTATAATTTTTTACCAAACTAGATTGAAACGATGATGTTCGTGCCAAATCCCCCATTGCCAAAGCAAAGTCCGGAGGATAACTGCTCGATGGCTGACCTTGATAGGAACTTCCTCGCAACTCATTGTATCCCGCATTGGTTTTAATTAAAAAATGTCCGAATTTATAGCTCAAGCTTACGTTGGAGGTTAAGGTATTATTTTTAACTACATACTGTTGAGATAATAATGCAGAATATGGCAAATTCAACCAAGTTGTTGCAGCACCAGTGGCAGGATATAAAGCCCAGTTCACGCTGCCATCGCTATTGTACGCAGGTGGTGCATTTGGTTCAGTAATAATCCCTAAATTTGTAAAATCAATAGCTGGCAAAGTCGAGTTCTCGACTATATAGCTGCCAGTTAGCATAGCAGAAAAATTTTTATCTTGAGAATTTCCAGTGATGCTAAAGTGAGTTCCTCCCTTATTTTGATTATTACTACCAGGAAAAACAGTAGACTCAGAATGATAATTTCCGCCAACCAAATACTGTATATTTTCGGTTCCACCTAAAACAGAGGCTTGCATATCGGTATTGTTACCTGTTCCTCCTATCAAAACTTTTTCCCAGTTAGTATACCTATTCTGATCCCACAACATTAAATCAGGATAAACTCCCGAATAAGCTGGATCGCTAAGCCGTGAAATACGACCATCGTTAGTAAGTGCCTCCCTCCGCATTGAGAGGTATTGTTGAGTATTCATCATCTTAATCATATGTCCGACCTGAGAAATACCGTGTTGAACATTTACATCTACCTGTGTTGTACCGGGCTTCCCGGTTTTAGTAGTAATTAGTATTACTCCATTTGCTCCTCTAGAACCATATATAGCTGTTGCATCGGCATCTTTTAAAATACTGATTGATTCGATGTCGTTAGGATTAATAAAACTTAGGGGTGAAACACCATCACCTAATGCGCCTACAGCATTCGAGATTCCGCCACCAGTAAGAGCTGGCGCTAAACTTGTATATGGCACTCCGTCAACTAAATAAAGAGGATCACTTTTTTGATTTAAACTATTTTGGCCCCTTATCTGAACAGTCACTGGAGCACCGGGAAGTCCACTACTGGGTGTTACAATTACCCCTGCGACGCGCCCCTGCAATGCATATAATGGGTTATTAACCGGTTGCTTTTCAATATCAGCCGATCTTACTGATGCAACATTTCCTGTTGATAATCTTTCTGTAGTCTGACCATATGCAATGACCTTTACTTCGTCCAGTTTTGAATTACTGAGTTCTAGAGTAATTGTTCCGAGATCAGCACTCGCATTAACCTCTTTAGTCAAATAACCTATGTAAGAAATAACTATAATGGCATTTTCATTCACCTTTTTTAAAATGAAGTTACCGTCTTTATCGGTTATGGTAACTTGGCTTTCATCCTTCAACTTCATAGTTACTCCTTGAAGCGGTAAACCTTTCTCATCCACCACACGGCCATGCACATCAATAACAGCAAAAGCAGCTTTAACATTGTCGAGAAAGGTGGCTTCTTTCTTTCTGATAGTTATGCGATTATCACTAATCTCATAGGTAAAGGGTAAATCCTTTAATACTGACTTTAAAGCATCTTCTACAGATACGTCCGTAACCGAAATACTTACACGTTGATTGGGTTTAATCGCTTTTCCATCATAGAAAAAGTCATAGCCACTTTGTTTCCTTATTTCCTTAAAAACAGATTCCAGTGGCGTATTGCGCTGATTTAGAGTAATGCGCTGGGCAAAAGTCGCGGCGCTAACCTGCATTAGGGATGCTATTAATATTACGGTGGTTAATCGCATAATCAGCCATATTTTGTGGTATAGCCTCTCAGGTACACCAAGTTTCCTCGTATAAAATTTATACATTTGTTTAGTTTGGTTTATGCAGGCTGCCTCTTGCTTCGAAACTTGGGCATACTGCTGGTAAACAGTTGATTTCAAATTAATTGTCCAAACGGCGACCAGGGGTGTTAGTAGCACTTCTGGTTTTTTCGCTTTAGGTCTGTTTTGCTATTGTGCTCAAGAGGCCTCTGGCGTTCGTTTTTAAGCCGCGGCTTTATCGTCGTAAATGTCTTATCATCTTCTCAATGGTTTAATGGTGATTGAATCTGTGAATAATCTGTTCATAGGAGATGATTTCTTTATAAAACTATTTTGAGACATAGATCTTTTTACCTTCTACTTTAAAATGCACCAATCGGGAAGATTCGATGAATTTCAAAACCGCTGATAATTTTTGTTTCCTTGAAATCCACCCACCGGTTTCCATATCATCAGGAACTGACTTATCATATATGATTTCCACATCATACCAACGGGCAACCTTTCTCATAGCGACTTTAAAATCCACATGATTTAAGTTAAAGTCGCCGTTTTTCCAGTCTGTTATATTGTCTACATCAACTGTAGCGACCTTAATACCAGCACCATTATTGATGGCTTGTTCTCCTGGCTTTATGACTTGCTTATTTGTACCGGATGTGACTTTTACTGAACCTTCCAAAAGTGTTGTTGCTACAGCAGGCTCGTCTTTATAAGAATTGATATTGAAATGTGTACCCAATACCTCTACATCCTGCTTATCCGTATGTACAATAAAAGGATGTGCCTTATCTTTTGCAATCTCAAAATAAGCTTCACCAGTCAGACTGACCATACGTTTACCGTTGTCATTAAGCGCCGTGTTATACGTAAGGCTTGATGCGGAATTTAACCACACGTCAGAACCATCCGGTAAGTGGACTTTATAAGTTTCTCCATTGTCCGTAGAAAGTGTATTCATCTTACTGCCTTGGGACGCATCCTGAACATTGTAAACTAATTGCCCGTTTGCCGTTTTACTAATGGTGACACCCGCTTCTTTGACAAGTTTGCCATTGACTGCTTGAGTCAATATGATTTTTTTACCGCTGGCCAAAATCAGCGTTGCGCCCTGGTGGCCTGGGGCAACATCATTAGCGACCAATTGACTATTATCTTTCGATGGTTTATTTTGAGTATAATATAACAGGCCACCACCAGCCAATATTAAAATGGCTGCCGCTGCTGCCCAGCGTCTAAAGAAAGGATAATTTGACTTTTCAGAGGATGGTTGCTGAATTCTTATAGCAGCCTCAATATTTCCGTAAACCCGATTAATTCGTTCAATATCCTGTGGCTCCGGAAGTGCGTTATCTTTGAGTTCAGCCTGCATAAGCGCTGTGATTTCAGCATCTAAGCTGTTATCCTTAGTCAACTCAAAATAAGCCGCTAACTCTTCCTTACTGGCGGTGCCGTCGGCAAGCTTCTTAAAAAGGTAGGCAATATCTGATTCGTCCTCCGCCATAGCTTATCTAATAATTGTGTTATATGTGAATACTCTCACCATTTATCTCTAAGACGTAAGTACTCAAACGCAACTACTATTCGCGATATCGATTTTTTAACAAAAAAATAATGGGAATTTAATCTCGACCTATTTTCGGGTAAGAAAATAGAAAACAGCATAGGAAAACAGGTCTGCTCTTTTCTCCATAAATGTGCGTATGTGCTTCATGGCAGATACCATCTGGTTGGCAACTGTACTTTTTGAAATATCCAGTCGCTCAGCAATCTGATCATGGCTTAAACCTTCCACACGGCTTAACTGGTAAATCAGCTTGCGTTGCTGCGGAAGTAAATTAATGGCCTCTTCCAACACAGCAGCGCTATCGTTGTAAAGCACTTTTTCTTCTGTCTCGTTACTTAACTCCGTTGATAGATAAGTTACCTTTTCCAATAGCCGCTTATTACTGGCAATCTTTCGCTGGTAATCCAGCGTCTTATTGCTCGCCATTTGAAAGATATAAGAAGATTTATTGCTGACATCTACCAACTGCTCACGCTTTGACCAAAGTAAAATAAATACATCCTGTATGATCTCTTCCGTAAGTTCGGGTAGACGAACCATCCGGTCAACAAAAGGGAACAGCCGTGAACTGTAATACCGGTAAATGGTTTCGAAAGCACGTTCATCGCCCTCGGACAGTTGCTTAAACAACTGCTCTTCGTTCAATAAATATTGGCTCGCTTTCGACATGATTTACTTGTTCCCTTGCTTTAAATTTACGCAAAATTTACGGCAATGTTACTTATAAAATCTTTAAAAAGTGACAGATTAACCTATGATTGAAATGTTTACATAGAAATTGTTTGCTCAGAAGAAATCTTGTTTTTTTTATTAATTCGCCTTCCTGACGCTGGCAAGTTGTCCCCGGCAGTTTTCTTTTTTACTGGCTTTTTCTTCTCCTGGACAGGCTCGATCTCCGGCTTTAACTTTTCCAGTTCCGACTTTACCAAATTCGCCACTTCCTTTTTGATCCGCTCATAACAAACCATTACGTCATCATGGGCCACATTTTCAATAACCGGAATGTCCTTATAATTTTCTTCCTCCTGTTTTATGGCAGCATGGTCATTTTGAATTTCGTTGTGAAACATTTTTAGCACGATCTTTTGTTCCGGGTTATCGGCAACAAAACCAACAAATTCACCGGATGAAAGGGCGGCAATCTTTGATGCCGGTATCGCATAATCCATTTGGGTTGATTTCGAGAAAGAAGTATCTGAACTGCTGATGTTCCGGCTTTCTTTTTCCTGCATGATCTTGCCAAAATTCTCACTCAACTTTTTTGCTGTATCGCCGGTAACCTGGCCACTGATCAGGTTTCCTACTATGCCCGTAATCACATCAGCCTGTTCAGCGCCGTAGTCCTTCTTTAACTGGCTAAAATCCTGTACAGCTAATGTAGTGGCTACCTTATTGCTGCGGGCAGTCGCGATCAGGCTGTCCATATTGTTGAAATAAATAGTTGGGAATTCGTCAAACACCAGGCTGCTTTTCTGCTGACCTTTACGGTTGACCAACTTAATCATGCGCGAGATATAAAGTGATAACACTGCACCATAAGTTTGCAGCTTTTGAGGGTTATTACCCACGCAGATAATCTTCGGTTCATCAGGATTGTTAACGTCCAGCGTAAAGTCATGCCCGCTCAATACGTAGTACAGGGATGGAGAGGATAAACGTGCCAGCCCGATTTTCGCACTGGCAACCTGCCCCTCCAATTGTGCATTAGCATTGTTCTGATGTGCAGAGATAAAAGGATTGATCAATACCTGTATTTCCGGTTGCTGTTTAAGGATGGCAAATAAGGGGTCATAGTCCACCTGCAACAATTCAATCACGTGCGGCAATGTACAATACTTGCCATCCTTGTATTTACGCAGGTACCAGATGATAGCAGTCAGGAAATTGATAGGGCTTTCTACAAAGAAATCGCCCTGCTTTTTGATCCACTCACGGTTTAAACCCATCATAATGGTGCGGCTGGCTTCTGTTGCATCGGTCAGGTCGTCCATACTTTGTGGGTCGAGCGGATTACAACGGTGGGTACGGGTTAAGTCATCAAAGTTAATCAGGTAAAACGCTGGCTGAATTTTATAATTATGTCGGTATTGCAGCAGTTTGTTATAAGCGATCTTAGATAAGTCATCAAACTTAAAATCGTAAAGGAACATCGTAAATCCCTTTTTTAGGTGCTGTTCGATTATATGCCGGATAACGAAATAGGACTTACCTGCTCCAGGGGTACCCGACACCAGCAGCCCCCTGAACGGGTTAATCACATTTATCCAACTATCCCTAACCTTATCTTTTAACTTATACTTTGCCGGCAGGTTGACAGAATACTCGTTTTCTAATAACCGTTCCTCCTGTGGAAACGTTTCGTTCTCTGAATTGAAAACATCCTTAGTTAACCTGATTTTAATTAACCTCGACAGCCAGGTTCCGCCTGTTAAAATAAGCAGGTAGCCGCTAAGCGATAGGCCGATATACAAGACCGCTGTAAAGGCTATGCCACTATGCACGTAGAAGACAAGCGGGCTAAGGAAGTAGACCAGTAAGCCGCAGGACAGGTAGGCAACAATGCTGTTCCTTTGGATTTTCTCGTCCTTTTTGCCTTTCACCCCAAGCAGGGAAATCACTAACAGTAGTAAGGCAGCCAGTTTAGGTTTAAGAATGCCATTGAATAATCCCGTTCGTGCAAGGTTGCCAATTAAACGGTTTGTCAGCTCCGCTGTCCAGCCCCATTGCAGAAATGCCTTATAGCAGATCATGTAAAAATGTATACTCAATATCGCCAGACTAATCAACCTGGTCAGATCAATGATTTTTCGTAAGCCTTGTGTATCTTCTCCTGTATTCATAATGTAGATTTATAAGGTTAATTCCTGGTCTTGTTGCTGACTTCGTTTTTTGCGTTTCTTTTTCCGTGGCACCCCTGCGCCATAATCCGGCTGTGTTTTCGCCAGCGCCATCGCCAGGAAATTGGTCTGCTTTGGTGTTTCTAAGTAAGTAGCGGGTGTATTTTCCTGGCCTTTGCTTATGCGCTGTGCCGGGCGCGATATAAACTGCTCTTCCGATCTTGCGAAACGGTTTGTTTTTCCGAACCGTTCAGTGATTCCTTTAGCGCTGTAGGCCTTACCCAAATCACTGCCGTTGAAAACATTCTTATTTTTATGGTCAATATAGGTGATACCGAAAAGTTCGCCCTTGTCGTTCTTTCGGAAATTTACAGTAATGCTAACCTGCTTAGCTTCCGCTTCAAATTTGGAGGCGGTTATCGACCTGTAATTATCAAACAGGCCGTCTATTCTTTTAGCCAGTTCTTCTTTATACAATTTCCGGATGCCTTTATTGAGTTCAAATTTTACTTCCAGATTCCTGAAAGTAGGTTTGGTATAGAATGCGCTGGCTTTGATTGGTACGCCAACAGGGTTGCCCTTATCATCCAATAATGAATACATCAGGCCTTTCTTCTGAAACATCGCGGTATGTTCTTCGCCACGAAGTGCAACCACATTAAAACACTTTAAGGCTGCATTCAATTCCGCAAGGGAGGTAAACCTATAGTCCCTTATTACAGCAGTTATCACGTTGCTCATAGCACGTTTAGTCGGCAGATGACCATACTTAGCCTTTTTGATATCGACAGGCTTTATAGCGGCTTCCATATTAAATGTTTTGCTCTCCGCTTTTACTAGCTTAAAATCTTCTTCAATCTGTTTTCTTGCTGGTTCTGATAACTTACGGCCAATATCATGCAGGTCGATGCGTTCACTGGCGGCAGTGATGTTCGTGGTCACAATGTGCAGGTGCTGATGTGCGGCATCATGGTGGCGGTAAACCAAAAATGGTTGGTCACCAAACCCGATCTTTTCCATATAAGCCGCCGCAATCTGCTGTAGTTTCGCATTGCTTAAATCTTCGCTGGAATGAAAATTCAGGGAGATGTGCAGCGCATTGGTTTTTACATTAGGCTTCAGTTGTGTGAGGTGGGTAAAGCGGTGCAGTTTCTGTCCCACACTCATGCTTTCAATATCCCCGGCAAAACCACTGGCCATGATCAGATTGGCTTCTTTTTCGCCAACCTTGTTTTCATTATAATAGAGCATGGCCCTTATGCTCTTACCCGTGCTTATTCTTGCAACCATTTTTCAGCCAGTTTGGAAATGATCTTTAGCAAGATTTCTACCCGTTCATCAACTTTCTTGTACTGGTCAGCTACCTTCAAAGCGTAGAAACCCCTGTGCGTTTCCACTTTATCAGCGTTGAAATGCCTGGTGATCTGGTTAATGTTAATGCCGATGGCTTTGAGTTCTTTCCGGATCAGCGCCAGTTCTTCCATTACCGGGTTCATAGTAGCGTCGTAGGTAAACAGCTTGATCTTTTGGTTTTGTAATATCTTTCGGCACACGTCTGCGATGGACAGTACGCCGCTTTCTTTGCGCAGCTTTTCCAGTTTGTTGAACAAACTTTCAGTTACCCGGATGATGATATTGTGGCTGAGTAACTCTTCGGGATTACCCATTTTTCTTCTAGGCATAAACATCACTTATATAAAGTTCAGGCAGCACGAGTTCCGAGTGATGCCCCGGACGGTAGGACGGCAAAGATTTTTTGCGCATGCAAAAATACATCTTTGCCTAGACCACGCGGGCTACAAAAAAGCTCCTCCCGAAGTGCTGTAAACTTTGGTTAATGGTTAAATGATTGACTGAATGGATGGGCCATCAGCGGCTGACCTGATCCGCTTGACCGGCGTATTCAAGTGAAACCGCCGACCGTAACCGCTGCTTGATTCCCCGTCTCGGGGATTGGCCTACCTTTTTCAGTTTGAGGTAGGGGCTGCCGTGGTATTTACGGCCTTTTACATTCGGATCTTTATGATCTTTCATTGGCTTATTATTTAATGAATGGCCAAAGGTGCCATGTCCTAAAATCTGCCCATCAGTAGTACTGATAAATAAAAAATCTTAAAAATATATCCATCAGTAGTACTGATGAAGGCTGGCGAAGTTGAGCGATGTTTGACGGCATAAAATTCATATATGCAACCTTATTTAAGAGAAGAAAAGCGCACCGTAACACCGAAAAAAGCCATGCAAATACTAGCTGAACATGGTACGCATATCAGCCTCGAAACCGCTGAACTGATGTTGGATTTCCTGTATAAATTGAGTAACTTGTCTGTATCGGAAGCCATTTTGAGCGTTTCAAGGCAGAAAAATGGCATTTCGCCCAAAAACAGAAAATCATGAATTAAAAGAAAAAATTATGAAGATTGCAGATTTATATGTCCGCGTCAGCACGGACGAACAGAAAAAGGGTTACTCGCCCCGAAGCCAGGAACACGTACTCCGGCAGTATTGCGAAATACGCAACATTACCGTCCGAAATGTGATTCATGAAGATCATTCCGCAAAAACCTTTAATCGTCCCGAGTGGAAAAAACTGCTCATTAACCTAAAGAAACACAAGGGTAAAACAGACCTGCTTTTATTTACGAAATGGGATAGGTTCAGCAGAAACACTTCCGATGCTTATCAAATGATAACGACACTAAAAAAACTGGGTGTTGAGCCGCAGGCAATCGAACAGCCTTTAGACACCAGTGTTCCGGAAAACAAAATGATGCTGGCCATTTATCTGACAACACCGGAAATCGAAAATGACCGCAGGGGATTAAATACCTTTTTTGGAATTCGCCAGGCCAAAAAAGAAGGTCGCTGGATGGGCAAAGCGCCGCTGGGTTATGCGAATAAAGCACGCGAAGATGGCAGGAGGTATATTGCTGTAAAAGAGCCGGAAGCATCTGTAATGAAATGGGTATTCGAGCAATTAAGCGAGGGCATCTTTTCAGGCGAACACATACTTAATGCCATTCGGGAAAAGGGCATCAAGTGCAGTAAAAACAACTTTTACACCTGTGTCAGAAACCCGGCTTACTGCGGTAAAATAAGATTAGCAGAATATAAAGACGAACCCGCAAGGCTGGTACAGGCTTTACACGAACCTTTGATATCCGAAGGGCTATTCTATAAGGTGCAGGATGTGCTTGATGGCAGGAAGAAAGTTTATGGTTTAGCGATTGCTACTCCTAAAGACTTACCGCTTCGAAACTTTTTAAAATGCCCTAAATGCCCGAGAATGTTAACCGGCAGCGCTTCCAAAGGCAGGTCAACTTACCGGGTTTATTACCATTGCCGTTCATCCTGTGGTGTGCGTTATAGAGCTGAAGAGGTAAATAAAGCGTTCATGGAAGAATTAATGATGTTTTTGCCGCGTAAAGGTTATTCAGAGTTATTTGTAGAAACCGTAACAGACTGCTATAACAATCAAACCCGTTCCATTAAAGAAGAACGCAAGGAATTGATCCAGCAGATCAACGAGCATAACAACCGCATTGATAAAGCCAGGGAATTGATGTTATCGGATGAGATTGATGCAGGGGAGTTCCGTAAAATAAAGGATGATGCCAGCGAGCAGGTCTTGCGACTGGAAGCGAAGCTGAACACGGTTATGGAACAAAGTTCGAACCTTTTAAACATCAAACCGATAGCAGAAAAAGCGATTTTGAACCTGGAAATGCTGGATAGGTGGTTTGATGATTCGACAATTGGGGGTCAAAGATACTTAGTAGGGATGCTTTTTCCTGAAAAACTGACCTATTCTGAGGGGGGATGTCGAACCACTAAAATGAACGAGGCTGCGTCTGTAATATATATGAAAAACAAGGAGTTACAGGCAAAAAAAATGGGGCAAAAATCTGTTTTAAAGACCTTGCCCCATAAAGGGTAAATGATGGGGCTCGAACCCACGACCCTCGGTACCACAAACCGATGCTCTAACCAACTGAGCTACATCTACCGTTTGGAGAGTGCAAAAGTAGAAAACTCCCGAGTATTTGCAAACTATTTTTAAAATTACATTTGGCTTACCTGTTTAATTTAGAACGATTATCATTAATAGTTAAATTTGTAACTATGGCTGAGCAATTAATTGAACTGAACGTGACCGGGATGCATTGTAACAATTGCGCCATGTCTATCCATAAACTCCTCGAAAAAAAGGGGTTAAAAAATATCCTTGTTGATTTTGCCGGCGAAGAGGTAAAATTCTCTGCCGACGACAACAGCAAACTTCCCGAAGTAATTAAAGGCATAGAAAATTTAGGATTTAAAGTAATCGATGATATCGCGACGCATAATCCGCCGTTTTATGACAAGGTAGAGAACAAATTTATCTTTTGCGCCGTATTTACCGCCCCACTTTTGCTGCACATGTTGCTACCCTGGCATTTTTTACATCAGCCCATAGTACAATTATTTTTGTGCCTGCCGGTATTTATTGTAGGCTGCCTGCATTTTGGCAAAAGCGCCTGGAGTTCGGTTAAAGGTGGTGTGCCCAACATGGATGTGTTGATCTTTATCGGCTCTACATCGGCATTTATATATAGCTTGGTGGGTACTATCCAAAATTTAGGCGAGCAATACCAGTTTTACGAAACCTGCGCTACCATTATTACGCTGGTATTGTTAGGTAACGTGTTTGAAAAACGTTCGGTTACCCAAACTACATCGGCAGTAAAAGACCTCATCAAATTTCAGCACGTTAATGCCAACCGAATTATCAACGGCAGCGTGGAAGTGATCAGCGCCAAAGAAGTTCGCCCGGGTGATACTTTGCTGGTTAACCAGGGAGATAAAATCCCTGTTGATGGCGAGATCCTGTCTGGCAGCGCCTCTGTTGATGAATCGATGCTTACCGGCGAAAGCTTACCTGTTGAAAAAGAGAAATACGATAAAGTAATTGGCGGCACCATCCTGGTAAACGGCAATATCCATATGCTGGCTACCAAGGTAGGCTCCAATACCATCCTGTCGCAAATTATCGACCTGATGAAAAAAGCGCAGGCAGCAAAACCCCCTGTGCAAAAATTGGGCGATAAAGTGGCTTCCATTTTTGTGCCCGCTGTTTTATTCATAGCGCTCATCACCTTTATACTTACTTATTTCGTGGGTGGTGCAGGCTTGCAGCGCTCGCTCATGAACGCTATTGCCGTTATGGTGATCTCCTGCCCCTGCGCTATGGGTTTGGCCACGCCTACCGCCATTATGGTTGGCCTGGGCAGGGCTGCTAAAAACGGCATCCTGATTAAAGGTGGCGATACTATTGAAGCCGTAGCCCACACCAAATATGTAGTATTTGATAAAACCGGCACCTTAACAACCGGCAAATTTGCCATTAACCAGATCAAAGCCGAAGCGGGCGCGGATCTTGAACAGATCAGGGGGATCATAACCGCTATTGAAGAACGCTCAAATCACCCTATAGCTAAATCACTGGTTGACGGCTTAAGCAAACTGCCTAAACAAAAGGTGATACTCAAAACCGTTAAAGAGGAAAAAGGCCTGGGCATGCGCGCCGAAGATGTAGATGGCAATCACTACTTTTTAGGCACCGCCAAGCAAAACACCAACGATCATTTCAATCTTTCGCTTTACAAAAACCAGGCATTACTGGCCCAGGTAGCTATCGACGATGAGGTTAAACCCGAAACAGCTTCGCTGATCATTCAGCTTAAAAAAATGGGAATTGTGCCGGTATTGTTAAGCGGCGATAAAAAAGACCGCTGCTTAAAAGTAGCCAGCATGATAGGCATCACCGAGGTACATTCCGAAAAACTGCCCGACGAAAAGCTTGCGGTTATAGACATTTACAAACAAAAAGGCAAAACCATTATGATAGGCGATGGCATTAACGATGCCCCTGCCCTTACCAAGGCCGATGTTGGTGTATCCATGAATGATGCCAGCCAGGTAGCCATCCAATCGGCCAGTGTGGTGCTGTTAAATACCGACCTGCATTCGGTGATCAAGTTTTTGCAGATCAGCAAACATACCCTCATCACCATAAAACAAAACCTCTTTTGGGCATTCGCTTACAACATTGTAGCCATCCCCATAGCCGCATTCGGCTTTTTAAACCCTATGGTGGGTGCCTTTGCCATGGCTTTTTCTGATGTGGTGGTAATTGGTAATTCATTGAGACTGAAGATTAAGAAAGTGAGCCCCCCGGCCCCCTAAAGGGGGAGTTTTGAGGTCAGCATTTAAATTCTTGTTCCCCCTTTAGGGGGTTAGGGGGCTTTACTATATTTGCACCATGATCGAGATTTTTACAGACGGTGCATCAAGTGGTAACCCGGGACCGGGTGGTTATGGGGTAATATTGCGGTCGGGCAAGCATTATAAAGAGCTGGCCGAGGGTTTCCGCAAAACCACCAATAACCGCATGGAGCTACTGGCCGTTATCAAAGGACTGGAAGCTATAAAAACCCCAAACCAGCAGGTGATGATCTTTTCCGACTCTAAATACGTGATCGATTCTATCGAGAAAAGATGGCTGAACGGCTGGGTGCAAAAAGGCTTCGCCGGTAAAAAAAACAAAGACCTGTGGCTACGCTACATTGAAGTAAGCAAGCTGCACCAGGTACGGTTTACCTGGGTACGCGGCCACAACGGCCACCCCGAAAACGAGCGCTGCGATCAGCTGGCCGTGGCAGCCGGCAAACAAACCCCACTACTAATTGATTCCGTTTTCGAAGTAGAACACGCAAAGTCTATTTAGTCATTTGCTGCGCGTCATTGGTCATTTCGCTACGCTGTCATTAGTCATTGGGTTTGCTTCTTTGTCTAACAGTCAAAAGTCCATCGTCCCAAAGTCTTTGCTCCTTAATCCAATAGTCCTACAATCCAAAAGTCCTTACTCCTTAATCCAACAATCCTTCATCCCTCCAATGTAAAAGCATTGTTATTAAATCCCTAACAGGCAAATAAACTCAACAAACGTCCCGCACGTTTAAACAAAAATTGTAGATTTACCGCAAATTCTTCAAAAAGCATGAATATTCACGAATATCAGGGCAAAGCGATATTAAAAAGCTTTGGCGTAAGAGTACAGGAAGGCATAGTTGCTGATACACCCGAAGAGGCTGTTGCAGCTGCCCAAAAATTGAAAGAAGACCTGGGATCGAGCTGGGTAGTGATCAAAGCGCAGATCCACGCTGGTGGTCGCGGTAAAGGCGGTGGCGTAAAGCTGGCCAAAAACCACGATCAGGTTAAAGAAATTGCAGGCAACATCATTGGCATGCAATTGGTTACCCCTCAAACCGGACCAGAAGGTAAAAAGGTTAAGAAAATTTTAGTAGCACAGGATGTTTACTACCCTGGCGAAAGCGAAACCAAAGAATTTTACATGAGCGTTTTGCTTGACAGGGCAAAAGGCCGCAACATTATCATGTACAGCACCGAAGGTGGTATGGACATTGAAGAAGTTGCACACTCAACCCCGGAATTGATCTTTAAAGAAGAAATTGACCCTAAAGTTGGTTTGCAAGGTTTCCAAACCCGTAAAATAGCTTTTAACTTAGGCTTATCGGGCGAGGCATTTAAAGATATGACCAAGTTCATCGCTGCTTTATACAAAGCTTACGATGCTACTGATTCATCTCAGTTTGAAATTAACCCGGTATTAAAAACATCTGATAACAAAATTTTAGCCGTTGATGCTAAAGTTAACTTAGATGATAACGCGCTATACCGTCACCCGGATTACGCTGCCATGCGCGATACCGATGAGGAAGACCCTACCGAGGTTGAAGCAAGCAAATCAAACCTTAACTATGTAAAACTTGACGGTAACGTAGGCTGTATGGTTAACGGTGCCGGTTTAGCTATGGCAACCATGGATATTATTAAAATTGCCGGTGGCGAGCCTGCCAACTTCCTTGATGTTGGTGGTACTGCCAATGCCGAAACTGTTAAAGCAGGTTTTAACATCATTCTGAGCGATCCTAACGTTAAAGCCATCCTGATCAACATCTTTGGTGGTATCGTTCGTTGCGACCGCGTTGCACAAGGTGTAATTGATGCGTACAAAGAAATTGGCAACATCCCGGTTCCAATCATTGTACGCTTACAAGGCACCAACGCTGCCGAAGCAAAAGCCCTGATTGATAACTCAGGTTTAAAAGTATTCTCGGCCATCCTGTTAAAAGAAGCCGCCGAAAGAGTAAAAGAAGTATTGGCTTTGTAATTAAAGCTGATTGACATATCAGAGGCGATGGGTGTAAAGCTCATCGCCTTTTTTTGTACGCTGAAACGCCGTCTGCGCTAAACTTAGACTGTTTTGAAAACTTCTAAATTTGATATTACCGACTACTTCATATCTGAAATTTTAGGGTTAACATAACTTAACATATTAAAAACACAATTAATTGATTATCAATATTTTATATTGTTTTTCTTAAAAAAGTGTTAACCCAAAAACCGGGCTAAATTAAGTGATTCTCCCGCATTACATCGCTCAAGACCTTGCGCTAAGGGAGGGTATCAAAATTACTTCGTTGTAACCGAGAACATCAGCCCAGCATTGTTTTGGCCGTTTTCGCCCGAAGCTGCTCTGCTGACCTAACCGAAAAGTTTTCGTGGAAAAAACACAGCACCTCCATTAACCTTAAATTCGACATTAGTCGCTTCCATAACACAGACAAAGGCAAAACACAATGTGCCAACGTTTGCTTTTGTCGCCTTTTTAGCCTATTTGCTCCCTGTTTTGTAGAGACGCAACATTTTGCGTCTTCCGCCAGACAAGCGGATTTGCAAATTCGCACATATCGCTACAAAACACAAGTAATGCATCTGCCACAAAAGCACCTCAAAACATTTTACCATCCTCCATCCATCAGCCCAAATAATTTGCTAATTTTATTTCGCTGCAAAGCCTTATCGATATTGCCATATGTCTGATACCATAACCTATCAATACAGCCAGCCATCAACCTTAAAAAAATCGACTTTAAGTGACGAGCTTTTTTTGGCCAAATACAGCGAGGTGCAAAAAAATAACGCCCCCTGCTTTTTCTGGGGCAGCCTTACCGACCCTTATACCGTTGCCCGCTGCCTGCTTACGCTTAGCAACGTGGTAAAATCCAGCTTTAGCCTGTCGCCGTTTGAGCTGGCTATGCTTAAAGATCCTATTGTAACGGCCGGTAACGAGAAGATCCGTTTTGAGGGTTTCTCTCATTGCGCCGGGGTGTATGCCCGGGTGGATGTTTTGGGCGATGGACACGACGGCGAGTTCCTGGAAAACGGAACCACCAATGTAGATTTTAACCAACCCATGCTGGCCGCCTTAAGCAACATCCGCAGGAGCGAAAAAGTGCTGCTTTCCATCGGCCAAAAAGAAGTAGCCCTGCACCGCGAGGGCGAAAAGGTGGTGGAGCGCAAAGTGCCCCTGCCTGTCAAATGGATCAAAGGGCTTACATCGGTACAAATATTTTTGGCCGAATCTGAAAAGGTGCATTCCTTTAACCGCCTGCAGGCCTTGCAGCTGTTTAAAAGCATCCCGCCGGGCAAACCCAAAACAGATTATTATTTAATAACCCGGGGCGGCAAACCTATGTTTTCACCGGTAAAAGCGGGCGATGCTATTACCGTTGGCGGCATCCATCGCCTAAAACTGATAGAACCCTTGCTGGCTATTGCCGATGAATTGCGGGTGTTTCCGCATGCTACCATGCAATCAACTACCTGGCAAATTTATATCGGGGCGGTACGGTTCAGCCTGTCTATCTCGCGCGATGCCTGGCGTGGCTTCTCGGGCGAGGGCGCGGCGTTGGAGTCGCTCATTGAGGATGTGCCCGATAACTGGGTGCAATCGCTGGATAATTACAGCTATGCCAACCAGGCCTTTAACCCTACCCTGCTGGCTGTTAACGAAGGTTTGGATCTGCAAAAGGTTGATAACATTACCGGCCGGCTATCGGCCATTGGCTTGTTAGGCTACGACCTGGACGAGAACAACTTTTTTTATCGCCGCCTGCCCTTTAAGCTTAACCGCATCATGAGCCTTAACCCGCGTTTAAAAGATGCCGAAAAGCTGTTACAGGAAGGCAAAGTGCAAATCATCAACCGGCAGGATGATAAGGTAGAAGCCCGTGTTGAAGGCAGCGGCGTGCACCATATGGTGATGTTAAACGGCGATAAAGAACAATGCACCTGTACCTGGTTCAGCAAAAACCAGGGCGAGCGGGGTATTTGCAAACATATTTTAGCGGTTAAAAAACTATTGGCCAACTGATATCCCCCATGAGCGTTACCGAAGATTTTACCCTGATATTAGAGAAGGAACGGGAAGCAAAACTCATCCCCCTTTTGCAATCGCTTAATAAGGCACAAAAAAAAGAACTGGTACCCGAATTAAAAAGGCTATATAAAACTTATTCGGAATACAAGCAGGACCGCCTGGGTAACTTCGGACGTAAGGGGAGTAAGGCGCAGATCCAAATATTGGTTGCCGCCAGTTTTGTATGCTGCAACCGTAAGGATTTTGAACAGCTTGCTCTGTTTATTGATAACAGGGAAACCTTTGATAAACATTTACCCTGGTACCGCCCCGATTGGTTTAGCGATCACGTAAACCATTTTGCCGGCAACGATTTTATGCCCCTTTATATCAATTACGATTGGTATATGACCATGGTTGAACAAGGCTACGTAACGCTTAGCCCCGCCACGATAGCAAAGCTGCTGCCCAATCATCTTTTTAGTATAAGAACCGTACTCAACCAAACTTACCTGCCGCAAAACCTGTTAACAAGGGAGGTTACCCTTGCCCAGCATATCTGGTACTTTTTTGATCATGAATCGTATATACATGGCGCCGATAAGCATTTTAACCTGCCCACCGTACCTGCCGAAGGCATCTGGACGCATGCCTTCAAAAAGCATAGTGACGAGGGAACCATCGACCGGCAACGGCTATTAAAAGAAACCTTACGGGCATCAAACAGCAATTTTAGCCAAACCTTATCGGGTTGGTTTATTGCTCTTTTTATGCACCTGGAGCCCTCAAAGGCCGAGCTGTTAAACCTGCAGGACCAGCTATTACAGGTGCTCAATTCGCCCCATAGCAAACCGGTAAATACGGTTGTAAAATACCTGAAAGATATCTGTGATGAAAAAGGTTTTAATGTGGATGCCTTTTTAGATCATGCCCCCCTGCTTTTGGCGTCCGAATCAAAAACAGCCATATCCACCACCTTAATGGCTATTGATAAATTAGCCAAAAAATACAAAGATAAAGCCGGTACGCTGATGGTTATTGCCTGCCAGGCCTTTATTCACCAGGATAATAACGTGCAGGTGAGGGTGGCTAAATTGCTGCAAAAATATGGCGATGTCACTGCTGACGAATTAAAAACAGCCGTATCGGCCTACCAGGATGCCCTGCTTTTTGACGCCCGCAATTTATTATCGGCATTTATTGAACAGCGGGAAGCCACGCAACCGGCAGTTGATGAGGCGACAGTACAGTCACAATCCCCAACGGGTTTAGTAGCTATAGCATACCCCCAAACGTTTGATGAGCTGGTGTATTTAGCAAGCCAGGCCTTTGATCAAAACGAAACATATCATTTCGATTTACTGCCTGCCGCCCTGCTGCGCTTTCAAACCGAAATGACCACCGAAAACATTGGCAAACTGATCCCCGCCTTTCAACGGGCCTGCAAAATTATCTCAAGCGATTTTACAAGCACCATGGGCCACCTGGATAATATGCTGGCTACCTTTTTTACAGATTATGGTCGGTTGCTGGTTGAGGTTTATCCCGATAGAACGGCAGCGTTGAAATTGCTTCGCGAATCGTTTAAGGAAGCGTTTGATAAAAAGGAACTTTGGGGCAAGTACCTGAGTCGGCTGGATAATATCAAAAGCTGGAACAGAACATTAGCCTACAAAACGCTTAGACACGTACTGCTGGCTGCCTTTTTTATGCTGGAGCGCAAGCTGCAACTCCCCCTGTTATCTACCCCAACACATCAACCTTGCTGGGTATCGCCGCTTGCTTTGGTACAAAGGTTGATTGAATACCAGTCGGCCAAGGTGCTTCCTGCCGATGTAGATTTCCAGGTGGCCGTATCCCGCTGCTCAGGCGAAGATCACCAGGAGGCCCTGATCCTGGCCAACGAAAAACTATCGGGCGAATACCGGCAGCTCATCAGCTTTTTGTTAGGCGGTGAATATTACCCGCGCCAAACCCTCAAATTTAAAGAGGTATGGCTGGTAGCAGCCCTTACCCGCAATAGCCCGGCACCGCTTAACCCGCAATGGTTTGCTTACAGCAGCCTGCCCGAAGAGCACCTTACCGGCAATTTCAGGTGGACATCGGTAGTAGAACCCTTTACCTATAAAAAATGGGACTACACCACCCGCAAAAACGTAGATACCGCGGCCAAACGGAGCAAACTCATCATTGAATTTGGCGATAAGCAAGCCAAACCATCCCTTATTAAAAGTCTGTTTACCAAACTAATGCCGGCAAAAACAGCCGTACCGCAATCGGTTTATGATTGGACTACGCTGCCATACCGCTATATTGGGGTCGAGGATAATGATGTAAAGCGCCTCCTGTTTTTAAACCCCAACCACCCCGAAGTATGGTTGGCCAGGATCATGGGCGCGGCGCTCCAAAGTCCGGATTTTGAAAGCGAAGCCGAAAAACGACTGATCATCAACACCCTCGAAGCCCTGTTAACCCTCAACAAACCGCACGGCCCAATGGCGCACCTGCTCATCGCCTCGGCCATGATCAGCAGTGACAAAACCGTGCGCGCCTACGCCGCCGAGCTCTGGATCAGCGGCATAAGCCACAACACCATCAACAGCCAACAGATCGGCGAAATTATCGGCATTCACCAAAACATCGAACTAACGCCCTTTAAGCGCTTTACCGACCTAATATTATCCAACCTGTTCCAGGTATCCCAAACCCACAACCAGGCCCTGCAAACGCTGCTCAACGCCTGCCTGGGCAAGCTTGGTGATAAACCGGCCAACGGACTAAAAAAACTCCTCGAAATTTATACCGAAGTGCTGGCTGCCTATAAACCGGTGGTTATTCCCGCTGAGGTGTTGGTTAAGTTTGACGTTTGGGAAAAGGTGGATTCGATGGGGAAGATTGTGGGGAAGGTTAGGTTGGTGGGTGGGGTGAGGTAGGCGGTTGAGTGTATCTATTTTTGAACTTATTCTTACTTCTCTCGCACAACATTTTTAAATAAATTAGTTAAATTTGTTAATCAAGCTATCAGGTATGGAACGGATTGTATTAGAAGTTGATGATCAAACAGCAAAAGCATGGCGTAATACCTCAGCCAAATTGCGAAATCAGATCAGCAAAAACCTCGAAAATATTTTAAGCGATTCATTGAATAAAACCCAGAAAGAAAATTTCGAACTGCTTTTGCAGGATGCTCGTAAAGAAGCAAGCAAAAACGGATTAACCGAAGAAGTGCTGGCACAATTGCTAAATGACGAAAACTAAGCACTTTGTACTGGATGCCAATACACTGATTAGTGCATTCCTGCTCGCCAAAACATCTATAGCAGCCAGGGCCTTTTACAAAGCCTCTGCCGAAGGAACTATAGTGCTCTCTGATGAAACATATGCTGAATTTAGCGATGTTTTCGTCAGACCTAAATTCGACAAATATGTTCCGTTCGAGACACGACTTGCCATTATCGAAGATTTAAAATCAACAGTAAAATTTATTCCCATAACCGTAGAGATAAAAGCCTGTCGCGACGTTAAGGATAATAAATATTTAGAATTAGCCGTATCATCAGTTGCCGACTACATCATTACAGGCGATAAAGACTTATTGGTTTTACACCCCTTTCAAAATATCTCAATTTTAACAGCTGGTGACTTTCTGGAAAAGGGTTGAGATTTGTGATTAAAAAACGTTTATTCTTAATTCCTGACGCTAACATCTTGACTCTCTTCACAAGGGCGTGCCCCTTTGGGTCGGGCTATGCGTTCATACGCCTGCAGGCATTACGCTCATGGGCCGGTATCCACTTCTATCCCTCACGCAGGTGGGTGGGTGGAGTTGGATTTGTGGGATTATGGGATTTGCTTTTGTTGGTAGAAAGGGGAGATAAACAAGAAATATTTTCTTACCCCGATGTCGGTTATCAAGAATACATTTAACTTTAATAGTGAAAAAATCCACTCGGTATTCAAAATTAAACTTGTTCAAAATCTTTTCAAGAAACTTCGAATATGTAGATACTCACAACGGAGAGGTTAGGTTTGTACCAACTGTACGAGATATCTATTTGTGTCCAATCTGTTTTGAAGGATTTAAAGAGCAAGACTTGGAAGCAACGTCAAAGACATACTTAACTTTAGAACACGTTCCACCTGATTCCCTCGGCGGAAAAGGAGCGTTATTGACTTGCAGTAAGTGTAATTCAGAAAGCGGCAAATTATTAGATAAGCAATTGTTAACTTATCTGGAAGGGCTCGATTTTGCGGATTTTCTTCCCAACACCAAACAAAACCGGCCAATGACATTCAATGGAAATAAGATTAATGCTAGAATTAGAGTCGATGGTAATGGAACAGTAAATCTGCATCTCGATCCTACCCGCTCTAACCCCGTCATATTTCAAAATGTCATAAAAGAATTCAAAAAAGCTGAAGATAGTCTACATGAGTATGTTATTTCTGGAAGCATGCCGTTGCCCGAAACGGACTCACGACTAGTAGAAATTGCATTACTTCGAATTGGTTATCTTGCAATTTTCTCAACCTTTGGATACTGTTCATTACTCAACCAAGGAATGTATTACGTTAAAGAACAAATATCTAAGCCTACTGAAAAAATAATAGAGCATCCTTATAGTATTGTACTACCAAGTTTTGAACCTGGAATTTACATCCTTAAAACACCTAAAGAACTCAACTGTTTTGTAGTAATATTCGATCTAAAGACTAAAAGTACAAGCCGACGTTTTTCAGTAATGCTTCCCGGGCCATCTGCACCCGGCGTAAAAATTTACTCTAATTTCAAAACTTTATTTGGGGAAATATCAAATAGCAACATACCGTTTGAATTAGAGCATCTGCCAGTAAAAAAATATGTTAGTGATATTAAGTTAGCATTTGGATATCATTTTTTTTGGCAAAAATTTAGTACTTCGAAATCTAACAATGAAAATGATGAAAGAATTCTTTGAAAATCACAGTACCCCCTTTGGCGCAAGTCTTGTGTGAAGGGTAGAGCGAGGATGACTTGTGATTATTTTGGTCACAAACATTATCGCATAGCAACTTTCTTAATCTCCGTTTCCGGCTTTTTATGCCGAAAAATCTCTTGCTTAATCCTGAAGAAGGCGTAAAGCAGCAGGGCTAAACCCAGGATCCAAAACAAGGCATAAAAATTTCTTAACTTCTCCATTAAAACAAATATCGGGTAATAAATCAATATCGGTTACAACGAAGTAAAGTCGATACCTAAATAGTTCGTTCTGTAGGGCTACGGGATTGCCGCGCTGCGCTCGCAATGACATAGTTATAAACGGAGGTTGTCCCCAACTTGTTTCGGGGCCTCACAGGACAGGTAACCCACATGATGTATACTTAGCGAGTGGGATGCTGAAACAAGTTCAGCATGACATTGGGGTTAGAGACATGATTTCACGAAAGCTTTTCGGTTTCCCGTCAGCAGAGCAGCTTCGGGCGAAAACGGCCAAAACGATGCGGGGCTGTGTGGCGGCAGGGCATAGGATGTTTTTGCGGCAGGGGAAATGAGGCTGAGGGCAAAATAATTCCAGCCCAGGTTTTGGCCGTTTTGCAGGGCAAAGGCCTTGGGCGCAAAGAAGCATTTCTGCTGACTTGAATTTTTTGGTCCTTTTTGTTTCAAGACAGAAAGGACTTGGCCCACCCGCGGCCAAGAGCGGGCCGATGTTGTCGGTTACAACAAAGTAATGTAGTTATCCAAACAATCGTAAAGCCCAGTTCTATTACCCTCCGGTTTATTTCTATTCTTTTTATTCACACTCATTAGGAATATTTAATATTATTCTTTAATCTTATATTGTGCCACCTAATTAACTATCCTGTATGGGGAAACCACTATTTATCCATAAACTTCGTTTATATACGCGGTGTATTATGATGTATAGTGTGCTGATAGGTACCGTTCACATCAATACCGGTACATTCTCCTGCCAGGCACAACCCAGTCGCATAAATACGTTAATTAAGAGCCTCGATAAGGCAAAGCACGACACAGACAGGGTCAATATTTACTATTCAATTTCCAGGTTATATTGGAGTAAAAATGCCGATAGCGCCCTGTTAATGGCCGGAAAATCCCTTGATCTGGCAAAAAAAATTCATTTCGAAAAAGGTATTGCGCTGGCGTATCTTGCAAAAGGGGTAGCCCTGGGATACAAAGGAAATTGGCCCGAAGCACTGGACTCCCATTTGCAGTGCCTGCGCATCAGCGAAAAACTGGGTATGGAAGGATTGAGCGAGAACGAATATGGTAACATAGCGGGCCTGTACACCTCTATGGACGATTACCCCAAAGCACTTTATTATAACCAGCAAGCTTATAAGATAGCCATCAAACAAAAAGGCCCCGCACGTAATGGCATCTTCAACCTGCTGGTAAACATGGGGGAAATATTTAAGAAAAAAGGTCAGCCAGATTCGGCTATTGCCTATAACTCCAGGGCACTGGTTATAGCTAAACGAATCAAAGATCCCGTCGATATGGCTGCTGCAATGTATAATATTGCCGAAAATTTGATTACCAACAAAAAATACCTGGTGGCCAACACTTATTTGACAGGGGCCCTTTATATTGCCAAAAAAGCAGGAGATGACGAAGATGTTGCCTACTGCCATGGTGGCCTGGCACTCACCTCCTATTATACCGGCAAATACCATTTGAGTATGTTGTATGCCCAAAAATGTCTTAAAGAAAGCAAAAAATCCGGCATTCTTGAACTCATTCAAACCGCCTATAGGGTATTGTATTTAACCCATCAAAAAACCGGAGGGTATAAGCAGGCCTTATATTACCGGAACCTTGAAATTGCATTAAACGACAGCCTAAAAACGGCGGAAAAAGAAAAAGCCATTAAAGACATACAGTTAACCTACGAACTGGATAAAAAACAGGCACAAATTAACCTGTTGAATAAAGATAAAATTATCAATAGAAAAGAGCTGGAAAAAGTGCGGTTAAAACGGGACATCTTAACAGGCGGAGCCATACTTTTATTGTTACTGGCTATGATCCAGTTCCGCAGTTATCGGCAAAAGAGGAAGCTCAATGAGCAGCTTGCTTTGCAAAATAAAAATATATCAGCACAAAATCTTCAACTGGAAGAATTGGTGCATGTGAAAGACCGCCTGTTTTCTATTATCGGGCACGACCTGAGGGGTCCCATCCAAACCGTGAGCCAGATGATGAACATTGTAAAGGAAAAAAGTTTGCCCCAGGAAGAACATGAATTTTGGATCGAGAAAATATGCGATACGCTTTTAATGACCTCCAAATTAGCCGAAAACCTGTTGTATTGGGCAAAAAGCCAATTAGACGGAATACAGCCCAACCCTACCTGCTTTGATGTGCAAAAGGTAATCGATCAAAATATTACGCTGCTGAAACAACGGGCGGCTGAAAAGAAAGTGCTGATAACCGGTATGGAGAAAGCCGGACCGGAAACCGTATATGGCGACGAAACGATGATTGATATTGTGATCAGGAACTTATTAGAAAACGCGGTAAAGTTTTCAAAAGCAGGCGATCAGATCACGGTAACCGCCGAAAAACAAGAGAACTTTACGGTAGTAACAATAAAAGACAACGGAAGGGGCATCCCGGCGGAAGCACAGTCCCTGATATTTAACAAGTTTGTTTCGCACACTACTTTTGGCACGGCCAGCGAAAAAGGAAGCGGGCTTGGTCTTTTATTATGTAAAGAATTGGTAGAAAGCAACAATGGCACCCTATGGTTTGAAAGCAGGGAAGGCATCGGAAGTTCGTTCTATTTCAGTATACCAGCATCGAAATGAATCTTGATACCTGACACTAACTACTTGCTACCGAATACGAACTCACATTACTATAATCTATATTAGTAACCACCGTATAATCGGGTACAAAGGTATTTTCGCTGCTTAGGGCCATGTCAAGCTCAAAGGTGGCCGGGTATGGAGTTTTCAGCAGACTACCTTTGGGGATGTAGGGAAACAGTTCGCCGTAGGTTTGAATCTGGCTGTGGTTAATGCGGCGGTAAATGAACATGCGGTGCAGGTCGCAAGGCTTGGTGAGGCCGGCGGCACCAATCATCTGGATGGCGCTGCCTACGGTGGCTTTGTGAAAGTTGGCTACCCGTACCTTTTTATCATCGACTACAAGGCCGCGCATCAGGTCTTTATCCTGGGTGGCCACGCCGGTTGGGCAGGTGTTGGTGTTGCACTCTAAAGCCTGGATGCAGCCCAGGGCGAACATCATACCGCGGGCGCTGTTGCACATATCGGCACCGAGGGCGAAATTCTTCACCAGGTCGAACCCGGTAGCTACCTTGCCCGAGGCAATCAGCTTAATATGTTTTTTAATATCAAAACCAGTAAGGGCATCGTACACAAAAGCCAGGGCCTCGCGCAGTGGCATCCCTACCGAGTTGGAGAACTCCAGCGGTGCTGCGCCGGTGCCGCCCTCTCCCCCATCTACGGTAATAAAATCCGGATAAATGCCGGTTTTAACCATGGCCTTACAAATGGCTAAAAACTCACTTTTGTGGCCTACACATAATTTGAAGCCGATGGGTTTTCCTCCTGATAATTCCCGTAATTTCTCAATAAATTTCATTAATCCGATGGGATCGCTAAACGCGGTATGGAATGGCGGCGAAACTACATCCTGCCCCATTTCAACCAAACGGATGCGGGCAATTTCGGGCGTTACCTTGGCGGCAGGTAAAATACCGCCGTGCCCAGGCTTGGCACCCTGCGAAAGCTTGATCTCGATCATTTTTACCTGCGGTTTTACAGCACGTTCGGCAAAGGCATCGTAATCTATAGTACCATCTTTATGCCTGCAGCTAAAATAGCCGGTACCAATTTGCCATATGATATCGCCGCCGGGCTGCAGGTGGTAATCGCTTAAACCACCCTCACCTGTGTTATGGGCAAAATTATCGAGTTTGGCACCGCCGTTAAGGGCCAGTATGGCATTCTCGCTCAGCGAGCCAAAGCTCATGGCCGAAATATTAAAAACGCTGGCCATGTAGGGTTGCTTGCAATCCGGTCCGCCTACCTTTACCCGCGGGGCCATATCCAGTTTATGGTGATCAATGGCAGCAATGCTGTGGTTAAGCCATTCGTAACCGTTTTCGTAAACATCCAGCTCGGTGCCAAAGGGGCGGGTATCATCAACCATTTTGGCGCGCTGGTAAACCACGCTGCGGTTTTGGCGGTTAAAGGGCGTGCCGTTGGTATCACTCTCTACAAAGTACTGGTATATTTTGGGGCGCAGATCTTCCATCAAAAACCGCAGGTGACCAAACACCGGAAAGTTGCGTACAATGCTATGTTTTTTTTGCACCAGGTCGTAAAACCCAAGCGCGTAAATAGGTACCATAATGAAGAACGCCCAAATTGCTGGCGGCCAGATGACAACCCAGGCTGTAAGGGCCGCGAAGATGATAAAGAAGGAAACGATAAAGAGCTTTCTCATGCTGTTGTTAAATTGGTATGAAGCCGGTATTATATTTTATAAAAGTAGCTTATTGGCTAAACATTTAGGCAAGTGTATAGTTAAACTTGTAACTCAATGTCTACGTATTGTAAATAAAGTAAAATAGATGTTTAAACATCTATTTTTGTATTATCTTTGTATCAACAAAAAAAATAAAAAATCATGTCAACAGAAACAGCAACAAAATGGGTTATTGACCCAATGCATTCCGAAGTACAATTTAAAGTAAAACACCTGGTTATTTCAACCGTGAGCGGCTTTTTCAAAAGCTTTGCAGGTGAATTAATTACTGATAACGACGATTTTGAAAATGCCGAGATCGATTTCACGTTAGATATCGACAGCATTGATACCAATCAGTCACAACGCGACGAGCACTTAAAATCGGCCGAGTTTTTTGACGCTGCACAATATCCACAAATCAGCTTTAAATCAAGCTCATTCACCAAAACAGGTGATGATGAGTACGCGTTGAAAGGCGATTTAACTATAAAAGACGTAACTAAACCAGTAACTCTTGATGTTGAGTTTGGTGGTTCGGCTGCCGATTTTTATGGCCAAACCAAAGCAGGTTTCGAAATCAGCGGTAAAATTAACCGAAAAGAGTTTGGTTTAACCTGGGATGGCGTTACCGAAGCCGGTTCTATCGTTGTAGGTGAAGACATTAAACTGTTAATCAACGTTCAGTTTACTAAACAAGCTTAATTGTTTGAATGCTGTTGCTGTGTTTTAATAATTAAAATGCCGCTGTTGTTAAGTATACGTAACAGCACGGCATTATTGAAAACAGCAAAGCAGATCAAATTTTAATAAAAGCCATCCCCTTAAAGGATGGCTTTTTTGGTGTTTATCAAATCCCTCTTCTGAGCAAGGATTGTGCGTATATCTCTTTTTTAATCATATCATCAACCAAAACGTTGTCATTTCGAACGAACCGGAGGGGGACTGTGCGCCGGAGGTGAGGAGAAATCTTATAAAAGCGGACATTCAGCTATACAGGGCGTCGAAGATTTCTCTTTCGCCCCCCGCTCATTCCCCCTCCTTCGCTCTATCGAAATGACATTTTTTTTGAACGATTTGTATATACAATAGCTTCCAAGGGATTCGCACAGCCCGCTGCTTTTGTCCTTGTTCCTTTGTCCAAAATCCTTCATCCAAAAATCCCAGAGTCCCAAAAATCACTTCCCTCCCGTCGTATCCCGCTCCACCAATTCCATTCCGCATTTTGAACAGGTACCGGGTTTGTCAAAGCTCAGGTCTGGGTGCATGGTGCACATGTATTTACTTTTCGGTTTTACTACTGTGGTTTTAGGGGTATTACTATTGCAGGCGGTGATAGCGCTTAAGCTTAATGCAGCTAAAACCAATATGAGCAGGGATTTTTTCATGTTTATTTATTTTTTATAAAGGATGCAAATCCAAATAAAGATACCACCAGCACACCTAATGCGGCCAGCATACTCACCAAATCCCGGATGTTTTTCCCGGCCCAACTCATGCCGAAATATTTATGCAGGAAAATGAAGGATAAGCCTTCGGCCCTATCGATAGCTGCCACCTTGGTAGCCAGTTTAGATGTGGTGGTTTCAATGTACCAATTATCGCCGTTGGGATAGCCAACACGTTCAACAGGCAGGCGTTTGTTAATAAACCCATATTCATTATCAAACTGGCGGATCTGGTCTACCTTAACCCTGCCGTAAAACTTGTTGACCTCTAAGCGTGGATGGTAATAAGTGCTCAAAAAGCGGGCGTAGTCCTCATCTGCATTGGTTTGTTCTTTGCCGGTTTTGGTGTTGATGTAAGTGATCTGTTTTTTATCGTCGGTAACCTGGTAAAATGTGTTGCCATTAAAGCTGACAACTCCTATTTTGCGGATCAGGCTATCAGTAACAGGCAGCGCGAGGTTGGAGATAGTCAGATCACTACGCTTAATTACCTGTCCATAATCAGCTTTCGCAGGTTCGTCATTATGCAGCTTTACCGCCAGGTGAAATAAGCCGCTGATCACAAAGGTGAGCATCACAAAAGATACGATCAGCCCTATCTGCCGGTGAAAGCGGTGTACAAAACGCTTATCTTCGGTGCATTTAGCTTTACGATTTTGTTTGATGGCCTTAAACTTCTTCCACATCAGCCCATAAACCGTTAAGCCACTGATGAGCGCGAACAGCATCATAGTCATGATGACAACCAATACCACATTGCGGAAAGTATCGCCACCAATATCGGCTAAAAACTGCCAGATATGGAACTGCTCAAACAGCCACAGGAAAGCCTTGCGGGTATTGTTATTAAAAGTGCCCATACGGCTTTGGCCGGTTTCAATGTAAATGTCCATCCCATCGGCTCTATTGAAACTTACCTTCCAAACCGGCAGCAGGTGGTTAATAGGCTGATACTGCCCATCGAAACCCGTTTGCAGGGTGATACTTTTTAATGCCGACGTGCCATCCTGCGTAAAATAACGGGCCAGGTATTCGGCATAATCGGTATCGCCATGGGGCAGCAAAGTCGCGTTGGTTGCCGAATAGTATTTGTACGTGCTATCCGCACCTAACACCTGGTAAAATGTGCCCTTCTTAAAGTTCAGCAGGTTAAAATTCCTGATGGCTGTAACGTGGTTGCTATCCAATACCTGCTGAATGCTCAGGGCCGGTTTCATTTTACTTTGCGCAAGAGGTTTAAATACCTCCTGCGCTATAGACGGCCTGAACCAGTTTGACATGAACGGATGCGAAAGCCCGCTCAGCGTCCAAAATATTACCGGTACCAGGGATATTAAGCCCAGTACGCGGTGCCATTTATAAAAGTTACTTTTTAATGCCGATGATGCCATTTGATCAATATTTTGAAAATGAATAACTGATTCCCAGGCTATAGGTACGCGGCGCTGCGGCGTTATACGTATCGCCATACTGGTTGCTGGTTACCGTAGTGGCATACAGTTTATTGGTTAAATTTAACACATTAAACCAAATGCCCATGCCTTTTAAAGTGCTGCCCAATGCGTTGTAACCCAAACGCAGGTTATAAATATTATACCCGCTGTAGGTTTTGGTATTGGCCGGGTTGGTGTAGTACTGGTTAATGTGCTGCCACTCGCCCGCTATCCTGAAGCCCGGCAGGTACAGGGGCTTGTAGGTAAGCTCGGAGTTGGCTATCCAGGCGGGGGCGTTGTTCATGCGTTTACCATCGTAATTGATAACGGTGTTGGTACCATTGCTGTAATTGGCAACCACTTCGCTGTAATTTACATAGGTGTGCCTGGCATTGGTACCACTAAACCTAAAGCTTAGCTCCTGTACCGGGGCCAGGGTTAAGGCATACTCCACCCCACGGTGACGGGTAGCGCCCGCGTTTTGGTTTTGCGTGGTATTATCGGGCAGTAGCTGGTTAATGATCTCATTATGGCCCTCTAAATCGTATATACTTACCTCAAAACGAAGTTTTTTGTCAAATGCGGTAAACCATCCGCCTATCTCGTAATTATCAAACGTGGCCTGTTTTAAAGGGGCAAGCTGCCTTGCGCTGTACAGGTCGCCGGTTTCTGGTGGCTGGAAGCCTACACTGTAGTTGGCGTAAAAACCTTTGTTGTTGCCCAAATCATAAGTTAAACCCAGTTTGGGTGCTACGATATTGAAATTGTTGGTTTCCTGTTGCTTGTACTTGGTTTGGCCGGCCGGTAAGCCATTGGTAAAATCGTAATGCACCCTATCGTACCGTAAACCACCAACTATGCGCAGGGCTTCGGTTGGTTTAAGCTCGTACTGAGCGTAGGCAGCAGTATTAAAGAGTTTAATGCGGTAGTCATCAATGTATTTACCTGTATTGGTAAAGCCAGCGTAATAATTGTTCTGCACATCTTTATCAATATCAAGGTATTGGGCATAATATGAACTGGGACTATCATCTACATAAACCCCACCTATCAGCCTTGAACTGAGGAAATTAAAATTAACCCGGTGCTGGGCCAGCAAACCATAGCTTTGAAACCGCTGATCGTTCACCTGCCCGTTGCTGCTCAGGTAATTGCCGGCATTGTCCCTCACATCTGATATATAATAGCTTGGCAATTGCGCGGTGGAGTTATGCCTGAAAAACAGGGTTACAAAGGTGACGTTATTATCATCCCATTTATGATCTAAACGGGTGCTTGCCCTGAATGATTCTACCTTGCGGTAAGTAAAACGCTGATTGGCCCCATAACTGCGGCTATAAAAGCGGGCGCTATCTAAACTGCCCGGCGTTTGGGTGTTTAGGTTGTTGTACGCTGCCGATGTGGTTAAACGTGTATTGGCATTAAAATCATAAGTGGTTTTAAAATTGGCCGAGTACTTATCAAAGTCAGAATAGTCCTGCCAGCCATCACGCTGACGGGCAATGTAGCCGCCAACGTACAGGCCAAATTTGCCCTGGGTAAAACCGCCGTCGGCATCAACGCGACGGTAATGGTTATTATCGCCCTGTACAGATACGTTGCCAGCATAGCCCGATGGCGGTCCCTGGGTAATGAAGTTTATCGCTCCGCCGATAGAGTTACTACCATAAAGCGAAGAAGCCGGACCTTTAATTACCTCGATATCCTTCACACCCGACATGTTGATCTCGTACAAGGAATTATGATTGAAGATCCCCGTAGGGCGAATAGGCAAACCATCTTCCATATACAGATACAGCGCGTTGTAGGTAATAGGCTGGCGGATAGCCATGGTATGCTGCTCGTTCCCTAAGTCGACCATATACACACCAGCTACTTTATTCAACAACTGGTAAAGCGCGGTAGCCTTGGTATCCTTAATTTGGGTAGAGTTGATCTTGCTAATGGCAATCGGTGCATCCTGCCGGGCCTGCCCTTCCCTGCTGGCGGTTACCACCACAGGCTGCAGATCCAACGTTGATGGCGTTAAAGTCACATCGGCCTTTACACCATTGATGTTAACTGTTTGTGTAGTATAGCCAACCATGCTCACCTTTATCTTACTGATATTTTGTTGAGCGATGGTATACCTGCCATTGGCATTGGTAGTACCTAATTTAGCATTATTAACGGCATTAGCGATCATAGCACCGCTGATAGCCTCGTGAGTATTGGCATCGGTTACTATTACATTGGTTTGGCTGTAGGCCCGGATTAAAAAGAGTATTAAAAATATAGTTAGACTAAAAAGTTTTTTCATGTAAAATGCTTTCGGGATATAAATCCCGGTGGATAATATTGGTGAATTGGGTTTTCCCGGATATTCCTGCTATGTCATTGCGAGCGCAGCGCGGCAATCTCGTAGCATACAGAGCGCCCCTGCACAGCTCGCGATTGCTTCGTTCCTCGCAATGACATAGTTGCCTGAATCAGAATTTACAGAATTTAAGAATTAGCAGAATCATAAAAGGCTTAGCGCATTTTCAAATCTTCAAATTCTCAAATTTTCAAATCAATTCATCATCTGCACATCTGAAATCTAAAATCTGCACATCTGGTTTTTCCGGGAAAAATAAAACAGGGATATTATCCTAATTGAGGAGGCTGGAAGATCACAGCGGCCGGGGTGGGCGGCAGGCTGTTATCATAAGGGGTTGAAATTACTTGCAACAGGCTGGTGTGGAATTGAATATCAGTTGAACTGATCAAAAACACTTCCTGAAAGAGGCTCTTTTGCGACTGCCTTTCGTCGCTGGCCTGCTTGTCATCAGCCTGTTTTACCTTTTTCGCGAAATAACATTTACCATCGCAATGCACTGCCGGTTTATCCCGGTTTTCGCAAAGCTTGGTAACAATGTAATTCCGGTTCAGTTCAAATCCCGCGTATACAAAAAAACGCGAAAAGTTAACTGATACCAGCGAAAAGATCAATAAATAGGCTGTTACACGTTGCAGCATAATAACGCAAAGGTAACCTCTGCGGGGTTAAGAAGCAATTGTATTTTGTTTTTGCAGATCAATTAAAAAATTGTCATTTCGAACGAACCAGCGAGGGGGTTACGCGCCGGAGGTGAGGAGAAATCTTATACAAGCGACTCCATTCGCTCGTCGCTTGTATAAGATTTCTCTTTCGCACCCCACTCAAGCCCCGCCTTCGCTCTATCGAAATGACAAATTTTATAAATATGTCACAAACAAAATCCCGGTTTCCAAAGAAAACCGGGATTCAAATATCCTAATCAAAAAGCTCCCCCTTTAGGGGGCTGGGGGGCTTAGCCCTCAAACTTATAACCAACACCTTTAACGGTAGCTACAACATCGTCGCCAAGCTTTTCGCGTAGTTTGCGGATGTGTACATCGATGGTACGGTTGGTTACCACTACAGAGTCCTCCCAAATGTTTTTCAGGATCACCTCGCGGGTGTATACCTTGCCTGGTTTTGAAGCCAGCAGGTAAAGCAATTCAAATTCTTTTTTGGCTAATACAACCTTAACGCCTTTTTGGTAAACCAGGTAGGCTTCGCGGTCAATAACCAGGTCACCAATTTCCAGTTTGTTGTCAGGTGCTTCCTCGGCAGGGGCATTGCGGCGTAAAATGGCGTTTATACGGCTTACCAGGGCACGTGGCTTAATAGGTTTAGCTATATAATCATCGGCACCAACGTTAAAGCCGGCTATTTCTGAGTATTCTTCGCTGCGGGCAGTTAAAAACACCATAAAGGTATTTTTAAACTCGGGCATGGTGCGCATAATACGACAGGCCTCGATGCCGTCCATTTTAGGCATCATAATGTCAAGTACAATAAGATCAGGTAGTGATTTCTTGGCTTCAGCTACGGCTTCCTGACCGTTGCGGGCCAAAAACACCTGGTAGCCTTCTTTTTTAAGGTTGTATTCAATCAACTCTAAAATATCCGGTTCATCATCAACAATAAGAATTTTCTGTTTCGGAGAGCTGCTCATGATGCGTTAATTTTTTTGTATAAAAGTATACACTTAACAAAAGCTTAAAGTTACCACAATATTAACAAATTGTTAAAGGTTACCTTATGTTAACGATTTATTGAACCTATTTGAACGTTTTGGTTAAAAAGGCTTCCAAATCGGCACCCGTTATGTTCTTAGCAACAATGTTTCCGGCCGGATCAATGATAAAATTTGATGGGATAGCCTCGATGTTATAAAGCCTTTCCGTAGGCCCTTCAAAGCTGTTCAGGTCAGATCCGTGAGCCCATTCCAGTTTATCATCATTGATGGCTTTTTGCCATGCTGCCTTATCCTTATCTAAAGAAATCCCTAAAATATTAAATCCTTTTGAATGGAAAGCGGCATATTGTTTAACCACGTTTGGGTTTTCCTGGCGGCAAGGCGCACACCATGATGCCCAAAAGTCAACCATTACATATTTGCCTTTATAATCGGCCAGGCTTACCTGTTTACCGTCTATACCGATTGTCGTAAAATCCGGTGCCTTGTGACCAATAGATACCGGCTTGATCTTTTCCATCTGCTTAACAAAGGTTTGCACACCAGGATTACCCGGAAAGTTTCCTTTAATATCATCGGCATAAGCCACTAATTGTGGTTCAAATTTGTAAACATCTAATGAGGTAGCTGCATAAAAGCCTGCCAACGAGGTTTTGTTATCATTAACAAATTTTAAAACCGCAGCACCGTAGTCGGCCAGGTTTTTCTGGAAAACAGGCATGTAAACTTTCAGCAGTGAATCTGATTGTTTGCCCAGTTTTTGTGATTTATCCTGGTATTCGGCAACCAGTTTGGTGTTTTTTGCGCCATAAAAATTGCTGATCTTGTTAAACTCCTTGATCTTTTCAGAATCATCAGATCCCTTAATGATATAGCTATGGCTAACGTCGTTGTTATCGGTTTCAAAATCAATATCATCGCCGTTCTTAGCTATCAGGTCGTAAACGTTGTTGGCCGCTGCAGACTGATCGGCTCCGCCTGTACTGCCAACGCGTAATTTATACAGGTTGGCGTATGGTGCAACATGTTTAAACTGAAATTTACCGTTTTCGCTTAGCGTGGTGGAGTCAACAACTTTTATCTGGGTACTATCGGCCTCAATTAAGTAAACCAGCTTGATGCTGCCGGGATTTTTAATGGTACCGTTAATGGTAAATTGCGAGCCATCTTTGCATGAATACAAAAACACGCTTAAAAGCAGTACACTGTAAACTGCCAGATTCTTTAATTTCATTCTACTTTGATTCTAATTCCTTGATCAATAACTGGTTTGTTTTCTGCGGATCTATTTTCCCTTTGGAGGTTTTCATGATCTCGCCCATAAACAGGCCTAAAACGCCTTTTTTACCCTTCTGGTATTCCTTCACCTTATCGGGGAATTTGGCAATGGCCGCCTTTATAAACTGGCTCACATCGTCATTATCCGCGCTGATTAACAGGTTAAGCTCTTTGGCTAAGTCTTCGGCTTTTTTGCCGGGCTCCTTCACCATAGCCGGGAATAGCTTGTGCGAAGCTACAGAATTATTTATCACCCCTGCGTCAATTAGTTTAATGAGAGCGGCAAGGTTGGCCGGGGTAACAGCAAAGTTACCAATGCTTTGGTTATGATCATTAAGATATGATTTTACCGCCCCCATCAGCCAGTTAGCGGCTGCCTTATAGTGGTCTGTAGCTTTTACCAGTTCGTCAAAATAGTGGGCAACGTCCCTATCGGCAGTAATAACCGATGCATCATAGGCCGAAAGACCCAGTTCGTTCACATATTTATAGTAAAGCTGGGCAGGTAATACCGGTAAGCCTTTTTTAATATCGTTTACATATTGCTCGGTAAGCATCAGCGGCATCAAATCCGGCTCGGGGAAATAGCGGTAATCGTTTGCCATTTCTTTGGAGCGCAGTACCGATGTTTCGCCGGTATCGGCATTAAAGTTCAGTGTGTTTTGATCTATGTGGCCGCCGGCTTCAACAATCTCTACCTGGCGGGCAAACTCGTGCTCAATGGCACGCTGTACGTTACGGATAGAGTTTAAGTTTTTAACCTCGCAGCGGTTGCCAAAGGTGGTAGCGCCTTTCAGTCTTATCGAAATATTAGCATCGCAACGCATGCTGCCTTCTTCCATATTACCATCACAAATATCCAGGTAACGGAGAATCTTGCGCGTCTCGGTCAAAAACTGACCGGCCTCTTCGGCGCTGTGCATTTCGGGCTGGGTAACAATCTCTAACAGGGGTACACCGGCACGGTTCAAATCTATTAATGAATCGGCGTGGTGCTGGTCGTGCATGCTTTTGCCTGCATCCTCTTCCATGTGAATGTGGTGAATGGCAATATTTTTTGTTGTACCATCGGCCAGTTTTACCGGTACGTGGCCGCCAAGACAAATAGGCGCGTGATCCTGCGTAATCTGGTAGCCTTTAGGCAAATCGGCGTAGAAATAATTTTTACGGGCAAAATGATTGTTAAGGTTAATGCTGCAATTACAGGCCAGGCCCATTTTTACGGCATATTCAACCGCTTTTTTATTTAAAAAAGGCAACGTGCCGGGATGTCCCAACGAAATTGCGCTAACATGCTGGTTAGGTTCGGCACCAAAAGCAGCTGAGTCTGCCGAGAATACCTTACTTAAAGTAGATAGCTGGGCATGTACCTCAAGGCCTACAACCAATTGGTACTTTTCACCTATCCCGTTTGTGAGAACTGTCATAAAAATAAAATCCGGCTATAATTTGCCGCTTGTAAGGTCAAATATATAAAAGTTAATACAGTATGGGGTAGAAATTGGTTTTTAAGCAAGCGGAAAAGTTTGTTTTGAAGACCGCGTCAGCAGCCTAAGATTTGGCCAACCAGTACCTGCCTACCCCGAAAAAAGTGATGCTTAGCTATACCTCCGATGAGATAATGAGCCAATTAAATAAACCCCGGTAAGCCAACTACACAAATATACTAAAAAGAAAATTCGCCGGCAATTTTGTTTCGGTAGTTAAGGATTATTTTGTGCTTGGTTTATACTGAATTTACGTATAATGCTAAAAATTAAAATATTGATTATCAGCTATATAATAAAACAAAATCATACTTACGCAGCACCTTCAATGCACCTTTGAGCACCTTTTGGGTACTTTTCAGATGCCTTTTGAAGCACCTTTAAATAACCTACGGTGTACCATTGTTTTCTTTTGGGGAGGAGAGTTGGTTCATGGTCAATAGTTCATAGATCATGGTTGATAAGATCATGGTGCCGGATCAAGCGCTAAAATGGTTTAGCAATATTCATCTTTTTCTGTCCTTGCTCCTTAATCCCAAAATCTTTACTCCAATAAGGGCGTTGCCTGCGGCCCGGGCTATCCGTTCATACGCCTGCAGGCATTACGCTCATTGGCCGGTATCCACTGCTATCCCTAACGCGGGTTGTGGCCGTTGATTTTTGATTACGCTGATTTTTTTGTCTGAACCTGGATTAAACAGATTTATCAGATTAACAGGATTTTGATTTGTCAAACGATGTCATTGTGAATTTTAAAATCCGCGGGCCGTGAAGATGGGCATGACGTAAACCGGGCGCAGACGACTCACCCCGACGAGGCTCCGCCCGTCTGCCCCTCTTTCCGGCTGAAGCCGCATAGAGGGCGGGAGAACTTTACTTTAAGCCCTCTTTGCCGCTTGCGGGAGAGAGGGCAGGTCCAGCAAAGCGTCGACCGGGTGAGTCGTGACCAGCGTTCACTCAAATGTTAAGTACATCATGTGTAAGCACGAAGCAATCTCGTTGCTATACAGAGCGGATAAGCAAATTCGATATGCAATGGCTACGGGATTGCCGCGCTGTGCTCGCAATGACAAAATTGTGTGGTTTGGTTAGTTGAAAATAAAATGCTCTCGCCTTCCCCAAAGTGTCAGCAGAGCAGCTTCGGGCGAAAACGGGCAAAACGATGCGGGGCAGTGCGGTGGCAGGACATAGGGGGTTTTTGCGGCAGGGACCTGGCGGGTGAGGGCAAAATAATCCCAGCCCAGGTTTTGGCCGTTTTGCAGGGCAAAGGCCTTGAGCGCAAAGAAGCATTTCTGCTGACTTGAATTATTCACCAGTAATTTATTTTTTTGGTGTTCATTATCTCGCTTTGCTCGGTCTTTTGGTTCTTTTTGTTTCAAGACAAAAAGGACTTGGCCAACCCGCGGCCAAGAGCGGGCCAATGTTATTCGTTTATATATAATTAAAGTTGGGGAGGTGGAAGCAGTCACTGGTACTTAACTGAAGCTACATACCTGTGCCAGATAAGAAATCTATAATTTTGCTTCAAAAGCAGACTGAGATTTTTTTGACAACCTCTTTGATGCTTGTTTTATATCAGATACGCCAACATCCGATCTAATCAACTCTAAATTTTCTTTTTGAGTTTTAAGCTTATCCAACAAATTGATGACGTTTAGCTTGGATTCCTTAGTCATTGTTTTATCCTGAATAAGCATTTTTTTGAAAAGATCTGCAATCGCATCTAAAACGTATTCACTATAATTAACTACAGATTCGTTTTTATAGCTCCTTTTTAAAGACAAAGACTCAAACAAAATCAAGCTGATTTTGCTCAAATCGCTTTCCTCAATAACATTGATCTGCTCTATATTTTCAAACGTAATCATTACCTAACTTCTTCTAATGTTATTAACGTTTTATCGCCCTGTTTTGTTACTTCCAATATGATAAACCTGCTATTTGGCTTAAACAGCACTTCTTTCTCATTCTGCGGATGATACAATCCATATTTTGCAAAAGCCTCTATATCTTTTCCATTACGACTAAATATTCTGAACTGACAACTATTTCCAAACTGATAGGCTATAGCTTTTGACTTACTTGCCGAAATAAATGCGTGTTCCACTAAGATAGTATTATTAGAATAAGCATCTAAATATTTTTGCAATTCAAATGCAGTTAAGTTAACAGCCCTATATACGATATCTTCATAGTCGGGCAACTTCGCTAAAGTCTTATTCAAAAACTTACCAAAGTCTGAAGAGTTCTGTCCACCGCTCAATCTTAATTGTTCATTCAATGTCTCATAAGCATCTTCTGTATATCTATAGATTAAAGCATGCTCTTCAAGGCGTAATAAGTCAGTATTAACTAATTTTTTCTGTACCTCAATTAATTCTCTTGAACAATATTGATGAACATACTCATCCAGTTTTTTCATTTCAAAATCTACCCTACAAAACTCTTCGCTTTTACCAACACATTATCCAAACCACTCACATCACTACCACCAGCGGTTGCGAAAAATGGCTGACCGCCGCCGCCGCCTTTTACTTCTTTGGCTAATTCTTTAACGATGTTGCCGGCATGCAGGCCTTTTTCTTTTACCAGGTTTTCGGCAATCATTACCGTGATGCTCGGTTTACCGTCAAGATCGGCAACCAAAACCAGGAACAGGTCTGATACGATATCTTTTAGCTGATAGGCCAGGTTTTTGATGGCTTCAGCGTTGGGCAGGGCTACTTTTTGGGCAATAAAATTAATGCCGTTGATAGCCTCCGCTTTTTGAGCCAGTTCATTTTTCAAGCCTGATGATTTCTCCAGGATCGATTTCTCGATCTCTTTTTTAAGCTTATTATTTTCGTCCAATAAGCTTTCAACGCTTTTTGGCAGGTCTTTAGGGTTTTTAAGCAGGTCTTTCAGTTGGTTTATCAGCAAGCTTTGGTTGGTGATATAAACTTCGGCAGCAACACCGGTGATGGCTTCAATCCGGCGGACACCTGCGGCTACGGCGCTTTCGGCAATGATCTTGAAGAAACCAATTTGCCCGGTGGCCTGTACGTGGGTACCACCGCAAAGCTCCTTGCTAAACTCATCCTCAAAAGTGATCACGCGTACGTATTCGCCGTACTTTTCGCCAAACAGGGCGGTTACACCGCTGGTGATGGCCTCGGCATACAGTACGCTGCGTTCTTCTTTAAGCGGGATATTTTGACGTACTTTTTGGTTTACGATGGCCTCGATCTGCGCCAGCTCCTCATCAGTAACTTTGGCGAAGTGCGAAAAATCGAACCTTAAATACTGGTCGTTAACTAACGAACCTTTTTGATTTACGTGCGTGCCCAATACCTGTTTCATAGCGGCATGCAGCAAGTGCGTGGCCGAGTGGTTGGCATTAGTTTGACCGCGCAAAGCAGGGTCGACGATGGCGGTTAAAGCATCCTCAATATCTTCGGGCAGATTATCTACAAAGTGAACGGTTAGTCCATTTTCTTTTTTAGTATCAGTAACTAAAATGATGGTGCCATCCGGGAAAACCAATTCGCCCTTATCCCCTACCTGGCCACCGCTTTCGGCATAGAAAGGTGTTTTATCCAATACAATCTGGTATTGCTCTTTACCTTTAGCCGTTACCTTGCGGTATTTTACCACGTGGGCAATAGTTTCGGTTTCATCGTAGCCGGTGAAGATGGAAGTTTCATCGTCTTTTAGGATGATCCAATCTTGTGTATCGATTGTACCGGCTGCACGGGAGCGAGTTTTTTGTTCTTGCAGAGCAAGCTCATATCCTTCAATATCAACAGAAAAACCTAACTCACGCGCCATCAATTCGGTTAAATCAATTGGAAAACCATATGTGTCAGATAATTCAAATGCAAAAGCACCATTTATTTTATTTGGTTCAAAGCTCTCATAAAAGCCAGTTGCCTTCTGCCCCGCTTCTAAATGAGTAAGCAATTTTATACGCTCATTAAATCTCGCAATCCCGTTACCAAGGGTTCTTAAAAAAGCTGTTTCCTCTTCTAAAATCACCTTCTGCACAAAGTCTTTTTGACTATACAAATTATCAAACACCCCCTTAAATTGTTCTGCTAAAACTGGAACTAAGGTATTCAAAAACGGATCTCTAAATCCTAAATATTGATATTGATACCTTACAGCCCTACGCAAAATGCGACGTATGACATATCCAGCTTTATTATTTGAAGGTAATTGTCCATCGGCTATAGCGAAACTAATGGCGCGGATATGATCAGCAATCACACGCATTGCAACGTCACTATCTTCGTCAACCTCAACCTTATCTTTAGATTCTACCCATATTGCGGGATATGGTGTTCTCGCTTTTTCAGCAATAAATTGAATTAAAGGCTGAAAAACATCTGTATCATAGTTGGATGTTTTGCCTTGTAGCACGCGTACCAAACGCTCAAAGCCCATCCCTGTATCCACGTGTTTGGCAGGCAATGACTGTAACGCGCCGCCCTTTAAGCGGTTAAACTGCATAAATACGTTGTTCCAGATCTCTATCACCTGGTCGTGATCGGCGTTTACCAGCGTAGCACCGCTAACTTCGGCACGCTCGCTATCCGGGCGACTGTCATAATGAATTTCCGAACACGGTCCGCAGGGGCCGGTTTCGCCCATTTCCCAAAAGTTATCTTTTTTGTTGCCGGGGAGTATGTGCGCTTCGTCAACATACTGTTTCCACAGGTTGTAAGTTTCGGTATCTTTTTCAAGGCCGTCCTTTTCGTCGCCTTCAAAATAGGTAACGTACAGGCGGTCTTTGGGTAGTTTGTAAACTTCGGTTAACAGTTCCCAGCTCCAGGCAATGGCTTCTTTTTTAAAGTAATCGCCAAAGCTCCAGTTGCCCAGCATTTCAAACATGGTGTGGTGGTAGGTATCAATACCCACCTCTTCCAGGTCGTTATGTTTACCACTTACGCGCAAGCAGCGTTGGGTATCTGCCACGCGTGTTGCTTTTGCAGGTGCTTCGCCCAAAAATATATCTTTAAACTGGTTCATCCCCGCGTTAGTGAACATCAGGGTTGGGTCGTTTTTAATAACAATTGGTGCCGAAGGAACGATGGTATGTCCCTTTGAAACAAAAAAATCAAGAAAAGCCTGGCGTATTTCAGTAGCTGTCATGGGTGCAAATGTAATTATTAGTCGGAAAGTCAGGAAGTCGGAAAGTTAGAAAAATTGGAGGGAAAGTCGGGAAGTCCGAAAAGTCCGGAAGTTTGAAAGTTGGGGAGGGGGCGTTTTCATATCGCTTTTTTTGTCTGAACCGGGATTTATAGGATTAAGGGATTGACAGGATTTAGCCCCTTGTTGGTGTTGTCACCAACAAGCCAGGGATCGTCGAGCAGAAGATAGTATCGCCCCTTGTTGGTGTTGTCACCAACAAGCCAAAGATCGTCGAGAGGAAGATAGTGCTACGTAAGCACCAAAGCCTTTTTACATGCCGAAATTTGTTGGTGACAACACCAACAAAGCGCTGTGACAACGCCAATAAAGCCCTGTGACCACACAAACAAAGCTCAAGATCAAAATCTTGTTAATTCCGACGAATCTGTTTAATCCCGGTTCAGACAAAAAGTTCCGAATTACTCCCTATTTTTGCCAAAAATAAAATATGACCTTAAAATACCTGCCTCTTATCATCATTACGGCGTTAACATTATCAATAACCTCCTGCACAACTTATTATATTCCTATTGATAGTTTTAAACAACAGTTACCAAGTTTAGAAAAATCGGCACCATTAAGAAAAGTTACAGCAGTGGATCCTTACGGTGCTAAGTCAACTTACAGCATCTATCCTATCGACTCGGTAAGATGTGTAGACAAGAATGGAAAATGGTTTTTATTAAAAAACAGCCCCGCATTAGAAATACGCTTTACGGATATTAACAACAAAAGAACCACTTTTTACTTTGATCACGTTTATGTAATACGGGATTCTATTACCGGTTTGCAATCGCACATTCTTGGATTTAAAAAAACAATTCCATTAAACACCGTAAAAACCATTGAAATACAGGATGGAGGAAAAAGGTTTAAGTACGTGGATTAGATTAAGAGGATAAAACCGGCGGAAGGCTTTGTCTGAACCGGGATTTATGAGATTATCAGGATTTTTGACCTGTACAAATCAAAATCCTGTAAATCTGATAAATCCGTTTAACGGCGAGGCCTTCTTGAACGCCTTAAAAATCAATTAAAAGGTGAAAAATCCAGGTTCAGACAAAAAATCCGAAATCGAAAATCCCAAATCCGAAATCAAAAAGATATCTTTGCATATGCCTTATAAAGACCGCGAAATAAGCAAGATGTATTATACTATGGGCGAGGTATCGGCCATGTTTGATGTGAATCAATCGCTTATCCGTTTTTATGAAAAAGAGTTTGATGTGCTACAGCCTAAAAAGAATAAAAAAGGCAACCGCTATTTTACGCCCGAGGATATTGAAAATTTCAAGATCATTTTTCACCTCATCCGCGATAAAGGTTACACCCTTAATGGCGCTAAAGACCACCTTAAAACCAATATGGCCGATACCCGCGAAAACCAGCGCGTGATCGATTCGCTCGAAAACATTAAAAAATTCCTGTTAGAAGTACGCGATCAGTTGTAGTGTGTACACATCTTTGTAAAAAGAGAAATGTCATTTCGATAGAGCGAAGGAGGGGCATAAGCGGGGTGCGAAAGAGAAATCTTATACAAGCGAGAAGCAAACATGGCCTGTCGTATAAGATTTCTCCTCACCTCCGGCGCACAATCCCCACCGGTTCGTTCGACAAGGTTTTTATTTAGCGATCCGGTTCTTAAAGATGGATCTCCTCAGTAGCCCCAAGGAAGGAATCGCACTTACCCCGGCTCTTAGTTTATTTCAAAAGCGATTTTCCTGGTTGTAGGTATCCGCCTAAAACATATCTTTATTGCTTTCTATCAAAATAAATGATCGCGAACCATAAAGGCGAGATCCCTTTTGTTGTATTGCTGCTTCCCTTTTTGCTGGGGATCTCTGTAGGTATCGGCTTTATTGCTGCCGCGTACCTTCCTTTGCTTTGGGGCGTTTTCGGGGCGTTTGCTATCACCTTTATCATACTCAACTTTACCTACCAGCGCTTGGGCATCTACAAAAAACGCTGGCTGGGCGGGTTGCTCATGACCTTTACGCTGTTTACAGCCGGTATTATCATCGCCATCAATTATAACGAGCTTAACCAACCCTATCATTTTTCCAAATCGCAGGCGCAATACCTTACGGTAACCATCAATAACGAGCCACAGCTAAAAAACGGATTGATCAGATTTACAGCATCAGTTCGGCAAAACGTTAACAACAAACAGCCCACTTCCGTTAGCGGCAACCTGCTGGTTACTATTAAAGATAGCGCGGCCTTTGTTCTTCAATATGGCGATGAGTTGCTCATCCCGGCTAAATATGATGCAATAGATCCTCCGTTTAATCCCGGCGAGTTTAATTACAAAAAATACCTGGCACACCAGAACATCCATTACCAGGCTTTTTTATATCCGGGCATGTATAGGGTTTTACGGCATGATAGCGACAACCCGTTCATCGCTTTTTCCCTGCGGTTAAGGCAGCAAATGGTCGTTAGGTTTAAACAACACATGCATGATCCCGGTGCCATCGCGGTAGCATCAACCCTTATTTTGGGTTATAAGGCCGATTTAAGTAACGATATTTTACAGGCCTATTCTAAAACGGGCACCATTCATGTATTGTCTGTTTCGGGCGCGCATGTGGCTATTATTTACGTGTTGCTGCAATGGATGCTGGGCTTTTTAAACCGTTATAAATACGGCAGGGTTATTAAAGCGGCAATCATTATTACGCTTATTTGGTATTATGCCATACTCAGTGGCTTTTCGCCGGCGGTTTGCCGGGCGGCGGCGATGATCAGTATGGTTATCATCGGCAAAACCTACGCCCGGCACATCAATATGCTTAACCTGCTGGCGCTTTCGGCGTTTTTACTGTTGCTGTATAACCCGTTTTTCATCACCGATGTAGGCTTTCAACTCTCCTACCTCGCCGTTGCAGGGTTAATCATTTTGCAGCCCGTAGTTTATAAATGGCTGCAATTTAAAAACAAATGGGCCGATAAACTTTGGGCAGCCTGCTCGGTATCTATAGCGGCGCAGGTAATTACTTTTCCTTTAAGTGCCTGGTATTTTCACCAGTTCCCGGTTTACTTTTTGCTGAGTAACCTGCTTATCATTATTCCTACAGCTATTATTATGTACAGCGGCATAGCCTACCTGGCACTTTCATGGGTGCCGATGCTGTCAACCATGCTGGCCTGGGTATTGGAGCAAACTATCCTCTTCATGAACCGGGCACTGGCCTTTATTGAACATGCGCCGTTTGCAGGTATCAATAAAATCTGGCTTAGCATGCCTGAATACCTGTTGCTTTATGTGATCATCATTGCCCTGTTTTACTTTTTATACGATAAAAAGAAATGGCTCATTTATCTGTTTATGACGAGTTTGCTTTTGCTCTGCACCAGCATCAGCCTGAAAAGATACCGGCAGGGAGCCAACAGCGCCATTACCTTTTTAAACCTGCGTAAAAACACCGGCATCGTATTCAAAAACGGCAGTACCGCTGTAGTATTAACCAATCTTGCCGATACCGATCGCAATTACAGCTACTCGGTACAGCCATACCTGGATAGTACGCAAGTATCGCAGGTAAAACACATCGATCCAAATCAAAATATCGCCTTACCTTTTTTGAAAAAACAAGGTGCTTTAATACAGTTTTTTGATAAAAGGATAGTTATATTTGATAAGCAATTACAGAACCAGCCGCTACCCAACATCATAAAAACCGACTATCTTTATATTACCGGTAACCCGCATACAAGCCTGCAGGTTATTAATAAAAGCTATGACTATCAAACGCTTGTAATTGACGGCAGCAACAGCAGGCAAACCATAGCGAGGTTTGAGGCCGAAGCCCAGGGCATGCGTATAAATTATAAAATATTAAAACGTAACATTTCCCTTACAAGAGTATCTAATTAGCAACATTAAACTAACAACCAATAAACTTGTCTGTAAATTAAAAAACAAGTAATTTGGTATAACAAATTAAAACTATGAGCATTAAATTATTCAATGTTGCCCTGGGTTTAGCCCTTACTGCAACCACACTAAGCGCGAGCGCACAAAAAAAGTATAGCGAAGGCGTTGTAGATTTTACTACCAGCATGATGGGTCAGCAAATAAACGCGAAAAGCTATTTCAGGGCCGATTCAAATGCCTTTGCTTTTTCGAACGGACCGGCCAATATCAAAATTTTAACTAACGCGGCCGCTACATCAATGGTTATTTTGGTTGATGTACCTGTTGCCAACATTAAAAAAGCAGCAGTTGCAAGTCCGGATGATATTGACCAGGCAACAGCGGCTTTGCCAACACTTACGTTTGCGCCAGGCACTGAAACTAAAGTGATCAATGGCTTTAACTGCAAAAAAGTAGTTGCTACTGATACCAAAACCAAAAAAACTTACGATATCTGGGTAACCAATGATATTGAGATCCCTTTGGCTGGTATAGCTAAATACTACCAGGGTATTGGCGGTTTCCCGGTACAGTACACTTCATTTGCACAAGGCCAGTCAACCGAGGTTACTGTTAAAGCTGTAACCGAGCAAAAAGTACCTGCGGGCACCTTCGGCATCCCATCTGATTTTGAAAAGATCACCATGGATGATTTGAAGGCTATGCGCGGCGGCGGCAGATAAGCCCCTTCATTAACAATTCAATAAAGGTTTCTTAACATTGGGGTTAAAGTATTATTTTTACCACCCCTTATGTTAAGAAACCTTTTCAGTTTACTCAGATTCTTTTTGTTCTGGATGTTGTTTTTTGCAATAACCAGGTTAACATTTGAATTATATTTTTTGCCCAAACTAAAGGTTGCCGGCATAGGTGAAATTATTCAAACCTTTTACTACGGCCTGCGGCTGGATGCTTCTGCAACGGCCTACATCTGCGCCCTGCCCCTGTTGGTATTTGCTATTGGCTGGTGGTTTCCCAAATTACATATCAAACCCATCTGGCTTAAAATATACGTTTGTTTTTGCCTGCTGCTGATCTCCGTAGATACTGGTCTTAACTTTAACATCTTTCGTGAATGGGGCACTAAAGTGGTATACCGGGTTTTTAAATCCTTGTACGATGCCCCTTCAGAAGCCATGGCCTCCAGCGGCTCATCGCCGGTTACCAGGTGTGTTATTATTGTTTTGATACTAATAGCCCTGGGGGTGGTACTCTCCAACTGGATCATCAATTACGATTTTAAAAAGCCGGTTGTTAACCCACGTGTTAAGGCTGTCACCGTACTGCTATTGCTGTTTTTTAATTTTGTGCTGATGCGTGGCGGTTTACAGCCCGATCCGGTGAGCCAAAACTCGGCTTACTTTTCAGACCATGAGTTTTTGAACCAGTCGGCCCTGAATACCGAATGGAACCTGTTTAATAACATCGTGGAGAATTTCCGTCGCCCTTATAACCCCTTCCTGTTTATGGAGCCGGCGAGCGCGTCGCAGTTAGTCCAGGAGACCTACAATACCAAACCCGACAGCAGCTTAAAAATACTCACCACCGACAGGCCCAACGTGGTAATCATACAAATAGAAAGCTACACCGCCGAACTGATCCATTCCCTTGGCGGTGATGAGGGTGTAGCACCCAACTTTGAAAAATTTATCAAAAACGGCATCCTGTTCAACAACATTTATTCATCTGCCGATAGAACGGATAAGGGCATCATATCTATCATGAGCGGCTTCCCTGCACAAGCGATACGTACCATCATTGCCGATACCCTGAAACAGAAAAAACTGCCCGCCATTGCCACCTCGCTTAAAAACGCGGGTTACCAAACCTCCTATTTTTATGGCGGCAAAAGCAATTACATGCACTTTGATGTGTTTATGAAAAGCCACCAGGTTGAGCAGATCACAGATGAAGCCGCCTTTGATAAAAGTCAGATCAAAACCCAGTGGGGCGTATTTGATGATGTACTTTTTGCCCGCCAAATACAAGGTATGCAGCAGCAGAAGCAGCCGTTTTTCTCGTACATGCAAACATCAACCAATCACGAGCCCTTTGTACTGCCTGTAAAAGGGCATTTCCCCGAAGACGATGAAGCCGGCGATGCCAGCAACAAATTCAGGAGCACAGCCTACTTTACAGACTCCTGCCTTAACGCCTACTTTGAGCAGGCCAAAAAACAGGACTGGTACAAAAACACCTTGTTTATTTTAGTGGCCGATCATGGGCACCGCCTGCCCCATAACATATCTGAAGCCTACAATCCCAAAAAATACCACATACCGCTGTTGTTTTTAGGCGATGTGATCAAACCGGAATACCGTGGCAAAAAGATCAGCAAATTAGGTGGACAAACAGATATCGCCGCCACCCTGCTGGCACAATTAGGTATCCCCCACAATCAATTCAAATGGTCAAAAAACCTGCTTGATCCCAACAGCAAAGACTTCGCTTTTTTTAACTGGGACAACGGCTTTTGCTTCATGACACCGCAGCAAACCGTAAGCTATGATAACTCAGGCCAGCGCATTATTTATACTTCTAACAAAAGTGCGGACGTTAAAACCACCGATAATACGCTGTTGTATGGAAAGGCTTTTTTGCAGCAGGTGTTTACGGATTATATGAGCTATTGACGGTTGATAGTTTGATTGCGTTGATGATTTTTAATTTCAGTAAAGGGCTTTAAAATGGCAGACTGGAGGCGCCTACGGAGCCAAATAGAAAGCCCGGTTACAGCTATAAACACGATACTCCTACGGAGTGTTGAACATTTGCATCAGTCCTACTATAGGTTTTCGAATAGTCTTGTGTTTTTTTAAGATATACTGACTCCAGCGGAGTCACGTGTTTATAGTAAAACATCGACATTGTTCCTGGCTCCGTAGGTGCCTCCTTCGTGCGTTATTTATAGCTGGAATTTATTGATTTTACTTGCCAGAGTTAAAGAATTAACAAAATTTAAATTCAAGAAATTCTCTTAATTCGATGAATTCGGGTTTAGACAGAAAAATCTGCACACTTGAAATCTGCATATCTGCACATCAATTCAGCGTCTCCCCCAACTGTTCTACCCACATACCAAACAGCCTGGTTTCAAACTCAACAGCTTTATTAGCGTGCTTTTCCCAATCGGGCGAGAATTTGTGGAGCTGGTTCAGCATTTCTTCCAGGTGACCTTCCTCTTCCAGGATAATTGATTTTACGTTTACTTTACTGCCCGCTTCATCTAAAGCCGATTGATATATCGGGTACAACTCATCGGCACGCACTTCAATGGAGTACGTAACTAACAGGTAGGCGGCAAAACGCAGTTCGGCACCGCTTAGGTTTAGTTCTGTTTTAAGGTAACGGCAAACATCAATATCCAGCTGGTTTAAATAATACTTGCTTGAACCAGGGGCCAGCAGGTATTCGGCGGCATAGGTTGGCAGTTCTACCCCTGTTTTTTCCAGTTGTTTTTTAAGGTAGAAGGCATGGCGATGCTCTTCGGCAGCGTGCTTCAGAATGATGTAGGTTACCGTTTGCGGATCTTCGCAGGCCGAAATTTTGCGGGCACCGGTATTTTCCATCAGCGATAGTGTATTTAACCAGCGTGAGTGTAATTCGTTATCGGCAATTATGCGGGGTAAAAGTGTATTTAATAGCATGTTAAATTTCTTGTAAGGCCTGTTCTATTTTGCTGTAAACATAAGCCAGTTCATCGTTTGTAATGCAATACGGAGGTAAAATGTAAATTACGTTACCCAGGGGCCGTAAAATAATACCTTCCGCCAAAAAGTAATGGTACAACTTATCGCGCAGCGAACTGAAATAAGAGGTATTATCACCCGTTTCCCATTCCATGGCCAAAATAGTACCGGTTTGCCTGATGGTTTTTATTTTAGGGTGATATTTTATCTTTTGGGCAAACTGAGCATGCAAAGCAACAATACGTTCAATATTGGCCGCTGTTTCTGCCTGCTCAAACAAATCAAGGCTGGCCAATGCCGATGCACAAGCGATTGGGTTAGCGGTAAACGAGTGACCATGAAACAGCGTTTTTAGCTTATCGTCAGATAAAAAAGCATCATATATTTCCTGGGTACAGGTGGTAACACCCAAGGCCATAGTACCACCTGTTAAGCCTTTTGAAAAACACATGATATCCGGTTGTACCTGCAGATAGTTACAGGCAAACTCCTTACCGGTACGCCCAAAGCCCGTAAATATCTCATCATCTATCATCAGCACGCCTTCCTGCTTGCAATGCGCCATCAGCTCATCCAGGTATTCGGCTTCATACATCAGCATTCCGGCAGATCCCTGTACCAATGGCTCAAAAACAAAACAAGCTAAGTCAGATTTGAGATTTGAGATTTGAGATTTGAGACTTTCTATATTATCCCTGGTGGGTGTGTCAATAAATTCAACTTCAAATAGTAAACTATCAAAAGCTTTGGTAAACGCGCTGCGGCCGCTTACGGCCATAGCGCCAAAGGTATCGCCATGGTAAGCGTTGCTGAATGCCAGTATTTTGGTACGCTGGTTGCCTTTATTGAGCCAGTATTGCAGGCACATTTTAATGGCCACCTCAATCGCTGTAGATCCGTTATCGGAGTAAAATACCTTTTGCTGATTATCGGGCAGGTGCGTTAATAAACGCTCTGCTAATTCAACTGCGCCCTCATGGGTAAATCCTGCGAAGATCACGTGCTCCAGTTTGGTAAGCTGTTCAGCTACTTTTTTGGCAATGTAGGGATGCGCGTGGCCGTGAATATTTACCCACCAGCTTGATACCGCGTCAATATATTGTTTGCCTGCTTCGTCAAACAATAACGCGCCTTCGCCCCTTACAATAGGGATAGGCGGCGCGGCGGTTTTCATTTGGGTATAGGGATGCCATATTACTTTTAAATCGCGTTCCTGTAAACTCATAATTCGTTTAATAATAGTTCAACAACACGTTTATCAGTAGGGAACTCAAAATCAGCTATACTTAAAGTGGTCATTGGTACCCACCTGAAAGCCTGGAGTATTTCCCCTTCGCCATCAAAATCAAAAGGGATGGTTTTTATGGTTAAGTTAACCGGTGTAATGTTGCGCACCAGGTAATAAACACTAATAATCTGCGAATTGTTAAAGGCCGACTTAACTACAAAATCGGTAGTGTAAAAATGGCTTACCACTTCAATTTCAACATTGCACTCCTCCATAAACTCACGCTTAAGGCCATCAATAAGGCCTTCGCCTAATTCAAGGCCGCCACCGGGAAATTTGGTAAACCGCATGCCGTATTCCTGCTCATCGCTTATCAGCAACTCGTCGTTATCATTTAACAGCAAACCGTAAACCCTTACATTAAAATATTCCATTTATTCAAAGTGTTTTTTGTTGCGTACTACGTTTTCCATAGTCCACACTATGGTTTCCGTTTGCGCCTCGCTCCTGATGGGGCAATTGGGCATGCTGCAGTAGTGGCAGCAATCGGGCAAACATGGGTCGGCGTGTATAAAAAGCTCCGTGCTTACGCCTACATTTTCATTGATCATTTTATCAACCAATGACACCTCGGCGTGTACCTTATTTAAATCGAAATAGTTTGGCAGCGTTAAATGGCAATCAATGTGTAATTCATGACCATATTTTTGAGCCCGCAGGTTATGCACATCAATCCAGGCCTCGCGGCGTTGCTCGCCTAAAACTTTGATCACTTCATTAACCACCTCGACATCGGCTTCGTCCATAAGGCCCGCTACAGAGCGGCGTACCAATTTATAACTGCTATAAACCAAATAGAAGCCCACCAGTATTGATAAAGCACTATCAAGCCAAATTACACCTATAAAACGGATGAGCAGCAAGCCGGCCACCAAACCAATGCTGGTTACCATGTCGGCAATTAAATGGTGACCATCGGCATCAAGGGTAATAGACCGCAGTACTTTACCTTTATGAATCATGTAGTAACCCAACGCGCCATTGATAGCGCCGGTTGCGCCTATAATAACAGCACCGGTAAGCAGGTCATGAATATTTTCGGGATGGATAAGACCGTATATTGATTTCCCGATGATGATTAAACCGGCAATACCAATAAGCGAACCTTCAATAAAAACCGAAAAAAATTCAATTTTCCCATGTCCATAAGGGTGATTCTCGTCGCGAGGCTGCGATGCCAGGTAAATACTGAAAAAGGCGAAGGAACTGGCTATTACGTTTACAATGCTTTCGGCGGCGTCACTCAATACAAAATTGGATGCGGTTAGGAAGTAAGCCCCAAACTTCGCCATCATCAGCACTATCCCCGTTATCAGCGAAATTAATATGATCCTTTTTTGTTCCTTCAAAGCAATCTGGATTAGGCCGCAAATTTATAAATAACAAGCGTAAGTAGCAGTAAAGTTATTTTCTATATTTGCCGCGATAACACAATTCATATGAGCACATTAAGTAACCGGATAAATAACCTGTCCGAATCAGCAACTATTAAAATGGCCAAATTGGGCCGTGAACTTGCCGCAAAAGGCGTGGATGTGATCAGCTTAAGCTTTGGCGAACCTGATTTTCATACTCCCGAACACATTAAGGAGGCCGCGAAGCAAGCCATGGATAAAAATATGACCTACTACACACCCGTAGCAGGCTATCCAGATCTTCGTAAAGCTGTTGTTGCCAAGCTGAAGAATGAAAACGGACTTGATTATGATTTTAGCGAGATAGTGGTTTCTACAGGGGCTAAGCAGGCTATTGCCAACGCGGTACTTTGTTTAGTTAACCCCGGCGAAGAAGTAATTATCCCTACCCCTTACTGGGTATCATATAGCGAAGTGGTTAAACTTGCCGAAGGTGTAAGCGTTTTTATTAACACCACTGTGGAGCAAAATTTTAAAATTACACCGGCGCAGTTAGAAGCGGCCATTACGCCAAAAACTAAATTGTTTATGTTTTCATCACCTTGTAACCCTACCGGTAGTGTTTACAGCAAGGATGAGTTAGAAGGCCTGGCTAAAGTATTTGAGAAAAACCCTCACGTATATATTTTAAGCGACGAGATCTACGAGCACATCAATTATGTTGATAAACATGAGTCGATAGCGCAGTTTGATTATATTAAAGATCGTGTAGTGATCATCAATGGCTGGTCAAAAGCATTTGCCATGACGGGTTGGAGAATTGGTTATACCGCCTCAAACAAAGAGATTGCCACCGCCTGCGATAAAATGCAAGGCCAGGTTACGTCTGGTACCTGCTCTATTACCCAGCGTGCCGGTGTGGCCGCTTACGAAGGCGGTTTAGAAAGTGTATTGGAAATGAAAGCCGCGTTCAAAAAACGCCGCGATATTGTTTACAAATTACTAAGCGAAATTGAAGGACTTAAAGTAAACCTGCCAGATGGCGCTTTTTACTTTTTCCCTGATGTTACCTCGTTTTTTGGTAAAAGCTATAATGGCAAAACTTATAACGATGCTGATGAACTTTCTATCTACCTGTTAGAGGAAGCACATGTAGCAACTGTAGGCGGCGATTCATTTGGCGATCCTAAATCGATCCGTTTATCATATGCAGCTGCCGAAGATAAATTGATTGAAGCGGTAAGAAGGATTAAGGAAGCGTTGGGGAAACTCTCTTAGATGTGCAGATTTCAGATGTGCAAATGATTTGAAAATCTGGTGATTTGAAAATTTGAAAATCAAAAATCCTGTTAATCTGATAAATCTGTGTAATCCCGGTTCAGAAAAAAAACGGTTCAGAAAAACAACAAAGCCCCTCATCATAACGACGAGGGGCTTTGTAATTATTGGTATCTGGAATATTATAAACCGAAACCGTAAGCTATACGTAAACCTACTGTGCCATAGCTACCACTATTGCCACCAGAGAAGTTTTCATAACGGGCACCAATATCCCATGATTTGGTTGCATAACCTAAACCAGGGGCAAGGATCAGCTTAGTGCTTTTATCTTCGCCTGCAATTGGCTCGTGAACTTCAAAACCGGCACCTGCTTCACCTGAAAAGTAGAAACCATCGGCAACAAAAGCCTTAATACCTGCTTTAACCGGTACTATACCAAGTGACCTCCCTTTTACTGTAATTGTAGTTGTTGATGTTGCATCGGTAAAGCTTTCACTATGTGATTTACCAAAGAAGTTGTAATAACCAGATGTAAGCGTTAAGGCTACATTTTTGTTAACACCATATTGTAAACGGGCGGTACCACCTAAACCAACATTGGAACCATCATGTAAATCGCCAACCGGCAATAAGCCTTCTACACCTACCCCAAAACGAAGTGCGTTTGCCGGGGTAGTTTGTGCTTTAACATTTGTTCCGATAAATATAGCTGCTGCTGTAAAAGCACTTGCTATAATTTTTGTCATTGTTTTCATAGTCGTAATTTTTAGTAAACAGTCCGCGGTTTTTATCGCCGCGTTGATACCCCTTTTACAAATACTTTGCCATTGTAGCCTTTTTTGATGCTTGTGATATTGACATGACAGTTTAAACATGCAGTTTTATAACAGCCATGTTATATTAATTTTTTGCTTAAATATTGATAATCAAGATACTAATTTGCTCAAAAAGCGCATCAATGCACCAGTTAAAGAAATTAATTTAACATGAAATTAATGTACGAAAAAACAGAATCAATCTGTAGTCAATAGTGTATTCAAATCAAGAATAATGTTTGATTTAACCTAAATTCCGGTCGAAATAGATTCGAAAAATTTCTTTTGGAGCCTGCCAAAAACAAAAAAAGAGAGGTTTTGGCCTCTCTTTTTTTGTTTTATTTATATTGATCAAACTTCATGGCTATGCCCTGGTTCGGGTTTGTAGTTCTTTTCCATTTCGGCAAGCTTCTCTTTACCGTAGGCAAATTTAGTGATGATGTAATACAACACCGGTACTATAAATATTGCCAGCGAGGTAGCGGTAAGCATCCCCCCAAAAACTGTCCACCCAATGGTTTTACGTGCTTCGGCGCCGGCACCTGATGCAATCATCAACGGCACAACGCCTAATATGAACGCCATAGACGTCATAATGATAGGGCGCAAACGAAGCCTTACAGCCTCTAAGGTTGCTTTCTCCAGGTTCATACCTCTATCTACACGCTCTTTGGCAAACTCTACTATCAGGATGGCGTTTTTGGCTGCCAAGCCTATCAACGTTATTAAACCTATCTGCGCGTATACGTTGTTAGTCAGATCGGGCCAAAAGGTAAGGAACAGGATAGCACCGAATGCCCCCAACGGTACCGATAACAGTACCGAGAACGGAACCGACCAGCTTTCATACAAGGCAGCCAGGAACAGGAACACAAAGCCTATAGAAAGGGCAAATATGTAAACCGTTTTTGAGCCCGATAATAACTCCTCACGACTCAGGCCCGAAAATTCGTAACCAAAGCCTTGCGGCAATGTTTTGGCAGCTACTTCTTTCAAGGCCGTAATAGCATCACCAGAGCTAAAGCCCGGTTTTGTACTACCGTTTATCTCGGCCGAGCGGAACAGGTTATAGTGCGCTATCAGAGGTGAATTTTCAATTACCTTATAAGAAGTAAGCGTACTTAAAGGCACCATGGTACCAAACTGGTTACGCACAAAATACTGTCCTATATTGGTAATATTACTACGGAACGATGTATCGGCCTGGGCAAGCACCCTAAAGTTTCGGCCGTAAATGGTAAAGTCGTTAATATAGGTGCTACCTAAGTAAGTTTGCAGCGCGCTGTTTACATCGGCAATAGAAACACCTAATTTTTTGGCCTTCTCCCTGTCGATAGTTAACTGGTATGCAGGCGTACTTGCGGTGAAGAAGGTAAATGCACGGGCAATTTCGGGGCGTTTGTTTACTTCGCCTACAAAATTCCGCATTACTTTTTCAAAATTTTTAATGTCGCCACCTGCTTCTTTCTCTTCCAAAATGAACGAGAAACCGCCGGTACTACCTAAACCGGGAATAGCAGGCGGTTGAATCACAATTACGTTGGCCTCCTTAAAGCGGGCCAGTTTTTTGGTAAGCTTACCCACCAACGCCGTGATCTGTTGCGATTTGTCCTTACGCTCATCCCAGGGTTTAAGCTGCACAAACATGGTGGCACTATTAGCCTTACTTGCAAAGCTGATGGCGTTTAAGCCGCCTAAAGCCGCGTAGTGGGCAATCTCTGGAACACTATCCAAAGTGGCCATCATCTGGTGCAATACATCAACCGTACGCACTGTTGATGAAGCCTCGGGCAAATCATAGGTAATGTAAACCCTGCCATCATCCTCCAACGGAATAAATCCGGATGGTTTACTTCTGAATAAAAGAATGGCACCTATAATGATACATACCAATATGATGATCACAAACTTGGAGTTTTTGATCGCCTTATCAACCGTGTTTCTATATCGGCCCGTTACCCTGGTGAACCACTCGTTAAACACAAAGAAAAACTTGTTAAGCCCTTTTGATTTATCATCTATTTTATGCGGACGAAGCAACAGGGTACACAAGGCCGGTGTTAATGATAAAGCCACAAATGCCGAGATCAATACCGATATTGCTATGGTGATAGCAAACTGCTGATAAAGCCGGCCTACTATACCCGGCACAAATCCTACCGGTACAAACACCGCCGCAAGGATCAACGCGATTGCGATTACCGGTGCCGATATATCGGCCATGGCATGCTTGGTAGCTTCAACAGGCGTCATTCCCTCCTCATCCATATAATGCTGCACGGCCTCAACCACCACAATGGCATCATCCACCACAATACCTATCGCTAACACAAAACCAAAAAGTGTAAGTGTATTGATGGTAAAGTTAAGCGGGATAAAAAATATGAAGGTACCAATGATAGATACCGGGATAGCGAGCACCGGGATAAGTGTTGAGCGCCAGTTTTGCAGGAATAAAAATACCACCACAATTACCAGCCCCAAAGCAATCAATAAGGTATCAACCACTTCGCTTACCGAAACCTTAACTACTGTTACGGCCTCAAACGGCACCACGTAATCAACATCGGCAGGGAAGGCTTTTTTAAGCTCGTTCATGGTAGCATAAACATTCTCGGCAGTTTCAAGCGAGTTACTGTTTGGTGCCTGGTAAACCAGCAGGTATGATGCCCTTTTACCATCAACAAATGAGTTACCAGAGTAATTGAATTTACCTAACTCAATACGGGCAACATCTTTTAAATGCACTATAGCCCCGGTGCTTGGAACCGTTTTAATAATTACGTTACCAAATTCCTCGGGCTTGCTTAAACGCCCTTTAACCAGTACCGAATATTCAAAGGTTTGCGCTTTTTGCTGCGGTGTGGCACCCACCGTACCCGGAGCAACCTGGGCATTTTGCTCGGCCAGTGCCGCGGTAACATCACCGGCGGTCATGCCCAGCGCGGCAAGTTTATCGGGGTTAAGCCATATACGCATACTAAAGTCATCGGCACGGGTAACAACGTCGCCCACGCCTTTGGTACGCAATATCGCGTCCTTTATAAATACGTTGGTATAGTTATCAGTAAAGGTTACATCATGACTCCCTTTTGGCGAAAACATGGCTACCAGCATCAAAATACTGGGGTTACGCTTACGTACCACCATACCCAAACGCTGCACCTCCTGCGGTAAGGTTGGTAACGCGATACCTACACGGTTTTGCACATCAAGCGCGGCTATATTAATATCGGTGCCTACATCAAAGTTTACGGTCATGCTCATTTGGCCGTTACTACTGCTGTTACTTTGCAGGTAGGTCATGCCCGGTACGCCGTTTACCTGTACTTCTACAGGGGTTGCCACGGTTTGTTCAACCGTCAGCGCGTCGGCACCGGTATAGGTACCCGTAACAGAAACCGTTGGCGGGGTAATATCCGGGTATTGCCCTATAGGTAAGCTGCTCATGGCCAGTAAACCAACAATTACAATCACTAATGAGATCACTATCGCGGTAACCGGTCGTTTTATAAAAACATCTGCAATCATTATTCTTATGATTAAGTTTCCGGGGATTGTTGCCCCGCTACTTGTTTAAACCTCTTCTATTCAATAAATAACTTACTTTTTAGGTGCTGCGCCCTGTGCAGGTGCGCCTGAGCCCAAAGTAACCTTACCTCCATCGCGCAAACGCTGAAAGCCATCAGTTATCACCTTATCGCCGGCCTTAATACCGTCAATTACTACAATATTGGTATTCACTCGCGGACCGAGCTTTACTTTAACCTGTTTTGCCAGGGTATCCTGCCTGTCTTTGATCGATTTATCTTCGGCAGTATCTTTCACCGTAGTATCGCGGGTAACAAAAACAAAAAACTCGCCCATTTGCTCGGTTACAGCTTTGTTTGGTATTTGCACCCTGTTGCCCGATTGGCCGTTAAGTACCTGCAATACGCAGCTCATACCATCTTTTAAAACATCATCCTCATTAGGGAACTGGATCCTCACCTTTATACTACCCGTCCCGCTGCTCACGCCCCTGTCAATAGCCAATACTTTACCTGTTTTATTATAGGTTGTACCATCTGGCAGTTGTAACTTAAAGGTTGTATCGGTGCTTGCCTTTTGAAAGCCATAAAAGCGGTTAATGTCCTGTTCGTTAATAACCACGTCAACCCCAATAGGGTGTTCGGCAGATATGGTGTTCATCAGTGTAGTACCGGCCGCAACCTGTGTACCCAACCTCACCTGCGAAATACCTATCCTGCCTGTAAACGGAGCCCGGATGGTAGCATAAGAAAGATCGGTAGCGGCAGATGCCACCCCCGCTTTAGCAACTGCAACCGCGCTTTTATTGGTTTCATAAGCCGCCACAGCCTGATCGACCGTTTGGCGGGCAATAGCGTCATTTTTTAATAACATATTATAGCGATCAACATCCTTTTGCGCTTTTACCAGGTTGGCCTGGGCGCTTAATACATTGGCCTGTGCCTGCTGATAGGCAGCTTCATACTTTCGCTTATCAATTTCATAAAGCACTTTGCCTTTTTCAACCACATCGCCTTCCTTAAAAAATATGCCGGTTACAAAACCCGGTACCTGGCTGCGCAGCTCAACCGTGTTAATTGATATAACCGTTCCCTGGTAGCTGTCATAATAAGTAGCTTCGGCAACTTTGGCCTGGGCTACAGAAACCGGAGTTGGTGGCGGGGCACCGGCTTTTTGCTGATGTTTACCACATGATGCCCATGTTAATAATGCGGCAGGGGCTAACCAATATATATAGCTATTTTTCATTATAGTGATTTGTTCGTGATAGTGATTTTTTCGTGTTTACGTTATTACTTAACAGGCATCCGGCTGATGCCTGTTATATTTTTATTGTACCGGCAATGTACCCAATGCTTTTTGCAAATCAATACGGCTTGCAAGTAGCTGGAACAGGGCATTATAATAGTTCAGCTCCGCAGTACGCAGGTCTGATTGTGCCACAATAACATCAAGGTAGGTTTTTACCCCCTCGCGGTATTGCAGGCTCACTACCTTATATACATCTTTTGCCAGATCAACATTTTCGCGTACCAGTTTGTAACTGGTGTAGTTACTTTTATAACCTGCCAGCGCCTGCACATATTCGGTATTGATGGTATTTTGCGTGTTTATGATATCCAGATCGGCACGTTCAACCTGCAACCTTGCCTTGGCTAAGTTTTGCAGGCGCTTGGTACCCTGAAAAATAGGGATGTTTAATGTTAAGCCAACATAACCTGTAGGATAGGCATTATTGTAAAGGTTACTGAAATCGTGACTGAAATAAGCATAATTATAACTGCCCACTGCTGATACTGAGGGCAAAAAGCCATACAGGTAATAATTAATGTTTAGGCTTTTAAGCGCCTTATTAGTTTGCAGTAAACGGTATTCAATGCGGTTATTTACATCTAAAGTTTGATTGGTATCAATCGATGCCGCCTGCTCATAGCGTGTTGAATCGTAGGCAAGCGTTATTGGCCCGCCGCCACCAACCCCCATAATTTGCTTTAAATAAGCTATTTTACTTTTTATCGATTCCTGGGTTGCCTTACGGGTAGCTAATGAATTGTTGAGAGCGATAGTCGCCTGTTTATAATCTGTTTTATCAGATACACCAGCCTGGTAACGGTTGGTGGCATCCTTTAAACTGCGTTGCAACCTTACTATGTCCTCATTGGTAATATCTAATTGCTTTTGCGATAGCAGCACATCAAAAAAAGCTTTGCTTACGTCAGATACTACATCTATCTGGCTGCTTAACGTGTTTTCTTTGTAATATGCCCGGGAGTATTTAGATGCCTTTGAAGCCAACAATACATCGGCATTATAAATAGCCTGCGATGCTGTTAAACCAATGGTCGATAGGTTTCGGATACTCCCCGCGTTTGAAGGGATATTAGCACCCGATGCGCCGGCCTGCGGCTGCCCTTTAAAGTAGTAGTTATAAAGGCCCGATGAACTTAATTGTGGCAGCCATCCCGATAAGCCTATCCTGATGTCGCGCTCATTGATCTGCTCGTCAATAGATGCCTGCCTTACCGCGGGTTGGTTACGCAAAGCAAATTCAACAGCTTGTTTAAGCGTTATTGCCCCGGTAATGGTATCATTAACGGGGGCGGTTTGCGCAAAAACCCGCGAATGTAAAATTAATGTTAAATTGACTATCGTGAAGATGGTTAAGTACGTTGTTTTTTTCATACAGAAGAAATAGATGTCAATGTTTATCAAGCTAAACTACAAAAGAATAGTGTTATAGTTTTAGTTCAATTACACAGGGGATGTGCGAATATGTGATTATTATTACCAAATATAATTTAACCACAGGAATTTTACCTAAACTTTATAAAAAAATGGTTAAAAAGTCAGTTTTAGGCCTTTTTACAAAAAAATGAAAATAAGGGATAGCAAATAAATAAAAATTTTAATTAATTTGCCATGTGGTTTAATATGGCCTTACCTCAAATTTTATTGGGGGTAAGCTTATTTAAAAAAAATTACACTCACCATATAAGTTATATGCTTATTCATGGTATTTTTACAAAAAATTAAAGCAGAGTTAATACATGGTTAAAAAACTACATGGGAAAATCGCCGAGTTCCAGGTTGCAAATATGCTCCGGGAAAGGGGATTGTATCCTTATTTCAGGCCTATTGAGTCTGCTCAGGACACTGAAGTATTAATTGATAACAAGCGGGTATTAATGTTTGGCTCTAACTCCTACTTAGGCCTTACCAACCACCCCAAAATTAAAGAAGCTTCAAAAAAAGCGATTGACAAATACGGTACAGGCTGTGCCGGATCGCGCTTTTTAAATGGTACACTGGATATTCATATTGAGTTAGAGAACAGACTGGCCACCTTAGTTGGCAAAGAAGCAGCGGTTTTATTCAGCACCGGTTACCAGGTAAACCTGGGCGTACTTTCATGCATCACCGGTCGTAACGACTATATTATTTTAGACGAGTATGACCACGCCTGCATCATTGATGGTAGCCGCTTGTCATTTTCAAAAGTGTTAAAATACGCCCACAATGACATGAACGACCTGCAGCGCAAACTGGCTTTATTGCCAGAAGAAGCTGTTAAGGTTATTGCCGTTGATGGTATCTTCAGTATGGAAGGCGATATTGTAAAATTGCCTGAAATTGTTAAGCTTGCCGATCAGTATGGTGCAAACATCATGATTGATGACGCGCATAGCCTTGGTGTTATCGGTCATAAAGGTGCAGGTACTGCCTCACATTTTGGCCTTACCGAGCATGTTGATCTGATCATGGGTACCTTTAGTAAATCATTGGCTTCGTTAGGTGGATTTATCGCTGCCGATAAAGACACCGTTGATTATATTAAACACCGTGGCCGCTCATTAATGTTTAGTGCCAGCATGACCCCGGGATCTGTGGGTAGTGTAATTGCAGCGCTTGATATCATGGAATCTGAGCCGGAAAGGATGCAGAAGCTTTGGGATAATACCAATTATGCCATGAAACTTTTGTTGGAAGAAGGCTTTGACCTTGGCCCTACCGAAAGCCCGATATTGCCTATTTTTGTACGCGATAACGAAAAAACTTTCCTGGTAACCAAACAACTGCAGGCTGCCGGTATATTTGTTAACCCGGTTGTTTCACCAGCTGTTCCTTCAGATTCATCGTTGCTGCGTTTCTCATTAATGGCAACGCATACTTTTGAGCAAATTGAAGAAGCCGTTGAAAAACTGGCCAGGGTATTTAAAGAAGTAGGCGTTACTTCTGTTAAAGAAAAAATATAATAAGCTAATAAATTGTCCGTGTGTATATTTGGCTGCTGTTTAACAAAACAAGCCTATACACACGGACTTTTACGTTCATATAGCCCAAGGGCATTCAATTAGTATACACTACTCATGATAAAAATTGTAACGGTTAGTTCAAAAAGCGAGTTGGCCTCATTTATTGATTTTCCGCATGATTTGTATGAGGGCGACCCAAACTACGTTCCGGAACTATTTATAGCCCAGCGCGATCTGTTAACTAAACACCCTTTTCATAAGCACAATAAAGTACAGCCCTTTTTAGCGTACCGCGATGGTAAAATAGTAGGTCGCATAGCAGCTATTCTTAACAACGCGCACAACGAGTACAATAAAAAGAATGATGGTTTTTTTGGTTTTTTTGATTGTGTTGACGATACCGAGGTTTCAAACCTATTGTTTGATGTAGTTACCGGCTGGCTTAAAGATAAAGGCGTTACCGGCAAACTATTAGGGCCCGTAAACTTTAGCACCAATGAACCTTGCGGTTTATTGATACAAGGCTTTGACAGCCCACCGTTTTTAATGCAAACTTATAACAAGCCCTATTATGCTAAGCTAATAGAAAGCTATGGTTTGGATAAAGATGTTGACCTTATTGCCTGGCATTGGGATGGGCAGGCTTATGACGATAAATCGGTAAGACTGTTAAACTCTTTGGAGGAGCGTTTGAAACGAAATAATATAGTTATCCGTAAGGTTAGCCTTAAAAACTTTAAGGACGAAACCATTAAGTTGCGCGAGGTATATAACTCGGCCTGGGATCAAAATACTGGCTTTGTACCTTTAACGGATGAGGAATTTGATTACCTGGCCAAAGATCTTAAACTGATCCTTGACCCGGACTTTGCATTGGTTGCCGAGCAGGATGGCAAAATAGTTGCCTTCGGTTTAGCATTACCTAACTACAACGAGATCTTTCAAAAAATAAAGCGCGGCCGTTTATTGCCAACAGGCATTTTTAAATTACTGCTTGGCAAAAAGAAAATTCAAAGCATTCGCATTTATGCTTTGGGTGTTGTGGATGGCTATCGTAAAATGGGTATCGAAGCCTGCTTATATGGCACCATCATCCGCGAGTACAAAGCCAAAGGATTTAAACATGCCGAGGCCGGCTGGACGTTAGAACACAATGACATGGTGAACCGGGCCATTGAGGCCATTAAAGGCGATCCGTACAAAAAATATAGGTTATACCAGAAAACGATATGAGGGAACGGGTTTTAATAACCGGTGCAAGCGGCTTTGCCGGCTTCCACATTATTGAGGAAGCATTACATAATAATTTTGAAGTATACGCCGCAGTGCGTAAAACAAGCAAAACAGATCATCTGAAACACCTGGATGTTCATTTTGTAAATTTGAGTTACCGCGATGTGCCTGCTTTAAAACAACAGTTAACCGATATTAAACCCGATTATATTATCCACGCGGCAGGTGTTACCGCGGCCAGGTCACAAGCCGAATATGATCAAATTAACGCCACCTATACTCTTAACCTTGCTTCGGCAGCGGTACAGGCGGGCATTAATCTTAAAAAGTTTGTACTCATTAGCAGCCTTGCTGCCCTGGGACCACTTAAAACCCTTGTTGGATCCATCAGCGAGCGAAGTAAACCCAAGCCCGTTACCGCTTATGGCCGCAGCAAACTACTGGCCGAAGAACAGCTGAGGACGGTTAAAAACTTAAGCTACACTATATTGCGCCCCACAGCCATTTATGGCCCGCGCGATACCGGCATTTTTATATTTTTTAAGCAACTGGTACGCGGCATAGAACCCTACATGGGCAAAGCCGAGCAAAAGCTTACCTTTATATATGTTAAGGATGTGGCAAAGGCGGCTATTAAATCGCTTTATAGCAGCAACGTTACAGACTATAATTTAAGCGACGGCAATTTTTACAGCAAATACGAGTTAGGTAACCTGGCTAAGGAAGCCATGAGCCTAAAAACGTTCAAATTTCATTTGCCTGTAATTTTTATAAAAATAATAGCGTCAATATCAGAAAAAGTGAGTTCTTTGAGCAATAAAGCCGCGATACTCAATACCGAGAAGCTAAATGAGCTGATGGCCGTAAACTGGTCTGTTGATATTGAGAAAGCAAAAGCCGAACTTGGCTTTTATCCCGCCTATAATTTAAAAACAGGCCTGATAGAAACACTTAAATGGTACCGGGCTAACGACTGGCTATAAAACACAAATAATTAAACATTATTGAACGCAAAAATTAACAAAATATAAAAATACATCAAGTTACTTAAACGTTTAAGTAACTTGATAATCAAAATATTAACATAAATAACAAAATCTTTTGCGGCTTATCGCAAGGGCAAACAGGTAAGCCGGTCAACTGGCTTTACCCCCAACAATTAAAACAACAAACAATTACAATGAAAGGTAAAATTTCTCCTGCCGAAGGCAAACTGGGTATACTGATCCCTGGCTTAGGTGCAGTAGCTACTACGCTTATTGCCGGCGTTGAAGCTGTAAAAAAAGGCATTTCGCAGCCAATTGGCTCCCTTACACAAATGGGGCACATCCGTTTAGGTAAACGTACCGAAAACCGTAACCCTAAGATCAATGAATTTGCTCCGTTAGCCCAATTAAACGATATTGTTTTTGGCGGATGGGATGTTTATACAGATAACGTTTACGAATCTGCAATGAACGCCAAAGTACTTGAAACGTCATTGCTTAACGCGGTAAAAACCGAGTTGGAGGCCATTGTACCAATGACTGCCGCTTTTGACCGCAATTATGCTAAAAACTTAACGGCTACCCACGTTAAAACCGGTACCCGTTATGAGTTGGCGCAACAGGTAATGGAAGATATTACCAACTTTAAAGAGAAAAACGGCTTAGATCGCGTGGTATTAGTATGGTGCGGATCAACCGAGATCTATTACGAAGCATCGGCTATCCATCAATCATTAGCCGCTTTTGAGCAGGCTTTGAAAGATGACGATCACTTGATAGCTCCAAGCATGATATACGCTTACGCGGCTTTAAAATTAGGTGTACCTTTCTCAAACGGCGCTCCTAACCTAACCGTTGATATCCCGGCATTGATCGAGCTATCTAAATTAACCAAAACCCCTATTGCTGGTAAGGATTTTAAAACCGGTCAAACTTTAATGAAAACAGTTTTGGCACCAGGCCTGGCCGCCCGTTCATTAGGCGTACATGGCTGGTTTTCGACCAACATTTTAGGTAACCGCGATGGTTTGGTGTTAGACGATCCGGATAATTTTAAAACCAAAGAGGTTTCAAAATTAGGTGTATTGGAAGATATCTTTAAACCAGAAGACAACCCTGAGCTTTACGGTAACATTTATCACAAAATCCGTATCAACTACTACCCACCTCACGGCGATAACAAAGAAAGCTGGGATAACATCGACATTTTTGGCTGGTTAGGCTACAAAATGCAAATCAAGATCAACTTCCTTTGCCGCGATTCTATACTGGCCGCCCCTATCGCGCTTGACTTAGCGCTGTTTAGCGATATGGCTAAACGTGCCGGCATGAGCGGCATCCAGGAGTGGTTATCATTCTACCTTAAATCGCCGCAAACTGCCGAAGGTTTACATCCGGAGAATGATATCTTTAAACAACTGATCAAGTTAGAGAACACCCTGCGTTACCTGATGGGCGAAGACCTGATCACTCACCTTGGTTTAGATTATTATGATGATATGTTTGCCGACCAGGCATAATCAACATTTATAAAAACAAAAACGGCCGCATGGAGATATTTCTTTATGCGGCTGTTTTATTATCCCCCCTCAGGGTCATATTACCTGTTAGTTAAGCTGTTAATAATTGTTAAATACTTACTTTTGCTGTGTGTGGGGTATATAATTTTTAGTACTCTTGTAAGGAATAGGCTTTTGATCACATCTACCAATCAATCCATTACGTAATTGACATAAACAATAATAGTAAAAGGTGCATACAAATAACTATAGTTTTATTTTTTATGTAACATATAGTATAATCAAAAGGTAATTTATTGTACCGCCCGACGTTTCAGTACAGAATGTCGACAATATTTGACTTTTTGACCACATTAGTCTGTAGGGATTTTTTTTACCTTTGAACCGCAGTTACAGACTTGCATATAAGGGTTGTGAAAGATGCTTAAAATAGGTTTAAAACAGGTTTTGAGCCAAACAGACGGGCAGAAAAGATAAGTAGAAGTGATTGATCGGTCTGTTATTTTTTGAACTGATAATTAATAATATCGGTATTCAAAAAGGGGTTAGTTGGTTAGGTTACCGTTACTATTTATCAATCAAAAGGAGTTTGTATTTGCATAATTGCATAAAGTACATGGATTTTAAAAAATTTTACAAAAGTTTATTTTTCTCAATATTCTTTTTTTCTGTCACCTCATTATTTGCTCAAACAACCGTAATTACAGGCACGGTGACTGATGCAGGCAATAAACAAACCTTACCTTTTGTTGTGGTTGGCTTTACCGGCACTACTACCGGCGTCACTACCGATAATAATGGCAAATACCGCATTTCAACCACCAATCAAACTTATAAGCAAATAAAAATTTCTTTTTTAGGTTACAAGGATGCCTTTTTAAGCATTGTGCCTGGCAAAGAGCAGGTGGTTAACGTGAAACTTTTTCCGGCCGCGCAACAACTTACCGAGGTTAACATTAAGGCAGGTAAAAAGCCTAAATATCGTAACAAGGATAACCCGGCTGTTGAGCTGATCCGTAAGGTTATTGAAAACAAAGAAAAAAACCGTCCCGAAGCCTATAATTATGTAGAGTACAGGGAATACGATAAAATGATGTTTGGCGCCGCCAACGTTTCTACTCAGTTTAGCGACCGTAAATTTTTCAGGAAGTATAAGTTCATTTTGGATAACCGTGATAGTACATCTATCCCCGGTAAATCAATATTACCTATCTTTTTGAACGAAAAGTTATTGCAAACCTACTATCGTAAAAACCCCGAAAAAAACAGGGAAATTGTATTGGGCGAAAAAAATGTAAACTTTGGTCCGGCAGTGGATAATGCAGGTTTGGCACAATACTTTAAGCACCTTTACAGCAAGGTTAACATTTATGATAACAACATATTGCTGATAACCAGCCAGTTTTTAAGCCCGATATCAGATAACTCGCCTAATTACTATAAGTTTTTCATCACGGATACTGTTACCGATGCCAAAAACCAAAAGTTGGTTGAGTTAAGTTTTACACCACGTAACACCAATGATGTTTTGTTTGAAGGCCGTATTTATGTTACGCTTGATGGCAACTACGCCGTGCAAAAGGCCGATTTATTGGTAAACAAACACATCAATATTAACTTTATCCGGTCGATACAGGTTAACCTGGAATTTCAACAAAACCCCGATAACCGTTATCATCTGAGCAAAAGTACTACCATTGCCGATTTTGGCGCCACTAAAAAAGATGCTAAAAGCAGCTTGTTTGGTATGCGCACCATTACCTATGGTAATTATGTGGTAAATAACCCAAGACCAGATACGGCTTACACCAAGCAATCAGAAGAATCATCAGACGAAGCTAAAAACCGTAACGACGCGTTCTGGCAAAAAAACCGCTTGGATACGTTAACAACGGCCGAATCAAAGGTTTACAAAAATATTGACAGCTTAAAGGATATGCCCTCTTTTAAACGTACAGTGGATATTGCAACCATATTACTGGCAGGTTATAAAGGCTTCAACAAATTTGAAATTGGTCCGGCAAATACATTTTACAGCTTTAACCCGGTTGAGGGTTTTAAACTGAGGTTAGGTGGCCGTACTACTCCCGGACTAAGCAAACGTTATTATTTTGAAACTTACCTGGCCTACGGTTTTAAAGACGAAAAATTTAAAGGTTTTTTAAGTGCTACTTACTCGCTTAACAATAAATCAATTTACAAATTCCCGCAAGATTATATCAGGGCGAGCTTTCAGCGCGATACCAAAATTCCGGGTGCAAGCTTACAGTTTGTGGAAGAGGATAACTTCCTGCTATCATTTAAGCGTGGTGTAAACGATAAATACCTGTATAACGATAACTACAAGATAGATTACGTGCACGAGTTTGAAAGCCACTTCTCTTACACCGCAGGCTTCAATAAGTGGACACAATCGCCGGCTGGCTCGTTATATTTTAACAGCCCGTTAAATGGTCAGATCCACAACTTAACAACTACCGAGATATCGGCAGGACTGCGCTATGCACCAAACGAAGAGTTTTACCAGGGCAAAATTTACCGTATCCCATTACCAAATAAATACCCTATCTTCCAGCTACAATACACCGCGGGTTTAAAGAATGTATTTGGCGGTGAATATAACTATCAAAAATTTGATGGCCGTATTGATAAACGCGTTTACGAATCGCAGTTAGGTTATGCCGATGTAGCTGTTTATGGTGGTAAATTGTTTGGTACAGTGCCTTATCCATTGCTGGGTATACCGCATGCCAACCAAACTTACGCTTACGATATTGACTCCTATAACTTAATGAACTTTTTGGAGTTTGTATATGACCATTACGAGGGTATAAGAATTGATCAACACTTTATGGGTTTCTTCTTTAATAAAGTACCTTTGTTAAAAAGACTAAAATGGCGCGAAACATTGTCGCTTAAAGTGTTATATGGTGGTTTGAGTGATAAAAATGATCCATCAATCCACCCATCTCTATACCAGTTACCTGTTGACGCCAACGGCGTTCCTGTAACATATACGTTAGGTCATACGCCATACGTGGAAGGAAGCGTTGGTATCGAAAACATATTTAAGCTCATCAGGATTGATTTTGTAGAGCGGTTTAACTATTTAGATCATCCGAATGTAGCAAATTGGGGTATCCGTACGAGAATTAAATTTGATTTTTAATTTTGTAACATCAAACTATTACAAATGGAACAGAAAATATCGCTTAGAACAAACCTGCAATTGGGTATATACCGCGTAATTGATCCGGTTGTGAAAATTCTGATCAAAGTTGGTTTAACCCCAAACGCGGTTACATCAATCGGCTTTGTACTTAACGTTGGTGTTGCTGCCATATTTATATTGGGTGCCGAAGAAGGCAACCGTGGCGATTTACGTTACGTGGGCTGGGCCGGCGGCCTCATCCTGTTTGCCGGGTTGTTTGATATGCTTGACGGGCAGGTAGCCCGCCTGGGTAACATGAAATCAACCTTTGGTGCTTTGTATGACTCCGTGCTTGACCGTTACAGCGAACTGATCATGTTTTTAGGCATCTGTTACTACCTGGTTGGTCACCACTACTTTATAAGCTCGATTGCTGCGTTTATAGCGCTGATTGGCTCCATGATGGTTAGTTATGTAAGGGCACGTGCCGAAGGTTTAGGAGTTGAAGTTAAAGGTGGTTTAATGCAAAGGCCCGAGCGTGTGGTAACCATTGGTGTTTGCGCATTGGCAAGCGGTATTGTTGCCCAATATATTGGCGGTAACTACAAATTGTTTGTACCAGGCATTAAATTCCACATTTTTGAACCGATATCGATATTTACCTTTCCGTTGGTTTTATTAGCAGTGCTTACCAACATTACTGCCTTTAACAGGCTTAGGGAAGCAAAAAGAGCATTGATAAAACAAGAAGAAGAAGGTTTGTAGTTTTAAATACAATTGGCATACAGCCCATTGCATAAAACTTAAAAGCCCCTTACCAAAATATCATATCTTCGTAACCGTAAATTAATGGTTGATAGCTGGCAAATCCAGGCTAACCCCATATTTACCCGTAATTAGTTTTAAATAAAAAGATTAAATAACAGGCAGAAAGATCGTTAAACATTTTAAACCTGATATGTGCTATGGCGAAAAAGAATTATATTTCTAACTCACAGGAATCTGTGAGGATGTTTAAAAGTAACTTTTTAGAGGTTTTATCAAAGGTACATTTTACGGTGCCTTTGTATATTTTTGTACCGGTTATCATTTACTCTACCTACCTGGCTTTTACCAACGGGATAGATTTTATCAAATACGTTGAGCTTTTCATTTTAGGCCTCTTTATCTGGACCATCACAGAGTACATTATGCACCGGTTTGTTTTTCACCTTAAACCCAATGAAAACTGGGAATGGGCAAAAAGGCTGCACTTTATTATGCACGGTGTACACCACGATTATCCAAGCGATGCTAAACGTTTGGTATTGCCCCCATCACTGAGCATTCCATTGGCCACGGCTTTTTTCTTTTTATTTAAGGCCATATTACCTGTAAACTATGTATTTGGCTTTTTCCCAGGCTTTATATTAGGCTATTTGTTTTATGATCTATCGCACTATGCCATGCATCATTTTAACTTTAAAAGCGGCCTGTTTAAGAAAATAAAACAGCATCACATGCTACACCATTATCAAGACCCTGACAGGGGCTATGGCGTTAGCTCACCACTGTGGGATAAAATATTCCGTTCAGGTTTCTTAAAAAAATAAGGTGGATAGTAGCAGTACTTCAAATACCAGCGTTGCCATCAATAGCAAAAGTATCCTGGTTGTTTCACTCATCTCGATAGCTTACCTGGTACTCTCCTACCTTTTAATAGGCTATAAAAGTGATGAGTTGACGTTAGTACTAATCTTCAATGTGCTTTTTTACCTATCAGTACCTACCCGTAAATTTATCCTGGGTTTTGCCATTTTTATAGTTTACTGGATCATATTTGATTATATGAAGGCCTTCCCCAACTATAATTTTAACCCGGTACACATTGCCGATATTTATAATTTAGAAAAACACCTGTTCGGCATTCATTATAAAGGCAGCCTGTTAACACCAAACGAGTACTGGCGTATTAACGGCACTACTTTTATTGATGTAGTTGCCGGTATTTTTTACCTGTGCTGGATTCCTGTACCGCTTGCATTTGCGGCTTACCTGTTTTTCAAAAACAAAGGGCAGTTTCTGCGGTTCTCGCTCACGTTTGTATTGGTTAACCTATTGGGTTTCGTAGTTTATTACACTTTCCCGGCTGCACCGCCCTGGTATGTGCAATACCACGGTTTACTATTCCATCCCCTAACCCAGGGCAATACTGCGGGTTTGGCCAAGTTTGATGCCTACTTCCACGCCGGCATTTTTAAATCCATTTATGCCAAAGGATCTAATGTATTTGCGGCTATGCCATCATTGCACTCATCTTACCCGGTTATTGTTTTATACTATGGTATCAAAAACCGCCTGGGTATTGTGAATGTATTTTTTGCTGTTGTGATGTTGGGTATATGGTTTACTGCGGTTTATGCAAGTCATCATTATGTACTTGATGTACTGGCGGGCATCATCTGCGCTATCGCGGGTATTTCACTCTTCAACTTTTTGCTTGGCAAATCAACCTGGCTACAGCAAAGGCTTACCAGTTACGAACGGGTTATTGTTTAGTACAATTAACGGTTTTTTGAGTAAAATCATGTACTATTTACTATTCACCTTGGTATGTGGAAAAAACCCGCGCTTAATGTTGAATAAATTTTAGCAGCTAATTATTACTAAAAAGTGCCATTACAGCATAAAAACACATAAAACATAACCATCTTATTCATTTTTGGCGTACCTGATTGATAAACAGGCACATTATTTGACTATCAATTATCAAATATATTGCTATATTCGATAGCCCCTATATGAAAAGACTACTTACTTGCCTCATCTTCATTGCCTTAGCCACCACCAAATCATCAGCATACGCTGGTGACCTTGATAGTCTTAAGCAAAAATTACAGCTCACCAACGATTCATTAAAGGGTCCTATATATACTGAAATTGCTGCTCAGTATTTAAATTACGATACTGTAGCAAACCGCAACTTAAGACGCTATTATCAAAATGAAGCTTTAAATTACACCATGCTGGCGTTGCACGTATATTCGGCATATAATGATAGCCTTGGTTTACGGACTTCTTATAATAGTTTATCAAAAATTTACCGTTCACAACACAAGTATCCGCAGGCGAAATGGTTCATTTTGCAATCAAATACCATATCGCGCCAAAAGAAGGATATCCCCAATATTATAGCCTCATTGATTGAACTGTCGGCTATTAAAACCGATATTAAGGATTATACCCTGGCCATGGGCGATTTGAATGAAGCACTTAACATCGTCGTTAAAAACAAGGATCCCAAAAATGAATCAACCGTACAGGTTGCCTACGCTAATTTATATCGACGGATGAATAACTACGATAAAGCAGCCATCGCCATAAAAAGGCACGAATTTCTGGACGATAGTATTCGGCAGGCCGAAATAGATAAACTGGCCATGGTAGCCAAAAAGGATTCGATAAAGATCAAAAAACAGGATTCGGTAATCGCCAAAAAAAAAGTATATACCTCCAGCTTGAAAACGAACTTCAGGAGAGGGCGAATGCTCGCTTCGGCAAGGCACATAGTCTCATTGTAGTACTTATTATAGCACTTTCCGTTGTAGCAGTATCAGTGATGATCTATTACTGGCGGCGCAAAAGAAAAAGCAGGTGGCGCATCAGGCTCAGGAAACCCAAACCATAAATTTATCGAATACCTTCATCCGAAACATTAAACCCAAATATATTTTAGTTGTCTGATACACATATGAAAAGATCAATTGTGCAGGCTGTGTTTATCCTGGTTTCACTTTTTACATTTGGCAAAACTTACGGCCAAAGTGCAGATTTTAGAAACGAGTTTTTATCAAGCATCAACGCAACCCGGGCCAAAGGCTGTAATTGTGGCGACACCTATTTTCCGCCGGCACCTCCCCTTACCTGGAACAATAAATTATTTGACGCCGCCATCGGCCACGCAAAAGACATGGCCAAACGCAATTATTTTAGCCATACCAGCCAGGATGGCCGTAGCATGGAGGATAGGATAGTTTTAGCTGGTTATATTTTTAAAGGATTCAAAAGTTTTGCCATAGGCGAAAACATTGCCCAGGGGCAACAAAGCATTGCCGAAGTGATGGATGGCTGGTTTAAAAGTGAAGGCCACTGTAAAAACCTGATGAACCGCGACTTTAAAGAAGTTGGCGTAGCCCAATACAACGACTACTGGGTACAGGATTTTGGCGGCCGCACCTCATTTACCGCCGAGCAGCAAAAGCTCATCAAATCTGGAAAGTATAGGCTGATTAAAAATTGATGTGCAGATTTCAGATGTGCAGATTCCGGATTTCAAATGCACAGATTTCAGATATGCAGTTGGCAACTTGATGTATACCCAGCACATGGGGTGCTGAAATAAATTCAGCATGACTTGGTTTTTTGGTTGCATGTAGCATTCATGAGATTACACTTGAAATAGAAATTGTTCACATCTGAAATCTGCACATCTGAAATCTGTGCATCTGAAATCTGTGCATCTACTCCCCCGCCTTCACTCTTCGTTCCATTACTTCCCGCCAGGTGGTTAATATAAAGCCGCGTTGTGTTAGGAATGCTTTTAATCGGGGATCCGTCATGGCCAGCAAATCGCCTTTACGTTTTCTGCCGGTATTGGTTATTTTATCAAAGTTTGGTGTAGGGTTGGTGCAATGCATGATCACCATGGTTAAGCCCGGCGATAAGCGACCAATGCTTTCAATGTAATGATCGGTATACCATTTTTGGATTTGCTTATCGGTCTTTTTTTCAATATCGGGCATCTGCCAATCGTAGCTTGAATTATGCAGGTCATCCAAAACCGGCAAGCCGGCTTTCCAGATCATTTCCCCGGTAGCTTTGGCCTGCCCCAGTGCAGCAGGTTCTGAAATGGCCATACCCTCGGTGTACTTACCCTGTTTCTTCAATTCGGCAATCGTAGCCGCTTTTGCTTCGGCGCGATAAAACAGATCGTCACCGCCCGGGAACATCACCGGGATCTTCTTTTCTATCCCCAGCTTGATATACTTTTCAAGGTAAGATGGTTTAGCAAATAAGGTACCCATGTGCGAATCGAGGTGCGTTGGCTTAAAACCCATGCTTAAAGCCCTATCCAGTTGCGCCCTGATCTCTTTATCTACCTCATCGGCCGAAGCCCTGAAATATACTGCCTCAACAGATGACCATAGGCAGCCTTGTTTATCTGTTAGCCCGGGTACCGCTGTTTTCCCTGCTAACGGCCCCCAACGGTAGCTCTCCCATTCCGATGTCAGCGTTAAATGCAGGCCTGCATCTGTATCGGGGTGTTTATCCAGGTATTGTTTAAACTCCGGCACCCAGGCACAAGGCATCATTACACTGGTTGATGTGGCTACACCTTCGCCAAGGGCTTTTTCCACTCCGTCATTTGATTCATGCGACATGCCCGCGTCATCAACATGCAAAATAATTACACGTGCTCCTTGTGGCCAACCCAATCTTTCGGCGTAGGTTTTAGTTTGCTGCCCAAACGCGGCTAACCAAGTTGCTAAACCCAATAACAGGAGCGGAATCTTTTTCATGATGGTACAGGTTTTATAGTTGGTTTATTAAATATAGCTAATATGACCATTTAAACAAATACTTGTAAAACGTACATGCGCTGGCCTACTTGTAAAAATGAACCTGTAATTACACTTAATTTACTATTTTTGAAATAATGCTACCGGCCACTAACCATACCCTCGAAAAACTGGAAATACTGCTTAAAACAGCAGGATACAAGGTTAGGTATGAAAAAGGCAATTTTAAAACCGGTGCGTGCCTGCTACTTAACAGCCGCCTCATTATTGTAAACCGTTTCTCGAACCTGGAAAGCAAGATCCTGGCCTTGTTTGAACTTTTACGCGACCTTGATGTAGATATTAAACTACTGGATGATAAGCAGACTGCCTTTTTGCAGGATATTAAACAAACAAAACTGCAGCTGTGACCATAACATTTTTAGGAACCGGAACATCACAGGGCGTACCTGTTATTGCCTGCGGCTGCGAAGTTTGCACATCTGCCGATAGGCGCGATAACCGGCTGCGCACTTCCATTTTAATTGAGGCTGAAGATAAAACCATTGTTATTGATTCGGGACCCGATTTCAGGTACCAGATGTTGCGCGCCGGTGTAAAACATTTGGATGCCATTGTGTTTACCCACGAGCACAAAGATCATATTGCCGGGATGGATGACATACGCGCGTTTAATTATTTCCAGGGCGGCCCGGTTGATGTGTATGCCGATGCAAGGGTACGCAAAGCACTCACACGCGAGTTTCCTTATATTTTTGATGGAACCGGTTATCCCGGAATACCACAGGTTAATGTACATCCTATAGGGTTGGAACCTTTTAATATTGGCGAGATTAAGCTTATACCAATTGAAGTTTTGCACTATATGTTACCCGTGCTTGGTTTTAGAGTGAGTGATTTCACCTACATCACCGATGCCAAAACAATATCAGAAACCGAAAAACAAAAGATAAAAGGAACAAAAATACTGGTAATCAATGCCTTGCAAAAGGAAAACCACATTTCGCACTTCACTCTTAATGAAGCTATCAATTTTGCAAAGGATATTGGGGCCGAAACCACCTACCTTACCCACATCAGCCACCGTTTAGGGAAACATGAGGATATTGCGAAAGAACTCCCGCCAGGCATCTTCCTTTCTTACGACGGATTAGAGCTCAACATGTAAGTATCGCTATTTCAGCGCTTTTGGGAATACTATTTAACAAAAATATTACACAAATGCAAAATCTTTTTAAGTGTTTGCGTGTTGTTACCACAATTATTGTTTTTGTGTATAATCCCCTATCCCCCTCTGTAAATGGAGTACTTAGTTTATGTAAGCACAGCCAAAAGGCTGATGAATGACGAAGAATTATTAGACATTTTAATCAAAGCCCGATCCGAAAATAATGCACACAGTATAACAGGAATGCTTCTTTACAGCCAGGGCACATTCATACAGGTGCTTGAAGGCGAGAAAGAAAATGTAGACCGGATTTTTAAAAAAATCGAATCAGATACCAGGCATAAAAATGTTATCAAACTAATGAATGGGGTGATAAACCAAAGAAATTTCCCTGACTGGTCAATGGCTTTTGCATCGGTAAATTCCGAAATCCTGCAGTCCTTTGAGGGCTTTCTTGATCCGGCAGATCCAAGTTTTTTAGGTAGCAACAACGATACAACAACAAACATGCTCAGGATATTTGCCCAAACCAATAACCTTACTTATTAAGTAAGCCCAAGGTTGATTTTGTGCTGCTGTTTGTTGATACCTTTGGAGACCTCTGCTTTGGGAAAAATCATCAACTACAAATCAATATAACTAATCCGCTCTATAGCGCCATTATATTGGTTGAGATGACCGGTATCATGCGCATCCACACGGCCTTTAATAGTTACATATTTATTATTTATCTGCGTAAACTGGTCGTTGTTGTACTGAAACAAGCCAATTTTAGTACCTTTTAAATACAAGGGGCAATCGGGGTTAAAATCTATCCAAATGGCTTGCTTAACAGAATGATCAGCAAAGAGGCTGTCATTAAACAGTGCGGATTGCTCTGGTGCTTCAACGTATTTGCCGGTAACTTCGACGTATTGCCTATCGTATTTTTTAAGATGGTTGACCAGTTCTGTAAAAGCCACCCGTTTGTACACCGGTGAGTCATCATCATTACAATCGCTTACAAAAGTTTTGGTGTGACGGCCACAACCAAACAGCAAAGCCGGCAGGATAGCTGGAAGCAATATTTTTAGCAGGCTTTGGTGCGTAGTCATCAAATAAAAAACGATTAGATCTTTGCGAAAGATTGAAGATACCTAATACCCCTGTGAAATAGATTAATGTAATGCAATTTATACAGAAACTATACACCCAGTTTACATTTAAGCATTACTTTTAACGCCACAACCACCCTTTATGAAAATCACTTCTATTGTAACCCTATTGGCATTTTTAGCAATTGGTGCCAATGCGCAGCAAAAAGTAATCCCACTATACGCCGGTGCCGCACCCGGATCAGAAGATTGGAACTGGAGCGAGGGCGTAACCTATAACAACCAGTACAATACACAAAAGGTTTATAATGTAACACGCCCTACGCTAACCGCCTTTTTACCAGATGCGGCCATTGCTACCGGTACCGCCGTAATCATTTGCCCCGGCGGAAGCTTTACTACCTTAAATGTTACCATGGAAGGCAGCGACGAAGCCAAATGGTTTAACCAGCATGGCGTGGCCGCTTTTGTATTAAAATACAGGGTAATGCACAGCTTTACCGACGATCCTGTAAAAGAACTTGCCGAAAGGAGAACTAAAAAAGATTACACCGATGAGGTAACCAAAATAGTTTACCTGGGCATTGCCGATGCGCGCAATGCCATAGCCTATGTACGTGAGCACGCCGCCGAATATGGCGTATCGCCACAACGGGTTGGCATTATGGGCTTTTCGGCAGGCGGCACGTTAGCTGCTGCTACGGCTTATGGTTATACTGCCGCGAATAAGCCAGATTTTGTGGCTCCTATCTATCCATTCTTTCCCGAAAAACTGCAAACGACTATCGCCGCTGATGCCCCGCCTATGTTTTTGGCCGCCGCTACCGATGACGAGCTTGGCCTTGCGCCGCATAGTGTTGAGATCTACAGCAAATGGATAGCAGCAAAACACCCTGCCGAACTGCACGTGTACGCCAAAGGAGGCCACGGTTTTGGATCGCGCAGGCAGGATATTCCTACCGATACCTGGATGGAACGCTTTGGCGACTGGCTTGATCTGGAAGGTTTCCTTACCCCCATCGATCCTAAAATAAAATCGCCCAAACAAAGGGCGATAGATGATGAAAATAATCATAAAAACCGGGAGGCCGGTTTTCATAAAGACTGGGCAAATATTAAGCGCTACCAGGCCGATAACGAAAAAGTACCAGCACCTGCTCCCGGCGAAAAGCGGGTAGTTTATATGGGGGATTCGATAACCGATTTTTGGTTAGGGGCCGACCCTGACTTCTGGAAAGGAAAACCTTATTACGACCGTGGCATCAGCGGACAAACTACAACGCAAATGCTGGTTCGTTTCAGAGATGATGTGATTGATTTAAAACCAGCCGTTGTAGTGATCCTGGCCGGCATCAATGATATTGCCGAAAACAATGGCCCCATTAAGCTGGAAGATGTATTTGGCAACATTAAATCGATGGCTATACTGGCAAGGGAGGCTAACATTAAAGTGGTGCTATCATCCACCTTACCAGCCTTTGCTTTTCCATGGAAACCAACCATGCAACCGGCACCCAAAGTGATGGCACTGAATGCCATGATCAAAGACTTTGCAGAGAAGAACCAGATGGTTTACCTCGATTATTTTTCGGCCATGGCCGATGAACGCAACGGCTTGCCTTCAAATTTGGCGAAAGATGGTGTGCACCCTACTCTTGCAGGTTACAGGGTCATGGAGCCGCTGGTGGAGAAGGCGATTGCGGAGAGCCTCACCCAACCCTCTCCAAAGGAGAGGGCTTTAAAAAAGTAATTCAAAAAAGCATCCATAAGATATTTTTTAAGTCTCCCCTTTAGGGGAGATTTAGAGGGGCTTCGGCTGTCTCAATAGTTCCCTGATAAACAATCCTGCGGGCGTTAAATTGGCCTCTGTCCAGCCACCATATATGGGGGCACCAGCTTGTAAAATGGCGGTGGTTTCGTGTTTATCGGTAATATTCCAGTTGGCCCAGCTCAGGTGATTATCTATTAACCACTTTACCCAGGTTTGGGTTTTTGATAGGTTAAACTCCCCGTCGCCATTTGATTCGCCAACACCCCATTCAGTAATCATCAACGGCAGACCAAGCTTAATTGCCTTATTAGCTTTGGCCCGTAGAGCTTCCTGGTGATTGGGGTCGCTGGCGTAAAAATGGAACGAGTACACAATATTATTGTAGCCAATTATTGGATCGGTTGCTGCTATATCCACATCCTGATCCCAGTGCGGGCTTCCCACCACAATCACCGCGTTTTTATCGTATTTACGAATTACGGGGATCACCTGCAAAGCATATTCTTTCACGGTTTTCCAATTGGCTTTTGCAGGTTCGTTATAGATTTCGTAGATAACGTTGGGTACACCGGCGTACTTTTTTGTCATCTGCTTAAAAAAATCTTTGGATTCATTCATATGATTTTCGGCATGATGGTCGTGCCAATCTATCAATACATAGATGCCATCTTTTATAGCAGCATCAACCACGTCGGTGATTAGCTTTTGCTGTTTATCGGGTTGTTGCAGATAACCTCCATTGGGTTCAACCCCCATAGAGGCACGTATAATAGATACTTTAAAATCATTGGCAAGCCAGTTAACCACACCAGGGTTGTAGTATTTTTGACCTTGCCACAAAGTCCATGAAAAACTGATACCACGCAATTGTGGTTCTATCCCCTGCCCGTTTACCAGTTTGCCATTCTGCACTTTTAGCACGCCGTTACGGGCAACAGGTGTTAAATTTTGCGCTTTTGAGGCTTTAAAAACTATCAAAGCAAATAAAATCGGCAATACCCCTCTCATCATTTTATAATTGGATAGGCCAATGTAAAAAATGAGATTTTATAAATGCCGGTTTGCAAAAATTGCATCATAGTATGATAAAATTGACCAAGATGCCGGATACGGGTGCCTAAAGTAAAAGCTCATTTTATCTCTTGGAGATTACCTGATAGATGGCTTATCTTAGGGTATCATTTGCATTAATAAACAATTGCCTGTCGCTATTGATTATCCCCCGCCATGAAAAAACTATTACTGTGCCTTTTATTTACTACCGCCCTATCATTAACTCTGCACGCGCAGGATACCACTTTGGTAAAAAACCAGGCTAATATGGTAGCCAAAGCCATGATAGCCGGCGACTATAAAACCCTGGTTAACTACATGTACCCCAAAGCGGTGCAAATGGGCGGCGGCAAGGAGAAAATGATTGCCCTGGTTACAAACGGCATGCAGCAAATGAAAACCCAGGGCATAACGTTTGAAAGTGTAAAGGTTGATGCCCCGGGCAAGTTTTACAAAGCCGGCACCGAGATCCATTGTCTTTTACCCGAAACCATTATTTTACAACTACCCAATGCCCGTATTGCCAGCCATAGCAGTATGCTGGGCATCAGCAGCGATGGCGGCAAAAGCTGGTCGTTTTTAGACATGAATAATTCAAGCGCGGCACAGGTAAAACAGATCCTCCCTAATTTTAACCCGGACCTGCAGATACCAAAGGCCACTACTGAGCGCTTAGATTAGCCATTTTGTACCGAAAACATTTAACTTGTCCTTTTTTAAAACTATAATGACCAGTATATACATACCGCAAGCTACCGAAAACCAAAAAAGGATAACTGCCGGTGATATATCATTTGTGCATTATACCGAGCGGGACAGCCTGCAAAAGAGCCGGGTAGTATTTAACTGCTATACAATCAGCTTTGTTACTAATGGCGAGAAAGCCATTTTTAGGCCATCCAACAACACCGTAGTAAGCACCGGCGAAGGCATCGTAATACCCGAGGGCAATTCCATTATGGCCGAGCATACCCTTAACGAATATCAATACAGCAGCGTATTGGTATTTTTCCCGGCGAGGTTGGCTCATGATTTTTTGAACAGGCATAAGCTTACCGCAAAACCATCGGCAGTAAAAGAAACCGATTACATCAAGTTCAAGCAAACCAATTACTTTGCCGGGTATATTAAAAGCTTGCAGGCGCTTATTGACGAGGGCCGAAATTTACCTTATGAATTGGCGGCCACCAAAGTAGAAGAATTGCTGTTGGTTTTGTTACAAAGTCATGGGGCGCAGCTCATCAGCCTGTTAAAAAGCAACGCGCCATCGCCCGAATTAATATTAAGAAACGTAGTAGAAAACAATCTTTTCAATAACCTAAGCCTTGATGAGCTGGCCTTTTTATCAAACAAAAGCCTGGCCTCGTTTAAGCGCGATTTCGAGAAGGCGTATCACATCGCCCCGGGCAAATACATCCGCGAGCGTAAGCTTGAAATGGCCCGGCTGCAGTTAGAACAAGGCAAGAACGCCACATCGCTTTATATTGATTTTGGATACGATACCCTATCTAACTTTTCATCGGCCTTTAAAAAGAAATTTGGTGTAAGCCCAAAACAATACCAGTTGAACGTGCAAACAGTTTGAGCCGTTTGCAATAGTTTTTGAGCCGTCGCCATTAACTGCACCTGGCCCATTCAACGCACTTTTGGGTAATTAATATTATTCAAAAGATTATGAAAACATTCATCTTATTTTTATTTGCTGCTACATGCAGCCTAAGCACAAAAGCGCAAACATTCACCATTAAAAGTGCAGATCTTGGCGGCCAGTTTACCAACGAGTTCACCTCAAATACCTTTGGCTGCAATGGGGCCAATAAATCGCCGGCATTGGAGTGGCAAAACGCGCCGGAGGGTACACAAAGCTTCGCCGTTACCATGTATGATCCGCAGGCACCAACCGGCAGCGGCTGGTGGCACTGGGTTATTTTTGATATCCCAGCCAATATCCATCAGCTTAAACAAGGCGCGGGTAGCACATCGACAGGGATAGCACCCGCGGGCAGCATTCAAAATAATACCGATTTTGGCGTTGCCGGCTATGGTGGCCCATGTCCGCCCGAAAATGATGCCGCGCACGGGTACATTATTACTGTTTACGCATTGAAGGTTGCTAAGCTTGGCTTAGATGGTAAAAACTCCGCTGCTTTAACCGGGTTTATGTTGAACCATAATGTGATAGCTAAGGCATCGTTGATGGTTTATGCTAAGAGGTAGACAGTTATAACTTTAAAAACTCACCACCATAGCGATGGCTTTAAAACCCATCGCTATTTAAAACGCGGTTAAGCCCTATACCACCTGTAACATTTTACGCCGATAATCTTTAATTAGCCAAATATTTTGTTACTTGTAAAAGCTTTTCAAAAACCGGGTATGCACAGAAGAAATTTCCTTAAAACAGGCTCATTAGCAGGATTAACCATATCAACCTTAGTTGCTGCATCATGCAGCGCGCCAGCGGCTGATGATAAAAAAACCGATACTACCGCAACCGATAGTAAGGATGATCTGTTTGAGCTATCCGAAGCCACGATAACCGGCCTGCAGGAAAAAATGAAATCCAAACAATATACCTCGCGCCTGCTTACCGAACTGTACCTGAAACGCATTGACGAAATAGATAAAAACGGACCTAAACTAAATTCGGTTATCGAACTGAATAAAGACGCCCTAAACATGGCCGATGCCATGGATAAGGAACGCGCAGCCGGAAAAGTGCGCGGCCCTTTACACGGCATCCCGGTACTCATCAAAGACAATATCAACACCGGCGATAACATGCACACTACTGCAGGCTCATTAGCCTTAGCCGATAACTTTGCCAAACAGGATGCATTTATTGTACACAAACTGCGCGAAGCCGGTGCTGTGCTGTTAGGCAAAACCAATTTGAGTGAGTGGGCCAACTTCCGGTCTAACCACTCTACCAGTGCATGGAGCAGCCGGGGTGGGCAAACCAAATGCCCTTATATCCTTGATCGTAATCCAAGCGGCTCAAGCGCCGGATCAGGATCGGCAGTGGCGGCTAATTTGTGCACCATAGCGATAGGTACTGAGACGGATGGCTCCATTGTATCGCCATCATCAGTAAATGGCCTGGTGGGCATTAAACCAACTGTAGGGCTATGGAGTCGCTCGGGTATTATCCCCATCTCAAAAACCCAGGATACTGCAGGCCCAATGGCCCGCACGGTAAGGGATGCAGCGATATTTTTAGGGGCATTAGCAGGTGTCGATCCGCAGGATAGTTTTACCCTGGCTGGCAAAGGCAAAGCCGAAACAGATTATACCAAATTCTTAGATGCCAACGGCTTGCAAGGCAAACGCCTGGGTATCGAAAAATCGGCTTTGGAGGGCAATCCCGGTATGGAGGCTTTATTGCAGGAAGCCATAAACGTTTTGAAAGCTAAGGGTGCCACCATTGTTGAAATAGAACTGACCAAACAACTTAAAGACATCGGCAAAAATGAGTTTACTGTTTTGGTTTACGAGTTTAAAGATGGCCTTAACCAATATCTAAGCAATGCCAACAGCAAAGTAAAAACACTGGCCGATGTTATCGCCTACAACAAGCAGAACGAGGCTAAAGCCATGCCCTTTTTTAAACAGGAAACTTTAGAATATTCCCAAACCAAAGGCGATCTGAACACCAAAGAATACCTGGATGCCATAAAGCAAACCAATGCCGGCACCCGCAAAGTGATAGATAAAATGTTGGCCGATAACAAACTGGACGCCCTCATCGGCCCAACCAATGGCCCGGCCGTGTGTATCGACCTGGTGAATGGCGATTATGACAACGGCTTTGGGTTTTCGAGCCCGGCGGCTATGGCCGGTTACCCGCATATCACCGTACCTATGGGCCTGCTTCATGGTTTACCAATCGGGCTATCATTCTTTAGCACGGCCTGGCACGAGGGCGAGATCATTAAATTGGGTTATGCTTATGAACAAGCCAGCAAAAAAAGAGTTAAGCCATTGTTTAAGGTTGATTTGTTAGGTTAATTAACTTTGCCCAAGAGATCAGCTCAATTAAAACAGTCATTTAATTATCTACAATGGAATTTGGCAAAGTATCACCAGAACAATTAGCCTCAATTGATTTTACACTACCTGCGGACACTGAATTTACCATCAGTACCCTTACCAACACTAAAAACAGCGAACCCTTGCAGGTACATGTTGGCTGTGCCAAGTGGGGGCGCAAGGAATGGATAGGCCAGATCTATCCGCCTAAAACCAAGGACGCCAATTTTTTGGATGAGTACGTGAAGCATTTCGACTGCATCGAGCTGAATGCCACCTTTTACAATGCTTACCCGCCAGAAACCATTGCCAAGTGGAAGGATAAAGCACTAAGCAATCCCGATTTTAAGTTTTGCCCTAAGTTTACGCAGAGCATCAGCCACATCCGCCGACTTAAAAATGCCGATGATATTACCACCACGTTTTACCAAAGCATGCTGGCCTTTGGCGAAAAATTAGGCCCGCTGTTTTTGCAGCTGAGCGATAATTATACACCCAAAAGCTTTCCCGAGTTGAAGGCTTACCTGGAGTCGCTACCCAAGGATATGCCTGTTTTTGTGGAGCTGCGGCATAAAGAATGGTTTTCTGTAAAGGAGAACAGCGAAAAGGTTTTCCAGCTGTTTCATGAGCTTAATATCGGATCGATCATCACCGATGCCTCGGGCCGCCGGGATGTGGTGCACATGACCCTCCCTACGCCCCATGCCTTCATCCGCTTTGTGGGTTGTACCGATAAGGAAGGCGAATACGGCATTGATAAAGCCCGTTTGGATGAATGGGTTGCCCGCATTAAGGAATGGCAGGAACTGGGCCTTAAATCCGTTTGGTTTTTTATGCACCAACACGACGAACGCTTTTCGCCCGTTCTATCCGATTACGTGACCGACGGGCTCAACAAAGCTTTAGGCTTAAACCTGCTTCGCCCCAAATTCATTGAACAGCAGGGCAGCATGTTTTAGTTTGATACCAGGCCCGATATTACGTTGATGCTGAGCGCCACTATGGCAGTGTTGAACGCGAAGGAGATCATCCCGTGAATCCAGGCCAGGCGGCGGATCTGCCTGCTGGAGATCTCGATATCCGATACCTGGAACGTCATCCCCAGTACAAAGGAAAAGTATACAAAATCCAGGTAGTCGGGTTCTGTTTCATCACCTGGGAACTGCAGGCCGCCTAACTGTTTCTTTTTGCCGTCGTCATCGGTATCGGTAGTATAAAACATGTGTGCGTAGCGCAGGGTAAAAATGGTGTGTACCAATGTCCACGAGGCTATAACAGATGCCATACCCAGCAAAACGTGCCCGGTTACCACCTGTGGCGACAGTTGTTTTGATGATTTAAGCAGGAAAAATATAGCCAGCGTACTCACCAGCGAAGAGATCAGCACAAAAACAAATATCAGCGTACGGCTACTGTCTTCAATCCTGGCTATGGTACGTACCTCTTTGGGGTGCGAGGTAAGGATGATAATCCAATCCATAACAATGATAGATACCGCGAATGCTATCCAGGTAACCAGGATCAGGGCAGGTACGCTAAACCTGCCACCAACAAAGCAGAAAAGCACTACGGCGCTCACCGCCAACGAGATCAGTAAACGATGGTGGGTATCTAACCGGAACCATATTTTGGATTTTACGCGCGGCTTTGCAGGCATATAAGGTTTATACTATGGTAAGTACAAGGTAAATATGGCAATCAATTATGTAGAAATGATGAATTGCAGCAAATTAATCTTCTTCGTCCACTATCCAGGCTACGCGGCCAACCTGCCCGTCATCCAGCTGTACTTTAATGCCGCGGGAGTGATAGGCCGCGCTGGTAAGTAAACGTTTCACAAAGCCACGGGTAAGCGTACCGCTCCGCTGGTCTTTCTTTAGTATAATATCAACCTCCAGGCCGGGGTATATGTCGCTTCTGTTTTGTCCGTTCATGTTTGGGATTACACTGATTTTTTTAGTGATTTCACCGATTATTTAATAAAATATTCAACGCCTTCTGTTTGACCTCTTTATCAATGCCTGTAAAAGGTTTTGTAGCAACCCACCTGTCCTTTATCGTATCAGAAAGATTGTTTATCGATGGATCATCATCAATAATAACATAGTTTTCATCACTATGTTTATCAACCCATTCTTTTATCTCTGTCGCCCTGTCGGGCATATCAGCAAGGGATATTGTTTCATTTAACTTGGTAATAGCTGGGATATTTATTCCTCTCAACTTAAATATCTCATCCCATTTATCCAGGCCGAAAGTGATGCGGTGGGTTGTAGTTAAAACCACTGCCGCGTTTGTTACCGATATGATATCTGCCAGGTTACCTACCGATTGTTTATTAAAAGCCATAAAGCCGTCAGCGTCCATATCCACCTTTTTCCATGATGGTTGCGTTACCAACACACCATCGATATCCAAAAGGATAATCATCGCTTTAGGCAACCAGTCCCTTTATCGCACCATCAACTTTGGCAAAATCAAAATTGCCAATCAGCTTATCAAATGCCGCGGTAATGTGGTCATTGCCCAGGTTGCCAATACTGCCTTCGTGGGTGTGGTTAACGGTTTTATCGGGGTTAAAATCGCCTTGCTCAATGGCCAGGCCAATTTGCTTGTAGGCATCGCGGAACGGCGTGCCGCTCAATACCATACGGTTAACCTCCTCTACGCTAAACAGGTAGGCGTATTTAGGGTCGGCCAGTATGTTGGCGTTAACGGTTATATTTTGCAGCATAAAGGTGCCCATGTGCAGGCAGTTCTTCAGGTCGGCAAAGGCGGGGAAAAGTAGTTCTTTAAGCAGTTGCAGCTCGCGGTGGTAACCCGATGGCAGGTTGGTGGTCATCATGGCTACATCGGTAGGCAAGGCCTGCAGGCGGTTACATTTGCCACGCATAATTTCCCAAACATCGGGGTTCTTTTTGTGGGGCATAATGCTGCTTCCGGTGGTCAGCGTATCCGGGTAGCTTACAAAGGCGAAGTTCTGGCTCAGGTAAAGGGCCTGATCCATAGCCATTTTGGCAAGCGTTGCTGCAATGCTCGATAATGCCTGCGCTATCACACGCTCGGTTTTACCGCGCCCCATCTGGGCGTATACCACATTATAGTTAAGGCTGTCAAAGCCCAACAATTCAGTTGTTAAAGTACGGTTTAAGGGGAACGACGAGCCATAACCGGCTGCTGAACCCAAGGGGTTTTTATTGGTGATCTTGTAAGCGGCCAATACCAGTTCCAGGTCATCGGCCAGGCTTTCGGCGTAGGCACCAAACCACAGACCGAATGACGATGGCATAGCCACCTGCAAATGTGTATAGCCGGGCAGCAATACATCCTTATGCTGTTCGCTCAAGGAAATCAGCTGCCTAAACAGGGTTTCGGTTTCCTCAACTACCTGTTGCAACTGGTGGCGAAAAAACAGTTTCAGGTCAACAAGCACCTGATCGTTACGGGAGCGGCCCGAGTGGATCTTTTTGCCGGCATCGCCAATGCGCTGGGTAAGCAGCATTTCTACCTGCGAGTGTACGTCTTCTACCCCATCGTCAATGGTGAAACCGCCCTGCTCAATATCGGCATAAATGGCTTTCAGTTCGCGCTGTACCAGTTCAAGGTCGGCGGTATCCATCAGGCCGATGCTGTGCAGCATACGGCTATGGGCCAGCGAGCCCAACACATCAAAGGCAGCCATTTCCTGGTCGAATTCACGATCGCGGCCCACGGTAAAATTCTCAACCAGCTCATTAACGCTGGTAGTTTTTTGCCATAACTTACTCATGCTGCAAAGATGTGGATTTAACAGCAAGTAGCAAGTATCCCGCGGCAACATTTTGAAGTAATAGCTTAGCCCAGCAGGCTTCTTTATGCCTCATAACCAGTAGGTGTTCCACCGGAACGGGTGGAACACCTAGTACGCTTTGGAACACGTTACCATTGATAATCAGATATTTACGATTTTAAAAAAACATCAACAATGGAACACTTTTATAGCTAATTATCAAATACTTAAGCCCTATTTTTAAATTTTTGTCTTGAAAAAACGGGTAAAAAACGCATTTTCTTGTCACCACTTGGTGATGGTGAAAATCTTTACCGTGTGAATGGCCTCCTGCTGGAATGCCTTATTCGCAGAATGCGTATTTCTTTTGGCAGTACCCGGTACGAGATCCGGTAACTGTCAATTTCAAAAGCGTGAAAACTTCCGTCGTTATTTTTCTTGAGCCTATCGGGCTGATAAAGTTCTGATTTATGGGGGAGCAAACCTATTTTTAATAGTATTCGTTGTTCAATCTTTTCGGCGTAGGCAAATTGGTCGTTGTCTTCCAGGTATTCAATAGCGTCTATTAACTGTTTTACAGCCAAATATTCCATTTAATTTCCATTAAAGCGCTTTTCTTCTGTTTTTAAAAAGCTGCTCAACATCTTCATGGCTAACAAAACTTCCGGCTTCAATGGCGGCGTCCGCTTGTTCAATTTCGGCATTATACTGATCAATAAATGCGATGTTAAGTTCATCGGCGTTTTTTTCAACATCAGCCTGGTAGTTATAACGCAAGCTATCCAAAAAGGCCAATAGCACTTTTTCTTCCTGTTCGTTTTTCGTGTTTACCAATACGCTCATAATCCAAATTTACTCAAATAATTCAATAATAAACAAGCCAAAAACAGGTTAACCGGGCAAATCCTTCAAATTGTCACAAGCCTTACATATGTACACAAACGCAAAAAAGAAACATCCCGGTTATAGGCTTCAGGATTCTTCCGCCAGTTTCCATTCCCTCAGGTCTTCATTTAATTCATCCATGTTAAAATAGCCGGCATCCAAATCTTCGTCGTCTTCAAGTCCCACCCATCCGCGTAATTCATCATAATCGGGATTGTCGGGATCGCTGGTTACAGCCAGCAGGTTGGCATAGCCGGGCGCGCCGCCGCTATCTTCTATCGGCCCCGCTCCTTCGCCGCCAGTGCAAGTAGGATAAAGAACAGGTTCCGGGATAATTTTTTCCAGTTTGATATCGTGCTTCCAGTCATCACCAAAATCGTAAATGTACATATAGGTTTGGCCTCTCTTAGTAAAAATCTCCGACAGCTTAACCTCCGGACTATCCAGTTCATCCTGTTTCTCATATTCCGAAAGCGTGATTACCGGCTTTGAGCCCCAGCCCTTAGGTGAAAACTGGTACATGTGGCTGTTCTCCCATTCAAAGGCAACCTGTATAATTTCGTGAAATTCATGAAACGTGGTATCCCCGGCAATAAGCAGCCTACGCCAAACAGGAGGGTTGTCGATGTATTTGATCTGGATTTTGAATTGGAATGTACTCATAAAGTAAAGCTAAGAAACAATTCTAATCCCACCTATCTTCTTAACTTTTACTTTCATGCTGATGATGCCGCCATAGCGTAATGATGGGCGTTTCCCCGCCGGTAGAAGCGGGGCCGTGCTGTACGTTCATACTGCACAAGCCTTAGCCACATTAGCCGTTAGGTACGTAACATCGCCGGTTTCGTACCTAACGGCACGAACATCCTAATGGGTGTGGTCTGCTACCGATATTAAACCCCGATGGGGTTTCTTCTTAACTCAATGACATAGGTCGGTATCCACTCACTAACGCGGAAGCTGAGAATAATTGAGAATTATCAATATATTTTTGACTTTTTATCCCATTAACCAACCATTTAATACGCTCCTGTTTTAACTATTTGATACATATGGCTGCGGGCAAGAAACACCAACAAAGGCAAAATTCCTTATTCATCCGGGAATCACTCATCAAAATAAAAGCCTTTAATCTTTCAATCAAAGGCTTTTATTGTATTGTGATCCCAACCGTACGGCATTTAACCATACCGGGGTTATTAGATGTCTGAAACCAAAAAGTCTGCTTTTGCTGCAGCAGGGAATTGGGTACTGATGCTAACATCTTCGTCGCATACCAACGGCTTTGTAAAGTCGACATCTATAGGATCCCCCTCATTTCCATTCATTATCATAATCACTCTCTGATGTCCGGTAACTGTGTAGGTACTTTTGAGCTGCCACCACATATATGATGCCTTTGGGACCTGCGTTTTGACATTGAAGGTTTTCTTTTTGGTAACCACCTCGGCAAGTGTCACTTCCGCCGAAAGCTCCATGGTCAGTTTTGCGCCTATATCAATAAACGAAGTCAGCTTTAAACCAAGCGAGGCCGAAAATTCCTCACGGGCACCAACACTTAGCGCCACGCCAATACTCACAGATTCCTCTTGCGAAAAAGGCGTATCAGGCGTAATAGTGCAACTGGTTACACGCACCCATTGTTGTTTAAATTCTAATTGCTGTTTGGTAAGCCGCTTTTCTACAACAGCATGCATGCCCATCATCTTGGCATCCATTAAAACGATGGTTTGATCAGGCAAGGGTATTTTCAATAGCACCTGGGCAGGCGGCGGGCCCGGAAAGTTATTTAGTCCGATGGGGGCCGGTGGATCCGGCAATAATTTAATCGTTGGCATCGTCATAATATGAAGTTTTTAAGTTACTGCAAATTAGTACGTTATCATTTTACACAACAGGGTAAAAAACACCTTTTTATAAGAGAAGAAAAGGGTTTAAGAAAGGTGCTGTAAGGCCTGCGGTAAGTACCGGACTGTCCCCCTTGGCGCAGGTGTTGCGCGGCCCGGTTGCGGCCTGGCTTAATGTGATGTATAACAAACTCATTGCCCAGATTTTAGACAGCAAGGAAAAAGCGGCTTCCGTTTTCGGCGATTGGATAAGGGGTACCGAGTTTAATGGAGACAGCTCAAGAAAGTACGGGGCATAGAAGACCAACAAGGGGCGAACCGCTTATCATATTCTCTTTTTTAGCCGTTGTTGGAGTTGTCTCCAACAACTTCGTTACCGGCGGCATTTCGTTGAACCGAAATACCTTTTCTTGCTAACTCTGATATTGATATGAATGTAATATATTATAAACCTATTACTCCAATTTTATACAGCAGCGAAAAGGTGGCTTCATTTTTTGCAACTCAATTGTGGGTACCGAGTTTGAGTACATCATCTATTAAAGCTTCCTCTTTAGTGCAAGTCTTGAGTGCATGCCTGTCGGGCGAATGACTTGCGACTATGTAGATGAGATATGTTTGAAGCGCAGGTCTGCCGTAGCTCGACATCTAACTTCACGAACTGCGCTGAAAAAGTTTTATGTCCTTCAACTATTTTGTCGGCTGTTTTGCGTCGGAACTGCTTGAACCTGGTTTAAAGATGCTAAATCCTATCCCTAATCCAAACCAAGGCCGACCTTTGTAAACCCAACTTTTCCCCGCTGCGCCAGTTGGCATATCTAATCCAGAAAACAGGCCTAACTGGATTTTTTTATATTCGAATACCCATGCAACTGTGGGAGTCAAAGCGCCCACATTTGAATCTGATGTAAGTACTCCTTGCGTTGTTTGAGGTGTCATCTTAATACTGGTATAATTTACACCAAATAGAAAATATTCGTTGACAGAACTATTGACCGATAATTGTAACCCCACTAAAGCGGCCAAAGAAAAATCGTTACCTATATCTGAATTAATTGGATATTTATTCTGAAATACCTTTCCACTGCCAGGCCTATATTTTAATAAAGTGGAGGCTGTCCCAAAAGAAATACTCCATTTGCTCTGCTCTTTTTCAGCTGCTAAATTAAAGATGCTTATAGGCATTAAATAGTAAAGTTCGGCTTTGTTGGGATCTGTAGTCCCTCTAAATTTTAAATTTAATTTGTCAGCCCCCTCTTGATTACTTCCATTTTTGGTAAAATATACAATATCAATAATCAAATCACCTGTCGGCAAGATAGAAAATATCTCAAAATCATAGTCAGATGGAAAAACTTGTGATGCATCTATTGATTTGCCCAAAGAATCGCATTGCGTTAATTTTGTAGGTTGTATAAATTGATACAGAGCTTTTCTATCTGGCTTTTCCTGAGCATTCACGGATACCAGCGTCGCGATAAAAAGAATAATAAGACTTAAGAATTTCATAATGTGATTGTTTAGGTTGAATATTTAATGTGAGATGGCAGTTGATGATGACTGCCATTTTCGATCAAATGAAGTTAACTTGCATTAATCACTTATAAAATACCTATAATCAGGTATTTAACTACTCCGATAGCGCACATGTGGCGTTTATCCCTCAGACAAGCCCCTCCCTTAGCGCAAGTCTTGAGCGCCGGCCTGCCGGGCAGATGACTTGTTACTTTATAAACGAGATCTATTTCCCCCCTCTTAGCGCAAGTCTTGAGCGCTGGCCTGCCGGGCCGATGACTTGTGACTTTGGAGACAAAGTATATTTAAATACGCAGTTCTGCCGTTGCGCCACACCTGCACTAAAAAGGAGGATTTTAGGGAAAGGAAATCTCTTCTCTCGGGATAAAAAAACCTTTGATGCAGTTCATGTTACGAATACATATTTGAATGTGACTCTTACGCTCGATACCGGCACCGCTGAAAGCGGTGCCACCTTCGGTAAACACACCGCGTGTAGAATCGAATACCGGGTACTCGCTGTAGCCTTTTTCTGCAATGTCCTCGTGGTATTGTTTTTCAATGGCTTCGTGCATAAACTGTATGGTAGAGCAATCCAGCTTACGGATCAGTTTGTCTTTATGTTCGTCATCTTCCGCATCGATGTTAACGGGCAGTTTTTTACCGGCGTTCTCATATTCAGCTTCCATAGCCTGGTAATAACTGCCGATCATATTGGTGAATTTGGAGTCAAGAAAATCACAGCAATGGCCTAATTGCAATATAGCACCCAATACTGCTGGTTTTTTAAATGAACCATCGGCAGCCCTGGTTTCCGCCCATTCCATCGCACGGGTGTAATTATTTTCCCAGAAATACATGCCGTGGCCAAGCCAGTCGTACGGCTTTTTACTGATCTCAATCTGATTAGGGTTATTGACAAGTTTCGTCCTAATATCCAGATCACAACCATGAAAGCCAATGATGGTATTAGGGCGGACATCGTACACGAGTGTGGGTTATTTATTAACCACTTCCTCTAATTCAACATAAGCCTGCATGAATTTTCCTTTTTTTGTCAGGATGCCAGCTTCATTCAGCGATAATATTGCTTCCTTTTTGGACATGGCACGCGCACGTTCCAACCGTGTATTTGCCAGCTCCGTTAGTTTCGCTATGTCCTTATCACTCATGGGTGTAGAATTTTACTTATCAAAGATACGACTTTATGATTAAACAGAAAAATCGGTAAAAGTTTTTTGATGTATGGGAACGTCTGCGGTTCCAGCCGCCGATAGATAAATAGCTCCAAAGAGCAACCGATGGCGATCGGAACGCCATACTCAAACTGGAAACAGAATAATAATTTCCCGGATAACAAGACATCTATTTAAAGCACAGGTCTGCCTCCGCCCCCATCCGCGTTCAAGACCTGCGCTAAAAAAGGTGGCTAACTCTTAAACCCTTACTTTTTTTGTATTAACTAATTTCATGATACCATTAACCCTTACTTTAACTTTTTTAGAAAAAGGCGCCAAGATCTCAAAATCAGTTATTTTCCCTTCATGCCACTTCATATTAATGGTATAATTACCCTGTGCTTTGAGCCCCTTTACTTCCCCGGTTTCTTTCCAGGCATCGGGAATTGCAGGCAACAGGTCGATAAATCCCGCGTGACTTTGTACAAGCATTTCGGCAATGGCAGCAGTGCCCCCGCAGTTCCCGTCAATTTGAAACGGAGGCCCTGCGGATAAAAGATTGGGATACACGCCGCCACCGGCCCCATAATTGATATCTGTTTTGCGTGTAATCCGCATCAGGTCTTTATACAGTTTAAAAGCACGGTTACCATCGTGTAACCTTGCCCAGAAAAGCATTTTGTAGGCAAGCGACCAGCTGGTGCCGTCATCGCCCCGGCCTTCCAGCGTTTTCCTGCTTGCCTCTGCAAGGGCCGGAGTACCCTCAGGGGTAATCAGCGATGCCGGATACAAGCCATACAAGTGGGAAATATGACGATGGTGGGGTTCTGTTTCCTTATAATCTTCCAGCCATTCCATGAGCCTCCCATCGCTGGCAACCTGTCCTGCCGGCGGGATCTGCGTTAATCTTGCAGCCAGGTATTTTTCAAAGGCGGGGTCCTGTTTTAGCAAAGAGGCCGCATACACCACATTACTAAATAGTTCCCTGATAATCTGGTTGTCAATAGTGGGGCCAATGCATATACTGGAGACATGGCCATTGGGCATGTAAAAGGCATTCTCGGGCGAGGATGATGGCGAGGTAACAAGCCAGCCTGTTTTTGGATCTTTAATCAGCAAGCTGTTATAAAATTGCGCGGCGCCTTTAATAATAGGATAAATGCTGCGCAGGTATGCTTTGTCCTGGGTAAATAAATAATGCCTCCAAAGGTTATTGGAGAGCCAACCGGGGCCAACCTTGGTACTGCCCCAGCTGGCGGCTTCCCCGGGCTCGGTAAATCCCCACACATTAACAATAACGTGCGCTATCCATCCGTCGGCATTATAATAGGCTTTGGCGGTACGGCTGCCGTTTTTCATCAGCCCTCTAACAAATTCGGTGAGCGGCAGATCCAGTTCAGAAAGGTTGGCTACCTCAACGGGCCAATGGCACATCTGCAGGTTCAGATCTACGTGATAATCGCTGTTCCAGGGTGTTTGTATTTGATTTGCCCACAATCCCTGTAGGTTGGGAGGAAGCAAACCAACCCTGATACTGCTGATAAGTAAATAGCGCCCAAATTGAAAGAACAACACCGGCAGGCCGGTATCAGATTGAGGGGCTTGTTGAAATTGTGCCAGCCTTTCGTCGGTGGGCAAGCCATCTGCATTCTTTGTTCCCAGGGTAATGTTTACCCGGTTAAACATTTTTTGATAATTCCTGGTGTGCTCTTGTTTTTGCTGCGCATAGGGTTTGGCCAATACAGCATCCATTATTTTCCTGGCTTGTTCTTTATATAGCGGGTCCTTATAATCGGTTTTGGCAGAAACATACAAAATTACTTCAGTGGCATCCTTTATTTCAAGAGCGTTAGCACTGTAGGAAAGCTTTCCGTCTTTTAGTTTAGCTTTTACCAGTCCATAATACCGCATTCCGTTGCCACCGGTGCCATTATCCAATTGCCCGGATATTTCCAGCCTGGAATTGTTTGCGCCCGCGGTAAAACGTTCGGGACGGTCAATGGAAACACTCAGGTTAATTTGCCCGGGTTTATCAGCAGTGATCCTGATCACATCGGCATCGTCGCCAAAACTTGTAAAATACTCCCTTGTATAGGTAACACCGTTTACCATATAGGAACAATGTGCCACCGCATCATTTAGTAACAGTTTCCGCGAATAATTATCGGGACTGATGCCAGTGTTTGCTACGCCGGAGTATTTAAATTGCAAATGCAGGTTTGCGAGTACCTGGTAACTGCCAAAAGGATCTTTGGCGCCGATGCCGTTCCCCGACCCTGCTCCTTTGCAAATAAAATCTTTATTTATAATAGCCTGCGCCTCGTCATTTTTGCCTTCCAGCAATAACCGTCTTACCTCCGGCAGTCTTTTATAGGCGCCATAATTGTTTGCATCCTGCGGCGATCCGGACCATAGTGTGATGTCATTCAATACAATATTTTCATTGGTTACGCCACCATCGGGCATCATACCCAATCTGCCATTGCCCATAGGTAATGTTTCTTCCCATTGACCGGCTGGTTTTGTGTAATAAAGCATTTGCGGATGCTCCTGGGCGGCGGCAGTCGATAAAAAAAATATTAAAAGCAGAAATTGAGAAATTAACAGGTAAGACGAATGGCTTTTTCGCATAAACAAAGGGAGTATGAAATCAGGTTAGTAAGTGGTTTTTTCGAAACTAAAGCTATTCTTTTTGACGAATTCTAAAAATGGATAGAAATATCGAAATGATGGATTATTTTACATTTTCGGGAATTCGCCAGGCTGACGCGCCCCAAATGTTCTTAAGTTATGACGCGGAAAGCCCACGGCACGACGGGACATTGCGGGTAATGGCCTTGCGAGGACCTGGAACAAAAAGCCTGACCGCCTTATTAGTAGCAAGTAGTTAGTACCAAGTAGCAAGATAGCCGCCGGGGAAAAGAATCAAGAGGTTAGAGTTAAGAAAGTCATTTTGCTGTAAACCATTACGCTATTGAGTTTTGGGGCCTATTGAAATGATTTTAAACTAAATGACGTTCATGGCGTTATAATTAAAAACACATCAACATGAAAAATCCATTTGTAAAACAAGATCATACATTACTTATCGCCTCTATCGCCATCGGCGCGCTTGCGGCCAGTGCCATTACCTATCTGTATTTAACCGATAGCGGTGCCGCGGCGCGTGAGGAAATCAAAAAAACAATTAAAAAACAATTCAAAAAAACAGCTGCCGACGTGATCAGCAAAAAAACAAAGCTTTCAAAAAAAGCAGCCAAAGTTGTTGCAGATCAGGTGGCAAAATAAGTTTTGGGCAATTGTTAAACTATTTGCCATTTACCCGCCTGTATGCGCTACCTCAATACAGCAACATAGCCCACAATTAATGGCGAACTGTTTTTAAGGTCGATAATATAATAGTACGTACCCACAGGGATGGCTGAACCGTTGAAGGTGCCATCCCATTCTTTTTGGTATCCATTACTTTTATAAACAACCTGGCCATACCGGTTGTAAATATTTACGGTGCAATCGGGATAGTAATTTAACGATGATATTTTCCAGCTATCATTAGTACCATCGGCATTGGGGCTAAACGCGTTGGGTACCTGTATATTGGGCACAATAGTGAGCGTACCGTTTATATAATTGATACTGTAATTAGCAGCCGCAGCCCCACTAACTAAAATAGGATAAGTACCCGGACCAGATGCTATATCGGCCGTAGTTGTAATTACAGGTGCTGTACCAAGCACACCGGCACCTTCGCCATAAACAAAGCCCGAATAACTTACAGTAAGTTCGGGGTTTTGCACCTGTACCGGGCGCGTTTGATTATTGGCGATAATGGTTAAAACAGCCTTCAATACGGTGAAGGGCTGTGTTACCGATGCCGCCGGTTTGTAAGCGTTGTTGCCTGCCTGGCTGGCGGTTATGTTTGCCGTGCCCACCCCTTTTATAACTATTTTATTGTCTATAATAACCGCAACCGCGTTATTATCGCTGCTGTAAGTAATGGGGATGGTGCTGTTACTGCTGTTAGCCCCAGGATCAAAACCAACATCGCCATAAGTTTTATTGCCAATGGGCGCAAAAGTAATGGTTTGCTCCTGCTGCACCAATGCTACTACCGTAACTGAACGTGTTACCGGTGTTGCCGCTGTATAAATGCTGTTACCTGCCTGGCTGGCTGTAATATTTGCCGTACCCACTCCCTTAATAACCACCTTATTGTTTTCAATTACAGCCACGGCTGGGTTGTCACTGGTATACACAATAGGTATGTTGGCGTTGGTGCTGCTTGCCAGCAGCAAAAAATCCGGGTCGCCTATGGTTTTATCTGCAATTGGGGCAAATGTAATAGTTTGCGGCAGCAGCGGTGCAGCCGATACAGTAAGGGGCTGTGTAACCGGCGCCGCGGGAGCGTAGCTGCTGTTACCAGCCTGACTGGCCATTATGTTTGCTGTACCAACACCTTTTATAACCACTTTATTGTTTACAATGACAGCTACCGCGGGATTATCACTGGTATAAGTTACCGGGATGGTTGCGTTAGTGCTGGTGGCTCCCGGATCAAAATCGGCATCGCCTACCGTTTTACCGGCTATTGGCGCAAAGGTGATGGTTTGCGGCAACAGTGCTTCGGTTATTACCTTTATATTGATAGTGAATGTGCTGCTGCCGCCAAGATTATAGGCCGTTACGCTATAATCTGTCGGTGCCGATATGGCTGTTGGCGTGCCACTTATTTTACCCGTTGCAGCATCAAATACTAAACCTGCCGGCAAGGGCTTATCAATAATATAACCGGTAGTGTATATCATGCGGATGCTATTGCTCCCAAAATCGGCTACATAAATACGGCCATCTTTGCCAATGTCAATCCCCTCGGGATAGTTAAATGAGGCCAAAGTACCAATACCATCGATACCTACAGAAGCCGCGTTGCCTGCAAACAAGGTGCTGCTACCCGATGCATTAATATAATAAATAGCTCCACCGGAATCGGAAAAATAAACTGTGCCGTTTGGTGCAACGGTTACGCCCGAAATAGTTGATAACACACGCCCGTCGTTACCCCCAATGGTAATTACATCTCCCTGCGGGTTTATTTTGCGTAACAGCTTGTTATCGCCATCTGCTACGTACAGGTTACCCGCAGCATCTGTAGTCAAATCGGCCGGGCGATTAAAAGAAGCAGCAGTACCCTGCCCGTTTTGCACGCCTTTGGTACCGCTTCCGGCAAAAATACTTACGGTACCATCGGGCGTTATTTTACGAATCCGGTCGCTGTATTCTGCCACGTATAAATTACCTGCCGCATCGGTTGTAATAGCATTTGGTACATTAAAAGTGGCAGTAGTAATGTTGCCATTATCATCGCCCTGCAAGCCTGTGCCCGCGTAAACAGATACCAGGCCAGCAGGTGTTATCCTGCGAATTACGTCATTGTATGTATCAGCAACGTATAAATTTCCATCTACGCCTAAACAAATATCAGTTGGTCCATTAAAACGGGCCTGTGCGCCTTGTCCGTTTGTGTTGCCTGCAGCGCCGCTGCCGGCCAGTATGCTAATTACGCCGCTGCTGTTGATATGCTTTATAACGTTGTTATCTCTATCTGCTACGTATACCCCACCTGCGCCATCACTACATACATTAGTTGGGTGATTAAAATTGCCGCCGGTACTTATAGTTGTTACCTGCGAATACGCATTGGCCGGTACAGCACCACCTGTATTGGTTGGGCTAAGCACCGGTATGGCCTTACCAACATAGTATGTTTGCGGCGTTTCGTATTTAATAACAGGAGGTGCTACCAGGGGCGTTACTCCGTCGACTTTGATATTAACGATAAATGAGCTGCTCCCCCCGGCATTGTAACCCGTAATGGTATAATCTGTAGCAGGCCATACCGTTGTTGGCGTGCCGCTGATAATCCCTGTGGCGTTATCAAAAGATAGACCGGGCGGCAGGGGCTTATCAATAATATATTGCTTTGTTTGAATTTTCTTCAATAGCTCCGCGCCTACATCCGGCACATATAATGTACCATTTTCGTCAGACGCGATACCTAAAGGTTCACCAATAACAGCGGCCCGGCCAATAGCCTTATCCTGAATAGCTCCGTTGCCCAGCGAAAAAAGACCACTGCCAGCAACCGTACTAACCGTTCCGTCGGTACTTATTTTACGTATGGCATTATTGCCTTCATCTACCACATATAAATTACCGGCACCATCAATGGCTACATCCCGTGGGAAATTAAAAGTAGCCGTACTTTTAGGTCCGTCCTGCCAGCCATAATCACCTGTGCCCGCAAAGGTGGTAACAGTGCCATCGGGTGTTATTTTTCTGATCACCTCGTTTTCTTCATCGGCAACAAAAATATTACCTTGCTTATCAACAACCAGGCCCGACGGGGCGTGAAATAACGCGGCAGCGCCTTTACCATCCTGGTAGCCAACCGCACCGCCACCCGCCAGCGTACTTACTATTCCCTGTGGCGTTATTTTACGTATCGCGTTGTTGCCGGCATCGGCCACGTACAAATTGCCGGCGGCATCTACCGCAACATTATATATCGAATTAAATTGAGCCTGCGCTACCGGGCCGTCTGTAAAGCCTGAACCATGCCCACCGGCCACGGTGGTTACAACACCTGCCGGCGTAATTTTGCGGATCTTATCAACACCCCAATCGGCTACATAAACATTACCTGCTGCATCAATGGCTAAGCCAAAAGGGTGATAAAATGAAGCCTGTGCGCCTGTTCCGTCATTGCTATCAAACTCCCCGCTGCCTGCCAATAGGGTTACTTCGCCTGTCGGCGATACTTTGTAGATCTGGTCGGTAGCGGCATCGCCAACATAGGCGTAGCCATTTTTATCAATGGCTACACCAAATGGATCAATAAAAGGCGTTTTAGCTGTACCACCTACAGCCGATACCAAACCATAATCATTAGGTTTTATTACTCCCCCGGTGTTTAGCGGTACCAGGTTGTTGATTGGTTTGGCCACCAGGTAACTTTGAGGGGTTTGATAGGATATATCGGGAGCTGAAACAGGCGGGGCCGGATTTTCTACTACAGTAATATTTACTATTGAAGTACTGCTGCCGGCTAAGTTATAAGCCGTTATGCTATAATCTGTAGCTTGCCATGGTAATGCCGGCGTACCGCTTATTATTCCTGTTGTAGCATCAAAACTTAAACCCGGCAAAAGGTCCTTATCAATACTATAACCCGTTACCGAAATTTTGCGGATGCGGTTACCCTTAGTTTCAGAAACGTAAACATTGCCGTTATTATCGGCTGTAATCCCATATGGTATTTCAAAAGCGGCCAGTTTTCCTACACCATTGCTATAGTGGTTGAGTGAACTGCCGGCCAGTGTACTCACAGCCGCGGCACTTGTTATTTTGCGTACAAGCGTATTGTATCTATCGGTTATATAAAGCGTACCGGTAGCATCGCAGGTTATACTGGTTATGTTGTTAAATGTAGCCTGCGTGCCTATGCCATCATAGTTGGCGTAGTTGCTGTTGCCGGCAAAGGTAATTACATCAAGCGAAGGGGTAATTTTACGGATAAGCCTGTTACCCTCATCGGCAACATAAAAGTTCCCTTGTTTATCCATGGTGATGTCAAGTGGATAGCCAATTGATGCCAGTTCGCCGTTGCCATCAGCTTTTCCAAAATCGCCATTGCCAACAATGGTGCTTACCAAACCGGCTGGCGTAATTTTGCGGATGCGGCTATTACCGTCATCACATACATATACATTACCATCGGCGGCGGCTATTAAGCCGCCCAGGTTATCAAATTCAGCCGCTGTTCCCTGCCCGTTTTTATATCCTTTGGTTCCGTCGCCGGCAAAAACACTTACCTGGCCCAGTGGGTCTATCTTACGGATCTGGAAGTTTTTGGTATCGGCCACATATACATTGCCGCCCGCGTCAACGGTAAGCCATGCGGGGCCATTAAAGCTGGCCTGGTTTGCCGGTCCGTTTTGGTTACCTGCAGTTCCGTCACCGGCCAGGGTAATTGTGGTACCATCGGGCGCTATCTTCCTGATGATGTTATTATTAAAATCGGCTACATAGATATTGCCGTTGGCGTCGGCTGCCAAACCCTCGGGCGAGTTAAATGACGATTTACTGGCGTCGCTGTTAACTGCACCCGCGCTGCCGCTGCCGCTTAATTTGCCGGCGTAGGCGTAACTGTTGGCAGGTACAGCGCCGCCGGTATTGGCCGGCTTTAATGGGGTAATTGCCAGATCGACCTTATAAACCTGTGGTGTTTGGTAAATAATTTGGGGCGAGGATAACTGCGCTTGTGCAAATGCGATATGAACAAAACAAAAAACGGCTATAAAAAGAATATAACGCTTTTTTTCAATAACCTTTGGCAAATCCCGTCTCAAGCTTTGTGATAATATTAAAGTGCTACAAATTATAAAAATTAAGCCTTATATCGAAAAATATTATTGGCAATAATTAAGAGTTTGGGGAATGATTAGCCCCTCTAAAAACCTCAATCTCTGGATGATAATACTACGAACATCTAAGGGGAATTGACCTTAATAAAAGGCCTGTCATGAGGCAGGAGGCGACTATTCGCGGGTTTTGCAGCGTTAACTGGCATGGTGTAGAATAGATCCTTCCTTCGTCAGGATGACAGCTGTTTTAGCAACAAACTTTAGTTATATATGAAGCAATCACAGTAATTTACCCCCCGCAGCTATCTTAACTCTTAATTCTTGCCTCTCTTTTAACTGAGTATAGCCGCTATCTCCTCGAATCCCTTTTCCAATGCCAGGTCGGCGGGGAGTTTGCCGCCTTCCATGCGGGTGTTTACTTCGGCACCGTGTTCTAAAAGGAGGATCAATAATTCCAGGTTGCCGTTTTGGGCGGCGGAGTGCAGTGGCGTGGCTCCTGCCTGCTGTTTTACATTGATGAGCGCGCCGTTTTCTATCAGCATGCGGGCAGTTTGGGTATAATTACCGGCACAGGCCGAATGCAGCGGGTATACATGAAAGCCATTGCTTGACGGGCGGTTTACATCGGCCCCCTTCAATACCAAATACCGGGCTGCATCATAATGACCAAAATAGCAGGCCAGGCCAAGCGCCGTAAAACCATCGGCAGCGTAATCATCAAGCGACATTGGATTTTCGTAAACAATGTTGGCCATAATATCCAGCTTGCCGGCGGCGGCGGCTTCAAACAGGGTAAGGTTAGTAACGTATTTTAACAGTACCGCGGTAACCTCGGGCTGTTTATAATAACAGGATAACATAAGCGGCGAAACCCCATGACCGGTGGAGGTTGTGGCCAGCGCCGGTTTTTGCGTAAGCAGGGCTTCCAATTGGGGTAAATTGGCGGTGGTAATGTATTCCTCCAGCGTTTCGATACTCATGGTGCAAGATAAATTTAGGTATTGTTGCTTATTTTTAAGGCAAGCTATAGCCCGTTTATCAATTATACTAAAAAATTAAAAATACACCTAACTATTTGCTTATTCTGCTAACTTTATATTTCGGCCATAGCCTGTTTTGGGGCCTGCTGCGTATACACATCTTTCTAAAAAAAGAAAAATGTCATTTCGATAGAGCGACGGTGGGGCATGAGCGGGGTGCGAAAGAGAAATCTTGTATAAGCGATAAGCAAACATAGCTGCTCGCATAAGATTTCTCCTCTCCTCCCGGCGCGCGCCCACCACCGGTTCGTTCGAAATGACAACGTTTTTGTTTGGTAATACGATTCCAAAAGATGTGGATATGCTGTAGGTTTGGGGCCGGGCAGCGAGGGGAGTTTATACAGATATGTTGTTTTTGTAAAATTGCATAGGTGAAAATTTATGTAAGTTTGCAGTTAAAGGATGTTACATCAGGATGCCGGTAAAAGGAAATCAGTTTAAATCAAATAGTTTTAAGGACGATGATCAGCCCCGCCAAACCAGCGGTAAGGTTGATAAGGAACGGGGAATAAAAAAAGCGCTGCCCAAAATGCCGCGCTTTGATATGGAAAACGGACGGGCGGCAAAAATAGCGGGGTTATTTTCGCTGTTATTGTCGGTTTATTTCCTCATCGCCTTTACTTCCTACCTGTTTACATGGCAGGAAGATCAGAGTTATATTTCGCAAACCAATGGCGGCTGGCATAACCTTGCCACAGGCCAAACCATGCACGAAATTGCCGATGCCGGTACACCCGTCATAGCGCAAAACTGGCTGGGTAAATTTGGCGCGCTGCTAAGCAACCAGTTCATTTATGAGTGGTTTGGGGTAGCCTCGTTCATTTTTATCTTTATATTTTTTGTATTGGGTTACCGCCTGCTGTTTAAGGTAAGGCTTTTCTCGATGGTGAAAACCCTGGCTTATTCCATCTTTTGCATTGTATTTTTATCAACCGCAATAGGCTATTTCCACGCGTTTATTACCGACTATCCTCACTTTTTAGAAGGTGGTTTTGGTTACTGGTGTAACCGGTTGTTAGATGCGCAGGTAGGCCCGGCCGGTACAGGCGGTCTGCTGGTATTCCTGGCCCTGGCTGTATTGGTTATCGCTTATAATATCGACTTTAAAATACCATCCCGCAAGGAAAAACCTGTTAATGCCATGGCTGTTGACGAGGTAACACCCGAGCCGGTTGAACTGATAGACGAAGAGGATATTGATATCCCCGTTGAATGGCCCCGGGGTAACGGTAACCGCGTTAAGGATACCCTGGCCGCCCAGGTAAATGCCGTAAAGCCCGAGCCGGTGCAACAACAGCCGCCAATGGTACAAACGCCTACTTATCATGAGCCAATTGTACTAACGCCTACTACAACCGCAAGGCACGAGCCCGAGGAAGAGGACGAGATCCCGCTTACCATCGATGTAAACCGCCCGATGCCGGAGTTGGCTGTTGAAAAGGCCGACGACGTAAAAGCACAGGAACTGGTAAACAAGTTTGGCATTTATGATCACCGGCTTGACCTGGCCTCCTACAAATTCCCCCACCTTGATCTGTTAGAGAACCACGGTTCAAACAAAATTTCGGTTAATGCCGAAGAACTGGAAGCCAACAAAAACAAAATTGTTGAAACGCTAAACCATTACAACATCGAGATTGATAAGATCAAAGCTACCATTGGGCCAACGGTTACCCTGTATGAGATTATCCCTGCACCGGGTGTGCGCATCTCCAAGATCAAAAACCTGGAGGATGATATCGCGCTGAGCCTGGCTGCTTTGGGTATCCGTATCATAGCGCCTATGCCGGGTAAGGGTACCATCGGTATCGAGGTGCCAAATTCAAGTCCCGAAATGGTTTCGATGCGGTCTATCCTCGCTACAGAAAAATTCCAGACCACTACCATGGATCTTCCCATTGCCCTGGGTAAAACCATCAGCAACGAAGTGTTTATTGCCGATCTGGCCAAAATGCCCCACCTTTTGGTTGCAGGTGCTACCGGCCAGGGCAAATCGGTTGGTATTAACGCCATATTGGTATCGCTGCTATTTAAAAAGCACCCTGCCGAGCTAAAGTTTGTATTGGTGGATCCTAAAAAGGTGGAGTTAACGCTTTTCCGCAAGATAGAAAGGCATTTCCTGGCCAAACTGCCCGATGAAGCCGACGCCATTATTACCGATACCAAAAAGGTAGTGAACACGCTAAACTCGCTTTGTATTGAAATGGACCAGCGTTATGACCTGCTGAAAGACGCACAGGTACGTAACCTCAAAGAGTATAACGCCAAATTTGTTAACCGCAAAATAAGCGACCCCGAAAAACACCGTTACCTGCCATTTATTGTACTGGTAATTGATGAGTTTGCCGATTTGATGATGACCGCCGGTAAAGAGGTTGAGGTGCCTATAGCCCGTATTGCCCAGCTGGCCCGTGCGGTTGGCATCCACCTGGTAATTGCTACGCAAAGGCCATCGGTAAATATCATTACGGGTACTATTAAGGCCAACTTTCCATCGCGTTTAGCGTTCAGGGTATTATCAAAAATAGATTCGCGTACAATATTGGATGCCGGTGGTGCCGATCAGTTGATCGGCCGTGGTGATATGTTGTTCTCAACCGGGAGCGACCTGATCCGCCTGCAATGCGCCTTTGTGGATACACCGGAGGTAGAAGCGATATCCAACTTTATTGGTGAGCAGCGCGGCTACCCTACTGCTATGTTACTACCAGAGTACGTAGGCGAAGGCGAAACCAGCAGCGCCAAGGAGTATGATCCGGATGATCGCGACCCGATGTTTGAAGAAGCCGCGCGTTTAATTGTGCTGCATCAGCAGGGATCAACCTCATTAATTCAGCGTAAAATGAAATTGGGTTATAACCGTGCCGGTCGTATTATCGACCAGTTGGAAGCCGCCGGTATTGTTGGCGCTTTTGAAGGCAGCAAGGCCCGCGATGTGCTTTATCCCGATGAATATAGCCTGGAACGCTACCTGGAAACTTTACAGAAACCTAAAGATTAAACCAAAAACAATTTCTTTGCTCTAACCTTTAACTATAATAACATTTTAGTTGTTGAACATAAAACAACCCATGAAAAAAACAATCCTATATACCCTGTTAGCTTTAAGTACCTGTACTACCGCATTTGCCCAAAAAGACGCCCAGGCCAAGGCCATCCTTGCCCAGGTAAGTCAAAAATATAAATCGTATGACGTAATTAAGGCCGATTTTAGTTTAACGTTAGATAACCAGCAGGCCGGCGTTAAAGAAACCCAAACCGGAACCCTGATATCAAAAGCGAAAGCCGGTAAGTATAAAGTTACCCTGTACAGTTCGGCAGCCGTCAAAGATGTGGATAAAGAGATCATCAGCGATGGTAAGAGCCAATGGACTTATCTTAAAAAAGATAAAGAAGTGCAGGTTGGCGATGCAGCCAAGGGCGGCGAAGGCATAAGCAACCCTTCGCAAATCTTTACCATTTACGAAAAGGGCTACAAATACCTGTACACAGGCGAACAAAAGATTGCCGGCAAAACATACCAGGTAATTGACCTGACCCCCGAGAACGAAAAACAAACCATTTTTAAGGTGAGGTTACTGGTTGATAAGGTAAAAAAACAAATTTACAGCGCCCTTTTGTTTGATAAAAACGGTAACAAGTATAACTATACTGTAAAAGCATTTACGCCAAATGCCCCCATCCCCGATAGCACGTTTGGTTGGGACGCCAAAGCACACCCCGGTGTTGAAGTGGTGGACCTGCGGTAGATTTGAGATGTGAGATTTGAGATATTAGACTTTAACGGCGATGATTTTAGGGATCACCGCCGTTTTTGTTGAGGTAAATATTACAAAATGCCATGCCGAACTTGTTTCGGCACCCCACTTGTTAAGTATACTTCATGCTGAACACCTGTCCTGTGGGGTCATGAAACAAGGTCAGGATGACTTCTTTTTTTAATTTGCTATGGGCAGACTGTCGAAGCACGCGGGTAAAGGCCTCTGCACACGAGCCTTCGACATACTACCCATGACAAGTCCACCATGTCATTGCGAGGCACGAAGCAATCGCATGCTCTACAGGGCGGATCTGCATAGTTCGCGATTGCTTCGTTCCTCGCAATGACATAGCTTTATATTGTCATTTCACCTTCAGAATTTCGCGAAATTTTATCACTCAGACTGACAGGCCCTCCTACCTCAAAATACAATACGTCTACTCTCAACTACGATTCTATTGTCCTTTAAATAACCTTTTACGGCTTCACTGTCATTCTTCCCCCTACCGAATGGGCGTTAAACTCTGGTGCATACATGCTTTGTACGCAGGTGATCCCCGTTGAAAAACTGCCTGGCTGCACTACCCTTAAATTGTATTCAAACACGTAGTTACCTTTATTTAAATAGCTTATGAAAAAGTTGGTAGCTACATCTTTGGTTACCTGGTAATAGTACAATCCATCCTGGTATTTATAGGTTGATAGCGCGTCTTCGGGTTCGGTACCTGATGGGCGCATATCTTTTAACTGCACGTATTCAAAATCACGGTCGGCCTTCAGGTACACCACCACTTTTAACACATCGCCGGTTTTAGGCTGATGATTAGCATCTACCGCTGTAAGTACAGAGCCGGTTGCTGTTTGCTTTTTGATGAAATACTTTCGCTCCAGGTGTATATTGGTTTGCGCCGATGTTATTTTATCCAGGTTTTCTAAATACTGCCAGTGAAGTGCGCCCCAGCTAATAGAGTTGCCGCTATTCTTCAACTCCACTTTGCCTAAAGCCGGTTTTATTTGTTCATCAGTCCAGCTTGCTTTGATGTAGCCCGTCTCTGCATCGGCTTTTATACCGGATTTCAATTCATCAAGTGGCTTGCCATCAAGTTTTATTGAAGTACCCGCATCCGTCGAAAGCAAATTGCTGCCATTAAGCAATAAAGCGTAACACGCCGCCGCCGTTGCCTTGGTACTTTGCCAATTGGTGGTTTGTTTGTTGCGCAACAGCCATATCTTCATTTCATCAACGGCTTTGTTGTTGTTGCCAGCTTCGGTAAATAACTCAATCATCAGGCTTTGTGTTTCTACCGGCGACTCGTACCAATAATATCCCTGCTTATTGGCAGCCCAATACATCCCTAAATCATCAGATTGCCGCGCGTTTTCAAGTAATGATTTGATGATAACTTCAGCTACCTGCGCTTTTTTATTACGCAGCATGGTTAATGCTATCAAGGCCTGCTCATATACCTTTTTGTGCACCCACTGTTTTTGGGCAAGATTTAGGTAATTGGCCAGCAATACCTGCTGTTCATGGCTTAAGGCGCGGGCGGTAAAATAACTTTGGGTATAATAGCTATGAATCTCTAAAGAACTCAATTCGCGCGTATCATAGCTTTTTGAAGACTGCCTAAGAGCCGCATCGGCCACAAGTTGCTGATCAAGATAGGTCATTGCTTTATCAGCTATATTTTTCAGGCCGAGGTTTGACAGATCGGCTATACCGAGGTGATATAACTGACCAATACCGGCCAATATATCCTGGGTTATATAACGGTCGGCACGGTCGCCTCCAAACCAAGCGAAACCGCCATCGGGCAGCTGCCGTTGCTGCAATTTATCAAGATTGGCTTGCAGCTCATAGCTCATTTTGTTTAAATCAAAAAGCAACGCAATCCGTTTCTTTTGTTCGGTTTCGCTAAGAGCATCGCGCAGCCAGGGTGTTTCTTCCAGTAGGGTAGCTTTCAGGTCCTGGTTCTTTTCAAGATTTGAAAGCAACTCATCGCTGTTACCGGCCTTCCACCTATCAAACACTTGTTTAATTACGGGCATCTTGATTATTAGGTTACTTGCCAGACTGTTGGCATAATAACGGTTAAATGTCTGTTCCGAGCATTCGTACGGATACTCCATCATATATGGCAAGGCCTGTACCGCGTACCATGCCGGGTTTTGCGTGTACTCTAAGGTTAAGGTTTTACTTTTTAACGTAGTACTGGTTTGTTTAAGCAGTTTATCAAAAGTAAAAGCCCTGGCTTGGCCTACACGCACCATCATCGGCATCGACTCGGTAACCAACATGCGGTTTGACAATACCGGCAGAGTATTCTCTTCCCCATCGCTGTATTGGTCGGCCTGGGCTGTAATGCGGTAAGTTAAGGCATCTAAGCCGACCGGGATAACCAATTTAAATGATATCGCTTTGTTGGTAGCCGCATCAAGTGCAAAAGCTTGTTTGGCATCGGCAGCGTTGGCCAGCAATTGTACCGGCTGCATATTAAGCCCGTTAAATAGTTTCAGTTCAACATTGCCTTTTAAAGCCGATGCCGTTAGGTTAGCCACCGTTGCCGAAACAATGATAGTATCGCCCTCCCGTAAAAAGCGGGGCGTGGTTGTGATAATACTAAGCTGTTTTTGGGTAATTATTTCGCGCTCAATGTAGCCTGATTTCAAGTCCTTTGTATGGGCAAAAGCCTTAAACCGCCAGCTGGTCAGCGATTCGGGAATGGTAAAATCAATCAGGATATTTCCCTGATCATCGGTGCGCAGCTGTGGGTAAAAAAAGGCAGTTTCTGCAAAATTTTTCCGAACTGCAACCGTGCCGCCGCCAGGATTTGCCTGATCTCCATAATTGTCAACCAGTTGAACACTTTTGAGAACATCTGCAGGCAGGTTCATGCTATTATACTCAGTAATATCGGCTTTTTTGTAAGTACCGTAGCCTACACTCACTTCCCTTGCCAGAACCTTTTCTTTTCTTTGTTGCCCTGGACTTGCTACGGCAAGTCCAGGCGTAATTTCATCATAGGCCATGAATACCCTGTTCGGTTCGGCATAAGCACCAAACGTACCAAGCTGTTCATACACCCGATTGGCGGGATTAAAATAATAGTTTTTGTAGTTTAACGCATGAGTGCTCCATTGCTCGGTAATATTCCGGCTCCAGTTGTAATTAAAAGGCAGGTAATAGTTTTGGTTTAATATGCCGTTCCAGCTATTACCGCCGCCATAAATGGCATCCAATGAAGCATCATATAAGCCTGCAACCATTTCAGCAACTTGCTTAGGGTTGTTTTTGTCTGATACCTGTAATTTCCATTGTTCTTTTTCGCCGGGTTGCAACTTGTTTCTAAAAGTGAGTAATTTAATATCAAGCCCATCGTCACTATTGCTATTGATAAGTTCGCTCCTGTTATACAAGCGGTTATCTTTAACCATCAAAAACTGTATGCTTACATTTTTTTCGGTCCTATTTACAGGTACTTTAATCACTTGCTGATTTCCGCCTGAAACGGTTAGCCATTTAAACGATACCAGGCCTGTTTCATTAAACTTCTCCATCAGCACCCGGCTTTCGTTGCCTGTACCAAGCCAAAATTCGGCAAAGCTTTTATCTGTCGCATCTTTGTTAACATACCTGACCCAATCATCTGCATCTGATGGTTTTGCAGGTTTGTTTAACACATTTACAAAGTAGGTTTCAGAAACAGTATCGCCGTTTAAGCTTTGAGCGCTGATAACCAATTTATAATAACCTGTAGGTTGTGTACCTAAATTCCGGGTGTCGAAAATTGCCGCAATATTGCCGTCAGTTTTTAAACTAAGCGCGGAAATTTCCCGGATAACCGGCCATTTATTCCTTTGATCTTCATTGTCTTCGGCAAATTCAGGAAAATCGGTTTTATAGTTCTCTTTACTCAATAAGTACTGATCGGGCTTGTTCCACAAGCGTTTTTTTAATAATTGAACAGGCGGCTTTAGCGAATAAACTCTTAAGGTCATTTGCCCACTTTGCCTAACACCGCTAAGATTAGTTAGCGTAGCCGCTATAGAGGTAGTATCGCCTGTTTTAAGCTGCAAAGGCACTTTTGATCTAATCTCCAGGTTACCAACCCCCAGGAGTATGGATGTACTCGCGGTTTGGGTTTCGCCACTGCTGCTTGTTACATCGGCACTGGTTACAAAATCATAACGCAGGTTTCTATCGCTGGCATCATCAACCAGAGCTTTAAACTTTACTTCAAACTCACCCCTGTCGTTAGTTTTAATGGTATCGGCAGTAATTTCCCGGTCATAAGTGCCTCTGTAGTTATAACGGTTATAATTAATTATCTGTGGGTTGCGGCTAACACGATAAGCCACCCGTGCCTGCGACAAGCCGTAACCAGAATAAGCGGTAACCCTGCCATGTATAGTTACCGAATCACCGGGTTTATAGGTTTCTTTAACAGGCAAAAAACTGACCGCAAATCCCGGTCGCTTATATTCTTCTACCCTGATAAATTTATTACCATAAGGAGTAGTAATCACAACCGAACCGTTAAGGATATTCTGGGGAATAACAAATGTGCCGCCAAACGATCCAAACTCGTTCGTTGAAACCGGCAGACTTGTAAATTGCTTACCGTTATTATCTTTTATATTAACCGATAAGTTTTCGTTAACCAACAAACTGCTTTTACCATTCTGCACGTTTAGGCATAATCCCTTAAAATAAACAGTTTGCCCGGGGCGATAAATTTCCCTATCGGTAAAAAATACTGTTCTTTTAAATGCAGGCACCCGGTTATTGAAACCACTCCAATATCTCCTGTTCCAATATAAGGTATCGGTGGCGGTAGTAAGCTTAACCGAGTAACCATTTTGTGTATTCAGGTTAAAAAACGCGGCTCCATTTTGGTCGGTACTTTGCTGCATAGTTTCTGCCACGGTAACCTGTACACCTGGTAAAGGCGCTCCCGTTTCTCTATCCATCACATTGATCTGTGTGTGGGTAGCGTTGTTGTTGCGGCTTGCAAATGCCAATTGGCTTACTTTAAACGTGGCAAACTGTAATAATTCAGGGTCGGTAGATAATGAGTCCTCTACAATAAGCGCGTAAATGCCTTTCTTTAAGGGGTCTATTTTAAATTCTGTTGAATGGGAACGATAATCATCGGTACCGGGCAGGTGCAGGGTTTCGATCTTTATGGGTTTCAGTTTTTTTAAATAAGCAATTACCGGCAAAAGTGGCTGAATGTAAGTGTTGCTTTGCCCATACCTCTCATCGCGCATGGCGGCAAGCTCATTGTACTGGCTTGCCCATATTTTATAAAGCGTTATTTTTGCGGTTTTAACGTTTCGGTAATTTAGCAGGGCCAGCAAAGGCTTTCCCGGCAGGTTAATATCTTCGGTAATGGCAGAGATATCCGTTTGGTGAATTTGTTTTATAAAGTTAGCGGCATTGTTACCGCCCAGGCTTTTGGGGTACACTGCCACCGCTTTGTTAAAATAGCTCAAGGCTGTTTTTAAACTATCCCTTTCCATATAATATCGGCCTTGTAACACAAGGGCATCGGCACTAACAGGGCTCGAAGAAAAACTGGTCGTAATTTTTTGCAGGGCATTTAAGTAAAGTGAGTCTTTTTGTGGTATTTGAGCATTGGCATAAACAAACTCCAGCCGTTTGAGGTCAAGATCGGCAAGGGCATCTGTTTGTTGTTTTTGCAGATGAAAAAGCGTAGCCTGTTGCAGATATTTTATCCCTTTGTAAAAGTTTGAACCTGTATCTGCGGTGGCAACTTGTAGTTGCGCAAATACGCGGTTACCGGCAAAAAACTGCAGATCATTTAATGTGAACGCAAGACGTGGTTTGGTAATGCCCGCTTCTTCTTTCAGAAAAAAATCAAACGCGCGGTGTACCAGCAAATCATATAAAGTAGGCCTAAAGCCTCGGGATGTGCTATCCCCTTGTAAAGCTCCATCAAGTACACTTATAGGCGTATTTTGTTCCTTCGAAAAGTCGGCCAGGGAAAGCTCATATAAATTAGCGGTGTGATTAATCAGCGTTTGAACATCCCAGTTGGTAAAATCCGCATCGGGATGCAGCAATTTACTGCGCTGTATAATGCGATACCGATTTTGCTGATAATAACTCCAATACAATTGCGCCAACAGCGACTGTAAAACAGGCTTAACCGGGTAGGCCGACTGTTTAATACGCTGGTTAAAAGCTTTAATATTACTTACCTGCTCATCATCATCTAACACTGCTTGCAAGCTAACCCTGTAAATGGCAGCCTTTATTTGTTGCGGAGCGTTATTATTTTTTATGGCGATAAAATCAAGCTGATCAATAGCATCTTTTGCCGATTTTGGCAAATCAGACTTCATTAGCGTATCTATTTTTGCGCTAAGGATGTTGTAGTTTGTTTGGGCGTTTGCAAATGTGAAGCAAAATAGAAAAACGACCGCGACAAGGCATTTTAATTTATTGATAAGGTAAGATGTCATGTTGTTAAGGCTATAGTTGTTGAAATAACTCTTTATCTGCTGTTTTATTATCAGATGCAGATAGATTCAATTTTCCATAACATATTATTTTTCACATCACCGCAACTACCCCAGTGGCAAGCTAAAATAAAACGTTGAGCCTACGCCGCTTTTACTTTCGGCCCAGATTTTACCATTGTGGCGGCGGATGATTTCGGCGCTTAGATATAAGCCGATGCCAAAGCCCGAGATATGGCGGGTATGATTGGTTTCCACGCGGTAATAGCGATCGAAGATTTTGGGGAGATCCTGTTCTTTTATGCCCATACCTTCGTCCTTTACACTTACCTGTGCGCTGCCATTAACGAGAATGCATTTCACCATGATATCGTGGCCTTTGGGCGAATACTTGATGGCATTGCTGATGAGGTTGGAGAGTACCGAACTTATTTTATCCCTATCGGCATTGATGTGCGCACGGTCACAATCGGTCAAGTGAATTACATGCGTGGTGATGGTTAACGTATGCTCGTCCACCACCTCGCGGATTAACTCGTCAAGGTCAAACTCTTCTTTATCGATAGCAATTTTGCCCGACTCCAACCGGGAAACATTCAGGAAACCATTAATCATACTACTCATGCGCTTTACCTGCACATTGGCTTTATCCATGGCGCCCACCAGGAAACTATCCGGGCTTTCCTTCAACTTGGCATTGGTTACCTGCACCAGCGCCATCAATGATGTAAGCGGTGTTTTCAGCTCATGGCTTACCATACCAATAAAATCATTTTTGCGCAGTTCATCGCGTTTCTTCTCAGAAATATCCCGGGCTATCTTCGAAACACCGGTAATGTTTCCCTGCGCATCCCTGATAGGCGAGATAGTGAGCGATACGTCAATGATCCTCCCGTCACTGGTTAAACGTTGGGTGTCAAAGTGGGTTACCCGATCTCCATTTTTAAGCTTGCTAATGATAAGTGATTCTTCATCCAATCTATCCGGCGGCAGTAGTTTCAATATGGATTGGCCTATCATTTCAGTATCGGCATACCCAAACATACGTTGGGCCGAAGGATTCCAGCTGGTAATTATCCCATCTAAAGTTTTGGAAATAATGGCATCATCAGTTGATTCAACTATAGCGGCCAGCTTAGCGCTGCCTTCTTCGGCTTTTTTATTTTCGGTAATATCAAGGGCAATCACCAGGCCGGCGTAAACTACACCTAATTCATTTTTTAGCGGCACAAAATCTACCTGCAAATCGGCGTCCGCCACACTTTTCACATCTACCCTAAATTGTTCGCCATTCAACATTCTGTCATACCAGTCTTTGGCGGTTTCATAGCGCTCGCCGGCCACATCTGCCAGGAATTTCCCTTTATAGCTGTCGTCATGATAGCCCATAATGCCGCGCATGTCGCCCTCTACGGTAACCAGCCTGCGCTCCATATCAACCACTAAAATCAGCGAGCGGGGAATATTAACAGCGATGGATCGGAAAAGCCTTTCGTTCCGGAGCGTTGCCTCCCGACTGGCGTGCAACTCCTCGTTGGTAGCTACCATTTCTTCGTTGGCGGCAGCCAGCTCTTCATTTATGGCGGTCAGCTCCTCGTTAAGGGCCTGTGTTTCTTCTTCACTTTCGGCAAGTGCCATGGTGCGCTCATTAACCCGTTGTTCTAATTGTTCGTTAAACAAAGTCAACTCATCCTGAGCCTGCGCAAGTTCCTCATTAATGGCCGTCAGCTCTTCATTGCCCGCGGTTAACTCTTCATTTAAAGCCGCGGTTTCTTCTTCCTTTTTTTGCAGTTCTTCCCGCAGTATGTCTTTTTGAGTTATTTCCCTAACCACACCAAAGTAAGAGATTAGCGCAATAATTATAGCCAGTGCCAAAGCGGCAAGTATAGCGTACGGAGCCACCGAGGTATAGCGGTTTAATACACCAGTGCGTTGATCTAACAATCTGTGTTCAGTATTTTCTGCTTTATCAATGGCAGCCCGTAACGCATCCATGGCCATGCGCCCCTCATCCAGATCAACAGCAGAAACGATATCACCCTTTTGTTTTTTGCTGATTAAATCCTGCAGGATATTCATCCTTTTGCCTAATACCGCTCTTATCTTAGCTATATTTCTCTGCTGCCCGTGGTTATCACCGGTAAGTACATCTGCTTCATTAATGAGGACTGCCGCCCTTTCATACGCGCCATGATATGGGATTAAAAAAACAGCTTTACCGGTGAGGATATACCCGCGCTGGCCAGTTTCGGCATCCTTCATTACCGACATTGCGCTTTCCAGTTTTTGTATCACCAGGTTACTATGCGCAACTGCCTTATTACTATCCAACAAATTATTTAAAGTGTTATAAGAAATGATACCTACCGTTAACAATATCAATATGGAAAAGCCATATCCAAGCTGCAGGTTACGGTTGAAGTTTAGTTTCATAGACGCCAAGAAATATTCCGGTGGAGAGTAATCGCTAATTTGGATTTTTTACCGATACCCTGTGAAATTTGCACGCTAAAGTAGGACTAATAGCTTAAAGGTAAAATAGATATTAAAAAAATAAAAGATCGATAGTCGCTGTGTACTAATACTATCCAATTTCCGCCATCTTGTTTAAAATAAGCTCCACCCTTTCTTCCACAGTAGTATCTCCCTCGATGATCAGCAATGACTTCCTGAGGTTTTTCATCCAGTTTTGGTGTACCTGTAAAGTGCGACCGTCGGTGGTATTATCGTCATAACCCTGCGCCCAATCTAAAAATTTGTGGTAAAGTATAATGCGTTCAGGGTTGGTATATATCTCATCACCGTAGCGTTCAAATTCGCGTTTTTTAAGCCTGTCCATTCTTATCTCGTGGGGGATATACAAAAATACTGACAGATCAAAATCCCAGTTATTATTCCAACCTACAACCGAACCACTAACTATCCAATTTTCATGAGCAGCGGTATCGCGGTTAATCATGGCGTTGCGCTCCTGGGGATCTCTTTTAACTGTGAACGGCATTTCAGCTGGCACCCAGAAATAATGGTCGCCATCAAACACTGGGTAGTTGAGCTTTTGACCCAGGGCCTTGCCTAAAGTGGTTGAGCCGGAGCCGGATGCTCCGAAGATGTTGATTTGCATAAGCCTCACCTAAATCCTCTCCAAAGGAGAGGACTTTAAAAGTATGTTTAAAGAATTACATTTTTTATTCCCAAAGTCGTGCTGATTACTTACTTCAACATGACTTCATTTTGTGTGATCGTCATTGTGAGGTACGAAGCAATCCCCTACTATGCAGATTCACCCTGTACAGTTGGGGATTGCTTCGTCGTTCCTCCCCGCAATGACGGGATACTTATTGTCATGGGTAAACACAAAGCAATCGCGCCGCTCTGTAAAGCTACGAGATTGCCACGCTACGCTTGCAGTGACATAGTTTTACGTTTGTTGTGGATAGGCACTAAGCAATGACGACGGGATTTTATTTCCCCTCTACCTTCGGTGCTCTTTTATCGGGCATAGGGCCGCGTTTGTAAATGATAAGGCCGTTTAGGAAATTGCGCAGGATCTGGTCGCCACAGGGTTTAAAATTGGGGTGATCATCGGCACGAAAAATGGCACCTAACTCGGTTTTGGTAATGCGGAAATTGGCCAGTTCCAAAACCTTTATAATATCATCATCGGTAAACTTCATAGCTACCCGCAGCTTTTTCATGATATCATTATTGCTCATGCTCTCGGTATTTAATTATATGGAAATATCTATTTTAACTTTTTTGTTCTTGATCTTTTCGCCTTTGATCAATTGCACGGTTTTCTCAATCCGGTTGCGTTTTACGGCAGCGTAAGAGGTATGGTCAAGCACCTCTATCAGACCCACATCCTCTTTATCCAGCCCACCTTTTTTTAATAGCAGGCCTACTATATCTATCTTGTTCACCTTATCTTTTTTTCCGGCTGCAATATATAATGTAGCCCAGGGCGACGGCTTGGGCACTACAGGGTTTTCTGGCAGTTCCTCCACCTCGGGCATTTCTTTTAAATACGATGGCTTTTCATCGGGTGTAAGCATGAGATATGATGTGCCTTTGGCATGCATGCGGGCCGTGCGGCCGTTACGGTGCACATAGGCCTCTTCGTTATGCGGTAACTGGTAGTGTACCACGTGCTCAATTTCGGGGATATCCAGGCCGCGTGATGCAAGGTCGGTAGTGATCAACAGGCGGTGGCTGCCGTTTCTGAATTTTAGCAAGGCACGTTCGCGGTCGTCCTGCTCCATGCCGCCATGGAAAATATCATGGGGTAATCCGCGGTCGTAAAGCAGATCGCTGATGCGTTCCACAGCTTCGCGGTGGTTACAGAAAACCAGGGTGGCTTTGTCACCTATTTTACAGATTAGCGCAAACAGGGCATCCAGTTTATCGGCGGCTTCGGCTATAACGGCTTTTTGTTTGATATCGGGGGTGATGGCAGCATTGGTTAAATAATCCAGCTCCATAGGCCGGTTCATCCCGGTAAATAAAGGGATCTCGTCCATTTTGGTGGCCGAGGTAAGCATCCGTTTTTTGATATTGGGCATAGCGCCAATAATAAATGCCATATCCTCCTGGAAACCAAATTCCAGGGCTTTATCAAACTCATCTAAAATAAGTGTATGAATAGTATCGGTAGTAAAGCTATGGCGGCGTAAGTGATGCGCTATCCTGCCGGGTGTGCCTATCAACACTGCAGGCGGCTGCGACAGGTTGTTACGTTCTATTTTTACCGGGTGACCACCATAACAGCAGTTCACCTTAAAGCCGCTGCCAATAGTCCTGAAAACCTGTTCTATCTGCAAAGCCAGCTCTCGGGATGGTACTATGATAAGCGCCTGTACCGTTGGGATGCTGCTATCAAGCAAACCTAACAAAGGCAGCAAAAAACCAAGCGTTTTGCCCGTGCCCGTTGGCGACAACAAAACCACATCGCTTTTTTTGGCTGCGCTGATGGCGGCCTCCTGCATGGGGTTAAGGGCATTAATTTTAAGATTAGCAAGCGCTTCTTTGATCATGATAGGCGCAAAGATACGGGAAATAAGCCGCAACGCTTACCTTTTAAAAATCGGGATGGCCAGTAGCAGAATTCGTCGATTAAGCAAAAAAACTATGTCATTGCGAGTTGTAAAATCCGGCGGACTGTGAAGATGGAAATGACGTAGATCGCATGGCGGCGAAGACTCACCCGCCAGCGCTACGCGCGGCACCCCCTCTTCGGCTTCGCCGGAAAGAGGGTTTTGAAGATTTTTTTTGCATTTATATTACTTGTAATCAATCGATTAATTATTAAAACCCCTCTTTCCACCGCAGGTGAAGAGAGAGGGTGGCGGGCGCAGCCTCGCCGGGTGAGTCTTAGCCCGCGTTCAAAGCCAATGTTTGTGTAAAGTCAAAACGTCATGGGTAGGAACGAAGCAATCGCGAACTATGCAAAACCGCCCTGTACAGTATGCGATTGCTTCGTTCCTCGCAATGACATGACTTGTTTTATGCTATTTGAGGAACAAAATATAGCCCTGACAGCTACACTATCCTATTTTCATCCAATTCCCTGTCCTCTGCATTCGGCTCGCGGTAATCTTTGATGAACTGGGCAATTTCTTCGGCCTGGGGATGGGTAAGGTCGCCAATACCGCTGTATTCCCACTGGTTCATATCATCGTCAAAAACAATATCACCCAAACCAACAGCACCCTCACTTAAGGCAAATACACCTGTGGCGTACTTATCCCCGCCGGGGATGGTTTCAATATGGGGCTTAATTGTGATGTGCCTGTCGCCATCCTCGGTATATAAATTATATTCTGCCGGCTTTATCATAGTTAAGGCGTTTGCCTAACCTACAAACGCCGGGCAATTTTGTTTATATTATTATTACAAAATGAATTGGTTACCAACCCATCAATTGCATTGCCCTTGCAAATTCGGGCTGTATACTGGCGTGTATCGTAACATTTTCGCCGGTTATGGGGTGGGTAAAATTAAGATATGAAGCATGCAGCAGCATGGTTTCCATCTCCCATTTTTCTTTAAATAACTTGTTTTGCTTGTTGCAACCATGGGTACGGTCGCCAACAATAGGGTGAAAAATATGGCTGAAATGTTTGCGCAACTGGTGCATGCGGCCGGTAGTGGGCACAGCCTCAACCAATGAGTAACGTGATGTTGGGTGCGCACCTAATGGCACATCCAACTCGGCCCGTTTTAACGTAGTATAGCGGGTAAAGGCATCCTGTAAGGTACCGTTTTCTTTACGCAGGGCATAATCAATATCTTCGGTATCGGGCGTATGGCCGCGCACAACAGCCAGGTATTTTTTATGTACCTGGTTTTCCATAAATTGCTGCTGCATGGCAATTTCAACCGGCTTGTTAAAAGCGAAAAGCAATATGCCGCCCGTTTTTCTATCTATCCGATGTGCCGGGTTAACTTTTTGGCCAATCTGATCCCGCAACAGCTGTAAAGCAAATTCCGATGCATCTGCCGCGATGGACGACCGGTGTACCAACAAACCATGCGGTTTGTTAATGGCTATTAAATACTCGTCGCGATATATGATCTCTAACATGACCGGCGAAGTTACTGAGAATAGAATCAAGAGTTAAGAGTCAAGAATTAAGATAGCTGCAAAAAACTTAGAAATAGAATCAAGACAGCTACAAAATGCGTGAGAATAGAATCAAGAGTCAAGAATCAAGATAGCTGCAAAAAGCCTAAAATATAACAAATGAAAATAACCGAACGTCTTGACTCTTGGTTCTTGACTCTCGTCTCTTTATATATATCTTTAGTACAAACAAAACCTTCCTAAAATTATGACCAAAACAATTACATCCCCGGCAGGCTATACCGCGCCCGACAGGATCAATGCCGCCCCTACCCGTTTGTTATCGTTAGATGCCCTGCGCGGGTTTGATATGTTTTGGATAATGGGTGGCGAAGAAATTTTTCATACCATGGCCAAAGCCACGGGTTCGCCGTTTTGGGGTGCTATTGCCAACCAGTTTACCCACCCCGATTGGAATGGCTTCCACTTGTATGATCTTATCTTTCCGCTGTTTTTGTTTATGGCGGGTGTATCAACCCCGTTTTCGGTTGGGCGCGAATTGGAGAAAGGCAAAAGCAAAAGCCAACTGGTATGGCGGGTTATTAAACGGGCATTTATCCTGGTTTTATTGGGCCTGGTGGTAAACAACGGCTTAAAAATTATGCCCATATCCGAAATCCGTTTTGCCAGCGTACTGGGCCGCATTGGTATTGCTTATATGTTTGCCAATATCATTTACCTGTACAGCAGTGAACGCGCGCAAATGGTTTGGTTTTGGGTGTTCATTATCGGCTACTGGCTACTGCTTAAGTTTACATCGGCTCCGGGCTTTCCACATGGCGACCTTACCATGCAGGGCAATTTTGCATCCTATATGGATAGGGTAATATTACCGGGCAAACTTTATTTAGGCATTCATGATCCTGAAGGGCTGTTTAGCACCATACCGGCTATAAGCACCGGCCTGTTAGGTATCATTACAGGTACTATCCTCAAAAAAACAGAGCTACCACAAATGAAAAAGGTGGCCATACTGGTCATAACAGGAGTCGCATTTTTGGTAATAGCACAGATCTGGAACCTGGACTTCCCCATCAATAAAAACCTGTGGACCAGCAGCTTTGTAATGCAGGTTGGCGGCATAAGCTTACTGCTGATGGCGTTTTTTTACTATATTATTGATGTACTGGGTTATCAAAAATGGTCATTCTATTTCCGGGTAATCGGCATGAATTCCATACTGATTTACATATCCGGGAAATTTATAAAATGGAGTTATACCAACACCGGCTTTTTTGGATGGCTCGGTCAGCTAATAGGCAATCCTTATAACGCGGTAGCTTTAGCTATCACCTTTGTGATGGTGAAGTGGGTGTTTTTGTATTACCTGTACCAGAAGAAAACTTTTCTGAGAGTATAATGCCTGAATCAGAATTTTTCACACGCTGATTATTTTTCAAAGGTGTTCAAGAGGGCTGCGCCGTTTTCAGAATTTAAGAATGGGCAGAATTATAATGGTTATTCTGCTAATTCTTAAATTCTGATTCAGACTACGCTTTCTTATTCCACTGCTGCTGTTCCTCTAATGTAAGGAACGTCCAGGCCATGATGCGGCTGGCTTTTTGACCTTGCGACATGCTGATGGTTTGCACCTCAACAGCACCGGCCTTTTGCAGGGCATTGTATAAAATACGGAGGTTTTCCTTTTTAGATACCAGCGTAGTAAACCACAGGCATTGTTTGGCAACGCGGGTACTTTGCGTAGCCATTTGCTTTAAAAAAGCGGCCTCGCCACCGGGGTACCATAGCTCCATGTTTTGGCCGCCAAAGTTTAACACAGGCTCTTCACGGCCGGTTTTCAGGCCCAGGTTATTCCATTTACGGCGTGAGCCTTCGGCCGCTTCCTTAATGGACGCGTGGAAAGGGGGGTTGCAAAGCGTCAGATCAAACTGCTCGCCAGGCTTTATGGCGAAGGTAAAAATATCGGCTTTGTGCTTTTGCAGCCTAAGCTCAATAGCGGCTTTTAAGTCTTTACTCTGATCAATTATTTTTTGTGCCGATGCTAAGGCTTCCTCGTCGATATCAACCCCAACAAAGCTCCAGCCATACTCCTGGTGACCGATGATAGGATAAACGCAATTGGCACCTACGCCAATATCAAGCACGCGTATCTTTTTGCCTTTACGCACTGCACCATCATTAGCAGTAGCCAATAAATCTGCCGCATAGTGTACGTAATCGGCCCGGCCAGGTATTGGCGGGCAAAGGTAACCTTCGGGGATATCCCAATAATCAACCCGGTAATGGTGCTTAAGTAAAGCCCTGTTAAGCAGCTTTACCGCTTCCGGGTCGGAGAAGTTGATGGTTTCGTTCTCGTACTTATTTACGGTAACAAAGGCACGTAACTTTGGCATCGCCTTAATAAGCGCCTTAAAATCATAACCCATACGATGCGCGTTGCGCGGGTGCATGGTTTCTTTTACTTCGGGTTGATTTGGGGCAGATTCGGCCAAGTTAGTATATTTTAAATTGTATGATAAATCGTCAATCGTTTGCTTTGGGCTTTACGCTTTTTGCTTTTTAGCTCAACCTACCGGCAAGATCAGCAGGCGAATAATTGATGGATTTTAAGGTTTTATTATCCGCCGTGCGGTATACCAGGAACAAGCCATCGATCTCTTTATAATGCGATTCGGTACCTGCCGTATTACGGTAATGTTCAATAGTTTGATTAGCTTCCTCCACCGTTTTGCAGGCCTTACTCATATTGGAGCGGTGCACCTCATCAAACAGTTCCTTAAACTTTTCGCCAAGGCCAAACTCCAGCACCGCGCCCGATAGTACGTATTGTAAATCGCAAAGGGCGTCGGCTATTTCAACAAGGTTATTGTCGTTTACAGCATCCTGCAATTCTTTCAATTCCTCGGCCAATAGTTCAATACGCAGCTGGCTACGCTCTTTTGACGGAATTTGCGGCGAAGCGACGATGGGGTGTTTAAAGGTAGTGTGAAACTCGGCTACCTGGTTTAATGAGTTTAAATCTTTGATCATGTTATTGAGGAAGTATCTAAGTTTGCTAAGTTATGAATTAACCTAAAGGCTTTCAAAAAATCACATTCTTTTAATATCGGGTGCATTTCTTTGTGGGCTATAAATGATGAGCAAGTCATTACTATATATCCTGATGAATAATATGGTTAATAATTATAAATCGCCATGACTACATCACAACAAACTAAATATGAACAAGATACACCGTATTTATAATTAACAAAAACTTAACATTGATAACATTTGTTAACATAAGCATAATATTAAAGTATCTTTTTCTTAACTTACCTTTGCAATAAAAATAAATTCAAGATCCAACCTGAATTTTCTCAATCATGTCCATGAAAAATAAAGAAATCAAATCTGTAGCAAAAGAGGCCCGTAAAGCCCTGAAAAAACAATTAAACGATAAGTTAGCAGCGCAGGTGAAAGCAGTTGTTGCCGAATTTACAGCCGATCAGAAAAAATTAACCAAGGTTATTGAAAAAGCTGCCAGGAATTTAGCCAAAACGCTTTCGGCAAAAATCAGCGAAAAAAGTCCGGTTCATGCCGAAAAACCAGCTTCGGATAAAAAGGACGACCTTGCTTTAACTATGGCAAAAGAACCGGCTGCCCCTGTAACTAAACCTGCCGCCGATAAAAAACCGGTTGCTAAAGTAGTTAAACAAGCGTCGAAAACAGCTGCCAAGCCCGTTGAGAACACACCTGTAAAATAGTTTTTATAAACGGGTGACAGCTAAATAAACATAGCTAAGTCGTAAATAATGCAAGCTTGAAAAACAACCGGTAACGGGTATATGTTTAGCTTCGCGGTTAAGTTTACGGTTGCCTATGTCAAATTTTAACGTTTTATACCAAAACCTCCTTAAGCGGTTGCCGCATATTTATCTTTTATATGCGGTGCCGATGGTTTTTATCACGGCGCTAATTACCCCACCTTTTCAGAGCCCGGATGAGCCTAACCATTTTGCCCGCGCCGAACAAGTTTCGCGACTGGAGTTGATACCGGCTTTCACCTATGATAAAGCCCATCCCCCTACCAAAGCCGATTCCATATCAAGTGATCCTAAAATAACATACCCCGATAAAGGAGGTTTTACTGTCGACAAAGGTATTTACGCGCTTGATCATGCTTATGTGGCCCTTGAGCATAATGCCCAGGTAAAACTGAATGCGGCTAATACCAACAGCGCGAGAAGCCTAAAGTGGAAAACCGGTAACATCTATTTTAACTTCGGAAATACCGCTATTTATCCTCCCGTAGTTTATATTATGCAGGCGTTGGGAATTGGCATTGGCAAAGTTTTCAACTTATCCATCCAAAACACCTTATATATTTCAAGGATCCTAAATGGCCTGCTATCTATCGCTATGTGCTTTGTAGCCCTGTGCTTAGCCAAACGAAGCGGGATCCTGTTGTTTGTGGTGTTGCTTTTCCCGATGACAGTATCACTTTTTGCATCTGTAAGTCAGGACGCGGTGCTGATAAGCTGCTGCTTTTTGCTAACCGCCATTATAGATAGCGTGGAGTTTGCCGATGGTAAATTTTACAGCAAGCCAAAGTTGGCTGCACTCATCATACTGATGGCCATTATCGGCCTGGCCAAACCTCCGTACATCCTTTTTGCCTTCCTGTTTTTGTTTTTAAAACTCAGCCCCAAACAAAAAGCCATCGGCATCATTATCCCGTTCTCGGCATTAATTTTCTGGCTCATCATCAATCACGGCGCGTTCATGATCAAATTTGCCCCACCCGAAATGCGGCTCAACAGCAAACTGCAGGTTCAGCACATTTTACAGCAGCCGTTTCAATTCATTGGTATGTTTTTTAGTTTTGATAAAGCAGGCTTGCTGAATATAGCATACATGTTTGTTGGTGTGCTGGGCTGGTTAGATCTGCAAATGCCAGGTCATTATTACCTGGCAGCTTATGTTTGTTTGTTCCTGGCGGGCTATGTAGGCATTAACTTCAAAGGCAATATCAAGATCAGGGCCGTGTTGATCATTTGCTCATTTGCCACCGTCATCGCCGTAATTACCGCACAATATGTAACCTGGGTAGCGTTGGCATCGACATCGTTTGGTGGCATGCAGGGCAGGTACCTTATTCCTGTTTATCCTTTCCTGGCTTTGGCTTTTTGTGCTGAGCCCGGCTTTCTTAAAAATGTGGGTTTCAAAACAGTGATATTATCAACTGTATTGTTATTCCCTGTGTATACTGCGGTAACTATGATTCATGAATTGTTGGGCAGATATTATTAGTTGGGGTTCAATTGCCGTGAGGTACAAAACAATCCTAAACCTGGCTTGCCACGCCATAAAGCAACAAGGCAGCCGGGTTTTACCTCTTAACCATAAACTATAAATAACTATCAATACAACCAACTACATACCCGGCTTTTTGGCAACGCCAATAATATCAAGATTGGTAAGCTCAAGCGATTTAACCATATCTTTTACCGTAGCCTTATACTTTTTAAAATGAGCTGTTTCAATATGGGATTTGTAGGCGGCCGAATCGGCATATATTTCAAGGATGGTGATATGCGATGGGTGTTCTTTATCGGCAACCGCGTAATAACTTAATACGCCGGGCTCTTCGCTTACGGCCATTTTCATTTGCTCTTTAAGCGCGGCATTATACTGCTCCAATTGCGCGGGATCAACCTCAATCTTCGCCGTCCTAACCATTTGATTTTTTTGTTGAGCCATAGCCTGCCTGTTACAAATTACTGCCAGTAAAACAACAAGATAAAAGAGTCTCTTTTTCATCTGCTTTAAGATTTACCCTAAGTTAACTATTTTAGCCAGACAGGCTGAAAATTCGGCCTATTGAATGAATACCTGATTTGGAAAGTAAAAGAATATTTCCCAATTTATCATCACCAACACCACTGTTATGACAAGCGATAAACCCACCACTATTGATGAATATATTGCCGGCTTTCCGGCCGATATTCAAAAGCTATTGCAGGAAGTTAGGGAAGCCATCCGCTCGGAAGCTCCTGAGGCCGGCGAAAAAATAGGGTATGGCATCCCTACCTTTACCCTTAACGGCAACCTTATCCACTTTGCAGCTTTTAAAAACCATATAGGGCTTTACCCTACACCAAACGGATTGGAAGAGTTTAAGGATGAACTTTCGGGGTATAAAGGAGCCAAGGGATCGGTTCAGTTTCCGCTTGATCAATCCATGCCTATCGATCTTATCAAAAGGATCACCCGGTTCAGAGTGGCTAAAATGATGGCCAAGCCTAAGAAGAAATAATTGATTTAATTTAACTCATTAACATATTTATTCAACAATTGCAAATTGCTCAAAGCATTACCCATAGTATTGTTAAAATAAGTATAAACTATTTTGCCTTCCTGCTGCCATTCTTTTATGTATTGGGCATATTCATATAAAAAGTCATCGGCGTAGCTCCCACGGTATCCGCCTTCGGGGCCGTGGAAACGAAGATAAACCACATCATCGGCTATCGCTGTTAGCGGTGTTGCAGATGCGGGCATATCATGAATCACCATACTCATTCCATATTGCTGTAGCAGCTCGTAAACATTTTCCTGGTACCAGTTGCCGTGTCTGAACTCTATAGCTATATCCCATTCCTTTTCAGGATCATTCATGCGGATCACATCGATCAGTTGCCTAAAAGCGTGCAAATTATTTACCTGGATACTTGCCGGGAATTGAACCAGCAATGAGCCTTTTTTATCGCAGGCGTTAGCTATCGCCTGCATAAAACGCTCTACATCCTCCGGCTTAAAGACAAGGTGTTTATTGTGGGTAATCTCCCGCCAAAGTTTAAAGGTAAACCGGAAGCCATCGGGTACCTCATCGGTCCACTTTTTTATCGTTTTGCCGATGGGAAGTTTATAAAAGGAACTATTGATCTCGATAGAATTAAACAGCGTGGCATAATAGCCAAGCCTGCTCAACTGCTGATGTTCCGGGGCAAAATCGCGCTTGGGAATCGGGATTTGCAAGCCGCTTGTTCCGGTGTAAAATGTATTATGATCCACGTAGCTATAATAGCTGTTGGTGGCTTATTGTTTATAATTACTTTGTTAAAACCACAATACGCGCAATCGTGCCGCCAGGCGTTATTATATCCGATGTTAACACAGCTTTGTGGGATGATTGTACCGAAAGATCAAAATCAGTAGAAGCACCTTTTAGAATTGCACCATCAAATTCATGTACTATACTATAATTGATATGCAATTTATTTCCGGGCTGCACGGTATAAGTTGCCGAATCTACCTTACCGGCTACGTGGGCTATGAGCTGTCCGTTTGCCATAAAGTCATAACTATCTGTAGCCTGCCCCACGTAGGTACCTCCACCTGGCGTACCATTTGGGCCGATGCCCGAAGTGTGGGTTGAATCGCTCACCAGTTGCCATTTACCGGTTATACCGGCATTAGCATCTTTTTTACAGGATAAAAAGCCGGTGATTATAAGGGCGATAAAGCTGAGGGTGAGGCAATTTTTCATAACAGTAATAATGGTTTATAAACATTACGCACGCCGGTATTAAAATGATACACCTGTATAAAAAATCAATGATAATAATATTAAGTTTACTCATCATCTGTAAGTAAATTTAACTTCCAATGATAAATTACATGTTTAAACATCTTATTTTTACATCATGGAATTAGGCATCAGCACATTTGGCGAAGTAGAACCCGATGGTACACCCGGCAATGCAAAAAACGCGCACCTGCGTGTACAGCAATTATTGGAAGAAGTTAAACTGGCTGATGAGGTTGGCCTGGATGTATTTGCCTTTGGCGAACATCACCGGCCCGATTTTGTGATCTCGGCACCAGAGGTGTTTATGGCCGCCGCGGCAGCTATCACCAAAAATATTAAACTGTCCAGTTCAGTAACCGTATTAAGTTCTGCCGATCCGGTGCGTACCTTCCAGAATTTCGCTACGGTCGATCTGATCTCCGGCGGTCGTGCCGAAATGATCGCGGGGCGTGGTTCATTTATTGAATCGTTTCCGCTTTTTGGTTTAAACCTTGATGATTACGATGCCCTGTTTACCGAAAAGCTGGAAATGTTTTTGCAGATCAACAAGCAGGAAATTGTAAACTGGCAGGGCAAATTCCGGGCACCGGTTAAACAAGGTGTATACCCACGTCCTTTGCAGGATGGCATTCCAGTTTGGATAGGTGTTGGTGGTACCCGTGCTTCGGCGCTGCGTGCCGGGCGCATGAACCTGCCTATGATCATTGCCATATTGGGCAGCAACCCCAAACATTTTGTACCTTTTGTAGAAGCCTACCGTGAGTCGGCGGCCAAAGCCGGGCACGATGTAGATAAACTGCAATTGGGCATATCATCGCAATTTTATGTGGCCAATAACGCCGACCAGGCCGCCGATGAGTTTTACCCATCCTACGCTGCCCTCATGACCCGCGTTGGCCGCGACAGGGGCTGGTCGCCCATGACCAGGGATTCATTTGAATGGCTACGCCAGGATGGCCCGCTGGTTGTAGGCGATGTGCAAATGGCAGTTGACAAAATAATGCAGCAATATGAACTATTTGGCAATACCCGTTTTATAGCCCAACTGGTAACCGGCCATACCCCACATGAAAAGATATTGAAGGCAATTGAGATTTACGGAACAAAGGTGGCGCCTATAATTCGGAAGGAAACAGCTGCTGCTTAATCTTAATGCGTTCCACCAGAAGAGTTGGAAGTACTTTGTGCCTACCCATAACATCTTGTAGATCCCAGACTTACGAAGTTTTGAAAACTTCGTAAGTCTTTCGTCACTTTGCCCCCCATTCAGAGGCCCCGGATTTACCACTCGACATAACAGGGTGAAAAGGGCAGATGATTGTTACATCCGCTCCCATACTCTTAACATCTATTTAAACTAACTTTAACAACATAAAGGTTTCTTTGCCTAATATAGCGGCGGGCAATTGCCTGCTTTATCTTTACATCAGCATGAATAACTTTACCCGGACTATCGCCTTATCAGCACTCGCCACTATTTGTTATACCGCTACGCAAGCCCAAACCAGGGCATATACTGTTGCAGACGCGCACTCGCATAACGATTATAAAAACAATATCCCCTTTTTTAGGGCTTACGAAAAAGGCTTTGGCAGCATTGAGGCCGATGTTTACGCCGTAAACGGACAATTGATAGTGGCACACAGTAAAAAGGAGATCACGGCCAATCATTCATTAAAAAAACTATATATCGATCCGCTGATCGAAAAATTTCAGCGTGATCCAAAAAGACAATTGCGCCTGCTTATCGAAATAAAGGAAGACCACAAAGCCGTATTACCACTGGTAATCAAAGAGCTTAAGCCACTGGAGCAATATTTTTCTTATCCAGGTAACCCGGGCAGGTTATCAATTGTGATGACAGGAGCGGTGCCACCAGCCGATGAAGTAAATAATTATCCCGATTGGATTTCTTTTGATGTTGATCATTTAGATGGCTATACTCCTAACCAATGGAAAAAGATTGGCCTGGTAAGCTATCCAATAAGCAAATACATTAAGTGGAACGGTAAAGGAGTACTTAACCGCGACGAAATTGCCAAAATAAAGGCAGGTATTGATAGTGTGCACCAGGCAGGCAAAATGATCCGTTTTTGGGAAACACCAGACACCAAAAGTAGCTGGCTGGCCCTCATGCGTTTAGGGGTTGATGTAATTGGCACCGATAAAATTGAGGAGCTTGGCGATTTCCTGAATGCCCAACCTACCAACACCTACGTGCAGCCCGCCCCTACTACCATATATAAGCCCACCTATAAAACAGATGGCGCGAATAAAAAAGTAAAGAACATTATTTTATGTATTGGTGATGGCATGGGTTTATCGCAGATCTACGCTACTTATACGGCTAACCGCGGACAGCTTAACATCTTCCAGATGCAAAACATAGGCTTCTCCATTACCAATGCTGCCGACGCTTATATTACCGATTCGGCGGCTGGTGCTACCGCTATTGCATCGGGACAAAAAACCAATGATCGGGCAATTGGCGTTGATCCCGAAGGTAACCCCTTAAAATCATTAGCAGTTTACAGCACCGATGCCGGCAAAAAAACGGCAGACATTGTAGTTTGCGAATTAACCGATGCTACACCCGCGGCTTTTTACGCCCACCAAATGGAACGGGGCAGCACCACGGCCATTGCTAATGATATTACATCATCATCCATAGATATTTTCCTGGGTTCGGGCTATAAAGATTTTACGCAAAAGATAAATGGGTTAAGCCCGTTAGACAAAATGCAGCAGAAAGGTTATACCGTTATCCGCAGCTTTAATGACTTTTTAAACTCGCCATCAAAAAAAATCCTTGCCCTGGTTGATGACCAGGAAACACGCCCCAAAATGCATGGCCGGGGCGATTACCTGCCACAAGCTTTCAATAAAGTGGCAAGTACACTTAAGGATGAGCCAAACGGCTTTTTTGTGATGATAGAAGGTTCGCAGATTGACCATGGCGGCCATGCCAACAATATTAAACAGGTAATTACCGAAAACAATGATTTTGACCAGATGGTTGGCAAAGCCCTGCAATTTGCCGACGAAGATGGCGAAACCCTGGTTATTGTAACTGCCGACCACGAAACGGGCGGACTAACCCTGCTTGATGGTAGCATTAAAAATGGCTATGTACATGGCAGTTTTAGTACTAACGACCATACCGGCACGCCCGTACCCGTTTTTGCTTACGGAGTGCATGCCGGCGATTTTAGGGGCGTTTATAACAACACCGAGATCTTTAATAAGCTGCTGGCGTTGATTAAAGGTAAATAACGGGGTACTATAATATCAATGAGGGCAGGTTAACTTAGCCTGTCCTTTAGTTCAAACTGTTTAATAATGCCCATTTTAGGGCTGTTTACCGGTTTAGGGATCTCAATTAGCCGCACCCGGTAAAGCATATGCGGGAATTGTTTGCCACCCATGGTTGTCCACATATTGTTGCTTTCATCAAAGCCAGGGGCATAACTATCTACATTTAACCTAAAACCAGGCATACCATCTTCCTGGTCGGTATCGGCCAGTTTGGTAAATATGGGGTTCTTTTCAAAAAAGGCAACCATCCGCGAAAGCATCTTCAATGAATCGGGGTAAGACAGGTAATTACATGACGAGAACAAAACATACAGGTTGAGATATTTTGGAGCGGTTTTACTACCGATACTGCCACGCAGGCTCTCGGCAATGTTTTTCATCACGTTATCTTCAGATACATTTACCAGCGTAACCAATATGTTGTTCAGGTTGCGTACTTCTTCATCGCTTAAATGGGCCACGTTGCGCAACTGGGTAAAATCTGCAGGCAGGTTGGCGTCTGTACTTGTTAAGTGTTCGTTTAACTGTTGCGCCAAAAAGTTTACAGCCTGGTATATCATATTGATGAATTTTAGTGCGTTATCTTGGGCAGTAAAATTGATAATAAACAGATTTTTTACAGTCAGGGCGGGTACGTAAGTTGATGCGTAGTTTTACGCGAATGTTGGGTATAAAAGAAGTTATGTAAGGGAATTGTTGATGGTGATGATAAATCTCATATTAATGCAGAAGTTTTGCACCTACGGAGCAAAATAGATTTTTGTTTTTTGCTACAAAGCTTTTGTCCCTACGAGACAGTCATTTTAATTAAAATCGATTATATCATTAAGTTGTAATGACAAGTTGCTCCAGCGGAGCAAAAGCTTTGTAGCAAATTTTAAGACAGGGTATTTTGCTCCGTAGGTGCAAAACCCAACCATACCTTATTCTGTTTAACAAGGGATTTAAGCTGTAATTAAACCCACTCCCTCCTTCACAACCAAAATGTTTATATATTTAAAAATCAAACAAATAAACACCTGAACCCTTTTATCACTAAATAACATGCAATGCCTAAGTGGATTAAAATAATTTTGAAGGTAATTGGGGCTCTGGCAGCCGTGGTAATTGTTGCCTTTTTGGGCATCACCATGTACATTGTTTTTAACAAGGAAAAGGTACTTAAAATGATGACCACCGCGCTTAATAAAAACCTGAACGGTACGCTTACGATAGGCAAACTCGATCCTACTTTTTTTAAAGGTTTTCCTGGGGTATCCGTTACGCTTAAAGACGTAGTTATTAAAGACGCGCAGTGGAGCGTGCACCATCATACTTTATTGGATGCAAAAAACTTTGCTGTATCTGTTAACGCCGCCGCCCTGTTTCATGGCAGCGTACAAATTACCAAAATAGATATTATCGATGCCAATATAGATTTGTTTACCGATAGCACCGGCTACAGCAACACATCTGTTTTTAAAAGCAAACCCAAAGACAAAAATGCTCCTAAAGATACCAGCAGCTCATCAACCCAAATAAAACGCTTTACGCTTAACAAGGTGAATTTTGTGGTTGATGACCGCAAAGCTTTTAAGCTGTTTAAATTTGAAGTACAGGATGTTGACGGGCGAATGGAATACCCTTCAACAGGCTGGCATGCCTATATTGATTTGCAAACCCTGGTTAAAAGTTTCGCTTTCAATACCCGGCAAGGTAGTTTTATGAAAGACAAACAGCTCAACGGCTCTTTTGATATTACCTACAATGAGCCGGCTAAACTCATTACCGTTGCGCCAAAAGTTTTAAATATTGGCGACGACGCTTTTACCATTGGCGGCAAGTTTAACCTGGCCAAGCCGGATGTTGATTTTGTTTTAAACATCGCCGATGATAATATTTTGTGGACAAGTGCCTCACACCTGCTTTCGCCCAATATTACCAAAAGCTTAAACAAGTTTAATATTGATGAGCCCTTTGCCGTAACCTGCAATATTGCAGGATCGTTTGGCGGTGGCGGCGATCCATCCATATTTGTTACAGCCAATGTGAAAGATAATGTGGTGACCATACCCGGTAATAAAATTGAAAATTGCAGTTTTAAGGGCGTGTTTTCAAACAACTATGTTAACGGTAAGGGCTTTAATGATGATAACTCCGTTATAAAACTTTATCATTTTAACGGTACGTATAAACAGGTGCCCTTTACTATAGATACCGCTTTCATCAACAACTTAAACGTACCTGTGGCTACGGGCATTTTCAAATCGCACTTTGATATTGCCAAACTTAACCATGCCATTGGCGATGATGACCTTAGGTTTACCAAAGGCTACGCCGATTTAAAACTGGCCTACAAAGCCGATTTGGTTAACTACAAAATCTCGAAACCCAAACTGGCGGGTACCATTAGCGTAAAAAACGCCGACGTAAGCTATGTGCCCCGCAACCTTAATTTTAAAAACACAGCCGTCACCATCAAATTTGCTGGCGACGATTTGCTGCTGAACGGTATTCGCCTGCAAACGGGTAATAGCATTGTATTTATGGAAGGGCGGGTAAATAATTTTTTGAACCTGTACTACACCGCGCCCGAAAAGATTTTGCTTAGCTGGCAGGTACGCAGCCCGCAATTGCATTTGGCCGAGTTTTTGGGCTTTTTAAACAGCAGGCAACCGGCAGAGCCTGTTAAAAGTGTGGCCGGTGGTAAAACCAATATCAATAGCGCGTTAAGTACCGCCTTTGAAAAAGGCCGCGCCGAAATTCATTTACGGGTTGATAAGGTATACTACAAGAACTTTTTGGCAACAGATGCCACTGCCGATTTCCTGATGGCCGACAATGTTATTAAGGTTAATAATGTGAGCGTGAAACATGCCGGCGGCTCGTTAAAACTCAACGGCAATTTTGTACAAAGCGGCGCTGTTAATGACTTTACCGTTAACACAAAAATTGACAATGTGAATACCAGTGGCTTTTTTGCAGCATTTAATAATTTTGGCATGCAAAACTTCACCTCCAAAAACCTAACCGGCTTTTTATCGGCACAGGCACACCTTACCGGTAAAATAAATAGCGGCGGCAATATTGTGCCGCGATCATTAAAAGGTTTGGTTACTGTTGATCTGAAACAAGGTTCGTTATTGAATTTTACGCCGATAACCAGTGTGGGCAAATTCGCGTTTCCATTTCGCGATCTTAAAAACATTAAGTTTGAAAACCTTAACATGAAGTTTGACGTAGACGGAGATAAGATCAACATCAGCCCTATGCAGATCAATTCAAGCGTGCTTAATATGGATGTGGCTGGGGTTTACTCCATGGGCAAGGGAACCAATATAGCATTGGATATTCCCTTGCGTAACCCAAAAGGTGATACCGCGATAGTTGATCAAACCGAAAAAAATAAAAAAAGGATGAAAGGCATTGTACTGCACATTTTAGCAGCCGATGGCGATGATGGTAAAATAAAGATCAAATGGAACAAAAACAGGGATAAAAAAGATGACAAAGACAAGAAGGGTAACGACAATATTACAGGAGAAGAAAAAGGAAGCAATTAGTTATAAAATAAAAGCTATATTAGCCTCATTTTAGCTATATCAAATACTTGTATTTTTGACACAATAATAGCAATTAAATCCGTATCTTTGTGCATCCATTTAAGAGATATCACAATTTGATTAAACAATTACCGGTTACTGCATTATTCAATATTGTAAATGCCGCGCGTCCTAACGCCACTTCAAGAGCCAACCCTCGTTTTATAAATATCCCGGGTTTTAAGAAAATTATAGGAGCACCGTTTAATTCATCATATTTTTTATTGCAGGTTAAACCAACCTTGTGAAATCTTATCGGAAGTATATAGCTGTAAAAAAATCTATTCAATAAAATGAGACAACTCAAAATATCCCAATCCATTACCAATCGTGAATCTCAGTCACTTGAGAAATATCTTCACGAGATAGGTAAAGTAGATTTAATATCTGCCCAGGAAGAAGTGATCCTGGCGCAAAAGATCCGTGAGGGCGACCAGGCCGCATTAGAAAGGTTAACTAAAACCAACCTTCGTTTTGTGGTATCTGTGGCAAAGCAATATCAAAACCAGGGCCTTACTTTAGGCGATTTGATTAATGAAGGAAACTTAGGCCTTATTAAAGCGGCCAAACGTTTTGATGAAACCAAAGGCTTCAAATTCATTTCATATGCTGTATGGTGGATCCGTCAGTCAATATTATCAGCCGTTGCAGAGCAATCACGTATTGTGCGTTTACCTTTGAACCAAATTGGTTCATTAAGCAAAATTCACAAAGCGGCATCAAAATTAGAGCAAGAATTTGAGAGGCAGCCAACACCAGAAGAACTGGCCGAGGACCTGGAGATATCTGTTGACAAAATTGCTGATTCATTGAGCAATGCCGGCCGTCAGATCTCTATGGATGCACCTTTCATCCAGGGTGAAGAAAACACTTTACTTGATGTTTTACAAAGTACCGATGCTGCAACTGATACCGAACTGATGATGGATTCATTATCACAAGAGATCAAACGTTCATTAGGGATCCTTGCCGAGCGTGACCGTGAAGTAATTATCCTGTTCTTCGGTTTAGGTGGTTATGCCGCTCATTCATTAGAAGAAATAGGCGAGAAATTTAACCTTACCCGCGAGCGTGTACGCCAGTTAAAAGACAAAGCCTTAATGCGCTTACGTCATAACTCAAAATCAAACCTGTTACAATCATACTTGAACTAAGCGATTTTAACAGCAAATATAAAAAGCGCGAATGATGAAAAGTTATTCGCGCTTTTTTTGTGGGTTAACTGACAACATAAAGTTATGTCATTGCGAGCGTAGCGCGGCAATCTCGTAGCCTTATAGGGCGAATATGCATAGCGACGAGATTGCTTCGTTCCTCGCAATGACATAGTGGCACTGTCATCGTTAAGAAAAATAACGGAGTTATAGCATAACTTTTAACTCCACAAAAAAAGCATCTGCCCTTTTCAGAACAGATGCTTGTACGATTATAATAATAGTTTATTTTGATTAACCTACTTTTACATTTACCGCATTTAAGCCTTTTTTACCTTGTTCTACGTCGTAGGTAACGCTATCGTTTTCACGGATAGTGTCGATAAGGCCTGAGGCATGTACAAAAACTTCGGCACCACCATTTGTAGGTACGATAAATCCGAATCCTTTGCTTTCATTGAAAAATTTTACTGTTCCTTGCATTATATTTTTATTTAATTAGGCGAAGTTACACTTAATAAATCAACAATCTACTATAAATAAGGCAATTAAGTTTTTTTACTCAAAAAACACCATTACAATAAAGGCCCAGAAAATTATCCGGGGCCTTTATTGTAAGCAAGTTAGCCCTTTTATTAGTGGGCTAAAGTGGTACTGCTATACATGTGATATTCGCCCGGTGCAAGCGATATGGAGTAATTAACTGAGGCTACAATAATGCTGGCCCCCGTTAAAACATCGGTATAAGTACCCGTTGACGGGAAGGTAACGGTACCGGTTTGCGCTGCCACATCAAAGTTGCCCACCACAACCACGTTGGCGCTGGCATCTTTTAACTGGATGCTTTTGATATAGCCACCTAAATCATAAGAGTAATTGGTGGTTGCAAATACCGCGTTCTTTTTACGGATTTTGATTAGCTGCGCATAAATACTATATAGATGCCTGCGTAAAGGGTCGCTATTATAGTTCCATAAAATGGGCTTGTTACCCGTACGGCCGTTGTTATCAATGGTGATATCGTAGCCAAGCTCGCCAAACTGCCAAAACATTTTAGGGCCAGGCACTGCAAACAGGAACGCTGCAGCCATCTCCTGGCGTTTTAAACCTGTAGGAATATCCTTTACATTGTAGCTGCCCGATGAATTTCCGTAAGTTTCATTTTTAAACATCAGGCGTTCTTCATCATGGCTTTCAAAATACCCAACCAGTTGGTTTGGCAGTGTAAAGGTATGCTGATCATAAAAAAGGCCCTGAAAATTCCAATCGGTGTTATAACCCATAGTAGCCTGGTTAGCGTTATAATTTAAATTGTTCCACATGATCATGCCTTCGCCGGCCAGTTCCTTTTCTTCCTGGTTGACAGCAAAGTGTTCAAGGATCACGTAAAAGTTATTGTTATCTATGCTTTTAATATAGTTGTTGTAATCTTTCCAGATGGCTACCCTGCTGGCATCATACTGGTTCCATGCTGCTACAGCGGCATCGCTGGTGCCATAATTAACCTGCGTGAATCCTTTAGAAAGGTCAAATCTGAAACCATCAATTTTGTACTCCTGCATCCAGAATTTAAGTACATTTTTTACAAAATATTTAGTTTCGGCCTTTTCATGATTAAACTGGTACCCTACATTATAAGGGTGTGTAGGATTAACATTATACCAGGGATTATCTGATGTTGGTTTACCGGCAGTTTTATCAAAATACATTTGTACCATTGGCGATTGACCAAAAGAGTGATTAAGCACAATATCCTGTATAACGGCTATGCCCCTTGAGTGGCACTCGTCAATCACGGCCTTTAAAGCGTTTTTAGTACCATAATATTTATCGGGTGCAAAATAAAATGATGGGTTGTAACCCCATGAAAGATTACCCTCAAATTCGTTAACAGGCATCAACTCAACAGCGGTAACACCCAAATTTGACAGATAGTTAAGTGTATCCTTTAAAGTTTGATAATTATGTGCCGCGGTAAAGTCACGTACCAGTAACTCATAAATTACAAGGTTCTTTTTATCCGGACGGGTAAATGAAGTGTTTTTCCAGGTATAAGCCGGCTGGTTGGCTTGTAGTACACTCACATTACCGGTGGTTTTGCCGGTTGGGTAAGCTTTTAAGCCGGGGTAAGTATCGGCACCTATGTAGCTATCGTTATCCGGATCGAGCACCTTTTCGGTATATGGATCGGCCACGCGCAGGGTGCCGTCAATAAAGTATTGGTAGCCGTACTCGGTATTAGGGTCCAGGCCATCAATCTGTATCCACCAGCGTTTACCATCTTTAGTATGATTCATGGCATATTTGGCATCAACAGTCCAGCTGTTAAAATCACCTATTACGCTTACCGACGTTTTTGAGGGTGCATACAAATTAAGAATAACAGATTTACCGGAGTTGATATAAGTAACCCCATCAACAGCCCCGGCGGGTAAGTCTTTCCCCCCGGTCACCGTCGTGGTAGTATCTCCGGGAACGTTCCCGGAATTATCCACAGGAGAAGATTTCTTGCATGAAGCAGATCCAATCACCAACAAGGTGACCGCCAAAAAGTAAACATTTTTGATTATCATATATTTTGCATTTATAAAATTGGTTCTATAAAAATAGCCGGTTTTTTCTATTTAAGTACAGGAATACTCAAAATAAAATTTCATCAGTATAAAAAGAAAGAAATACACAATGAATATCAGGCGTTTACAAAAGTATATATTTAGGTTTTAAGAAACAAGATATTGTTTGGGCGGAAAAAGGCTAACAGTTGTGTTTGCTCACCCTGACCACGAATCAATGATTTGCGGGTTAAAGTTATCAATGCGATGCATATTGATACAGCGCTTTTTTGTTAGATGCACCCTGTACCTTCACTACCAGCCCGGCGTACACCAATTTGTTTAAATGACCATAAACAGAACCAATACTAAATGGTGCGCCGTCGGCTTTAATATCCAGCCAAATGCGTTCCGCATCTACCGGGTTGCGGTTATCCATTAAATATTTTAAAATGACCTCTGAAATAGGCCTTAATTTTATTTCATTGATTTGATGATACATGGCAGGATCACATTTAATCAAACACGTTTGTTATTGTTAAAGCTGCCATCGGACATTGATGTGTCGACCGAATCAAATGGTTTATTTGGACTTGATGTTTTTGTGGATAATGGCTGACTGATTAATCGGGAAGAATACATAATTTTGATAAAATGATTAATTTGATTCGAGGATCTGTTAACATTAACCCGGTGTGATGTTTGGCGACGGAACGCCGGGTATTTTTTATTTAAATCCACTTACGCAATTATTGCATAACGAATAACCGGATAGCTGACAGGCTGTAAGAAAAGAGCCCTTACCTTCAATATAATTAACAGCGTAATTTTTTGCGAAAATTTCTTCATAGTGAACATTTGATTAATAGCTGTCGCAAAGTAAGTTGTTATTTAGATTCAATCCAAATAAATATAACATTCGATTTAAAAAAACAGAATTTATACAGAGTTAAAGCAGTAGTCAAATCTTTGCTATTCTGATAGGATAATTAGAAAATTATAGTTAGCATTGTAGCTATTTAGAACCATTATTGAAAAAAACCTTTGCCATTGTATTGCTCATTGCCCACCTTTTTAATTTAGGTGGATATATGCTATTGAATCAATACATGGTTTATAAATCGGATAAATTTGCCGCCGAGCAAATCAGCAAAGGTGTTTATGACAACGCCAATCTTATCGAGATTAAGGTACCTCAGCAAATGCCGCAAATCCAAAATTGGAAATCGTATGCGCAGGTATCGGGACAAATACAATTAAAGGGTGTTGCTTATAATTATGTAAAGCTTAAGGTTACCCAGGATACCTTGTACGTGCAATGTATCCCCAATTATCAGACCACCAAATTACTTACCCAAAACGTAATTAATGCCAAACAGCTTAACGATATCCCGGTAAGCAAAAAATCGCATGAATCGTCGGGCAAAAAATCGGGGATCGACAATAACTACAATAACCCGGTAATAGCTTATAGCTTTGTTCCGCAGTTTTTTATTATCCAAAACTACCGCACTCCTATTATCATCAATATCGACCAGCCATTTATCTCAACAGATGGCCGACCGCCAGAGCTTGCTGCCTGATCAAATACCTTATCTTATTAATGCATTGATTAAACAGCGCTGCTAACCGGCATTACTATGTTTTGCCGTGCAGCTAAGTATTAGCTCTTAACTTAAAACTGATGAATAATTTTTATAGAATATCTCTCCTTGCCCTGTTTACTGTTGCATCGGGTTTTGCCCAGGCACAAAAAAGCGTAAAGGATACCCTAAACCTTGATAGCGTAATTATTGAAGAAGGCCGTGCAAAACACCTTCCTAATGTGCAGGGCACTTATATTTTTGCCGGCAAAAAAACATTTGTAACGTACCCGGATGCTGGCAAAGCCAACCTGGCCAATAATACCGCCCGCATGGTTTTAGCCAAAATACCGGGCTTTAATGTATGGGAAATGGATGGTGCCGGTTTGCAATTAAACATTGGCACCCGCGGTACCGATCCGCACCGTTCTATTGAAATGAATATGCGCCAGAACGGTTATAACACTAATTCAGACGCGTTTGGCTATCCTGAAAACCATTACAATGTACCATTCCAGGCAGTTGCCGAAATTCAATATGTACGCGGTTCGGCTGCGCTACAGTTCGGTCCGCAGTTTGGAGGGATGGTTAATTACAAGATCAAAGAGGGCGACAGTACCAAAGTTTTTGGCTTTGAAAGCGAGCAAACCGCGGGATCAAACAACTTTTTTAACTCTTACAATGCCGTTGGCGGTAAAGTTGGCAAGGTAAGTTATTATGCCTTTTATTCTACCCGCAGGGGCGATGGCTGGCGACCAGACGCGGCGTTTGATTATCATTCTTATTATGCAAACATTAAATACCAGTTTAACAGTAAAGGCAGCATCGCGTTCCAATTTTCAAGATCAGACTATGTTCAGCAGATTGCCGGCGGTTTAACAGATGCGCAATTTGACGAGAACAACCGCCAATCGTTCAGGGCGCGTAATTTTTTCAACCCCGAGATCAACATCCCGGCATTAATATTCAACTATGCTTTCAACCCAAATACAAAACTGGAGGTTACTTCGCATGCGTTGATTGGCCAGCGCAACAGTGTGCAGTTTATTAACACGCCCAACATCAAGGATACGGTTAACACCAGCCTGAAAACCTTTAACCCACGCCAGGTAGATAGGGATTACTATGCCGGTTTTACTACTGAAGCCCATTTACTGCACGCTTATAAATTGGGCGACCTGAAGAGTACTTTTACTACAGGTATACGCTATTTTGAGGAAACTACCAAACGCAAACAAAAAGGCGTAGGTACCATTGCATCTGATTTTGACCTGAGCCTGGTAAAACCTTATGCCATCGACTTAAGGTTACACTCGTTCAATTTTGCAGCCTTTGCCGAAAATATTTTCCAGGTTACACCGGCATTTACCATAACCCCGGGTGTAAGGTACGAGGTGATCAACTCAACTACTTCGGGCTTTATCAGCAACGGTGCCGTTCCGGTTGGTTACAAAGGCAACCGTAATTTCCCGCTGTTTGGCACCGGTTTGCAATACCAGTTTAACAATGGCAGCCAGTTATATGCCAACGCGTCGCAAGCGTATCGCCCATATTTGTACGCGGCCGTTACTCCGGCAGATAACCTAACCGTTATTGACCCTAACATTAAAGATAGCCGTGGCTACAGCTTCGATCTGGGTTATCGCGGGCACATCAGCTACATTTTTAATTATGATATAGGTGGCTTTTACGTGCGTTACAACAATCGTGCGGGCACTTTAACCCAGGTTGACGCTCAAAACGTAAGTCATTTGTATTTAACCAACATTGGTAACGGTACAGCAAAAGGTATCGAGGCTTATACCGAAGTATCTCTGCTACGCTCATTTGACTCGCACGCGGGCAGCGATATCCGTTTATTTAACTCTTTGGCTTATACCCATGGCCGTTACATTAGCGGGGCTATCAATGCATCTGGTAAAAACATCAGCCTTGTGGGTAATCATTTAGAGAACGTACCGGATTGGATTAACCGTAGTGGTTTTACGTTTTTAAGCGGTCCGGTGAGCAGCACACTGCAGTTAAGTTACACCAGCAAAAGCTTCAGTGATGCCAACAACACGGTATTCAATGCAACCGGTGCCACAGGCGTGGTACCCGGCTACCATGTGTTTGATTGGGCATTTAACTACAGCTTCCTTAAAAACTACCACATCAGCGCAAATATCAATAACATAGCAAACGCCAAATACTTTACCCGCCGCATTAACATGTACCCCGGCCCCGGCATCCTTCCTGCCGATGGCCGTACATTTAACGTAGGCTTTGGTATCAAACTATAAATAAAAGACTTTTAGACTTTTGGACAAAGGAGCAAGGATTTTTGGATAAAAGACCTTGCTTCAAAAATCCTTGCTCCTTGTTTCAAAAATCCTTATTCTAAAAGTCCTTTGTCTTTTGTCCAAAAGTCCTTACTCTAAAAATCCTTATTCTACAACCACGTGTTTCTTTACAATAGCAATGAGTCCGGTTAAATCGAACGGTTTCTTCAAGTATCCATCGGCATTGCCTGCTTTTGTGATCTCTTCAATATTATTTACTGCTGATATGATAATTACCGGGATATGGCTGGTAGCCGGGTTATTTTTGAGGCCGCGACTAATTTCCTGCCCGCTGGCATCGCTGCTCCAATCGGTAAGCCAGTTATCCAACAGGATCAAATCCGGGCTGATTTCATGTAACTTTTTTAGGATGCGGGCATTATCTGATGATACTACCTCGTACTTTTCCTCTTCCAGAACATAAACAATGGTGTCCCTGATGTCCTTATCATCTTCGATCACTAAAATTTTTTTGGCCATAGGTATTTATCGGTGCGAAACGAATATAATAAATATTAATTAATAATTACATAATTTACCTATAATTTATCCGTCAATTATGTGCTTGCGTTTATAACAGAATAACAAAGCAGCCCTCTTTTGTTTTGGCAAAAGCAGCAGATAATGTAAAATATTACAGAAAAGATGATTAGCTATTATAGCAAATGCGGCAGCGGGGTTCGTAGCTCTCTTTTTCGCCTAACAGGATACGGGCATTATCGGGCACCAGCCTGTACGAGTATAGCGCCGGATTGCCACATTGTACACAAACCGCATGTAGTTTGGTAACAGATTCGGCAATGGCCATAATGGCCGGCATGGGGCCAAAAGGGCGGCCTTTAAAATCCATATCTAAACCGGCTACAATTACACGGATCCCCCGATTGGCCAGTATGGTACAAACTTCGGGCAGTTGATCATCAAAAAACTGGGCTTCATCAATGCCGATCACATGGGCGTCATTTGTCAATAACAATATAGCAGAAGCACTATCCACCGGGGTTGAGGTAAAACGGTTTGCATTGTGCGATACAATAGCATCTTCTCCATAACGGGTATCTGATTTCGGACTAAAGATCTCTACTTTCAGTTTAGCTATCCTGGCCCGGTTAAGCCGCCTGATCAACTCTTCAGTTTTGCCCGAAAACATTGATCCGCAAACCAGTTCAATACTGCCGCCAGATTCACTTTTACGCCTGAAAACATCCTCGTGATAAACCATTCTTTGTATTAAATGCTAACTGATAAATACTAAACTCTAAATTGTTAATTTAAAGCAGCCCCGGTAAAAACAAAAAATGGACTATGCTTATTGTATACCCAAACAGTAACCCATACCTTAACGGGATGTCAAATATCAGAATTTTATCCTATTTTTGGTAAGCATTTTCCTAACATTGAAGCCATGAAGCAAATGGATGTATTTAAAAAGATCGGTGGTATTTTACAAGAGCTTAATGACCAATATGATTACCTAAAAGCCGAAAGCAGCGATTTGAATGAACTGGAACTGGAGCTTTTTGTAGCCAACGCCCAATTTTTAAGAGATCACGCCGAAATACTCCGTAAAATGCACGAGCGCGAAACCCCTGTTATTGAAAAGCAGGAACTGCCTGTTGTAATACCTGAGCCCGTTGTTGAAAAACCCAAACCGATAATACCACAACCCGCAAATAAACCGGAGCCCATACACGAACGTCGTTTTTTTGAACCGGTTGTGCAGCAAAAGCCTGTTGTTGAAACCAAACTTCAACTAAGCACAGAGCCAGAGTCAATTGTACAGGTACCCTTTAACCCGGTAAAAGTGGAAGCACCCGAGCCAGAGGCTATAGAAGAAGAACCACAACCAGAAATTGAACTTAGCACGGCGAATTCTGACGACGTTTATTCTTTTGAACTGGAAGAGCAGGAAGCCCCAATACAGGTAATTGAATTGAACGAGGCCACTGAGCCAGTCCCGGTTATTGAAATACCAGAGCCTGTAGTAGTTGCCGAAGCAAAACCGGTAATTGAACCAGCTGCCCAGTCGGAGCTATTTAAGCCAATGGTGCCTAAAGCCGAGCCGGTGAAAGACGAAGGCGAGAAGGTGCTTACGTTTAACCAAAAATTATTTGCACAAAGGGCCGAAAAGGAAAATAGTTCAACTACACAGGCAAATGTGTTACCTATAACCGACCTGAAATCGGCCATTAACCTGAACGATAAGCTGCTTTATATTAAAGACCTGTTTAACGGCTACAGCCTGGCCTACAGTGAAGCTATTGAAATAGTGAACCGCTTTAACACTTTTGAAGAAGCCGAACGCTTTTTAAAAACCAACTATGTTGCCAAAAACAACTGGGAGAGCAAACCAGCAACTACCGAGAAGTTTTATACGTTATTGAAAAGAAGATACCCAACTGTTTAGTTTGTGGTAAAGCATTACGCATAACGTCATCCAGGATAGAAAATCAATGGATTTTGAATAGCAAATGACAATATAAAACTATGTCATTGCGAGGAGGAACGACGAAGCAATCCCCTAATCTGCAAGCGCACCTGCCTATTGGGGATTGCTTCGTTCCTCGCAATGACGATTCAATAAATAACGTCATCACTATTTTTTTCAGTTGCGCCTGATGGTTACTCGCAATGACATGATGTACTTTTGATAGCTAATTATTGGAGTATTGCCCCCTATAAGGTAGCTCCCTGCTTCTTTCCTTCAGCAGTCTCGCCTCCTGTGGCTATATTGCCCCCCCTGCCTTTGGGGTCAAACGCGCGGAATTTGATAATGCCGCTTTTGTAATCAACCGGACCTGTGTATATTTTGCTGTTGGTGTCCGGATCATTACCGTTGGTGGTGTACCTGATGGTTAAACCCGGAAACTCTACGTTTGATGAGTACTTACCATCCTGCAGGTTAATGCCCGGTTTAGGGATACGGTAGTTATAGCCGCCATTAAAGTAGGTAAGCCTTGGCAATTCACGTTTGCCCAATACATTTAAAAATACCGACCAGGCTTGCTGATAATCCTGCTTGGCTTTTATCCCGTCCTTTTCTGTAGCCCAGGTTGGGTCCTGCGCCCAGGTACGCTCTGCAAGGCCCAGTAAACGCGGGAAAATCATGTAATCCATGCGCTCGGTACTCTTTACCGTTTCGGCCCATAGCGCGCCTTGCAAGCCTATGATATTGCCTTTACCGTAATCAGTAAGGCGTTGCTTACCTAAAAATATATTTTGATTTATCGGTGCGCCGTTCCGGTCTACATCGGCATTTTTAAAATAATCATAAGGGATAAAGGAGTAAAATTTATCGATCCCTAAAAACGCTCCCCAGTAGTAACCCGGCTCATCAAATGATTTATAGTTGGCCATATCAAAGTACAGGTTGGTAACGCAGGTAAGTACTACCTTGTAGCCGCCATTGGCCAGCTTGTAGGCCAGATCTTCCTGTGCGCCGCCTAATACGTTGTTCCAAACATCGGCATGCAGGTGCTCGCCGGCCAGGTCGGGGTTGGGTACGTAGGTATCGTTACCATCAAGCTTGGTTTTGCGAAGGGCCATTTCTTCCCATCCAGATAGGTAAATACCTTTTGCTTTCAGGATCTGGTTAACACGACCGTAAAAGTAATACCAAAGGTCGCCGGTATTTTGAATCTCCGGGTGAGTAGCTTTTAAGGCCAGGTAAGCAGGTGACTTTTCCCATACGTGTGGTGGCACTTCATCGCCACCAAAATGTATGGTTGGCAGCTGCGCACTCGCTTCTTTATAAATGCTGATCAAATCATCAACAACAGTTTCTACAAAGGTATAGGTTGACGGTACCGATACGTTGATCACGTTATCGTTCCAATACTGAACCGACCGGTACTCAGATTTATCATCCAGATCGCGCAGCAAATATTTGGCGGCTTCCTCTTTTTTGCCTTCGGCCATCAGGTGGTCATATCGAGCATCCATGGCTTTGATAGATGCACGGGCATGGCCGGGAGTCTCAATTTCAGGAATTACCGTAATATGGCGATCATTAGCATATTTCAGGATCTCTATATATTCTGCCTTGGTATAAAACCCAGTACCCGTAGCATTATTTACATCGGGACCAGAACCATGCGAGGCCGGCAAATTGTGTTTACTATCTAGAGTATGGCCGCGTTTTGAACCTACTGTAGTTAATTCCGGCAGTGATGGGATCTCTATCCTCCAGCCTTCATCGTCGGTTAAATGCAGGTGCAGTACGTTAAGCTTATAGATGCTCATCGCCTCAATCAGTTTCAACACCTGGCTTTTAGGCTGAAAGTTACGGGCCACATCAAGCATTACCGCACGGTGCGGGAAACGGGGCTCATCCTTTACAGCAACACAAGGCAATTGGATAGATTTTTCTTTTTTATTTAAGGCAGCAAACGGTGCCAGGCTTTTTAGTGATTGAATACCATAAAAAGCACCAATCGGGGTAGATGCTTTAATGGTGATACCCTGTGGCGTTACATTCAATTCATAACCTTCTGCCCCTACTCCGCTTACTTTTTTTAGGTAGATATTTGCGCCCGTTGCTGTCGCTACAACTTTAGCTGGTTTGCCTGTTAAGCTGTTGAGGCTTTCGGCTAACGAAGAGGCTTCTTTGGTAAAATCTCCATCGGCAACAATAACTGTTTTTTCATTCAGGATAAATGAGCCCGTGTTTTCAACGTAGCTCATCGGCGTAGGGAAGATCTTCGGCAATTGATCTGCCGGGATATCGGTTACCACTTTGTTCCTGTCAAATACAATTTCCGGCGTGATCAATCCCTGATAGGTTGGTTTATACGGGGTGATATTGAACGAGCCGATGCTGTAGCCTTTTTCCGGGTTGGCGTCCCATACCAGGTAAATACCTTCGGGGGCATCGGTTACATTTACAGCCGGGTCATCGTTTACGTATTCAATACGGGTCGATTCACCGGGTTTTAAATCCTTGAAACCATTGGTTGGGCTGATGCTATACAAATCGCCATTTACCTGGTTTATTTTGGCATTACCACTCACCGCGTTTTCGGTAAAACCCCTGCCCGAGTTGAAGTAAAACTTCCATCCGCCGGCAGGCAAAACCTCCTTACCCTTGTTGGTGATCACCAGCGCAGTTAAGGCTTCATTTTTACCCTGGTAGTTATTATCCATTACTTCCCAGGCGATGTGCAGGTCGGCGGGGCTAAATTTTACGGGATCAGTTTTAAAAGCAGTGCTCATAAAAAATGCCGAAACCAGCATCAAGGTAAGAATTTTGCGCATGTGATTTTGTGTTATGATAATATAGGAAACGTAAATATATACAACTTTTTAAATAATTTTAATAAGTTGAAGTATTATTGTTGGCCTGAGATCAAAAAGTGTTGCGTTGCGCAACAAGTGAAACAGCAAAAAAACACCATCTAACTAAAAATCAACAAATTACAAATTGTCATATTTCACAAAGTGCAACAAAACCGCAACAGCAGCCAAAAGTCATATAGTCTTATACGCTGCCAGTCCCAAAGTCCGCCAGTCCAAAAATCCTAAATCCCAAACTTAATCCACCCCTCACCTTCATAACCAAAGGCGAATTGCTTAGGGCGGATGATCTCGGCCAGAATTTCGATAGAATCAACCACACGCGGACCGGGACGGTTAAAGTATTGATTGCCATCGGCAATATACAGGCGGTTATTTTTTACCGCTTTAAGATCGGCAAAACCGGGTTGCTGCATCAGCAGGTCCATTTCCTTAAGCGTGCGCTCTATAGAAAAACCACAAGGCATTACTACTATAATTTCGGGGTTTTGCTTGCGGATATCCTCCCAGCTTACGTAGGGTGAATGCGCGCCTTGTTTGGCCAAAATAGGTGTGCCGCCGGCAATCTCTACCAAGCCCGGTACCCAATTGCCTGATATCATTAGCGGCTCCAGCCATTCAATACAAGCTACCGTTGGTTTATCATCGGCAAATTTGAGCTTGTGTTTAATGATATCAACCCGCTCGTTCAATAGTTCCAGTAAGTCCTCCCCTGGTTTTTCTGCATCCAGGGCTTTCGCTATGGTGCTGATATCATCAAAGATATCCTGCAAACTGTTTGGTCGTAATGATATGATCTGTGCTTTTTTATCCAGGTAATTATCCAGTGCCAGTTCCACATCGGTTAACGATACGGCGCAAACTTCGCATTGGTCCTGGGTGATCACTACATCGGGCGCCAGGCTTTTGATCACTTCGCGTTTTACGGTATATACCGATAAAGCGTCGGCCAGGATCTCTTTTACTTTTACGTCGATATCGGCACTGCTTAACCCATCCGGGAAATTGGCTTCGGTACCAACCGGCAGGTGCTTCACAGATTCGGGGTAATCGCACTCGTGCGAGCGGCCAACCAAATTATCTTCGAGCCCAAGGGCGCATAGGATTTCGGTAGCGGATGGCAGCAGGGAAACTATTTTAAGAGTTGACATGTTATTCGGATGTGCAGATTTCAAATATGCAGATTTTAAATTTCAGATGTGCAAATATGCAGATTTTGTCTGAACCGGGATTTATACGATTTAAGGAATAACAGGATTTGACTTAAAAATCAGAAAAATCCGTCAATCTGTTTAATCGCGGTTCAGGTTAATTGCGGTTCAGGCAAAATCTGAAATCTGACATCCAAAATCTGCATATCTGCACATCTAAAATCTGCACATTTGAAATTTGCACATCAACAACCTATCTTTGCGCCAATGATATTTCTAACCTTTTTCATCGGGCTTATAGCCAACTTTATTGGTTATATACCACCCGGCAACATTAACCTTGCACTATTACAGCTTACTATAAACCGCGGCATGAAAGAAGCTTTACGCTTCATCATCGCTTTTTCATGTGTTGAATTTTTCTTTACTTATTTTATTATGCACGCGGCCGACTGGCTATCTGGTCAGCTGCACCTAAGCGTGATCATTGATTGGATAATGGTTGTGTTATTTAGCGTAATGGGAACCATTACCTGGATTAACCGCAAAAAACCACCCGAGCCCCGCAAATCAGAGCACGACAGTATTAAGTACGGTATTTTGCTTGGCTTTTTAAACCCGGTGCAGGTACCATTCTGGATGATAACCGGCACCTACCTGATTACCCACGAGTGGATCCTTACCGGTAAAGTAGCCCTGGTGATCTTTAGTATTGGCTCGGCCGCAGGCGCTTTCTTATGCCTGTTTTTGTACGCCCGGTTTGCCCGGTACATGCAAAACAAATTCGCCCTGAGCAACAGGGTCATCAATACCGGTATCGCTATACTGTTTTTCGCTTTCGCGGCTTATCACATTGTTAAGCAGGTTTACCTTACGTTTTTTAAACACTGATTTTTTGATGTGCAGGTATGCAGATTTCAAATGTGCAGATGAATGTTAACCTTATTGCGAATTGTAAAAGCTGCAATGGCAATATAAAGCTATGTCATTGCGAGAAATGAAGCAATCTCATGCTCTACAGGGCAAATCTGCATAGTTCGCGATTGCTTCGTTCCTCGCAATGACATGGTGTATTTGTCTGGATAGATACGAGCAAGTGCCTGGCTAATATAAAAAGTAAAAAGGCCTCAATTGAGGCCTTTTTACTTTTATAATTTAAAATCTGCACATCTGAAATCTGCACATCTAAACCGCTACTTCCAGTTTATTTTCTTTGTAGTAGCCCGCTTTCAGTTTTTCGCCCATGGCGGTGTAGGCATCAAGGGTGCGTTGTACATCTTCTAATGAGTGCATAGCAGTTGGGATCAACCTTAATAAGATTAAGCCTTTAGGGATAACCGGGTAAATCACAATAGAACAGAAGATGCCGTAGTTTTCGCGCAGGTCGCGGGTTAAGCTGGTGGCTTCGTAAAGGTCACCCTCTAAAAATACAGGGGTAACCATGGTATCGGTAACACCTAAATTAAACCCGCGTTCCCTTAAACCTTTTTGTAAGGTTGATGAGATCAGCCACAATTTTTCACGCAGTTCTGGTTGCGACACCAACAGTTCAAAGCGTTTTTTCAAACCCAATACCATCGGCATTGGTAAAGCTTTCGCAAATGTTTGCGAACGCATATTGTAGCGCAAAAAGTGTACTATCTGCTCATCGGCGGCAACAAAAGCGCCTATACCCGCCATTGATTTGGCAAAGGTGGCAAAATATACATCTACGCCATCAATAACATCCTGTTCTTCATGTGTACCGGCACCGGTTTTACCCATGGTACCGAAGCCATGCGCGTCATCAACCAATAAACGGAAGTTGAAATCCTTTTTAAGGTCAACAATCTCTTTTAGCTTACCCTGTGCTCCCGACATGCCAAAAACACCTTCGGTGATCAGCAAGATACCACCGCCGGTTTGTTCGGTTAATTTGGTAGCGCGTTCCAGCTGTTTTTTGCAGCTTTCAATATCGTTATGCTGGTAAACAAAGCGTTTACCCATATGTAAACGAACCCCGTCAATAATACAGGCATGTGATTCGGCGTCGTAAACTATAACATCGTTACGATCAACCAATGAATCTATAATGGATACCATACCCTGGTAACCGTAGTTTAGTAAAAACGCGGCTTGTTTGCCTACAAAGGCAGCCAGGTTGTTTTCAAGTTCTTCGTGGTGGATAGAGTTACCAGACATCATACGGGCACCCATCGGGTAAGCCATACCATAATCTGCAGCGGCTTTAGCATCGGCCTCCCTTACTACGGGATGATTGGCTAAACCCAGGTAATTATTAAGGCTCCAAACCAAATGCTCTTTCCCATTGAACTGCATGTGCGGCCCAATTTCCCCTTCCAGTTTAGGAAATGAAAAATAACCATGTGACCATTTTTGGTGCTGCCCCAATGGCCCACCTAAGCTTTTTGTTATTTTATCAAATAAATCCAAAATAATTTACCGTTTAAAAGTTAATAAAGTACAAATATAGCCGTATTTACAGCTTATCACAATAGCTATAACTTTTTAGAATAGGTTATAACTTGAGGAATAGTATCAAGTAGTAAGTATCAAGTAGTAAGACTTTTTTTGCCGATGGAATTGGGACTTTTACAACAGAAAAAGCCGCTATAAGAATGGTAAGTTACTTATAACGGCTTTGCCTTTTTATCTTGATACTTGATACTTACTACTTGATACTAATCCGCATTATCATGCAAAAACGAGTTGTTTCTTCTTATTTCGGTGTTGCCTTCGTTATCGGGCATCAGGCTGAAACGGGAGATGGCGCTTTCGTCAGATTTTGGGGTATCCTGCAGTGCCACTTCCTTGCGTTTGTAGGCAGGTACATTTTCCAATTCCTGGATGTTGCCGGTACGCAGTTTCATACTCAGATCTTTTAAACGCATGATCCGCTCACGCGATTTCTTCAGCTGCTCCTCTATCGATTCATTTGTTTTATGATCATCGGCACCAGCCAAAGCAACAGGCTCTGGTTCAGGTTCCGGCGCGGGGATAGGTTCTGGCTTGCGTGGCTCCTGTACCGGGGCAGCATAAGTTTCGGGCTCACTCATTTTAAAAGTGAAGCCTGCCATATCCGGCTCGCTTTGTTCTTCTTCCTGTTCTTCTTCGTGCAGGTTAAACCTTACTACGGCTTCTTCCTTTTCTCCGGTAACACTGCCGCCAAACATATCAAAAAGACCAGTTTGTTTTGGCTCTTCTTTCTGGTGTTTAATATATGGCTGCGCAGGCGCATTGGCCTTAACCGCATTAATAAACTCATTAACCACCGGTTTTACCAATGGCGCGTTTTCAGGAACCAGCATCGATACGATCTTTTTGTTGCTGTTTTCCAGTTCGCGCTCATCCTTGGTTTGGAAACCGGTAGCGATGATGGTTACTGATAATTTATCTTCTAAATTTTCGTCAACACAATTACCCCAAATCAGGTCGGCGGCCAAACCGGCTTCTTCCTGTATGTAATCGGTAATAATGCTCACCTCATCCATAGTAACCTCTTTAAGGCCCGAGCTAATGTTTAGCAATATGTAACGTGCACCCTCAATTTCGTTATCTTTTAATAACGGCGATGATAAAGCACCTTCCACAGCTTTTAAAGCGCGACCTTCACCTTCGGCAGTGCTGCTGCCCATAATACATACGCCACTGTCTTTCATTACTGTGCGCACGTCCTTAAAGTCAACGTTGATATAGCCCGGTAAGGTTATGATCTCGGCAATGCCTTTGGCAGCTGTAGTTAATATATCATCGGCCTGGCCAAATGCCGAACTCATGGTTAGGTTACCAAAAATCTGGCGTAACCTATCGTTTGAGATCACCAGAAACGAATCGACATATTTTTTCAATTCTTCCATACCGGCATCGGCCTGCATTTTACGACGCTTACCTTCAAAAGAGAAAGGCGTAGTAATAATACCTACCGTTAGTATATCCATTTCGCGGGCGGCTTTGGCAATAATAGGGCTTGCGCCTGTACCGGTACCACCACCCATGCCCGCGGTAATAAACAGCATTTTGGTGTTAACACCAAGCATCTGTTTAATATCGTCGATATTTTCAATTGCAGAGTTTTTTCCAACTTCGGGTATCGAACCTGCACCCATCCCTTCGGTAAGGCTGGCACCCAATTGTACCTTATTAGGTATAGGGCTAAGCTCTAATGCCTGGGCATCGGTGTTACAAATTATAAAGTCCACACCGGTAATTCCCTGCCTGTACATATGGTTTACGGCGTTACCACCACCACCGCCAACACCAATTACTTTGATGATTGACGATTTTTCTTTTAACATCTCAAACTGCATAATCTTCGTTTTCAGCTATATGTGATTTTACCAACATTTAGATTTAACCATCGTAATAATAGGGCTTTTTCCACAATAGTTTTCCACAAATGTCTACAATGTGGAAAACCTTAACTATTGTGTATAATTATTTCAAAAAGTCCTCGTCGTTTATATCATCCTTAATAAAAGTGATACTTTTCTTTAACAACCTATCAAACAAACCACCCTCTTTACCTTTGCCCTCAAACTTGGGCTTCTCAATTTTGGTAGCTGCCGGGATATCCGCATTCATGTATTCTGTTTTTTGGATCCCTTTTATCAGCAAGCCAATACCGGTGGCAAACGTTGGGCTTTGCAGCTCTTCGTAAATGTTTTTAGGCAACACCTCGTTTTTTGCCAAATGCTCGGTTGGGTAACCCACGCGGCAATCTAACCCGGTTACAAATTCAACCAATTGGCGCAGGTGTTTTAACTGCGCGCCACCACCTGTAATTACTATACCGGCAATCAGTTTTTTCTCGTAGCCGGATGATTTGATCTCATAGTATACATGCTCAACAATCTCTTCCATACGGGCCTGTATAACGTATGCCAGGTTTTTAACGCTGATTTCCTTTGGTTCGCGGCCACGTAAGCCCGGTACACAAACTATCTCGTTTTCTTTATTTTCATCTGCCAGGGCCGATCCAAACCTCACTTTCAATTGCTCGGCAATGTTGCGCATTACTGAACAGCCTTCGCGGATATCCTCGGTTACGCTGTTACCACCAAACGGGATAACCGCGGTATGGCGAATGATACCTTCGTGGAATATGGCCACATCTGTAGTACCACCACCAATATCAACCAACACTACTCCTGCTTCTTTTTCCTCTTCGCTCAAAACAGATTCAGAAGATGCAAGCGGCTCCAGGATCAGGTCCTGGCTGTCTAAGCCAGCTTTGTTAACACATTTTACAATGTTTTTAATAGCGGTAACCTGGCCCGATATGATATGAAAGTTGGCTTCTAAACGCACGCCTGCCATACCAATAGGATCTTTAATTCCCGGCTCATTATCTACCGTAAATTCCTGCGGTAATACATGGATGATATCCTCGCCCGGAGGCATTACCAGGTTGTACATATCCTCAATCAGTTTATCGATATCCTTACGACTGATCTCTGATTGCAGATCCCTGCGGGTTATTAAGCCACGGTGCTGCAAGCTTTTGATGTGCTGACCGGCAATACCAACAAACACTACCTTTATATCCACATTTGATTGCGCGCCGGCAATTTCAACTGCCTGGGCAATACCCTGTACGGTTTTATCTATATTTGACACCATGCCGCGCGTTACGCCCGCGGATTCGGCTTTACCAATTCCTAATACCTCAATCTTCCCATTCTTGCTCCTGCGACCCACAATGACGCATATTTTTGTAGTCCCGATATCCAATCCTACTACAATTGGTGAACTTTTTTCTTGAGTTGAGCTTTTGTCCATATTACATTTTTATTTGAGATGTATCCTTTTTCATTTTAAGCGAATCTAACCTCAGCGCTTTTGCTTTGGCCGAATCTGCCTTGGTCAATTGATTTTTTATACCGATGACCTGGTTGGTATATTTAATATTTATTTTGCTGTATTTATCCCAGCCTACCTGCGGCAGCACCTGTTTATAAAATGCTACCAGGTTTCTTAATTTCACGTTCAGCGAATCGGCATTACCTATCAAAATACGCTGGCTGCCCACCCTTGGGATCAGTTCTATTTCCCTATCTACATTTACATAGATCTGTGCTATCTGCGCGTCCCATAATGAGTCCTTACGGATATAGTCGGCCGTTTTGTACAGGTCTTTTGCCAGTTGGGTATGCAATGAATCTACATGGTTGGTAAACAATTCATCTATGTACCCATTAGCCACCAATACCCTTGCGGTAAAGTTTGACGATAGCGGAATTTTTAAACCATGCTGATCGATATAAAAATCCATATCATAATGGTTCATTACCCTTAATATCGGCTGGCGCTGACTAACTTCTACCCTTAAAATGCCATCCATTTCGGTATATACTTTGGCAAACTCAATAAATGGATTTGCCTTCAGTTTGTTTTCCAGATCCTGGATATTTATGTTTTCCAGTTTGCGGCCAATCAGCGTATGGCTGTTGGTTTGCAAAATCTGGTCAACCTCCTGTTTATCTATAAAATACTGGTTACCGGGGATATTTACTTTTACCGCGGTACACAGCACTGAAGCTTTTTTGCTTTCGATAAAACTCATAAGCACCACCAGGCCACCCAGGCATATTACCCAGGCACCACCTGTAAGCAGGCGCTTCCATATGAGTTTTTTATCCATGTAATACTCCTTTTAAAGGGTGTACCAATGTATCAATATCACCTGCGCCCACGGTTAACAGCAATTCGGGCTGTTCATTTTTAACCGCTTCAAGCGTTTCCTGCTTGCTTAGTATCCGTTTGTTTTGCAGCTGCATTTTACCCAACAACATGGCCGACGTTACACCTTCAATAGGCAACTCACGGGCCGGATAAATATCCAGCAGTATCAGTTCATCCACCATATCCAGCACCTCGGCAAAGCCATCGGCAAAATCACGGGTGCGGGTGTACAAGTGTGGCTGAAAAATAGCCGTCAACTTTTTATCGGGATATAATCTTTTTACCGATGATATAGCTGCCCGCAATTCTTCGGGGTGATGTGCGTAATCGTCTATATAAATATGCTCCGGCGTTTTTACAATATATTCAAACCTGCGTTTAACACCCCGGAACGAGCCCAGTGCATCCTTGATTGATTCGGCAGGGATATCCAGGCGTAAAACAGCTTCGATAGCGGCAACCGCGTTCTCGATATTATGCATACCGGCAATCCCCATCCTGATATCGAGGATACTCAAATCGGCATTGATAAAGTCGAAATAAAAATCGCCACCCTCAATACGTATGTTTGCCGCGTGCGCATCGGCGGTTGCATCTTCAAGCGCATAGGTATAACCGGTATCTAAAGGCAGGCCTTTTTTATGTACCAGCGTGCCGCCACTTTTGATCTGCGAAGCAAACAGCTTAAACGATTCTGTTAAATGCTCATGATCACCATAAATATCCAGATGGTCGGCATCCATTGAAGTGATGATGGCCACATCCGGGAATAAGGTTAAAAACGAACGGTCGTACTCATCGGCTTCAACCACCATTACCTTATTTTTGCCGTATAACACATTGCTTTGGTAATTGGATGAAATACCACCCAAAAATGCCGAGCAATCGTTACCCGATGCCTTTAGCAAATGTGCTACCATGGTTGAAGTGGTAGTTTTACCGTGCGTACCCGCTACAGCTATAGTAAATGAGCTTTTGCTGATTAAACCTAAAACCTGCGAACGTTTAAACAACTCGAAACTATGGTTTTTGAAATAGCTTAATACGGCCGAATCCTTAGGGATGGCCGGAGTATAAATAATAAGCGTATCGCTGCTTGGCTTTTGAAAGCTCAATGGAATACAATCGGCATTATCCTCAAAACAGATCTGGATGCCTTCGTTATGTAAATCGTTGGTTAAATCCGTCACCGTTTTATCGTAACCGCAAACAATACAGCCCAAATGATGGAAATAACGGGCCAGGCCGCTCATCCCGATGCCGCCTATACCCACCAGGTAAACCCTTTGTATGTTGCGTAGTTCCATTGTAATGTTTTTAAAAAAGGCCCTCCCCTTTTGGGAGAAGGAGGGCCATAACTTTAATTGTTAACTGTTATTTGTAAAAGTTCTTTAGCTATCACTTCATCGGCATTTGGCATGGCCATTTTACCAATATTGGTGCTTAGCTTTTTTTGTAAATGTTTATCTTCTAATAATTCAAGCGCCCTATCAACCAGTTTGGCTTCGGCATCCCTATCGGCTACAAAAACGGCCGCGTCTTCCTGTACCAATGCCAGGGCATTTTTGGTTTGATGATCTTCGGCCACGTTTGGCGATGGTACCAGGATCACCGGCTTTTTAACCATACATAACTCGGCAATGGTGCCCGCGCCCGCTCTTGATATGATGATATCGGCGGCAGCGTAGGCCAGATCCATACGGGTTAAAAACTCCCTTATTTTAATATCCGGGTGATGGTCTTCGCCCAGTTTTTCAATAATTCCTTTATAATAAAACTTGCCGGTTTGCCATATCACCTGCACATCGGCCGCTATCAGCTTATCTAAACCAGCCATAATGCTGTTATTCAAAGTACGGGCACCAAGGCTGCCACCTGTTATCAGGATGGTTTTTTTAAACGTTGATAGCTTAAATAGCTCCAGCGCCTGCATGTGCTTGCCGGCAATGTTCACCGCATCCTTACGGATAGGGTTTCCTGTTTTAATGATCTTACCGGCAGGGAAAAACTGCTCCATATTATCAAAGGCAACACAGATCTTTTTGGCGCCTTTACCCAGCCATTTATTGGTGATACCTGCATAGGAATTTTGCTCCTGGATGAGGTACGGGATCTTTTTCATGGATGCCGCATACAACAGCGGACCAGAAGCATACCCACCAACGCCCACCGCGGCATCGGGTTTAAAATCTTTTATAATTTGCAGGGCCTTGCGCACACTGTTAACCAGTTTAACCGGGAACATCACGTTTTTCCAAACAGAATCGCGCTGAATTCCCCGAATATCTAACCCGATGATCTTGTACCCGGCCGCCGGAACTTTTTCCATTTCCATACGGCCTAATGCACCAACAAAAAGGATCTCGGTTTTAGGATCAATAGCCTTCAAAGCATTGGCAATAGCAATAGCCGGGAAGATGTGCCCACCCGTTCCGCCTCCGCTTATGATAATACGAGCCCCCCCCGCCCCCTGAAGGGGGAGCTTTTGATTGGCTTCTTTCATATTCCTGCTACTGTCTTTCATTTCCTATTTTATTCGAACTATTTATTTTCTGTTCCCCCTTTAGGGGGTTAGGGGGCTACACTTATCTCCCCTACAACTACTTTTTTCGGTTCCTCTATATCCCGGCTCACCGATAGTATGATACCGAAAGCCACACTTGTAAATAATATAGATGTACCACCCATGCTTACAAACGGCAGCGGCACACCGGTTACCGGGCCAAGCCCTACGGCTACAGCCATATTGGCAAAGGCTTGTATAGCCAGGCTAAAACTTAAGCCGCAGGCCAGTAATGCGCCAAACGCTTTTGGCGCTTTGGTTACTATTTTTATGCAGCGATACAGCAAAAACAGGTAAATACCTATCAGCGCGAAACCGCCTACCAAACCATACTCTTCGATGATGATGGCATAGATCTCATCGGAGTACGACTCCGGCAAGAAATTTCTTTCGGTGCTATTACCGGGACCCTTACCAAAAAGGCCGCCACTGGCTATGGCAATCTTGGCATGATCGGCCTGGAATGATTTATCTGTTTTGGTTGAATCGGGGTGCAGGAACGTTTGTACACGTGATACATACGTATGCCTCCTGGGCCCTAAAAATATTACCCCCATTAACAATATGAAACCGGCCGCGCACACAATGGCAATTTGCTTAATGCTTATACGGCCGATGATCAATAACAAAATACTTACCCCAAACAGCATCAACGCGGTTGATAAGTTGGCTAACGCGATCAAAATAAACACCACACAAACCGAACCCATGATTGGCAAAAACGATTCCTTTACATCCTTGATATTTTCCTGCTTGCGCGATAAAGTGCGCGCCAGGTAAGTGATCAAAGCCAGTTTGGCCAAATCGGATGTTTGGAAACTTAAGCCGATAACCGGGATACTAATCCAACGACTTGCATTATTAATATGGCTACCAAATACCAGTGTGTACACCAACAGCGGTATGGTAACAATCATCATAATTTTTGACAGACCAGCATAGTACCGGTAATCCAGCTTGTGCGAAATATACATCAGCATTAAGCCGCCTACCATCATGGCCAGGTGTTTCATCAATATCGACTCGACCCCTACGCCACGCTTATAAGCCAGCGTACCTGTTGAACTGTATACCGCCAGCAAGGATATAACAGAAAGCAATATGACTATAAGCCATATCCACCGGTCGCCTTTTGTGTTGTTTAATATCCTATGCATTTTGTTTTATGATTACTCTGATTTTTAGATTGATTTCACCGATTCACGATCCATTTTCAAATCTTCAAATACTCAAATTTTCAAATCTCTTATAATTCTCTCACCGCTGCTTTAAACTGATCGCCTCTGTCTTCGTAATTTTTGAACAAGTCGAAACTGGCGCAGGCGGGTGATAATAGTACTGTATCGCCTTTTTCGGCCAGGTGAAACGCGATCTGGGCTGCTTCCTGGGCCGAGAACGTGTTTACAATTACATCCACATCATCTTCAAAAGCATCATGGATACGCTTGTTGTCTTTACCAAGGCAAACTATCGCTTTTACTTTTTTCCTTACAAGCTCCTTAAGCATGCCGTAGTCGTTGCCTTTATCAACACCACCCAATATCAACACTACTTCGCCGCTCATGCTCTCCAGGGCGTACCAGGTTGAGTTAACATTGGTAGCTTTTGAATCGTTAATGAACCGGATGCCCGAGATATTGGCCACAAACTCAAGCCTGTGCTCAATGGCTTTAAAGTTGCCCATGCTCTCTTTGATCGTTCCTTCGCGCAACTCCAGCACCCTTGCTACAATACCCGAAGCCATGGAGTTGTAAATGTTGTGCTTGCCCTGCAGGGCCAGTTCTTGAATTGACATTGTAAAATGCTCTTGTGTGATGTTAATGACAATATTGTCGTTTTCGAGATATGCTCCCGGTTCAATCTTAGTTTCAATGGTAAAGGGCAACAGTTGTGCTGCAAACGTCCTATCTGTCATTCCTTTGATGGTTTCGGGATCGTCGGCGCAGTAAATGAAGTAGTCGGCTGCCGTCTGGTTCTGCGTAACCCTGAATTTGGATGCCGCGTAATTTTCCAGCTTATAGTCGTACCTGTCTAAGTGATCGGGGGTGATGTTGAGCAGTACCGCTATATCAACCTTAAACTTAAACATATCATCAAGCATGAAGCTGCTTAGCTCCAACACGTACAGATCAAACTTTTCGGTAGCTACCTGGTAAGCAAAGCTTTTACCAATGTTACCGGCCAGGCCAACATTTAACCCGGCATTTTTTAAAATGTGATAGGTTAAGCTGCTGGTGGTAGTTTTACCGTTTGACCCGGTTATGCCAATGATCTTCGCATCGCAATACCTGCCCGCAAACTCTATCTCCGAGATCACCGGGATACCCTTTTCCTTCAGTTTTTTGATGATCGGAGCCTTATCGGAAATGCCCGGGCTTTTGATCACCTCAACCGCGTTCAGGATCAATTTTTCTGTATGTTGTTTCTCTTCAAAGCTGATATTCCAGTCCTGAAGTTGTTGTTTGTATTTATCAGCGATAGCCCCAAAATCCGACACAAAAACATCGTACCCCTGCTGTTGGGCCAGGTATGCCGCCCCAACCCCACTTTCGCCGGCACCAAGCACAACAAGAGGCAAAGCCCCCCCCGCCCCCTGAAGGGGGAGCTTTTGATTGGGTATATTGTTGTTCTCGTTCATCGTCTTTTTTGTAATCTTTTGTCCTTATTCTTTATTACTTTATCTATATCCACTATTTGTTCCCCCTTTAGGGGGTTAGGGGGCCTCCTACCTCAGCTTCAACGTTATGATCGTAATGATCGCCAGCAGGATCCCGATGATCCAAAAGCGGGTTACGATCTTGGCTTCGTGAAAACCTTTCTTTTGATAATGGTGATGCAACGGTGCCATTAAGAATACGCGCCGGCCTTCGCCAAATTTCTTCTTGGTATACTTAAACCAACCCACCTGCATAATCACAGATACATTCTCGATCACGAACACGCCGCATAGTACCGGCAGCAATAATTCCTTACGAATCACGATAGCAAAAACCGCTATGATACCACCGATGGCCAAACTACCTGTATCGCCCATAAATACCTGCGCCGGGTACGAGTTATACCATAAAAAGCCTACACAAGCGCCCACAAAGGCGCCGGCGAAAATCACCAGCTCGCCCGAGTTGGGGATGAACATAATATTGAGATAATCTGCTATCTCGATGTTACCTGATACATAGGCCAGTATAATAAGCGTAATACCGATAATGGCCGAGGTACCTGTTGCCAGTCCATCTATGCCGTCCGTTATATTTGCACCATTGGAGATAAAAGTGATAATGATGATCACAAAAAACAGGAACACCACCAACGCGTAATACTCATAACCCGGACCAATAAACTTTAACACCTTGCCGTAATCAAACTCATTGTTTTTGTAAAACGGCATGGTGGTTTTGGTAGAGTGTATATCCTGCGTGTATACAGGTACATTCCTTTTATTAAGGTGAAAATCAACAGGAACATCGGCCTTTACAGGAAGTTTCACTTCCTGCCTGATCACAATATTAGTATTGAAATACATTGTCCAGCCAACTATCAGCGCCAAGCCAACCTGCCCCACAATCTTAAATCTGCCTGCAAGGCCCTCTTTGTTCTTTCTGAATACCTTAATATAGTCATCCAAAAAGCCAATAGCGCCCAACCAAACGGTGGTTACAATCATCAAAATGATATAAATGTTACCCAGCTTGGCAAATAACAATGTGGGTACCAGGATGCCCAGCAAAATGATCAAACCACCCATAGTAGGTGTACCAGATTTCTGCATCTGCCCTTCAAGGCCTAAGTTCCTTACCGTTTCGCCCACCTGCTTAAAGCGCAGGTAATCAATTAACCGGCGACCGTACACCGTAGTAACCAACAGCGATGTTATCACAGCCAAAGCCGTACGGAACGTGATGTACTGAAACACCCCTAACCCCGGTATGCTGTAGTTTTTATTTAAATAATTAAACAGATAGTATAACATCTTCTTACTTGATGTGCAGATATGCAGATTTCAGATGTGCAAATGATTGATTTGCAACTATCGAACTAAGCACGTTTGCGATTTATGTTTTGATTTTTTAATTCTCTTTAATTACTTCTCTTATCGATGAAATTATCTTTCCTAAAACCTTTATAATTGATTGTATATCATCAAGCATCGATGGTTCAAATGGATAGCTCTCTGCTTTTTGACATAACAGTAACCAGTACCTTGTTTCTTCGGCTTCCTTATAAGCCACTTTACATTTATGTTTAAAATCATTTTTACTTTGCGCGCCCTGCGCCTCACAAACATTCGCCCCTATTGATGTTCCACTTCTGAAAAGCTGATTAGCCATGTTGAATTTTCGTTGTGCTTCAAGTTTCCCGGTGAAGCTTATGATCTTCAAAGAAAATTCAAAAGTTAAATCAACAATCAGGTTCGGTTTATCACTCATTCTTTATCAATTCATTATTCGTACAATTCCCCTTCATTTGCATATTTGCAGTTTTAAAATCCGCACATCTAATTACCTCATCTGCATATCTGCACATTTGAAATCTGCACATCTAAAGCAATAATTTAAATTGCTCTTCCAACTCCTCCATATCATCAAAGTGATTTTTCACTCCGTTGATATCCTGGTATTTTTCGTGGCCTTTACCGGCAACTAAAATGATATCACCGGGGTTAGCCAGCATGCAGGCGGTTTTGATAGCCTCCCTCCTGTCTACTATACTTACCGTGTGTCTTTTAAATGCCGGATCAACGCCTTCTATCATGTCCTTGATAATCTGCGCCGGGTCTTCCGAGCGAGGATTATCTGATGTCAGAATCACTTTATCGCTCCATTCACTGGCTACACGGGCCATAATAGGGCGTTTGGTTTTATCCCTATCGCCACCGCAACCTATTACGGTGATCACTTTTTCGTTCCCTTTACGGATGTCATGAATGGTGCTTAGTACATTTTGCACAGCATCGGGCGTGTGGGCATAGTCAACTATACCTATCACTTTGTTTGGTGCAACAATGTATTCAAAACGGCCTTCGGCACCTGTTAATTTGCTCAGGCTGGTTAGCACTTTTGATTTATCCTGCTCCAACAACATGGCAGTCGCGTAAACAGCAAGCAGGTTATAGGCATTAAAGGTGCCTACCATTTTAAACCATACTTCCTCGTTATCAATATGCAGCAGCAAGCCACCAAACTGGTTTTCCAAAATGCGGGCTTTGTAATCGGCCATGCTTTTTAAACCGTAGCTTTTTTTGTGGGCCAGGGTATTCTGCAACATTACATTACCGTTCTTATCATCGATGTTAGTAAGTGCGAACGCGCTTTTTGGCAAGCCATCAAAGAATTGCTTTTTAGCCTTTAAGTATTTATCAAAGGTTTTATGATAATCTAAATGATCATGCGTGAGGTTGGTAAATACACCTCCCGAAAAACTCAGATTAGCCACCCTATGCTGCGCAACCGCGTGCGAACTAACTTCCATAAAGCAATAATCGCAACCTTGTGCCACCATCTCTTCCATCAAACGGTTAAGTTCAATAGGATCGGGTGTGGTATGGGTTGATGGGATAATTTGGCCGTTTATCTGGTTTTCTACCGTTGACAGCAAACCGCATTTATAACCCAGATCCCTGAACAGTTGGTATAGCAGTGTTGCAATGGTAGTTTTACCATTGGTGCCGGTTACACCAACCAGTTTAAGCTGCGCCGATGGATTACCGTAAAAATTAGCGGCAACCAGGCTTAATGCTTTGCCAGAATCGGCCACCATCAAAAAGTCGACCTCACCGGCTGTGTGTGCCGGTAAGTCTTCACAAATGATAGCGATAGCACCTTTTTTTATGGCCTGGTCAATATAATCGTGCCCATCAACCAGGGTACCTTTTATGGCAACAAACAGTGAACCGGGGATTACCGCCCGCGAATCAAACGCTACGGAAGTAATTTCCACATCGGCACTGCCCTGCAGTTCTGTAAAGGCCAATCCATCCAATATATCGCTTAAATATCTCATTGCAACTCAATTGTTATGCGTGAACCCTTTGGTATCAAACTGCCGCCGGTAACCGATTGTGTGGCCACCGTACCGCTGCCGCGTACCGTTACTTTATATCCTGCATTGCCCAATACATACAAGGCATCGCTAAGGCCCATTCCGGTAACAGGCGGAACAGTACCTTCTTTAACTCTTACATCTTCAAACGGAATGCCGTTACTGGTATCAACACCCGCCGATGCCGAAGCATACAGTGGCTTTACACCAAGGGTATTGTACACATGCTTTAAGGCCTTCAGGTTACCCTGTTTTACTTTAGGCATCGATGTATTACCCACAAACCTTACCGGGGCTGGCTGGTTGATCTCCATATCATTGGCATACACCTTATCGGCAATAGCCCTGAAAATAGGACCAGCAACTTTTGCCGCCAGGTATGAACCCCTGGTTGGATTATTAACCACTACGATCATCGAGTACTTAGGATGATCGGCGGGGAAATAACCGCAAAAAGACGCCTGGTATTTTTTATCCTTATAACCCTTTGTTCCGTTTGCTACCTGTGCTGTACCTGTTTTACCACCCACTGTATAAAGTGAGTTCTTGATCACGTGCCTGCAGTTACCTTCCTGTACCACACCTTCTAACATTCCCCTTAGTTTGCCCAGTGTTACATCAGAACATACATGCTCGTTAATAACACGTGCCTGAAACTGCTCAATGGTATTGCCCATACGGCGAATTTCCCGCACAAAAATGGGTGCTATCATCCGGCCGTTATTGGCTACCGAATTATAAAAGGCCAGCATTTGCAACGGCGTAAGGTTCATTTCGTAACCATAGGCCATTTCGGGCAGGGTGTAATATTTATTCCAGCTGCGGTTTGATGGATTTTTTATTACCGGCCTGCCTTCACCAGCTATCTGTAAATTCAGCTTTTCATTCAGATGATAGCTATATAACTTATTGATAAACTCCCATGGGTTATCTTTATAATTATTATAAACCAGTTTAGCAGCCGCAACGTTTGATGATTCCTCAAAAGCCCTTTTTACCGACATTTCGTAATTATCATGCTCGGTATCAGTAATAGTTGGCCCTTTAGCGAATTTATATTTACCGCCTTCAGCGTTTACTATAGTGCTGGTATCAACTTTATGCTGATCGAGCAAAGTCATATATGATACCAGTTTAAAGGTTGAACCGGGATCGATAGAATTGCTGATGGCATAGTTTAAGCTCTCTTTGTAAGTACCGGTTTTGGTGCGGGTAAAATTGGCAATAGCCCTTACCTCTCCGGTAGCTACTTCCATTAAAACCACACAACCATGATCGGCAGCGCTTGAATCCAGTTGATTCAGCAAAGCAGCCTGCGCAATTTCCTGGTAGTTTACGTTGATGGTTGATATAATATCGGCACCGTCTTTAGCGGCTATCTCATCCTCATCGTTATTTACCGGCATCCAGGTACCACCAGGGATGCGCTGCATTAAACGCCTGCCGTTTTCGCCATTGATGTACGATGAATATGCCCCTTCAAGTCCCACTGGGTTTTTAACGTTTTCGTTTTTATAACCTATTGTACGTTCCGCCAAAGAATGAAATGGCAAAATGCGCCTGTTTTGCTGTAAAACAATGAGGCAATTTTTTGTCTTCCTGCTTTTAAAAATCGGGAACTCGCGGATCTGTTTTAATTCCTGGTAAGTAACTTTGCGCCTTAAAAGCTGATAGCGTGAGCCATCTTTACGGGCCTCCCTAAAGATGCGCGCATACTCATGTGCCGACCGATCTCCATACATTTTTGACAGGTTAGTTGACAGCACATCAATATTATCATTAAACACGCTATCGGCAGCAATACCGCCGGCCAGCATATCCATGTGCAACTCGTACTCAGGTACCGATGTAGCCAGCAGACTGCCATCCACAGAAAAAATATTACCCCTTGCCGCTTCCACATCCCTAAACTGGGCAGCCATATTTACAGCCTTAGCTTTCCATTTGGCTCCCTGTACAAACTGTACCCTGCAAAGTTGCACCACCACCGCGAACGAAAAAAACACCACCAACCCGAAGGCGATGTATACTCTTAAAAGTATATTAGTTCTAATTTTCATCCTTATCCTCCTTCACAGTTATTTTTTTTGGCGGCTCAATAGATTGCCTTACCCCCAATGTATCGGCACGTTTAGCTACCTCTGTTAAGGTACTTTTAAAGGCCATATCGGCCTTGGTAGTTTTAAAATCCCAGCTGCGCTCCTTTACCTCTTTTGTCAGATCGTCAATATCACGGATATTTTTTTCGGCCAGGTGCATGTTACCAATATATATCATGCCCAACAATGCCACGTACAGCACAAACGGAAGGGCATTAGTTGCCTTCTCGCTTGTAATAAAGCGTTTGGTAAAAAGCTGCGTAAAGAAATTGTCAGGTATCTCCCTTTTCCTGGGTTTTTCCTCCACAATAAGCTCTTCAGCTTCTAACTCTTCTTCCTGAATTTCTGTACGTAAACGATTGGTCATCTTTTTACAGCTATTCTTAATTTAGCGCTCCGTGCCCTGTTATTGTTACTAATTTCATCTGCCGATGCAGTGATTGCCCCACGACTAACTGCATCAAGCGGTTTATTACTATTTCCGTATAAATCCTTCTCAACCTCGCCACTGAACTTGCCCTTGGCTATGAAGTTTTTCACCAGTCTGTCTTCCAGCGAGTGATAGCTCATTACCACCAGCCTGCCGCCAACGGCTAATACTTCGGTGCTTTGTACTAAAAACTCTTTTAAAGCCTCCAGCTCCTGGTTAACCTCTATTCTGAGCGCCTGGAAAACCTGGGCCAGGTATTTATTTTCTTTCCCTTTAGGGATGCGGTTAATGATCGCGTTCTTCAAATCGGCTATGGTTACAATCGGTGCGTTAAGCCTTGCGGTAACAATAGTTTCGGCTAATGATTTGGCATTCTGAATCTCGCCGTAAATACCAAAAATGCGATGCAACTCGGCACTGGTATAATTATTTACAATGTCTTTAGCGGTTAAATCGCCACCTTGATTCATACGCATATCCAGTTCGGCATCAAAGCGGATAGAAAAACCGCGATCTGCCTGGTCAAACTGGTATGATGATACACCCAGATCGGCCAGAATACCATCAACCGGGATAGCGCCATGCAGGCGGCAAAAGTTTTTGAGGTACCTAAAATTCTGATCTACAAAAACAAAGCGCTCATCTTCAATTACATTTTGCTGCGCATCCGCGTCCTGGTCAAAAGCAAGCAAGGTGCCATCGGGCCCCAAATGCTTCATGATCTCGCGCGAGTGACCGCCGCCGCCAAAGGTTACATCCACATACGTGCCGTCCTTTTTAATATTTAAACCCTCAATGCATTCCTGCAGCATTACCGGGGTGTGGTACTCACTCATCGTTCCTCCTTGCTTTACTACCCATTACCAGTTCTGCCAACTCTGCAAAATTTTCAGGTTCGTTATTAATCATTTCGGTATGGGCCGCTTTGCTCCAAACCTCAATTTTGTTTAATACACAAACTAAAACCACGTCGCTGCCAATGCCTGCAAAATCAAGTAACGACTTTGGCAAAAGCACCCTGCCGGCCGCATCTGGCACCAAAGGCGTTGCGCCACCGGTGAAATACCTGATAAAACGCAGGTTTTGCCGGTCGTATTCGTTAAGTTTGCTCAGTTCATCAAGTCTTTTGTCCCATTCGGATTTAGTGTAAATAGCCAGATTCTTCTCCAGGCCGCGATTGATCATAAGCGTCTCTCCAACAGCTTCGGGAAGCTGTTTTTTGAGACCTCCGGGGATCATCATCCGCCCTTTGGCATCCAGTTTACATTCAAATTCTCCGGTTAAATGCGGCATTATAAGACTATGGCTTAATTTAATAGGTAAAAGTAATTTTCTTTTACCACAAATTACCACTTTTTACCACCAAAAAGTTTTCAACATTTTTGGCGGGTTTTGATGCTATGGGAGAGTTTTAAGTTACCCTTTGCATTATATTTGAACTCAGCATATTGCCGATTCGAATAATTAAATCTGAATGAATCTAAAAAGTTACCCCTGCCTAATAAAAAACGATTATTTGGATTATGAATTTTATAGTGAAGGACCAAACGGACGGATTAAAAAAGCTGTTCGTTTTACCCGAATGACTCACGAAGAGCCTATTTTTTATAACTTAGGCTTTGGCGATGTTTCCCAGGAAACCGACTTAATAGATGATAACATTGTAAGTAATAACGACGACAGAGATATTGTTTTAGCAACCGTAGCCAAAACCGTTATTGATTTTACAAACATCCATGGCAACCATTACGTTTTTGCTACAGGAAGCACAAGCTCAAGAACAAGGCTATACCAAATGGGAATATCTGGTTTGTGGGAAGAAATTAGCAAAGATTTTAAGGTATTAGGTTTTGTAAAAGGCGATTGGCAGCCATTTCAAAAGAATGTTAACTATGAGGCTTTCTTGGTAAAGAGAAAATAAAAAAGTATATTTGAGTATAAGGACTGATAACTATGCCAGCAGTTAAAAAAATAATTAAGGAAAGTGGTTTTTACAGCAATGGTGTTGTAAGCGACAAAGTTAAAGATCGTGGCAATGATCCTTATTTTGTAAAAAAAACAGAGGAAGCGAAAGAGTTTTTGCTGAAAAACCCATTGCCCGAACATCTGAAGAAATAAAACAAAACTTAAATAGTATCTAATTAAAATCTGTTCAATATCCCCACCATCGCTCTCACGTCGTCCTCATCAGCAACATACACTTTCCCGTAATCGCTCACATTGGTATTGATATAAGTTAAAGGATTGGACGCGGCAATTCTTGCCGATGAATGGTATTCTGAAGCGTTACTTTCTGCAATGAGTTTTTGCAGGTTAGATAATTTAACGTCGGCGCCTGACATAATAATACTACGACCGGTAGCCCGGTTGTTGTCAGTTACGCAATAACAAGCTTTTTTTCGGGTTTCTTCTTTTTCCGGGTACGGTTAAGCCACATCATTACGCCGGTTACCGGGAAAATAAGCGATAATAAGCAAACCACAAAGCTGATAATCTTAGTAGGCAAGCCATAAACCGAGCCTGTATGCACAGGCTTCACCATGGCCCTTACGCGCTGCCCTAAACTTTTGGAGGCAAATGTTTGCGAGCCTGCCACCTTGCCACTATACTGATCAATATAGTAGGTATCGGCGGTTGTTTCAATGGCTCCCTGCGGCAAAACACTAACGCTGAAAGTTGCAGCTGAATCCCGTGGTAAACGAACGGTATAGTAATCAGCAGTTTTAATAGTCGGTGTACTTTGAATAGCCGCGTCGATAGATAACTTGTCTGTACCGGCCACGTAAACCGATTTTGGTTGTTCGGGTTGTTCCTTTACCAGCTTTGAGCCGGTTATGGCAAACAACGCCTTGTTGGCCCAGCTAAATGTCATCACCAAACCTGTTAAAACTATCACAATCAAAAAAACAGAGGTGTAAAAGCCGGTTACTATGTGCAAATCATGTACCAGGCGTTTGGTACTGCCGCCCCATTTTATTTTTAAGCGCTGGCGCATAACGGCTTTTGTTTTTGGCCACCACAATACAACGCCTGTTATCAGGATAAACAAAAAAAGCAAAGTACAAATCGCCACTACCATATCGCCGGCGCTATCTTTTCCGGCCAATAAAAAGCGGTGGAGCATCTCTACCGAATAAAGGAATGACTGCCTGCGGTTATATTGCCCCGTTACCTGCCCTGTGTATGGGTTAACAAAAACAGTTAAATTGGGGCGGGCGACATCTTTATCTTTTTTACCCTTTTTCCCAGGTTCGCCAGCAGCGTGTTTTTTGCCGCCTGGGGTTTCCGCCTCTTTTTTATCTTTCCGCTCAGGCACAATCACACCTATTTCTACCGTTCTGCCCGCATCAGCATAAACCATCGCAGTAGCTATTTTGGCTTTCGGCACCTCCTTTAAAACACGACTGATGAGTTGTGAAACAGATAACCTGGTTTGCTGTGGCTGCACATCATAACGTTTGGGATGCAGGGTATGCTCTATTTCCTTTTCAAAAACCAGCACGGTACCGGTAAGGCACGAACAAAAAATAACTATCCCTGCCGCAAGGCTAAGATAAAGGTGAATAGTGCGGAAAAATACTTTCATGACTTTTTATTACAAAAACCGGGTATGCTTAGAAAACATATCCCGGTTTAATTATTAAGTTAACAGGGGTATTAAAAACTATACGAAACTGTAGTTAAAAACTGCCTTGGCGCAATTGGATTAATACTATAGTTTTCGTGTACATTATAGTTTAACACATTACCAATATTTGAAATTTTGGCTATGATAGAAACCTTTTTATAGGTGTAGCCAACGGATGCGTCCACAGTGGTAAAACCGGGTACATAGACTAATTTATTTGCAGGTTGTGCCTGCCCCTTTGCAGGTACCGTATTAGCATTGCCGGCAATACGGTTACCCAGATAGTAAACAGACGTGCCTACTTTAAAGCCTTTTAAATTACCATCAAAAAAATTATAAAAAGCACTTGCGTTAGCGGTATGCTTAGGTACATTTAGTAAAGGCTGTCCGGCTATATTACTTGCGAACGATTGCGGGGTTTTACTATACCTTGCATTAGTATAACTATAGCCGGCCAGCACATCAAGCCCTTTAAACGGGTGTCCGGCTATATCAAGCTCTATACCATCACTTTTGGTTTGCCCTATCAACTGCTTAATATTAGTATTCGTATTTTCTGTAACCCCATCGGCCAAAAAGGGTGCTGTTTGCGCCAGGTTATTGTTAATGATGCGGTAAGCGGTTACATTAACAGATAAATTACCATTCAGGAAATCATTTTTTATACCTGCTTCATACTGATCGACCAATGAGGGCGAAAGTGGGTTATTATTAACATCGATACCTGTATTGGTTATAAACGAATTAGAGTAGCTGGCAAAAAGTGCGGTATTGGTAACAGGTTTGTAAACGATACCTACTCTTGGCGAAAACGCTTTGTCGGTTTTACTTGCCGATGCCTGCACCAATGCAGGCAGGTAATAATTGGTAACCACCGTTGGTGCAATGTATTGGTACGACCAGCGAATGCCTGCAAGCACCTTAACTTTATCAGACAGGCTGATCAAATCATTAAAATATGCGCCAAAGCGGTTAGTTTTTGTAAGTATATTATAAAAAGGGCTCATCGCCGGCCTGTCTGTACGCAGCTTATATTTGTTAACATCAAAAATATTAATGGTATCATATAACGCGGGCTTTAAAGAACTGCCCTGATCCCAATAGCTCGAAACCTTATTTACAGTAGCCACATAGGTATACGCTGTATTATTATACCTATCGGCATCAATACCTGCTAAAATATTGTGTTTTATAGCGCCGGTATTAAACTGACCAGTAACGTTAAACTGGCCGGTATAGTAATCTTCCAACGTTTTTGCCTGATTAAGGGTACGGCCCCAATTGCCGTTTGCATCGGGCAGCACACGCTCTGTAGTTTGATACTGCCTGTTAAAATGCTGGTAGTTAACACCACCGCTTATTTGCCACAAACTATTAATCTGGTGATTGATGGTAGCTGTAGCAGTACTTTGCTTGGTATTGCCGTTTGACCACGATGCACCTAAATACCGGTTACGTGGCACCTTGGCAATTACGTTATTAATTTGACCTGTACCAAAATCGGGGGTAAAATCATAGTTCAGGTAATCGCCCTCAACGGTGATGGTGGTTTTATCACTTACTTTATATAAAAATGAAGGGTTAATATATTCTCTTTCAGATTTTACGTTATCGCGGTAGCTGTTTGCTTTTTCATAGGTACCATTTACACGGTAAGCCAGCTTTGACGTGATAGGGCCATAAACATCAAACGAAGGGCGGTAAAGGTCATAGCTGCCATAAGTCATAGATACCTTTCCACCTTGCTCAAATAATGGCTTTTTGGTTACCATATTAAGGATACCACCCGGTGCAACGTTACCGTATAGCAAGGCCGCGCTGCCTTTTAAAACTTCAATACGTTCCAGCGAGCTAACCTCCGGTACAACGCCGGAGTTTACCCTGAAACCATTTTTAAACATATTGGTGCTCGAAAAATTGTAGCCTCTTGCAGCAAAGGTTTCCTGCGTGTTGCCGCGGGAGCTGTATAAGTAAACGCCGTTTACGTTTCTGATTACATCACTTAAACGTAGTGACTGCTGCTGATCAAGCACATCCCGGCCAATCACAGTAACACTTTGAGGCAGATCCATAGGAGCCACATTCATTTTACCGATAGCTATTTTTTTTTGGTTAATGGTTTTTGTAGATGATACTATCACCTCATTTAGCTGAGCGGCATTTTCATTTAAAGTGAAATTTACCCGTGTTGTTTGGTTAGCTATCACCGTTACACTTTGTTCTTCACTTTTGGTACCTATGTAGGTTGTAATTAATGTGTATGTACCAGGCTTGATGTTAAAAAAATTAAAAGATCCGTCGTCAATAGTGGCTGTGCTTTTATTAAGACCTTTTATGGCCACGTTAACAGATGACGCGGGTTTACCGTCGCTGGTTTTTACAAAGCCGGCTATTTTGCCATTGCTTCCGTCATCATCGGCTTTCACATTAAACGCTATTGACAAGAAAAGGGAGATCAGAAGTATAAATTTTTGCAGGTAGTTGTGTAAGTGCTTCGACATATAATTTAGATTAAGTCTAATTAGCCGCAAAAATAACAACACAAACCTAAATCACAAATATTATTTAGAATTAGTTTAAATAAGATTGAAGATATACATCTGCACCCGCTTATTTCCTCGTTAACGATTTTGTTACAGCGTTTTATTGCAAAAGCATCTGCCTATATTAGCCCAATAAACCGCTCCTGTTATGAAAAAACTTTCACTATCTGCCTTGCTGATGCTTGCGTGCGCCTGCTTTTTAAAAGCCCAACCAGGTAAAACCGAGATAACCCGTTGGCAATACAACCGCAATGGGGCCGTATCCATCACCTGGGACGATGGCTCTATCAACCAGTTTAAAGTCGCTCTGCCTATTTTAAATAAACTGAACATTAAAAGCACATTTTTCATTATCACCGGGCAAATCCCTGGTTCAAAGTACCAGGCAAAATTCATAGGGCGGCCAATAAAAGCTATCATTGCCGAAACCGCTACCAGCCCTACCAATAAAAACAACTTTTTTGAACGCGCATCGGCAGCCGGGCATTTAGGCTTGATTGGCACCTTAGATTATCACTACAAGGCCGGATCATTAATTGACGATAACAAGCCCGAAGCAGCCTATAAAATTATAGACGAATTGTACAGCAAAGTACGCCACGGTGATTTCAAACCCGGCATTGAGCACAATACCGAATACAATGACGCCCATGGTACCACCTGGGCACAAATTAAACAATACGCTGCGCAAGGACACGAATTTGCCAGCCATATGGTAACCCACCCCCGCCTGGCCGCCCTTGATGAAGCCAACATTAACTACGAAATGAAGAGCAGCAGACTGGATATTTTGCATAACCTTGGCCTGCAATACACCTTTAGCGCCGAAGGCCCCTTTGGAACGGAAAACGAGCGTGCTGTAAGCTACCTAAGTAAAGTTTACCCTGCATTGCGTAACCGCATGCCCGAACCATGGCTTAAGGAGATCAGTCGCGGTAATAAGGATACGCCAGGCAATACCGATAAGGAGTATGTACAATACCAGCGTGGCGCCACCACCAAAACGCCTTTACCCATGATGAAAGCCTGGGTTGATACGACCATGAACAGGCACGATACCTGGCTGGTGCTTACCCACCATGGCGTGCAGGGCATTGGCTGGGAAGCGCTACCGGCAACGGAGTTAACGGAGTATTTCACTTATATTAAAGATCATGAGGATAAACTTTGGATAGCCACTTTTGGCGATGTTACCAAATACATGCGCGAAAGGCAGGGTGCTAAAGTAAGCTCGGTTTTGAAGAACAACCGGGTTAATGTAACCCTGAGTTATCCTTTAGATAAATTCTTTTATAACATACCGCTCACACTTAAAACTTATGTCCCTGCGGGATGGAAAAAGACAAGTATAACACAAGGCGGCAAAAAGCAGATTTTTAAAATTATGACTGATGCCAACGGGGTTTACATATTATACCAAGCAGTAGCAGGTAAACCCATTGTGATAACCGGTGCATAACTATCAATCAAAAGTTACCGTATCCGGTCCCGAAACTTTGTTGATATGGCAGGTGCAACCACCGGCTATTTTCATCGTAGTAGTTTTAATTTGGTGTGTATCTGGATTGGTGGCCGAAATTTGTACATTGTCGCCCTCCATTGAAAACTGTGCTTTATTACCATCAGTTGCGATGGTTCTATAAGATGGAGAGAAGCCCGGATCAATAACGCCAACAGCGACAATTAAAGAATCACTACGCAGGTTTTTAGCCGTAAAATTTGTGACGACTACGCCAGCGCCTTTACTATTTACAAACTTAATACCTATAGTTGCGTAAATGGCCGTACAAACGCCCACCGAACAAGCAGGCTTTTGCTGGGTTTTATTGCAGGCAACACATGATATAATTAGCAGCGCGAGTAAAATCTTCTTCATTTCTTGGCCAGTTTGGTTATAATATCGTTACGGGCCAAAGGGTTTAAATGCTACAAGAGCACGCGGGAATTTGTTGCGGTTGTTCACGTAAAAAAAACTTCATTGGGAATCGTGAAATCTCGCGGACTGTTAAAGTTGAAATGGCAAGACGACGAGAGACTCACGAAGTTTTAAAAACTTCGTAAGTCTGGTTCTAAAACTTATCACGAGGATTGCTTCGGCATTCCTCATCCTCATGACAAGTTATAAAAAATATTGTCATCCTGAACGTAGTGAAGAAGATTCTTCGTGCCTCAGAATGACAGGGTGGAGAGGGTAGTTCTTACGTCATTTCCACCTTCACAGTCCGCGGATTTTACAACTCGCAATGACATAGCTTTGTATTGTCATCCCACCTTCAGAGATTCGCGGAATTTTACAACTCAGCATGACAGGGTAGAGAACCTCAATTTACTTCATTTCTACTTTCAGAGGCCTCGGATTTTGACTATTATTCTATCACCCTAATTTTTAAAAAGCTTGGTTCATCTTTAGATGTATAAACTTTGTGTGTGGCCTTTTTAAAGTCGGTATCCTTCGCTTTCATGATGTCCTGGAATTGCTGTGTATTCCTGTCGATAAGCGGGAACCAGGTGCTTTGGATCTGCACCATCAGCTTATGACCTTTTTTAAAAGTGTGCAACACGTCCTGCAATTCGAAATTAACCGGGGTTACCTTACCAGGCGCAAATGGTTCCGGTTTATCAAAACCATTGCGGAATTTACCGCGCATGGCCTCGCTTCGTACCATTTGCTGATAACCACTCAGGTATACATCCTTGCCGGTAAACTTGTTGTTCTTGGTCGAATCGGGATAAACATCAATTACTTTCACAATCCAATCGGCATCGGTACCCGTGGTTGACACTTTAAGATTTGCCCAAATGTTGCCTGCAAGGGTAATATCTTTATCCAACACCTCAGTTTCGTAAGTAAGCACATCAGGGCGACGGGCGGCAAAACGCTGATCGCCGGTCATGTACTCGCGTTTCATATCATTATCAATGGTATTGATGAACGGAACCGGTTTGTTAGGATCTGATATAAACTCATCGAAACTATCGCCAGCAGCAGGCGCATCGAATGATAACTTCCCATTTGCCAGCATATACAGGTTCTTTTCGGCAGCTTCTTTTGGCGGCCAGGTTTTGTAGGTTTTCCACTCATTAACACCTGTTTCAAAGGTCGAGATCGGCTCCAGGCTTAACTCCCCACCTTTCAGATAGTGGTTAAAGAAAGCGAACTCAATTTTTTCACGATAAAACGGACCGGTCGGGCCACCAAAGTCTACATCGCCTAAATGATCTCCATCGCCGCGTGCCCAGCCGCCGTGTACCCAGGGGCCCATGGTAAAGTAAACCGGGGTTTTAGGATTTTCTTTAACCAGTGTTTTGTAGGTGTTGATAGCACCATACAAATCTTCAGCATCGTACCAGCCACCGGTAACCAGTACCGCGGTTTTAATATCGTGCAGGTGGTACAGCACATTTCTATCTTTCCAATGCTGATCATAATTGGGGTGATCAAGCATCTCGTTCCATAAACGGATGGTATCTTTATAATATTTGGTGTTGGAATTTTGTACCGATCCCATCCGCATAAAAAAGTCGTAACCGTCGTTAGTGCCTGCGTTAAAGCCGTTACCACGGCGCTGTGTAGGCTTATCATCCTGGCGGTTAGTAAAAAACGGGTAAAAACCAAAGTTAGCCGTAAGCATAAACGCGCCGTTGTGAAAAGCATCATCGCGATAAAGATCGGCCATTGGAGCCTGTGGCGATGCAGCCACCAACGCAGGGTGACGGCTCAACAAAGATGTAGTGGTATAAAAGCCGGGATAAGAGATACCCCAAACACCCACTTTACCGCTGTTGTTGGGGATGTGTTTCAGCAGCCAATCAATAGTATCATAGGTATCGGTGCCTTCATCAACATCGTTTTTGGTTTTATGAACTTCCTTTTCGGGCGTCATTTCCTCAAAAATGCCTTCACTCATCCAGCGGCCGCGTACATCCTGGTAAACAAATATGTAACCATCGTGCACAAATAATGATGATGGGCCAAGGCCGGTTTTATAAGCCTCAACACCATAAGGGGCAACGCTATACGGTGTCCTATCCATCATGATGGGATACTTTTTGGTTTGATCTTTAGGTACGTAAACCGATGTAAACAGCTTTTTACCATCGCGCATGGGTACCTGGTACTCGTACTTGGTATAATTGGCTTTGATATAATCGGCATCGGGGCCCTTAGGCTGCGCCTTAACAAAAACGAACGAGAGCACAAAGCAAACTGCTATGAGGAAAGTTTTTTTCATAAAATGTTAATAGTTCCCTAAAAGTACTCGAATTAAGTAAAATGGTCAACCCAGTCCGTACGGAATTGTTAAAACATATGCGTTTGTTACAAAGCACAGGCCACTGGCTTCAAAATAAACTATTAAGCTATTTTTCATTAACCGATGTTTAAATTTTATAAAATAAAAATTAAAACCTGTAGGCAATTTCTCCCGTTTAATTGTCTTAACTATATAAACCAATAAACCTGTTGTTTACAAAACCCAAATTGTGAACCTATTACCTAAATAAGATAAATAAAAGATGATGCTAAACTTAACCAGCTATCAGCCATTTTATGGCCGCTGAACAAGGTCTTTATACAATTCTATTTATTCATCAATTAAAAACAATTACTTATGAGAACAAGTTTTAATTCGTCAATTACCAAAACCTTATCAGCCCTGTTTGGCGGGCTTCTGCTTATTACCTCGGCCTGTAAAAAGGGTGAAGCCCCCGTGCCTGTCGAGGCTGTCAATCCGGTATCAACAACCAAATTAAGTACCAATGCCATTGGCGTAAGCGGGCCTAAAGGCGTATGCTATGTGGAGGTTAACAATAATGATATCCGCAACGTGGGGAACTACTATCTATCAACAGGGCAGCAACTGTTTGATATCTCTATTATTTTTGCTGCCAATATCAACTACAACACCACCACTCAAAAAGCCGAACTTTTTTTTAACACACAGGTTACCAACGTACTCAGCAATAAAGCAACCTATATTCAGCCTTTACAAGCCAAAGGCATTAAGGTGTTACTATCCATTTTAGGCAACCACCAGGGGGCAGGGATCAGTAATTTTCCAGACCAGGCTTCGGCTACCGCCTATGCCCAGCTGCTGAGCAACGCCGTTACCACCTATGGCCTTGACGGGATAGACTTTGATGATGAGTATGCCGATTATGGCACCAATGGTACGGGGCAACCTAATTCAAGTTCGTTTGTGTACCTGGTTACCGCGCTGCGCCAGTTAATGCCAACCAAAATAATTTCGTTTTACTTTTACGGTCCGGCAGCTTCGCGTTTAAGTTTTAACGGGGTTACAGTAGGCTCAAAGGTTGATTACAGTTGGAATGCTATTTATGGTACGTATTCGGTTCCAAGCGTACCAGGGCTTGCTGCCAGCAACCTTGGCCCGGCAGCTATTGATATTCAAAGCACCAGCTCGTCAACCGCTGCATCGTTGGCCACACAAACTGTAAATAACAGCTACGGCATATATCTATATTATAACCTGCCCAATGCCGATTCGCATACTTATTTGAGCAGTGTATCTAACGCGCTTTACGGTAAGGCAACCACGTTTAATACGGGCACACCGGCTACAGGTGTAAATTTTTACCAGGATATTAATTACACAGGCACCGCCACAAGCGCTATTCCAAAGGGAAGCTACACGCTGGCGCAATTACAAGCCTATGGCTTTGTGAACGATTGGGCATCGTCAATGAAAATCCCAAGCGGGTGGTCGGTAACCATGTATAGCAATGATAACTTTACCGGCACATCATGGACGTTAACGTCAAACACCACCAACTTCACCACGCTATCGCCAAACGCGAATGATGTGGTATCATCGGTTAAAATAAATTAAAATGTAAATCGGGGCTTCTTAACCAGGAAGCCCCGATTTTAAATACTATTGATAACTCATCAAAAAATAATCGCCAGGTTTCCCTTCGCCTTTCTCTTCAATTTGCCAGCCTTGTGTGCGGTAAAAGGCTAACGCGTTTTCATTCCGCCTAAGGCACTTGAGCGTAACCGGCTTATTGAGCATGGCTATAGCTTCACTTAAAAGAGCTTTCCCTACACCTTGATTTATATAAGCCGGATGAACAAAAAGGTGATGGATAAAATTATCCTGTAACCAACAGGATATAAATCCTAAAATAGCGCCATCTTTATCGGCAACCAGTATCCGTTCGCCTTCGGTATCTTTATCAAAGTCATTTAATGTATAGCCAGATGTATCAAACCAGCTAAAAGTTTGCCTGCGGCTTACCAGGTAAATATTACGGAGTGCATTCCTATCGTCTTCGCTAAAATCCCGGATGATCATTTAAAAAATGCATTAAAACAAAAAAGTCCAACCGTTTTACCGGTCGAACTTTCTTTTATCATTTAACAAAAAGTGTTATTCGTTTATTGCTTTTACACCTGGCAACTCTTTACCCTCCATGTACTCTAACAAAGCACCACCGCCGGTTGATACGTAGCTCACTTCGTCGGTAAGGTTAAACTTGGCGACTGCGGCTGCAGAATCGCCACCACCAATTAGTGAGAAAGCACCGTTTTCTGTTGCTTTAACAACTGCTTCGGCAATAGCTTTGGTACCTACTAAAAATGTTTCCATTTCAAATACCCCCATTGGGCCGTTCCACAAAATGGTTTTTGATTCTTCAACTACCTTGCTGAATAATTTTACCGTTTCGGGGCCGATATCCAGGCCCATCCAGTTGTCAGGAATTTCACCTGTTTTAGCAATGGCGGTTTTGGCTTCGTTTGAGAAAGCATCAGCAATAACGTTATCAATAGGCAAATAAAGATTTACACCTTTATCTTTAGCCTTTTGTCTCAGGCTAATTGCAAGATCAAGTTTATCAGCTTCAACCAATGAGGTACCAATGTTACCACCATCGGCTTTAGCAAAAGTATAAGCCATACCGCCACCAATGATCAGGTTATCCACCTTATCCAGTAATTTTTCGATCAGTAAAATTTTATCGGAAACTTTTGAGCCGCCCATAATAGCGGTAAAAGGCTTATCAGCGCCGTTAAGGATTTTTTCGGCATTGGCTAATTCGCCGGCCATCAGATAGCCGAAGTATTTAGCATCAGGGAAAAACTGGGCGATGATGGCTGTAGAAGCGTGTGCACGGTGAGCGGTACCAAAAGCATCGTTTACATAGATGTCGCCTAATTTTGAAAGCTTTTCGGCAAAAGCTACGTCACCTTTTTCTTCTTCTTTATAAAAACGAAGGTTTTCTAATAAAAGAACTTCGCCATTACCTAAATTCTTTGATTTTTCAATTGCCTGCTCGCCAATGCAATCATCAGCAAACTCAACCTGCTGACCTAACAGATCTGACAGATGTGGTACCAGGTGTTTCAAAGAAAACTCTTCTGTAGGGCCATTTTTTGGCCGACCCAGGTGCGACATTAAGATAACTTTACCGCCATCTTTTAATATCTTTTTTATAGTTGGTAACGCGGCTGTCATCCGGTTATCATCGGTAATATTATAATCTTTATCCAAAGGCACGTTAAAATCAACCCTGATAAGGGCCTTTTTACCTGCAAAACTAATTTGATCTACGGTTTTCATATGATTATATGGGTCGTTTTATGTAAGGCGCGCAAATTCAGCATTTTATTCTAAATTCTGAACACAAAAGTAAAAAAGGTGTTTACCGCCCCTTAAGATTTCATCTTAATTTAACATACATCACATAATGAGGTCCAATACCAGGAACCTCAAACTCAGGCGATACGATCTCAAAACCAGTGTTGTGGTAAAACGGGACAGCCTTTTTGCGGGCATTACACCATACATAGTTTATTTTTTGCCCACGCAGGTAAGTAAGCGCGAAATTAACCAACTGGTTACCCATCCCCTGCCCGCGGTAATTTTCGGTGGTGGCCATTCCACGCAATTGATAACCACTTTCACCAAATCCGCTGTAATTTTGGGGATGGAATGACACAATGCAGGCCAATTGGTCATCAGCATAATATCCCAAATGAAATGCTCCTTCAATTTTATCGGTAGGGAAACGGCATTCATCCAATGTGAGTTTGCCTTCGCGTAAAACCGAGTTACGAATGGGCAATAGATTTTCGACTTCAATAAATTTTATCATAAAACGGGGTAATTAATTCCCTAAACAGTTCCCCACACAATTTTGAGCACGCAGTAAAAAAGGCCCGCCCATACGAAGGATTATTGTTTTTGTTACAAATATCTTAAAACCTTTATGTTTATTTCCTACTATCTAAAGCCAAGGGCATGCTTATTGCCTGTCGCAACATGTATTAAACATTATAATATATGAATAACATGTACAAATATATAAGCCTATTAATATTGGTTGCCATTTTTTCGGGATGTCACAAAATATCTGACAATAACCCAACGCCAACAAAAACAGATGGCACCAATACCACCGGATCATATGCTGTTAAATTTGATGTTGCAGATCAATCTGTAGTTACAACCATTAAACACGATACATTGTATTTAACTTTTCATGAAACTGCAACATTACTGGTCAATCCTACCGACTATCAAAAAGCTTCCGCTTTACATTTAAAAGAAGATTTCAGCAAATCGGGTTTAACTGTATATGATTACAAAATATTGAATGAAGACCAAGTTTATCGTTACAATTCTGTTGACGACAACATGAATAATAATGTTCCGTTTATTACTGCCTCTACAGTTACTGTTGAGGGTACAAAATTCACTAAACTGGTTTTAAAACGCGACTTTATATTTTATAAAGCCTATAAATTAGCACAATTAGCAACCGAGGCGCAGACCGATGTATTGGCTATTAAAACAGATAAGATCAGCTTTTCTTCCTACTATTATTACGATCAGAAAAATTCTACGACTGTGGTTACCACCGCGACATTGGTATACTCAAAGGGCGATTAATTATACCTTTTCAAGTATTGATATCTTTTCCACCAGGTCGGCAAGGCGGCTGCTGTAACCCATTTCGTTATCATACCAGCCAACAACCTTTACCAGGCCGCCAACAATCGAAGTAAGCTGTGCATCAAAAATACAGCTATGCGGATTATCTAATATATCGGTTGATACAATTGGATCCTCGGTGTATTCTAATACATTTTTCATTGGGCCATTGGCGGCCAGTTTAAATGCATTATTGATCTCATCAATTGTAGGTTGTTTTTTTAGGCTACAGGTAAAATCCGTCAGCGAGCCATTAAGCACCGGTACACGAATTCCCGCCCCGCCTAAACGCCCATCTAAATGCGGAAATATAGCGGTGATGGCTTTTGCAGCGCCGGTTGTGGTGGGGATAATTGATGCTGATGCCGCTCTTGCACGCCGCAAATCTTTGTGCGGTGCATCGTGCAAATTTTGATCGCCGGTCATGGAATGTACTGTGGTAATATAGCCATCAATAATACCCCAATTTTCATCGAGTATCTTCACCATGGCAGCCACATTATTTGTAGTACATGAGGCGTTGGATAATACAGGGGCCGATAAATCAATTTGCTCGTCATTAACAGCAAGCACTACTGTGGGAACACTTTTATCGCTTGATGGTGCAGATATGATTACTTGTTTGGCGCCGGCAGTAAGGTGCATCTGAGCGCCTTGTCTTGAGGTGAATTTCCCGGTTGATTCAATAACCAAATCAATATCCAGATCTTTCCACGGTAATGCAAGTGGGTCGCGCTCGGAGAATACTCTTATCTGTTTTCTGTTGATGAAAAGATTTTCGGCATCAAAGGTTACTTCGCCTTTAAAGCCCCGGTGAACCGAATCATATTTAAATAAATGGGCCAGGGTTTGGGTATCGGTAAGATCATTAATAGCCACAACCTGAATACCCGGCCGCGCTAAAATATTCCTTAAAAATATACGACCTATGCGGCCAAAACCATTTATAGCAATCTTCATCTGCACATGTTTTATAACAGCAGCAAAGTTAATGAAGATGGGTGGTTATTGACGTAATGAAAAGGTAATGACTTTTCAACTACTAAAGGTGAGTTCAGATGTTACGCAAAAAAATTACGAAGCGCTACGCGCTCACGCTCTTTTGAACGTAAACTAAATGTAATAATCCAGTTAGAAATAATGGAAACAGAAACAATAAGCACAATAAGCAAAGAATTACTTAGATCGCTGAAAACAAACACCATTCCTATCGAAAGCAAGTTTATAACAGATAAACATATAGTTGTTTGCAGGTGATTAAGGCCAAGGCCTAAAATGCGGTGATGCATATGATTTCTATCGGCTTCAAAAGGCGATTTACCGCTTGCTATACGCAAAGTAAAAACCCTTAAAGTGTCAAACACAGGACCTATTAATATGGCTATGGTTAAAGCAGGAACACAGTTGATAACAGGTACCCCGGCATGTGTAATTTTACTCACCTCAATAAACTTAACAGCCATTACAGCCGATATAAGGCCTATTAACAATGCGCCGGTATCGCCCATAAATATCTTTGCAGGTGTAATATTATATCTTAAAAAACCCGCAATTGCGCCTACCATAGCAAACGAAATTGCCGCCAGCTCATATTGCTTAAGATAAATAAACAAACCCGCAAACGTACCATTAACAATAATACCGGTAATGGCCGCTAAGCCATCTATACCGTCGATGAGATTGAAGGAATTAACGATGAGCATGATCAACAATATCGAAAATATTGCGCTTGGGATATAAGGTAATGTGGTGATGCCAAAAACGCCGTACATACTTGTGATCCGGATATCGCCAAGTAACACCAGGATAGCAGCTACTACAAACTGTATAAGAAACTTAGTACTTGAGTTTACGCCGGATAAATCATCCTTTAAACCCATTGTGAACAGAATAATACAAGCTATTAAAAGATAACTTATGGGCAAAGCCTTGTCAATAATGCTAAATAATAGTATAGTGATAGTAAAACTTACAAAAATGGCTACGCCACCCAAACGTGGAATCCCGTGATCATGCTGTTTTCTGAAATGGCCTACATCATCATAAAGGTGCCTTGAGCGTGCAACATGCAGGATAGAAGGAATAGATAATAATGTGATTAACGTTGAAAACGCTACTATCAAAATGTTGTAAATAAAATGAGACGAATGTAAAAGTTGAATCATACTAACGTATTGTATTAATCAGTTCATTTTAATTGCCATTTTTTATACGCAACAGCCTAAAAAAAGTTATCATTTAAGTTAAAAAAATTGATATACTTTTCTAAGTGGCTTCAGCAACAATGTCAATAAAGGGAATTTAATATGGTTTTTACGCATTGCCTTTAAATCAAAGCCCCAGGCCTTTAGTCGGTTTTTGAGGCTTTTGTTGCTTACCCCCCCGGTAAGCATGTGCACCAAAACTTTGTTTAAATAGTAGCAATCGATTTTGTACAAATACATAAACCTTACCATTAACTCATAGTCGGCGGCAGAACCATACTCAAGGCTATAAAATCCCATTTTTTTAAATAGTGCAGTCCTGCAGTAAAACGTAGGATGCGGGGGCATAAAACCCCAATTAAAGGAATTTATTACACACTTACCTGATACCCATTTACGTGTTATATTGCCTTGTTGATTTATGAAGTTTAAATTTCCATAAACGGCATCGACGTTTGAACTTACAAATGCCTGTGCTATTGCCGATAAAACCTGGCTATCGGCTAACTTGTCATCGGCGTTAAGCGTACCAACAACCTGGCCGGTGGCAAATTTCAGCCCCTTATTCATGGCATCATATATGCCTTGATCTGGTTCAGAAATAATTAAACTAATAACATGACGATATTGATCGATGATTTGAAGTGTATTATCTGTTGACCCACCATCAACAATAATATACTCAATATGGGGATAATTTTGACCGATGACAGACTCGATACAGCTGGCTATGGTATCCTGGGCATTATAAACAACAGTAATTAATGAAATCTTCAAACCCTAACAAATGGAAAATACAACGGCTTAATACCCGCAAATTATGTATTTTTGGGTTTAATGTCCAAAAATAAAAACATTAAGCAGAAGTTACCGTCACTATGCGTATACTAACCTATATTTCTTCTTTTATTTTCTTACTTCTTGTTTTAACATCGTGCTCTGGCAAGCAGTACCAAACTCTTTTTGAACAAAAAACGGCTAATACCGATACCACATCACGAAAAACTACCGGTGATTTAAGCGCCTACCGGATTAAACCCCAGGATCTGTTGCAGATCAGAAACCTTCAAAATATCAGCTATGTGGTTGATGCGCCTCAAACAGGTAATGGAACAAGCGTTGGAGGTGGTGGGGCAATCCAAACTTACCAGGTTGATGAGGATGGCTCTGTAGCCCTCCCTGTTATAGGGCATGTTGCTGTTGCCGGGCTTACCCGCTCGCAGGCTGCAAAACTTGTTGAAGACCTTTACCGTAAAAATCTTTTAAAAGATCCCATTATTGAATTGAAAATTACAAATCTTAAAGTTACAATGCTTGGCGAGATTACAGGACAAGGGAACTTCCCGCTCATAAAGGATAAAACAACCCTGGTTGAAATGATAGGTCAGGCAGGAGGCCTTACTAAAAATGCAAATGAAACTAATATAAAAATTATACGTGGCGATCAGAGCAATCCGCAGATTACAGTAATTAATCTAAGAGATGTTAGTTCAATAAACGATCCCCGGGCTATACTTCAAAGCGGCGACATTATTTACATAGCGCAAAACAAACGCTCAATACGTAACGAAAACTTACAAAACATTACAAGCATTGCGCAGCCAGTGTTACTTTTAATCAACACCGCCCTGCTTATCATATCGTTTTCCCATCGCTAATGGAAGAGACAGAAAAAATTCAAAGAAAGCTGCCCAACCAGGAAATTGATTATTTTAAAATTTGTAAAATATTATTAAGTCGATGGTATTGGATAGTTGCGTCTGTTGCTTTAACAACAATTATATCCTATACCTACCTTTGGTATACTCCCAAAACCTATTCAACATACGGCACGCTTAAAGCCGAAGAAAAAAAATCTGAAGTGTCAGATCTTATTACCGTGATGGCCGTACCAGAGCGCGGCCCATCAAAAATTCAAAGCATTATATCGGTTTTACAAAGCCATAATGTTGTTTTAAGCGCTATAAAGGATATGGATTACCGGGTAAGCTTTTACCTATCGGGCAGGGTACGCACCACAGAAACCTATCCATCAAAACCGCTCAATATTCAATTGATAAAATTTGACAGTTTAAATTTTTATCATGATCTGCTAACCTACAAACCTATTAACAAGCAAACCTTTAGCCTTAGCTACCAGACAGGAAAAAAGGAAATTGAAAACAAATACAACTATAATGAGCCTGTAACAGTTGGCAATACAAGCTTTACAATAAGATATCCCGGTGCAATTGACAAAAACACTATCTATCTTTTTAAATTCAACAACGCTGAAGATTATATAGGCAGGGTACAGGGCGGGTTTAGAGCAGGCGAAACAGGGAAAAATACTAACATCATTTCGTTACAGGAAACAGACTCCAACCCGCAATTTGCAGCCGATATTCTTAATAACATAATGAAGGAATATGTGATTTTTGACCGGATTCAAAAAGCACAATCGGCCTCACAAATGATCGACTTTATTGACAGTCAACTTTCATTTTTATCCAGCGAGGTTAAAGGCTCAGAAAACTCTATTGAAAAGTATAAAAATAAAACCAAAATATTGGATGTAACAACTGCGTCAAATACATCAGCAACAAAAGCTGCAGAAGTTGATTCCAAAAGATCGTTATTAAAAATTCAGATCATCGCGCTTGATCAGTTAAGTGATCAAATTACAAAAGAAAAAGATAATGTTACCTTAAATTTCATTACAGGCGGAAGTGATTTACCGGAGCTAAATACCCTGGTAAGCAAGCTTGACGGATTGATATCTCAAAGGACTTTACTGTTAAAAACGTATATTCCTACCTCACAACAGGTGCTGGATGTTAATCAGCAAATATTACAGGCAAAGCTTACGGCTTTAAACAATATAAAGTCTATTCGTAACGGTCTTGAAAAAAACATAGCTTACCTTGATAGCCAGTTAGCCCAAATAAACCAAACCATACAAGCCTTGCCGGCGGCACAGCGAGACATGGTAAGTTTGCAAAGAGATTTTGAAATAAACGATAAGGTATACTCTTTCTTATCCGAAAAAAAGCTGGAAGCCCAAATAAGCAGGGCGGGGATACTACCGGGTGCAACTGTGATTGAATATGCACAGCCTAATTTTACCGCGGTATCGCCAGATGAACATGATATTCATCGCACAGCGATAATTATTGGCCTGGCCATAGGCCTTGGTATGATTGTACTTATACGGGTGCTAAACCCTTTCATTTATGACAAAGAAACCATAGAAAGTCTTACTGCTATACCTATCATTGGTGTTATTAGAAAGTATCCAGAATTGGTTGACGAAAACAGCAGGCAGGTTTTAGCAATTAGCAAACCGAAATCAATATTTGCAGAGTCTGTTCGCTCGGTACGTACCAATTTGAGTTTCCTGGCGTCAGAAAAAGCAAGTAAAGTTATTTGTATAACATCCGAAGTGGCGGGCGAAGGTAAATCGTTTGTTGCAGTAAATCTATCCAGCACACTATCCCTCATTGATAAAAAAGTTATACTTATTGGAGCCGATTTAAGACGTTCGAGGTTGCATAAAACATTCCATGTACCAAACGATCTTGGATTAAGCAACTACCTTGCGCACCAAAACAGCCTTGACGAGATCATACTTCGTTCAGACGTAGAAAATCTCGATTTCATCGTATCTGGCCCTGTCCCCCCTAACCCATCCGAGTTACTGCATAGCGAGAGAATGATAATTTTAATTGCCCAGTTAAAACTAAAATATGATGTAATCATGATAGACACAGCCCCTATTGGCCTGGTATCTGATGCCATACCACTAATAAGGATGAGCGACATTAATGTTTTTGTGATCCGATCTGGTAAATCAAAATTTTATGCGGCAGCAGTTCCGCAACGAATATCGCAGGAGTACCACCTGGATAACACCGTGATAGTATTAAATGCTTACGAGGAAGATCTGTTACATTCAAGGTATTATACCACCAAGTTTACCGGTGATAATTCGGGTTCGCGGTATTATTATTATTCTGACTACAATGGTTACTCGGGATCTGGCTATTACCTGGATGATAAAAAGAATAAATGGTGGGACATCAGGCAGTGGTTTAAATAAAATGAACTTATTTAAATATGGATTTTAAGACAGGGCCAACAGCTAAAAAATGGTATCCGGTTTATACTCAGCCCCGCGCCGAAAAAAAAGCGCACCAGGCATTGATCACCAAAAATATCGAAGCATACCTGCCATTGCACCGGCAGTTAAAACAATGGAGTGATCGTAAAAAATGGGTTGAAGAACCTTTCATTAAATCATACATATTTGTTAACATTGCCCCACATGAGCAGGCAGATGTATTGATGACAAAAGGCATAGCGCGTTTTCTATATTTCTCGGGCAAGCCTGCAACAATGCCCACCCGCCAGATAACCGAACTAAAGCTATTGATGGCCAGCCCATATGAATTGGAAGTAACCGAAGAAAATTTACAACCCGGAGAAAAAATTGTTATTAAAGCCGGGCCACTAAAAGGAATGACGGGGGAGGTTATATCACATAAATCGCAAAAGCAATTAATATTACGACTCGAAAGTATAGGACACTCTATCATAGTTAACGCTATGGCATCTTATATTGAACGTTTTTAATTTTATTAAAACATACAACAGGGCAGTTTTGCCCTGAATAGCAGACAAGAACACAGTGTTAACATTAAAACAAAGCACTGTAAAACAATAAGTTACAAATAAATTTGTGACTTACCGGGCGAAGCTGTGAACATATACAAGCAAAAATGTGCCGTATAGCGGGAATAATTAATAATCGATTACAGCCCGAGCTTATTCGCGAAAAAGTGAAGGCTATGTGCTTTGAGTTGCGGCATGGCGGCCCAGACGATGAAGGTATATTTTATGATGACACCGCTCATCTTGCATTTGGGCACCGCAGGCTATCAATAATTGACCTGAGCAACAACGGCCACCAGCCAATGGCAGATACAGGGCAAAAAGCCTGGATAACTTTTAATGGCGAAATTTATAACTACCAGGAAATCAAAAGTGAGCTTTTAAAACAAGGTGCTACATTTACCTCAACCACCGATACCGAGGTTATCCTTTCGGCATATTTACATTGGGGTACTGCCGCGTTTTCAAAACTTAGAGGGATGTTTGCATTTGCCTTATTTGATACCGTTAAATCGCTCACCTACCTGGTACGTGATACGGCCGGCGTAAAACCGGTTTACTATTTTATAAAGGATGACGGCTTAAGTTTTGCCTCTGAAATAAGGGCATTCGGCGCTGCCGGCCTGGCTACCCAAAAAGATGCTCATTGGCCAATCCGCTTTTTGGCCTTCGGGCATATACCTGAGCCATACACCACACTGGAAAGCGTGTATAGCCTACCTAAAGGGTGTTATTTATGCTGGAATCATGCAACATCAACCCATGAGATGCGCTCATATGATCAACCAGCTATAAAAGACCAGGTTACCGATGCTAATGAGGCGCAGCAACTCATTAAAGCGGCTTTAATAAAGGCGGTAAACCGGCAAATGATAGCCGATGCTCCGCTGGGTGTTTTTTTGAGTGGAGGAATTGATTCAAGCCTGATAACGCTCCTTGCTGATCAACAAAAAAAACAGCAGCTTAAAACCATATCTATCTTTTTTGACGAAAAACAATATGACGAACAAGCATATCAACGTTTAATTTTAGATGAGATAAGCGGTGAAAACTTTTCACATCTGGTCAAACAACAGGATTTTGAAAATCATTTCCCCGAAATTATTGATGCTATGGATATGCCCACAACCGATGGTATCAACAGTTGGTTCATAAGTAAATACGCACACGACGACGGTTTAAAGGCAGTGCTATCCGGCGTTGGGGCCGATGAGTACTTTGGCGGATATCCCTCCTTTAACCGCATCAGGTTCCTGGGGCATTTAAGAAACATTCCGCCGTTTTTATTTTCGGCAATAAGAGGAGTGCTGCCCGATCCTTATAAAAAACTTGCCTTTTTGGCCAGTAAAAGCTCAATAGCCGATTATCTTTTACTAAGGGGACTATTTTCGCCTGGAGACATTAGTAAAATATTAGACACCGACACCCGGCAGGTTGCTGATGTGCTTTTTAACGATCATGACGTTCCCGAGCTTGGCCCGTATAATCATGAGCATGCTTTCTGGTTTGAAACAAACCTTTATATGCAAAATCAGCTATTGAGAGATACCGACGTAATGAGTATGCGGCACGGTTTAGAAGTAAGGGTGCCTTTTTTAGATGAAGACTTTACCGGGGTTGCTCAAAGTATTGCGCCTCAAATACGATTCAATAATCAACAGCCCAAAAAATTGTTAATTGATAGCTTTAGTAACTTGCTGCCAACTTCTGTATGGGACAGACCTAAAATGGGTTTCTCGTTTCCGTTGCAAATGTGGATGAGTAAAAATCACCGGATAAGCGACGTTAGCTTTTACAATGGCAAACTGGCACAAAACAGCATTCAAAAGTTTAAAAACAATCAAATTCACTGGTCAAAGGCTTATGCACTTTACCAGGTACAGGGCCATGTGTAAAAAAGTAATCCTCTTTACTTTACAAACCTTTAGTACAACAGGTGGCATTCAAAAAATGACCCGTACACTTGGGCATTCCTTATATAAGCTGGCCCAAATTAATAAATGGGATTTTGAGTTATGGTCTGCATATGATAAACAGGAAGATTTGATGGAGCAGTATCTTCCCCAAACCGGGTTTAAAGGTTTTGGTGCAAAGCGGGCAAGTTTTGTTTTAAAAGCCATTAATCGTTCTGTAAAACCCGACGTGATCATTTTAAGCCATATCAATTTATCCATCATCGGCCTTATCATTAAATTAGTTAACCCTAATTGTAAAGTATGGCTAATAGCGCACGGTATTGAGGTTTGGCGTAATCTTTCCCCTGTAAAAAGATACCTATTAAAGAGATGTGACAAGGTAATTTGCGTAAGTGATTTTACACGCGACCAACTAATAACAAGGCACCACGTTAAAAAAGACATTTGCCGGGTGTTGAATAACGCCATTGACCCGTTCATGAAGGTACCTTCTGTTACCCGGATCCCAACTTCTCTGATATCCCGCTATCGGTTAGAAAATAGTTCGCCCATTATATTTACCCTTACCAGGCTGGCCTCTACAGAACAATACAAAGGCTATGAGCATGTAATAGAAGCTATCAGCAGTTTAAAAGAAAGCTTCCCCAATATCAAATACATACTATCTGGCAAGTACGATGAAAAGGAGCAATGCAGGATCAACAAGCTCATTAATGAACTTAAAGTAGCCAACCAGGTTATACTTACCGGCTTTATTGACGAAGACGAACTTGCCGATCATTTTTTAATGGCCGATCTTTTTGTATTACCCAGTAAAAAAGAAGGCTTCGGGCTTGTATTCATTGAAGCACTGGCATGTGGTTTACCTGTTATTTGCGGCAACGCCGATGGGAGCATTGATGCCATCAGAAACGGCGAATTGGGCAGCGCCATTGACGCCGACGACCCGGCAGAGCTTATTAAGTGTATTACCGAACATCTGGAAACCCCGCTCACCCCTAATAAACGCAAGATGCTGCAAGAGCAATGCTTATTGCATTTTAATGAACTGGATTATATGCAAAAAATTAAAACACTGCTAAACGAATGAATACATCAACCGAAGAAATGTGGGATATCGAGTTAACGCCTCATGGCAGTTTATTTGATCTAAAACTAAAAGATATATGGCATTACCGCGACCTGCTGATATTGCTGGTTCGACGTGATTTTGTTTCTTTTTATAAGCAAACCATACTTGGACCGCTATGGTTTTTCATACAGCCCCTGTTTACCACTATTATTTATACTTTTATATTTGGAAACCTTGCGGCTATCAAAACAGATGGTTTACCACAACCATTATTTTACCTGGCAGGTATTACGGCCTGGAACTATTTTGCTGATTGCCTTACAAAAACATCATCTGTATTCACAGTAAACGCAGGCCTTTTTGGCAAGGTATATTTCCCGAGGCTTATCGTTCCTTTAAGCATTGTGGTATCCAATTTGATTAGGTTTGCTGTTCAAATGGCCATGTTTTTTTTAATGATGGGCATTTATATGGCTAAAGGTGCCAATGTGCACCCTAATATTTACCTGCTATTGTTTCCCTTTTTATTGCTGTTAATGGCCATGTTAGGTCTGGGCCTTGGCATGATCATTTCGGCTATGACCACAAAATATCGTGACCTGAGCTTTTTGATCACTTTTGGCATTCAGTTAATGATGTATTTAACTACTGTAATTTACCCGCTATCTGTAGTAAAGGAAAAATATCCCCACTATCAATGGGTGGTAGAGTATAACCCCATGACACCTATTATAGAAGTGTTCAGGTATGGCTTCCTCGGAGAAGGCACATTTACTATGCTGTCATTAGGTATCACTTCGGTAATAACCGTTGCTATACTTTTAATTGGAATAGTAATTTTTAACCGCGTTGAGCGAACCTTTATCGATACTGTATAATATATGCCACCAGTAATTAAAGCAGAAAATCTTTCAAAAGCTTACCAGTTAGGAGAAATTGGAACAGGGACCTTATCCCGCGATCTGGAACGCTACTGGGCTAAAATACGTGGTAAAGAAGATCCTTTTTTAAAGATAGGAGAAGTAAATGACCGGACAAAAAAAGGGCAAAGTGATGTTGTTTGGAGCTTGAAGGATATCAACTTTGATATAGAACAGGGCGATGCGGTAGGTATTATTGGTAAAAATGGCGCGGGTAAAAGCACATTGCTTAAAATTCTGAGCCGCGTTACCGCCCCTACAACAGGCTCTGTTAAATTAAAAGGGCGCATAGCAAGCTTGTTGGAAGTAGGAACCGGCTTTCACCCGGAATTAAGCGGAAGGGAAAATATCTATCTTAATGGTGCAATTTTAGGCATGCGTAAGGCAGAAATAAAACGCAACTTTGATGAGATAGTAGATTTCTCGGGCGTCGAAAGATATATCGACACACCTGTAAAGCGATATTCATCGGGCATGTATGTACGGCTTGCGTTTGCCGTTGCAGCCCACCTGGAAGCAGAAATTTTGATAGTTGATGAGGTATTGGCCGTTGGGGATGCCGAATTTCAGAAAAAATGCCTGGGTAAAATGGGAGAAGTGAGTAAGGGCGAAGGAAGAACAGTACTATTTGTGAGTCATAATATGGCCAGCATAAGCCAGCTTTGCAATAAAGCTATTTTATTAAATAATGGCAAGCTTGATTATTTTGATTACGCGGCATCTACAATTAATGAATATTTAAAAACGGATAATTCGCAGGCTGAGGCAATTTTTAAGGCTAACAAAAGCCTATCCATGTCCGTACTATCTGCAAGCCTTATCAATAAGGATGGTAAAAAAAGTAGTGAGATAGCGCTTCAGAGTAACTTTACAATTAAAGTTACTTACCAGGTAAATACCCCACAAAGAGACGTTATATGTGCAGTAGGTATCATGCATCAGGGTACCCCGATAAATACTACCTGGACAGAACCCGCAACTCTTCAGGAGGGTATCTATCATACCTATTTCCAAATGGATTTATTGCATTTAGCTATAGGCACCTATACCATAGGTATCGGCCTTTCAATTGGCAAAAGTAATATACAATATATTGGAGAAGCGCTAATATTTACTATCGAGTTAGATAGATTATCCGATTCAACTATTGTAAGCTATGAAGCAAACACCGGCTTACTTATTAACCAAATGAAGTTTGAAACAATTAAAGACAATGAAGCAAATTTTTAGGATTCTTCGAACTCGTTTTTTTAATTTATTCAACAAAAAAACGGATGATTTTCAAAGAACATATTCCCAATGTGGCGAGGACAGAATCCTGCTTTCCATTTTCAATTCATTAGGCGTTTCAAAACCCAGGTATATTGATGTAGGCGCAAATCACCCTACAATATTGAGTAATACTTATCTATTTTACCTGGCTGGATCAACAGGCGTTAATATTGAGCCGGATCCCGAATTAATAGAATCATTTATTAAGTGCCGACCAAACGATGTTAATATCAATATAGGCATCGGATTAGAAGCCGAAGACGTGCTGGATTTTTATGTGATGTCCAACAGGGTGCTTAACACGTTCTCTAAAGAAGAAGCTGAGCGGGTAGCCGCGTACGGATCGTACGGTATTGAAACGATTAAAAAAATAAAAGTTATTCCATTACAAAAAATAGTTGAAACATATTTCCTTGTTGGCACATCTCCGGATTTTATATCAATTGACGTGGAAGGACTGGACTATCAAATTTTAAAAACCTTAGATTTAACAAAATACACAACCACCGTATTTTGCATCGAAACTATCAATTATACTGAAGACAATTCGGAAAAGAAGAACGAGGCTATTTTTAAATACTTTACCAAGAATAACTTTTTTGTTTATGCCGATACCTACATAAACACAATCTTTATCAATAAAGACTACTGGAATAATCGGGGAACGGCATGATCAGCTTCTAAAAATAAGAAATTCATTTATTTAAACTCATAATAGATCATCAACACCCAAACGGAGTAAATGAAACTATACATTGACACAAGTTTGCAGCCAACAAAAAATCATAAAGCTATATTTTACAGCATAAAAGCTCACCGCAAAAATCATCCCCGCAAATGAATATAAAAACTATTAGTTCTTGACCAACTGCGACATCTTTATCACAAAAGAAAACGCAAGAGCGAAAAATGGAACTCATTTAAAAAGGATTTTGCTGTATTTAAGAAGCTTGATACAGATAACAGGTTTGAAATGAATTGGTCTAACATTTATCCATGTTTAGATGATAAAACCTCTTCAACCTATTTTGAGGGACACTATACTTATCACCCAGCATGGGCTGCAAGGGTGGTAAAAAAAATAGCGCCAAAGGTACATGTTGATATATCATCAACTCTGCACTTTTGTTCTAGCATACGCTCCTTATCGTGCATGCACACAGTTGAGCATATAGGCTTAGGCCGATACGGAAATCCGATTGATCCTGTTGCCGATTTAAAAGCCATGCAGGAATTAAAAAGAGTTGTGGCACAAGGCGGCAACCTCATAATTGTTGTGCCTGTAGGCCGCCCAAAGATGGCATTCAATGCGCACAGGATATATTCCTATCAACAAATTTGCAGCTATTTTGGGCCCTTTACCCTCAAAGAATTTTCATTAGTGCCGGATAATTACCTGGAAACCGGGATGATAATCAACGCCTCGCAAATTGATGTCGATCAGCAAGACTGGGGCTGTGGCTGCTTTTGGTTTGTTAAGTAATGATTGGAGTAAAGCTACAGGGGCGCTTGGGAAATCAGCTATTTCAGTTTGCTTTTGGCTATGCAACTGCAAAAAAGTTAAATACATCCTGCTTTTTTGATCAGGCTGATCAAAAGCAGGTTATTCAAAACTATTTTGAACTGCCATATAACCGAAGTTTTTTTTTAGATGATCGTATATTTGGCATTAGCGGCTACCGTAATTTCTTTTCATACCGGCTCAGAAATTTCTATTACCGGCTAATTCACAAGTATTTTATTTTTAACAAAGTTGAATTTAAAGTAGAAGAGCAATTTGACCAGGTTGCCGCTCTTAATAAAGATAAAACTCTTTTTGAAGGTTATTTTCAGTCAGAACGCTATTTTACTGGATACGAAGATGCTATCAGAAAACATTTTAATGTAAAGGCCGATTTCAGAAAACGTTACCATCAAAAATACGACACCCTTTTTGCAAACAAAACAATTGTTACTGTACACATCAGGCAGGACGACTATAAAAATCTTGGCCATTTAAATTTAGGAAGCGACGATCTTTCACTCCCTATCAGCTACTATAAAAACATCATTGCCCGCATATCATCAACAAATACACTATTTGTATTTATAAGTGACGATGTTGACCTTGTAAAAAAAGAATTTGACTACCTGCCCTATAAGTTAATTTCTGAAGATGACATGATTAACGATTTTCAGCATCTTTTAAATGCCGACATTTGTGTTATCGCCAATAGTACTTTTAGTTGGTGGGGCGCTTGGTTAAATCAAAAGCCGGAAAAAAAAATTTACGCGCCAAAATATTTTTTGGGGCACCATATCCAAAAAACCTGGCCGCCAGAAATTTATCCCGATGGGTGGCAACTGTTAGATGTGAATAACAATGGACAACAATGGACAACAATGGACAACAATGGATAAGGGTGGAATTTCGATTATTATCTGTTGTTATAATAGCGCCACCCGTTTAAAACAAACCATCAGGCATCTGGCACTGCAAAAAGTATCTGCGGATATCAATTGGGAAATTATCGTGGTTAACAACGCCTCGACCGATAATACCGCAGAAACAGCAAAAATGGAGTGGCAAAACTTTAATACGCCAGGTGTCAATTTCCGGGTAATTGACGAGTTGAAACCGGGAGTGTGCAATGCACGGGAAACGGGTATCCAAAATTCAAATTTTGACTACATACTTTTTTGCGACGACGATAACTGGCTGCACGAAGACTATGTTGGCGTTGCATATAATACCATTTCGGTCAACCCAAAAATGGCGGCTCTGGGCGGGCAAAGCGTAGCCGTATCAGATATACCCTTACCGGATTGGTTTAATTCATCTGCTGCCAACTACGCCGTGGGCAAACAGGCCGAAAGCAGCGGCGATGTTTCGTCAAGAAAATTTCTTTGGACTGGCGGCATTGTTATCAGAAAATCACTTTACAAAAGCGCGTTCACTGGTTTTCCGTATTTACTTATTGGCCGCAACGGTAAAGAATTAACTTCGGGCGAGGACTCTGAAATCTGTATGCGCTTTTTGTTGATGGGCTACCGGCTGTTTTACACCGAAAAGCTTTTATTCAGCCATTATATTGCACCAGAGCGGTTAACTCCCGATTATAATAAGCGGTTAATGCAGGGCTTTATTGATGCCCACGAGGTATTAAAAATTTATGCCTCATTTATTGATGCGGCGCAACTTCGGCTAATAGAAAAAAGCAGGCAGATAATTAAACCAATGTTAAGGCTCATTACCGCGGGCCTTACAGGGACAAGCCGCTGGAACGTTAACGCAGAAAAATTAAAGATTTATGTAATATCCCGCATCAACCTCAGGAATATCGATGAGAAGTACATATTAATAGCACAATTCATAAAGCGCAGCCGCAACAATGGCTATTACAACAGATAAAAACTGGCAGCTTTGCAACAGGTTATTTCACTTCGGGTATTTTATAGCCAATCCGGTAGAATACGGTATCGGCTTATTTATCCATATTTTGAAGAGTAACACGAGTTTTGCAGCTGATAAATTTATGTTCATTCTATCAGCATCAGACTAACTCCTTTTAAGTTAATTAATAAGCTGGCATTAAAACACCATCGCCCATTTGAATACCAGTATTGAACAGCGACATTTTATAGTTGACCTTTACGCTTTGGCAAAATGCGACTACATATTAGGGCCACCAAGTACTTTTAGTTATTGGGCTTCTTTTTACGGTAACAAACCAATTCATTTAATCGAAAACGCAAACGAAAACATTTCATTCGATGCTTTTTCATATTACTAATGTAAATAGCTCCGATTTCAATTGCTAATGGCCGCCGGCTCATTCATTTCCATCATTATCCCCACATTTAACTCGGCTCGTACGCTGAACGCATGTTTGCAGAGTATAACCGAACAAGACTACGATAATTTTGAAGTATGGATTATTGATGCGCTTTCAACCGATGAAACATTGGCTCTAATCAAAAGTTACGTCGCGAAATTTCCCTTTGTTAATTTTATATCTGAGGCCGACAAAGGGATTTACGATGCAATGAATAAAGGGATAGATTTATGCAACGGTAATTGGCTGTATTTTTTAGGCAGCGACGATACCTTCCATAACAACAAAGTATTATCGGCAATAGCACTTAAAATTATGGAGACCAAGGCTGATGTTGTTTATGGCAACGTGATTATGCGGGGTAAAAACAAATGGAACCTGGATAATGTAATTTTTGACGGGGAGTACAACCTGGAAAAATTCATTGACCGCAATATCTGCCACCAGGCAATCTTTTACAAAAAAAGCGTAGTCGAAAAAATAGGGTACTACAATTTGAAATATGTTACCAATGCCGATTTTGATTATAACTTGAGGTGTTATGCCAGATTTACATTCACTTTTATCGACCTGGTAATCGCAAATTTTTTTGTAGGCGGCCAGAGTTCAAACGTTGAAGACTATGTGTTTAAGGCCGATCGGGGGGCTTTGTTGATGAAATATTTTGGGCGCCGGATTTTTAATAAATCTTTTATTGGTACACGATTATACCTTCAACAAGCTGCATTTTCTAAAGCATCACCGCTGAATATCCTTGAACGTACGTATTGCCTTGCCGCTTACCTGAAGCAGAAAGCCTATGCCGTGCTCACTAATTCAGATACCCGTAAACCAGCAAAAAATTTATCTGTTGATTAAGTCCATTTTTGCAATAGAGGCCAGCCAAAATATCGATAGGATACTATTATGGTAAATACCCCGGTTCTCTTTCTTATTTTTAACAGGCCTGAAACCACGCGAAAAGTTTTCGACGAGATTCGCAGGCAACAACCCAAATATCTTTTTATTGCCGCGGATGGGCCACGGGCAAACAAACCGGCTGATGCTGGCCTATGCGAACTAACCCGGGCCATAGCCACGAATGTTGATTGGGATTGTGAGGTTAAAACCTTGTTCAGGGATCAAAACCTGGGCTGCGGGGCGGCACCTGCAAGCGCCATCACCTGGTTTTTTGACAATGTAGATGAGGGTATCATATTAGAAGATGACTGTATCCCCAATACCAGTTTCTTTACTTTTTGCGAAACATTGCTTGAAAAGTATAGGAACACCCCAAGCGTAATGATGATTTGCGGCACAAGCTACCAACCTCAAAAACTGGATACAGCCAGCTATTATTTTTCCAGCTACCCGCATGCCTGGGGCTGGGCCACCTGGAAACGGGCATGGGCAAATTATAACTTTAGCCTAAGCGGTGAAACTGAAGAAACAAGAGCCACTGTAGTAACACAATCATTTGCGCTACAACGCGAACGCCAGCTTTGGGTGCGTAACTTCAGGCTCATCATCAACGGTCTTGATGCCTGGGATTATCAGTGGATGTACTGGATATGGAAGAATAAAGGTGTATGCGTGGTACCCTGGCAAAATATGATATCCAATATCGGGTTTGGGTCACATGCCACTCACACTTTTGACGATGCTTCAAGCCAGGCAGCTATGAAGCAGCATACCATAGCACGAATAATACACCCCATAAATATTGCGATTAACAAACAAGCCGATCGGTACGAACGGTTTAATATACTCATTGAACCCAGTTCGGCTTTTTACTTAAAAAAGATAAAAGCCGCAGCCAACCGGGTACGCAGAATACTTTTTGGCAACAATGATCAGTAACCCAGCCGCAGTAATAATCCCTATCTATAAACTCCTGCCGGATAAAAACGAAGTGCTTTCTATGAACCAGTGTTTCCGGGTTTTAAGCCGCTATGATATTATATTTATCGCCCCTGAAACTCTCGATATTGCGTTTTATAGTAATGAATGTAATCAACATGGCATAAATTTTCGCGAGGTGCGATTTGCCGACCGCTATTTTAGCGGCATAGCCGGATACAACCAATTGATGCTTTCGCCTGCATTGTATAAAAGTTTTATACAATATAAATACCTGCTCATCTATCAGCTTGATGCCTACGTTTTTAAAGATGATCTTTTGCATTGGTGCAGGCAGGGCTACGATTTTATTGGCGCGCCGGCTATTCCGCATGAAAACAAACCTAACGAAATACAATTTTTGAAGAGATATTCCCGGTGGGTTAAGCGGGTTAACAAAATTCTCGGAACAAACCATCAGATCAGCAATGTAGGTAATGGCGGCTTTTCATTAAGAAACACCAAAAGCTGTTATCGTTTACTTAAATTATTACAATCGAAGATTAAAGTTTGGGGAACCAATAATGAAGATGGTTTTTTTAAATACTGGGGCAATATCCTTCACCCGGTTTTCAGGTTACCCTCAGATGAGGTCGCACTCCATTTTTCGGTAGAGCAATCGCCTGCCGAATCGTTAAGGAAGCTTCAGGGCGTTTTACCATTCGGATGCCACGCCTTTGAAAAGAACGAACCTGAAATATGGCAACATTATATAAAAGGGCTTCATGATAGCATGGAGCAATCACCGTACAAAAATTAATGATAAACCTGCCCAACTTAAAAGCATATAAAACAACTTTCCTTAACCAGGGTATAACTTATCCTCTTCCCATTGTTCCTTTTAATAAACCAGGGCTGCTGCACCAATTACCAGCCCCGCCAGCGGACAAACATGGCTGGCCGTGGACAGATCAGGTTGATACGGCGCTATATGATAAAAACCTGCAATGGCCCAAAATCACTATTGTAACGCCATCATACAATCAGGGAATTTTTATCGAGCAAACAATCAGGGCAGTGTTGTTACAAAACTATCCTAACCTGGAATATATTATTATGGATGGTAGCAGTACCGATGAAACGGTGGCTATCATTGAAAAATATAAACCCTGGCTTAGCTACCAGCAAAGCAAAAAAGATAAAGGACAAGGTAATGCCATTAACCAGGGCTTCAGCCTGGCATCGGGAGTATATTATGCCTGGATAAACAGTGACGACTATTATCTTAAAAATACTTTTTTAAAGGTGATTGACAGATTCAGGCATATTAAAAGTGGCTTTATATATGGCTACGCACTCGATTTTGACCATTCGACGCAGCTATTCAGAAAACTGAACCCTGTATTGCCATTTTTGGATTACTTCATCAGGATTCCCTCGCTTGCGCAGCCCTCCTGTTTTTGGAGTGCCGATATTCATCAACCTATATGGGAAGAACTTCATTGCTCGCTTGACTACGAACTTTGGCTAAGAATGGTTAAAGGAAACAGGCGAAGTCTGATCAAAGACCCCTTGTCAGTGGCTACGGTACACCCCGATGCGAAAACATCCGATCCTGCGATGAAGATAAGATGGCAGCGTGACCATGAACTTATCTGTGACACCGGCGCGCACGGCGCGGTAATGGATTGGAATCAAAGGTTTTTTTTAAACCGCGTTAGAATAAAACTATATCAATGGCTAAAATTAATTTAACCCCAACCAGTTACGGGATAAATCCGTTTAAAAGTTTTAACACAATACAATGGTAGCCGTAACGATTGACTGCCGGCTGGGAAACCAGTTATTCCAATATGCTTTTATAAAGGCCTTGTCGCTGAAATTGGATACACCTTTTTTTCTGAACGAAAGCGTAGAGAAATTTATAGTAGAAGACTATTTTGAACTCAGCGGCTATCGCCCATGGTTAAATAAGTATTTCAGGATCTATTTTAAAATAAGACACAGCTTGTTAAAAAGCCTTCAAAGCGTTGCTATTGGCCAGTATAATAAAGAGGAGTACCTTACATTAACAAACGATCAAATATACCAGGGATATTTTCAGTCAGAAGCCTTCTTTAATGACATCATCGTCGATATTTCCCGATATATCAAAGTAAAAAAGCGACATATTAAAATCTTCAATGAAAAGTACAGCCAGGTATTTAGCAATCGTCGTGTAGTGGCTGTACATATTCGTCGCGGAGATTATCTTGATTTAAATAACTGGTGGGCCGAAAACCTGGGCAGCAGCGACTTAACGCTGCCAATCAGCTATTATCAACATTGCCTGGCGCAAATACCCGATATAGCTGCCTGCCAGGTAATTTTTGTAAGCGATGATATCGCGTTTGTCAAGTCGGCTTTTGCGCATATACCCGGCGCCTTATTTGCCGGCGATGATCTGATCACAGATTTTCAGTTGTTGTTGAACGCCGATATATGCATATTATCGCAAAGCACATTTTCATGGTGGGCGGCCTATCTGAATCCTAAAAGTGATAAAAAGATATTTTGCCCGCGGTACTGGCTTGGCTTTAAAATAAAAAAAGAATACCCCGTTGCCATCATTCCGCCCGAATGGATCCAGGTAGAATTTAGTATATAATCATCAATGTTATTTAACCTTTTATATCAGCTTAATTTTTAATGGGATTTATCAGATTTCTACTGGCCTGCGCTGTAGTGCTTGCACACACGAGCACTATAATGGGCTACTCGCCGGTAGCAGGGAACCTTGCGGTTCAATGTTTCTACATTATTTCGGGATTTTACATGGCAATGGTTTTAACAGAAAAATATAACAAGCCAGGTGCCAGTTATCAGTTTTATACCAATAGGGCTTTAAAAATATACCCGGCCTATTGGCTAAATCTTATATTACTTATTTTTTGGGCCGTATTTGTTTACCATCAGCATTACCCGGGCACGTTAGACTTTTACACCAAATATGCGCATCCATCCCTATCAACTTATATTTACCTAATATTGGCTAATTTGCTGCTTATTGGTTTAGACTGGGTATTTTTATTGGGTATTAACAAAAGTGGGCAATTATATTTTACCGGCTATTTTAACAGCAGTAAGCCATCGGTTTACAATTTTGCTTTTAATGGTGCTGCATGGACAATTGGCGTTGAACTTGCCTTTTATTTAATAGCCCCCTGGCTAAATAAACGTAAAAACTACATACTCCTTACTATTTTTCTTTTAAGCCTGGGTTTGCGGCTCTGGTGCTATCATCTACAAGACGGCCCGCCCTGGGATTATATGTTTTTCCCTACGCAGCTGATATATTTTATAGGTGGAATGTTTTCCTACCGTATGTACGCCAAATACATCAAAAACAAAGCAAGCAAGGCGTTACTATATCTTTTTTATGGAATTCTTCTTTGTGTGGTGCTGCTTTACTACCAATTTTTTGAAGAAAACTACGCCAAGCAAATCGTACTATTTTTGTGCATTGCCTTATGTATTCCGTTTGCATTTGAGCTCACCAAAAAAAGCAGGATTGATAGATTTTTAGGCAACTTATCATATCCCATTTATATTGGTCAAAGTTTAATTATCAAGATAGTTTCGGCTAAAAGATTTCCAAAACTCATTGACGTTGGTTTTACAGCGGTAATAATAGTGATCGTATATGCCCTGATAGTGCAATGGTTATTAAATTCCCCTATTGAAAAATACAGGGCTAAAAGGATCAAAAATTTCAACGCCAAAACAGGCGAAAATACACCGGTGATACCCAACCTACCGCTTTCATGAAACGGCACGCGTTATTGGTTCCTTGTTATAACGCTCAAAACTACATCGACGGTTTCCTAGAAAATCTATCGAAGTTAACTGTTCCGTTTGACGAGGTTATTTTTTACGATGATGCCAGTACAGATAACACCTTACAAGCACTTGAATCAAAAGGTATCAGGGTAATAAAAGGCGAAACAAATAAAGGGCCTGGTTTTGCCCGCAACAGGTTGGCCGGGGCGGCTACCAGTAAATACATTCATTTTCACGACATTGATGATGAATTTAATCCGCTTTTTTTACAGCTGATTGACGATAAGCTAAGCCAAAACCAAACTGACGTGATTTTGGGCTATGCAGACTGGATTGACTTTGATAGTCGCGATACCGTGATTCAATGGCGATACGATGAGGGCGAACTTTTAAAAGATCCGCTATCGTATTTTATAAGCAACCCGCTGGGTATTATTAATACAGTTTATTCCAGGGATATTTTTTTAAAGGTTAAAGGGTTCAATGAGCATTATACCTGCTGGGAAGATGCTGATTTACACGTTCAATTGGCGGCGGCAGGAGCCACTTTTGGAGTTATCAACCATGTTTTGGCTTACTCACTAAGGCATTATAATGGTATTAGTAAAAACGAAGCCAGGTGCTGGGGCTGCAGGCTTAAATTTATTGAAAGCTATTTAAGCAATTTTCAAAGTGCCACAGCATCTCTTAAAAATGAACTAAAAAAAGTGCAAAATGAATTTGTACGATTGGGCAAATATAAGCAGTTGGGCAACGTCATCTTGCTAAACAAACAACATAACCTGCTCATGGATAATTGGAAGATAGTGTTAATTTATAAAGCAAGTAAATTTCTTCCTTCAAATTTCATTAGCTTGATGTTAAAATTAATCAGATAACCCGTTAGCATCTTGTACAACAGCAGCATAATACAAAAATTAAAAAAAACCTGGGTACGGCTTTTCACAAAGCACCCTTATAAAATCCGTACATACAATCAATTGTTTTCGGCTATTGAGGGCACGCCTATTGATCTGCCAGAAAGTTTTTCTGCCATCCTGATCAATGAACCGGGTAAACTAATCATCTATCCACCGGCACCTGAAATTGAAAACAAAATTGTAGAACGGTACATTGGTAAAAATAAAAGATATCAAATTTCTGGTATCTTTAAGGAACAGGATCGTATACTTTATAGTTTAGCCGATGGCTGTATTACCGGTAATCTGGGGGTTGTTTATTCGCCTGAAAAAAGAGCTTACGTATATGAATCGGCTAAAGAGTGGTTTATTAATATCAAAGACTCACGGTATACTAATGTTATTAATTTCAGGTCTAAAACTAATCTTAAAGGCATAACCCTTTCATGTTTAACTAACGGTGCAGATGGCGGTTTTTACCATTTCCTTTTTGAATCGCTTACAAAAATTCAATTTTGTAAATCGCTGATGAACAATATCGACCACATACTATTTAATGGCCCCTGCACCGATTGGAAATTAAAATGGACAAACAGGGCCGGCATAGATCCTCAAAAGATAACATGGGTTAATGATACCGATCATTTCCAGTGCGACCAACTACTTTTTACCAACCGTCTCATTGCCGATCAGCAAATTAGTTCATGGTGCCTCAATTCGTTAAAGTCATTATTTAACGTACCTGTGGTTATTGCTGATGAAATCAACTCCCCTGATGCGAAAAAGGTATTGCTCATCAGCAGGAAAGGCCTGGCCCGGGATATTAAATGGGAGGATGAATTATTAACACAGTACCCTTTTATTGAAAAAATTGACCTTGCCCAGTTAAGTACCGCGGAAACCATTGATAAAATGCAGCAGGCCACCCACGTGATTAGTCCGCATGGTGCCGGGTTAAGCAACATTTATTTATGCCGGCCGGCTACCCGTATTTTAGAAATCTATCCCGATGGGCAAACCTATCAACCTTGCTATTTACGTATTTGTTCGGTTTGTAAGCTCGATTACTCGGTAATCTATCTTGATTTTGAAAACAGGGAAAATACCCATGCTGGTATCAATGCACTTGAAGAAACGTTATCGGCTTTTTTAAACTAAACCCATGTCAAAAATAGTTTCGGCGCTTTTAAGGTGGTTTTTCAAATTTCGGGGTATCGATATTGATTATAATGTTAACATAAAACCATCGCCCTCAATTTCCCGGGGGATCATGAACAGCAAGCCGGGCAATATCCAAATCGGCGCTGGTGCTGAGTTATCGCGTGGTGTTATATTAAAAGCATATGGAGGGAACATCAATATTGGTAAAAATGTATTCCTGGGCGAATACGTAACCATATATGGCCATGGCGGTGTCGAAATAGGTGAAAATACTTTAATAGCCATGCATACCTGTATTGTAAGTTCAAATCACACTATCCCTTCGCAAGGAACCTTGATTCGGTCGCAGCCAGATATCTTACTGCCCGTAAAAATTGGAAGCGACGTATGGATAGGTGCCGGCGCAAAAATATTAGGCGATGTAACCATTGGCAATGGTTGTGTTATAGGTGCAGGATCAGTTGTTACCAAAAGCTTGCCCCCGTATTCTATTGCTGTTGGGGCGCCTGCACGGATAACCGGACACCGCCATGAATAATTTCCTATCTGTTATAATGCCGGCTTATAATCCGCATCAAGGCCGTTTGGCGCAGGTGATTGAGGCATTACAGATCCAAACCTTACCAACCAACCAATGGGAGTTATTGATTATTGATAATAACTCACCTGCTCCCATACAAATTGATCTTAGTTGGCATCCACACCACCGAATACTTATTGAAAATAAACAGGGTCTTACGCATGCCAGGCTTAAAGGGTTTAGTGAAGCCAAAGGCGAACTGTTGTTATTGGTTGATGATGACAACATTTTGGAGCCCAATTATCTTAAACACATCGTTTCCATTTTTGAAAGCGATCAAAAACTGGGAGCCATTGGCGGCAAATCGCTTCCCTTATTTGAAGCTACACCGCCCACCTGGCTGCCTGAGTTTTACGGAAACCTGGCCCTTCGCGATCTCGGAGAAAGCATACTTACAGCGAGCAAAACTAACGCATATCCAACCTGCGCGCCTATTGGTGCAGGTATGGGAATCCGAAAATTGGCACTGGCTAACTACATAAAAAAATACAACTTTGGCACCGGCCTTATAGGTGATCGCACGGGCAAATCATTGGCTTCCGGGGGGGATAACGATATCGTGCTTGAAATTTTGGCGGCAGGTTGGCGGGTTGGCTATTTTCCTGATCTTACTTTGCAGCATATTATTCCTAAACAGCGCATCGAAATTGGTTACCTCGCGCGCTTGGTTCAAAACACAAATGAATCATGGGTTGCAGTTTTAGAAAAACACAGCATAAACCCATGGCAACCTATTCCCAAATGGTCTGTTCCCTTAAGAAAGCTGAAGGCGTGGTTAGCACACCAGGCCTGGAAAAACTCCATACATTATTTGAAATGGAAAGCATCCTGCGGATTATTTGATGGCCTTTCTGCAATTGAAAAAAAACATGCAAAAACATAACTATACCGTAGATGCCCTTCGTTTTATTGCTGCATTGATGGTTGTACTTTTTCATTTAAGTCAGGCTATTCCAGTACAGGAAAACTGGTACAGGCACCTGGTGGTGCATGGTTCACTTGGGGTAGCTATATTTTTCGTAGTTAGCGGCTATTGCATAGCTTTATCTGCGTATAACTCTGCAAATTTTAAAGATTTTTTAAGCAGGAGGCTCTTTCGCATCTTTCCGGCCTATTGGGTAAGCCTTGGAGTAGTACTCTGCGCCGTTTGCTTTCAAAAACTATATATCGGTTTCAATTCCGTTGCGGTACTGCCCAGGGATGTTGGATCTGTTTTAGCTATCATCACACTCGCCACCAAACCATTTAGCAAAATCACAACCATAAACTGGGTATACTGGTCATTAACCTGCGAGCTACTTTTCTATTGTTCCGTTACCCTTATGCTGCTATTTAACAAGGCAAAATTAATCTATTTACTTATAGGCTTTTCCTTACTGGCGGCCCTTGTTCCGGCACAACATACCGGCGTTTTATTTTTTTTGGATCAATGGCCTGCTTTTGGATTGGGTATCAGCATTTTTTATTTATTCAATATAAAGGACAAGCTTTCGGGCTTGTGTTTTATTTGCCTGTTGGCCATAAACCTGTTTGGGTTGTTCAATAGCTCCGTAAACAATACCGAATACAAAGTTGCCGGCATTATTACTTTTGCTATCATAATCATGGGCAATTACTACCGCATGGTACCTAACTTTGTTACCTTGTTGGGGCGATATTCCTATTCGGTATACCTGATTCACATACCGGTAGGCGTATATATACTGGCTCTTTTCGAAAACAAGATCATCCAGAAAAACCCGGCATTGAATTTTGCTTATGATTTAACAGTATACCTTGTAGTTACAGGACTGGCATGGCTAATATACAATCATATTGAAGTGCCTGCCATTGCCTATGGAAGAAAATTCGCCCAAAAGTATTTTAATGCCAACGCAAAAAAACATTCTGGTTAACATGTTCCAACGCCTTGTAGATATTCTTTACCGTTATCCAAAATCAAATCTCAAGAGATTTAAACATTTTGGCGGGTATCTGAACTACAGAAAAATGATTGCCAGTCGTAAACTGATGGAAAAGGCCGCGTTTCAGCTTCCTCCGGTCAATTCACATGCAAACGCTTTATCAATCTATTTTCTTACAGGCAAAAAATACCTTTACCAAACTTTATTTTGTATCCGTTCACTAACTAAAGCCAGTAATGAGCAGTTTCAGTTTGCTATTGTTGACGACGGAAGCTTTGACGCTCACATGATTGGGCAAATAAACAGGTTGCTACCAGGTGCTGAGATAATTACACAGAAAAGCATAAACCAAAACCTCGAAAAAAATCTCCCTTGGGATAAATACCCGGTACTCAGAAACAAACGGAATGTTTATCCACATCTTAAAAAGTTGACGGATATTCATACCCTACCGGCTAAAGGATGGAAACTGGTTTTAGATTCTGATATGTTTTTCTGGGACAATCCAACAGAAATAGTATCCTGGTTAAAAAATCCCCAAGAGCCATTACATATGATAGATTGTGTGGAAAGCTACGGTTATTCGGCCCGATTAATGGAAAGCCTCACAGGTACCATCATGAAACCACTGGTGAATGTAGGCACCATCGGTCTGAATAGCGAAGCGATAGATTGGGAAAAGTTGGAATTATGGACAAAAGAACTGGAAGCTAAAGAAGGGACAACCTACTATCTTGAGCAAGCCCTAACCGCTATGATTATCGGTAACAGTGCATCTGTAGCTTTAGATACTACAAATTATATAGTTAACCCGCTTCATACATCAACGGGTGTGTTGCATCATTATGTTGATCTATCCAAAGAATATTACTTTAAATCGGCATGGAAAAAATTTATTTAAAACGTGGCTTTAAAAGGCTTGGCTTAGTTATATGTCCTTAGGAAAACTGGTATACAAATACCTATACGCGCCAACAGCCAGTATCAGGTATAATTTGCATCATTTTGGTATAAAAGGCTGGTACGCTTACAAAAACGGTGAAAAACAAATGAAAACAGCGGCTATTAACCTTCCGGCTATCAGCTTGCAAAATTCAGGCGACGTACCTGTAATAAGCTATTTAACCGGCGAAAAATATTGGCACCAAACCATTTTTGGCATTCAATCATTGGTAAATCATTATGGTAACAATATAGGAATTGATATTTATTCCGACGGATCACTTGCCCCGCCAATTATTGAAACTTTAAAAAACTACTGCCCTCAAATTACCATCACTACCGAGGCGCAGATCATGGAGAACCTGAATGCCATTATACCTGCTGATAAGTATCCCTCGCTAAATTTTTTAAGAGATTGGAGCCCGTTTTTTAAAAGGATGATTGATATTCATTGTAAAATGCAATGGGCAATTCATTTAGATAGCGATATGCTTTTTTTTAAATGCCCCGATGACCTGACTGATTTTTCAAAACAAAAAAAGGCTTTTTTTATGCAGGAGCAAATGAGCGCATCTTATTTTGTTGACGACTCAGACGTGCTTTTAAAAAAATATGATATCCCAACGTTGCAAAATGTAAACGGTGGAATTATTGCTTACGATGGCAGCGTGGTAGATTACCCTCGCCTTGAACATATAGCAAAACTATTGCTCGAAAACTATTTTCACCAGGGGCCGGCACGTATAGAACAAACCCTGATGAGTTACATCCTTGCCATGCAAAATGGCACTCCACTAAATAAAACCGACTACAAGATATATTACGATAGTGCTGTTGATGACAATGATAACGCTACACTAAGGCATTATATTTTTAAAGCAAAACTCCCTTACTTTTCGGCCGAATGGAAAACGATCAGCCATTGATCTCAATTTGTATGCCGGCCTATAACGCCGGAGCGTATATTCTACAATCGATAAGATCCATACAGCAACAATCCTATCAAAACTGGGAACTCATTGTTGTTAACGACGGATCAAGGGACTATACAGCGCAGGAACTACAAACCATTTCGGACCCACGGGTACAAGTTTTTCATCAGCAAAACCAGGGACAATGCGCTGCAGCAAATAAAGCCTTTTCGATGTCGAAAGGGACGTTGATTAAGTTTATGGATGCCGATGATCTTTTGTCTGATGATTTTTTAAAATCGCAGGTAGAAGTGATGGATAATTTTACCGACACTATTGGGTACGCGCAGTGGGGGCGGTTTTATAAAAATGACTTGAATACTTTTAAATTATCTACCGGACCAGTCACCGGAAATATGCGCCCCTCCGATTGGTTGATCTCTTCCATGCAATCGGCCGAGGTAATGCTGCAATGTGCCTTATGGCTAATACCACGTACAATTATTAACAAAGCCGGATTATGGAACGAGGAGCTTTCATTGATTAACGATTTTGAATTTTTTATACGCGTACTACTGCAAGCTAAAGAACTCAGATATGCCGATAAAGCGATTTTATATTACCGGAGCGGGTTACAAAACTCACTTTCTTCAACTACTACCTTAAAAGGTGCAAAATCCGCCTACCTCTCCACAGAACTCGGAACCGGGCATCTGCTGAATTTTAGTGACCGGCAGGAGGTGAGGCAGTTATCGGCAAATTGTTTTCAACGATTTGTATACACTTTTTACCCCGACTATCCCGAACTTGTAAAAAAAGCAGAACATAAGGTTGCCGAACTTGGCGGATCGACAATACCTTTTCCGGCCGGGGGCTATACACGGGTACTGGCCAATTTACTGGGCTGGCAAGTCACAAAAAAAATAAAAAAGCTGCTTAAAAGAAAATGAAAGCAACCTGTAGGGTTTACTTATTTACCTATAAAAGAAACCACTTATTAATAAGGGCGATAAACAGCCTGTTGAAGCAAACTTTTCAGAACTGGGTATGCGAGTTACATAACGACAGTGTAGAAGATTCGTTCCCTGAACAATATATAAAACAACTCCACGATAACCGCTTTATTATTAAAAATCACGAAAGCAATTTAGGAGGCACTAAAAGTTTTAACCTGGCCTTCACAGGGTGCCCGGAAAAATATGCTTCTATTTTAGAGGACGATAATTGGTGGGAACCTGACTTTTTGGAGCAAATGATCAATATAATGGACAGCAACCCGACAATTAATATTGCATGGAGTAACATGTTTATCTGGCGGGAAGTTGCAGATAGCAATTGGGTTAATACAGGCAAAACCATATGGAATGAAACTGAAACCGATAAAACATTCAATTGGCCGGCTAACAGGCCTGCAATGGCTGCGCTACATTCAAACGGGGCAATGATATACAAAGGAGCCGAGGCTGCAAATTACAGTATCCCTGATAATTGTGAGTTTAGCATCATTGAACCCGTAAGAGAGCGACTCTTTAAATTTCCTATTTACCTGGTTAGTAAACCCATGGCTAACTTTTCGCATACAATTAGCACCAGCCGTTCAAATCAAAAATGGGTTTGGACAGCATGCCAGGCCATGCTGCTTAGCAGCTTTATTGAAGCCGCAAATGCCTCGCAGCAAAAGTTTAAAGAAACCTTGGCCATATACAGACAACAAGAACCATCCCCGCTCTCGAATTTTTTTGTAGCTATCTTTTTTATTTTAAAGAAGCCGTCATTATGTAAATTTTTAACACTAAATGATTGGCTGATCATAAATAAGTGGCTGATAAAAAACATTTTCAACATCTTAAAAATTAAGGCATATTTAACACAACAGCAAAACGTATATACCTTTTTGAAAGAAAATACGGTAAAGTCTCCTTAAGGATATGAACTCCAATCAAGTTATCTGTATTATAACCCAATCACACCTTTGCCGCAATCCAAGAGTATTAAAGGAGGCAATCGCTTTGGCAAATGCCGGCTACCAGGTTAATATTATAACAGGTATCATTTCCTGTGAATTATATCGGCAAGATTTGAGCTTAATAAAAAACTGTCCGAATATTCGCTTAACTAAAGTATTTGATCTTTCCCTGCCATCGCTCCTGTCATTTATCGATAGGCTGTTAAACAAGTTGGGCCGACTCCTGGTCTCTAAATTCAAGATAGAAAACAGCATGTCTCTTGGTTATGGCACAAGTCATTACTATAAAAAAGCGAAAAACATCAAAGCCGATCTTTTTATCTGTCACCAGGAATTGGCAACCTATATTGGTACCAAACTTATCAAAGCCGGCTTTAAAGTCGCTTTTGATCTGGAAGACTGGTATTCTGAAGATCTGTTGCCTGCCGCCCGCGCCGAGCGCCCTATTAATTTACTTCAAACAACCGAATCAGTAGCATTAAATAAAGGGGTATTTTGCATTACAACATCTAAGGCACTTGCAAAAAAGCTTTCACAAACTTATAAATGCCCTATACCAACTGCCGTTTACAATGTATTTCCGTCGCCCGATGTTGATTTGAATAAGCCAAAAGGCTTTTCAAACCCTTTGAAGTTGTTTTGGTTTTCGCAAACTATTGGTACAGGCCGCGGGCTTGAGCAATTTATCAATATATCAAAGGGGTTCAAAAACAGCGTAGAAATACATTTGCTGGGAAATATTACACCTCAATATAAGGAGTTATTAAACTCGATACTTCCCGCGCAGCATAAACTGTATTTTCATGAACTTGTGGAGGAAAGTAAACTCGCCGCAAAAATAGCTAGCTTTGATATCGGCCTGGCACTTGAGCTTGATAGCCCGATGAGTCGTAATTACACCATCACCAATAAATTTTTCCAATATATTCAATCAGGGTTACCGGTTATCGCCAGCGAAACAGCGGGCCAGATTGAGGGATTTGAACAGTTTAAGCCAGGGTATCTGTTGCCGCAACAGCCTTTGGCAATGGATATAAGCAAATTAGAACAATGGCTAAATAATGCCACCGCCCTGCAAACCGCAAGAGGAAAAGCAATTGAGATGGCAGGCATTTTCAATTGGGAGAACGAATCGAAAAAGCTGTTAAACTCCATAAATGAAGCACTTGAAAAATAAAGTATCATGTGTTTCAATGAAAGGCCTTTAAATTAACCTATTGAAAAAACTCCTTATCATTTCACCTTACTTCCCGCCGGTAAACGCGGCAGATATGCAGCGGGTGCGGATGAGCCTCCCCTATTTTGCAGAAAACGGCTGGGACGCCGAAGTGGTTACCGTAGATGAAAACTTTTCAGATCTGGGTATCGACACTTTATTACTGCAAAGCATCCCTGCCCAAATAAAAATCCATAAAGTTAAAGCCCTAAAAAAAACGCTCACATCAAAACTAGGGCTGGGCAGTATTGCCCTTCGTTCATTATGGTTTTATAAACGTGAGGTCGATAAGCTTTTATCTGCTCAAAAATTCGACCTTATTTATTTTTCGACTACCCAATTCCCTGTTTGCATTTTGGGTGCGCACTGGAAAAAGAAATTCAATATCCCTTATGTGATAGATATGCAGGACCCCTGGTTTTCTGATTACTACCGGGATAAGCCAAAATCCCAAAGGCCGCCTAAATATTGGTTTTCTTATCGCTTAAATAAATACATGGAACCAATTGCCATGAAAACTGTTGATGGGCTGATTAGTGTCTCTGAAGCGTATATTACCAAGTTAAAAAACAGTTATCCATCTATAAAAAATATTCCTTCCACAACAATTACATTCGGTGCGTTTGAACCGGATATGGCTATTGCCGAAAAGAACGAGGATACGTTTACAAAACTGCTCAAGCCCGATTTTAAAAATGTAGTTTACATTGGCCGGGGAGGCCACGATATGTACAAGGCTATAACCCCGCTTTTCCAATCACTTAAAGAGGAACTGGCTAAAGGTAACGATGCGTTAAAAACATTACGATTTTATTTTATCGGTACCAGTTATGCTGCCAGCGGGCAGGGCACGCCAACTGTAATACCGCTTGCCAAACAATTTGATATACACAACCTGGTAATTGAAATGACAGATAGGATCAGCTACTACCACACCCTGGTTACCCTACAACAGGCCGATGCCTTTTTTATTCCCGGTTCTGATGATCCCCAATATACTGCATCCAAAATATACCCGTACCTGCTTACCCGAAAACCGCTGTTGGCTATATTCAACAAAGCAAGTTCAGTGATCCCGATCATGAAGGCTTATGGTGTTAAAGCAGTGTATGACTACGATAGCGTTGCCAGCGAAGACATTAGTAAATTCCTGCTGGATATTATCAACAGCAATACACCAAAGGTTGCCTATAATGCCGAAATGGAGGTTCAATATTCGGCCAAACAAATGACTTTAACACAATGCGCACTCTTTAATCAGGTACTTAATGGAAAAAATTAAAAGGACATTCGGGTTCATCCTCAATCACCCTTTAGCAAAAAGGCATCCAATTAAGGCTATCATCCGGCTGTTGATATGGCAATTGCAAACAGGCGGCAATCCGTCAAAGTTATTTGTAAAACAATACCTGTCCGGCCTGCGTTTTTTTGCCCGTAAAGGTTTAACAGGTATTACCGGCAATATTTATACAGGCCTTCACGAGTTTAATGATATGGGCTTTTTACTTCATTTTTTAAGGCCCGAAGATATTTTTTTAGATGTGGGTGCCAACGTTGGCTCATACACCTTACTGGCATCTGGCATATGCCAGGCAAAATCAATTACCATTGAGGCGTCTAAAAACACAGCGGAGATCACCCAAAAAAACATCAATCTAAATAAACTCCAGGATAAGGTTACTTTAATTAATGCTGCAGCAGGTGCAACAAACGGTACGCTTAATTTTTCAAAAAACCAGGACACTACCAACCATATCATCAGCAATAATGAATTGGCAAATACTGATGTGGAAACTGTTAATGTGATCAGTGTAGATTCGCTTACCATAATTGAAAAACCGGCATTAATAAAAATTGATGTAGAAGGCTTTGAGACCGAAGTGCTCAACGGTATGGTTAATACATTAAAACAGCCATCACTTAAGGCAATTATTATTGAGCTTAACGGCAGCGGAGCACGCTATGGTTTTAATGAGGAGAAGATACATCAAAACCTGTTATTAAACGGTTTTGAGCCTTATCAATATGATCCCTTTGCAAGAGCGCTAACTATATTGGATTCATTCGGAAACTATAACACCATTTATTGCCGTGATACTGAATTTATTAATCAGCGTATTAATGCTGCTAAGACCTTTGACGTATTGAGCGAAACCATATAATATGCGGCTGGCTATTATTACCACACATCCTATTCAATATTACGCGCCGGTGTTTAAACTGCTGCATGAAAAACAAGAGATCAGCATTAAAGTATTTTATACCTGGGGCGAAAAAGCACTGGAAAAATTTGATCCCGGCTTTGGTAAAACAATAGCCTGGGACATCCCGGTATTAGAAGGCTATCCTTATGAATGGGTTAAAAACACATCCACAAAGCCCGGCTCGCATCATTTTAAAGGAATTATTAATCCCCACCTGATAACCCAAATTGAAGTATGGCAAGCTGATGCCATCCTTGTTTTTGGCTGGGCTTATCATAGCCATTTAAAGGCTTTACGCTATTTCAAAAATAAAATACCGGTTTATTTCCGTGGCGATTCAACTTTGTTAGATACAAAAAAGGGGATCAAATCTGTATTGAGATCGCTATTTTTAAAATGGGTTTATCGGCATGTAGACCATGCTTTTTATGTTGGAGCTAATAATAAAGCTTATTTTAAAAAACATGGCTTAAAGGAGTGGCAGCTCAGTTTCGCCCCGCACGCAATTGACAATGAAAGATTCGCTGCCGACAGAACAACGGAAGCTGTACAACTCAGAAAAAACCTGGGCATTGATCCGGGCGATACGTTGGTGCTATTTGCAGGCAAACTGGAGGATAAGAAATCGCCGGGATTATTGTTAGATGCTTTTATAACTTTGAAAGCCCCAAAAACACACCTGCTGTTTGTTGGGAATGGTATTTTGGAAATTGAATTAAAAACAAACGCAAGTAAAAATCATAACGTTCATTTCATGGAGTTTCAAAACCAGTCTGTAATGCCGGTCATATACCTGGCTTGTGATTTGTTTTGCCTACCTTCAAAAGGTCCAGGTGAAACCTGGGGACTTGCGGTAAATGAGGCCATGGCGGCTGGTAAGCCCGTACTGGTATCTGACAAATGCGGTTGCGCTATTGATTTAGTTACCAATAATAACGGTATAATTTTTAATAGCGAAAATGTGGAGGATTTAACCTTAAATCTGCAAAAGCTTTTAGGTGATCATAGCCTGTTAAATAAATATGGAATGGAATCAAAAGCGTTAATAAAGGAATGGAGCTTTGCCAATATTGCTGTGGTAATTGAAAATAAATTAACAAATGAAAAGATCTGACCGTATTAAAATAAACTTTTCAAGAAATTGGAACCTACCCGGTAAAGAAAGATTGGCTGCCTGGCTAAAAGCATCGCCACAGCTAAAAACCACACTCAATAATGGTATCATTTGGTTAAGCAATGAAAATATTGCCATTTACACTACAGCAGATAACTACATTGAATACGCCATATTAAGCACAGGTACCTATGAAGATGAAATAGGAAAACTGATTAATATTTCTTTAAAGCCGGGATTTGTTGCTTTAGACATCGGGGGAAACATCGGACTTCAAAGCATACGAATGTCACAAAGCGTTGGGCCTAATGGCAAGGTTTACGCCTTTGAACCGCTGAATTACCTTCAAAAAAAGTTCAAAAAAAATATAGGGCTCAATCATTGCAATAATGTTACCCTTTTTCCGTGGGCTCTTTCAGACCAGGAAGACACCATAACTGTATCTATTGATGAGCACACCTGGAACCAGGGAGCATTTAGCTTAAAAAACAGCAATTCGGGTAGCACGATACAGGAGCTGATAGTAAAAACAGGCGATACCATTGAAGAGATCAAAAACGTTGACAGACTTGATCTGATTAAAATAGATGTAGAAGGGTTTGAATACCATGTTTTGCGGGGATTAAAAAATGCCATCGAAAAACACAGACCTCGAATTATTTTTGAATACGATAGCAACTATTGGATTAAAACCAGCCAATCAATCAAAGAATGTTGCGCCTTTTTCAGCGATTTAAATTATACTCTTTTTCAAATCACAGATATTGGCTGCGCACAGATTTTAACCACAACGGATGTAACACAAGGTAACCTGTTCTGTGTACCAATAAATAATGGATAAAAACATTTCATATGAACGGCTAATAGTGCTCTACTTACCCTGGGCACTTTCATTGTTAATCAAAAAGGATGGCGAGTTATCCTATATGATAGCCTGGCTCGGTTCATTTATGATTTTCTTTCTTACATTAACCGGGTGGGTAAAACCAATACCCAATGACAGGAGCATAGCCGAACAACTGATGCGGCCGATATTTTTAGTCCAGATAATTTTTGCCGGTTATATGGCTTGCACATCTATATTTTATTATATGGATGCATTGGGGTATGAAAATTTTGTAAAAAGCAGTACTATTCTTGTTGATGAAAACAAACTCCAACTTATTGTACAATGCCAGCAATATTATTGTTTGGCACATGCCTCAGTTGCCACGGGTATGTTAGTTTTTATGGATTACTCTGTTAAATCAAAATATTACATAGAAAAACAAAAACTTGCCAACTTACTCATGATGTTTTCGGTAGTAAGTTTTCCGGTTTCTATTATATTTTTACGGCTTCCAGGCTTATCGCAATTTTATTACCAGCTAAACTCACTTAGTTTTATTGCCGGCACTTTAGCATTGGCTTTTGCTATACCACTTAAAAAAGTAGCTAATACCATCCTTTGTCTTTGTTTTTACTTTTTCAATTTTTACCAGGCGCTTATTTCGGGTTTTAAAGAACCTATTATCATCAGTGTTTTAGTTTTGGGCATTTTTCTTTATCCCAATTATAAAAAATTAGTAGCGGCCATTTTTATTCCGCTAATGCTGTTGTTGTTTATGTTTTTACCCACGTATAACCATATTTTTCGGGAAAACGCGTGGAAGGGCGACACCAATGCCGAAGATGCCAGTCAATTAGCTTTAAGTGCGGCTTTAAACGGCGATTCGGATGATATTGATGATTCTAATTGGGGCTTTTTGGTTTACCGGCTAAGTGAAATTGACATGTTTATTAAGTTTACACAGTCAACCCCCAAGAACATTGATTATTATAACTTTAAACTAATTAAGCAATCGGCCATGGCTATTATTCCACGCATCTTTTGGCCAACAAAACCAAGCACCGAAGACATGATTATGGAACGTGTATACGACGCTGGCGTAATAAACAGAAATTCTGTTGTATCGGCAAAACCGGCTTTTGTTGTTGACGCCTACCTATCCGGCGGTTCTTTAGCCATTTTTATCTTGTTATTCATTTACGGCGCAGTTGCACAATTTATTTCAATGAAGGCCGAAAGACTTTTTGGGGGATATATTTTAGGAACAGCGCTTGTTTTTAGCGGCTTATTTCAAATCATGTGGCGGGGCTTAAGTTTTGAATTTATTATCAATACCGTATTTTGGAGTTATGTTACTATGATAGTGATACATAAAGTGCTTCTGTCTCGCAATATTTTAAAAAAGGTTTGAAAATATTACAGGTTTCGGCTGCTTACAAACCTGCCTACGTTTATGGTGGCCCAACGATGTCTGTAGCCGCGCTTTGCGAACAATTGGCTAAAGCCGGCTGCCATGTTGATGTGTATGCCACCACGGCAAATGGGGCCAACGAACTCAAGGTAACACCCAATGAACCACAACAAGTTGATGGTGTAACCGTAACCTACTTTAAACGCATCACCAAAGATCACAGCCATTTTTCACCTGCGTTATTAAGCGCCGTATGGAGAAACGCCAAAACCTATGATGCCGTCCACATCCATGCCTGGTGGAACCTCGTTTCCGTACTCTCCTGCCTCTTTGCGGTTGCACGCGGTGCCCGGGTTGTGGTTTCGCCAAGGGGTACATTAAGCCCCTATTCTTTCCAAAATAAAAACACGATCATTAAATCGATTATCCACCACCTGCTCACCAAACCCTTACTTAAAAGGAGCCACGTTCACGCTACCTCTTTAAGAGAAAACAAAGCCATTAACCGTATCATTAACCCTAAAAGCACCACTACCATATCCAACTTTGTGACGTTACCAGGTGATATTCCTCCCTACAAACAAAGATCCCCGGTATCGCCCATAAAACTCATCTTCTTTTCCAGGATTGAAGAAAAAAAAGGCCTCGATATCCTGTTGAACGCGCTCGCCCTGGTCAGCATTCCTTTTCACCTCACCATAGCAGGCAACGGAAACGGGGATTATGTTACAAGCCTGAAATCATTAGCTGCCGGTAACGGCATCGCCGAACAGATAACCTGGGCCGGTTTCATCGGCCAAGATAAATTTGCTGTTTTACAACAGCATCACCTGTTTATATTGCCCTCATACGATGAAAATTTTGGCAATGCCGTCATTGAAAGCCTTGCTGTTGGCACACCGGTGCTGATCAGTGAAGAGGTTGGCCTGGCCGATTACGTAAAGCAAAACAAACTGGGCTGGCTTTGCGAGACCAATGCGGCATCGGTGGCCAAAGCAATTGTACAGATAGTCACACAAACCCATGAGCTGCAACGCATCAACCAACAGGCCCCGGGTATTATTTACCATGACTTTAGTGATGTCAGCCTGGTTGAAAAATATATAAGTTTGTACCATAACATAGCGTAATTCATTGACACCGGCATATTGTTTTATCATTCTCACCTATAACGAGCAGCAACACCTGCCGCGTTTATTGGCATCCATCAAAGGGTTGAACGCCCCTGTTTTTATTTTAGATTCGGGTAGTGAGGACGACACCATCGCGATAGCACAACAAGCCGGAGCAGTTATTTTACAGCATCCGTTTGAAAATCATCCCAAACAATGGGATTTCGCCTTAAAAAGCTTCGAGATAAAAACACCCTGGATCATTTGTCTGGATGCCGACCAGGAAGTAACACCAGAGCTGAAAGAGAAGTTAGTCAATTTTAAAGATGAGGATCACCTTGATATCGATGGAATTTACTTTAACCGCAAAAACTTTTTTAAAGGTCATTGGATAAAACACGGTGGTTACTACCCTTTTTACCTGCTTAAAATGATTCGTTACGGTGTGGGCCATTCCGATCTTAATGAAAACATGGATCATCGGTTCATTGTGCCAGGCAAAACCGTGGTTTGGAAAAAGGGCCACATCCTGGAAGAAAATTTAAAGGAAAACCAGATCAGCTTCTGGATAGCTAAACACAATCGTTACAGCGATCTGCTGGCCCATGAAGAAGTTGAGCGGATGCAAAAACTAAGGTTGCAAACACTTAAGCCTTCGCTTTTAGGTTCGCCGGACGAGCGTACCGCCTGGTTAAAAAATTTATGGTGGCAGCTACCACGCTACGTAAGGCCCTTACTTTATTTTACCTACCGGATGATTTTTCAGCTGGGTATTTTGGAAGGCCGAACCGGCGTGATCTTCCATTTTTTACAGGGCTTTTGGTTCCGGCTTATGGTGGATGTTAAAATTGACGAGATTCTGAAAGGCGAACAAAAAAAAGAAGATAAAAAAACCGTCGCGGCATCGCCACTCAGGTTTGTCTTTACATTCCTGCTTTTATTTCTGGTGTTTTATTACTTCAATATTGCGTTTTTTGGGATTACCAGTCCGGGTAAATTGTATTCGCCATTTTTGGCTGATAACCTCAATTATATACAGGGCTTACGCTGGGTTCTGTTAAGCTGTAGTGCGCAAATATTAAATTGGATGGGCTTTACGGCCATACATAACGGCACCGAACTGCTGGTAGTTGGTAAAGGAACCATTGTATTAATTTACTCCTGCCTGGGGCTTGGGTTAATGAGTTTTTTTGCTGCATTTGTAATCGCCTATCCTAAAAAACTAAAACAAAAGCTTATTTTTCTGATTGCCGGAGTTTTAACTATCCAGGTTTTAAACATAACGCGTTTTGTGCTGTTGGCCCTGTTCTGGAATAAAAAAGCCAGTAAGATTATTGATCACCATACCGTTTTTAACATTATACTATACATTATCATCATGATAAGCTTGTATTTTTGGGTAACTAAAAACAACCAGGCTCCTGCCGATCAACATGCTTAAGACCGATCTTTCCTCTTATAATAACCACCCTTTTCATCCCGGCGGGAATGTCATTAAACGGCTTGTTTGGTTTTATGTAAACGCCTTGTTTTTTAAAACCAGCCTGATCCCTTCAAGCGGGTTTAAAGTATTTTTACTGCGGATGTTTGGTGCCCGGATTGGCAAAAATGTAACCATTAAGCCTTGCGTAAATATCAAATATCCCTGGTTTTTACAAATTGGCGATGAAACCTGGATTGGCGAAAACGTATGGATAGATTGCCTGGTGAAGATAACTATAGGCGCAAATGTTTGCTTATCGCAAGGCACTGTATTACTTACGGGCAGCCACAACTATAAAAAAACATCATTTGACCTGATTACAAAAAGCATTATTTTGGAAGATGGCGTTTGGATAGGTGCCGGCGCTATGATAAACCTGGGCGTAACAGCTGGAAGTCATTCGGTGCTCACCAGCGGATCAATTGCTACCAAAAACCTGTTGCCTTACAGCGTTTACCAGGGCAATCCGGCGATTAAAGTCCGCGAACGCGAGATCAATCAATAATACAAAATTCATCAAAACCTATATGCCTACCTCAAAATCGCAAATCCACAACATCATTCTATACAGTTTATACTTTATAGTGCTGCTGCTTGGGGTATTGATATTTATTGCGCCTACATCCATTTTTCCTGATCCATCCTGGGGTTTCCAGGTGTTGCAAAAAATGCAGGCCGGTGGCGCGTTTAATATCGCCGTAAAACCCGATCAGCAAGATCTGGGTAAAAATTACAGCGAGTTTTTATCGTGGTGGTCGCCGGGGCAGTATCTGATCCCCTATTTTTTCAAGTCTGTTTTTGGTGTTAATACCGGGCAGGCATCAGCGTTAACTACTACTATTTGTGGTTTATTAGGGATAACTGGTTTGTTTGCCTTCTTTAAAAAAGCAGGTTTTACACCTACGTTAGCCGCGGTGAGTGTGCTGGTTATAGCGGTACAACAAGCATTTATTACACCCTATGTTTTTTACAATGGCGGCGAGGTTTTACTTTTCGGCTTCGCCGGATGGTTCCTGTATGGCTGCATCAGTATGGATAAAGCCGGCTGGAAGCTTGCCCTATTTATTTTACTCTCCGGCTGGATAGGCTTTTTCTGTAAATCATCATTCTTATGGGTTTACGGGGCCGGATGTTTATATCTGTGGATCAGCCTATCACAAAAGCAATTAAAAGTCACTGAATGGATTAAAAACGGGGCGTGGATCGCTATCCCGGCAATACTATCGTTCGTTGTTATAGAGCTTCTATACCTGTCAAAAGGAGCAAACCCTGCCGGGCAAACAGCCGGTTTTTTATTAAGCTGGCAATCGCTGGCATTCCCTTTGGCTTCACCCTTGTTAGCCGGTTTTTCTGTCGATGATATTTTTCATGGCTTAATCTTCCATAGCAACGCAGCCGTAGTAGGCGCAACCGGCGCTGTGCTTATACTACTGCTCTCGGCCATTGTAAGTGTTATTCTGGTGGTGAATGTGATCAGGCTTGTTCCCAACAAAAAATATAGTTTATTGGTGTTGGTATTTTATGCTGCGTCCGTACTGTTTTTTGGCTACAGCTTTTTGCGCCAGGCCAGTATCTCTTACGAGGCAAGGCATTTCCGGGTAATCGGGCTATTGGTAACACCCGGCATTGTTTATTTGGTAAGCCTTTGGAAACAGCCTTTCAAGATAGCATTTGGTGTAGTATGCCTGTTCATAGCAGGTTTAAGCCTGCGGTATTTTATACCAAGTTATATCCATAACAAAAACATCAGTGCTAAAGGTACATCGGGCCTGGCACAAATGTTTATTGATCAGCCTTCTTTAGATGAGATCATCAGCCTGGATAAAAAAAATACTAATGCTTTGTTTGTATTTATCAGCCCCGATCTGGGCCTGGAGATTAACCATAACCGTTACATCACTTTAGATCCCATCAGTGCGGATATTAAAATTGATTATGACGATTACGTGCACTACGGCCATGCGGGCCCCATCTTTATTCTGCTCCCGGCAAGTTACATGGGCCCAAAATCGAACATCATCCGCAAGTGTTTCCCGGGTTATAAGGGTTTTCACATGGATATGCTGAGTGATAAGTATGTGCTGTACTCGGCTAAGTAAGATTCGCAGACTGTTGGACTCCGGGACTTATGGACAGTTATAAATTGGGGCAACACTCGCCACCGACCTCACCCCACACACCTCAGACTTGTTTATTGATCTCGGTCCAAAGAAGATCTTTTAACCCGGTAAGATTTTTTTGCGCTACTGATGATATGAATATGGAAGGAACGCCCTCGGGGAGTTCTTTTTTCATTTCGGCCTGTAGCTCATCGTCCAGCAAATCCATTTTGGTTACGGCTAAAACCCGGGGTTTGTGCATCAGCTCGGCGTTGTATTCCTGCAATTCGTTTAGTAAAATCTCGTATTCCTGTTTGATGGTACGGGTAGTATCGGCAGGTACCATGAACAACAATACCGAGTTACGTTCAATATGTCTCAAAAAGCGGAAACCTAATCCTTTTCCCTGCGATGCGCCTTCAATAATCCCCGGAATATCGGCCATTACAAAGGAACGGTTATCACGGTATGATACAATGCCCAGGTTAGGCACCAAAGTGGTAAAAGCGTAATCCGCAATCTCCGGCTTGGCAGCAGACACTACCGAAAGCAGTGTTGACTTACCCGCATTAGGGAAGCCTACCAAACCTACGTCGGCCAAAATTTTCAGCTCCAGTACGTTCCAGTCTTCTTTACCTTCTTCACCAGGCTGGGCAAAACGGGGGGTTTGCTGGGTTGGCGTTTTAAAATGCCAGTTACCTAAACCGCCACGGCCACCTGGCGTCAAAATCCTGGTTTCGCCATCCTGGGTGATTTCGAAGATCACCTCGCCGGTTTCAGCATTTTTTACTGTTGTACCCAATGGCACTTCCAATATCTCATCGCGCCCGGTTTTACCGCTGCGTAATGAACTGCCGCCAGAATCACCATCGCCGGCAATAACATGTTTACGGTATTTAAGGTGTAGCATGGTCCATAACTGGGCATTACCTTTAACAATCACGTGACCGCCACGACCACCGTCGCCGCCATCCGGACCACCCTTCGAGGTTAATATATCACGATGTAAATGCGCAGAGCCCGCCCCTCCGTGGCCACTACGGCAACAGATTTTCACATAATCAACAAAATTGGAACCTTGCGACATAACTTTTTCTTTAGCGGGAAAGTCCGAAAGTCAGTAAAGTCCGAAAGTTAAGAATTTTGACATTCTTAACTTTCGGACTTTACTAACTTATCGTCTTACGGACTTTCTGATTTATTTAATATTCTTTAACAACTTCACCTATCTGGGTAAAGATCTCATCAACAGACCCTACTCCGTTAATGCTTGTAAATTTATCCTGGCCTTTATAAAAACCGGCTACAGGAGCGGTTTTATCATTATACTCCACAATACGCTTGCGGATAACTTCTGGATTGGCATCATCAGGCCTGCCCGATAATTTGCCACGCTCTAATAAACGGCGCTCCAGTTCATCATCATTCACCTCAAGCGCTATCATGCCCGATATAGCTGATGCTTTACTTTCAAGCAAGCTATCTAAAGCTTCGGCCTGTGCAACGGTACGGGGAAAACCATCAAAAATGAAGCCTTTAGCATTTTTATTGCTATCCAACTTATTACTGATCATTCCAATTACAACCGCGTCCGGAACCAACTTGCCATCATCCATCAACTTCTTTGCCTCTAACCCAAGTTCTGTTCCCTGCGCAATTTCGCCACGTAAAAGATCGCCGGTTGATAAATGGATCAATCCATGTTTTTCAATAAGCTTTTGTGACTGAGTCCCTTTCCCGGCTCCGGGAGGACCAAACAATACCAGGTTTAGCATGCTCGTTATAAATTAAAAGCCTTTCGGTACTACACAGAAAGGCTTAAGATTAACTTTATACCATGATGGGAATTGAAACCCAATAAAGGCACGTTATATGTGCACTCGAAGGGAGTCGAACCCCTAACCTTCTGATCCGTAGTCAGACGCTCTATCCAATTGAGCTACGAGTGCTTTTCCGAAATGGAATGCAAAGATAGATTTTTTGTACTTCCATTGCAAACTTTTTTAAAATATCTTGCAAGATAATGATCAACCTATTGATAATGAATTATAATATTTATCATCAACGAGGAATTTCATCTATTTTACCGCTGCGGCAATAGCTTCAAAGTTTGGCAAATCGGTCGCTACTTCTAAAACTTCGGCGTAAATAATGTTTTGTTCTTCATCAATAACAAAAGCTGCGCGTTTGGATACACCTTTAAGGCCCATCACAAAATCGGCATAAATAGCGCCATAAGCAGTTGAAACCTCTTTGTTAAAATCAGATAGCAGATCAAACTGGTAATTATTTTCTTCTTTAAACTTAGCCAGTGTAAAAGGCGAATCGACAGAGATGCCTAAGATAGTGGCATTTAAACCATCGTAGTATCCAAAGCTATCGCGCATGGTGCAAAGCTGCGTAGTACAAACGCCGGTAAAAGCAAAAGGGAAAAAGTGCAATACAACCTTGCGGCCCTTAAAATCGGCCAGTGATACGCTTTGCAATGATGATGATACTAATGTAAACTGTGGTGCCGCCTGGCCTGCTTGTAATGACATGTTGTGTGTGTTTATTGTATTGCAAATGAATGATAATAAATTTGAAATCACGATAGTCACAAGATCAAAATATTTTTTTTACAAAATCAAAAGCTAATGGTTTGTAATAACAACAATGCCTAAATTAGGTGATTAAACCTATCAGATGAACCATAAGCTATACATATTCCTGTTGCTCTCGTTATTTAGCAATGCGATCTATGCTCAAAAAACGAACCCTGCAAACAACTTCATATTAAAAGGCACTACTACTGATAAGAAAACACATGTGATATGGTTAACCTACTCACTTGGCAAACAACCACGGATAAAACGTAAAGCATATGTAAAAAAGGGGGCTTTTTCGTTCAGCTGTTTTATACCCGGGCCGGTTTATGCCGAACTCTACTTTAACAGCAAGCCGCTTTCAAATCACGACTGGGGTATTAATGAAGTGTTTTTAAGTCCGGGTAAAATGACGATAGCGCTTACCGGTGATAGTACTACAAATGCCTTGATAACAGGTTCGGCAATGCAGGATGATTGGACGAAGATAAAAAAGCAAGAACAACCGATAGAACGCCTAAAGTATATTATAGATAGAAAATCAAATGAAATATCGGCAGGTGGCAATACCCCAAAAAACCATGCGGCTGTACTTAAACTGGGCAGCGAACGGGATAATTATAATGAGCGGGAAAAGCAAATAGAATACGAGTTTATTGCTTCAAATCCCGGATCGTATCTAAGCCCATATTTAACTGCTTATCATTTTGATATGTATGAACTCCCTCTTGATTCCACAACCTTATTTTACAACACATTTACCGCGCCTGTGAAAAACACCATTGCCGGGAAAGCTTTATATGAAACCATTCTGAAGCATTCCATTTCGGCAAGGGGAGGCATAGCTCCGCTATTCGTGAAAAAGGATATTGATGGAAAAACAATCGATCTTAAGTCATTCAGGGACAAAAACTATGTATTAGTTTATTTTTGGGCAAGCTGGTGTTTGTATAAAAGTGATGAACCCGCGCACCTTGTAAGCCTATATAAAAAATACCGCACTAAAGGACTTGAAATTGTTGGCATATCTCAAGATATTATCTGCAAGGATTGGAAAAATGCGATAAACCAAAATGGCTTAGGAAAATGGCACAATATTTTAACAAAATATGATGATAGCTTACAAGACAAGTACAATATTAATGGCATGCCTCCTTCCATTTTAATATTGATTGATAAGCAGGGCAAAATTATTGGCCGTTACCTTGGCGATCATGCAGTATGGGTTACGAGGGGGGATAATGATGGAGGTATGAATTTGCTTGATAAAAAACTATCCGAAACTTTTGGCAAGTAAAACTTAGTACTGCGCGTCCCTCCCGGGTATTTAACTTAGTTTAACTTTATTTAACAACCAGTTTAATACATAGTTAGCTACCTTAGTGTTGCTCCCAATCACCTTATAACAACACTTGCTGCCATGCTTAAAAACTTTATCAAAATAGCTTTTAAAGGTCTTTTAAAAAACAAAGCGTTTACCATTATTAACATATTGGGCCTGGCCATAGGGCTGGCAACCTGCCTGCTCATTATGTTTTATGTAATTGATGAGCTAAGTTACGACAGGTTTAACACCAAAGCCGACAGGATTTACCGGGTAAACATGGATTTAAAATATGGCGGCAATGTATCCTCCTTCGCCATTACTCCCCCTCCCCTTGCGGCGACATTAAAAAGCAGTTTCCCCGAGGTTGAACGCTCCGCCCGCCTTATTCATGACGCCGGCGTCCGCATTAAAAAGGGCGACGAATTTATACAGGAAGAGAAAGTAGTTTATGCCGATTCTGAATTGTTTGGTGTATTTACCTTACCATTATTGGACGGCGATGCCAAAACCGCCTTAACCGCCCCCATGACCGCTGTTATTACCGAAAGCACTGCCAAACGGTATTTTAAAGATAACCATGCTGTTGGCCGCACACTTACTTTAAGCAACAATACCACCTATAAAATAACAGGGGTAATAAAGGACATCCCCAGTCAATCGCATTTTAACTTCGATTTTTTTCTGTCGATAGCCGGCAGGCCAGATGCCAGCAGTACCGACTGGAACAACTTCAGTTACACTACCTATATATTATTTAAGCCCGGCACCAATTTGCAACAATTTCAAAACAAACTGGCCGGGTTGATGAAAACACAACTTGGCGAAAACTTTGCCCGCCTGGAAAAAAGCGGTGGCTATTTTCACCTGAATATGACAGCACTTACCGACATCCACCTTAAATCAAACCGGCAGTACGAACTGGGCACCAACAGCGATTCATCCTACGTTTACATTTTTGGCGCGATTGCATTGTTTGTATTGCTGATAGCCTGTATCAACTTCATGAACATGTCAACAGCGCGCTCGGCCAACAGGGCAAGGGAGGTGGGCGTCCGTAAGGTTTTAGGCTCGTCGCGCGGGTATCTGATAGCCCAGTTTTTATCAGAATCTATTTTACTGACCATTGGCGCGGCTGTGATAGCCGTGTTGGCAGCATGGGCCTTGCTCCCGCTATTTAACCAGGTGGCAGGCAAACACTTATCTATTACTATACAAACATTAACCTGGCTTTTACCGGCGCTGGTGATTATCGTTTTAGTAGTTGGCGTGTTAGCGGGATCATATCCGGCATTTTACCTTTCGGCTTTTCAGCCCATTAATGTATTAAAGGGTAAAATAGCGAGCGGCTTTAAGGGAGGCAAACTCCGCAATTTTTTGGTGATTTTCCAGTTTGCAATCTCTATTTTCCTCATAATAGGCACCATCGTTGTTTACAATCAACTTAATTATATTCAACATAAAGATCTTGGCTTTAACCGAAACCAGGTATTGGTGGTTAAAAATGTAGATGTACTACCAAACACCAAACTATTTAAACAGCAGGTAAAACAACTTGCCGGGGTAAAAAGTGCCTCGCTGAGCGGCTTTTTACCTACCGGGGTAGTTAGGCAACCTGATGCCGTGTTCCGCAACAGGACACCCGATCCTAAAAATGCCCTATATACCGAGATCTGGCCCGTTGACGACGATTATTTACCTACCATGGGCATGGGTTTGGCAAAAGGCAGAAATTTCTCTGGCGCGCTGGCTTCCGATTCATTGGGTGTGGTGATCAACGAAACCGCCGCCCGGATGCTGGGTATTTTAAATGACCCTTTGGATAAAAAGGTATACCGCCCATCTGCTCAACCCAATCAACCCTTAAAAGAGTTTCACGTTATTGGCGTGGTAAAAGATTTTAACTTCAGTTCGTTACGCGCTAACATTACCCCTGTAGTAATGATGCTTACTGATGACAAAGGAGCCTTGAGCATCAAAATGAACGCGCAAAACCCGGCAGCCTTTATAGCCCAGGTAGAGCATATGTGGACCAACCTTGCGCCTAACCAGCATTTTGAATACAGCTTTATGGACCAGGATTTTGATGCCGCTTACCGCACCGAACAACGTACCGGCACCCTGTTCTTAACATTTACTACGTTAGCTGTGATCATTGCCTGCCTTGGCCTGTTTAGCCTGGCCGCTTATGCAGCCGAACAACGCAATAAAGAGATCGGCATCCGCAAGGTATTGGGTGCAAGCGTATCGGCCATAGTAAGCATGCTATCCAAAGATTTTATTAAACTGGTGATCATATCTTTTGTAATTGCCGCACCGTTAGCTTGCCTGGCTATGTACAAATGGCTGCAGGGCTTCGCCTACCGCCAAAGTATTCAATGGTGGGTAATTGTGGCGGCCGGGATTGGCGCTGTTGCTATAGCGTTTATTACCATTAGCGCGCAATCATTTAAAGCGGCTATGAGCAACCCGGTTGATAGCTTAAAGAACGAGTAATTTGGTCATTGGTCATTGGTCATTGGTCATTGGTCATTGGTCATTGGTGTGGAATTGACCATAGCTTTTATTGCTTTAATCTTTTGAGAAAAAGTAAAAAAAACAACTAAATTCTTAGTTTATTTTAATACACCCATTAATTAACTAAATATTTAGTTATATATTTAGCCTTATCAATTCTTAAAATCATGATAAGGAATTACTTTAAAACCGCGCTGCGCAGCCTGTTAAAAAACAAGGGCTTTACATTTCTCAATATATTAGGCCTGGCACTGGGCCTGGCCATTTGCCTGCTCATTACCTTTTATGTAGTTGATGAGCTGAGCTACGACAGGTATAATATCAAACATGATCGCATCTACCGGGTAAATACCGATCTGAAATACAGCGGTACGATAACCAATTATGCCATAACCGCAATCCCGGTTGCCAATGTATTAAAAACTGAATGCCCCGAAGTTGAAACAGCCGTGCGTATAACACCCGCCCTAAACATTCGATTTAAAAAAGGCGACGAAATTGTAAGGGAAGACGGCGCAACGTTTTATTGCGAGCCCAATGTTTTTGATGTATTCACACTTCCCCTGCTTTCGGGTGATGCAAAAACGGCTTTAAAAGAACCCAACTCGGTAGTGATCTCCGAGTCTATCGCTCAAAAATACTTTAACCGCAGCAACGTGGTAGGTCAAACGCTATTTTTGGTTACTGATAGTACATCGCACAAAATAACGGGCGTTATGCGCGACATGCCAATGCAATCACATTTTCGGGCAAATTTCCTGCTCGCTACCGGCCATCCTGTTCAAAATAATAATCTATGGAATAAACTCACGGCCTTTGCCACCTACGTATTGGTTAAACCCAATGCAAATACCAACCTTCTTGAATCAAAACTTAACGCAGAAATGCAAAAAGGACTTAAAGGTTCAAGCACCATGAACTATGCCAAGTTTACATCGGGCGGCAATTATTTCAAGCTTAGCCTTATACCGGTAACAGACATCCACCTTAAATCAAACCGGGTAATGGAACTGGGCGCCAACGGTAACAGCCAGTACGTCTATATATTTGCGGCCGTGGCGGTTTTCATTCTATTGTTGGCTTGTATCAATTTCATGAACCTGTCTACAGCCCGCTCTGCCAACCGCGCACGCGAAGTTGGTGTACGTAAAGTATTGGGTTCATCCCGTAAACACCTCATTTTCCAGTTCCTCGCCGAATCATTGATCGTGACCTTTGCAGCATCTATTATAGCAGTGATGACCGCGTGGGTTTTACTGCCATTGTTCAATCATTTATCGAACAAGCAATTAGTTATCAATCTGCAAACAATAACCTGGTTATTACCTGCTTTATTAAGCCTCGTTATTATTGTTGGCGTTTTGGCTGGCTCTTACCCGGCCTTTTTCCTTTCGGCATTTCAGCCAATTAATGTTTTAAAGGGGAAGATCTCAACGGGTTTTAAAGGCGGTGCTTTCCGGAATACACTCGTAGTTTTCCAGTTTTCCATCTCCATATTTTTGGTGATAGGCACTTTGGTCATTTACAATCAGCTAAACTATATCCGGAATAAAGACCTTGGGTTTAATCGAAACCAGGTGCTTATACTCAACAACGTTAATACACTTGAACACCCTGATTTGCTGAAGCGGGAAATTAAACAATTGCCCGGAGTAGTTAACGCGACGCTTACCAGTTTTTTGCCTACTGCCAATAACAAGATATTGAACTATGTATCGCCAGGCGAAAAAGAAGGCCAGTCGACCCAATTTTGGAAAATAGATGAGGACTACATCAGCACTATGGGTATGCAAATGAAGACCGGTCGCGCATTTTCTGAGCAGTTTAAAACTGATTCGACAGCGATGGTCATTAACGAAACAGCGGCAAAGATATTTGGCTATGGCAATGATGCTATCGGCAAAACTATAACCACCGGTGGCGCCAAGGATTTAAAAAAATATCATGTGATAGGGGTAGTAAAAGATTTCAATTTCAGTTCGCTTCGCGATAATGTAACACCGCTGGTTATGACACTGGATAACGACTGGCTGGCGCGTTTAAGCATCCGGGTAAATACCCATAACCTCCCTGCCTTGATGGCACAAATTGAAAAAACATGGAAAGCCATCGCCCCCAATGAGCAGTTTGAATACTCATTTATGGATCAGGATTTTGACGCCCTCTATCGCACCGAACAACGCATGGGCAATCTATTCATCATATTTACATCACTGTCCATCGTTATTGCCTGTTTAGGTTTATTTGGCATGGCTGCTTATGCTGCCGAGCAACGTAATAAAGAAATTGGCATCCGCAAGGTATTAGGTGCAAGTGTATCGGCTATTGTGCGTATGCTATCTTTTGATTTTGTTAAACTGGTTATTATATCGTTCCTTGTTGCCGCTCCATTAGCCTTTCTGGCTATGCATCAATGGTTGCAGGGTTTTGCCTATCGCCAAAATATTCAATGGTGGGTAATTGTACTGGCGGGCGCGGGCGCAGTTGTCATCACCTTTGTCACTATCAGCGCGCAATCATTTAAAGCAGCGATGAGTAATCCGGTTGATAGTTTGAAAAACGAGTAGTTGGTCATTAGTCATTAGTCATTAGTCATTAGTCATTAGTGGGAACAGTTTGCTTCTTTTATGGTTTACATTTGTGTAAATCATATCATCATGAAAGCTGTTGTAATAACTGAACCTGGACCAGCGTCTGTTTTACAGATTTCGGAACGGCCAGTACCTATTTGTGCCGATAACGAGGTGCTGATTAAAGTAATGGCCGCGGGTGTTAACCGGCCCGATGTTTTTCAGCGAAAGGGCAATTATCTACCACCTGAGGGAGCGCCGCAGGATATTCCCGGCCTGGAGATTGCCGGCATTGTTACTGCTATTGGCACTACCGTTACCCATTTAATGGTTGGCGATAAGATTTGCGCCCTGGTATCGGGCGGCGGTTATGCCGAATATTGTAACGTACCGCAGGAGCAATGCCTGCCTATTCCCGGCAACCTGTCGTTCATTGAAGCAGCCTCGTTGCCCGAAACCTTTTTTACAGTTTGGAGCAATGTATTTGACCGTGGCGCTTTAAAAGGCAACGAAACCTTGCTGGTGCATGGTGGTTCAAGCGGTATAGGTGTTGCAGCTATTCAAATGGCTAAAGCACTCGGGCATACAGTTTATGTAACCGCGGGCTCTGATGATAAATGCCGCTTTTGCCAACAGCTTGGTGCTGCAAAAGCCATCAACTATAAAACAGAAAACTTTGCAGATGTGATTAGCCAGGCTACCAATGGCAAAGGCGTTGATGTGATATTAGATATGATAGGCGGCGATTATACTACCGGCAATATCCAGTCGCTCGCGGTTGAAGGCAGGTTGGTACTCATCAATACCATGAAGGGAAACAATGTACAAATTGACCTTGCCCAGGTGATGCGGAAACGCCTTATCATCACCGGATCTATGCTACGCTCGCGGGAGGTTGCCTTTAAGGGCAAAATAGCTCATGAGCTGCAAACCACCATATGGCCTTTGCTGGTATCGGGTGATATTAAGCCGGTTATCCATTCGGTTTTTGCCGCGGCCGATGCATCCGCCGCTCATGAACTGATGGAAAGCAGCGCGCATATTGGCAAAATCATACTCAATTTTGAGCATTCCTAAGGCTAAATTACCCTTGCCGAAATTATAGTGCAAAAATGCTGCGTTTGATATTTAAATATTTAGATAGAAATCGTAACTTTGCGCCTCTGAAATAGCATCTTATAATTTTTATACATAAGATAACTATTAAAAAGGAAAATTCTTTAAAACACCAGGTTATATATGCCAAACATTGGAAAAATATCACGGATCATCGGTCCGGTAGTTGACGTAAGTTTCGCTGATGACGCTCATCTCCCTAAAATTTATGACGCGTTGGAGATCACGAAAGATAATGGCCAAAAAATCATTTTAGAAGTTCAACAGCATTTAGGTGAAGATCGTGTACGCGCGATCGCGATGGATTCAACAGACGGATTGCTACGTGGCATGAAAGTTTTGGATTTAGAATCGGCCATTAAAATGCCGGTTGGCGAAAGCATCAAAGGCCGTGTATTTAACGTAGTAGGCGACGCGATTGACGGTATCCCTGATCTTGACAAAACCGATGGTCGCCCTATCCACAATACCCCTCCACGTTTCGAAGATTTATCTACCGAAACTGAAGTATTGTTTACAGGTATCAAAGTAATCGATTTGTTAGAGCCTTATGTAAAAGGTGGTAAAATTGGTTTATTTGGTGGTGCCGGTGTAGGTAAAACAGTATTGATCCAGGAGCTTATCAACAACATCGCGAAAGCTTATGCAGGTTTATCTGTATTTGCAGGTGTTGGCGAGCGCACACGTGAAGGTAATGACCTTTTACGTGAGATGCTTGAAGCAGGCATTATAAAATATGGTGATGCATTTATGCATTCAATGGAAGAAGGCGGCTGGGATCTATCTAAAATAGATACCGAAGCAATGAAAGATTCAAAAGCAACCTTCGTTTTCGGTCAAATGAACGAGCCTCCTGGTGCACGTGCACGTGTAGCTTTATCGGGCTTAACCATTGCCGAGTATTTCCGTGATGGTGATGAGGATGGCAAAGGCCGCGATATCCTTTTCTTTATCGATAACATTTTCCGCTTTACGCAAGCAGGTTCTGAAGTATCAGCGTTATTGGGCCGTATGCCATCCGCAGTAGGTTACCAGCCAACATTGGCTACCGAAATGGGTACCATGCAAGAGCGTATTACTTCAACCAAACGTGGTTCAATTACATCTGTACAGGCCGTTTACGTACCTGCGGATGACTTGACCGACCCTGCACCGGCAACTACATTTGCCCACTTAGATGCAACAACTGTACTTTCACGTAAAATTGCCGAGCTTGGTATTTACCCTGCGGTAGATCCTTTGGATTCTACATCACGTATCCTTAGCCCAGCTATTTTAGGTGATGAGCATTACAATACAGCTCAACGCGTAAAAGAAACTTTACAACGTTACAAAGAGCTACAGGATATCATCGCGATTTTGGGTATGGACGAGTTATCTGAAGAAGATAAACTGGTTGTAACCCGCGCACGTCGTGTTCAGCGTTTCCTTTCTCAGCCGTTCCACGTTGCCGAGCAGTTCACCGGTTTAAAAGGTGTATTGGTTGACATTAAAGAAACCATTAAAGGCTTCAACATGATCATGGATGGCGAAGTTGATGAGTACCCTGAAGCTGCCTTCAACTTAGTTGGAAGCATTGAGGATGCCATTGAAAAAGGCAAAAAATTATTGGCAGAAGCTAATAATTAGTAGTAAGTATTTAGTATCAAGTAGTAAGACTAATTTCCGTTTTACTACTTGATTTTCATAAAATACTTGATACTTGATACTAACTACTTGATACTAAAAAGAAATGACTTTAGAAATTCTTACTCCCGATAAAAAGATCTACGAGGGCGAAGCCTCATCGGTAACCGTACCTGGTACTTTGGGATTATTTGAGATATTAAACCACCACGCCCCTATCATATCAACCTTACAGGATGGTAAGTTAACCGTACGTGGAGGCAACGCCGGTAAAGAAGAAGTTTTTTTGATCAAAGGTGGCGTTGTTGAAGTATTAAACAATAAAGTAACCGTTTTAGCCGAAGGTATCCTGGCTAAATAATCATCACTTTACTGATATTCAAAAAGGTTCGGTTGCATTGCAACCGGACCTTTTTTGTTTGGCCGAACCTCATGTGTTCTTACTACTCAATCAAGCGCTCATCATTCAAATTTGAGCGGCAATATTCGCTATTAGATATAGTATCTAAATAAAAAATATCGGTTTTTGGCCTCACATATGCTGAAGCATTATTTTATTTAAATAAAGTATATGCTTTAATATGTTTTTCATTATTTTTATAGCACCAAACTTTATCATGATGAACAACTTACCACTTGGCCGTACCCATACGGTATTGTATTTATACGCTATAAGTACACCCTCGCTTTTCCTTTTTATCCATATTGTTAATTATCTAAACAATTAAAGCTATGGAAGAGAACAATAATAAGTTAGAGTTTTTTTCCGACCTGAGAGATAAGTTTTTCTTAATTCTTGGAGGCATTGTATCCCTGGCAACCGTTATTCCTGCATTTCTGAACAAAACATCTGAAATATTTGGACTGAACAAAATTTGTGTGGGTTATGGTATTTTCGTTGCTGTTTATTTTGTAGTACCTTATGTATTTTATTGGGCCTATTGCAGCATCCATGACGAAGTGGGCTATCTGCAGTTATTGCCTACAAAACAAACCGATTTCCTTAAAGCGCATCGGTGGTTGAATTTTTTAACAGAGCTTGTTTTACCATTAGTTGCGTTTTTCTATTTATTCATCCCAAGTAAATTTTCTATTGTATCCGGTTCGGTAATTTTCTTTGCGATAGCGGTGCTTTGCTTCGCCTGGTTTGTGATCATCTATTGGAAAAATGAAAAATTAAGAAGCGAAGTTTTTGGTATAGGTGTCGTTACACTACTAATTTTCAGCTTTTTCTTTATCAATATAATAACAAAGGAATGGTCAAAAAAAAATGGAATTTTCAATTATACATCAAGTATGCAGGATGGAGCCTTTAAAGCCTATGAATCAAGTGAGGCATTAAAGAAAGATTTCATTGTTCCATTAGACTCCCTCAAACAAATATCTTTTACCAATTACACCAAGGCAATTTTAAACGTAAAAAAGCAGGAAGTAGTAACAACTAAAATGATTACCTACGATAAGGACGACCTTAAAGATATAGCAGCAATTAATAAAGCAATTAACAATATTGATACGATAAGCAATCCCACAAAAGAAGAAATCATCAAACAGGTTAACCTTATAAAAAGCTCATCTAAAAGTTTGTTTCAACGTGAAAACTACCTGATCAATAGCGGTGATAAATTGAAATTTTATGAGGTTGTTTTTATCCAACGTTATTTTCTTAGCCTTTTTGACCGTGCCCTCGGAATACAAAAAATCAAAATTCAGCAAATATCTGTAAAGTGGGCCGGCTTGCTAAAAGGCTTACAATTTAAAAGTTTAATATGGCTTCTTTTTTTAATTATACTCGGCTTGTGTTTATGGTTTAAGACCATGGTAAAAATACAATGGATAACTAACCAGGAAGACAGCCGCCTGCCATTACTTAAGGATAATGCCAGCCAGGTTAAGTCGCTTATATTTTTATTGGTTGTACTGATTATTCCATGGTTCCGCACCATCGACTCAGATAGCGTTGAGCTGGACAAGCCTTTTTTAAATTTTAGTCTGAGTAAACTAAGCAACGGGAGTTATGAATCCCAGCCAGTAATTCTGCCCCAGCTGGTTCCTCCCCCCAATCCGCCCGTTTACAATGACTCTACCACCCTGGCAAGAATTGACACCAATGTACTTGTTTCAAAAGGGTTGATAAAAGAACAAGCCAGAAGAACTATTGGCAGCGCAAAAGACAGAACCATTTTCGATAAGGGAGAAAAATAATGAAAAAATATATCCTACTCAGCACCTTTACCATTTTACTACCTACCTTTGTTTTTGCAACGAAACCAATAACCAAGGATTCATTATTAAAGAAGGTAATTCAGCATGTGGTAAATATTGATGATATTACAAATCAGTTATCCGTATTTGTTGTAAATCATTTAAAAACCACCGAAAAACTGGGATCAAGTAATTGGAATACTATAAATAACCATTTGTATAAAATAGGTTTACAAATGGATTCTTTACAAGATATTCCGTTATATGATAGTCTCAAAACCACTGATCAACACAATTTTCGTTCTGCGGATAATAACTTTCATGATCAATATGTACTTATGGATAGCACTTTGAATCCTCTATCTGGTTACACCAACAAAATTTTGTATGCTGTGCAAATTGATTATGTAGAAGAAAGGATTGATCATTTTTTAACTGTAACAGGTAATTTCAAACTTTACCTTCAATCGCTTATCCCTAACACCCCGGCAAAAAATATTGACTGGGGAAAACTTATAGACAGCCTGTTAAAAAAGAATATGCCGGTTTGTAAAACAGATACCTGCTGTAACATTGTTAAAGGGTTAAAAAAGACAGCCGACTCTTTATTACGAATAGAAAAATCCCAAACCGATAATACCCCGTATAAACAATATGTACAGGCCTCGGCATACACCGGAAATGTTTTTGGAGTCGCATATTTTCATCACATAGGGAAACCCGGAAAAGCCAAAGAAAATAATTACATAGGGTTTGAGTTTGTTGTTCCTGCAAGTTCCACAGTGGTTGGTAAACCTGGCGGCTTTTTGATGTACGGGCTTAGTGAGGGAAAACTTTTGTTGCAAGCGGGTATAGGCTATCTTACCATAAATCCCACAATTAACAATATTTCAGTCTCAAGCCTTACGCCAGACGGAAGTCAGACACCACAAACTACGCTATCAGGATCTGCAGTCAGCACTCAAAACAGAGAAAATATTTCATGGAAAGCGGCAGCATTATACAGTCCTCATAAATTAGGACTGGGAGTCAGCTATTCTCCGTTGACCAAAGCGGGCGTTCAGCTTTCTTATCGTTGGTAAGGTACCTTAAAATATTTCCTCAGGGCCTTCGGGAACACACCCCTGAGGAAACATTTTACTCATCTACCTCCCGATAATCCTTAAAGCGCATTTTATCAAAAGCCTTTTTATTATAGAGTTGCGTAGCCAGTTTTTCTACAGGCAAAGTATCATCATATGATACCCCAGCATCCTTGTGCAATATAAAATCCTTTTTAACAGGGTCGTATTTAAAAGTGATGATGCGCGTCCAACGGAAACGGCTGCCGCCATAATGATCAAGGGAAAAATATCTGCCTTTAATATCTATTCCCTCAAACGGATCACCGAATACTCCACCACATCCCTTACAAAGCACAACACTATCATTACGGGCGAAAAGAGATAATTTACCGCCTGGTTTCCCTAAAAGGATCAGCAAAGGCCTTGCGGCCTGGTCGCTATCTGCTTCGTGGTTATACTTTAAAACCAAAATAACATCAGCGTAGCTATCATGATTAAGGTCGCCGGTTTCGGTGGCTAAAATGGAGTACCCTACGGGGATAAATGGCTTTAGTCTGCTTGGTGCTACCTTGAGTACCTGGGCAAAAAGCGGGGCCGTGAATAGCGATAGAATGACGAAAGTTAGCAGCTTTTTCATTTATCCTTACTTTTATAAAGTTCTACTTTTCTACCATCCGGATCAATAACTACCGCCATAAACCCAAATTCCGTAAAAACAGGCTCCGAGGCCAATAAGACATTACTATCTTTTAATGTTGCAATAGTTTCGTCGAAATCAGCAATCTCAAAACCCAGTCGCAAATATTTATCTGTATCAGTCTGGCCTTTCGCCAACGGATAAATCTCAAATATTAACTCTTCTACCTCTGCCGAAAAATGATATGGTGAAGCGCCATGCTTATGATAATCAAAAGTTAATCCCAACAATTGATAAAACCCAACAAGGCGGGGCATATCGCTTGTTCTTATTACTATAAGTTTGATTTTCATTACAGTGAAGTCTTTAGGTCTATTCTGTTCAGCACTTTGGGACGTTCTTTTCAAAGGTATATAAATTCCCTTATTTTAGCTAAGCCCCTTTCTTCGCGGGCATTCCCTTACCTGTAGTTATAAAACTATGTAAGCTATGCTGTGCATATTGTTCCCATCCTTTTGAGCAGCCATTAAAACATTCAAACCGGGGTACTAAACCATGGTGCGTGAAATGGACTTGCGTTTTATCGCCTTGCTTTGATATTTCAAAGCTAACTTTGGTACCTGTCCATTCGGTTTGGTGTTCCACAAAAGTGAGTTTACTATCGGTAATAAGCCAAACCACTTTTTCGCCGGGAATCACTTCTATTAATTTTTGCTTGCTATAATGTACGTCGCCAAAGCGAACGGAATATTCATCATTGAGCTTTTGAGAACCGCCCTCAAAATTCTCTGTCCACCATCCGCCAATATCGTTAATAGCGTCAAAAACTTCCATCGGGGTTTGATCTACCAAAAAAGTAGTACTGAAATCCTGCTTATCCATTGTGTGTGTTTTAAATTGATTTAATTTTCTTTTGGGTTAGGCTGTCCCTTACCGGCAGTGATAAGGTCACTTAAACTACCTGTTATATAACCGGTCCACGCTTCAGAACAAATCTCGTAACATTCGTGTCCCGGAACCAGGCCCTGATGTGTAAAATGAACCTGCGTTTTGCCGTTTTGCTCAGATATTTCAAAAATGACTTTGGTACCCTTCCACTCATTTTGATCTTTAACAAAACTAAAATAGTTGTCAAGCACCAGCCAAACTATCTTTTGATTGGGTATAACTTCTATCAATCGCATGGTACAGCGGTGCAGATTTTTTACTTCGTAAGTAAATTCATCGTTAAGCTTACTTGTACCACCTTCAATATTTTCCGACCACCATCCGCGCACGTTGGTAACGGCATCAAAAGCCTGCTTGGGGCTTTGTTTTACCTCAATGGAGGCACTTAAATCCTGGTTGTTCATGATTTTATGGTTTCATTTGAATAAATAATGTCAAATAATAATCTTTAATAATCTTGCTACTTGATACTAATTACTTGCTACTGTTTATTACTTCGTTCGTTCAATAAAGCTTCCAGCTTTTGCAATTTACTACCCCAGAAGTTGTCGTAATAAGCCAGCCATTCCTGTAACTGTTTAAAGCCGTCCTGCTTAAGGATACAATGCCGCTCGCGGCCAATATCCTGGATAGAGATAAAGCCGGCGTTGTAAAGCACTTTAATGTGCTTTGATACCGCCGGGCGACTCATATCGAAGTTTTCGGCAAGCGAATTGATGGTGAGGCTATCTTTTGAAAGCAGCTGCAGCATATGCCTGCGGCTGGGGTCGGCAATCACCTGGAATACATCAAGCCTTTGCAGTTCCATCGGTTGTGGCGTTTAGGGCTTTAAGGATCTTGTGCATGTTTTGTAACCAACCTGTATCCATCGCGTCAACCATCGGCATAAAGCCTACACCTTTAAACCCGCGATGCACCAAATCAAGTTCGGTACCATTGTCTTTTTCAGTCAGTGTCCAATTCACCTCAGATTCGGTCAACTCTCCATTGCCCGGCCCCCAGTTCCAGGAATAAGATAGCGCTCTACAGGGCTCTATTGCTAAAACTTTACAATGCACAATCCCGTCGAAATTAAACTGGGGCATAGGATTGATCCTGAATTGAAACTCGTGCCCCAAAACCGGCAGGAAATCGTTTTTCATGAGCCATAGCGTTATTAACTCGGCATTAGTAAGATATTCCCAGACCACAGCTGGTGGGTGCGGAAAAAATAATTGGTGTTTGATGATCTTCGCCATAATAGGTAACTTTTAAGTTACTCAAATGTATATGTAACCTGTGAGTTACGCAAATTTATTTTCACTTTTTTTATATTGATTTACCTGGACACTTAACAAAATAAAATTGGACGTTTCCGATCCTGTTTAAATTTCTTTGAACATTAGTTATAATTCGCGAGGCAAATATCCAGCCTTCAACCAGTCAAATCTGGAAGAAAAAATGATCAGCATCGCTAATATCGTATAAACACCTGATAATGAACGCCTAAAGTGTTCCAGAAAGTTGACATTTTAAAAACATTAACTATCTGATATTGAGGTATAAAAGTGTTCGGGGTGTTCCAAACGTTCCACCCGTTCCGGTGGAACAGTAACAAGGTAATGCATAGTACATCAGCTTAAGCAAACAAAAAACTCCCTGGGTTTAGCCAGGTTTATTTATTTTTAAACAGCATCTTAACAAAACGGACTAACCATGATGTTGCCGACCTTTGTATATGAAAAATTCAGAGCAATTGGTATTAGTTACCCCGAGGCACCGGCTTTACAGGCGTAGATATAGTATGAAAATCCCCGTTAAGTTTTCAGCATCACAGGATCCTTGATAGACTGATAATCAACCACTGTCGATAATTTCGTGCTTGCTATCGGTTTTATGGTGGTTTTGAAATAGCCAGGATTATATTTGTTAAAAGGTGATAGTTTTGAAGTAGTTTCAACAACCATTGCCAACTTCAATTGTTACCCATTTTACCAAATTGATAAACAACATGGATAAAGCTCCTAAAAAAAGGTTGCTTACAGTCGTTCGCCGCCTGCAATTGCCGTTCAAACTGTTTGCCGGCTTTGTGTTAGTATTTTGTTTGTACTGCATTACAAGCTGTACTGCGCAAACCCGCCAAAAGCCCTACCTGCTGGCCTTGTCAAAAAACGACAAAACATTAGCCATTGTTGATCCTATATCCTTTAAAGTAATAGCGCGTGTACCTGTAGGCCAGGATCCGCATGAGGTTATTGCCTCTGCAGATGGTAAAATGGCTTACGTATCTATTTATGGCGGCGGTAGCCTGCACGAGATAGACGTTATAGACCTGGTAAATAAAAAAGCATTACCAATTATAGATACCAAACCATTTTTTGGCCCGCACGGAATAACATTTGCAGCCGGTGAATTGTGGTTTACAGCCGAGGGGACAAAAACCGTGGTTAGATATGACCCGGCTACCAAAGCTTTCGATTGGGCTATGGGAACAGGTCAGGACCGCACGCATATGTTGTATGTTACCCCCAACGCCAAACGCGTTTATACAACCAACGTCAGTTCGGGCACGGTGAGTATTTTGGTTGATACCCTTATTCAGCAGGGCGGCTTTGGCCCTCCCCCAGGTGGTGGACCTGGTCAGGGAGGCCCGCCGCCGGGGTTTAAACCACAACCACGCAACGACTGGACACAAACCCTTGTGCCTGTTTCAAAAGGCTCCGAAGGTTTTGATGTATCGCCGGATGGCAAACAACTGTGGACAGCCGCTGCAAACGATGGCACCATTGCCATTATTGATCTTAGCACAAAAAAGGTAATTGAAACTATTGATGCAAAGGTTTTAGGTGCCAACCGCCTGCAATTTACACCCGATAGCAAATACGTGCTGATATCCAGCCTGCAAAGCGGCGACCTGGTTGTGTATGACGCTGCATTGCACAAAGAGGTAAAGAAGATAAACATCGGCCACGGCGCGGCGGGTATTTTGGTTGATCCTGATGGATCACGCGCTTTTATTGGTTGCACAGCCGATAATTATATTGCAGTTATTGATCTTAAAACCTTACAGGTAAGCGGCCACATTGATGTTGGCGGAGGGCCAGATGGGTTGGCTTGGGCAATTCCTGCCAAATAAAGCCTCTTTAATGAATATAAAAAATAATCTATCTGTTGCGTTTATAACAAATTGGGCGGGTTGTTTGCTATCTTTAGCATATACAATCTATCGGTCGCGCTGTTGGCCCAGGTAAGCCAGGGATTCGAAGCACGTTAGCGGGGTTGTACAGTCTTTGACTCAAAATCTTAGAACTATGCTGAAGCAGACCAACCCTTACCAGATATTCAACATTTTGCCTTCACCTTGCCTGGTGCTGATGCCCGATGCACCGGTTTTTACCATAGCCGATTGTAACCGGGCATTTGCCACACTTACCAATACTGCGCAAACTGAGATTGCAGGCAAAAGCGCACTATCGGTTTTGACCAGTAAGGAGGGCAGTGCTTCAGATAAAATTTCAGAAGCCTTGCATTTAGCGCTTGAGCAAAAAATAGCAACACAAACAGGGGCACTCCCCAGCCAACAGGGTTTAGGCCCTGATCGTTTTTTTGATATGGCTATTACACCGCTAATTAATGATAGCGATAACGTGTATTGCCTGCTGCTTACACTTACCGATGTTACAGAAGCGATTACCATGAAACAACAAACCGCCATTTACGCCACCGAACTAAAAAACGCTGCGCAGTTAATGAGCCAGGTTCAGGAAATGGCAAGCTTTGGCAACTGGAAATGGGACGTAGCGCAAAACCGGGTAACCTGGTCAGACGCTTTATACCATATTTACGGACTGGATAAAGCATCGTTCAAAGCCACTTTTGAGGGATACCGGGAGCTGTTGCATCCGGATGACCGGGAGCGGATAACCGCTTTTATTGGCGAAGCGTTGCAGCTGCAAAAAGATATTACTTTTGAGGAAAGGATTATAAGGCCCACCGGCGAGATCCGCTACCTGCAATCATGGGGGCGGGTACAAACCGATGAAAACGGTGCACCCACAGCCATGATAGGTGCCTGCCTGGATATCACCGAACGTAAGCTGACAGAGGCCACACTAAACTCAGAACGCCGGCGACGAGTGGCCGACGTGGAGCAACAGAATAAACAGCTCAGCGAGATAGCCTGGCTGCAATCGCACGTTATTCGCGCCCCGCTGGCAAGGGTGATGGGCTTGATTGAGGTATATAAATCATGTGAGGGGGATGACTGTGAGCAATCCGAACTCATAGCACAAATTTCGGCTTCGGTATGGGAGCTCGACGGCATCATCCGCGAAATTGTAGGTCGGGCAGAGCAAGTATAGTTACGCAAAGCAAAAGGTGATTTACTGTATCCGGTTGTAAATTTTTGCTGTGCTTATACTCCTTTAAAAGTTAGCCGGATAACCGATTTTTCTGACCCAGATGAATCGGAACGGCACTAACCTTGGTATAGCAAGGGCTTATTTAATTTTTGCTTTGCAGCAGCAAGGCGTAAATTTTCTTAAAAAGCATATCCGAAAAAAACGGTTTAGGGATAAAGTCATCCATCCCTATTTCAAAGCATTTTTCCATTTCGCCCAACATGGTATGCGCTGTCATGGCAATAATTGGGATATTACTTTTATGGTTTTGCCAGCCTCTTATTTGCCTTGTTGCTTCATAGCCGTCCATTTCGGGCATTTGTAAATCCATTAATACAATATCGTATTTTTGGTTACGTACCTTAAATACAGCAATTTTACCATTTTCGGCTGTGTCTGTTTCAAATCCCCTTTTTTGTAAAATCTTAACAATCAATGTTCTATTCATCGGGTTATCGTCAACAATTAAAACCCGGGGCTTTGTTATACTAAATAGTTCCTCTTTTGTTGCAGTGTCTACCTCAGCGGACTCAGTCCACCCTTTGCGGTTGCTAACCTTCAGGAACGATAGCTTGAAATGAAACTCAGATCCATTGCCGGGCGTACTGTTCACATATATGCTTCCATCAAGTAATTTCACCAATTGTTTTACAATACTTAGCCCCAATCCGGTACCTCCAAACTTATGCCCGTTATCTATGGACGCCTGTTCAAAATGATCAAATATTCTTTCCTGCTGATCAACCGGAATCCCAATACCGGTATCTTTGATACTAAACTCAAGCTCCACATATTCGGGATGATTAGCTGTGCAGTTAACGATTACCATAACTTCTCCCCGCTCGGTAAACTTTACAGCATTTGAAAGCAGCTTAATCAATATCTGGTTCACCCTGCTTTTATCGCCCAAAACAACTTCGGGCACGGTACTATCAATAAAACAGTTTAAATTGATATGCTTTGCCATTGCAATTGGTTCTATGTCGGCCAGTATAGCATAAATCATGTGATTTAGACTAAAAGGGTGAGTTTCCAAAACAATATCTCCCGATTCAATTTTTGAAAACTCCAGGATATCATTTAAAATTACCAGTAATTCATTACCAGCTTTTATAAGCATGTTGGTATACTCCAGCTGCTCCTCGTCAGTTAATGAATCTTCCAGTAAATGAGCAAAACCAAGTACCACGTTCATCGGGGTTCTTATTTCGTGACTCATGTTCATTAAAAAAAGCTGCTTTACTTTTTCTGATGCCAACACCCTTTCTTTTTCCTTTTTAAGGCTTTCCTCATGCTGCTTTATCTCATAACTGTTTTGTTCAAGCTTATCTGTCATTTGATTAAAAGCATTGGCAAGCAAACCTATTTCGTCTTTTGAATAAACTTTCACCCTGCTGGTTAAGTTTCCCTCACTGATCAAATCCGCGCCGTTAATAATCGCTTTTAAGCCTTTTCCAATACCATTACTTACCGATATGGTTATTAAAATACTGGTAGTACCAATAGTTACCGACAGTGTAAGCAATATCTTAAGTACCAGATCTTCCAGCCAGCGGGCACCTTCGCCAAGCGTAAATGAAAACCCATCTTCCATTTCGGTAAGCTGTTTATTGATGAGTTTTATGTTTTCAAGCGATTTATCGATGTCTTTTTGTGAAGCTCCACTATTTATTTTATGATGCAGTTCTTCGCTTATTTTTGTCAGTTGGCCTATAATAGGTTCTGCATTCTCCCAAAGTTTAAACGCCTTATTAATATAATAAACACGATGAAAACGTTGCACCAGCTTAATCATTCCGTTAATATCATCGGGATGATTGCGGCCATCAAGAAAGCCCTGTCTTGCCTTTTCCATATCGGGGGGTGGCAATAATAAGGCAAGACGCGCATTCCTATCACCCAACGGAACTTTTAAGTAGTGTTTAAATGCCTCATAATCTGCCACATTGTGTGAGTGGGCATATTGACTTAAGGCCGCTGTGGCATCCTTTTCGGCCTTTGACCACATTCCCTCCCCGGCAACAAATGACCTTACAGCAGATAATGTAGTAACGGCAAAATAAAGTGTAAAAAGCTCTATAGTTACCAATGCAGCCATTATCCCTACGGTAAAATACAGCTTTTTGGCTATAGAAATATCTTTTAATCTATTCCTGGAAAACAAAATCATCGGTTTGGTTTACGCTATTATTGACTCTTTTTGAAAAACAAGGCAGCTACTAAAGGTAGCATATATTGCACATAAAAAACACATGTACCTACATTTGAATGGAATGAATAATTATTAAATCAGCCTATTTTTTTGACTGCCGATTGGTATTTCGTCAAGTCAAACGTTACGGAGTGATTGAATCCCCGTCGACTTTTAACAGAATTAATTACATTTGAAAACAGCAACAGCAACCCGGCAAACCAATTGAACGATTATCTTTTATTTATCGACACAGAAGCATCGGGCTTACCCATAAAATGGGATCAACCCTACAGCGCCGATGAAAACTGGCCCCATGTGTTGCAGGTGTCATGGCTTATTTACGATAAGCATAAACAAATCATTAAACAACAGGATCATTATATCAACGAAAATGGTGTTACAATAACACCTGCAGCTTCAAATATCCATGGCCTTACTCCGCAGTTTTTAACACTAAACGGCAAACCTATGGCCCAGGTATTGCAATTACTGGTTGCCGATGTACAGCAATATCAGCCTATGCTTACAGGCCATTTTATCCGGTTGGATTATTACCTGCTTGGCGCGGCCTTTTACCGCTCTGCAATGGAGAACCCGCTAAATAAACTGCCGGTTTTTTGCACTATGGTAGCCACCACTCAATTGATAAACAGACCGCTTACGCGCCATTTACGATTGGAAGAGTTGTACTATATGCTGTTTGGCAGCAATTTGCAAAACCAACATAATGCCCTGCATGACGCTGAGGCTACAGCAGCCTGCTTTTTTGAGTTGCGCCATCGTGGCGAAATATCTGATAAAAGTATCAGAGACCAAAACCGGGATTTTGAACAACAGCGTGACCCAACCAAAAAACAAAGCGGCTGCCTGATACCCGCGTTAGTGATCATATTATTAGTGGCTATCATCATTTACAGCTTATGAGCAACCGACTGGAATTTCTGAAAACTATTGCCCCCTTCAATGCCCTGCCGGTAGATGTATTGGAAGGCGTGGCCCAACAGCTACAGGAAATTAGCTATCAAAAAGATGCGGTGATTTATCAGCAGGATATCACCATGATGAAAGGCGTTGATATTATTGTTGAAGGCAGCTATGAATCTTTTTTTTATGATACTACAGGCAATAAACGCCTCATAGAGCACCATCAACCAGGCTTTTGTTATGGCGGCGTTTCGGTATTGTTAAACAGGCGACGCTCCTTACGCATGGTGGTAGCTAAAAAAGGGACAGTGGTTTATTTTTTGCATCGGCGAGATTTTCGCGTGCTATGCAAAACCTACGAAGATTTCTTCCTGCATTTTACTGCCGAGTTTGGCAAGCGGATGCAAAATGAAGAGTTTGTACACTTTTTTAAGCAACCGGCTTCCTTTGCCGAAAGCTATATAGCTTCTGAGCAATTATACTCGCGCCGTATTGAAAGTGTTGAGTACCGGCAGGTAGTTTCATGCGACGGGCAAACACCTGTATTTAAGGTAGCCCAACTGATGGCTGCGCAAAAAACCAGCTGCCTGTTTGTACTGGATGACAATCAAAAAATTGTTGGCTACGTAACCGACATTACACTTCGCGATAAAGTAATAGCCCAACAGCAGGATACCGGCGCAGCCGTAAGCTCGGTGATGGATGCCCCCATAGTAAGCATAGGCGCCGATGCCTTTGTTTACGAGGCCTTGCTGATGATGTTTCAAACCAAAACCCGTTACATTCTCATTCAAAAAGAGGGCGCGTATGTGGGCTTTATCAGTCGTAACAAACTGTTAAGCGAACAAGCCCAATCGCCATTGGTATTTATACAGTCTGTTAAGCTGGCTTTATCAACCGATGAATTGAAGCGCAAATGGCAAAGTGTACCGCAATTTGTAACCCAGTTGCTTGGCCGCGGTGTTAACGCCGAAATTGTAAACCAGATTATAACTACCATTGCCGATACCATTGCTCAAAAAGTAATTGAAAGTGTAATTACTCAAATTGGCCCGCCCCCCGCCAAGTTTGTGTTTATGGTGCTGGGCAGTGAAGGCCGTAAAGAACAAACCTTTAAAACCGACCAGGACAACGCCATTATTTATGAAGATAAGGCAAATGAGCACCGCGAAGAGGTACGCGCTTACTTCCTTGACCTGGCAACCCGTGTATCTACCGATTTAAACCACATTGGTTTTGTGTATTGCACCGGCGAATTCATGGCTCAAAACCCCAAGTGGACACATTCGCTATCACATTGGAAACGCAATTATGAGTACTGGATGGATGAATCGATCCCCGAAACGGTTATCAACTTCTCTACCTTTTTTGACTGCCGCGCCATTTATGGCGAAAGCGCTATTATGGATGAATTGCGGGAGTTTTTAGATAAACGGCTGCAGCATCCCTTAGACAAGCTATTTTTCCACATGGCAAAAAACGCGCTGCAATATGAGCCACCATTAACGTTTTTCAACAACATCCGCACCTTTAAAAAGGATAGCCGCGAGGTTTTTGATATCAAAAGAACCATGAGCCCCATTGTAGACCTGGTACGTGTGTACGCCCTCAAAAACCGTGTTTTTGAAGTAAACACCGGCGAACGTTTAAAGACCCTGAAGGCAAAAGGTATTTTTTCCGAATCGGAATACCATGAGCTCATCCAATCGTACTATTTTCTGATGAACTTGAGACTAAAAAAACAAACCGAGCAGATCATCCAGGACCATACCGAACCTGATAACTATATAGACATTTCCCAGCTTTCAAAAATTGAACGTGTTACCCTCAAGGAGATCTTCAAGATCATTGAAAACTTCCAATCAAAAATCAAGGTATCATTTACAGGGAGTTTGTTGAGTTGATGAACTGGTGGTAATTGGTATCTTCATTTGAGTTTTAATAAAAAAAATTTACTCCAGGCATTTAAGCTAAATTAAATCTCCCCGAAACTACTATACTTCGGAAGCTTTCAAGTAGCACTATATCTATATGACCATAGGCAGTTAGGATTGGTTATTCGCAAAAAAAGACACCACCCTGATACTCAACAGAAAATTCACAATAACAAAAAAAATAAACCTGTATCTTCGATCCTTTAAAAATGTTTGGCCTAAATTATGCACAGGAAATTATTGATAGTAGGGTTTATTTGCCTTTTGTGTATAAAAACGCTGATATTGCATGGGCAAACCATCACAGCCTCAAATGCCACAGGTACTATTACCGGTTGTGTGGGTTCTGTTTCTGCAAGTCCCAACCTGCAGCAAATTATTGTTAACGGTAGTGGTTTATCATCAAATATTACGGCAACCGCGCCCGCAAACTTTGAAGTATCATTAACAGCTGCCGGCACTTATGCCAATACCATTACCTTACCGCAAACAGGTGGAACCATTTACGTACGCTCTGCAGCTACCGCACCGGCAGGAAGCCCCTCGGGCAATGTAAGTTTTTCATCAGCAGGCGCAAACCTGCCCAAAGTACAGGTAACGGCTACTATAAAAGCGCTGCCTGTGGTTAACGTAGTAAGCGGCCAAACAGTAATTGGCGGTAATTTAACAACGCCTGTTAATTTTACCGGTACCGCGCCGGCTTACCAGTGGACCAACAGCAATCCCAGCATCGGCATTGGTGCCAACGGCTCTGGCAATATCCCCGCGTTTACCGCGATAAATACAGGCACCACTCCGGTAACTGCAAATTTTATAGTTACGCCGGTACCTGCCGGATTTATTTTTACGGGCAATGCAAACAGCAGTACAGTTTCGATGGTCAATACCGGTAATAATACTGTTACAGCAACAATACCCGTTGGCAAAGGCCCCTATGTTACATTGGTAAACCCTAACCAACGCGAGGTTTATGTGAGCTGCTTTTACCAAAATGAACTTGATATTTTAGATGCTTTAACAGGCAGCGTCATCACTAAAATTGCGGTAGGCAACAATCCGGAGTTTATGGCCATCAGTCCCGACGGGGATAGGTTGTATGTGTTAAATATCGGCGGGGCCAGCGTTTCGGTTATCAATACCGTAACCCACGTTTTAAGCGCTACCATACCCATCGGCCCTACGCCAGAATTGCTGGTTGTAAGTCCAGATGGAAGTCGTTTGTATGTGGTAACCTATGGCACCAACGGTTCTGGTCCTACATATGTTATTAATACAGCCACCAACGCGATAATTACCACGCTTACCCTCCCCCCCGCTCCCATAGGCATAACTGTTAATAAAAATGGTAGCCGGGTTTACGTTACACATGGTAACGGAATGAGCGTAATCAACGCCACCAACAACACCGTGATAACTGATATTCCTTTGGGTTCCTTCCCGCTGCAACCGGTTCTGAATGCCGATGATAGCCGGATATATGTCGCTAATGAACTATCAAACAATGTTTCCGTTATCAACACGGCCACCAACAGTGTAATTGTTACCATTCCCACCGGCAACTATAGCGCCGGCTGCGCACTATCGGCAGATGGGCAACTACTATACGCCGTTAACCGGGTATCACAGTCAGTAAGCGTAATCAGCACGGCCAGCAACACCGTGGTTAATACCATTCCGGTAAGTGGTTCACTGGATAACCCTGTAATAAGCCCCGATGGCACACGTTTATACATTACAGATGATGGCTCCAATGTTATCCATGTTATTAATACAGCCACCAACACGCGCATTACGGATATCCCGGTTGGCTTAAATCCGCTTATCACCGGCAATTCAATTAGCATAGGCAGCGGCTGTACTGGCAGCCCCATAGTATTTACCATTACAGTTAACCCGGCTGTACCTGTTATTACAGCATGGGGGAGCCCAAATGCTGTTGCCACTTCCTATGGTACGCCATCGGCCGCGGCAAGTTTTACGGTATCGGGCACCAACCTGTCGGCGGGTATCACCGTTACACCGCCGGCTGGTTTTGAGGTAAGTACAAACAATTTAGACTTTGGCAGCACCGTAACAGTTGGCGGCCCTAATATTACCGGCACCTTTACCATTTATATCCGGTTGGCTACGCAAACCAACGTTGGGATGTATAGCGGTAATATTGCATTAAGCAGCAATGGCGCTGCAAGTGTAAACGTAAATATGCCCATTAGCCAGGTATCCCCTGCTATTCTGAATCTTACCGGTACCTATAACAAATTGTATGGCGATGTTACGCCCGATTTTACACTTTATTACAATACGCCTAACTTCACTTTTAACCTGGCCGGCCTGCGCAACGGCAATACCTTTAAATCTGTCAAATTTGCCTTCGGCGATGGCGCCGCCAGCACCGACCCGACAGGTGTATATGCAGGCTCGGTAACGTTGTCTGACTTTGAAGGTGATAACGGTTTCCTGGCTGCTAACTATACGATTAACTATTTCCCGTTTGACCTTGTTGTACTGCCGGCTCCAATCACCATCACCACCGCAAATGTAAACAAGCCCTATGGCACCACATTAGCAGACCAGCCTGCTTCAACCAATTTTACCGTAACAGGTTTAAAGAATAACGAAACGATTGGCAATGTGAAGATAAGCTACGGATCCGGCGCTTTGGCATCAGCACCACCGGGTTTGTACCCTGGATCGGTTGTGCCATCGGGTGCTACGGGAGGCACCTTTTCGCCCGACAATTATAGTATCACTTACCAACCCGCCAACCTTACCGTTAATACCCCCCCGCCACCGGCTATAACCTATACAGATTTGCCATCGGCGCTTCAAACCGTTTATGGCACACCATCTGTAACTACGAGTATCCGGGTATCGGGTGCAAACCTTGCTACCGGCATCACCATAACCCCACCCACTGGGTTTGAGATCAGTACCGATAATAGCAACTTTGGCAGTAACATCACCCTTACACCCAATACCACTGGCACTGTAATAACAACAACAATTTATATCAGGCTATCGGCAATTACACCGGCAGGCAATTATGCGGGTAACCTGGCGTTAAACAGCCCCACTGCCGGCATCATTAACGTTCCGCTTAAAGGGACTGTGATTCCGGCACCGCTTACTATTGCAGCCAAACCGGCAATTAAAACTTATGGGGCTACACTCGTGGGCGGTGCCGGATCAACCGCGTTCACAACAACCGGTTTGCAAAAGGGCGAAACTGTTGGATCTGTTACTTTAACATACGGGTACGGCTCGGCAGCGGGCAACCCCATAGGAGTTTATAACGCCTCGTTGATTCCATCTGCCGCTACTGGTGGTAGTTTTAATGCTGCCAATTATACTATTACTTATAACCCGGCCGGCATTACTGTTAATCAAGCTTCACTCACCATAGCGGCCGACAATCTATCAAGGGCTTTTATAGCGCCAAATCCAACACTAACCGTAACATATGCCGGTTTTGTTAATAACGAAGGGCCGGAACAACTTACCGTGTTACCCACGGTGGCTACTACGGCTGTTCTCACCTCGCCGGCAGGACAGTACCCCATTACGGCCAGCGGTGCCCTCTCTGCCAATTATGTCATCAGCTATATAAACGGTACGCTAACTGTTTACGCGGCTCCGCAAAACATCAAAATACCCAATGCTTTTACACCCAATGGCGATGGTGTTAACGATTTGTGGAACATTAAAGACCTGCAATATTACCCCACCTGCACCGTGGAGGTTTATGCCCGTTACGGCCAACATTTGTACCATTCCCGTGGCTACAGCCAGGCATGGGATGGCACTTACAACAGCCAGCGGTTACCCGTTGGCACCTATTACTACATCATCAATTTAAATGATGGCACCTCAACCAAGCTTTCGGGCTATGTAGCTATTTTAAAATAGTTGTTAGTTGTGCAGCAAAAGCTACGCAAAGCATCCACATCCACCAAACCAAAAAACGCCGGTGGTTATTCAATATTAGTTGTTAGTTTGTACATTTATCTATTATGAGAAATTCACTGCTTTTAACCTGCAATCAAGCATCCCGCTTTATGCGGATGCAAGTCATTTTTTGTTTATTGCTGGCTTCGGCAATACAAGTACTGGCGCAAACAACAAAAGATATTCCGGTAATTGGCCGTTGGGACATTACAATTGATAAGGCGGGTAAAAGCCTGCCATCGTGGCTGGAGGTGCAAAAATCTGGTACTCATACGCTGATTGGCCGCTTTACCTATGCATTTGGCAGTGCCAGGCCCATTTCTGAAGTTAAGCCAGATGGCGGCAAATATAGCTTCTCTATTCCCCCGCAATGGGAAGAAGGTACCAGGAATATGGATTTTGAGGTTGAGGTTGTAAACGATAATCAGATAAAAGGCACTATGGTTTACACCGATGGCCTGACTTATAATTTTACCGGTGTACGTGCCCCCTTGCTTGCCAAAACCGCAACGCCTGTTTGGGGCAAACCTGTTAAATTATTTAATGGCAAAGACACCAAAGGCTGGCATACCGACGGCAAAAACCAATGGACGGTAGAAAACGGCATCCTGCGCAGCCTGCATTCGGGAGCCAACCTCATCACCGATAAAAAATTTACTGATTTTAAACTCCATATAGAGTTCAGGTATCAAAAAGGCAGCAACAGCGGCATTTACCTGCGTGGCCGATATGAGGTACAGGTAATTGACACCAAAACCGGCGCGCCGGAGCCTATCAACAACCAGTTTAGCGCCATTTACGGTTTTTTGCCGCCCAACAAAATGATGGCTAAAGATGCCGGCCAATGGCAAACCTATGATATTACACTGGTTGGCCGCTTAGTTACCATAGTGGCCAACGGCACTATGGTGATATGCAGGCAGGAAATTCCGGGTATTACCGGCGGTGCTATTGACAGCAAAGAAGGCGAGCCAGGCCCCATCCTGATACAGGGTGATCATGGGCCTATTGATTACAGGAATATCGTGATAACGCCGGCAAAATAAGGGGCAACGAAAGACTTACGAAGTTTTTAAAACTTCGTAAGTCTGGCCTCTAACGTCATGCCGAATTTATTTCGGCACCCCATATGCTAAGTTTACTTCATGCGAGTGAACTGTGCTGTGGGGTGCCGAAATAAATTCAGCATGACTTCTATTGTTTAGCTTGTCATCCCCTCGTTCACGTTTACACATCTCAATTAACCAAACCTTTTTTAAACTGGTTGGGGCTGATGCCTGTTTCTTTTTTAAATAGTCTTGAAAAATACGGCAGGTTTTCAAAGCCGAGTTCGTAGGCTATTTCTGAAACGCTTTGATCGTCGCCTTTCAACCTATTTTTGGCCTCGTTAACCAGGTAAATATGGATCAGGTCCATAGCGGTTTTGCCTGTTTCCTGTTTCAACATATCGGTAAGGTAGCGGGATGACAAGTTAAGCTGTGCTGCCAGCACGCTTACAGTAGGCAGCCCCTGGGTAAGCAGCAAACCGCTTTTAAAATAAGCCGCCAGCACATCATTAAATTTTGAAACCGTTTTACCCGAAAGCTCTGTACGGTTAATAAACTGGCGCTTGTAAAAACGCTGCGAGTATTTGAGCATCGAATCGATATGCGTAAGCATAATATCCCTGCTGTACTCATCGGTATTGCTGCGGTATTCGGTATCTATTTTATAAAAAAGATCCCACATAATTTCTTCTTCTCGTGGCGAAAGATGCAGGGCTTCGTTTGCCTCGTAATCAAAATACGCGTATTTAATGATCTCTGCGTGCAGGGGATGACCGTTTAAAAAATCTTCATGAATAAATATCATAAAGGCATCTTCTTCAAATTCTACACTTTTAAACTCAATGATTTGCCGGGGCTTAATAAACATCATGCTGCCATTATCATGATCGTACCTGGTACGACCGTACATGATAGTGCCCGATTTAAGCTTTTTAAAGCCGATCATATAAAAATCAGATGTAAACTCCCTACCGCCAAGGCTACAGGTATTAGTACATCTGTAAATACTGATCAGCGGGTTCTCGGGCATCGGGAAACCGTTTGCCCGGTGCATATCGGCTAAGTTTTTAAAATGCTGCATAATGATACAAGTTACACAAATCTACGCCGAAATACGGCGTAGATCATGTCAACAGATTATAATATATTATTTACCGTGGGCAGCAACCGCTACCTCGTTCCAGCTTGCCCATTCGGCAAAGCGGCCATCGTAATTTTGTTTAACCCATGGTTGGCCTTGTTTACCAAGTAAGAAACGCAACGGAGGATTTTCGGCGTCAATTAATTTCAATACAGCTGGGGTTGTAGCTTCCGGTACACCAAAGGCTTCGTCGGTTAAACCGGCCTGGAAAGCGGCGCGAACACCATCATACTCGGTCATCGCTACCGTTTGAGCGGCAGATGCACCGGCCCAATCAGTGGCAAAACCGTTTGGCTCAACCAGGGTAACTTTAATACCAAAGCCTTTTACTTCGGCGGCTAAAGTTTCGCTTAAACCTTCTACCGCAAATTTAGACGCGTTATATAAGCCCAGTACAGGCAGGGTAATAAGCCCCAATACGCTTGAAAGCTGGATGATATGGCCATGTCCCTGCTCGCGCATTACGGGCAATACCGCTTGTGATAGCCATAACAAACCAAAAAAGTTAGTTTCCATTTGGGCACGGGCTTCCTGCTCTGAGGTTTCCTCAACGGTGCCAAACAAGCCGTAACCGGCGTTATTGATCAGTACATCAATGCTGCCGAAGTGTTCTTTTGCTTTGGCTATGGCTGCAAAGTCGGCAGCGCGGTCGTTAACGTCCAATTGCAGGGGTAAAATATTGTTACCGTATTTGCTTACCAGGTCGTCAAGGCTGCTAAGGTCGCGGGCTGTAGCTACTACTTTATCGCCTCTTTGCAATAATGCTTCGGCCCATAATTTACCAAAGCCACGTGAGGCACCGGTAATAAAAATTGTTTTGCTCATTGTTTTAATTTTAAATGTTGAGACAAATTTAGGGCGACTATTACAGCTGGATTTATACAGAAGTAGGGAACACTGATACATTTTTACCTAAGTGTCGATAATTGGTAATAGCATTGTCATGATCGGCAAAAAGGCTGCTTAACGCAAGGCAACAGCCTACCAAGAAGGTTTATGTTGCAGGGCACTCCCCCGGCTTTGTAGGTTTGCCCGGCACAGTTTGGGATTGCTTCGTGCCTACCCATGACAAGTCCACATGTCATTGCGAGTTGTAAAATCGGGCGGACTCTGAAGGAGGGGATGACAACATCGCCCTCTTGTCATTGCGAGGAACCAAGCAATCTCGTCGCCATGCATATTCGCTCTGTATGGCTACGAGATTGCCACGCTGCGCTCGCAATGACATATTTTTATATTTGTCATGGGTAGGCACGAAGCAATCGCATGCTATACAGGGCGAATCTGCACAGTTCGCGATTGCTTCGTTCCTCGCAATGACATAGCTTTATATTGTAGTTCTACCTTCAGAATTTCAGGATTTCTACATATCCTTCTGTTCCGTTTACCCTAATCCGTTGTCCATCTTGAATCAATGCGGTCGCGTTTTCTACCCCAACAACGGCGGGTAAGCCATATTCACGGGCTATGACTGCGCCGTGGGTCATCAGGCCTCCAACTTCGGTTACCAGGCCTTTGATAGATACAAACAATGGCGTCCAGCTGGGGTCGGTAAATTTGGTTATTAATATATCGCCGTCCTCTATATTGGCATCTTCCATGTTCAAAATAACGCGTGCCCTTCCCTCTACAATTCCCGAAGAAACAGGAAGCCCTATAATAGCACCGGTCGGAAGGTTTTCCCGCTTGTATGCACCTGTAATAATTTCACCATCAGAGGTTATTACACGCGGAGGCGTTAGTTTTTCATTTAACTTGTGTTCGGTTTTTCGGGTGCGGATAAGCTGGTAATCCAGTTTTTTTGTGCGTACTTCACTGAATTCTTCAAATGTGAGATAGTATATATCCTCTTTTTCATGAATAACTCCAGCTTCCGCCAGGTGCGCGGCTTCCTTCAGTAAAGCCTGCTTATAAATAAAGTAACGATTAACCATACCATATTTTGGATATTCGCGGTAGCCTATAAAATTCCTGAGCAGGTCGATCTTCAGCTTTGTTTCTGCGGCTTTTTGCTCACCATCGGCCAGTAGCTTTAAACGATCTAATAATTCCTGTTCCTTTTTCAGGGCCTCCTGCAGCCCTTGCTCAAACTTTCTATTGCCAGCATTTGGTTCAAAGTTTTTGACGTTAGTAAGAATAACCGGGATCAACGTGGCCGGCTTTTCGCTCCACCGAGTTTTGGTAACATCTATCTCGCCGGCGCAACGCATTCCGTATTTATTAAGATAAGCAAGAAGGGTGTTCCGGATTTGGCACCCGCCATCAAATTGAGCCAGGCCATCTAAAAAGTTATCATCTTTCACCTGCTGCAAATAATCAATTATAGCGGGGTAAGGACGAATCATGTCTGCCACATCCAGCAGTGCCAGGCCCATTTGAGAAGTGATATTGTTTGGTACAGATTGCGAAAGCGTATCGGCCGCGTTTTTTTCACCTAACCACTCGTTCATTTTCTCGTTGATCCATGATGAAGCGTCAATTGCAGCCATGAACACAGCCGAACTTTGCGGATCAAACAAAAACTGCTTTAACAGCCCGATATCTTTCCTGATAAAATCAAACAGAGCAGTACCCGATTTACCTTGAATATTTTGTTTTAACCGCGCTACCGATTCTTCATTTCTCCCAATCAAAGCGGCAACTATCGCCGGGTTATTTTCAATTTGTTGCTGCGGAACTGACAACGGATTACTCTTAACAGAGCCTTGCTCCGTGCCTGCTTCTTGTTTTATGAAATCTTCACGTTCTACAATGGTTGTCAACGCGTCTTTTATCAGCGGGTCATGCTGCCCAATGGCATTTATAAACACCCTACTACCAGCTATTGAAGCCAATTGTGGGGTAACATCTACAAACAACCTGCCGCCTGCCGTAAACATGGGCCTAAAGGTGGTTAACTGCCATAATGATAAGCCTAAAGGCTTCATAGCATCCGTCATCATTTGTTGATGACCGACGGATATATAAACATGATTTTCCCGGTCGGTAGCCTCGGGGATAGGATATAAAGTAGTAATTGGCCTGCTTTGTACAATATAAAACATATTATCGGCCTGGCACCATTCAATATCCTGCGGGCAGCCAAAATGCGCTTCAATCTTTCGGCCTAAGCGCACAAGCTGTAAAATCTGATCGTCCGTGAGCACCTGGTTGTTTTGCCGTGCTGGCTCAATTTCATATTCTTTGGTGCCGCCATCTTTTAAGGCATAAATAGCCAGTTTCTTGGCAGATATCTTCTTATCTATAATCTTCCCCTCACAAACTTGATAATTATCGACATCTACAAGTCCCGAAACCAGCGCTTCACCAAGTCCAAAACTGGCATCAATGGATACTACTTTCCTATTTGAGTTAACCGGGTGTGCCGTAAACATAATACCGGCTGCATCCGGAAAAACCATTTTCTGGATCACAACCGATAGATAGACCTTGTTATGATCAAATCCATTTTGCAAACGGTAAATTACTACCCTATCAGTAAACAGCGAGGCCCAGCACTTGCTAATAGCTTTCAGGATAGCCTTTTTGCCAATGATGTTCAGATAGGTGTCCTGCTGCCCGGCAAAAGAAGCTGTCGGCAAATCTTCGGCTGTAGCGCTGGAGCGTACCGCATAAGCACCATTTCCACCCAATTGTTCCAGATGTAGGGTAATCTCATTATCGATGGCCTCGGGGATAGCTATTTCTTCAATCACCTTTCGAATTTTTGAGCTCATTTCAGCAATAGCTTTCCTATCCCCTGCTTTTAAAATGCTTAACTGATTTAGCAATGAATTATACGCTGCGCTATTTTCAATCACTTCTTTATAAGCCTGTGTGGTAACGCAAAAACCCTGGGGCACTTGCAGCCCTTCAATCCCGGTTAGTTCTCCAAGGTTGGCACCTTTGCCCCCAACCATTGCCAGTTTTGTTTTGTCGATTTCCTGAAAACCAAGTATGTAAGGCTTCATATTTCCCCCGTTTTTGATATACGTATGGTCAAATATATTCATGGTTTTAGAGCCAAAACCAGTTTTTGAACTATATTTTTTCAGGCGAACTATATCTTCATTTTTTGCGTTTACCAATTATATTCTCTCATTTAATCGGAAGGGTTTAAACAAGGTCGCCACCGGTAAGCCTGTTGCATCACAGCTTTAAATACAATCAAATTTGGAGTGTAATGGAATGAAAATCCTTAAAAGCCATTTAAAAACGGTTTTGTAAAATATTATAGTGCAATAGATACGTCATTGCTTCGTAGTCCCCCTATCCATGACGTATTGGATATTTACACAAACATTGGCTTTGAACGCTGGTTAAGACTCACCCGGTCTACGCTTCGCTGGACCACCCTCTCTCCGGCTGCGCCGCAAAGAGGGTAGGGAAAACAAAAATCTTTTTAGCCCCTCTATGCGACGCAGTCGGAGAGAGGGGCAGACGGGCGGAGCCTCGTCGGGGTGAGTCGTCTGCGCCCGGTTTACCTCATGCTTTCCTTCAGAGTCTGCGAATTTTAAAACTCGCTATGACAATCCTTTTTATCCATTTTTAAACAGGCTCTTAGTGTTCGAACAATCTTTTCTATTACCTGCAAACGCATCTAATTGGGTTAACATAACTTAACATATTTCAGATACAATACCACACAAGTACTTAATAACCAATACTTTAATTTTTCACAAGGTTAACACTAAACTGATGTATTGCACAATTTAAGTGTGTCCAAATATTTGTGCCTGTTGTTGGTCAATAAAAACAAAGTATCGTTTGATGCTTATATCTTCCCCACGCCATAAGCTTATCGCCGTTAACTATTTAGATGCCTTTGCCCTAAGTATACCAGTTAAACTTTTTTAATATAATAGAAATATTGGCGATATTGTTCCCGGTAAACCCACTGAGCTTATAAACCACATTAACATTTTTTAATGCATATTACCCCGGAAGGCGATTGTAATGAAAAGGAATTATTGCGTCTTTTTCAAAAAGGCGATGAAACTGCTTTTAACGCGATATATGTGTTATATAGTAAACAGCTGTTTCGTAAGATACTTCATATGGTTAATGATGAGCATACCGCTAAAGAGCTCCTCCAGGATCTATTTATGAAAATATGGGAGAATCGTAAGCATATAGATCCCGCAAAGTCATTCAAATCTTACCTGTATACAATTGGTGTCAATCTTGTTTATGATCATTTTCGTAAAGCCGGCAGGGATAAACAGCTGGCATCTCAGTTATTGTTGATGGCTGTTGATCAATATACCCATATTGAAGAAGCCATTGTTAATAAAGACAACATGAACCTGATCAGGAACGCCGTGAATAAGCTTTCGCCCCAGCGCAAAAAAGTATTTATTTTATGTAAGCTTGAAGGGAAAAGTTATGAAGAGGTGAGCCAGGAATTGCATATCTCTACCTCCACCATTCATGATCATATGGTAAAAGCCAATTATGCCGTTAGGAATTACCTGAATAGCCACCCCGACCTCGTTGCTTATTCACTTGCGGCCATGATCTTCCTATATTAAATACCCCAAAAGAACTTTTCCTGCTATAGTTTTACTTTTTTGAATTATTTTCAATTCAGAGCAGACATCATTTTTTTCTGTAGCGTATTAGTAAAAAAGAGGTGTTTTGAAAAACAAAGAACAAACAGATATTTTAATTAAAAAATTTCTGAACAGGCAATGTACTGTTGATGAGATCAATATTTTAATGCAGGCATTTGGGCAGCCCCAAAATGAAGAAGCATTAAAGGCTGCCATCCTAAATTATTTTGAAGCGGCCACCGAGGCAGAAACCGAAATTAAACCAGATGCTGAAGCCGCAGTACAGGAAGTTCACTATAATCTTATTAATCAAATAAGGAAAGATACTGCTGTTAGCAAGTCCCGCTATGGGCTAATGTGGTCAAAAGTTGCCGCCGCTGCCGCCATTTTAATTTTTATATCGGCAGGTGTTTATTTCTATCTAAAAAAGGACGCTATAAAACCTCTGCCCAATCAAATGGCAGCAAAGCAACTTCAAAATGATGTATTGCCAGGCAGTAATAAAGCAGTACTGACTTTGGGCAATGGTAAAAAAATTGAGTTAAATGACGTCAAAAATGGAATTATAGCCCGGCAGAACGGGACAGCTACTATCAAAACAAAAAGCGGACAACTTATTAATAAGATTGAGCGCGGAGATAAATTAGCTGATGATCTGAAGGTAAGTTATAATACGATCACTACCGCCCGTGGGGGCCAATACCAGGTTATATTACCCGATGGCAGTAAAGTTTGGTTAAACGCTGCCTCATCCTTAAAATACCCAACAGCGTTTAGAGGTGCCGAAAGAAATGTGGAGCTAACTGGCGAAGCGTATTTTGAGGTTGCGAAAAATGCAGCTATGCCATTTTATGTTAAATCGGCGGGGCAAACGGTGAAGGTATTAGGCACCCATTTTAACATCAACGCTTATGAGGACGAGCGGGTTATTAAAACAACGTTACTGGAAGGCAGCATCCAGATTGCGTATCAGCAAGCAAAGGCTTTGATTAAACCAGGTGAAACTGCCCGCATCACTTTAGGATTGGCAAACAAAATTACGGTAGACGAAGATTTGGATACCGGCGACGCAGTGGCATGGAAAGATGGTTATTTTCAGTTTAATCATTCTGATATTCAAACAGTAATGCGGCAAATATCGCGCTGGTATGACGTAACCGTGATTTACAAGGGTACGATATCATCAAAAGATTTTGGAGGTGCCATTCAACGCAACCTTAGCTTATCACAAGTATTACACATCCTTGAAAAAAGTCAGTTACACTTTATCATCAACGGAAAGGAGGTGGTTGTTATGCAATAAATTCTATATAACATAATAAACCATCCGAAAAAAAACCGGAAGCGTTGGCGCGCTCCCGGCTACTAAGTCCGGATTGGTTTAAACAAAATTCTTTTGCAATTCAATTATTTTTTCACTCCAAACTATTCAAATGTAATGAATTTTATTACTTGTCGTATTTCCGGCAGATTGTCTCCTGCGCTTTATAAAGCCAGGAATACCGGAAACAAATACTATCAAACCTGGCGGATCATGAAGCTGACCTTAATTTTATTAACTATTGCATTTATGCATGTACATGCCAGTAGTTATTCGCAAACAGTAACCTACTCGGGCCGCAATGTGGCTTTAGAAAAGGTGTTTAAATCTATACGAAAGCAAACCGGTTACGTGTTTTTTTATAGTTATGATCTGATGCAAAAAGCCAGGCCTATAAACCTTAATATTAAGAATATGCCATTGGAGCAGGCTTTAAAAGATTGCTTTGCGGGCCAGTCTTTAGATTATACTATCGAGAACAAAACCATCGTAATTTCGGCTGCAAAAGACCAGGTAAGTACCCCGGTTTCACCAGTAAGGATAACGGGGAAGGTAACAGATACCACCGGAGCCCCTTTACCCGCGGCCACCATAGCAATTAAAGGCAAGGCAGGCGTAATGGTTACCGGGGTTGACGGAACTTTTGCCATAGATGCCCAGGTGGGCGATGTACTGGTGATTTCTTACATCGGCCTTACCCCAAAACAAATTACAATTACCGCGGGTACGCCTTATTTAAACATTGTTTTAAGCCCGCAAACGGGTAAACTGGGCGAGGTTGTTGTAATTGGTTATGGTACGCAAAACAAAAAAGACCTGAGTACAGCGGTAGCAACCGTAGGTTCAAAAGCGCTGGGCAGGCAGGTTGTGAGCAGTTTTGAAAATGCTTTGCAGGGCCAGGCACCGGGCGTACAGGTTAGCAATCCAACCGGGCAACCGGGTTCGGCAATTAATATCAGCATCAGGGGCAAAAATTCTTTAAGCCTGAGTACTTCGCCTTTATATGTGATAGATGGAGTACCCGTACAACCCGGATATGACGAAGAATTAGGAATTGGCAATCAGCGCCCTAACCCTTTGAGCACACTGGCTACCAGTGATATTGAATCTATTGATGTTTTGAAGGATGGCGCCGCGGCGGCCATCTACGGCTCCCGCGCGTCAAATGGTGTGGTAGTGGTAACCACAAAAAGGGGTAAAGCCGGCAAGCCACAGGTAGATTTTAACATGTATTACGGTCAGCAAAAACTGGTTAAAAAGATCAAATTATTGAATGGGAAACAATTCGCTTCTGTTTTTAACCAATCATTAGTTAATGCCGGCGAAGATCCCGCTTATGACGTAGATACGGTAACCACCAATACCAACTGGCAGGATTTGCTTTATCATGACGCGCCCATCAGAAACTATCAACTGAGCGTACAGGGCGGTAACGATAAAACAAAATATTATATATCAGGTGCTTATTTTAACCAGGACGGGATCATCCGTAACTCGGGCTTTGAACGTTATTCTGTAAAGATCAACCTTGACCAGCAGGTAACCGACAAATTTAAAATAGGAACGAGCTTAAGTTTAGCCAATACCAAAAACAACCGCAGCACACGGTCAGAGATGCAGTTGAACAACTCGGGCGTGGTATTGGGGGCGCTGGAACAAATACCAACGCTGGCTATTTATAATGCCGATGGTACTTATGCCCTGAACCCTTTTTCGCAATCAGATAACCCTTACGGGGATAATCAAACCACCCATAACATTATAAAACTAAACCAGATTTTTGGTAACATGTACGGCGAATATAATATTCTTAAAAACCTTACTTTCCGTTCATCAATAGGTATTGATTACAGGGCGCAGATAGAAAACCAGTTTATTGACAGGGAAAATCCGGGTTTTGAAAACGCCCCCTCGGCCAGCAGGGGTAGCGCGGCCACCGGAACCAATACCGGCACCATTTGGTTATGGGAAAATACACTTACCTATAAAACCACATTTAAAAACGACCATAACCTGACCTTATTGGCCGGTCAATCGGCACAAAATTCAGAACTGTTTACTTCAAGTGCCGCCGGTTATGGTTTTCCGTCAAACGCGGTACCTTATTTATATGCTGCCAGTATTAAACAAAGTATTTCCAGTTATGAAGAGCAATGGGGATTGGTGAGCTATTTTTTAAGGGCAAATTATAATTACAAAGACAGGTATTATGCATCGGCCAGTATGCGTGCCGATGGATCAAGCCGTTTTGCAGCCAATAACCGTTACGGTTATTTCCCCGCGATTTCCGCGGCCTGGCGAATTTCGCAGGAACCTTTTTTCAACAAAAACAGCATCATATCCGAACTGAAACTCAGGGGCAGTTTTGGTGCCAATGGCAACCAGAACGTAGGGGTGTATGACCGTTACAGCACTTATGGAACAGGATATAATTACAGCAATTATACGGGCGATGGCTCTGTGGCGGGTGGCATAGCTGCTCAACGTATAGGCAACGATAAATTAAGATGGGAAACAACCTACCAATATGACGCGGGGTTTGATATGGATTTGTTTAATAGCCGGGTAAATATTACAGCCGATGTGTATTTGAAACGAACCAAAGATTTGCTGACAGAGGTGCCACTTTCCATCAGTTCAGGGGCCGAGGTTACAACCATTGTTCAAAACTTGGGCCAGGTGCAAAACAAAGGTTTTGAACTGGGCATCAATACCGTCAATATCCGCTCATCAAATGGCTTTAGCTGGAGTACGCAGTTCAATTTTAGCCTTAACCGCAACAAAGTGCTTGATTTGGGGAAATTAGTGGATGAGAACGGAAAAACTGTGGATAGACAGATCATAGGAGACTACTCCATTAGTGAAAAAGGCCAGCCTTTGGGTGCGTTTTATGGCTACGTGGTTAAAGGAATCTTCCAGACACCCCAGGAAGTGGCAGCAGCCCCAACCCAGCCCAATGCTGCTGCCGGCGATCTGCGCTTTGAGGATTTGAATAATGATGGCGTCATTGATGCAAAGGACCGTAAGGTTATTGGCGACCCGAACCCCAAATTCATCAGTGGTATTACCAACACATTTAGTTATAAAGGTGTCGATCTGAGTTTCCTTTTCCAGGGTAGCTTTGGCAACCAGATATACAATCAAAACCGTACCCTGTTAGAGAATATGGTGAACCCGTTTAATCAATCTGTTGATGTATTGAACAGTTGGACCCACGCCGGGCAAAAAACCAATCTGCCACGTGAAGTTTATGGCGATCCGAATGGTAACAGCAGTTTTTCTACCCAATACCTGGAAAGTGGTACTTACGTGCGATTGAAAAACTTAACCCTTGGTTATACTTTTCCGGTAAACCTGGTAAAAAAAGTAGGGATTTCTTCCTTACGGATCTTTGCTACGGGGCAAAATATATTAACGTTTACTAAATACAAAGGCTATGATCCTGAAGTAAATGCCGATCCGCTATCCAACACGGGCTTTGGCAGGGATTATGGTGTTTATCCGCCTGCCAAGACCTATACACTGGGTATCAATGTTCAATTTTAATTCATGACTAAATAGCTTAAATCATATGAAACGATATATTAATCAATTCCTTTTTGTACTGGCTATCCTGCTTTGCAGCACGATGTCATGTAAAAAAGTGCTTGACAAACCACCATTGACCGCCATTACTGCCGATAATTATTTCAAAAATGGCGATGACGCAGAATCGGCCATTACAGGCTGCTATGATGCTTTACAGGACGATGGCTATTACGGCTCTGTATTGAACCTGTTGGGCGAAATGCCTTCTGACGATGTTAGCTCGGCTAATGCTGATGTGTTCGCGCTCGATAAAATTCAGTGGACCGCCACAACCAGCCAACCAGGCAGGCTTTTTCAAAACGCTTTTAAGGGTATTAACAGGGCCAATTCGGTAATTAAATATGTGCCATCTATCACAACGGGTATTACTACCCAAAGACGTGGCCAGATATTAGGCGAAGCTTATTTTTTAAGGGCGCTGCATTATTTTAACCTGGTAAAATGTTTTGGTGGTGTGCCATTGCATTTAGTACCTACAGAAACAGAAAGCCAATCGGCTATGGCCCGTTCAACAACCGGCCAGGTTTATATACAAATTGAAAGTGACCTTACCTTAGCGGAAGGTTTGCTGCCCGAAAGTTTTGGCAATACAGGTATCGACCGCACAAGAGCTACCAAAGGCGCGGTGAACGCCCTACAGGCTAAAGTTTACTTGTATGAGCGCAAATGGCAACTATGTATCAGCGCTGCCGGTAAAGTGATGAGCAATGCAAACTATGGAACAAGTTTAAACACCTCTTTTAATGACCTGCTGCCTTTCAAAAATCACCAGGAATCCATATTTGAGGTGCAATATGCCGGCTCTGATGATGGTGGGTTTACCCTGCCCGACCTTGTTTTGCCCTCCCCTCCCGCCTCCTATTCTTTTCCTAAATACAATATACCAACAGACAACCTGATGAACGCGGTAGATAAGGTTAATGACGAAAGGTGGAAAAACAGGGGAACAGTGGAAGGTGGTATCAGCTATACCAGCGCTATACTTGGAACGGGAGATGGTAATGACGGGGGCTGGTTTGTATACAAATGGCGTAACACCAACTTTTTTGCCAGTAATGATAACTATCCGCTGCTAACGCTGGATGATGTTTACCTGATGTTTGCAGAAGCATCGAACGAGCTAAATGGACCTACAGCCGACGGCCTTGCCCGGCTTAATGCCATACGGGTGAGGGCTGGAATTGGTGAAACATCGCTTGCTATATTGGCCAGCAAAAACCTTTTCAGGGACGAGGTAGACCAGCAACGCAGATTTGAAATGGCTTTTCAGGGCGATAGGTGGTTTGACCTGGTGAGGTACAGCAACCAAATGATAGCCGATCCTTCGGCTGTGCATAAAGTATCGGCAATGGACATCATCAAACTACAAAGAGGTACGGCTAATGCCAATTATTTATTGTACCCGCTTCCTCTGGATGAATTAAATTCAAACCCATTAGCAAAACAAAACCCCGGCTTTTAAACAGCATATATCGGACTACAGGAAGGAGGAGGTAATGCACCTCCTCTTTTTTTGAGATGAAATTTTTAATTTGAAAATAATGATACTCTTAAAAAACATAATCAAGGTAACCATCATGATCACGGCTTTTCAAGTATCCGCATATGGACAAAATGCCACTGATACTACAAAGAACAATGTGGCAGCAACTATAAATAAAGAACAAAAAGAAGAGGATTATCAATTGCATAACGACTGGCCCAATCTTAAATATTACCAGGAGGATAATAAAAAACTGGTGAGCACTAAAAAGGATTTGGTATTGCTGATCGGCGATTCTATTACAGAACTTTGGGACGAACTTGACCCTCTCTTTTTCGATGCAAATAAAAACTATGTCAATAGAGGAATAAGCGGTCAAACAACCCCACAGATGCTGCTACGCTTCAGGCAGGACGTTATCAATCTTAAACCCAAAATGGTAGTGATATTAGGTGGTACCAACGATATAGCAGGAAATACCGGGCAGGCTACTATAAATGAAATATTTGGCAACCTGGTATCCATGGTGCAGCTGGCAAAGGCAAATCATATAAAACCTGTGATTTGTTCAATACTTCCGACAATTGAATACCCATGGAAAACGGGCCAGGAACCTGCCGGTAAAATTGCCAATCTTAATCATCAACTAAAAGCGTACGCTGCTGCTCATCAAATAACCTATCTTGATTATTATAATGCTATGAAGAACAACGAAGGTGGATTAAAAAAGAACCTGACCAAAGATGGTGTTCATCCTAATATTGCCGGGTATAAAATAATGGAACCCTTATTACAAAGTGCCATAAGTAACAGAAAAAATTAAGGTATCGGAGAAGTTTCATATGAAGGAGTTTTAAAAAAACTATCATTGCGAGTGGTAAAAGCCGCGAACTCTGAAGATAGAATGACAATATAAAGCTATGTCATTGCGAGGTACGAAGCAATCGCGAACTGTGCAGATTCGCCCTGTATAGCATGAGATTGCTTCGTGTCTACCCATGACATGTTGTAGATCCCAAACTTACGAAGTTTTTAAAACTTCGTAAGTTTTTCGCCGGTTTGTCATTCCACCTTCAGAATTTCGCAAAATTTTACAACTCAGGATGACAGGTGTTTTTTAAACACATCATGGATAGGAACGAAGGATCTGTTTTTGTCGTTCCTCCCCGCAATTGTTATTTGTCGCAAGTACACCCCTAAAATGTCTGGAATAAGCCTAACACGTTCTTGTGTTTTGGCGTTATTTTTGATTCATATTTACACCAAAATCATTGACCTATGTTCCCCATCAAACCGCACATCTGGTTCGACCAGAATAAAGCCAAAGAAGCTGCCGAATTTTACGCGTCATTAATGCCCGATTCGGCCTTAAACTATGTGAATCATTTTGCAATGCCCGGTGGCGGCGAATGCGAAACAGTTGAATTTACTGTGGCCGGACAGCCCTTCCTGGGCATCAGTGCGGGGCATGGATTAACTATCAGTCCCGCTATATCCTTTATGATCAATTTTGATCCCTCGCGCGACCCGGATGCTGCCAAACATATAGATGAGGTTTGGCACAAGCTGCTACCAAACGGAGAGGTAATGATGCCGCTGGATCGCTACCCCTTTAGCGAACGCTACGGCTGGGTAAAGGATAAATACGGCGTGTCCTGGCAGTTGATCCTGACTAACCCAACCGGCGAGGAAAGGCCGGTGATCGTTCCGTCACTGCTGTATACCGGCGATGTAGCCGGAAAAGCCAATGAAGCTATCGACTTTTACTGCTCGGTATTTAAAGACAGTAAACGCGGCACCACGGCTCCTCGCCCTGTAGACATGGGTCCCGACAAGGCAGGTACCCTGCTGTTTGCTGATTTTTACTTAAACCAAACCTGGCTGGCGGCCATGGATAGCGCGCACCCGCACGGGTTTGCTTTTAATGACGCCGTGTCATTGCTCGTCACCTGCGAAACACAGGAAGATATCGATTACTACTGGTCGGCCCTTTCGGCCGGCGGCGAACCCGGGCAATGCGGCTGGTTAAAGGATAAATACGGTGTATCCTGGCAGGTAGCTTCAACCGTAATGTTTGAGGCGCTTAAGAATGGCAGCCCCGAACAAGTTGCACGCGTTACGCAGACCTTCATGGCCATGAAAAAAGTTGATGTTGCGACTTTGCAACAGGCCTACAATGGGTAGATCGAGAGAAATTAAGGGAAATATAAAAGCCTGTAGATAATTATTTACAGGCTTTTATTTGTTTTGTTTGGCCCTTAATGAGCCGTATCTCAACTTACCAAGTGAACTGATCACTCACTCCGCAAACTTTTTACCGGGTTTGCCAGGGCGGCTTTCAAAGCCTTATAACCTACCGTGAGCCAGCCTATCAATAACGAGATTGCAATGGCTGCCACAAAAACCCACACACCCGGCGAGATCCGATAGGCGAAGGTTTGCAGCCATCCATTCATCAGGTACCAGGCTGCCGGGGCGCCAAGCGCGAATGCCAGCGCTATAAGCGCTATAAATTCTTTTGAAAATAAATACACAATACTGCCTATGGAGGCGCCTAACACTTTTCGTATACCAACTTCCCGGGTACGCTGTACCGCCATAAACGAAACCAGGCCATATAAGCCAAGACAGGAAATAAAAATGGCAATAACCGCAAATATTTTGTAGATCAGCTCCAGCTGGTTTTCCTGCTTATAAAATTTGGCAATGCTATCATCAACAAAAAAGCCTGTGTAAGCATATTCAGGATATTTTTTTTCCCAGGTACTTTGTACCAATGCTACAGTTTTGGCAAGCTTTCGGCCTTCAATTTTTACTGCTATTTCCTGCTCCTGCTGTTTTGAGGGGTATATCACCAAAGGCTTAATTTCCTCACGCATAGAGTTTGTTTTAAAATCGGCAACTACGCCTGTTATAGGCAGGTTTCCATAACTATCAAAGGTGAGGGTTTTGCCCAAAGCATCTTCCGCACGTTTAAGGCCAAGCTTGCGTATAAAAGTTTCATTAACCACCAACTCGCGTGCTGTATCGCTGGGCTCATAGCCCTTGCCCGCTATAAACCTTAGGCTAAATGTTTTAAAGTAATCTGCATCGGCTACTTTAATGAAAATATCAAAGCCCGGATCTTTTTCTGAACGATTGAAGTAAAAATTACTGGAATTGTTATGCGCAGACGATGGTACATCGGCCGAAAAGCTGGCTGCTTTTACACCCGGCAATGCCAGCACCTGTTGTTTAAAGCTGTTCAATCGCACTAAACCGACGCTATCGGCAGGGCATGGTATGGCCAATACGGCTTCTTTATTAAAGCCAAGGTCGGCGTTGTTTACAAAATCCATTTGTTTAACGGCGATGGCCGTTCCGATAATGAGCAATTGTGAAATGGCAAACTGGGTAATTACCAGCACCCGGCGGAGCGATATGCCGCCTACCGCGGCAGAATTAATTTTGTTTTTCAGCGCCTGGATGGGTTTAAATCCTGATACGATAATGGCTGGATATATCCCCGAAAGCAGGATCACAGCAAATATTACGCAAGCCAGGCACAGCAATATGCCGGGATTGAACAAACTTATGGTATCTGGCACGCTGGCGATGTGCTTAAGTAATGGGAAAGCCAATTGGGCCACACCTACCGCAAGCCCTGCCGAAAACATAACAATAATGGCAGTTTCGCACATTACCAGCCCTATCAACTGGCCCTGGCTGCTGCCCAGCACCTTGCGGATGCCCACCTCTTTGGAGCGGCTAACGGATTGCGCGGTTGATAGGTTAATGAAATTGATGGAAGCCATAACGATAATGAGTACCGCGATAAGTGACAACGTGCGCAGTGTTGACCTGCTGGTTACGTGATCGCCCAGGGTACCGCCAAAGCTGGTATCAAAGTGGATGGTTGATAAGGGTTGCGCCACCGCGTATCTTTTCTTGGCAGTGTGTTTATTATTATTAAACTGTTTTTCAGAAAAACTGAGCATTTGCCTTTCAACAGTGCTTTGCAATACAGTTGCAGGAAATTTGATATATACCTGGCAGTCGCTGCTTGTCTGGTCCCAGGTATTTAAATAATTGTAGCTTTTTGCATTTTGTTTCCAGGTGATATAGGAAATCAACACTTTAAATGGCAGATCTGTATTTGGAGGTAAATCCTGTATTACACCTGCAACTTTTAGTGTAAGCAGGTTATCCACCCGCAGCGTTTTTCCTACAGCCGTTTGCCAATCACCAAAATATTTTATCGCGCTGCTTTTATCAATCACCATCATATTGGGATCCTTTAAAGCTGATGCATTACCGGCAAGCCAGGTTGCCGAAAAAACATCGAAAAGCTGGGGTTCGGCAAACATGATGCCTGTATTTTCTACAAATTTTTTATCGCCCGCCGGGTTGCCATTTGCCGCCTGGGCCACCATCTGGCTTCCATAAATGGCGTTGATGCCTGTAACGGTGGCCTGCGGAAAATAAAGACGGAAGGCATCTACAGCGGGTGCAGAAATCCCGGCACTATACCTGATGTTGCCTTCCCGGTCTTTTTTTGTAACAATACGGTAGGTGCTTTTATAATGCAGCTGATAGGTATCAAAGCTTAGTTCATACTGAACAACTACAAATATAAGCAGGCAAGCCGCAATGCCTATGGCCAGCCCGGCTATATTAATGGCTGAATAGCTTTGATGACGAACGATATTTCGCCATGCGATTTTTAAATAATTTCTAAACATATAATTGCGCTTTAATTTTTCAGGCGACCACCCGAGAGTGGTATCACGATTCGAAATTAAGGGCGCAATTCGGGAAGAGAGTCCCAGGTTATAAGATAGGATACCTTTTTTTAGTTCGGTCTTATGTTCTGCCGGGCTTTTCCCGGTCATCTGTTTGAAAATACGGTGAAAAGCACTTTTGGAATTGAATCCTGATTCAAATGCAATACCCAGCAGGGTTAAATGGTCATAAGCCGGATCCTGCATTTTACGGGCTACATCCCTAACGCGATATTCATTAATAAAATCATTAAAGTTTTTTTTGAGCGCTATATTAATGATCCGCGATAGTTCATGGGTATGTATATCCAATTTCCCGGCCAGTGTGCTTAAGCTTAGTTCCGCATCCTGGTAAAACAGGTTCAGCTCCATGGCCTTCTTTAGCCAAATACCTTTTTGCCTCAGCGCCGCCGTCGACAATGGTTTTGAAACAGGTGGTCCCTGAACCGGCACCGATATTTGCTGTTTAAAAAAGGCTGCTGCCGCTATCCAGATCATCATTATTGCTAAAAGGATGTACAAGGGATAATAAGCAGATATACCTAACCGGTAATAAAAATAATTCACCGCGGTGTAAGGTATCCACAACAGCCATAGCAGGCCCAAACCCGTCAGTAAGCGATGTAGCCAGCGCAATTCGTAGCGGTGCCGGTCGCTCTCATTGTTAAATTTTAGTTGTTGGTAAAAGCGTTTTATCAGCCCGGAAGACCAATACAGGTAGATGATGACCGAAATAAACGCTAACAGGTGCAATACCGGGCTCATTTGCCGGTACGATAGTGTATCATAAGTAGCCGCGCGGTTTTTTATACTATCGCTAACGCTCCATACCTGTGTACCTAATTCCATCAGCAACGGACTAAAATGCAGCAGATCCTTAAACCGGAATTTATATTCCGGCCGGGTTATTTTAAGCACATAAAAATAGATCAGGGGTCCAAGTGCCAGCGAAAATTGCAGTGGCATCCAGCTCCAGCGGGGAAAGTAAGTCCCAAGCCCGATGTCCATTCCTAATACCCAGGTCATCCACAAAACAACAGTTAACAGCGCCAAACCAAGAAACCGGTTTGCGGTGCGGTTAATTCTTTTGGCGAACCATAACTGTAGGGTAAAAGTCAATCCGGTAAATATCGCTCCCAGGAAAGTCAGGTCATAAAGGTTGATATGGAATGTATAGTGATTCAAGTTATTATCTCTATCAATCGCTATTCCAAATTTATACTATATTGATGTATAGACAATTAACTAATATTGAAAAATTTCATTGATACGAAAGCGTACGTCTTGTGCCCGCTTTTGTATCAAAGTTATATAGGATTGACCAAAATAAACAAAAAACGTTCGCAGGTAACACAGTACTTACGAACGTTTGCGGGACGAATGGGAATCTATTAGTAGACTTAGATCGAGTTTTGGAGGTTATTAGAAAAACCATTAACATCGAATGACTCTTTAAATGTTAAAATTGAATAAATTATCTTCTACGTTTACCTTGCCGTCGCTCAGTTTTAAGCTATTTTTTTTCCAATTGTTCTAACGCTTTTTTTGAGTCGTCATTTTTAGAATTTAATAAAAGCGATCTTTTATACATGATAATGGCTGCTTCTTTTTTTCCCGACTTAGCTAATATTTCCCCGTAGCTGTTAAACAAATTATCACTTTTGGGAAATACATATACTGCGGCGCGAAAAGTTTGTAGCGCGAGGTCGGTCTTTTGATCATTAAAAAATTCATAACCCAGATCATTCAGGGTGTTTTCCGTTAGGCTATAATTCGCAGTATCGGGGGCCATCGCTATTAATTTAGCAAACGCGGCATCTTCGCCTTCGCTAATCAACGACCGGGCATAGCACGCAGCCGCCTGCTGTTTTGCTTTTTTTACGGACGTGGTTCTGCCATTAACAATATTTAATGCACCAAAAATATTATCCATTGCCGACGGGCTTTCCTTGTTGTCCAACCATATCAACAGTTGGTGTTTGGCCAGATTTTGGATGATATTAGCCCGGCAGCCGGGTAGTCCGCCACTTTCCCATACAATCTTCCCCAAAGTGCTGTCTACTCCAATGCGGTTACCAAATCCCCAGTAGAAATCACCGATCAGGCCAATTTCAGATTCTAAGCCTTGTAAAATGATCTTTTTACCGTTATTTCTGGTAGAAGGGGTGAAGACCAAAGCCAATGTTTTTTGCTTTAACAAGCGATGGCTAAACAGCGCCTGATTAAAACTCGCCAGGTCCAATACCGAAGTGTAGATATTGGCATCCCCCTCAGACGGCCAGGTTCTGTACTGCACCTTGTACTCATTAACCGCAAAGGAGTCAACCCGGGCAGGCGTCATGGAAGATATAAAAGGCCACGCATAATTGTAAGCTACATTCGGGTGGGAATAAGGATTTGAACCCGATGTTTTCTGAAAAGTGCTTTTCATGCCTGCCGGTATAAAGATATTTTTTGAAAGGTAGGCCGCATATTTTTCGCCACTCAGTTTTTCTACCAGCAGCGCTAATAAACTATAATTGGTATTGGAATAATCCCAGTTCGTTCCAGCCTGAAAATTCAGCGGCAACTTATCCTTTTTTAAGGCAGGGATCACATCATTTATTGTAAAAATGGTATCCCTGTTTAATCGCCATAATGGTACAAACACATCGCCGTTATTGGGGATGCCTGAAGTATTTGCAAGTATTTGGTATACGGTCACTTCCGGATAAGGAAAATCCGGAAAATATTTCGAAAATAGGTCTGTTAAATTCAGTTTTTTATGCTCATACAACTGAAGAACCGCAATTGAGGTGAAAAGCTTTGATACCGAAGCGATTTGAAAAAGTGTGCTGGGGGTATTAAGGATTTTATTTTGAACATCAGTATATCCAAAGGATTTTTGATAAAGGGCTTTACCATTTTCGGCTATCAGCACACTCCCATTGATCTCGCCATTCCGGCTGATCGTGGAGAAGAAATCATCCAGCGCTTTTTCCCGTTCTTGTGCATGGGGCGCTTGAGCAAGACAACAAACAAAAACAAATAAGAATAAGGCACAAAGTTGAATTTTATTCATTTTAAAGCGTTTAGCTTAAACGAGGCCAAAGCTATGCCAAAATCATAATCAATTCATTATCTGACGTTTTAATAACTCGCAACAGGTATGAGTGTTCGACTATGGTACACAAAACGTACGTTTTTAACACATACCATATCAGACCATTTGAGCACAGCACCATACTAATTTCAGTGCTCTGTGAAACTTGGTAGCCGAAGCATATCCTTTTTTATGGCGGGAATATCTTTCTTTAAGGTTTACCGTGCAGCCAACATAATGGTTTCCATTGTTGAGTTCAAGGATGTAGACGTAATACCACATTTGAGAGGTTAATTCTGTCACAAAATAAGAAAAGACCCGCAAATTTTCATAAGCAGGCCTTTAAATTTCAATATCACTTCGGAAACCGAAGGCAAATCCCTCCTTCGCAGACTATTAGCGGACGCTGTCCGCCGTAACCCGCTTCGGCGGGCGAAAGCGGGGTGAATGTGAACCTATTAGAACACCTTGATGGAATTTTGGAGATTATAAGAGAAATCTTAGAGAATGGGAAAGACATTATTTAGATGTATTATCAACATAGTCGCATTGCAGCACTTAAACTTTCAATAATTCTTGTTTCCTCTTGGTGCCCATCGGTTGATAATCTAAGTAGTGGTAATCCGATAATCTCTAAAATATTATTCTTTTTGCTATCTCTTTCATATTGCAATTTATTGCTGTGGAATGCCACCCCGTCCACCTCGATAGCTAAGACAGGAGTTTTGTCGATCTTGTTGTACAGCAGAAAATCAATTCTTGAATTATTCCTTATGAATCTGATTTCATCTTCGGAGAATGGTTGAAAATCCCGAATAAGATCACTAAGCCTATATTCTCTGACCATGTCGATAGACGAGAATTGGGTATTGTTTAACAATATTTTTTCACTTAACAGCCTGTGAATAATGATCTCTGCAGCAGACCCTTTGATGTTTTTGTTCGACAAAAGAAACGATGTAAAAGCCTTATTATATTCTTTATACAGCAGATCAAAAACGGAACAGATATTGCCTTTGATGATTGTTTCGTTCGGGTTGCCGGTATAACACATATAACGTATCATATCACCAATATTAGTTCCGTGCGGCAAATCCATCGCTGCCGGTTTTACCACAATAAATTCTTTAACAGCTCGTGATACAGCAACATTTATTAGGTTAGGATTGTCAATAAATGTTCCTATATTATTTTTCACGGTATTAAATATAATCACATCCTTCTCACGTCCCTGAAACTTGTGTATAGTGTCGGCTTCTGCTCCATCTGGTAGCTGTTTTTGCAGCATATCTACATGTTTTCTATATGGAGCAATAATGCCAACTTTTTTGAAGTCTGCGGCATAATTGTTACGGATATAGAAATCTGTTTCATCTATCTGTCGCTGATTGTAATTGTCCTTTCCACCCGATATGTTTGTCTCAATGATTTTAAATGGATGGCTATCCGCACGCGTCATAATAACCAGCTTTTTATCGTAATACTTTTTATTGCAGAAACCAATAATTGCAGGATGGCATCTGTAATGTTCTTTTAACAGAACCGATTTTATATTATCCCGATACAAGCTTTTTAACGAGTTCAAAATATTTTGTTGGATATAGTCGTAAGCAGGAGAGATGTTGTGTTTAGTATAATATTGTTCTGCAGCGGCATTACTTTGTTTATTTACAATGTGGGCAAGCTGCATGCTGTCTCCAACTACAACCACATTTCGGCAACACGAAAAACATATGGCAGATTTTATAATATCCACTTGTGAAGATTCATCTATGACGAGATAGTCAAAAAGAAGTTCTTTCGGAATGCTCGTGTGTAGCGATAGTGTGGAACTCAGAACCACAGGATAATGCTTTATGAAATCATCAAACTGATTACGATAATTTTTTGCATTAAATGCAATTTTATCCAGGTGATTATATTTTTCAAATAATACCCCATCGAATACTTCTTTAGAGGCCTCAATAAATTGTTTAAGATTAGCTTCTTCATTGTTAGCCGCCAGCCAGTTTTCAACCTCTATAATTTCATTTTTTATTTTTTCGATGTATAACTCATAGAATTTGTAATTAACATAAACAGGAAATTCTTCACTATATCGATAAAGACCATGAAGGTCAAATAAACCATATTGCAAAGCAAGTCGCAATTTGTTTATGATTGACCACTTGCTTTTGAGGTCGATGGTCGATAGCAATTTTTTTAGTTTCAAAGTCGTCCTGAAATTCCATTTGCGGTATAATTTCTTGTTGAGTACAAATTGTATGTCTGAATTGAGTGGTTGTTCTGCCTTTATGTGGCTAAATTCTATTTCAGCATCTGACAATTCTGTATTTAGGATGGCTAATTTATTTCGGTACTGAAAGCACTTTGTTAATATGGGATCCAGATCCCGAATCTCGTTCTCTGCTTTTTTTAATCGATCGCCTGGTACCTCAAAATTTTGATTAATTTTTTGCTCTTCAAGATTGTTGAAGAATGAGGCTTTGTTATCGTTGTTTCCAAGTGATGCCACAACCATTCCATAGCCATGTTTCCTTAACTTCTCCCACACGTTGAATACCGCAGCATTGTTGTTTGAAACAATTGCAACCGTTTTGTTTTGTACTATAAGATTGGCTATAATATTTAGGATTGTTTGAGTTTTCCCTGTTCCCGGAGGACCTTCTATTATACTTATGCTATTGCTAAGTGCAGTCTCAACCGCCAGTTTTTGGCTCTCGTTGCACCCAAAAGGATAAATCAGTGTCTCTTTTGAAGCGCGAATGGCAGGATTGATCCCATCAATGTAGTTAGACAGTGCTGATCTAGATTCCTCAATATCTATTTCATTAAGGGCTTTGAGCAATATTTCAGCACTTATTTGATTCGGATTTTCATTGGTCGTTTCTTCTGATTGAATGTCGAATGATGCGCCACCACTTTCTTTTAGGATATCTTTAAAATAATTGATTATTGATTTCGCTTGATGAATATTCTTTTTTAAATAGCATATTTCAATATTGGTGTTTTTTTCAACAGGAACAGAACAACTGTCTTTTTCTCGAAAAATTAAATAACGGCCATAATCATCAACCGCATTATATTTTTTGTTTAATTTGCCATTCTCATAAATGCGCACATTTTCTCGTCTCGATACAAGCGAATAGTATTGTACTTTGTCAGCTCCATAGTAATAACTTTTCCCACTGTTAAATGTAATGTGATATCCGGCGTTTGTACTAACAACCGTTAAAACATCGCTTTTGTATTCAAACTTTAGAGATGTTTTATTCTTTAAAAATACTATGAACCGATAATCCATTAACCTGTTTATTATAGGTATTTAGCCTCGAAATTACTAAATTAATCCTTGAGCTGACTATTATCAGCAGAGTAAATAAAGCCAGCGAGTTTCGCACCCGGTTTCTCTTATTTAATGCCTTTACCCGAGCGGGCTTGGCAATTCCCTAAATGACAAAACCCCGCTATTGCGGGGCTTCATTTTATCTGGCGGAGAGCTAGGGATTCGAACCCCAGGAACCTTTCACAGTTCAACAGTTTTCAAGACTGCCGCAATCGACCACTCTGCCAGCTCTCCGCCGCAAAAATAGAAATCCGAAGCGAATCGACATTATTATTTTGAAAATTTGTAGCAAAATCAATACACCACACTCTGTTCGAGGCATTTAATTTTTTCGCTTTACTACTGCAAACCCTCAACTTGTGATAAAACCTGGCTTAAGCCAGGTTTTATCCATTTCTTTTAATCCTTGTTCTTTGCTCCTTCCATCCTTTACCTCTTATAGATCTTAAAGCTTTTGGTTTTGTTTTTATGATCGGTTACCGATACGATGTAGTAACCGATTTGTAAACCATTTAAATTTAACTCATAATGTTTGTTGTTAACACCACCCATGTTTTTAATGGTGGCCCCGGTTCCAAAAGCGGTAAGCGTCACGGTCGAAATTTCGTCGGGGTTGTCAATGTTTAATGTTGTGGTAACCGGGTTGGGGTAATACGTAAGTTTTGTGGTTGATATGCCATCGCTTTGAATGGCATCCGCATTTGTTGAGGCGGCCGAAAAACCGGCACTTAAAGTAATACGGTAAATGGCTGCATCACCGGCAGGTACTGTAAAGCCAATCGAACTGGTAATAGTTGTGGTTGTAGCCCCAAACAGTTCCTTCATGGTATACGTGCCTCCCTGCAAACCTATCCTGCTGTAAGGCACCGAATATGACTTACTGCTTGTACCATAATTAATAGCCGCCAGATAAAGGTAATTACCAATAACACGGGTAAACAATTCGCTTGTTCCGGTGCCGGTATTACCGTCCACGGGTCTGAAGGCTATCCCGTTACGAGCGATATCCAACACCTCCTGGTTTTGAAACAGAGTTTGCGCAACGGTTGTCCATTGGCCGGTTGTTGAAAAATTGTCGCCCGTGATAACCGTACCGGTAATAACGCCCGATGTTACCCGGGCATGGTTAGCCCCCAGGGTAGCGGTTGATAAAACCTCGTGATCGGCGTCAATATAATTATACATATAGGTTTGCCACCAGCCGTAGTTGGTACTGTTTAGGGTGTATTTGGTATCGCTGATAGATGAAAACGCGTCGCAGGCTATGCGGCGCATGTGGGCGTAGCGGGCTGTAGCCAAATTGGGCGATATGGCCGCATACACCAGCATTTGCCCGGCCAGCTGATCTGTTAAATATTCCATCCCCTTGCGGTAGGCTTCCATACCGGTATGTACCGATCCATCGTAATAGCTGTCGGCCTCAATAGCGGCATGCCCCAAAAAGTCAATCTTGATCATCTGGAAACCGGCCGTTTTAAACCGGCCTATCATCCAGGCTATGCGTTGTTGGGTGCCGGGATGTGTTGGGTCAAGCGCACGGCAGCCGTCAAGGTCATGGTAAGCGCCGTTTTCTTTTGCCCATATATCGGTGTAGTTATAGGTACTGCCTTCTACCCCCCGGCTTGTTTTACCCCAGTCAACAAATGGCGCCCAGTAAACACCGGGTTTTAGGCCTTTCAGCTTACAGTAATCGGCAAATTGCTTTAGCTGTGTATCGTTAAGGTTATCCCAGTAGGAGTCAAGATCGATGTAAGCCGTGCTGCCGTTGCGGAAACCTGTTAAAGTATTGGCAAAAAAATCGACCACAGCCTCGGCATTGGTAAGGTTAAGGCTGCTTTGGATAGATCCCCAGCTGTTCCAGCCAAAAGGTGTGGGCTGTGTCCAGTTAAAAATATAAGGAGGCTCGGCAATCCTGTTCGATTTGCCAAATTCCTCCATACCATCGCGCCAGTCGTTAAAAAAGCCCACCATCATTTTGGGCGATTTAGCATACGTACCGCCTTGCCCCACCCAGCCATGGCCTCTTTTATCGCGGGTAATGGCCTCCTGCGCCAGGCCGCCAAAAAGCGAAAGCTGTGATAAAGTAGTACCGGAAGCTACGGCCTGGATGCCTGTTTTCCAATCGCTATGCTCAATAGAACCCAGCACCATACCATTGCGACTGGTGTTATCAAAAATTGCCGTAACCTCGCTGCTGGTGGTGTTTACACCGCTTAGGGCCTGGGCATCGTATGATATAAAAGTATCGTTATCAAAAGGGACTTTTAAAAACCGGTTATCGCCGCTTACGGGCAAAACTACGTTGGTTGATATCAGAGGGGCCATGTAATAGCAATTGGCCCCCGTACCACTCAACGAAATTTCTGTATAAAAATAATTGCGGTTATCATATACATAAAACACCTGCTGCATCGGGATCAGTCCGTTGCCCGATAACGAGATCACGTGTTTGGTACCCATACCCAATCCATCGCTCAATGCCGACGAACTATAAGTGCGCGTAGCATAATTAGGGCTCGATTGCGCACTGTTTGACTGCGCCGTAGCAATAGCATCTGTAATAACTTTAGTGCCGTTAAAATAAACATTGTATTTACCTGTGGCCAGGTTATATTCAATTCGATTGCTGCCCCCAAAACCTATATTTTTAGTGGTAGCCGGCACAAAAGCAAGGCTCAGTTTATCGGCATTGGGTGCATACCAGCCATTGTTATCTAACTTAATGGTATTGTTGCCGGCATTTAAGGTAACCTGTATAGTAGCCGCTGCAACCGTAGCCCATCCACCCGACGGCAAACAAGCCAGCTCGGTGCCGGCAGCACCGTTAACCGACACGAAAAACGACCGCGGATCCTGCGTTGCATAATAAACCGTTAGGATGTAGCTGCCCGCAACCCCCACATTCACCGTGTTGGTTACCGATCCTGTACCCAGGTTGCCTACCATTGAGGTACCCGAACATGCGGTGCAGGTTTGTATGGCAGCACCGCCGGCCAGCGTGCCTGCTTCTGCCTCATAATATTTAGGTGCGGTACCAATCCTGTCAACATTGGGGGCATAATCGCCGTTGTTATTATTTAGTTTGATGGTATTTGAGCCGGCCTGCAGGTTAACCACTAACGTAGCAGTAGCCACCGTGCTCCAACTGCCCGAGTTGCAGGACACAACTACAGCCGCATCGCTGTTTACAGTTACGTACAGGTTGCGCGGATCTGCCGATAGGTAATTAACCGAAAGCGTGTATTGCCCGGCATTGGCCACCGTTACCGGGATAATCACGGTGCCGTTTGCCGCCCCACCCAAATACCCCACCTGGTTGCCACCCGAAGCCGAACCATTAGCCTGCACAACCGCCCCATTTGAAACCGTACCTGTTTCGGCCTCAACCCAGGTTTGGGAAAAGCCGTTTACGGCGGTAAAAAGCAGGCATAATGACAATAAAACAAGCGGTTTCCTGCTGCACGTACGCAGCAAGCTGGTAACAAAGTAAAAACATTTCATAGTGTATGATTTAGATAATTGGTTTAAGCTGTAAGTACCCCAGGCCAATACGTATTACCAAAATGCTCTAAATTAAATTGCACAAAAAAAAGCGCAAAACCTGTTTATAAACTCCATGCATTGCTGAGTTATAAAAAGTATAAATTGATAAAAATCACGGATCAGGAAATAAAGCTGTGTTTTATCACAAGCTTATCAACATTCAGGCCGCGGCATAACTGGTACGTTAAAGCTAACCTGTGTTTAAAGCTTAAAAAATGGAGAAAGCTACGAAATGGATGCACAATACTATTTTTTTACAGCATACTTTAATATAGAAAGTATTTTGCCGCGTTGTTACTGCTTATTAGAGTAAAAATGCTGTTTATCCCCCTCAATGAGGGCAAAACAATTAGCGTGTATTGTGTGTACTTATAGTTTATAATCCCCTTGTTATGAATTACACAGCTGCAATAAAAAACCGCGTTAGCAATCAAACATGCCATATACACAAAATGTATCCTTTTATTGATGTGGTGGATGATAAAATCAAATTGCTCTGCTGCTGTAATGTCTTAAAAAAACAATGTAACAAAATAATCATTAAGGTTTTGGTGAGCGATACTCCACATCTTTATGTTGCCTAAAATTACTGGCTTTTACAGCGCCTATGCAATTGCAGCCAGATTACCCGACTCTACAAACTATGCCAGGCGACGGGCATTACGCATACTTTACGCCCCTGGCTTAAACCTTAAAGCAGCGATACTGTCAGGAGGTGCTATTGTTTTTTTGCGCCGCCAGTTGTGTTGGCCTTAGTCCGAAGCGTTTTTTAAAAGCGAATGAAAAGTGCGACAAATCTTCAAAGCCCAGGTCGAGGTAAATCTCCGAAGCTTTTTTGTTCTTTTTGTCGATCAGAAAATATGCTTCCTGCAATCGTAATAAAAGAGGCCTGACATTTCACTTAATCACATTAAAATAAAATTCCTTTTTACCAAGCAACCCGTTTGACCCTACGCCTTCAACAGTGCCTATAAAATTACTATTGATATCAGAGCAGAAGAAATTTAACGTAGCTTCTCCGTTTTTATCCGTAATCATCACCGGTGCCCATAATAATGTATTCCTGTAATCTGGCAGCGGATCGGACTCTTTATCATAGTTTGGTTGGTAGAACTCCCGCTTTTCGTAATAGCCTTTAATCCTTGTAAGGTTGAACTTTTTTAACAACTCCTCTTCAGTAAATTTTGGATAATGATAAATGATCTCTTTGAAATCACCGGTACCAAAAGAGAAGGGGGCCTTGGTTGGGGGGGTAGCACCAACCCATATGGTGTATTTTTGTCCTTCAATAGGCTTTGTTCCGTTAGCCCCACTGGGAACATTGAGCCAATTACTGTTAGGGTATACGAAATCAGTATTCCCTTCTAATTTGGCCAGGCTATCTAAATGCCCCATATATTTATCACGGAAGACGTTCTGCTTTTTCGCGACTACTTTGACCTCATTCAGGTTGATAGCGCCCATACTTATCCTGCCCGGAGGAATGTCGTTTTCCTTTTCTGCTGTGGCTTTTTCCCCAACCGGATATTCAAACAAGATGTTTTTGCTGACATTTCCTATCTCCTTAAATTGATCCTCTACAGCTACCATATATTCCGCCTTGCCCACATCAAAGTGTTTGAGATAGCTCCACCTTCCTTTAACAAAGTCCCCAGGTGCAAGGGCAAATCTCCCAATACTATCGGTAAATAAGCTTCGCTTTTCGCGCTCGTCGGTGCTGAACACCATCAGCATCTGTATCTTAGGTTTGTTCTTTTTAACATCAACAGCAATCAGCCGCCCTTTCGTACTGTCGGTAAGTACTTGTTTCCGGTTCTTGAATTCCTTCAGCTCATCCTCATTCCATAAATAGCACCGCCAGCCCTGGGTAAGCAAAAGCAGATCCAGGGCCTCGTTTCGGTCTTTATTACCGGCATCAAAATAATAAGCCGGATCATATATCCTTCCTTTTAATTGGGTGGAAAGATAATAGTGGGTAAGAATATCTTTGGCATCCTCAGGATTGTGGTATAGTTTATCGTACACGTTTACGCCAATACTGGCCTGCACGGGCTTCCCGTTTTTATCGGAAGTTCTGATTTTAAGTGAGATCTTTTCCCTCGTTTTATAGACTTCCCTGGATAAACTGGCAGTTATATTTAATGCATTATCCGGATTAAGATAAACGAGACGTTCGGCCAGCGGCCTCATCTCCTGGTCGAAAAGGGTTACTTCAGCAATGCCCTGCGGCGCATCAGCCGTAGGTATAGTTATCTTAAGGCTATCACCAAGCATGGCGGCCGCCACGGCCTGTATCCTGCCGCGTACCTGTACCCTTAAATAAACAGGCCGCTTTGCCGAACCGGCACTTTGAACGATGTTAAATATAAGACTGTCTTTTTTATTTTTTGCTAAATGAAGAATTACGCCCTTATCGTGTATTGCAGCTAAAGGATAAAGCCTATCGGATTTTGGCCTGATTAGCCGGACCTGATAATTGGCACCAGGTACAGGTTTGAAGTAAAAACTCCCCATACCTGCATGTATGCTCTTAAATGTTGTTACCGGTAAATTTTCCTGAAGCAATTCACCTGAAACGACGACAGGCTTGCCGTTTTTATCTACTGCTTTAAAGGCAACCGTATTGGTAATGCCCGAAACCAGTTGCCCTCCTTCCGGAAGGATGCTGAACTGGATATCTTGCGGTAGGTTTGCATCACCTGGTATTCTGGCTGGCTTTTCTTTTAACAGAGACCGGGTTTCCTTGATAAACTTAATCATTTTTAACGCATGGAAATAAGACTGGTTCTGATAAAAAGAGTGCGCCGAGTATGCAGATAAATAATAATCTCCTTCGGGTAGGGATTGACCAAGATAGATATGTCCACTCACTACCCCCTGCGTTATCGGATATTTTTCCTCCCATACCACACTGTCCTTGCCTGCTTTAACAAGCCGGACGTAGAGTGTTTTGTCTATACTGAAAAGGTTATGGTATTGCGAATCCAACACATAGGCCTTAAACCAAAGGTCTTCCTGAGACTCGTAAACATCCTTACTTGTTTTTAAATAAACAGAAGCCAGAGCCAAACTATCCGTATATGTGTTTAAGCGCCCTGCAAGCTGGTTTATTATTACTTTATTTTGCTGGGGGAATACCTCAAGGGCAGTGGTTAACAACAAAAACAAAGGGATACATTGCAGCAGTAATTTCTTCACATCGGTTATTTATAATGTAGTTTCATTTTAATTGCTCAAAAGCCCGGCCATTTCCGGGAGAGTGGGCATAGTGAAAAATAAAGCCCTCGTATGTCAAAATAAAGCGTATGAGCAATATATAAAGATATCTGCTTTTAATCATAGTGTTGCAAATTATGCCATTCTAATGGATTACAAAAAAAATGATTTGTACCACCGGCGAATGAAACACCGCGTCACTTTATGTTAAACTATGACATTATTATATTATTCACCAGGTAGTCATGCATTTTGCGTTGGTTTCCCCGCTGTATGATGTTTGCAACTTCGGCTTATTATACCGTAGTTTCCAAACTACGCGAAGCAGAGGGGTTGCCAAAATCACCTAACGGAATGGAAGTACCCCTGTCATTCCTATACTAATACTAACGGAATTATAATCTTAACCCCTTGTGTTAAAAAGATTAATTTATTCATCGACACATCCCATCTTCTTATCGACACATTTAATTCATTGTAAATTTTCCGTTACACCTTAGCTTATCAATTAAAATAAGGATTTAACATTAACCCATTATCTCATGCTATCCAAAACAAAACTCACTTTTCTTTCCTGCCTGGCTGCCCTGTTCATGCTCGCCGGCATACAGGCGTGTCAGAAAGACAAAACCAACACCTCCACTTCAACTACAACGGCAAGTATTACTGCCCTTACTTGTGGCAGTGCAACATTTTCGGGAACGGCTTATGCATCAACAGCTTTTACCGGCACGGCATCTGTACCTTACACCGGTGGTAACGGAGCCACTTATAGCGCGGGCACAGCCATTTCATCAGCTGGTGTTACCGGCCTTACCGCCACCTTACAGGCTGGCACCCTGGCCAGCGGGGCCGGCAGCCTTGTATACACCGTTGCAGGTACACCATCGGCATCGGGTACAGCTACGTTCGCCATTACGTTTGGCGGGCAAACCTGTAGTTTTGCCTTAACCGTAAGCACCGCCACCAGCGAAACAACCGGTTGCAGTACGGCAACAACAACGGCTGCCAAAGTATTATGCGCGGTACAAGCGTTTGAAGCTACTTTAACAGCTACACAGCTTGCGGGTGTACAATTCAGCTATACCAGCGCAAACGCCATTAAATGGTCAAACCTGCCAGTTGGCGCGGCCACCCGTATAGGGCTGGAATATAGCACACTAACTTCAGCACAATTAACTGCGGCCAAAGCTGTAATAGCTGCTGCAACCGGTACAACTGCTAATCTGGGCTATTCAGAGATCGTTCAAAATTTATTGGCTGATGATATATTGGCACAATCTGCCAATGGTTATGGTTCCGGCGACTATTTTATCGCGTTTTTAGGCACGCCAAGCTCAACCGGCACCTGGCAGTTATATTTTGGTGGTCACCACACTGCAGTTAGCCAGACTTACGGCAGCGGCGCGGTTACCGGCAATACGCCAAGCTTCAGAGGTATTGAGCCAAAATCATTTACCACCTCTGGCGTAACTTATACACCAATGGGCGTAAAATCAACTGCAATGGCTGCTATGCTTGCTTCTTTTACCACCTCCCAATTGGCAACTGCAAAATTAACATCCAGCTTTAGCGATGTTGTGTTAGGGCCCGGCCAGGATGGTCAATTCCCATCAACCAAGGTTGGTATTGCAGGTAGTGCCTTAACAACTGCACAACAGGCATTAGTAGTTGAAGCCATGAAAGCATGGGTTTATGATACAGACGACCTATCTGCAGCAAGCGTAATTTCAACTTATACCAACGAATTATCGGGCACCTATATTTCTTATGCCGGTAATAGCAGCGGCACCGCGGGAAGTGCCAGCACCTTCTTCACTGCCCAAGGCGACTACGTAAGGATTGACGGACCGCATGTTTGGATAGAATTTATTTGTCAGAATGGTATCGTTTACCAAAATCAGATCCATTATCACAGCATCTGGCGCGATCACATCAGTGATTATGGCGGCAACTTCACATTTTAATTAAAATGATAATTAACCACATATTTTCCAGCCGTTTAGCTTTTGCTAAGCGGCTGGTTTTCATCGGCCTGGCTCTGCTTTCCTTTTCAGGAAAACTGTTGGCCCACCCTATGCCCAACTCATGGCTGCTGCTGGATATTAATGGCAGTGAAGTTAAGGCAGAGCTGCAATTGCCGCTAAGTGAGCTGGAAACTGCTTTCGGTAACGCGGTAAACCAGCATCCGGATGACTTAGTATCGCGGTTGGGACCACAATTAAATGCTTATTTATTGCAGCATATTCACCCGGTGAGTATGGATGGTAAAAAATGGACCGTTAGAATAGACAAAATGCTGGTACAGCCTGTACAACAAAGTCTGAGTGGCCCCTACAACGAGCTAAGGGTTCTATTAACATGGACACCACCGGCTAATGAAACACCGCGTCACTTTATGTTGAACTATGACGTTATTATTCACCAGGTAGTTACCCATTTTGCCCTGGTTTCTGTAAGGCGTGACTGGGACAATGCTCAAACAGCCGATCATCCTTACCAGGTTGCAGTAATCCGCGTGAACACCGTGGAGAACAAGCTTTATCCTGTTGAGATTAATGTGCAGGCAGGAACACTTTGGGTGGGTTTTACCAACATGGTGAGCCTGGGTATGAACCACATTAAAGAGGGTACCGACCATTTGCTGTTTTTACTTACTTTATTGTTACCGGCCACGCTAATGGTCAGAAATAAAAAATGGAACGGTTTTGTCGGTACAAAAGCAAGTTTGGTTAATATTCTGAAAATAGTTACTGCTTTTACTATCGGTCATTCCATCACCTTAATTATCGGTGCTTTAGGCATCTTCCATTTTCCGGGCCGGGTTATAGAGGTGCTCATCGCGCTGAGTATTTTGATATCTGCCATTCATGCTTACCGGCCTTTATTTGCAGGTAAGGAAATGTATATTGCTGCAGGCTTCGGGCTAATCCACGGAATGGCCTTTGCTGAAACTTTGCTGAATTTGAACCTGGATGGATTACGCATGACGCTGAGCATCCTTGGTTTTAACATCGGTATCGAGTTGATGCAGCTGTTTGTGATCGCAATTGTGATCCCATGGCTGATGCTGATGAGCCGGACAACTGTTTATCCGGTTTTCAGAACTGCCGGAGCTATATTTGCCGGTATCGCGGCCCTGGCATGGATTACCGAGCGGATTAGCAGCCAGTCTAATTTAGTTACTAAAGTGATATTGAGGTTAACAGATTACGAATTGTGGCTGGTGCTGGCCATCGCTATATTTGCGGTAGTTGCTTTTGCCACTTCAAGATTGAAAAAAGCACTGCTTATTTGATGACATTTATTCGTTTATCCCTGCTAATCCTCCTTTTTTTTGCCTGTAGCTTTGGCTATGCACAAACACACCACCTTGCCGGCCGCGTAACAGACAGTGCAAGCAATTTACCGCTTAACGGTGTAACAGTGTTGCTAAAACCGGGCAACAAAACAGTTATTACCGACGAAACCGGTCGGTTCTTTTATAAAACTGTGCCGTCGGGTACACAAACCATCACCGTGTTTGCAGTGGGTTACCGGGCAGAAAACATCGGTTTGCATGCATTCAAGGACGGGCAGGTGATAACACTTGTACAACAACAAACCCAACTAAACGATGTGCTTATTTCGGGCGCCAGCGGCAATCCTTACAAAGCCATCAGCGAAACCGATATCAAGTTGCGTGGGGTCTCCAATTCGCAGGAAGTATTAAGGATAGTTCCGGGCCTGTTCATTGGGCAGCACCAGGGCGGCGGCAAGGCCGAGCAGATCTTTTTACGGGGTTTTGATAATGACCATGGCACCGATATCAATATGAGCGTGGATGGCATGCCTATTAATATGGTATCCCAGGCACATGGCCAGGGATACGCCGATAGCCATTTCATTATCCCAGAAACCATCGAAAGCACAACTTACCAGAAAGGCATGTACAATGCCGAAAAAGGTGATCTGGCGGTTACCGGTTTTGTAGATTTTCATACCGCTGACGCCATCGGCACCAATATGCTGAAATTAGAAGCGGGGCAATATCACACTTACCGGGTATTAGGGATGGTCAATTTACTGGGCTATAAAGCAAAGGCCAATAACCAATCATGGTACGCCGCATCTGAATACCGGTACAGCGACAGTTATTTTGACAACCCGCAGCACTTTAAACGTTTTAACTTTTTCAGCAAATACCATGGCAAGCTGAACGATAATAACTGGCTAAGCCTGACCGCATCTACGCTATACAGTAAATGGAAGGCATCCGGCCAGATCCCCGAGAGTGCGGTTGATGCGGGTACCATTGGCTTTTACGGGGCAATAGATCCCAACGAGGGCGGTGTTACTTCCCGTACCAACGTTAACGCGCAGTTATTAACCAAACTACCCAATAACGACATTCTCAAAAACCAACTTTATTACTCCCGCTATAAATTCGATTTGCATACCAATTTTACCTTTTATTTAGTGGATACCGTTAATGGCGACGAGATCAGGCAGCGGGAGGCCCGTAATTTGTACGGCTATAACGGGAGTTACCTGCATGAAAGTTATATCGGCAATACAAAAATCACTACAGAGGCCGGCATCAATGCACGCCTGGATATGACCCGGAACTCCGAACTCTCTAACACCGTCAATAACTTCACAGTGATCAATCCTCTTAAATCAGGAGACATTACCGAATTGGGTATAGGTGCCTATCTCAGCGAAACTTTTCAATTCAATACTAAATTTAGTTTAAATGCAGGATTAAGGTTCGATCAGTTTTACTATAAATACAACAACAAACTGGCAAGCGATAGTACGCTTAACGGGCTTGGTATTTACACAGCCCACAACAATATCGTTAGCCCCAAATTAAATTTTTATTACCAGGCTACCGATAAAACCCGGTTCTACCTGTTGTTAGGCACGGGCTTTCATTCTAATGATACCAGGGTGGTGGTGGCAGAAAAAGGGCTGCAAACGCTCCCTGCCGCTTATGGTATGGATTTGGGGACGGTATTTAAGCCTGCTAAAAATTTATTGCTTAACGCTGCCATCTGGTACAGTTATCTCCAAAAAGAATATGTGTATGCAGGTGATGGCGGCACGGTTGATTTTAGCGGACGCACCCGCAGGGTTGGGTTTGACCTATCTGCACGTTACCAGCCTTTTGCGCCGGTTTATATAGATGCCGACCTCAACTATGCCCATGGCCGCTCCATTGATGATCCAAAAGGTGCCAACTATATACCACTTGCGCCTGTTTGGAGCAGTACCGGCGGAGTCACCTACACTACTAATAGTGGCTTAAATGGCAGTTTACGCTATCGTTTTTTAGGCAACAGGGCAGCAAACGAAGATTACAGCCTCACTGCGCGTGGTTATTTTGTCAACGACCTGGTTTTAAATTACACGCAAAAGCGATACGAAGCCGGGATCACCATCAACAACCTGTTTAATGTTAAATGGAAAGAAACCCAGTTTGAAACCACTACCCGCTTAAAGGGCCAGCAGGCAATTGATGGCATAGCCTTTACGGCCGGGACTAAGTTTGCCGCCCTGGCGCATGTAACTTACTTCTTTAAATAGTGCAGTCAATCAGGTATGCCCAAAAGCCTTCCATCTCACGATCAAAGGCTTTCTTAAAGTTTGCACAACTCCGGTTAGTTAAAGACAATTTTAATCAATCGTTATACTATCTAATGCTTTCTCCATAGCATGTTCCTTTACTCCCGGCACTTTCAATCCTTCGGCACGGAACACGGTAAAGTCTGTCATACCTAAAAAACCAAGGAAAGCTTTCAGGTAAGGTGCTACAAAGTCGTTAGCTTTACCCGGACCTTCAGAAAACACACCACCTGACGACATGGCTACATAAACTTTTTTCCCTGTTACCTTGCCAACAGGACCATTTTCGCCATACCCAAAAGTTATCCCGGCCCTGGTAATATGATCAATCCAGGCTTTTAGCGCAGAGTGGATAGTAAAGTTAATGAGCGGCGCGCCAACAACGATGATGTCTGCAGCAAATAATTGTTTAACCAGCTCGTCAGACAGACGAATGGATTCTTTTTCCTCGTCCGTCAGCTGATCTTTGGGAATAAAAAATGCACGAAGAACAGCAGGGTTAAGATGCGGAATATCGATATCCACCAGGTTCAATTCTTCGACTGTACTACCGGGATATTTGCCCTGAATTTTTTCTACCACAGCATGCCCCAGCTTAATGCTGTACGAGTCTTTACCTTGTATGCTTGATTTTAAATGAAGGATGTGTTTCATAAATTTACTGATTTAATAATATGATCGATTTTAAAATCCGGGATCGTTCTATTGCCTTTCTGATTAAAAATGGAGGCTCCATTCGCCCGAATCATCGAGAGCAAAAGTATGGTTACCAGGTGGTGAAAAGTTACTACTTACCTAAAGGAAAGCGGTTTCATTGAGGTAAGTGATTACCTTTGCATCTATGAAAGTCATTAAAAATGAACCCATTATAAGCAAGGAAGAATGCGCAGGTTCGCTCAAAAACATCCTCGACGCGCTGTATGTGCTTAATGGAAAATGGAAGCTGGCGGTAATCCTTTCGCTGGTGCAGTCATCAAAGCGCTTTAACGAGCTTCAGCATGAAGTAACCGGCATATCTTCCAAGATATTAGCTAAAGAGCTAAAAGACCTGGAACTGAATGACTTCATCAAACGTAACGTATATCCCACCACCCCGGTAAGTATTATTTATGAGGCAACAGAGTACAGTCTCACGTTAAAAAAGGTAATAGGCGAACTAAGTACCTGGGGCGAACAACACCGGGAAAAAATTAAACAAAGCATGCGGAGACAGTCTTGAGGGCTACAAAACACTTTTTTATTGGTGTCGAATTTGCATTTGCTCACTTTAGTTTAAGTACTTCCTTGAGGGCTAAACATTGTGTAGGCATCTTCCTTAATAAAGAAAATGCTGTCATTTCGATAGAGCGAAGGCAGGGCGTGAGTGGGGAGCAAAAGAGAAACTATCTCTTGAGCGCAGCGAAAAATCGTCGACACCTGCAGAGCCGATTGTCCGCTCGCCTAAGATTTCTCCTCACCTCCTCCGCCCACAATCCCCCAGGTTCGTTCGAAATGATAACGTTTTCGTTTAGGACAACGATTTCAGAAGATATTTACACAATGTTTAGCCCTCAAAGAAGAAATCACACATTCCCACGCTCTTAAATCTCTCCAACCCCAACAATGTTCAACATTAAGCGTTATTTGCTTTTTAGGATATGAAAGTTAGTTGTTTGGGGGTCGGGGTTGTCGCGCTGTTACTTACGGCAATTGCCGGCTGTGGGGTGGTAAGGTCAATGGGTGAAAACCCGCGGGGAGAAGCCCTTGCCCGGCTGGATACTTTGCCAAATTACAAAAATGGCGGTTTCGAAAACCTGGCCGAACGCGCCGACTCCACAGTTAAGCGCAAATTTCTTTTTCTACATAGCCGCCCTAAAACCATCAGGCCTTCTCACGAGCTGCCTTGGGTTAAAACCGATTTGAATACGCCGGCTGCTCCTGCGCCAACCATCGTTTGGTTCGGGCATTCGTCTTTACTCATCAAAACTATGCAGGGTAACATCCTCATCGATCCTGTTTTTAGCAACCATGCCGGGCCGGTGCCGGGCTTGATTACTGCGTTTAAAGGCACCACACATTACCATGCCAGCGATATGCCACCAATTGATGTGCTCATCATTTCCCATGACCACTATGATCACCTGGACTATCGCACCCTCAAAAAACTGAAAGACCGCATTAAACTGGCGGTAGTGCCATTGGGCGTAGGTTCAGACTTAATATACTGGGGATTTGACCCCAAAAAGATCATCGAACTCAATTGGAACCAATCGGCCTTGCTGCCTGGTGGTTTGCGCATTACCGCTACGCCGGCGCAGCACCGCAGCAATCGCTCGTATAGCCAGGAAAATAAAACACTTTGGGCAGCTTACGTGATCCAGGCAGATCAATACAGGCTGTTTTACAGTGGCGATAGTGGTTATGGACCACACTTTAAAAAAACAGGCCAACAATATGGACCGTTTGACCTGGCGTTGCTGGAATGCGGACAGTACAGTCTGAATTGGCCATGGACACATCTTTGGCTTGGGCAGGCCGCCCAGGCTGCCGTTGACCTGCAGGCCCGGCTACTGCAGCCCGTACACTGGGCTAAGTTTGTGGAAGCCAATCATCCCTGGAACGAACCTATAGAAAAGCTCCTGCCCGCTGCCCAAAAGCTGGGCATCCCGGTAAACGTTCCACGTATCGGCGAACCTTATACTTTGGGCGATCCGCCTAAACAGAAGGTTTGGTGGGATTTTAAATAAATAATGGCGTTCCAGCATGTGGTCGGTGTTTTTCACCGCACCACTTCCAGTTTGATTTTTCGGGTTTCAGCCGTAGTTATAAACTACCGGCATAGCAGTTCGAAGTAGTAGGCATTCGAACAACGGAAGGCTGCGGGCAGCAGGAGTGTTGTCAACCTACAACAAAGTGCAACAGTAAAGGATACGGTAATTGTAGCGATTAAGCACTGAGCAACGTATTATATAACAAAAACTATTTCATGAATATCAGAAAGTTATATCTACTGATATTATTGCCTGCCCTGATAACCGCCGTAAACATGGCCAATGCCCAAACCAGAGTGGGTATAAAAGCCGGGGTGAATTTTTCAAACGTATTGATGAACGATGAAAATGGCAATAAAATAAATACCCAATCGGTGCCGGGCATTCTCCTTGCGCTTACTGTTGATATCCCAATCACCGGTAATTTTTATATACAGCCGGCAGCACAATATGCCCGTAAAGGGTACAAACAGGCAACTGGTGGCTTTTATGGCTCTGCCACCAACTTTAAAGTTAACGCCTCCTATATAGAAGTACCGGTCAATCTGCTGTTTAAGCCACATTTAGGTACCGGCAATTTATTACTTGGTGCCGGCCCCTATATGGGGTACGGAACGGGTGGCAACTGGAAGTCAGACAATGATGCCGCTATTGGAGATATGAATGTAGGAAAAAAAGGAAATATTATTTTCAAAAACAATGCTATGGACGGAGGGGATTTAAATTCATATCTATATGGAAAACCGCTGGATTATGGTTTGAATTTTTTAGCAGGCTACGAGTTCTTTAGTAAGTTGTCTGTTCAATTGGGCGCACAGTTAGGGTTGGCTAACCTGCAGCCCCAAACTGATGGTGCAACAACTAATGGCAAACTAAAAAATTCGGGTTTCGGTATTTCGCTTGGTTATAAATTTTGATGAAAGTTCAATAACCTACTTTTGGAATAATAAGTCCGCTGCATAAAGGCCTATTGCCTATTTCGAACATCTGAAAACTCCAGGCCGCCATGATAAAAAGGGTAAAAATACGGTACCGAATTAGTAATTCCTTGCCGTATTTTTAGTTAATCAATATTGATTGTTTAACTTAAACCTTTTTAGCCATGGATGCCATTGAAACACGCATTAAAGAAATCATCATCGACGTTGCCGGACTACCCGACGAACCCGGCGATCTGAAAGATGACAGCGCGTTAGCCGACCTGGGTTTTACCAGCGCTATGTGCTCAGAACTCAAAGACCGCCTTAACGATTTTATACAAAACGAACAAGGGTGTAAACAAACCATTAAGGCAGGCGATATTACTACCGGCACTACCGTGGGCGATGTGGTTAGCATGGTTAAGGGAAAATTAAAGAAATGCAAATCATGAGAAAGTTAATCATAACAGCTGCATTGTTGCTGGTAGCAGCAGGTAGTTTTGCCATGCGTTGCGACACCGATACCGTGCGTCGCGGTCCGTTGTTTGATAAATTTCAATTGCGGCAATCTTTCCAGGATGCCACTGCGAAAGAAAGTCCGGCGCAATTGATGCTCACCATTCCATCATCAGGCGGCAGCAGCTGGCTGGTGGATGCAGGCGTTGCTGCAAGGGTGGTGCCGCTGAGTGGTGTAAATAGTGTTTCTAATCTCGTGGGCGAATTTCACCGCAACACATTGATCAGCAATCCCCAATATAACTGGCAGCTGGGTTTTAACTATGCTTATTTACATACCAAACCAGACGGACAGTTTGCTTTATCATGGACGGCCAATGCGAAATACGTGCGGGACGTGATAGATACAGCGCATTCGGTTGCAACTACGCTGAGTATCGGTTTTTACCGTACAGGTAAAGATTATTTAAATTTTGGCCGGCCGCGTAGTTTTGATAATCAAAAGATGACTTATCAAATAGATCCCTCTGTACAGGTGCAATATCAGCAGTACTTTGGCAATGATTTACACACCGGGGGCATAGTACGGCCATTGGTTTCCCTGGCCGCCTCCCTTGCATGGAACAGCGCGCGGACAAAGGGATTGGCAGCATCCAAAAAATTTGAGCTTGCCGCAAGTTATACCAACCGGTACGCGGCTGCTAATAATACCGGGAATGGCGAACGTTATACCAAACTGCTTAGCACCGGCATCAATTATTATTTTATTAACAGTGCAAGCTCCACAGTATCTGTAGGTGCCAGTTATAACCTCGGCTCCGATCCCTTGAACGGACTAAAGGACCAGAATTTTTTACAATTTGCTTTCCAGGTGCAAATTTAACTTAAGTTTTCCCCGTATCCCGAAGTTTTTAACTTCGGGATACGGGAGTCGTTCAGAGACATTCGAACAGCGGAAGACTACGGACAGAGGAATACGCCTTTTAAGAATTGGGCTTATTAATTCCTAAGTTACTTCGGGTGTAGTCTTCAGGATTTTCAATCACCTTTGTAATGAATGCAGCAAGGCTTTTTTGCGAAATCACAGAACCTTTTTCAGCCTCGCCTTTATAAGTAATTTCATAATCTACTTCGTTCACATTTGTAAACCAGGTTGGGCGTATTATGGTATAGTCAAGTTCAGAAGCTTCAATAATATCAGCAAGCTTGCGGTAGGGTTTTAAAACTGCCTTAAGCGGCGTTTCGTAAATCCCGATGGAGCTGATGGCAATAATTTTTTTTACGCCTGTTTCGGTCATCGCCTTAACAATATTTGTTCCCATATTTTCCAAATCGCCAGCCAAATTTACGTATACAATATCCTGACCGGATATTGCAGCCCTGAGTTGGTTGTAATTCAAAACATCCCCTTCTATGATGTTAGCTTTTGTCCCTTCGCTTTTACTCAACCGGTTTTTGCTGCGAAGAAACAAGGTCAGATTAACGTCCCTATTCGCCACCAATAGTTCGGTTACCTTTTTTGCGATACCGCCGCCTGCACCAAGGATAATTACATTTTTCATAATTTATTTTATTGATAGAAGCCCGCTCAAATGAGCCTGCGCTGTATGGTCATTTCTTTTAAAGGTGCTTTGGCAGCTTCCGCACCAAAGGCTTTTACATTTTTTGTTTCCATGTTTTTCAGTTTGTATCAATAATTAATTTGGCAGTAAGCCGGCATGTAATGCCAGCATTTTCCATGGTGAACGCTCATCCTTTCTGATGAAGACTTCCAGGTAGGACAGGTGAATGATTTTTTGATTACCGTTAACGGTTATGGTGAATTTACCTTTACCACCTACTGTTGCGGTATTGCTGGCTACTGTTGCCCTACTTTCTTCGATGTTTATGCTATTGTGAACCACCTTGCCGCTTTTCAATGTAGCTATGTATTGTTCTTTAAGCTGATGGTCGCCGCTGCTTGTATAAGCAATGAACTTTGCATCAAATACGTTATGCAGTGAATCAATCTTATTATCCACCTCCCAGGTAAATACCCGGGCTGATAATTTAAGAGCTGCAACTTCGGCCGGCGACTGCGCATAACCGGTCAATGCTGATAGCATAACTACCATAGCAATAATTAATTTCATGAGTTTTAATTTTAAATGTCCAGTTCTTTTACTTAGCGCATGTTTTTCCAAAGCCGGGCATCGTTTACCACCTCATCAATTTGGCCAAAGTAATTTATTGTTTCAAGCAATGCCCTGCCTTGCGATGCTTTGTCACGTGCATTTACTAATAAGGGCAGGCATCGCCCTTTGTGCAGGTCACTAACCAGCGTTTTAAGGCTATTGAGGTTATTGGTAGTTACGGCCACACGGTATCCTTCATCCAGAAGGTTCCTCACCAATGTCAACCTCAAACCTTTTGAGGTTCCTGTTATAAACCATACTTTTCCTGCGTTCATTTTTTTAAGCTTTTGCGGCTGTTACCTCGCTTATGCAGACAATGGCATTCAATGTTCTTGTATACAACAAAGCGTGGTAACATTGATTAAGATTATCTTTTACATGGCCTTTTACCCTTGGGTTATTAAAGAGCGTTATAATCCTGGTCTGAAACCCTTTCCAACCATTTCACCGGGCCTTCGGGCGAGTTATTGGTAATTACAATATGGGTAAAACTGCTATCCTTTGCAGCGCCATGCCAATGCTCTACATTAACAGGTATCACCACCACATCGCCTTTAGTCAAGGGTCTTGCAACCTGGCCTTTTTCCTGGTACCAGCCTTTACCATCTGTAATTAATAATATCTGTCCTGTAGCATGGGTATGCCAGTTATTGCGGCAGCCCGGCTCAAAAACAACGTTGCCAACGGAGTAAGTGCCCGTTTGGTCTTTAGGTACTAATATGTTAACCCAGGCAGTGCCATTAAAATAATCTGCGGGGCCTTGATTGCCCTTCGGAAAAATCGCGTTCTGTTCTTCGGTATTCATGGTATTTGTGTTTTTTAATTATTCAGACATGCTTAGCAAACCAGCATCTAAGCGGTCGCCCTGCACATTAATTTTTGCTAATTCGTTATCAATCTCCTTTAGGTCTTCGGCTGTTAATTCCAGCTCAATCGCTTTCAGGTTATCGTCAATGTATTCCACTTTATCCATGCCGGGGATAGGCACTATCCAGGGGTTTTGCGCCAGTAACCAACCAAGCGCAATCTGTACCGGGTTAGCATTCTTCTTAGCTGCGATACTGCGCAGCATATCCACCACCGGCATATTAGCTTTGATGTTTTCCGGGCTGAAGCGCGGGAAGTTTGCCCGCAAATCGGTGTTGCTGTCAAACCGGGTATTGGTGTCGATACTACCGGTAAGGAAACCTGTACCCAATGGCCCCCAGGGTACAAAGCCTATACCCAATTCTAAACAGGTGGGTAATACTTCGGCTTCAGGCTCTCTCGTCCATATAGAGTATTGGTTTTGAACGGCTGCAACCGGGTGAACCGCATTGGCCCTGCGGATAGTTTGCGCACCAGCTTCTGAAAGGCCGTAGTATTTAATCTTACCTTCCTGTATCAAATCCTTTAATGTTCCTGCTACATCCTCAATGGGTACGTTGGGATCAACACGGTGCTGATAATACAAATCGATATGATCTGTCCTTAACCTCTTTAAAGATGCTTCCACAACAGCGCGTATATTTTCGGGGCGACTGTCCACACCGGTGATCTGGCCGTTTTCAAGCTTGAAACCAAATTTGGTGGCAATGATCACATCTTTGCGCAAAGGCTCTAATGCTTTGCCCACTAACTCCTCGTTGGTATAAGGGCCATAGCCTTCCGCGGTATCAAAAAAGGTGATACCCCGTTCAACGGCCGCCCTGATCACCGCTACACCATCGTTAATATTACGGGCTGGCCCTGTACCGAAACTCAGGTTCATACAGCCCATGCCCAATGCGGATACTTCCAGCCCGCTGTTTCCTAATTTTCTTAATTTCATTTTTTGTGCTGATATTAATTGCCTACCCTTTTTTGTAAATGCTCCGGATAGCGCGCGCCTTCAATTTTGATTAGGGAAGCGGCTTCTTCAATTTGCTTCAGATCTTCTGTTGTCAATGCTATCGCCGCCCCTCCCAGGTTTTCTTCAAGGCGGTGTATTTTGGTTGTTCCGGGAATGGGTACAATCCACGGCTTTTGAGCCAGCAACCATGCCAATGCAATTTGCGCCGGGGTAGCCTCTTTTTCCTGCGCTATTTTGGTAAGCAGATCAACCATTACCTGGTTAGCTGTCCTGGCATCAGCTGAAAAGCGTGGTACAATGTTCCTGAAATCCGTTTTGTCGAAGGTAGTGTCCGCGTTGATGGCCCCTGTCAGGAATCCTTTACCCAGCGGACTAAACGGAACAAAGCCAATCCCTAATTCTTCCAGTGTTGGCAGAATTTCGTTTTCAGGTTCGCGCCACCATAAGGAGTACTCGCTTTGTAAGGCGGCAACGGGCTGTACCGCGTGTGCTTTACGGATAGATTGCGCACCTGCTTCAGACATGCCAAAGTGTTTCACTTTGCCTTCCTGTATCAGATCTTTAACCGTTCCGGCAACGTCTTCCATTGGCACATTCGGGTCAACACGGTGCTGGTAAAAAAGGTCGATACGATCTGTTTTCAAACGGATCAGGGATTCTTCGGCAACCTGCCTGATGCGCTTCGGATCACTATCAACACCTTTGGATGAATCGCCATCCCTGAAACCAAATTTGGTAGCAATAACTACCTGATCACGATAAGGTGCAAGCGCTTCGCCCAATAGCTCTTCGTTTTTGAAAGGACCATAAGCTTCGGCAGTGTCAAAAAAAGTAACACCTTTTTCCACAGCCACATGCAAAAGTTTAATAGCATCTTTCGTTTCGGCGGCGGGGCCATAACCAAAACTTAAACCCATGCAGCCCAATCCTAAGGCCGATACTTCCAGGCCGCTTTTGCCTAATTTTCTTTTTTCCATGATGGTTATCTTTTATTTATATAAAGTCGATTAAAGTTGCAAATCAAAACCTTAGCTTTAAGCTTTGTGCATTTTGCTTTTAGCTTCTATTTAGTAAGTAGATGTTGTATGTAAATTCACCAGTTTCCACCGGTTGTTTTTTTGAGTATATACTTCTGTGTAGATGAGCTTGTAAAGGCTGCCGCCGTTAACGGTAAAGTCGGCCTTTCCAACCAATACTGCCGTATCTCCATAAATCTTTACAGTCGCTTCGCGCTGATGAATGCGGTTATAAACAAAACTCCCGGAGCGTAACTGCCCAATCCATTCGATCTTTGTGGTTTGGTACCCGGTAATATGAATGAATACCAGGTCATCATCAAACAGGTCGGCAACGAGGTCAATTTTGCCTTCCGTTTTCCACCGGAATTTATCTAAGGATAATTGCAGGATTTCAGCTTCAGTACTCATCAGATATTTATATTATAGCTTTTGTGAATGTTTACGAATACAAAGGTCTGCGCTAAATTCTGTTTTGTTGTTATACCAATCACTGTATTACCTACCAATATCACTGATTGACCGCTAACAATAATGAAAACCATATCCGAAGCGTTAACTTTGAATGAGTTAAATGAAAGAAGATGGATAACGTAATCAATTTTGACACTGTTGGTCAGTATAACGCGTTCAATAACAATGAAACCCTGCACCCGCTGGTGAGCGTTGTTGACCTCTCAAAATCAAACAGAAGGCATAATGCACGGCAGAATTTTGGATTTTATACCGTTTTTTTAAAGGAGATCAAATGTGGTGATCTCAAATATGGCTGCAATTACTATGACTATGAAGAAGGCACTTTGGTTTTTATCGGGCCGGGGCAGGTGATCGGCATTGAGAATAATGGCGAATATTTTCAGCCGCATGGCACAGCCCTCATCTTTCATCCCGACCTGATCAAAGGCACTTCACTTGCACGCCATATCCAGGATTATTCTTTCTTTTCTTACGATATACATGAGGCGCTTCACTTATCTGAAGGCGAACGTAAGATCATTTACGACTGCTTATCTAAAATAAAGTTTGAATTAGAACACGCTATTGATAAGCATAGCAAAACACTCATTGTAACCAATATTGAGCTGTTTTTAAATTATTGCATCCGTTTTTATGATCGCCAGTTTATTACCCGCGAAACTGCTCATAAAGGCATTCTCCAACGCTTTGAAGATTTGCTTGCCGAATATTTTCAATCAAACAAACCGCAAACCATTGGCTTGCCATCAGTAACCTATTGTGCCGAACAACTGAATTTATCAAGCAATTATTTTGGCGACCTGATTAAAAAAGAAACAGGAAAATCGGCCCAGGAATACATTCAGCTAAAATTAATGGATGTTGCCAAAGAAAAGATCTTCGATAAAAATAAATCGGTAAGCGAAATTGCTTATGAATTAGGTTTTAAATACCCACAGCATTTTACACGCGTATTTAAGCAACGGGTAGGTTATACGCCTGTTGAATACCGATCTTTGAATTAGGGTTTATTTGCTTAAAAGCTGTTTAAAACAAAAAAGGCACGGAGCCATCGCACGCTAAACAGGGCGAATCTGCACAGTTCGCGATTGCTTCGTGCCTACCCATGACAAGTTGTAAAACGGAAGTCATCCTGAACTTGTTTCAGGACCCCACAGGACAGGTTTTCCGTATGATGTATACTTAGCGCGTGGGGTGCTGAAACAAGTTCAGCATGACAGCGGGGTTAACGGTGATTGTCATTTCCACCTTCACAGTCCGTGGGATTTTAAAACCTGCAATGACATAGCTTTATATTGTCATCCCCCTTCAGGCAACGGCGACGCCCCCCCTTTTATGCAACTAACTCATTCCCAACCGTGCGCGTAATGAGTCGCGGTAGGTAGTGCCAATAGGAATTTTTTCGCCGTTGATGATCAGTTGGTGCACTTCAATCATTGTGATATGCCTGATGGATATCACATATGATTTGTGTACCCGCACAAAGCCGGCCGCCGGCACCAGGTCAAAAATGTCGCTCATGTTTTCGCGGATCAATATTTGTTTATCCTTTAGGTGAACGGTAATGTAATTGCCATCCTTTTCAAGGTACAGAATATCGGCTACTTTCACCTGGTAGGTTTGCGGGCCGCTTTTGATAAAAACAGTCGCCGCTTCATCATCCCGGGCAGTGGCATTGTTTTTTATGGCCACCAGGTTGGCTACCTTATTTACAGCCGCCAGGAACCGCTCAAAGGTGATGGGTTTCAGCAAATAGTCAACAGCGTTCAGGCCATAACTTTCTACAGCATAGGTGCTATAGGCGGTTGTGAATATGATCATCGGTTTTGACGATAGCGTTTGCACCAGTTGCATGCCATTGATGTCGGGCATATTTATGTCAAGGAAAATGAGGTCCACTTTTTCGCGGTTCAGGTATTCAATTGCTTTCACCGGTTCGCGGAAACTGGCTTTCAAATTCAAAAGGTTGCTTTTTTGGCAATACCGTTCTATCACCTCCAGAGCCTTTGGTTCATCGTCAATGACTATGCAGCTTATCATGACAGATCTATTTTGAGTTTAACCATAAATTCCTTGTCCTCATCGGTAATCATAAGGCTGTGTTTCGCTGGATAAATCAGCTCCAGCCTTCGTTTTACATTTCCCAGGCCGATGCCGCTTATTCCTACTTCCATTTTTTTGATAAAACTATAATTGGCGTTCCCGCAATTAAAGATCAGTTGCTTATCGCTGAGCGAAATGGAGATATCGATTTGCGATGAAGTACCAATGGACACCCCATGCTTAAAAGCATTTTCAATGAAAGGTATAAACATCATAGGAGCAACAAAAACACCTTCGGTTTTATCGGGGTAATCAAATATCACTTTTACCTCGTCATCAGCATAGCGTAATTTGTTTAACACGATGCAATTCTGCAGGTATTCTATCTCTTGTTTCAGCGGCACGCGCTCCTCGTTACTCTCATAGAGCATATAGCGCATCATGCCCGAAAGCTTGGAAATTCCGTCGGCCAACTCATCATTCCCTTTGCCTTGCGCCATCGAAAATAAGTTATTAAGCGTATTGAACAGGAAATGCGGGTTAACCTGTGAGCGGAGAAACTTGTTTTCGGTATTTAGCTGGATGAGTTCGCTCCTGGCCCATTGCTTCAGGAAAAAGTAAGCAAAGGATATGCCCAGTATTACCAGGAAAGCGACCAGTATTACCGGTTGCAGGTGCTGCCAGTCGCTGATCATGAAGTTGATCATCCCTACACGGGCAGGATCGGGACCATGTGGCATATCCGGCTTTATCCCTGAGTCAAGCTTAATACGCTCAAGCTTACGAAGATCAGCGATCTCCCGCGGCGGTGGTTCAACAGATCGGTTGGCTTGGTCGAACAAGGGGCCAGTCACAAAATAATTCGCTCCAAAAATTAAAATGAACCATCCGGCGCAAATGGCCAGGCGAACGATCACCCGCTTATACCGGATCGCTTTTCGGAATACCCAAAAGATATTGCCATAAAAAAGCACGGCCAGGAATACTAAAATAAGATAAACGTAGGACGAGATGGCAATCTCATCATACTGATCGCTGATCACATGGGCGGTTTTAGCCCATATGTGAATATGCGAACTGTTTAATGACGTAAGCGTATAGAAAACACCCGCCCAAAACACCATGTGCAGCAATATCTCTATCCAAAGTCTTTTTTTAGCCCAACGCATATTAACAAAGGTAAATTATAGCGGTTGCCATCAAAAAATATTATTACTAACCGGCCAAATTGATAGCCAAACGCGGCGTATTTGAAATCCCCGGATAACAAATAACCGTTTTTCAACCACACTAAACCCATATTCATACCAAAGTTTTTAAGAAGTGCTGTCCTGTAAATAGTATTGTTTAAAAATCTCATGAATTATGAAAAAGCAATTACTACTGTTCGTTATTTTACTGGGGGCATTTGTTACTGCCGAAGCTCAAAAAACAGATACGGCAAGGCTACTGGTACACTATAAGTTTACGCATGTAAGGGACACCACAGATCGGGCACACCCCTTTACCGAAAATATGGTATTATATGTAGGCAAAAGCGCGGCCGCATATAGGAGTTACGACCGGATATCGGCAAATGCCCAGTTTAAAAAAGCGTATGCCGAAGCCGCCGCCGCCAGCCCGGATGGCCAGGTTAGAATAAACAGAAGGGGCGTGGGTACACCCGTAGAATATTACCAGTACCCGAATGATCAAAAATTATTCACGAAAGATCAGCTGATGTTTAACAACTACCTGATAGAAGCACCAATACCTGCTATCGACTGGAAGATCAGCAGTGATACGTCAACTTTTGGTGGTTTGCATTGCCAGAAAGCCACTGGCTATTTTAAAGGCCGGGACTACACCGTATGGTTTTGCCCCGATTTGCCGGTGCATACCGGCCCCTGGAAATTAAACGGGTTGCCCGGCGTGATCGTAGACGCCCGCGATGCAAAAAACGAAGTAGTATTTAAGTTTGACGGCTTGGAGCACGCGATCCCATCGCCACCTAAAAGCCAGCCCCAGGCAGATCAGCCTCCAATATTGCGGGATTTGGATGATGATATGAATTTGATAGGAACACCGCCCCGAACGATCAAAACCACACAAAAGGAATTTGATAAACTGAAGGAGACGATGGAGAAAGACCCCAACGCATTTGCGCAAGCCATTGTGGCGGGCAATCGTGCCGATGGCGTTAAAATGGATAACATCAGGGTTGCAAAGGGGCCTGCTCCCCGTGGTCCTGTGATCAATAACCCGATAGAGTTACCGGCAAAAAAATGATGCAGCTAATGAGGTCTGTAGGATTGACGCTTTTATGCGTTTTATCTGCGGCCTGGGGCTATGCCCAAACAATAAAGGGAACGGTAAAAGATAGCAGCGGGAAAGTGGTGCCGTATGCCACCATTAGCCTCAAAAACAGCGCCGCCGGTACCATTGTGGCCTATACCCTTAGCGATAGTAAGGGCAGCTTCGCAGTGCAGATTCCGGCGAATACTGCTGCAAACAGTATAACGGTAGAGGTGCATGCGCTCGGTTACAAAACCGCGGTGAAAAGCATTGCAAGCTTTGATGCCACTGTTGATTTTACCCTGGCGCAGGTACCTAACCAATTGCAGGAAGTGGTAATTAAAAGCAGCCGTCCGGTATTACGCACTCACGGCGATACGCTGAGTTACAAAGTGTCCGAATTTGCCAATCCGCAGGATAGGACCATCGGCGAGGTGATCAAAAAGTTGCCGGGCATATCCGTCGCCGCCAACGGGACTATCAGCTATAACAATAAGCCGATATCGGCTGTGTATATCGGTGGCGATAACCTGCTCGACGATAAATACAGCATTGCAACCAACAGCATCCCCCAGGTGGCAGTTAACCAGGTGCAGGTAATTCAAAATGACCAGCCCATAAAAGTACTACAAAACAAGGTAATGAGCGAGAATGTAGCGTTGAACCTGGAGATCAAAAAAGGTGCAAAGCTGCACCTGATGGGGCAGGAAAGTATTGGTGCAGGGTTGCCGGGTAATTACGACGTAGATTTAAATGCCATGATGTTTAAGGATAGCTATAAGGCTATTAATTACCTGGCAGGCAACAATACCGGCTACGATGTGCAGCAGGACCTGGTATCACATAACTTAGCCGACTACAACCAACTTATAGACAATTCTTTGCCCGCCACAGTGCTTTCACTGGGCGCAGTGAACACCCCGCAGCTGGCAGAAAATAGGTATTTGTTCGATAAGGCGGGTGTTCTCAGTGTAAACAACCTCATCAACCTGAAAAATAATGTGCAGCTTAGGCTTAACGCTTACTACGTGCACGACACGCAAAAACAGGATTACAGCCAGAAAACCACCGTATTTTTGCCCGGCGACACGGTGCAATACAACGAGATGCAGCATAACCGTTCGGTTCCCGATATTTTTCATACCCAGTTTACGCTCAACATTAACCGGGCTAAATATTACCTGAACGATGCCCTGCTGATGGATCAAAAAAATACGGCCAATTATTCGGCATTGAAAACCGACAGCGCCGCGGTTAACCAGGTATTTAAGGATAATACACTCAACTTCTCAAACGAATTTAATTTAATCAGGTCGTTAAAGTCGAATAATATTATCCAGGTGTATTCCTACATCAGCCACTTCGCCGGGCCCGAGAACCGGGTAATTGGGCCGGGGTATAACGCGGCAATATTCAATAACCATGTGTCTTACGCGCAGCTGGTTCAAAACGTGAATATTCCCAGTTGGTACGCCAACAATTATTTTTCGTTCAAAATACCATCAAACCTGATAACGCAGAGCTACAGAACGGGCTTCAGCGTTCAATCGCAAACGCTTACGTCCGATCTGAACGTTGTGCAAAATAATAACAGCGTCGGCCTGCAGTCGGATAGCGCGTTGAACCATGTAAACTGGACAAAGAAAAAGCTATACGCTGAAGCGGCGTACGACCTGCCGGGCACCCTCCTGAAAGCAAACCTTACCCTACCCCTTACACTTCAGCAAATCAACTATTCCGATAATTTATACGCGCTGAATAAAAGCCTGGGGCGGTTGTATTTTAATCCGCAATTGAGTGTAAAATACCAGGTGAGTGCCGAGAATTACCTGAACTTTATTTACAGCTTCCGCAATCAAATTGGTACTATCCAAAATGTTTACCCCGGATATATCCTTACCGATTACCGCACGCTTTATGCCAATAATGCCGGCCTTACAGAACAACAGATTCAGCAGGCAGGCGGCGGTTTTAGCTACCGTAAGGCGCTTACGCTATTTTTTTGGAGCATCAACGCTCTTTATAGCCATACCGGGGCCAATAATATCACATCCAGCGTAATTGCCAATAATATACAAAAAGGTATTGTGCTGCCCTACCCCAACAGCACCGACGCGTGGATACTTAAGGGCTCTATCAGTAAATATTCCTTTGCACTACGTACCACCTTTAGCGGGGCAGTACAGTGGCAAAGCAACCGCTCGGTACAGCTACAAAACAACGCGCTGTTACCGTTCAACACCATATCCGCAGCTATTAATGTAAGTGCCGATACCAAGGTGAGCGATGATATAAATTTCAGCTACAAGGCCGCATTCACGCAAACAGCCAGCCATTCGCCGGCGGTGGCCGCCGCTTATCAAATTAAGCAATTGCTGCAGCAGGCGTCGGTTAACTACGATCCCGTGGATAATATGCAATTCAAATTATCAGGCGAGCATTATTTCACCCGCCAGCAGGGCAACCCCGATCTGAAGTATTTTTTTGCAGATGCTTCTGCAAAATTCAGGGTAACTCCATGGAAAACCGACTTCGAACTCAGCGCCGTTAATTTCCTCAACGTAAAAAAGTACAACGCGCTTTACCTATCGGCAAATACGCTCACGGCAAGTTCATATGCCTTGCCTGGAAGGATTATAATGATTAAAATAATGTTTAATATCTGATAGTTTATTGTGAAGTTGATTCGTCATCGCGAGGCACAAAGCAATCCCCCATAAGCAGGCTATAGTGTGTACACATCTTTATAACAAGAAAAATGTGTACACACAGTAGATCTAAAAGACGAATTTATAAAAAATTGCAAATCAGGTGTTTTCACCTATTGCATTTCTCATATATTAAAAATACCTTTAATATATTACATTCTGCCCCAGAGTGTTATAACCTATAATCTTATCATGAACGCAAAACTAAACATCGCCATATTAGTTTACCCCGGAGTGGAAATGATCGACATGAACGGTCCCGCCGATGTATTCCTGAAAGCCAACAACCTTACTGCCGGCAAATACCATATCTATACTGTGGCAGAAAGCCCGGAACCGCTTGGCAGCGAAGCCTCACTGGTCACTATTACCCCGGCCTACACATTTGAAAATTGTCCCCAACCGGATATAATCATTATTCCCGGCCAGATCCTTTCCGAAAACCCCAACCAATTCGGAAGCGGCTCCGATGAATTGATCAACTGGCTGAAAGGTATGAGCCATAAACCAGGACTTACCATCATGTCCGTCTGCATCGGCGCGTATATCCTTGCCCGGACAGGCCTTCTGGCCGGTAAAAAAGCAACTACCCATTATGCTGCCATTGCAGAGATCCAAACCCAATATCAGGACATCCATTTTGTAAAAAACGTACGCTATGTTCAGGACGGCAACCTGGTGACCACTGGCGGCATCACTTCCGGCATTGATGGTGCCCTGCACCTGATCAAAAAACTTGACGGCCCCGACATCGCCCAGCACGTGGCCGATATCATGGTTTACAACCGTGAAGCGCCCCTGCCGCCATATACGCTATTGCCACCTTACAATAACTAAATCTTTCACTCATGGATACATTCACAAATGCACTATCGGGCAAATGGACATACAGAAGCCTGGTAAACAATCCCAACCTTTCTGCCGACTTTGATACCCTTGAATTTGGCCGGGCCAACCTTGTTCTCCAGATATCCGGCGGCACTATTGCCGGCACCATCGGCGGAACCGGCTGGGAACTTAAACTACACGGTGCCGTGCAATTTGGCAGCCCGGCAACACTATGGTTTCAAGGAAGCGGTCAGGTCGGCGGATCGCCCTGGGTATATGATTACCTTGGTTACCTCGTTCCCCAAATCCCCAATGGCATCGGCCAGGTGGCAGCCATCGTTGGCAGCGTTACCCGGGCAATCCCACATCCTGACGGCCAGGGCGGTACAAGCCCCGCGGGCGTCGTCGCCTCATTTTATGCTGTACAACAATAAATTAATTTTAAACCTAAACACACAATAACGATGTCAACATTCACGAGAAAAAATGCCTGGAACCAAAACGGCACATTTGACAACCCAGACCTTTTATGGTATGCAAAAGCATTGCAGGTTATGCAGTCGCGCCCGATAAGTGATCCTTCCAGCTGGTGGTTCTACGCTGCAATACACGGCGAATATCTTTTACCTAAATCAGTAATTCCTCCCCCGCAGCCGCATCAGCCGGATTATTGCTATCTGAACTGGGTAAACATAAAATATATATTCCCAGCTGCTCAACTAAGCAAAACTCCACTAAAAAAAGTGACCAATCTTTTTTGGGATCAGTGTCAGCACGCAACCTGGTATTTTACGCCCTGGCACAGGGGCTATCTGGTAGCCATTGAAAACATTCTTCGTGCTATAATTTTAAAATTGGGAGGACCTGCGGACTGGGCTTTGCCTTACTGGAATTACTTAAACCAATCAACTTCATCTGCTCAGGCTAATATTCCGCCTGCATTCACATTACAGCATTTGCCTGATGGCTCGGCAAATCCGTTATTTGTATCAGAACGGTACGGACTTAAAATAGACGTAGGTAATGGAGAATATTCAGTACATGACCTATGTCAATGGGATACGATTTACAATGAAGGTTCAACTCAAGGTTCTGTAGGTGCCGGCGATTTAACCGGCTACTTTTATGGCGGAGGAAAAACGGGGTTCGTTCATTCAGGTGGTTCGGAAACAGGCGACCTTGAAGATAACCCTCACAATGCTGTTCATGGGATGGTAGGAGGTGAAAACGCCAATAACCAAAGCGGAATAATGGGCGTGCCAAATACCGCGGCTCTCGATCCTGTTTTTTATTTGCACCATGCTAATATTGATCGCATGTGGGCAGCATGGAATGAAACCGGAAAGAACAAGAATCCTGCTGATGCCAGTTGGCTGGCCGGCCCTTCTGCACATGGCAACCCACGGTTTGTTATGCCCCTGGATTCAAAGGGAACGCCCTGGTATTATACACCAGGAGATGTTTTGACCACAACTAATTTGAAGTATAATAAGACAGCATATTCTTATACCTATGACGATCTTTCATTAACTTCCTATGATACAACACCGCCAACCCAATTTCGTACAAATTTGTTGGAAAGGTTTGCTAAATTAAACATAACAGGCGAGGGAAAGGACATACAAATGACCAAGAAAAAAAAACAGGAATTAGTTGGAGCAAGCACAGGCTCCATTACTTTAAAAAGCCGCGAAACAGAAACCAGCCTTCAATTGAATGCAACTGCGTGGAAATCAGTTTCGAAGGGCCTTGTAGAAGCCTCCTTTTCAAGCATACCTGACGAAGTTTTTCTTCAGTTAGAAGGAGTAAAAGGGGGCGGCGATACAAATTTCCTTTCTGTTTATGTAAACCAGGAGTTTGTAAAGTCGGTTTCACTCTTTGGGCTTCTTAGCGCATCATTGAAAGGCGGGGCTCATGGCGATGCGGGGCTTACCTTCAAATTCAATATCACAAACATTATTGACAATTTGCATCTTAACGGTAATATTGATGTTGATTCACTAAATATTCAGATAAAAACCAAAAGTGAATTACCGGATGGCGGCGGAATTACAATAGGGCGCATAGGGGTTTATCGTGTAAGCCAATAATTAAAAATTGATGAAACTGTCAAGCGATAAACGGTCGGCCATAAGTCTTGTCATCATCAGCATTAACATTGCTGCCTGGGTGTTGCTTTTAACAAACCCCGGGCATATTTTAACCATGGCGCACTGTTCAGATATGGGGACTTCACCACCATCGTTGCAAATGCTGCTGATAATTACCCCCATTTCTTTGCTCCTGACCGGCTGGGCCCTCATGGTGATAGCCATGATGCTGCCAAAGCTGATCCTGCCGGTCTGGTACATTTACGGATGCAGCTTGAAACATCATCGTTTCCCGTCCGCATTGCTTTTTGTTACCGGCTATATAGCGGTTTGGATGGTGGCAGGCCTTTTTTTGCTATCCGCCACCCTCGCCGTCAACCTGCTCATCGCCCAATCCTATCTTCCAGCCCTAATCGCAGGCATCGTTGCTCTACTATGGGAATTTTCACCGGTAAAGCAGCGGTGCCTTAACCGGGGGCATAAACACCCCGCACTCGCGGCATTCGGCTGGCCGGCCAGCCGCGACGCCTTACTATTCGGCATCAATCACGGCCTTTGGTGCATTGGCTCGGGCTGGGCATTAATGTTGTTGCCCATGCTGTTACCCAAAGGTCATGATCTTGCAATGATTATAGTAACTTTTATCATGCTCAGCGAACACCTGGAACATCCGCAAGTACCCCGCTGGCACCTGCGTTGGAGAAGCAAATTAATACGCATATTATTTGCCCAAACACAAATCGGGCTAAAAAGAGCGCTATAATGAATGTGGTTGACACCTTGTTAGTGTTGTTTACCAGCAAACCAAAGGTTTTACAAATAAGGATGCTATACGAGGATACTAAAGTCCTTTACAAGCCAAAGTTTGTTAACGCAAATCAGCCATTTGCCTCGCCATCAAGCCTTTCCCTTTTACCACTAATAATCCCTGTTAATTTTTTTTGCGGCAAAAATACTATCAGCCTTTTGTTTTGAAATTAACCGGCTGCTATCGCCAGGGTTGTAGTAATAAAAAATGGAATCGCCCCCTTTTCCATGAGTGTACCGGGTACTGATGAGCATACTACTTTTATCACTATTATTATACCCAAGCTTGTAATCATCATCCTCGTATAATACCCTGCAGGCCGAATCTATAGAGATACGTTTAATTTGATGCCCAATGGTGGTATCCTTAGCACGCCAGGTAACTGAATAATCTGTTCTGTATTCAATCTCCCAATTTGCGGGAATTTGTGGTGTACCCAGTTTTTGCCTTACCTTGTTGTATATCAGGCCAAATTGATCCTGGCAAACGTACCTGTTGTATTTGCTTATTTCACGATACCCGTAGACTATCGGCCAAAAAAGCAAAATGCATGCACTTGCAGTTTTGGATAGTTTAGTTCTGTCGTTATCATAATAAAGGTTAATAATTAATACTACGTACATAATTGCCATACCGGCCAGTTTGCCCCTTAACCAATAAACAGATTGTATTTTAAGCGTACTATCAACATAAAAAACCCAGGCAAGATATAAAAGGGAAACCACAATGATGATGGCGGTGATTATTGTGCTTTTTTTCATTGCATGCAAGATAAGCCTGTAAGTAGCTTGCTAATTGGTGGATATTTAGGGTTGAGTATATAGCCGTTTACTTTCGATAAATTTATAGTAATTACGGGTGCATAGCAAATGTTTAAATTAGCCAGGACCGCAGGCATAACCCTTTTAATTCAAAAGGAAAAATTCAAAATTCAAAAAACTTGCGATGCTGGTTGGTTGTAAAATCAAAAAATAGCCGTCCGATTCGGAGGCATTCTGGGGGCGGGTAATAATTTCTGTCAATCCATAAAGTTAATGTGATGATCTTAAAATCGGTTTTATCCAAATCCTTGCCGCATAGCGGCTACCTATTTGTAGCCCAACGATACACCAATATTTATTTTGCCGCATAGCGGCTACCCCTCTTCGCTTTTACAACGTTGCAAATTGTGGGTAGCACCTACGGCGCAAAAAATGGTGGGTTTATTTTTTCTACAAATGGGTAGCCGCTATGTGGCAAGGGAAGGAATATTTCACACTTTGTGAATATTCCAATCTTTGTCCCAAGGTTTGCAAATCAAACTCACATACCGCGGTTTGCAACCTACGCAAACCAGGGATCTAATTTTCCTTTCCGCCTTCAGTTTTCTGTGCGTTCTGTTGTTCATTTGATTTTGCCAGCGAAATTAAGCCCCCCATAGCGCCCAGGTTCATAGAATCCAGTGCCGAGCTTGGCACAATAACCATCGATCCTTTTTCTTTCAGTCCTTCAAACAACATATTCATCCCCCTAAGGTGCAGGGCTACGGGGTTGTTAACATATTGTTCGCTTGCTTTGGCAAATTTTTCGGCAATTTCTGTTTCGGCTGTCCCCAGGATCACCCTTGCTCTGCGTTCTCTTTCGGCCTGGGCCTCCTTGCTCATGGCGTCGGCCAGTAATTGCGGAATAACAATGTCTTTAATCCCTACATTCTGGCAGGTTATTCCCCATGGGTTGGTATGCTCGTCCAGCATTCTTTGCAGTAAATCGGTCACTTTATCCCGTTCCTGTAGTAACTCGGCCAGCTCATGTTTACCAATTACATCCCTTAATCCCGTTTGCGAAATATAGGCAATGGCTACCTCATAATCCTGTACCTCAAGGGCCGCTTTTTCAACGTCCCATACGGTCCAATATACTACGGCATCAACATTTACGGGCACGGTATCTTTGGTGAGCGTTTGCTCGGCCTTAAATTCGGTAACCCTAACCCGCTGATCAATATAATTGTCCACCTTATCAATTATAGGAATGGTGAAAAAAATACCAGGACCGCGCAGGCCCGTATACTTGCCCATGCGTAAAACAATAGCCCTTTCCCACTGATCGGCAATATGGATGGCGTTGGCCAGCAGCAAAGAAACAATCAACAATACCACCAGCACAAAAGCATTAATACATTCCGTATAATAAAGCGCGACGGAGCCGCCTATTAACAAAACAGAAATGAGGCCCGAAATGGGATTAACGCCCAGCTTGGTAATTTTTTTAGTACTTATCATATCATTGTTTTTTAAGTTGATTAATTATATCGTCTGTTGAAAAACCATAGCTAAAGGCGATGGAAGAAAATTCGTTACAGATGTCTTTTAATTTGGCGCTTCTTTCGTGCTCAGATATTTGAATTTTTATTTCGCTTATAAAAGTTCCCGTCCCCTGCTGCGTTTCTAAAACCCGCAAAATCTCCAATTCTTTATAGGCCTTGGCAACAGTGTTCAGGTTTACCTTTAAATCCACCGCCAAAGAGCGCACAGTAGGTAACTGTTCGCCCGTTTTCAAATTCCCGGCGGCAATGCCGAAGGTGATCTGGTCTATAATCTGCCGGTAAAAGGGCGTGCCCGTTTTAGGATCTAACCGAAATTTAATCATGCTAAAATACTATTGTACTATACATATAGTACAAACATACAACAAGTTTATAATTTTCAAAATTTATTTTTTAGGGGAAGGACGGGGCAGGAGTATTTGGTAATAATTATAGTTTAGTTGCGCCATTATTGACGCTGCCTACCAACAAGCCGCCTTTAAGTACCAACCAACCTTTTTGAATTTTAACTTTTGAATTTTGAATTTAAATAAGGGCAATACCTGCGGCCCGGGCTATCCGCTTATACGGCTACAGGCATTAAGCGCGAGGCCGGTATCCGCTGCTATCCCTATTGCGGGTGGGTGGTAAATTTAATAATATGGGATACCGTATACTTTGTATGTGGGGCACACGCCGCAGGCGTGCGCCAGCGATGGTTTCCGTAAGGCCAACTGGAAGTGATGCAGTGATACACCGACCACAGGTTAAATGGTATAACCCGTTGATAGAATCGGGGTTGGGCTATTCGCTTATACTACACGGGGCATTAGGCGCGGGCTGGTATTCGCTGCCCTTACACGGAAACTACAAAAGTATTACATCCCGCCTTCCAAATATACCCTTGCTATATAAAATTACATTTGGACATAAAGAAATTATCATGCTGTATAAAATAAAAACAAATTGAAAATTGTAATTAAGCGCCCCTCTGGCAAAATAATCATATTGAAATACAATTTTATGTTATTTTTTATTTACAATAAATATATAAAAATTATTTATTAGTTTTGAATTATTAAAGCCAAGCTTTTAGTAGAGCCCGGCCTAAGTTCAATTTAAAATTATATTTTATTAAGATTATGGCCGAGAACGTACTTAGAGACCAAGAGTTTTCCAACGAAAGTCGCGTTAATTTACGCGCAATTGAAGAAGCTGAATTTGAAAAAGAATTCAGACCGCTTTTAAACGATTTTGTATCTATCATCGACAACAGTAAGGAGATAATGCTATCGGACTTAAACGGTAGGCATCCTAACCAAATTACACATTTATCAAAGCCTATTAGGGTCAACGAAAATATTAGAGGCGCATTATTTCAATCATATCCGGATAAAATGCATGTAGTTAACATTAATACCTTTGCTTACATTAATGAAGGATACGCATTTGTTTTCAAAAAACTTACAAAAAAAGGTAAACCATCAGGTATACTCACTAAAACTTTACGAAAACAATTGGCCCAGGGTGTATTTGATTTTCCAAACTATAACGTAAAAAGAAAAATTTACGTTGGATACGTGGTGGAGAATAATTGGGAGGATGTTTCTGATATTTATGCTGTAACGATTAAAGATTTTGCCATCGATTGGAAGATAGATTTGCGCGAAAATTACGAGGGTGGAAAAACCAAAATTGTAAACTTATTTACTCCAGACCCTGTTATATCTGATTCAGACTTAGTAGTAAAGATCAAAAATCCCAAAACTAGCAGCTAACAAATTAATTATTAAATTTTGAATGCCAAGAGAACTTAATTTTAAAATGCTAATAATCGCCAGGGAATCACGAGGATATACCCAAGGAGAATTAGTTGACAAAATACCTAATTTATCCCAAGGCAATTATTCAAGAATGGAAAAGGGAATGATGCAGCCTACAGATGAGACTATCAGAAACTTAGCGGCAGTTTTAGATTTTCCGGAATCTTTCTTTTACAAATCGGGAACCTCAGCAAATAATGTTGAGTACTTTTATAGAAAGCGTGTTTCTACGCCTAAAAAAGAATTGACCAAGTTAGAAGCAAATTTTGACTTAATTCGGTTATGGTTTGAAGATTTGTTAAACGAAGTTGAAATTGGTGAGTTTAAATTTCCGGAGTTGAAAGTTGAAGGGATGAATACCGCCGAATTAATTGCAAGAAAATCCAAAGCTGTTGCTGATATTCCACCAGGACCAATTATCAATATGGTCGGAACAATGGAGAAGAATGGGATTATTATTCATTTTCTACAAAATGCCCCGGAAAAATTTGACGGCACAACGTTAATTTGTAAATCAGGCCAAAAGATAATAGTTGTCAATTCAGATATTCCGAACGATAGGAAACGATTCACCATTGCACACGAATTGGGGCATTGCATTATGCATATTCCATTTTCTTCAGATCTTGACCCATATTCTGACATAGAAAAGGAGGCTAATTTATTCGCTGCGGAATTCTTAATGCCTGCCTTGGAAATTAAACGAGATTTAGTTGCACTTAAATTCAGGGATTTAGCTGATTTAAAAAATTATTGGCGTGTTTCTAAAGTGGCTTTGATAAAAAGGGCTCATACGCTCGGATTGATCAACCAATCCAGATATACGACATTTATGATCGAAATTAGTCGTGCAGGTGAAAGGCGTATAGAAAGCAATGATGTAGAACTTGATGATCCACGAATTTTGAAATTGATATTAAAAGCATTGACAGAACAGTTAGACTATACTATGGAGTCAATTTCCGAGATGTTGGGAATGTCAATAAACGATTACAATTTCTTTTTTCAAGGTAACAAAACAAAAACTAAATTGAGAATTGCACTTTAAATTTATTTAAAAATCGAAATTTTTTGGAACTGTCGTATACAAAGAATTAGTTTTTAAAAACTCAATTATGATTTCGAACGAAATTGAACAGATATTAGATGAAATTTTTAATCCTGAGATACTTGATACTGCTTATTCTAAGCAATTCGATTATGTTAGCCCGAATCTGCAAGAACTTCAAGAAGTTGCAGGCTTGATAGCAAACGATGGCTTGGAGGAGGATTTTCAAAAATTTTTTAACAAACATCCTAATTTCTTATTTAGAGCAATTCCCTCATCCGGAGGTAGAAATATAGGCTATTTAGTCAAGCCCCCCATTTGTACATTTTTTACTGCAGATTATGCGATATTAACAATAGGTCAAGGTGGGTGTGGAATCACCTTAATCGAATTAGAAAGACCTTCTGATAAACTTTTTACTTCAAAATTAACTCCGGCAAAAAAACTTCAAGGTGCAATTGGACAAATAGATGATTGGAATGAGTGGTTACAACATAATCAAAAAACGTTTATTAACACAAGCCTTGAATTGGTGAGACGCGCAAAAAAACACCCAGAGATTGATGAAAGCGGTAGCTTTAAAATGGATTCAAACTCTAAAATCGATAAGGGTTGGAATGCTTTTGGAGGATTTGAAAACTGCTACATCTCCAACCTAATTATAATTGGTAGGTGGGCTAATCTTTCTGAAAAAGAAAGGAAAAGACTATTGTATTATAATAGCAAAGCGAAATCAAACAACTACCAAATAAGGACTTATGATCAATTAATTAGACAAGGTTGGGACGGTCCCGGAATGTTTTGGTAAATTATTTATTAGTGCCGATTGGCTCTCAATTTTAGCCCGTTGTTGGTGTTGTCACCAACAACCTCCTCGAATACTTAACATATCAGTTTTCCTTATTGCCGCTGATCATAAATTGGCCATATTCTTACCCCCTTTTAGCGCAAGCGTTGTGCGGCTGCCTTAGCGGTGGCTCACTTGTGATTTTTTGACAGGTATGAGGTTAAAGCACAGGTCAGTCATCGCTCGCCTCCCCAAATACAAGACCTGCGCTAAAGATGTTTTTGTTACCCCAATCCCCCGCAATAGTGATAGCAGCGGATATCGGCCTGCGCTTAAGGCCTGTGTAGTAGCGAATAGCACGGGCCGCAGGCATTGCCCTTTTTAATTCAAAAGGAAAAACCGCATAGCTATCTTGAACACCATAAAGAATTAATCAATTGTGAAAAACAGCGTAGCTATCTTGAACGCCATAAAAAATCAAACACTCCGTGAAAAATTCAAAATTCAAAACTTACTATGCACATTGGTTGCAAACTAAAAAAATGGTCGCTCGGTTCGGAGGCATTCGGGCAGCGGGTAATAACTTCTGTCAATCTATAAGGAAATGCGATGATCTTAAAACCGGTTTAGCAAAATCCTTGCCGCATAGCGGCTACCTATTTGTAGCCTAACGATCCCGCCAACTTTCTTTTGCCGCATAGCGGCTACCTCTCTTCGCTTTTACAGATTTGCAAATTGTGGGTAGCACCTACGGCGCAAAAGGTGCTGGGTTTGTTTTTTTCTACAAATGGGTAGCCGCTATGCGGCAAAAGAAGGAATCGAACATCCCTCATCTTTTTTAAAATCCCCTCGCTGATCGAAGTCGGAGACTTCGATTTATGTATGCAAGTAGTCTCTGACTACCCTGTTCCTATTTTCAATTAAAACGATACAAATTTAACAGCGATCCTATAGTCAGAGACTATAAGCATAATATTGCGAAGTCGGAGACTTCGCACAGCGGTGGAATTAAAAAACCTCTAAACATCCATAATGCCAACACCCTGCAATGCGCAAATCCCCCGCTACGCGTTGATGATGTTCTTCCGGCCCCAGTCGGCAAATAGCTGCATTACGTCGTTAAGCGAGCGGCCTTTTTCGGTTAGGGCATATTCTACCCTTGGTGGTACTTCAGCGTAAACTTTTCGGGTGATAATACCGTCGGCCTCCAATTCTTTTAAATGCCTGGATAATACTTTGAGGGCGATACCGGGTATGGTTTTATGCAATTCGCCAAAGCGCCTGGAGCCATCTATCAATATCCAGATGATAACGGGTTTCCATTTACCGCCAACAATGCCAATAGCGGCCGTGATGGGGCAATCGCAAATAACCGCGATATTTTTTTCAATTATTTTCTCTTCCAACATATTGACGTTCAGCATTAGTGACAAATCTGTCATTACTTGACATTTGTGCCATTACTTGACAAAAGTAAAGTAATGGCTTAACATTGTCAAAAAAAAGCGATGAAAATAATCATTATCGGTGCCACAGGCACCATTGGAAAACACGTAACCAGGGCCTTAAAACAAGACCATGAGGTGATAACAGCCGGCTCAAAAAGCGGCGACCTGCAGGTAAACATTGCCTCGGCAGTATCTATTGAAAACTGCTACGCCCAGGCCGGCAAATTTGATGCCCTGGTTTGTGTAAGCGGCGATGGCCATTTTGGCCCCTTAGCCACTATGAAAGACGAGCAATTCAGGATTGGGGTAAACAGCAAACTGATGGGGCAGGTTAACCTGGTGCTCATTGGTCAGCATTATATTAACCCTAAAGGTTCGTTTACCTTAACGTCTGGCTCCTTAGCCGAAGACCCTATTGTTTTGGGGGCCAACCTAAGCTCCATGAACGGCGCGATAAATGGTTTTGTGCGCGGCGCGGCTTTAGAATTAGATAACGGCGCGCGCATCAACGCGGTGGCACCCGGCGTAGTGGAAGAATCGCCCGCTTATTTTCCGTTTTTCCCGGGGCATACGCCGGTTACCATGACCAGCGTTACCCAGGCCTATATCAAAAGTGTGCTTGGCGGACAAACAGGGCAGGTTTATAAAGTGTGGTAAACGATGGAAATTACAGCGATAGAAAATGAAGTAGTACGGGCCGCGTTTACCGCCTGGAACAGCCGCGACAGAAAAGGATTTATTAACCTGGTATCGGCAGAAACCACTTTTAGCCATAACGGCGAAAAGGGTGACATCATGAACTTTTCGGATCATTTTTTCTTTGGAACGGCTAAGTCTGTTTTTACCGAAATTCACAAGATTGAAAATGAAGGAAAAAGCATTTATGCCACCCTTGAATCTGATGAGGCCGGTAAGATTGGGGTATTGATGCGTTTTGAGATCAGGGATGGCAAGATCAGTGATTTGGATGCCGGGAGGCCGTAAAAGGGTGTTATGACGGGTAGTAAAATTTGCTGAGGATGAGAGAGGAAATCATATAGATAAAATAAAAGGAGGATCATGCTGAGCCTGTCGAAGCACGCGGGCAAGGGGGGCCTCCACGCGTGCGCTTCGACAGGCTCAGAGTGATCGGCCCGTCTGGCAAGTCCCCTTTTGGTGCAAGTGCGGCAGCCTTAGCGCCGGCCCACTTATCATTTTGTGACAAGTATGAGGTAAAGCCTGGGTTAGCCATCGCCCCATCATTTGTTTGCCTTTTTAGTTCACCCTCTGGTCAATTGCTTTACTTTTCATTCTTGGCAGAGCATTCTATAGTTTTGATTTCAACCTGCTTAATCCTTCTTGTGTAATATTCAAATAATTAGCTACCAACCTGTTGGGTAAACGTTTTATTATTTCGGGATTCTCTTTAAGCAATAACAAATAGCGTTCTGTGGCATCGTTGGTGATAAAACTCATTAACCTATTGGTGTTTATTACGTAGGCGTATTCCAGCTGATGGCGATAAAATTTCTCCCATACAGGCAAGGTTTCTACCAGGTGGTAAAAATCCTTTCTATCCATATATAACAATTCAGAGTCCATTACGGCTTCAATATATTCCTTTGAACCATTTTCGGTAATAAAAGACACCATCGATGATGATGAATCATTTTCAAATATGATCCTTCGGGTAACTTCTGTGCCAACGTCCTTTATAAAATAGATGCGCAGGCAACCTTTAACAACAAAATACATCCTATTTGACAAACCGCCTTCATGCAATAAAATTTCTTTCTTTTTAACGGTACGGGGTTTAAAATACGAAAGAATTAACTGCAAATCTTCATCGCTCATTTTAACTTTTCTTTGGATGTATTTAGCTAATGTTTCTTTCATAAATATTCTATCGAATTTATTACTTATTAAAATTATGCATTTGGCTTAATAAACTTAGGGTAGATTAACAATGCTGCAAACGCTGCTATAAATGTATCTATCAAAAATACCTTATCAAAGCCATAGGTTATTGCCCGCGGCGAACCGCTGATTTTTGAAATACCCGACACTCCCGACAAAACAGCGAAGATAACGCCCATAACTGTTGTTCCGGTTATTTGCCCTAAGATCCGCGACAGCGACAAAACGCCGCTTAATAGCCCGCGTTGGTCTGCTTGCGCTACTTCCATTACAAGGGTGTTGTTAGGGGTTTTAAAAAAATTCAGCCCCAGCGCAATAATTCCAATCCGCCAAAGATAACCCCCAATATTTTCGGCCGGGGTAATTGTACTCATGCAAAAGCACCCAATTGCTATGGTAAGTACTGCGTAAAACATCACATTTTTTGCACCGTACCTATCTGCAATTTTGCCGGCATAAATACTAAGTGCAACAGTTAATAAAGGACCGAAGGACATAATTAGCCCAACTTGTACAAGGCTATAATGAGCCGCCTTTGAAAGATAAAACGGCGGTAATATTACGGTTGTAATAATTACAGTATATACAAGCACCGTAGTAACCAGGTTTTTGCTGATAAGCCTGTTTTTAAAAATAGCAACATTTATTAATGGATGCGCTATTCTTTTCTCTAACTGAACAAACGCAAATAAGCCAATAACAGTAACTGCTAATAACATTAAAACAATGGGATTGCCAAAGCCGCTTTTTTCAATCATCGTCATACCAAAGCAGTAAGCCGATAAGGTTACCGCTAATAAAATTATCCCAACCCAATCAACGGGTATACTTTTCTTAATAGTGGAGTTCGTTATATATTTGTAGCCCAAGCCGTACGCCATTATTCCAAAAGGGATGTTTACCAAAAACATAGATTGCCACCCAAAAGTTGAAAGCAATATGCCACCAACGGTTGGCCCGCTTGCAATACCCAGCGCTGTTATTGTTGATAAAACACCCATTATTTTGCCCAGCTGTTTTTTAGGTGTGAGCTCGGTTGCAATGGCCATACTTAGGGCCAATATTAAGGCTGCCCCCAAACCTTGTAACCCACGAAATAAGATAAATAAGGCTGCACTATTGGATACACCGCAAAGCAAGGATGCCGTTGTAAATATTGCAATACCGGTGAGGTATAATTTCTTTTTACCAACAATGTCGCCAAGCCGCCCGGCAATCGTAATTAAGGCGGTAAGCACAAGCAAGTAAGACAGCACAAACCACTGTGCCGAGGCAAAAGTTGTTTTAAAGCTTTTAATCATTGTTGGTAATCCTACGCTCACAATACTTGTGTCGAGGTTCATCATAAACAAGCTTATAGAAATACCAGCAATAGCAATTTTCAGTTTGTAGACATTGTTGGTAGAGTTTTCCGCGACATCCGTTCTGCGTAAACTCGCTAATGTTTCTGTTTTCATGCTACAAAATTGAAAAACAGAAAATGAATAAGCATTGATGTGGGTTAAAAAATGCAAGGGTTATCGTACCTAAAAGCATTGTCGTCCGATTCGGGGCCGCAGGCATTACCATGATGACTTTTATTTGCTAAATCGGTTTTATACCAACCTATAATTTTTAGCAAAGGTTTAGCAATGAGCAAAAACCATAGTTGCCCGAAGTAGGAGACATTCGGACGCTGGGTTATTTTATTTGATCCATCAATTTAAAATTACCGCTACTATAAAACACACGGTAATGATCAATTGCACCTTACAGGTTTTGTTTGCCATACTTACCCGGCTCTTTTTATCTCCGTCATCACTCAACGTCATCCGGTTATTCAGGTAAACAGCTAACACAAGCGATACACCTTCAATCACCGCGATAAGCATTTTTATTCCGGACCCTTCAGCTGATCGTGCCAACCTTTGGGGAATGACGAGATCGTTATAGTAGGCGTTTAACAAAACTAATAACCAACAGATGATAAACTGACAGATGACATTGAAGATGATATATACCAGTCGTTTCATTATTGTTTTGTTTTTGGTTAGCCCGGCGATAAAATACATTTTATTCATCATGTGATATTATTCCCGCTCCCCTATCCTCTCATACCCCAATTGCAACAACTCCAGCGCATATTGTACATCACCTTCGGTACGGATGTAAAAACTGATCCAGCCGGTATTTTTGAAGGAGTGATGATCAAGGATGCGGCCTTGCTGCATCAGATTAGCTTTTATTTTGCGGGTGAGCAGCATATCCAGCAGGCCGTTGCTGTGGATGTGCCCGATCTCGGTTTGGTACCGGTCGAACTGCAGACCGCCGTATTTGTGGTTGTGGGTGGTGGTATTGGGCAGGCTGAGCATGCGGGTTTCAATGAGGTCAATCCAGTCGAGCAGTATGGGTTTGGTAATAAGGGTATGGATCTTTAACCAGGCATCAAATACGATGGCCAGCCCGGGCACAAACTTTAAAAAGCCAAAGTATTTGACGGTGAATGAAAACATGTTATTTGGTTTCGCTGAGCTGTTTGATGTGCTCCATTACCCGAAGGTGTACGTTGCGGGTAATGCTTTGTGCCCATATGTCATAATACCAAACCGGGAACACGTACAGGCGGTACCAGCTGTTGCCAATAAGGGTGGTGGTATTATTGCCGTTATCCTTTAATAAAAACTGCCCGCGCAGAATATCGATATGGCCCATAATTTCCGGATCGAGCGGCTGGTGGGTGATATCGAAAGTGAGGTTCTTGTTCTCATCGTAGGTCACTATCTTTTCGTCGAAGACGTAGCCATTGCTGAAAATACATTTGCGCTTAGCCCCGAGGTAATACCCCTCGGCGGTCGACTCCACCGGGCTGGGCATGCCGGCTTTAAACAGCCAGTATTTGCTTGGCGAGGTATTACGTCTATAGGCCACCACGTGTTTCCACACCTCGGCCGGCGGCGCGTTGATGGTAATGGTGTCGGTTACCTCGTTTTCATAGTGGTGGCCGGATAGGGAATCGGCCACGAAGGCCAGCAGCATCAGCGATACCAGGCTTACGTTAAGTGTATTATTGTTGCGCCTGAAGATATACCTACCCAGTAAACCACCCAGTAGAACAAAGCACAGCAAGAGCGGCGATACGATGAACAAACAAATAATACCCTCGCGCAAAAAAGCCGCGCTAAGTACAATGGCAATAAAGCAGTTAACGCATGATGCCCAGGCCAGCGCGCGGGTGCTGATAACGTACTTGCGCATAAACCAGGTATATACAACGCCCATCAGCATGGGTATGATCACAAACTCGGCGTATATAAATACGTTGGGGTCCGCCATGATGAGTTTACTTAGCCCAATGAGCGCGAACGCTACCAGGTTGGCGGCAACGTAACCTTTAAATTTTGCAAGTTCTGGTTTGTTCATGATAAGGTGTATTTTTTGTGATTTTTTGAATTTACAATTATGTCGCTAATTTAATTATATTTTTAATAATTCCAAACATACTGAATTTTCAATAAATAATGTAAGTTTAGAGAATTACACCACTGAAGAATTTTTCATTGGCTTGTTTTATTAAATATTTTAGTGCGGTTGAGCCTGGTGTGAATTTGGTGATGCGATGGTGTATTATAAGTAGTTGAAAGGGATCCGTAAGGATGAGTTTGGTTGTTGGGAAGGTGTTCAAAAGGGACGGCATTTAAGGGCGATTTTTCATCAACAATTTGACAATCCATCCATCGCCCATCCTATCCAAAATCCGTATCTTTGCGCCAATTTAATTGACGACCCATTATGCTTAAAGGATTTTTTAATGTCCCGGCTCCCGTAAACGAGCCGGTTTTAAACTATGGACCCCGGAGTGTGGAACGAGCCGCGCTTAAAGCCGCTTTAGACGAGGCCCGCGCACAACAGTTAGACATCCCCATGTACATTGGTGGCCAGGAAGTTAGAACCGGCACCAAGCTGGAAATCCGCCCGCCACATGATCATCAACACCTGTTGGCCACCTTCAGCGAAGGTGATGCCAGCCATGTTACCGCCGCCATCAACGCAGCCCTTGCCGCCAAAGCCGACTGGGAAAACCTGCCCTGGGAGCAACGTGCAGCCATTTTCTTGAAAGCCGCCGAACTGATTGCAGGTCCGTACCGCGCCGTTATCAACGCCGCCACCATGCTTGGCCAATCCAAAAACGCTTACCAGGCCGAGATTGATTCCGCCTGTGAACTAATTGACTTTCTACGCTTTAACGTAGAATACATGACCGAAATTTACAAGCAGCAGCCACCCGTATCTGGCAAAGGTGTTTGGAACCGCCTGGAGCAGCGCCCCTTGGAAGGCTTCGTGTTTGCTTTAACGCCTTTCAACTTTACCGCTATTGCCGGTAACCTACCTGCATCTGCAGCTATGATGGGCAACGTTGTGGTTTGGAAACCTGCTTATCCTCAGATATATGCCGCTAACGTGATTATGAAAATTTTCAAGGAAGCCGGTGTACCAAATGGTGTTATCAACCTTATTTATGTTGATGGCCCTGTGGCTGGCGAGGTAATTTTCAACCACCCCGATTTCGCGGGTATCCACTTTACAGGATCAACCAAAGTTTTCCAGAATATTTGGCAAACCATTGGTACTAACATACATAAGTACAAAACCTACCCACGCATTGTAGGCGAAACCGGTGGTAAAGACTTTGTACTTGCCCATCCAAGCGCTGATGCTGACGTAGTTAGCACAGCACTTGTACGCGGCGCTTTCGAATACCAGGGGCAAAAATGTTCTGCAGCTTCAAGGGCCTACATCCCGGCGTCGTTATGGCCGGCTGTAAAAGCCAATATGCAACGCGATATCACCTCGTTCAAAATAGGTCCGGTTGAGGATTTTGAAAACTTTGTGAACGCCGTAATCACCGAAGTATCTTTTGATAAACTGGCTAAATACATCGACGCAGCCAAGACCGACGAAGGTGTTGAGATTGTTGCCGGTGGCAGCTATGACAAAAGTAAAGGCTGGTTTGTAGAGCCAACTGTGCTTAAGGTAGATGACCCTTATTACGTAACCATGTGCGAGGAGCTTTTTGGCCCCGTATTGACCATTTACGTGTACGAGGACGATCAATTTGATGAAGTGCTTAACATTGTAGATAAAACATCTATCTACGCGCTAACAGGCTCTATCATATCACAAGACCGTTACTCCATTGCCAAAGCTACCGAGCGTTTACGCAATGCGGCAGGTAACTTCTATATCAACGATAAGCCGACAGGGGCTGTAGTGGGTCAGCAGCCATTTGGCGGTGCAAGAGGCTCAGGCACAAATGATAAAGCCGGCTCGATGATAAACCTGTTACGCTGGGTATCACCCCGCACCATCAAGGAAACTTTTGATCCGCCAAAGGATTACAGGTACCCGTTTTTGGCTAAAGAGATTTAAAAAAGAATCAAGAGTCAAGAATCAAGAGTTAAGACTTTTGTCCTCCTTGATACGCAAAGGGCCGGAAATTCAAATTTCCGGCCCTTTTTATTGCGGTTCTCTTGGTTCTTGACTCTAACTTTTTTCCCGTCTTGATTCTTGACTCTTGATTCTTGACTCTATAGACTACTCAAATTTAAACACGTCGCCCAGCTTGGTGTTGTTGCTGGTGCTAACTTTCATGTCGTTTATTTTGCCGGTGGCTAAGCTGTATACCCAGCCGTGTACAGATAGTTCCTGGCCATGTTTCCAGGCGCTTTGTACTATAGTGGTTTTGCATAGGTTATAAACATTTTCTACCACGTTTAATTCAACAAGACGGCTCGCGCGTGCGTCGTGGTCTTCAATGGCTTCCAGTTCGGCCGAGTGTAAACGGTAAACGTCTTTAATGTGGCGCAGCCAGTTATCAATTAAGCCAAATTCGCGGTTACTCATAGCAGCAATTACGCCACCGCAACCGTAATGACCGGTTACTATTACGTGCTTTACTTTCAATACGTTTACAGCATAATCCAGTACCGATAGCATGTTCATATCCGAGTGCACAACCATGTTGGCAATGTTACGGTGTACAAATATTTCGCCCGGGGCAGTGTTGGTAATCTGGTTTGCAGGTACGCGACTATCGGCGCAGCCTATCCAAAGCACCGGCGGGGTTTGGCCGTTGGCCAGTTTTTCAAAATATTTCGGGTCTTCTGCTAATGCATCGGCAATAAACTGTTCATTGCCTTCTAAAAGGCTTTCGTAAGTAATGTGACTGGTATCGTGTAATAACTTTTTTGCGCACATAGTTTTTTATGTTTTATCTGTTAGAAAGATGTTTTTATGTCGATCTGCTTTTATCAGTCCTAAATAAACGCGATATTTTATACAGGGCCACGGGCGACAGATCATAGTACAATATCGTAAGCAAAATTAGTGGAATGAAATAGAAAATTGCAAAATCATACAGGTTAAATAAAAACCCGCCGGCTATTGCCCCTATAAAATAGAACGATAGTACGGTAAGCCGAACAAATATCTTATTGCGGATAGTTATTGTGCGCTCAACATTGGGATGCAGCCACTCAGATACATCGCCGCCTAAATCGGTAAACAGGCCGGTTAAATGTGTAGATTTGATCAAACCTCCCGATATGGTTGATACCAGGCTATTTTGCAAACCCATCGAAAATATGATCACCCCAATCACTACTTCCCGTTCAAGATCTGTTTCCCGGTAAAAATTATGCCCGTATATGGCTACGAATAATAGTAATATGATCTCGATGATAATGGGGATAGAATGTGCGCGATAACGGCTTTTATGCTCAAACGAGCGTACAATAAAGTTTGAAATGAATGCTCCAACAAAAAATAGTAGCAGCCAAATCACAAATACAATGATCTCCCTAAAATTTTGTTCCACAATATGTTTGGCCAGATTGGCCACATGCCCCGTGATATTGGAGGTAAAAGCTAAAAAGGCAACCATCCCGGCAACATTGGTTACGCCAGATACAAAAGCTGTTGATGACGCCAGCAATAAATTCTGTTGAAGTGTGCGATCCTCTTTTGATTGCCTTAGCATGGTAAAAGTTGCTGATAAACAACGCTTAAAAATAGAATAAATTTATGGTGTTGTGAAATAGCCTGCCTAATAAAACAGCCTCACCTAAATCCTCTCCAAAGGAGAGGACTTTTGATTTGCATGTTTAAAAATCATTTTCAATCATGATTTTTAAAGCCCTCTCCTTTGGAGAGGGTTGGGTGAGGCTGTGGCAAAAAAATCCCGGCCACTTTCATGAACCGGGATCGAACCAGATTAAACAAACAAGATTTTTAGTGCGAAGCCACGGCCTCAACACTATTAAGTTCATATACATAGCCCAAATTATGCGGGCTGCTGCTGCTTACTTTGATATCCTTCACCAGGCCAGTACCTAAATCAATCACCCAGCCATGTACTTCCAGATCGTGACGTTCCATCCAGGCATTTTGGATGATGGATGTTTTGCACAGATTATAAACCTGCTCACTCACGTTCAATTCAACAAGACGGTTTATTTTTTGGGTTTCGTCTGTAATACGATCAAGCTCATGACTGTGCAGGCGATATACGTCTTTAATATGGCGCAGCCAGTTATCAATCAGCCCGAACTGTTTATTGCTCATAGCCGCAGCTACACCGCCACAACCATAGTGACCGGCAACTATCACGTGTTTTACTTTGAGCACATTCACCGCATAGTCAAGCACGCTCAGCATATTCATATCCGAGTGCACACACACATTGGCAATGTTACGGTGTACAAACACCTCGCCTGCTTTGGTGCCGGTAACCTCATTTGCGGGTACACGGCTGTCTGAGCAACCTATCCACAATACCTGTGGCTGCTGACCTTTAGCCAGGTTTTTGAAAAAGTCGCTGTCTTCACTTAGCTTTTTTTCAACCCATTCTGCATTACCTTTAATCAACGCTTTGTAGCTATCGTTTTGAACCAATTTTATGTTAGTGGTATCAATTACCGGTTTTTCGCTTTTTTTATTTTCTATTAGTGCCATGATTTTTTTCTTAGTTAGGATTATAAATTAATTCTTTTAAAGGGGGTACATCGTACTTATCCTTTATGTTTAATAATTGCACAATGATGCCTTTGGTATAGGCATTATGCTTGTAATTGTGGATGATCTCCAACACATCCGGATCAATGTAACGCGAGTTTGAGCCATCTATCACCACATCAGTACCGCTTGGCAAACTGGTTAATGTAACCTGTATAGCAGCCTTATTTAAAAAGGAAACCTCTTCGGCCAGCTTAATGTTGATCACTTTTTTATCGCCATTTTTCACTATTTGGTAAAAGTATGGGTTGCGTAAATTGGTGCGTAAGATATAGAAGATACCCACCAGCATGCCAATGCCTACTCCAATCAAGAGGTCGGTTAGTACAACTGCAACTATGGTTACCACAAAGGGGATAAACTGGCTTAAGCCCTGGTGCCACATATGTTTAAACAGACCTATACGGGCCAGCTTATAACCGGTCATGAGCAGGATGGCCGCCAAACACGATAGTGGGATAAGATTGATCAACACCGGTATAAATAACAACGATATCAGCAAAAGCAACCCGTGAATCACCGCGCTCGATTTGGTACGGGCGCCTGCATTTACGTTTGCCGATGAGCGAACAATAACAGCCGTCATGGGTAAACCGCCTAAAAATCCGCTGGTAATGTTACCAATTCCCTGGGCTACCAGTTCGCGGTTTGTGGGCGATACGCGTTTGATAGGGTCTATCTTATCAACTGCTTCCAAACTTAGCAAGGTTTCCAAACTGGCTACAATCGCAATGGTAAAGGCAGTGATCCAAACTTGTTTATTGCCTATGGTACTAAAATTGGCCGATTTAAACAGGCCAAAAAATTCGCTGCTGCTATTTACAATTGGGATATGCACAAACTGCTTATCAAGCAAAGCTAAGCCAGTCCCTTTAAATACAGTACTTAAAACCACACCGGCAATCACTACCAGTAAAGGGGCAGGCACCATAGCCATTTTTTTAAATTTTGGCCAGTAGATCATCAGCAATAACGAAACCCCGCTAATGATGATTGCCCCGTAGTTTATCTTATTTAAAGCACCCAAAATACCCGAGAAGCTGTTATGATCATCTGCCTGGCTAAAGCCTTCATCTCCCTCAAAATCGGCATCGTAGCCAACAGCATGCGGAAATTGTTTCATGATCAAAATGATACCTATAGCCGCAAGCATCCCTTCAATAACAGATGACGGAAAATAATTGGCTATAGTGCCCGCCTTTAAGATCCCCAGCAATACCTGGAAAACGCCGGCCAATACCAGCGCCATCAGAAATGTTTCGTACGTGCCGAGGGTGGTTATTGCATTTAATACGATAACGGTTAAACCAGCCGCGGGACCAGCCACACTCAGCTGCGATCCACTTAATGAGCCTACCACTATGCCGCCAATAATACCTGTTAGCACACCTGCAAAAAGGGGCGCGCCGGATGCCAGGGCTATACCAAGACATAAAGGCAATGCCACAAGGAATACCACAAGGCTGGCTGGAAGGTCTCTTTTTAAGTTTTTGGGTAAAAAATATTTTTTTAGGTTAAGATCGCCCACGGCAAATCCACCTTGCTTAATTGACATAAGAAATGTATTTGAATGAAAATTTAAATGAATTGTAAAGCGTTACAGCCCGGATAAGGAGATATCCGGTTAATCATTTAAACGTTGGGCGGCGGTGTAGGGACTACCGGGTGGTAAAGCTGTATGAGTAAGCTATGTTCCTGGTTATGGAGTACTTTACTTTCGGTAATGAAAGTTATAAACTCTATGCTGTGAAAATAATACTCGTCAAAAACCTTTTTTTCCTTAAAAGTATCCTTATCAGGCATATCTTTTTCAGATTTTGTTTCCTGCTCCAATTGCAGAATAACTGCCCTTACGGCCTTGCTATCGAGCACTAAAAACGCGGGCGCAAGTGATATGGCCATCTTTATCATAAAGACCCCCATAAACATTGCTACTATCAGCGTTTTAAAATTCCTCGACTTCATTGATACAAATATAATCAAAAAACCGTCTTTTAAAGCGGTCGCCAGCAGTTTTGCAGCTATCTTACAATTTAATTACTATTTTTAACAAGTTACAAACAACCTGAATTGTGGATAAAAAGCTTGGAGTATTAAGGCAAAAACGCCAAAAGGCATTTGAAGGCGGCGGCACGGTACGTATTGAAAGTCAGCATAAAAAAGGCAAATTAACAGCACGGGAAAGGCTCCATTTTTTATTGGATGATGGCTCGTTCCAGGAAATTGGAATGCTGGTAGCCCACCGGTCAACCGATTTTGGTATGGAGAAAGAAAAATATCCCGGCGATGGTGTTGTAACCGGTTATGGAACAATAAATGGTAGGTTAGTGTATGTCTTTTCGCAGGATTTTACCGTATTCGGTGGATCATTGTCTGAAACCCATGCCGAAAAGATCTGCAAGATCATGGATTTGGCCATCAAAAATGGCGCTCCGGTGGTGGGTTTAAATGATTCTGGTGGTGCACGCATCCAGGAAGGGGTGGTTTCCTTGGGCGGTTATGCCGATATTTTTTACCGCAATACGATGGCATCCGGTGTAGTGCCACAAATTTCGGCCATTATGGGCCCCTGCGCGGGTGGCGCTGTGTATTCGCCTGCCATTACCGATTTTATTTTAATGGTTGAGCATACCTCCTACATGTTTGTAACCGGGCCAAACGTGGTAAAAACGGTTACACATGAAGTGGTAACATCCGAAGAACTGGGCGGGGCAAACACCCATGCCACCAAATCGGGCGTTACGCATTTTGCCTGCGCCAATGAAATAGCCGCGATACAAAACATCAAAGCCCTGTTAAGCTACATGCCGCAAAATTGCGAAGACAGGGCACCGGCACTACCTTATGATGTACAGAACGAACTCCGTTCCGAACTCAATACCATACTTCCGGAGATCTCTTCAACACCTTACGATATCCGCGAGGTTATTGATCATGTAATTGATGTGGGTTCCTTCCTGGAAGTACATAAAGATTTCGCCGAAAACATTGTTGTGGGCTTTGCCAGGCTTGCCGGTCGCAGCATTGGGATAGTGGCTAACCAGCCCGCGTTCCTTGCCGGCGTGTTGGATATCAACAGTTCTACCAAAGCAGCAAGGTTCGTCCGCTTTTGCGATAGCTTTAATATCCCACTGCTGGTTTTTGAAGATGTCCCTGGTTTTTTGCCTGGCACGGATCAGGAATGGAATGCCATTATCACTAACGGTGCAAAACTACTCTATGCGTTTTGTGAGGCTACCGTACCACGCGTTACCGTAATTACCCGTAAAGCCTATGGTGGCGCCTATGATGTAATGAACTCCAAACACATTGGTGCCGATATGAATTATGCATGGCCATCGGCAGAAATTGCGGTGATGGGTGCCAAAGGAGCAGCCGAGATCATTTTTAAACGCGAGATCAGCACGGCCGAAGACAAGGAAGCCAAGTGGAAAGAAAAAGAGCAATTATACTCAGATACCTTTGCCAACCCTTACCGGGCCGCGGAACGAGGCTTTATTGACGAGGTGATTGAACCCGCCGAAACCCGCATCAAACTTATTCATGCCTTTGAAATGCTGGAAAATAAAGTAGTGAATAACCCAAGGAAAAAGCACGGAAATATTCCATTGTAGTTAATACCAATATTTTAGCAATTGCGCATTAAACCATTTTAAAAACAGACGTCTAACCAATAAAACCTAAAACAATGCGCAAACTTTTCCTGATTTTTGTTTTAACAGCCACCTATGGTATAGGTAATGCTAAGCCAATACATCATTCCCCTGTTTTTAACGAGGTAAACGTACCGCTGGCTATAAATGATGACAATGTAAATGCGATTTACAATAACGCCGGGGTTTTAGTAGCATGGATAAACGGGGATATTATTTATGATAGCACCGGCAGAGATGCGATAGCCTTTATTGACAATCAAAAAGTTATCTCCTTTAGCAACGATGGTAAATACTTAGGAAGATTTCACAACGGCTTTTTTCGCGATAAAGTTGGTAATGCCGTTGCATGGATAAAAGGCGCCACCGGCGGACCAATAACCCCTATTCCTTTAGAAAGGATTACACCTGTATTTATGCCGGTTGTGAAGCCTATTACCCCTGTTTTATTGCCGATGGTAGACCCTATAGAGAGTTTAGGATGGTCGGTGGTAAATTGGGGCGAGTTTGTAAAGTAGCTACATCACGATAAAAACTTTTCGGCCCTCAAAAAACCTTTTACCTTTGGCCCTTCAGTTTTTAACCTATGATTAGTATCGAACAAATCCGTCCCGAACTTACCTGGAAGCTGCGGCAACAGGTGCTTTACCCGGCACAAACGGTGCGTGAAATGGGAATGGATGAAGATTATGACGGTCTCCATTTTGCCGCCTTCAAAGACAATTATATTGTGGGTGTGGTTTCCCTTTTTCAACGTGGTGATGATTTTCAGTTTCGCAAATTCGCGATAGATGAATCGGTACAAGGCTTGGGAATTGGCCGGCAATTACTTGATTATATTACCCGGTTTACCGTTATAAACGGAGGCAAACGCATCTGGTGCAATGCCCGGGTATCAGCACTTGGTTTTTACCAAAAATCGGGCTTTACCAATACAGGACAGGCATTTTCAAGGGGAGGTTTTGATTACGAAATATTGGAGAAAAGGCTTTAAATGTGCAGATTTTTTGTCTGAACCACGATTTATGGGATTAAGAGATTTACAGGATTTTTATTGTCTGAATCAGAATTTTCAGAATTGATAAATTAACAGAATTAAAAAACGATCTGCTTAATTGCAATCTAAATTATCGTATTTGTCCCTTTTTTCAAATCCTGGCAATCCTTTAATCCAACGAATCGTGGTTCAGAAAAAATCATTTTCAAATCTTCAAATTTCCAAATCCTCAAATAATTCTTTCATCTGCACATCTAAAATCCGCGCATCTGCACATCTACCCTTATTCTTTCATCAAATCAACAATCAGCGCGTTGGCAAAATCGTTGCGGTTTTTATCGTTTGATATCTTGGCGGTTTTAAGGGCTTCTTCAATATCGCCCTGGGCCTCATACACTACAGCCAGGTTATAGGCAGCTTTACTGGCTAATTTTTTATCAGGTCCATCAATTAATGGGTTCAGGATATTGAAGGCCAAATCAAATTTACCTGCCTTTATGTGGGCCACGCTTGATTCTAACATATCACCCCCTCCATAAAGCGGGCGGTCATTGGTTATCGAGTAAGGCAAATAATCTTTAAAAGCATCCAGGGTAGCATCTGCTGTGGCCCTGCTTAACGCGGGTATGCTGCTGCGGTACGTAGGCCGGTAAAACAGGGAAGAAAAACCGCCGTTATACGCCTCATCCTGCGGCACCTCGGCCATACCATTTAGTTTTTTCGAATAAATACCATTGCTTTCATACAAGGCAAAACGGGTTTTAACCTTGGTGGCATAGTATGTATAGGCCATGCCCTGGTTATAACTGGTTTCGGTGTAAACACCAGCGCTTACATCATTTAACACCAATACATAATTTGCCTTATACTTTTTTGCTAAAAACTTAACAGAATCGTCATTTGGCAGATAAGTTACCGAGTCGACCAGGTTAATGATACCCACCCTTGGCAAAAATTTTAACTGATTAGCCGCCGTGGTCAAAGCGGTAACACCCATCTTTTTCAAAACATTTACCCGTCTTGGATCTTTAACCTTGGATAAGGTGTCGGCGTTAAACTTGTTAACCACTACAATGGTTGAAGTATCCAAACTAAAACCCGTTTTAGGGCCGTAGTTAACCGGTACAGTTACGTATTGTACAACATCGCATGATGTTAAGCAGGCAATTACAGGGATAAAAAAAAGAAAGAACCGCTTCACGATTTGATAAGAATTAAATAACAAAACCAAAATTATAGTAAATAACCCACATTTACAGATTACTGTAAAACATACATTTAATGACAAAAAATTAATGAAAAGGTTTAATTGCTTGCATAATTAAAAAAAACATCAAATTACCTTACTTGAATATTAAATTAATAATAAAAACACACATTTGTTTCAAATATGGCAAGTTATTTCAATGTCATTTCCACGGGTTTACTATATTTGCTTTATTACATACTCATAGGTTACTAAAAATAACATGGCTAAAAAAAAATCTGATGCCTCACCGCATATTTCAATTGTAAACGAAACCTCGCTATCTTTTTTAGAAAAATATATCAATAACGCTTCGCCTACCGGTTTTGAATGGAAAGGCCAGGAACTATGGTTAGATTATTTAAAGCCTTACATTGATACCCATTATGTAGATAACTATGGCACTGCTGTAGGCATCATCAACCCAAAGGCCGATTATAAGGTAGTTATTGAGGCTCATGCCGATGAAATTTCGTGGTTTGTAAATTACATTACCAGCGATGGTTTGATATATGTGATCCGCAATGGTGGTTCTGATCACCAGATAGCGCCTTCAAAAAGAGTAAACATCCATACCGATAATGGCATTGTAAAAGCAGTTTTTGGCTGGCCTGCAATCCACACCCGTTTAGGCGGCGAAAAGGAAGAAGCCCCAACCCTTAAAAACATCTTTTTAGATTGCGGCTGTACTTCAAAAGAAGAAGTAGAAAAATTAGGCATCCATGTAGGTTGTGTTATTACCTATGAAGATGAATTCATGATCCTTAACGACCGTTATTATGTTGGTCGTGCGCTGGATAACCGTGCAGGTGGTTTCATGATTGCCGAAGTTGCCCGTTTATTAAAAGAAAACAACATTAAACTACCCTTTGGCTTATACATTGTAAACGCCGTGCAGGAAGAGATTGGCTTACGTGGTGCCGAAATGATAGCCCACAAAATAAAACCAAACGTGGCCATTGTTACCGATGTTACCCATGATACCCAAACGCCAATGATCAATAAAATCGTCCAGGGCGATTTGGCTTGTGGTCGCGGTCCTGTTGTATCATACGCGCCTGCGGTGCAAAACAACCTGAACAAACTATTGATAGAGACTGCCCAGAAAGCCGAAATTCCTTTCCAACGCCAGGCTTCGTCACGTTCAACAGGTACCGATACCGACGCCTTTGCATATTCAAATGATGGTGTACCATCGGCATTGATCTCATTGCCGTTGCGTTATATGCATACTACTGTCGAAATGATCCACAAAAACGATGTTGATAACGTGATCCGTTTAATTTATGAAACCTTGCTAAACATTAAAGCAGGTCAGGATTTCAGATATATCAAATAAAAATATTAAAACAATTTTCCCCCTAAACACTTATTCACCATTATCAAAAACAATATTAGATAAATACCCCACACATACTTATGAAACCAACACTTTTAATTTTGGCCGCCGGTATGGCCAGTCGTTATGGCAGCATGAAACAAGTTGACGGCTTTGGCCCCAATGGCGAAACTATTATTGATTACTCTATATACGATGCTATAAAAGCAGGTTTTGGTAAAGTAAGCTTCATTATCCGCGAAGAATTTGCTGATAACTTTAAAGCCATATTTGAACCAAAACTAAAGGGACGTATTGAAACCGACTACGTTTTTCAGAGCTTTGATCTTAAACCCTTCGGTATTGATAAAACCATTGAACGCGCTAAACCATGGGGTACTGCCCACGCGGTACTTGCAGCCCGTAACCAAATCAATGAACCATTTTGCGTGATCAATGCCGATGATTTTTATGGTTATGATTCATTTGAAAAAATGGCCAGATTTTTAACCAGCGAAATTACAGATGATACTTATTCATTGGTAGGCTACCAGATTGACCGTACGTTGTCTGATTACGGCTCGGTATCGCGCGGTGTTTGTAAAGTGAACGACGAAGGTAACATGGTAGAGATCAACGAGCGGACCGAAGTTTATTTTAAAGAAGACGGCAGCGTAGCCTATAAGGATGCAACAGGCGAACATCCATTGCCAAGCGACACCCGTGTATCAATGAACTTCTGGGGGTTTACTCCCGCTGTTTTCAAACAAAGCGAAGACATGTTCAGGAAATTTGTTGACGCTAATGAAAACAACCCTAAATCGGAATTTTTTATTCCTTTGGTTGCCGATGGGTTGATCAAAACGGGCGTTGCTTCATTCAAGGTTATCCCAACCGGCTCAAAATGGTTTGGCGTAACTTATAAAGAAGATAAGCCTATTGTACAAAAAAGTATTTCGGCATTGGTTGAAAACGGAACTTATCCGTCTAATCTTTGGGATTAGGGCCAATCACAAAACAGGCCATTGCGAGTTGTAAAATCCGCGGACTTTGAAGGGGAAAATGACGTAAAAACTGTCCTCTCCGCCCTGTCATTCTGAGGAACGAAGAATCTATTCGTGAACATACAGAGCGAACGAGCATGGTGTAGAATAGATCCTTCGTTCCTCAGGATGACAGTCGTTTTAAAACACGTCATGGGTAGGCATGAAGTAATCGCGAACTCTGCAAATCCGCCCTGTATAGTATGCGATTGCCACGCTGTGCTCGCAATGACATAGTTCATAAAACAAAAAATCCCGCCTTACAGCGGGATTTTTTGTTTCGTATATGGCATCCGGATTAGTCAACAAAGAAGAATTTCTTTTTGTTGTATTCATCGTAAACGTGAACAGTTTTGGTAACCACTTCATCGTTTGATCTGATCTCGAATTTGTAGTCGCCGTTATCAAGGCTGGTTAACACGTATCCTTTTGCAACTTCGGCTTTGCTTGGCAAAAAGTCTTCCATTAAAATATTGTTTGCCTGGTCAAAAATGGTTACGTATGATTTGCTTGCTTCGGCTTTTGAAATAATTACCGCAACACCACGCTCATGTTTTAATGAGGATACGGTGATCACGTCTTTAGTATCGCCGGTATGTGGTTTGGCGCTTGCAGCAGTTGTTGTAAAAATGCCTGCGCTTAATAATAATAATAATAATGCTGATAATTTGATTGAATTTTTCATGATCTTTTTTATTTTAAAATGCTGTTTTTAAATGTGTTTGTTAATTTCAATATCCAAAACAACAACATCTTTCCCTATCAAAAAAACGCAATAGACCGCCCCTTTATAAATATAGACGAACGGCAAATTGCAACCGGCAAAGCCTCACATCAACACTAATAATCAACCAATTACAGTTTAATGGCTTAAATCATGCGCTTCGTCGATAGTTTTGTTTTGCTCATCGGTTATAATTGGCACTTCACCTGTTTCACATTAAAAAAAACCAATGAAACCTACATGCGTTCCTTTTTTGTGCCCTGGTAATTAATAGGGCACTTTTTACTATGGAAACAGTAATAGCAGGTAACATTCAGGGCTTTAAACAGCAGGATGCTGTATTGATTATCAGTACAGCCGAAGCACAAGCAAGGATATACGTATATAGTCCAAGCATCATCAGGGTAACCATCAGCAAGAAACAGGAAGACGAGGATCCCTCCTACGCAGTGATCAGGGAACCATTGGCAGATTTTGACATAGATGAGTCTGCTGAATTTATCAAGGTAAACACATCAGCATTAAAACTCGTCATCAACAAATCGCCTTTAAGGTTCAATTTTTTTACTGCCGATGATAAGCCGCTAAGCCAGGACGATAACCGTTTTGGAACCAACTGGCAGGGCGACAGGGTGATTACCTACCGCAAGCTGTATCCTGATGAAAAGTTTATTGGCCTGGGTGAAAAAACCGGCGACCTGAACCGCCGCGGAACATCATACACCAACTGGAATACCGACGCGGTTGATTATGGCCTAAAATCAGATCCACTTTATAAAACCTTTCCTTTTTTTGTTGGCTTGCACAGCGGGCTTACCTATGGCTTGTTTTTAGATAATATCCACAAAAGCTATTTCGATTTTGGTGCCACTACTGACGATGAAATGAGCTGGTTTGGTGCCGATGGCGGTGATATGAATTATTACTTTTTTGGCGCGCAGGGCGTAGCCAAAATTATTGAAGATTACACCTGGCTTACCGGTCGCATGGAAATGCCCCCTTTATGGAGCCTGGGTTACCAGCAATGCCGCTGGAGTTATATGAGTGCCAAAGAGGTTTTAAAAATTGCCAAAACCTTCCGCAAAAAGAAGATCCCCGCCGATGTGGTTTATTGCGATATAGACTATATGGAAGGCTTCAAGATCTTTACCTGGAACAAAAAAACATTTGCCGATCCGAAGGGAATGATGGACGAACTCAAAGCAATGAACTTTCATCTGGTTACTATTGTTGATCCCGGTATTAAGATAGAGGAAGGATACCGGCAATATGATGAAGGCATAGCCAATGATTACTTTGCCAAATACCCCGATGGTGAAAACTATACCGGCTACGTTTGGCCGGGCCGTTGCCATTTTCCCGACTTTTTCAGGGATGATGTGCGCGAATGGTGGGGAGCGGCTTTTACGGCACTAACAGATGTTGGGGTTGATGGTTTTTGGAACGATATGAACGAACCCGCCGCCTGGGGTCAAAACATGCCCTGGCTGGTAAAGTTTGGTGATAAATATATGCCCGAAGTACGTAACGCCTACGGCATGCAAATGGCACGGGCCACTTATAATGGCACCAGAACAATCCTCAATAACAAACGACCATTTGTACTAACCCGCGCCGCATATGCCGGCACGCAGCGCTATTCGGCCGTGTGGACGGGTGACAATACCGGCACCGATGAACATATGTTATTAGGGCAACGCCTGGTAAACAGTTTGGGCATTACCGGCATCTCCTTTACCGGGGTCGATATCGGCGGTTTTAGCGGCAACCCAACACCCGGGTTGATGGTACGTTGGAACTCCCTGGGCGTTTATACCCCCATGTTCCGCAACCACGCCATCAAAGGCAGTAAAATGCGCGAGCCCTGGGAATGGGGCAAAGCCAATGAGCGGATCATCAAAAAAGATATTGAGCAGCGCTATCGCTTATTGCCTTATATCTATTCAGGCTTTTATCAATCCGCCTTAACCGGCTTACCCATCAGCCGCACCCTGGCCATTGAATTCCCTTTTGATGAAAAGGTTTATTACGAGCGTTTTCAAAACCAGTTTATGTTTGGCGATGCCTTACTGGTTGCTCCCGTTGAAAGCGATAAATTGACCACTGATGTTTATTTACACAAAGGTGATTGGTACCGCCTGAGTACCGATGAAAAATTAAAAGGCGGCAAAATTGTGAATGCGCCATCGCCATTAACAGACTTGCCCGTATTTGTAAAGGCAGGTGCTATAATCCCGATGCAGAGCGTTTTACAAAACACCACTGAAAAAGGCGATGGCATTTTGCAGTTGCACGTCTGGAACGGGAAAGCGGCTAATGAGTTTGTGTATTATGAGGATGATGGTAACAGCTATGATTACGAGAATGGCTTTTATTATAGAAGGACGATCCGTTTTGACCCTAAAGCAAAAAAAGTGACGCTATCGGCAGTGGTGGGAAATTTTGCATCAAGGTTTAGTAAGTTGAAAATGGTATGGCATGGGTTTGAGGAGATGAAAATCACGAAAAAACTGATTGAGCTTGAAAACGAACAGTTAGAAATATTTTATAACTTATAATGACGTCCATGTAAGTTATTGATTATCAAATATATTTTTTGTAGAGACGCAACATTTTGCGTCTCCCGCTATACAGAGCGGATTTGTGAGATTTTAAATTTGCGTGGTGCATTTGCATGCGGGAGACGCAAAATGTTGCGTCTCTACACAAGCGCGTTAACGATGTTATCACTATTTTTTTCAGGTTACCCCTGATGGATACTCACAATGACATAATAAACTTGATTATCAATCGATTAAACGATCTACCCAGATTTACGAAGTTTTAAAAACTTCGTAAATCTAAATAAACAAGAATTACTCCATCCCAATCGGCGAACCATCGGGCATATTCAAAGTATGTGCCGGTTCAAACTTATCAGGATTGTACTCAAATTGTTTGATCTCGGCTAAGCCGAAAAGCAAATTGGCTTTGCGGCTATCCGTGGCTGTAACAACCGCTGTTTGCATCCATTTTTTAAGATCATCTATTTGTAACAGGGCAATACCACGCACACTGGCCGGGGCATTGGTTGTTGCAGCAAGGGTAAGGATCTGTTTTAGCGTTAGGTTATTTACTAATCGCTGTAATTCGCCTTTATAGCCTGTTGGCTGCGGGACTTTCCAGGTTTGGGCTACCAGCTTGTTCAATACAGGCAGCAAACCGGGTTGTGTATTATCCCGTGATTGGTATTCTACTAAGCGTGCGGCACGTTCCGGTTGCAGCATAAATGAAAGTGTCGCACCAGCGGCAGATTCAGCAGCTGCCATAGGGTCAAAAGTCAGGCCGGTGTGTGATTTAAATGTTTCACGGGTACGCGGATATCCTATCGGCCTTGGCGGGATCATTGCTATCAGCTTTTCGGGCAGGGCAAGCGCATCGGGCGTTATGGTACCCATCAATGCGTTGAACGCTTTCCACTGTTCGGCTGGCGGCACAAAACGGGTAATGGTTTGTCCGTCGTTTTTTAAAGCGAAAGTATAATATAGCCCGCCTAACATTTTGGAGGTGGCTTCGGCCTGAAAGCGATGGATGAGGTACATCGGCACCAATACTTCTTCTAAAGTTGCCATTGGCGCATCCTGGCGGATGGCTTTTTCAGAAAAATTATCCAGTACATGTTTACGCAACACCATCAGCCTGTTCAGTTCATCGGCCGCGTTGGCACCGCTATCCCAAAGGTGGGCCTGCGGATGGGCGCTGCCTGCCGGGCGCGCATCATCGTCAGATATAAATAAAAAGCCCTGTTTTATTGTTTCGGTGATGATACCTTTTAAAGCGTCGTCCTCATTAGTACCATTCACAAAATCCTGGTAGCCGTAAAGAATAGCCCGTTTATCATATTCGCCAATTTCGGTGCGGTAAGCTTTACTCAGGTCGATAGTTCCATCGGTATTTAAGCTGATCACCGGTGGCGGGTAGTCCATGACAGAAGCCCTTCCGTTTACACTGGCCGTGAAGTTGTGCTGCAACCCTAAAGTATGGCCAACCTCATGGGCAGCCAATTGGCGCAAGCGGGCAAGGGCCAGTTTCAGCATTTTATCGCTGGTGGGTTTGCCGTCTTCATAAGGTTGCACCAGGCCTTCGGCAATTAAGAAGTCCTGCCTGTCGCGCAGCGAACCTAATGAAACCTGTCCTTTAATGATCTCGCCTGTGCGTGGGTCGGTAATCGATTCGCCATAACTCCAGCCCCGTGTTGAGCGGTGTACCCATTGGATGATATTGTACCTGATATCCATCGGATCTACATCCGCAGGCAGTAATTTTACCTGGAACGCGTTTTTATAACCTGCCGCCTCAAAAGCCTGGTTCCACCAGCTGGCACCTTCAATTAAAGCACTGCGCACCGGTTCGGGCGCACCACGGTCAACATAATAAACAATTGGATTTACAGGCTCGCTCATGGCTGCAGTTGGGTCTTTCTTTTGCAGGCGATGCCGGGTAAGCATCCGCTTCATGATCGGTTGGTCTATCGGTGTGGCATAGTCCATATAGTCCACATCATAATACCCGGATCTGGGGTCAAATTTGCGCTGCTTGTAATTACCGTCGGGCAGTTTAATAAACGATTGGTGCATCCGCACAGTAACCGCGTTAGCATCCGGCGTTACCGAACTGATCTCATATCCCTTGCCTTTACCGGCCAAAGTAATGGTAGCTTCAAACTCCGAATTATCCGGGAAATCCTTAGTATTTCGCAAATAAACCGCCGAGCGGCTTTCATCAAAGCCAAAACTGCCCTGGTTGTTATCATTTAGCCTGTCGGCTATTTTATGGCTGTCGCGCAGCAAAAAAGGCGTAAAATCTACCAATACTTTGTCACCGTCCTGGGCCAAAACCGTAGTACCCCAAATGGCCGATTGTGCAAAAGCCTCCTCCACAGATTTACGTTCATCTGCATTATCGCTAATGGCGCGGTAGCTATAGTTGGGTTGCACCAATAGTACTTTAGGTCCGCTTTTGATGAATTTAACGATGCGGCTGTTGCCGATCTGCCCACGATCAAGCCCCAAGTCGTTGGAGCCAACACCTGCCGGCAGGGAGTTTACGTATAGAAATTCCTGGTCGAACTTATCGATCTCCAGCAAGATCTTGCCCGATTTTTCATCCCAATAAAAATTGAAGTAGCCGGTGAATTTGGTGAGGTCTTTTATTTTGGTATCAAAGTCGTCGGCCTTTTGAGCTTTAACATTCAAAGAAGATGCCGTAGCGAAAAATAATAGGAGGAGAAGTTTTTTCATAGGGGCCAGTCATTAGCTAAGCCCTAAAATAAGCATAAAAACAGAAAGGAGGTACAATTACCTCCTTTACTGTTATTTATAAGATCAGCATTAATTATTTCATGCCTTTTTGGATAGCCTCAATTTCGGCCAGGTGGCTTTTTATGGTAGGCAATGTTTTGGCAGCAAAAGCTTTCAAATCGGCATCTTTACAATTTTTAGATGCATCTTCAAAAAGCGATTCTACTTTTTTGTGACCGCTAACCATAGCATCAACATAAGCTTTATCAAAATCGGCACCTGATTTTGCAGCCAGGTCGGCTTTCATTTTCTGATGATCGGCATCTGGCTCGTTTGGTAAGGTGATATTTTTAGTTTTGGCAATGGCCATTAACTCCTCATTGGCTTTGGTATGATCAGTAACCATCATCGCCCCAAAAGCTTTTACTTTAGGATTGGTTGCTTTTTCGCTGGCTAAAGTACCGGCTGCAACTTCGGCTAAACCTGCATTTGCAGCTCCTGTAGCAAATTTGGCATCGCCTTCATCAACCGCGATACCTTTTGCACCGGTAACACCGGCAGTATCTTTAGCAGCCATGGTAGATGTATCCTTAACGGCATTTACGCTATCGGCAACTTCTTTACTGTCTTTTGAACCGCCGCACGATTGAAACGATAAGGCAGCTATGGCCATCATCGCTATTAAACTTAACTTTTTCATAGTAGTGATATGTTGTTTTATTATTTACAACATATTTCTTTATGATAAGTTTCATTTTCTTAAAAGTAAAATAACAGAAAGAATCAAACAACCATGTCATTGCGAGGCACGAAGCAATCGCACGCGTTCAGGGTCGCCCTGTATAGTTCGCGATTGCTTCGTACCTCGCAATGACATATAAGTATATTGATTGGGCTTTTACCTCACCATCCTCTCCACAATCTCATCAACGGTAAGCTTTTCTTGTACGCCGCTGCTCATATCTTTAAAAGTGAGCAGGCCGCTTGCAATTTCATCGCCGCCGATCACTACGGTGTAGGGAATGTTTTTATTGTTGGCGTAATCTAATTGTTTTTTGATTTTGGCACCTGCGGGATAAAGCTCGGCATTTACGTTCTGCCTGCGAAGCTGTTGCAACAAGGGCAGTCCATAGGTTTCCCCTTCTTTATCAAAATTACAGATGAGCACTTTGGTAGTTTGGTTTGCGGTAGTTGGGAAAAGGTTTAATTCTTCCAACACGTCATAAATTCTATCGGCACCAAAGGAAATGCCTACCCCTGTCAGGCCTTTTAAACCAAACATGCCGGTAAGGTCGTCATATCTGCCGCCGCCGCCGATGCTGCCCATAGCTGCTTCGTTGGTTTTTACTTCAAATATGGCGCCGGTGTAATAGTTTAAGCCGCGGGCCAGGGTGATATCAAGCTCCAGCGTTGCGGTTTGCAGCGGGCAGCTTTGCAAGTATGTAAAAACAGTTTCTATTTCGTCGCAGCCTTTTAAGCCGGCTGCCGATTCGGCCAATGCTTCGCGCAGACTTTGCAGTTTTTCGGCATTGGTGCCTTGTAACAGGATCACCGGTTTTATCTTTTCAATATCGGCTTCGGTGAAGCCACGTTCCAATAACTCTTTAGTTACGCCATCCAAACCTATTTTATCCAGTTTGTCGATAGCCACAGTCAAATCAATGATGTTATCTCCTCTATTGATCAGTTCGGCAATGCCCGAAAGGATCTTGCGGTTATTGATCTTGATGGTAAAATCCTTCAGTCCTAATTTGCTTAAAGCTTCATCATAGATGAGCACAAACTCGGCCTCGTTCAATAATGAATCGGAACCAACTACATCGGCGTCACACTGGTAAAACTCGCGGTATCTGCCGCGTTGCGGCCTATCGGCACGCCAAACCGGCTGCACCTGGAAACGCTTGAATGGAAAAGTAATTTCGTTTTGGTGTTGTACAACGTAACGGGCGAATGGAACGGTTAGATCGTATCGGAGAGCTTTACCGGATATTAAGGGTGTCAGCTTTTTATAATCAGGGTTGAAATTTGATGAATCAATTTTGCCGTCTGTAACAAAATCACCTGTATTTAATATCTTAAATATCAGCTTATCGCCTTCCTCTCCATATTTACCGGTTAAGGTTTCCAGCTTTTCCATGGTTGGGGTTTCTATCTGCTGATAGCCGTATTTGCGAAAAACGCTTTTAATGGTATCAAAAATATAATTACGTTTCACCATTTCAACAGGTGAAAAATCGCGGGTTCCTTTAGGTACGGATGGTTTGATGGATGCCATGCGGCAAATGTACAAAAAAGCTTAAGCCCTCCCAACCCTCCCCACAACGGAGGGTTTTAAAGGTCTCCCCTACTGGGGGAGATTTAGAGGATGCTATAAATGACACAGTTTTTACTATACATTTCGCTTATTCATATATTTTTGAAAACCATGAACATTATCGCCCAAACGCCCCGCCTGCTGATCCGTGAATTTACTGCCAATGACGAAGCGCTTTCCCTGCTTATGGATGAGGATGAGCGCCTTACACAGTATGTAAAGAAACGTACCCCGGCCGAGGCTAAACAGGTTTTTAAGGATACCCTAAAGGATTATAAAAACAAAACAGGACTTGGTCGCTGGGGAATTTTTAACAAGGCTGATAATGATTTCATAGGTGTATGCATGCTAAAACCAAGCGAATCTGACCCGAACAGCATAGAACTGGGTTACCGCCTGCACCTCAAATACTGGGGCCAGGGCATCGCTACTGAACTATCCAACGCGCTCATTAACTACGGTTTTAACAAATTAGGGTTAATTGAAATTTGCGCGGTTACACATCCGCAAAATGCGGCATCGCAAAAGGTATTATTAAAAGCCGGATTTAAGCGTTGTGGTGAGGCTTTTTGGTATGGAGAGGATTTACCTTTATTTAAGGTAAGGAAAGCAGTTTAATTAGCCTCTTGCTTAATTCTGATTGCCATTGTGACAATCATACCAGCGCCTTCGCAAAGGCCGGAAAATACAACAATATTTAATTATAACCCACAAACATTGGCCCGCTCAATCGCCGCGGGGGGCTGTTACTTTTTCTTGATAAAAAGTAACCAAGACCGAGCAAAGCGAGATAATGAACGCCAATAAAAACAATTTACTGGTGAATAAATCAAGTCAGCAGAAATGCTTCTTTGCGCTCAAGGCCTCTGCCCTGCAAAACGGGCAAAACCTGGGCTGGAATTATTTTGCCCTCACACTCATTACCCCTGCCGCAAAAAACTTCCTATGCTCTGCCACCGCACAGCCCCGCATTGTTTTGCCCGTTTTCGCCCGAAGCCGCTCTGCTGACACATTTGGGAAGACGAAAACATCATCTATAGGTATTTAAATGATCGCTGCTAAAATCCTGTAATCCCTTAATCCTAAAAATCCCGGTTCAGACCAAAGCGATAGGGATCGGCGCGGATACCGGCCAATGAGCGTAATGCCTGCAGGCGTATGAGCATAGAGCCTGGGCCAAAGGCATCGCCATTATAAAACTTTATTTTGTCGTTCTCCCCTAAACTCAATCTAACCTAATCAACCCATTCTAACTTAATCAACCAACTTCTTAATAATCTCCTTACAACCGTTCTCTATCAACATAAAAACCGGTTCAAACTGGGCGTCATCATAATAGGGATCGGGTACTATTTTATCGCCGAGGAGCATGCTTACTTTTTTGGCGTCCTCATTATTGCGGGCCATATTGAGTACGTTGCTCAGGTTGCTTTTGTCCATCACAAAAATGTGATCGAACTCGTCGAAATCACTCTTTCTGAACAACCTGCAAACCTGCCTGCTGATGTCAACACCATGGTTACGCGCGGCGCGGATGGAACGCCGGTCTGGAGCTTCGCCAACATGCCAGTTGCCCGTACCTGCCGAATCGACCTCCCAACCAAGTCCCTGCTCATCGCTCAGGTGCTGCATAATACCCTCCGCCAGCGGCGACCGGCAGATATTGCCCAGGCATACCATTAGGATTTTCATTATTGTTGAAAGGTTGAAAAGTTGGAATGCTTTTAATGTTTATGAATTTTATACATAGGGCATTACGTTGCAGCAAGGTTGAAAAGCAGCAACTATTGAAATCGATAATAACCTTTCAACATTGCAACTTTCCAACCTTTAAACTAAAATCAACCAAATATCTGATTCAATACCCCGGCTAAACGTACGCCGGCTTTTAGCAATTGCTCGTTAAGGATGCCGATGTATTTAAAGTTGTATTTGTAGGTCAGGTTTTCACCTGGTTTTACGTCGGTGTATAGTTTGTCGGCAATCTGGTTGCTTTCAAGTAACCATTTACTGATCGGGTCTTTTTGTAAAGCTGCGCGTTGGGCTGCTGTAGTGTGGTTAACCATAGTGGCGTATTCGGTATAGCTTAGTTGCTGGTTATCTATCAGCTGGCTATCCCAAACCGAGTGCAGGTTACTATCCTTGCCAAACCATTGTACTTTAACATCGTTACCGCCTTTATCGCTGGTGTGGCCGGTGTGCAGGGGCTGGTGTACATCCTCTACAATGTGGATCAGCATACGCAGGTAAAGCAATTTATTAGTTTTAGTGGTACCCGGCTTTTTAAGCTCGGCTATCAAAAAGTTCATTTTGGTATAGGCATCGGTAGCGGTATCGGCCTTTAAATAGGTTTGCAGCTCGGGGTAAGTATAAACTTTATCCAGGTCGATAAAATGCCAGTTGTACAGGTAGCTGTAGGCCGGATCTGATTTTATAAAATCGGCCCAGTTGCTGGTAATGGCGATGGACTCGTTGCCCAATATGGCCTGTATGGCTTTGCGGGCTTTGGGGGTTAAATAGCTATCTGCTATCTGGCCGCATATGCGGTGACCGTTGGTTCCCCAAGCCATACTTTGCATTGGCAGGTAGCATACTGCTACAAACAGGGTGATTTTTTTTAAAATGGAAAGTTTCATGTTTTTACAATGGTTTTGGGATGCAATTGGTTCTTTTAACTAAACGCGCGTTTATAGGTATTACGTTTGATGTACTGGTGAACTGAATAAGCGAATCTTTGATCTGCTTTACTTTAAAAAACTCTTCATAGTCGCCATAACGGAAACAGGTTTTCTCGTCTTTATAGCCACCGTTGGCCGTACAAAATTCGCCTTTAAGATGCAGGGTGTCCTGCTTTTGGGTGTAGGTACCTTTAATGTACTCGGCCCAGTGGCCGCTGCCCATGCAGGTATCGGCACCGTAATTCACTTTGCTTACTGTGCTCACCTTCATAAAAAATGAATCGCAGCTAAATTTCAGATCATATAACGAATAGGTAACCAAACGCTTTTGCGCCGGCACCGAGTCCTGCTTCCACTCGCCCTGTAAATATTTGATGCCCGGTTTTTGATAATCGGGATTCATAGTACAGGAGCCGAAGGCCAAAAGCAGAAAGCAGAAAGCAAAAAGGTAAAAGGCTTTTAAGCTGAAGGCCGAAGGCTGAAAGCTAAAAGCAGAAAGGTGAAAGCTGAAAGGCCAAAGGCGAAAGGTCTTTTGCATATGTTGAATGCTATTCAAAGCAGATAATCAAGAACCCTCTCCTTTGGAGAGGGCAGGGTGAGGCTTCTTATTTTAAGCTTCCTATCATATTTTCGGGGCGTACCCACTCGTCAAACTGTTCGTTGGTTAGTAAACCAAGTCCGATTGCGGCTTCGCGTAACGATAAGTTTTCTTTTAACGCGGTTTTGGCAATTTTGGCGGCATTTTCATAACCAATGTGCGGGTTAAGTGCTGTAACCAGCATCAGTGAGTTTTCGAGGTGTTTTTTAATACCAGCGTAGTTTGGTTCGATACCAACCGCGCAATGATCATTGAATGAAACACATGCATCACCAATTAAACGGGCCGATTGCAGAAAGTTGGCCGCCATAACCGGTTTAAATACGTTCAACTCGTAATGACCGTTTGAGCCACCGATAGAAATGGTTACATCGTTACCCATTACCTGTGCAGCTACCATGGTAACAGCCTCATTTTGGGTTGGATTAACCTTGCCCGGCATAATAGATGAACCTGGTTCGTTATCGGGGATATGGATTTCGCCAATGCCAGAACGCGGACCAGAAGCCAGCATCCTGATATCGTTAGCAATTTTCATTAACGACACCGCTATTTGTTTTAAAGCACCATGGCTTTCCACAATAGCATCATGAGCGGCTAATGCCTCGAATTTATTTTCGGCAGTGATGAATGGCAGACCGGTAAATTCAGCAATGTATTCGGCAACTTTAATGTCATAACCTTGTGGCGTGTTAATACCGGTACCTACTGCTGTACCACCAAGGGCAAGCTCGGAAAGGTGATCTAATGTATTACGTAGCGCTTTTAAGCCATGGTTTAATTGTGATACATAACCAGAAAACTCCTGGCCCAGGGTAAGCGGCGTAGCATCCATCAAATGGGTACGACCGATCTTTACCACATTTTTAAAGGCCTCAACTTTAGCCTGCAAAGTATCGCGCAGCTTTTCAATCCCCGGGATGGTTACATCAATCAGGACCTTGTAAGCCGCGATGTGCATAGCCGTTGGATAGGTATCGTTTGATGATTGTGATTTGTTGACATCATCATTGGGGTGGATGAAGGTTTTGCCTTCGCCCAATTTGTTGCCCTGTAATACGTGCGCGCGGTTGGCAACAACCTCGTTCACGTTCATGTTTGATTGCGTGCCCGAGCCTGTTTGCCAGATCACCAGAGGAAATTCTGATGCCAGCGCACCTGTTAAGATCTCATCACAAACCTGTGCTATCAGGTCGCGTTTTTCGGCAGATAGTACACCTAAGTCGGTATTGGTATAAGCGGCAGCTTTTTTTAGATATGCAAACGCGTCGATGATCTCTTTGGGCATTGATGCCTCGGGACCAATTTTAAAGTTGTTGCGTGAACGTTCTGTTTGTGCTCCCCAGTATTTATCGGCAGGTACCTGTACCTCGCCCATGGTATCGTGTTCGGTTCTGAAACTCATGCTTGTATTAAAATTTTGCAGGGCAAAGTTATGCTTTTATCTGATGCGGGGGAAAGGCAAATGGTAATCTTTTTGTGATGGAAGGGTTTGCTTATACCTAACATCTATTTGAGTTTTCAAACAACACCGTAACCTTGAATACATTATTTATATTTGAAAATGGAATATGAAGTACATGCATATTTAGGAACAGTTTGTATTGGCAATGATTTGAGCGATAAATATACTGTTGGTGAAAAGCGCGCAATCTTATTTTATCTAAAAGCAGACGAAGGTTCATCCTACGACGAAATTAAAGCTGAAGATATGATCATCAATCTTGGGTTTGTCAATGTAGAATTTTCAAAGATTGGCAAGATAAGCCATGAAAAGGCCTCAGTTGGAAGTAATAAGGAATATTACTACGATGCCATAGAATTTGGTTCCGCATTAGTACTATATACTGATCCGATTTAAATAGTGGTAACCGCATTTAGCGATGATCGGATTGAAACACATAACATGGAAACAGCCGTAATGAAATATACCATCATCAAAACCAAACTTCAATACGATCAATATTGTGATCAATTGGGAACGCTATTGACTGTAGAAAATACCGATGCATTGCAGGACGAAATAGACTTGTTAACGCTACTCATAGAAAAATACGACGAAGAGCATAATACTTTTAAAGAAACCGATCCGATAACTTTATTACGATCTTTCATGCACGATCATCATTTAAAGCCGCAGGATATGACCGTGATACTGGGAATTGGCAAGGGTTACGTATCTGATATTTAAAATTATAAAAAAGGACTATCAAAAGATGTGATCAGAAAGCTGGCCGATCATTTTAAAGTACGCCAGGAAGCATTTAACCGCCCCTATAAACTGATATCGCCCATCAACGCCCATTTGCGTAACGCCAGTGTTATGAATACCACTAAGGAATTGCAATACGCCAAATAGTAAAGGCAAATCTATTTAACACCAATACCTCAGAACTCCCTTTTGGTGGCCGTCGCCCAGGCATCAAGTGCAGATAGTTTGGCATTATTATCCTTAAACCATTGTAAATTTTCGTCTTTATAAGCGCTCAAGCTAATAAGTCGGGCAAAAGCTTCCATATTATCGGTTTCGGCAAGTTTGCCAAAGTAGTCGGCATAGTATTTCCAGAAAAAGTCTTTGGTAGCAACTTTGGCCGATTCCTTAGACGTTGTAGTAAACACCATCTTCAATTCGTTGGTAAGCCGCTCCTGGGTACTGCCTGCCCCAACTTTTTCCAATGCCTTACTTGCAGAGGCTGCCATTACTATTGATGATTCGGCAAAAGACATTGGTGTTATATCTTTGGTGTTTTTATCAGTGGTTATCACAATTTCTTTCTGATCGGCACCTGCTGCAAATATTTTATCAATATAATCGTAAGCTTCTGCCGAGCGCTTGGTTTGGGGCTCAAGCAACAGGAAACTGCAAAAAGCCATTAAAGAACAAAGCCTTTTATTTTGTCCAAGTACAGCCAAAGCGTAGGTGCGCTGGCTGCTGGCATGTTTAGGATCAAGTTTGATTGCCTCAATGGCATAAGCTTCCGCCTCGGGGTATTTTTTTTCGCGCAGGTAAGTTATGGCCAGGTTGTAGTGCAGGCGCTGGTAACCTGGCGCTATGGTAAGGCCTTTTTTATAGTATTCTATGGCTTTATCAACTTGCTTATTATCATCATAAATACTACCGAGCATATCATAAGCAGCGCCCGATGATGGATCTAACTTCAGCAGTTTCTCTAAATAAGGAATAGCCTCCATCCCCTTACCGCTGGAAAACAAGGTAAAACTAATTTCGTGGTAGGCGTTTGAGTAATCGGGGTCAATTTTCATTGCCTCTTTGTACTTGGCGATGGCTTCATCGTACTTGCCAGCATCGTGTAAGGCAATACCTTCGGTAACCAGCGTTTTGGCTTGCTCCTTAACCTGTGCAAAAGCAACAGACGAAAAAACAGACAATAAAATAAGCAGCAGGAATTTGTGATAGGTTTTCATGCTTAAATTTAAGTAGATGATTTAACAAAAAGAAACTCCATTAAAATTTTCTCTCATGCTATCTATTTAGCACATTTTCTATTGTCGTATTTTTTTTGTTAATTTTGTAGTGTTACCAGTTTATCAGATCATGTATTCAGAAGCGAGAAAACTACATTTAATTGAAGCGATGCTTAAAGTAAAAAGTGAGTCGGTATTGATCGCTTTAGAAAATATTTTAAAAAAAAACGAAGTAAAAACAGCATCTTCAAAATCGAGCATCTATGATTTTGTGGGCATTTTTTCTGAAAGCGAAGCTAGCCTCATGAATGATTCCATAGAGGAAGCAAACTCAATTAGCTAATACTCAAAACTTTCTTTTAACTCCTTCCAACCAGCTATCCAGTGCCTTTCTTTTATCCTCATTTTGTTGCAACCATTGCTTACCCACTTCTTTATTAGCGCTTAAACCCATCAAATGCGAAAAAGCAGCCATGTTATCAGTTTTACTTAAGCGGTAAAAGAAATCAGCATAGTAATGTCTGAAAAAATCATTTCCCGTTTGTTTTTCGGTTAAAGATCCAACAGCCTCAAATATGGCCTGTAACTGATTTTGCAATACTTCGGCCGGTGTTGAACCTGGTTTGGCTTTGGCAATTGCGGCGTTAAGGCTCCTATTTAAGGCTATAGTCGATACCTCTGCCCTGGCATCCTCGGTTTTCAGTGTTCCTCCTTTTAAAATACTTTGCATATTAGTGTAAGCTTCATCGCTGCGCGGGCCTTCGGGCTCCAGCAACAAATAGCTGCATAAACCCATCAATGCCGCCGCCCTTTTGTTTTGATGGAAAGTTACCAGGCCATACAGGCGCTGGCTATTGGCATTTTTGGGGTCGAGCTTGATGCTTTCTATTGCTGCCTGCTCGGCTTCAGCAAACTGTTTCGTCCTGAAATAAACAAGGCCTAAACTAAACCAGGCATCCGGGCGTGCCGACTGCAAAGCAATAGCCTGCTTGTAAGCATCAATGGCCTGCGGGTATTGGTGGTTATCATCGTAAATAAAGCCCATCAACACGTAGGCCGCCGCCGTAAAATTAGTTTTTGTTTTGGTTACCTTATCCAGGTAAGGCAGGCCTTCTAAGCCTTTGTGCAAGGCGTTTAACGTAAAGCCCATCTGGTAATTGGCCTGCGCGTTTTCGGCATCAATTGCCAAAGCCTGTTTATATTTTTCTATCGCGCCCGCGTTATCCTGTTTATTATTAAGTTCTATCCCTTGTTTTATCAAACCGGGGACATCGGTATCCTGGGCATAAACCCTTATCGACAATAATAAAACAAGTATAATGAGGCCGACGTTTTTAAACAATTTCATACTTAAACATACAAAGAGTATGAAGTAAACGAAAAAAAATAAAAACTTTAATGTTAACTTGCTGTATAATTTCTAATTTTCGCATTCGTTTTAAGTGTGAGAATCTGATCTATGAAGTTATTGTACAAGAGTGTCCTTTCGTTTACTGCCTCCCTGTTGGTCCTTACGGCATGTTCATCAAAAAATAAAGATAAAGCGCAAGGCGCTACCCCCGCCACCAGTAAACCTTTGGATACTGTTGCCCTGCTGGCTTACAATCCCAAAAACGCTGATAAAAAGATAGATGAGGTAATGCAGGAGTTGCACCGTACCCGCGCTTTTAACGGCAACGTGCTGGTTGCCAAAAAAGGAAAGATCATTTACGAGAACGCCATTGGCTGGGCCGATTACCTGCACCGCGACAGCCTCAGAATAGGTTCGCAGTTTGAGCTGGCATCGGTTACCAAAACCATGACCTCCACTGGTATTTTAATGCTGATGGAACGCGGCAAGCTAAAGTTAGATGATGACGTAAAAAAATTCTTCCCTGATTTTCCGTATGATGGCGTTACCATCCGCCTGTTGCTTACCCACCGGTCGGGCATGATGAACTATGTATATTTTGTTGACGATATATACCGCAGTCAGCATTTAAATCAAAAGAAAGGCCTTACCAATATGGAGGCCATGAAAATGATTGCCGACTACAAGCCGCACCCTTTTAATGTACCCAACAAGCGTTTTTTATATAACAACTCCAATTTTATGGTGCTGGGTTCTATCATTGAAAAAGTAAGCGGTCAATCGTACGCCCAATTCATGAAAGAAAATGTATTTGTACCTGCAAGCATGCTGCATACCGCGGTATACTCCAAAGCGGTATATGATAAAATACCGGTTCATGTTGTTGGGCACGATCGCGGACAGTGGAAATATTCGGTAGCGCAAAACTTTTTAGATGGCCCCGTGGGCGACAAAGGCGTTTACAGCACCGTTAAAGATCTGTTTTTATTTGACAGGGCTTTGCGTGCAGGCATCTTGTTAAAACAGGCAACGCTCGATTCGGCTTACGTACCACGCAACCCAATGCTGCATGGTCACTTTAGCTACGGTTATGGCTGGCGAACCTTTACCGCCCCCGGTGAACAGGTTATTTACCACACCGGCTGGTGGCATGGTTTCAGGCACATTTACCTGCGCGATATGAAAAACGACATCACCATTGTACTGCTATCAAACCTGGCCAACGGAAGTCTGCTAAAACTCGACGACCTGTTTAAGGCCGCCGGCATGCCGGTTGTTCGTAAAAGCGCGTACAACGGTAATGGTGATACCAGTGATGATTAGTCAGTTGTGAGTTGTGAGTTGTGAGTTGTGAGTTGTGAGTTGTGAGTTGTGAGTTGTGAGTTGTGAGTTGTGAGTTGTGAGTTGTGAGTTGTGAGTTGTGAGTAAAGCAACTTCGTATCAAACCTTTTGGTTTTGAATTTGTAAAATTTAAGTATCAATAACATTTTAATAATTATCCATCTGCATATTTGCACATCTGTAATCTGCACATTTGCATATCTGCACATCTAAAGAATATTATGTTTGATAAAATAATGGAAGCCCAGCAAAAGGCTGGCGAATCGAAAAAACGCCTGGACGCTATCTCGGTATCGGGTACTGCCGAAGGTGGTAAAATTACAGTGACCGCCAATGCTAACAAGGTGATCAAGTCAATAAACATCAATCCCGATTTTTTGGCTGATGCTGATAAGGAAGAGTTGGAAGAGCTATTGGTTGTTGCCATAAACAAAGCCATGGAGCAGGCCGATAATGTAAGCCAGGCCGAAATGGCTGCCATGACCAAAGATATGTTTGGTGGCATGGGTGGTTTAGGCGCCTTGTTTGGTAAATAAAAGCCCCCCGTAATTAAGAGTCGTGAGTTTAGAGTTTTAAGTTTTTTTGCTTGGTACTCAAAGCTAACGACCCTATTCTAACTCAATACTCACAACTCAAAACTAATAAAAATGAAAACTACATATTACGGTCAATCTACGGTTGAGATAGAGTTGAGCAACGGCACCAGACTTTTGTTTGATCCGTTTATAACCTACAATCCATTGGCAAAGGATATCGACGTAAAAAGCCTGAAACCGGATTATATCCTGGTATCTCATGGTCACGGTGATCATGTTGCTGATTTAATTGAAGTACAAAAAAACAGCGACGCCAAAGTGATCTGTATTGCCGAAATTGCCAACTGGCTTAATGGCAAAGGTGTGGGTAATGTACACGGCATGAACATTGGTGGTGGTTTCAACTTTGATTTTGGCCGGGTTAAAATGGTGAATGCCATACACTCCAGCACCATGCCCGATGGAGCACCAGGTGGCAACCCGGCAGGTTTTGTGCTATACGTTGAAGGCAAACAGCTATACTTTGCCGGCGATACCGCGCTTACCTACGATATGAAATTACTGGAAGACGAAAACCTGGACTGGGCTTACCTTCCTATCGGCGATAACTACACTATGGGTGCTGATGATGCTATTAAAGCCAGCGCTTTCATCAATTGCAAAAACATCATTGGCATCCACTATGATTCTTTTGACGTAATTAAAATTGACAAAGACCAGGTAAGGGAAAAATTCATTAAAGCAGGTTTAAATTTGAAGTTGCCTGCTATTGGTGAAACGTTGGATTTGTAAGAAAGCGAAAAGTCATTCTGCGCGATAGAACCAACGGACCCTGAAGGTTGTTGAAATGACAATATAAAGCTATGTCATTGCGAGGAACGAAGCAATCGCGAACTATGCAGATCCGCCCTGTATAGCGTGCGATTGCTTCGTGCCTCGCAATGACATGGCGGATTTGTTCAGGATGACATAGCTTTAATCCAACAAAAACAGCCTCCCGAAAACTCAGGAGGCTGTTTCATTACAATCAAATCTTGAATGCTTTTTTCGTCAAATCACCGTACCATTCGGGATAATAGCGCGCTTTTTAACCACCACTATACCATCCTGTACGGTATGCGTGCCGTAATCACCATCGGCAAGCAACTCCCCGCAATTGATACTTACATCATCGCCTATGTAAGTGTTTTTATCGATAATCGCATTTTTGATCTTACATCTGTTGCCAATGCCCATTATAGGCGAATCACTTAATTTTAGTTCGGCAATTTGCTCCAGGGTTTGGTAATTATCGCTACCCATTACATAGCAATTTTCAATTTCGGTATCTACACCAATACGGGTACGGATGCCGATGATAGACCGTGTAATTTCTTTGGCGCTAATAATACAACCATCGGCAATGATAGATTTATTAAGCGTTGTGCCCGATACTTTTGAAGGCGGCAGCATGCGTGCCCGGGTGTAGATGTGATTTTCGCCAAACAGGTTAAATTTCGGGATCTCGTCGGTTAAACCCAGGTTGGCATCAAAGAATGATGGAATGGTACCAATATCTGTCCAATATCCCTCATATTGGTAACTCAATACCCTGTGGTCAACAATTGATTGCGGGATGATCTCTTTACCAAAGTCGGTACGGTCGTTACCTTCCAGCAGTTCATACAACAGTTTGCGGTTAAAAATGTAAATACCCATTGACGCCAGGTAAACCCTGCCCTCGGCCTTCATTTCGTCGCTTACATCAGATGCCCAGCTTTCAAAGTTCGATTTAGGCTTTTCGATAAAAGCGGTCACCATGCTATCATCATCGGCTTTTAATATCCCGAAACCCGGTACATCGGCAGCATCAACAGGGATGGTAGCGATAGAGATCTCGGCATTGGCTTCAATGTGTTTGGTGATCATGTCATCAAAATCCATCTGGTACAGCTGGTCGCCAGATAGGATCAACACATACTCAAACTCATGTACTGCCAGGTGGTGTAAGCTTTGCCTTACCGCATCGGCTGTACCCTGAAACCACGACCCACTTGTCGGCGTTTGCTCGGCGGCCAAAATATCAACAAAAGCATCGCTAAAGCTGCTGAAGTGATAGGTGTTTTTGATGTGTTTATTTAACGAGGCCGAGTTAAACTGAGTTAACACATAGATACGCGTAATACCCGAGTGCAGGCAATTCGATATTGGAATATCAACCAAACGGTACTTACCGGCAATTGGCACAGCCGGTTTTGAACGTGTTGCAGTAAGTGGTGATAAACGACTGCCCTGGCCACCGCCAAGCACAATTGAAATTACTTTAGATGTCATATCTGAGGGTTTAAACTTTCATAAAGGTTTATATATTCTTTGGCCGATCTGTCCCACGAGAAATCGAGGGCCATCATGCGCTTGCGTAGTATTTGTAATTGTGGCTGGTTTTGATAAAGCGCGATTGCCCTATTAATAGAATGGCAAATATCATTAACAGTAACCTGGTTAAAACGGATACCATAGCCGCCTTCATCGCCAAAGTCGATGACCGAATCTATCAACCCCCCGGTACTGCGTACTATTGGCATGGTGCCGTAACGTAAAGAGTAAAGTTGATTTAATCCGCAAGGTTCAACGCGCGAAGGCATCAGCAGAAAATCGGCCCCGGCATAAACTTCGTGCGCAAGCACCTCATCGTACCCGATAAATACATTGCACCTCCCGGGGTATTTGGCTTTGAGTTCGAGCAAAGCGGTTTCCATTTCCTTATCCCCCGAACCGAGGATAAAGAAGTTTACATCGTCGCCATATTGGGCAAGGGTGCGATCTATAGCCTCTGGCAGCAAGTCGGCACCTTTTTCAATGACCAGGCGACCGATAAATACAAACAATGGCTTTCCGGGGTTGAGGCCAAAGCGGGTACAAAGTGCCTCTTTATTTGCCTGTTTACCTTTAACCACTGTTTTGGCATTAAAGTGATTAGGCACCATGGGGTCGTTTTTTGGGTCCCAAACCTCGGTGTCTATCCCGTTAATAATACCATGCCCCTTTGCGCGCTCAATATAAAACAGGTACTCTAATCCATTTGAATTAATGGTAAGCTCGTTTAAATACGTAGGCGATACCGTGGTATACAACCAACTACATTTTACAGCCGCAGCCAGCGGGTTTATACCACCGGCCCAATCAAGCAAGCCTATTGAAGAAGGGTCAACCTCGGGCAGGTACTGAAAATGCTCCCAGCCAAAAGCGCCATGATACTGGCCGTTATGAATAGTAAACACAGTAGGCACATTGGCCAGCCGCCTGTACAATTTGGAATGATAAAGCAGGAATGGCACCAGGCCAGAGTGATGGTCATGGCAATGGATAATATCCGGCGTTTGCTGCGAATAGCTGATCCAATCTAAAAAGGCCAGCTGGAAGGCGATAAACTGCTCCCGTTCATCGGGATAGCTGTACACATTTTCGCGATCAAGCAGCCCTGGTATATGCACCAAAAACAACTCGAAACCAAGCTTGTTAGTCTTCTCTTTCAGGATCTCGAAATAAAGGCGACGGGTATTTAACAACGTAACCGCAGTAAACACAACTTCAAATTCGTTTTCGCGGGTAAACTTTCTATCGTAATAAGGCATCACAACTGCTGCCTGCAAACCTGCCAGGTTTTGATATTTAGGCAGTGCACCAACAACATCTGCAAGGCCGCCAACTTTGGCAACAGGGTAACATTCGGCACTCAGATGGAATATTTTCATTCAGGTTTTATTGGCTCAATTTAAGGAAAGATTACCAAAAGAGAAACCCATAACAATTAATATAGTTTTTTAAATTTAGAATGAAGATTGTAAAAATGTTATTAAAGTTTAGCTGCTATAGTTGTGAAAATGATAGTAAAAACGCGGGAAATAAGCTGCGGGGAGGTTGAGTATTGGATACACTAAGGTGGGTTTGGAGGTATAAAAACGTATATCAGCACCTATGATATAAAAATATCATGGGTAATGCAACGTACAGGCTGTAGATTCCAGACTTACGAAGTTTTGAAAACTTCGTAAGTCTTTCGTCGTACTGTCATTTAACCCTGAAAGAACAACGGGTTTTACAATGGCGATGGATTTTGGTGATTTCTGGAAAATAAACCCAGTCAACCACTCACCAAAGTATTAATGCGCCTCCAGCCAGTTCAAGCCGGTGCCAATCTCTACCATAATAGGCACGGTAGTTTTGATGGCATTTTTCATGTTGTGCATAATGATAGGTTTAATGATGTCTACCTCATCATGGGGTACATCAAATACCAACTCATCATGTACCTGCATGGTCATACGGGAATCTAATTTCTGAGCTTTCATTTCGCGGTGAATATTGATCATGGCTATCTTGATCATATCTGCAGCCGAACCCTGGATTGGGGCATTAATGGCATTTCGCTCAGCAAAACCGCGTACGGTTGCATTGGCCGAGTTAATATCCCTCAAATACCTGCGCCTGCCCATCAGCGTGGTTACATAACCATTTTCGCGGGCAAAGTTCATGGTATCGCCCATGTATTGTTTTATGCCCGGGAACTGGACAAAGTATTGTTCTATAATATCGGCAGCCTCTTTACGTGGGATGCCCAGATTTTGTGATAACCCAAATGCCGACTGGCCATAAATAATACCAAAGTTTACCGCTTTGGCATTACGGCGCTGCTCGCCGGTTACTTCATCCAAAGCAATACCATAAACATTGGCGGCTGTGGCGGTATGGATATCCAGGTTATCAACAAAGGCCTGCATCATATTAGGGTCTTTGCTGATTTCGGCGATAATGCGTAATTCAATCTGTGAATAATCGGCCGATACGATGGTATGGCCGGCATCCCTTGGAATAAATGCTTTCCTTACTTCCCTGCCCCGTTCTGTACGGACGGGAATATTTTGCAGGTTAGGGTTAACGCTGCTTAACCTGCCGGTAGCGGCTACAGCCTGGTTGTATGAGGTATGGATGCGCCCGGTTTTGGGGTTAACCATAGTTGGCAAAGCATCAACATAAGTCGACTTTAATTTTTGCATCTGCCTGAAATCCAAAATATCGCGTACGATATCGCTTTTGGATGCAAGGGCAAGCAATACATCCTCGCCGGTTTGGTATTGCCCGGTTTTGGTTTTTTTGGCTTTAGGATCAAGCATCAGTTTTTCAAACAAAACCTCGCCCAGTTGTTTTGGCGATGCGATATTGAATTTTACTCCTGCCTTCTCGTACACCGTTTTTTCAAGTTTGGCCACATCAGTTTCCAATTCTTTACTAAACTCGCCCAGGGTATAGTGGTCTATTTTTACGCCTGCAAACTCCATATCCGCCAGTACATAGATCAGCGGGTTCTCAATTTCGTTGATGAGTTTTTCGCTTTCTACCTCTTTCAGCTTAGGCTCAAAAACGGCCTTTAGCTGTAGGGTGATGTCGGCATCTTCGGCGGCATATTCTTTGATCTTTTCTATCTCCACATCGCGCATACTGCCCTGGTTTTTACCTTTGGGCCCAATAAGCGAAGTGATAGAAACAGGTTTATAACCTAAATAATTTTCAGACAGGATATCCATCCCGTGGCGGGTATCCGGGTCAATCACATAATGGGCCATCATGGTATCAAACAGGCTGCCTTTAACCTGTACATTGTACCATTTGAGCACCAGGATATCAAACTTGATGTTTTGCCCTATTTTGCCAATGCTTTCGTTTTCCAGTACTGGTTTAAATTCGGCCACAATGTTTTTTACAACTTCCTGATCAACCGGAACAGGAACGTACCAGGCCTCACCCGCTTTTATCGAAAAAGACAAGCCGACCAATTCGCAATTGTTGGCATCAGTACCTGTGGTTTCGGTATCGAAGCAAAAAGACTCTTGCTTTTGTAATATAGCAATTAGCTCTGCACGTTTTTCTACGGTATCGGCTAAATGGTATTCGTGCGGTACATTATCGATATTTTTAGAGGCGATAACCAGGTCTTCGCGGATATCTTCTACGTCAACGGTCATCGTAGTGCGGCGCTCCTCAACAGGCGTACCAAACAGATCGGTTTGGGTGCCGGCAGCTTTAAATTCGGTAATGGTAAAGTCGTCACCAAAAACGCGCCTGCCCAGGGTACGAAACTCCAGTTCGGCAAAGAGCGGTTCTAACAGTTCTTTACTTGGCGCACAAACCTCCAGGCCTTCTTCATCCAGCTCGACCGGAACGTTCAATAAGATAGTAGCTAATTTTTTGGAGAGTAAACCCTGTTCGGCAAAGTTTTCTACGTTTTCGCGCTGTTTACCTTTCAGCTCATGGCTATGGGCGATGATGTTTTCCATCGAGCCATATTGTTTAATGAGCGATTTGGCCGTTTTTTCGCCAATGCCGGGGATACCGGGGATATTATCAACAGCATCGCCCCAAAGGCCTAAAATATCTATCACCTGCTCAACGCGTTCAATCTCCCATTTTTCCAGCACTTCCTTAACGCCCAGGATCTCCATCTCATTACCCATGCGTGCAGGTTTGTAAATACGAATGTTGTCGGATACCAGCTGTGCAAAATCCTTATCGGGGGTCATACAGTAAACCTGGTAACCTTTTTGCTCGGCTTTTTTGGCCAGCGTGCCTATAATATCATCGGCCTCATAACCGTCTGAGGTGATCACCGGGATATTGAATCCCAATATCAGTTTAACTACATAAGGCAATGCGGCAGACAAATCCTCGGGCATGGCTTCACGGTGGGCTTTGTAGGCTTCGTAATCGGTATGGCGTTCGGTTGGTGCTTCTGTATCAAAAACAACAGCCATGTGGGTTGGCTTTTCTTTTTTCAAAACATCCAGCAAGGTGTTAGTAAAACCCATCACCGCCGATGTATTCATGCCGCCTGACGTAAACCGCGGACTTTTACTCAAAGCAAAATGCGCCCGGTAAATAAGGGCCATGCCATCCAAAAGAAATAGTTTTTTCATAATTATACACACTAATTGATACACACGAATTGCACGAATTTATTCGAATTGCACAAATTCCTTGCTACCGTTAATTGCAAAAATAGAATTAAATCCGTCAGAATTACTACCGATAGAAACCACAAACCCGAATAAATTCGTTGCATTTGAAATTCGTGAAATTCGCTTCAATTCGCGAAATTCGTGTTACTTAAAACTACATTCCGGGATATGATCATTGACCATACCCGTGGCCTGCATGTGGGCGTAACAAATAGTGGTGCCGAAGAATTTGAAGCCACGCTTTTTCATGTCTTTACTAATAGCATCAGACTCGGGCGTGCTTGCCGGTATTTTATGGTGATGGTTGATAATAGCTTTACCGCCCGGCATAAAGCTGTACAGGTATTTATCAAACGAGCCAAATTCCTGTTGTATACTAATGAATAGCCTGGCATTATTGACGGCGGCCAATACTTTAAGTCGGTTACGGATAATACCGGTATCCTGCATCAGGCGTTCTACATCCTCATCGGTAAATGCGGCTACTTTATGTACATCAAAATTGGCAAATGCATTTTTGTAGCCTTCACGCCGTTTCAAAATGGTGATCCAGCTTAAACCGGCCTGTGCCGATTCAAGGATGAGGAATTCGAACAGAATTTTATCGTCATGTACTTCCCTCCCCCATTCTTCATCATGGTATTTCATGTAAAGCGGATCGGTACCGCACCAGGAGCAGCGGGTTAGTTGGTTGGTCATTTGATGTAGATATAGTTTCGAAATTAGTTGAAGATAATAAAGTTTTCACGCTAAGATCGCCAGGCCGCAAAGTAAAAAAAAAATCTTACCGGCTTAGCGCCTTGGCGTGAAAGCATGGAAATCGCTTTTACCCACAATGTAATGAATTCGTGTTATCAGTAAGGCATTTTTTTTGAGTTAGACACGAATGCCCGCCGACTCGGTTACAATTTAATCGAATTTCACGAATTTTGGAATTGATCGATCAGGGCAAACGCATCTAATTGGGTTAACATAACTTAACACATTTTCAGATATATTTTTTATAAATAATTGACAATCAATAACTTATGCTTTTGCATGGTTAACACTAAACTGATGTATCGCGCAATTTAGGCGCATCCTAATATTTGTGCCTGTTGTTACCCAATACAGGTACCGAATGGACCTGCATCTTTTAACCAGGATCAGGCGATAAAAACAAGGTATCGTTTGATGCTTATATATTCCGACGGAATAAGCTTACTCCGTTAGCTAATATTAAAAAACAGCTTATCGCCTCTAACTATTTAGATGCGTTTGCCCTGATTGATCGATAGCACAAACTAAAATATTAAGTAAAAAATTCGTGAAATTAGCTATAATCTATCCTCGGGCAGTTAAATTCGTGTTTATTCAAATCTCAGAGCTTGTGATAAAATAATGTTAAATGTTAAAAGCGATTTGATTTCCCTTGGCGTGAAAGTTATAACAGTTTATGCACGTAACATTTCACAATAATTTCGCATTTTGCAGGTGAACGCAAAACGGGTAACGTTTGCGCAAATTCTTATGCATTTTTCACTAACATGGGGTTCGGTTTCGGGATGGTGGGTACCTGCCTGTTTGGTACTGGGGGTATTATACGCCTGGCTGTTGTACCGGCAACCGGTTAACCTGGGCAAATATTACAGGATAGGGCTTTCCGTGATCAGGGCTGTTGTAGTGTTCTTTATCGCCATGCTGCTGGTATCTCCGCTGGTAAAATCTATCAAATATGATGCGCAGAAACCTTTGGTGCTCATCGCGCAGGATAACTCATCATCAATCAATACCTTTAAAACACCGGGATTTAACCCCAATGACTTTGTTAGTCAGTTGGCCAAACTAAAAGAAATGCTTGGCGATAAATACGATGTGCAGGAGTTTAATTTCGGTAAGGATCTGGCCAACGGCCTCTCAACCAAATTTAACGGCAAACAAACCGATATTGCCAATGCTTTGCGCCAGTTGAACAACAGGTTTATAAACCAAAACATTGGCGCGCTGGTACTGGCTACCGATGGTTTATACAACCAGGGCAACGATCCGCAGTACGAAGCTAAAAATATTAAAACCAGCATTTATACCATCGCCCTTGGTGATACGGTTGCCAAACGCGATTTGCTGATTGGCAACGTAAACTATAACAAAACCGCCTTTTTGGGTAATGATTTTGAGATAGAAGTTTTAGCCGCCGCCTACCAAAGCAAAGGCGAAAATATTCACCTCACGGTTACCGAAGATGGCAAACAGGTTTACGCGCAAACTATCCCGGTTACCGGCAATGATTTTAAAAAGCTTGTCCCCATCAAATTAACTGCAGATAAAAAAGGCTTGCGCAAGTTCAGCATCAACATAACGCCGGTTAAAAACGAGCTATCAACCCAAAACAATACCGAAATTATTTATGTAGATGTGCTGGATGCCCGCCAAAAAGTATTGGTGCTTTACCAAAGTGCCCATCCCGACATTACGGTTATTAAACAAGCCATCGAAACCAATAAAAACTACGAATTAAAAACCGCCCTCTTTTCAGATATCGCCGACATTAAATTACCCGATTATAGTTTAATCATCCTTTACCAGGCTAACGCTTCCGCTTTGGCGCCCGTAAAAAGTTTCCTTGCCAAAAGCAAAACGGCGGTGTGGTATATCTTAGGTTCGCAAAGCGATTTGCAGGGCTTTAATGCCGAACAAAATGTAGTGAAGATCAGTGCCGGCCGAAGCGAGACACAGGAAGTTTACGCTTTGCCTGAAACAGGTTTCGCGGCCTTTACCCTTTCCGACTCATCACGCAAAAAGATCAGCAACCTGCCGCCGTTATTAGCACCATTTGGCAGTTACGGCACGGCCGCAGGAACTACCGTTTTACTCAAACAAAAAATTGGCGCCATTGCCACCACCTACCCCCTATTAGCCTTCGGCGATGAAGCCGGCAGACGTACGGCAGTGCTAACCGGCGAAGGGCTTTGGCGCTGGCAATTATCCGAATATCAAAACTATGGCAACCGTAATGCTACGGACGAATTGCTGAGCCAAACCGTACAATACTTAACGGCCAATACCAACCGTCAGCGCTTCAGGGTGTACCCGGCCCGTACCGTTTTTGACGAAGGCGAAAATGTGATCATCAACGCCGAATTATATAACGATGCTCTTGAACTGATCAACACGCCCGATGTAAAGATTGACCTGAAAAACGGCGAGGGTAAAAACTATAGCTTCCTGTTTAGCCGCACAGGGCAAAGTTACCAGTTAGATGCAGGTGTGCTGCCGGCCGGCGAATACGCTTACAATGCATCAACCCAAAATGGCAAAAGCCAGTTTAAAGCATCGGGTCAGTTAACCGTAAAAGCACTTAACCTGGAAACCCGGCAAAGCGCCGCCAATCACCAGCTACTTAATGCCATTGCCAAACAAAGCGGCGGCCAAATGCTGCAATCCAGCCAGGTTAACCAACTTGCCGACCTGATCCGCAAGAACGACAACATCAAAACCGTGGTTTACGAAGACAAACATTACAGCGACATCATCGATGTAAAATGGTTATTTGTACTCATCGTTTTACTATTGAGCGGCGAATGGTTTTTAAGGAAGCGTGAAGGGGAAGTGTAGGAAATAGAATCAAGAGGTTAGAGTCGAGAATTAAGACAAAAAATACGGAAAAACCGAGCATGTCATCTACCGAAACAGTTCCGTTAAATATATCAGATAAACACAAACTGTTGGGCTTAGATCACCTGCGTGCCCTGGCCATCACCTATGTTTTGCTGTTCCATTACCAGATTTTTGCACACCCCGATTGGGTGAACAAAGTAGGCAGCTTCGGTTGGACCGGCGTCGACTTATTTTTTGTATTGAGCGGGTTCCTGATAGCGGGGCAACTTTTTGCCGCCATGGCAAAAGGGCAGCCAATTGCCATGGGGGAGTTTTTCACCAAGCGTTTTTTTAGGATCATTCCACCCTACTTGCTCATACTTGGCTTATATGTGGCATTCCCTTTATTGAGAGAACGGGAGCAAATGGCCCCGCTTTGGAAATACCTCACCTTTACCGTCAATTTTGGACTGGACTACCGACAAACCGGCACATTTACCCATTCCTGGTCGTTATGTGTGGAGGAGCAATTTTACCTGGTACTGCCTTTAATTTTATGGGTATGGGGTTACTTTAAGGTTGGCAGAAAAGGTATTTACCTGCTGGTTGCCTTATTTTTAGCCGGTTTCGCTATTCGGTATCTCAACTGGCATCACCTGGTTGAACCGGCATCAAATACCGATCATTTTGGAGCGATCTTTAACAAATATATCTATTATCCCACCTATAACAGGCTGGATGGTTTACTGATGGGCGTGAGCATAGCCGGCGCTTATACGTTTTATCCGGCGGTTAAAACGGCAATAAACCAATATGCCAATTATGTGATGCTGGCCGGGCTTCTGATTTTGATTGCCGCTTATTTTGTTTGTACACCACAGGCCGCGTTTAGCACTACCATGTGGGGCTATCCCATGATCGCTTTAGGATACGGCTTGATCGTGGCTTCCATCGTATGCCCGGGCAACTTTTTGTATCGCGTTAAGTCAAAAATCACATCGCAAATTGCTACACTTTCTTACGGCTTATACCTTAGTCATAAACTTATTATTCACATAAGTCAAACCCTTTTGGAAAAGGCAGGGATCGATAAAAACGGTAACCTGATGATGTTGTGCTGCTTTTGCGCCTGCATTTGCGGGGCTTTGGTGTTGAGGTTTGCTGTTGAGAAGCCGGCTATGAGAATTAGGGATAGGGTGTTAAATAGGAGGAGTCGAGCCAAAAAGCGAGGGATACGTGCGATTCCCTCCCAACGGGAGGGTGCAGGGAGGGGTTTCTCAAAGCGACAAAAACATGGCTAATAAAAAGATAATCCCATACAACCCGGCTTTAAAAGCCTTGGCCCGTAAGCTCCGTAAAACCATGACCGATAGGGAGTTACTCTTGTGGAATGAATTGAAAAATGATAAATTATTAGGCTTTGATTTTGACCGGCAGCGTTTTATCGATGAATATATCGTTGATTTTTACTGTAAGGATTTGATGTTGGCTATCGAAATTGATGGGATGTCGCATAATAACGAAGAAGCTTTTGTTAAAGACGAGATAAGGCAACGAAAGATAGAAAGCTTCGGCATTAAATTTTTACGATTTACAGAAGCTGAAATGAAGTACGATATGTTTAACGTTTTGAGAACAATAGAAAGTACAATAATTGAAATTGTTCGGAGCGATAGCTCGATAAAATTGCCGGAGGCTTTTGATTTGGGGTTGCTAAATACGTAGTATCTTTAATGACGTATAAACCCCTCCCTGCACCCTCCCGTTGGGCTACGGTGTGTACATATCTTTTGAAATTGTATCACTAAACAAAACTGATGTCATTTCGAACGAACCAGCGAGGAATTGTGCGTCGGGGGGTGAGGAGAAATCTTATACGAGAGGCTACGTTTGCTTGTCGGTTGTACAAGATTTCTCTTTCGCGCCACACACATGCCCTCCTTCGCTCTATCGAAATGACATTTTCTTTTTTTAGAAAGATGTGTACACACAGTAGCCCGTTGGGAGGGAATCGCACCTGGCCCCTTTTTTTTAGCTGCAAAAAAACAACATGCTTCAAAAAAAATAGCGATGAAAAACTCATCGCTATTAAATATCTTGACTCTATCTTCCCGATTCTATTTATCAGTTTTCTGCGGTACTATCAAATACACATCCTCATTATCTTTTTTCATGAGATATTTTTCACGGGCAAATTTTTCTAATTGCTGGGGGTTTGAGGTGAGTTCTTTAAGCTCTTTGGTAACCTGGTCGGTTTGAACTTTGTAAAAGTCACGCTCTTTTTCAAGCTTGTGAACCTGGCTGCGGTATTCGTATTGCGAAAACAGGTCGTTGCGGTCAAAAAATGTCATCCACACAAAAAAAGCTAACGTAACCAAAAAGAACTTGTTCTTAAAAAGGTCAATAAGGCGTTTCATTGATATGGGTTGAATAAATTTCATTTAAAGCTATTTATTTTTTTTGAAGGACGCAAATATGCTTATTAACTTATTAACATGGGGATCTGGTGAGTGGTTGATTGGGTTGGATTAGGTTGATTGAGTTGGATGGATTGGGTTGATTGGGTTGAATAGGTTAGATTAAATTGACTAAGTTATCTTCAAAAAACTCAATCAACCACTCTCTTAATCAACCATTCACCAAGTTATCTTCTTAAAAACTAAATCAACCACTCTCTTAATCAACTCAATCAACCATTCACCGACTATCTTTTTCCTGCCGACCTGCTGGCCCCGCTCATGCCGCTGCCGCCACCTGATTTATTACCTCCGGAACGGCTACCACCACCTGAACGGCCACCACCGCCACCTGATGGTTTGCGGCCACTGCCACCTCTGCCGCCTTCACGTTTAAAGCTGCCCGATCCTTTTTTGGATTGGCCTGCCATCAGTGTAGCCGTCATAGCCACCGGACTCATGGGGTAAGGGTGTCCTTCTTCAACAGGGATTTCTTTGCCTATCAATTTATGGATGTCCCTTAAAAACAAGATCTCTTCCTCATCACAAAAAGACATGGCGATACCATCGGCACCGGCCCTGCCTGTACGGCCGATACGGTGTACATAAGTTTCGGGGATGTTTGGCAATTCGTAGTTGATCACGTGCGTAAGCTCGTCGATATCAATACCGCGGGCGGCAATATCGGTAGCTATCAGCACACGTGTGGTACGGTTTTTAAAGTTGGTTAACGCGCGCTGACGTGCGTTTTGCGATTTATTACCGTGAATGGCTTCTGCAGTGATACCAACGCGGATCAGGTCTTTCACCACTTTATCGGCACCGTGTTTGGTGCGGGTAAATACCAGCGCGGTTTTAATTTCTTTATCTTTCAGAATGTGGGCCAGCAATGACCTTTTATCATTTTTCTGTACATAATATAAAGCCTGCTGGATGGTATCGGCTGTTGATGATACCGGGGTTACCTCAATCCGCTCGGGGTTGGTTAATATAGTATTAGCCAACGATGTGATCTCTGCCGGCATGGTAGCCGAAAAGAACAGCGTTTGCCTTTTGGCCGGTACTTTGGCAATGATCTTTTTAACATCGTTTACAAAGCCCATATCCAGCATACGGTCGGCTTCGTCAAGTATCAGCATTTTAACATGCTCCAGGTGTACAAAGCGCTGGTTCATTAAATCCAGCAAACGGCCTGGGGTGGCTATCAAAATATCAACACCACGGCGCAACGCATCAACCTGTGGATTTTGCGATACGCCGCCAAAGATCACCAGGTTTTTTAACCCGGTATTTTTACCGTAAGCCGTAAAGCTTTCGGCAATTTGTATGGCCAGCTCGCGGGTTGGTGTAAGCACCAGGGCCTTGATAGATTTTTGTTCTTTATGCGCCATCCTGTCCTGGAACAGTAATTGCAAAGTAGGTAACGCGAAGGCGGCAGTTTTACCGGTACCGGTTTGGGCGCAGCCCAATAAGTCGCGGTGGTTTAATACAATAGGAATAGCTTGTGCCTGTATAGGCGTTGGAGTTGTATATCCCTCAGTTTTTAAGGCCTTGAGGATGGGCTCAATTAATTTTAAATTTTCGAATGACATGATTCTTGTAAATGTGCAGATGTGCAAATTTATGATGTGCAGATGTGCTTGTAATATTATAGACTGATATGCCTATGTACTAAGCAAGGCATAACTTTCTGCAAAGATACGGTTTTATAATCAGATGTGGAGATTGCAAATGTTTTGGGGAGGAAAGATAGACTAAATCCATTCACTGCAATCGGCTCTGCACATTGGCGAGGACTCACCCCGGCAACACTACGCTGGCCGACCCTCTCTCCGGCTGCGCCGCATAGAGGGTAAAAAAGAACGCTCTAATTTCCCTAACCCTCTTTGCGCGAAGCGGAGAGAGGGTCGCCGGCGTAGCCTGGCGGGGTGAGTCGTCCCTTGGTTAGTTTACGCCGCTACCGGCTTCTCATTCGCAGCCTGTCTTTTTTGCTCGCGCTCGCGGAAGTAGGCGTTTACAATCAGGATGCCTACACCGGCCATGATTGACATATCGGCTACGTTGAATACGCCTGTTTGGAAGATGTGGAAGTTAAGGTGCATAAAATCGGTTACGCTGCCGTACATGATCCTGTCCCACAGGTTGCCTGCGCCGCCGGCAATAATGAGGATGATACCTATTTGGTTAAGCCGGGTTAAATTGTTTTTCAGCAACACATATAACAAACCCCATGTAAGCGCAAGGCAAGGCAAAAGTGCAAGCAGTATAAAGCGCCATGGGTTTTGAAGCGAATCGCCAAGACTTAAAAATGCCCCGGTATTTTCGGCACGGGTAATGGTAAAAAAGTTTTTGATAACAAATATATTATCAGTTAGGTGTACGTGCTGCCTGATATAGATCTTCGATACCCTGTCAACAATAATATTTAAAATTAAAATTAACACTAAACCCAAACCGCTCAAAATCCTCTTCTTATTCATTAAACTCAAAATCGATGTTGTTTATAACGTAACGAAGGTTACTTAAATTATTGGCCGAAGATAAACAGGTCGGCTGGAAATGCAAAATTACAAACCAATTAAATAGCAGCTAAAAGCAAAATGCGCAAAGCTTAAAGCTAAGATTTTGATTATCAATACCTATTCAGGAATTTCGTGTGAGACTATTTAATATATCTTTTAAATAAAAAAGGCCACCTGTTTTTAAGCAGATGGCCCTTTGATATGGTTCAGATTATTTTTTGTAGAATTTGAAATCTTTACCAATGAATTTTGCATTGCTGCCCAATTCTTCTTCAATACGAAGTAATTGGTTGTATTTAGCGATCCTGTCTGAACGTGAAGCCGAACCGGTTTTGATCTGGCCGCAATTTAAGGCTACAGCTAAATCGGCAATGGTAGCATCTTCAGTTTCGCCAGAACGGTGACTCATTACCGATGTAAAGCCATTGGTTTGTGCTAAAGTTACCGCGTTGATGGTTTCTGTTAACGAACCAATCTGGTTAACTTTTACCAGGATTGAGTTAGCAATACCTTCGCTAACACCACGTTGTAAACGTTTGGTGTTGGTTACAAACAAATCGTCGCCTACCAACTGTACTTTATCACCTAATTTTTCGGTCAAAATTTTCCAGCCATCCCAATCATCCTCGGCCATGCCGTCTTCAATAGAGATAACAGGGTATTTAGCAACTAATTCGGCAAGGTAATCAGCTTGCTCGGCGCTGGTGCGGATAGCACCTTTTTCGCCTTCAAATTTAGTGTAATCGTATTTGCCATCTTTGTAAAACTCAGATGCAGCGCAATCAAAAGCGATAAAGATATCTTCGCCTGGTTTGTAACCGGCTTTTTCAATTGCTTTTAAAATGGTTTCAACACCATCTTCGGTACCTTCAAAAGTTGGTGCAAAACCACCTTCGTCACCTACAGCGGTAGATAAGCCACGGTCATGCAGAATTTTTTTCAGGTTGTGGAATACTTCGGTACCCCAACGTAATGCTTCAGAAAATGAAGGAGCGCCAACCGGCATGATCATAAATTCCTGGAAAGCGATAGGCGCATCAGAGTGTGAACCACCGTTAACGATGTTCATCATTGGGATAGGCAATGTGTTTGCGTTTACACCACCAATGTAGCGGTATAAAGGCTGGCGGCTTTCCTGAGCTGCTGCTTTAGCAACTGCCAAAGAAACACCCAAAATAGCGTTAGCACCTAATTTACCTTTGTTTTCGGTGCCATCAAGCTCAATCATTAAAGCGTCGATTGAGTTTTGGTCAAAAACATCTACACCTTTCAATTCAGCAGCAATAACATCATTTACGTTGGCAACGGCCTTTAACACGCCTTTACCCATATATTTTGATTTATCATTATCGCGAAGTTCAACAGCCTCATGCACACCGGTTGATGCACCAGAAGGTACTGCGGCACGACCAAAAGCGCCATTTTCAGTTAATACTTCTACTTCGATAGTAGGGTTACCGCGCGAATCTAAGATCTGGCGGGCGTGTACGTCAATTATTAAGCTCATTTCTTTATTGTCAGATATATGTAAATTGTAAACGGCGGCTAAGTTAACAGCAAAATCAAGAAATCACAATCGAAATTTGGTTTTTGTTATCATTATTAACGAATAAAGCCTAAGCATAACATCAATTTAACATGCAATTAAAAATATTTTGATGTAATGGATTATACTTCAATTATAATGTACTAATCTGTTGTTGTTGGCAATTGTTCTTTTTGAACAGCGTTTTTACGGTTGATGCGGTACATTAACATCAGCATAATATTGTTTTTGCCACTGCTTTGTGCTATTGTGTAGTTACGCTGATTGAGCCAGCCGGCCTGTACTATCCATTTTTTATCAAACTGGTAACCCAGCGCTGCCGATACCCGGTTGCGTTCAAAATTGGGGGCCTTGTTATTGAAGAATACCTCGTCAAACAATGACAAAAACCAGGTTTTAGCAACAATTTTAGTGTTATTCAGCGGGATAAACATATTTAACCGGTAACGGAAACGGTTGCGGTAATCGCCATTTACCCAGCGCTGCTCAACCCGGTAGCGGTGTTCAAATTTAAGGCGGTAAAGGAACTGGTTAACCGTCATCTGCTCCCAAACACGAAACTCGTTGGTAAGCGGACCAGCACTCAGATCGGTAAAGTCATAAGTATGGTAAGTACCGGTACCAAGCAGGGCTATAAAGTTTTTATCCAGATCATAGCTTACCCCTGCTTTAGCCTCATAATATTGAAATTGTGAAAAAGCGGTATTGGTGCGAATTTGCAGCTCCGAGTATCCGCCCCACCGGTGAATGCTATCGCCGGGCAATACTACGGTGGCAATACCCCAGGTGCCCAATTTTGAATCCTGTGCATAGGCGGCCGATGAACCTATCATCAGCATAAATAAAATAACGTAAAGTTTTTTCAAGTTAAATTAATGTTAAATAAAATGCAAATGTGCAATTATTTAACATTAAAACAGCTTAAGATCTGGATAATTTGTTGGGTAAGGCTTTAGCCTGCGCTATTGAATAGCTGTCTTTTTCTGCTCCGACGAATATGTTGAATTCCAGACTTACGAAGTTTTATAAACTTCGTAAGTCTCCTTTACAGCCTGGCATTTTAAATCTTGATTCTTGATACTAACTACTTGATACTTCGTAAGTCTTCTTCGAAGCGTGGCATTTTCAATCTTGATACTTGATACTAACTACTTGATACTCCAAAAGCTATTCCCATTTAAAAGTCTTAACCGCCACTGCGTAAACTATTACCAGCCATATAAGCAGGATAAGCAGCTGATGTGTAACATCGCCTAAACCGGCACCTTCAAAGGCAACCAGGCGCATGGCGTTGTTAAGGTGTGTTAATGGCAGGGCATTGCTTACATACTGCAGCCATTTGGGGAATGCCGTAACCGAAAAGAAGGTACCCGACAATAAAAACTGGGGCATGGTGATAATATTGGATAACGGCGGCACCGTACCCTCGTTTTTGGCAATGCCTGATATGATAAAGCCAAAGCCCATAAATATAATGAGGCCAAAGGCCGAGAGTACCAACATATTCAGTACGGTAACCACCCCATGAATAAGCGTAAAACCAAACAGGTAATGCCCTACTAAAATAATGAACAGCGCGCCTAATAAGGAGAAGCACATACGGGCCAAAGCCTCGCCCAAAACAATACTGTAACGCTTAACCGGCGTTGCAAAAAAGCGCTTGATCACCAGGGTTAAGCGCAAACTAAGAAACACGAAAGCCGTACCAAAAACCCCGCTACTGAGTATAGAAAAACCGAGCTGACCCGGCAAAATAAAATCAATGTACTTATATGCGCGACCGGATACCGTTGTTTCTTTGAGATGAACAGCCTCTGGTATTTTAAGGGGCGAATACGCCTGTATTTTTGCCAGCTCGGCCGATTGCACGTAGTAAAACATGTTGTTCAATATCGATTTCAGAATTTCGCCTTTACCCGATGCCTTACTGTATTGTACACTAACCTCCAATGGCTGCATAGGCACAAGCGGTTTCAGATCAAGAATCGCGTCGATCTGCCCTTTAGCGAGGTTCTTGTTCATGTCCTCTGTCGACTGATCTGTAATCAAATTAACCAACTTCCGCGATTTAAGCTGCTGGTAAAATCTGCCCGAGGTATCGCAACCTTTGGCTACCCCCACATCCACAGAAACGCCGCCACCACCAATATTGGCAAAAACAACAATAAATATTAAAGGGAACGCCAGTGTAAAAACCACTGCCGACGGACTGCGCAGTATGGCCCTGAAACTTGCTTTGGCTATGGCCAGGGTTGCTTTAGTGTTGCTGTATTTCTTCATTTAGTCATTAGTCATTTTGCCTGCGGCGTCATTAGTCATTTGTTTCACGTCATTAGGTCATTTGCCTACGGCGTCATTGAGTTGTTAATTTTCATAACTGGTAACTGCCAACTCAAAACTGCAAACTGGCTCCCCCTTCAGGGGGCTGGGGGGCTTACCCTTCCCTCCACTCCTTACCTGTAAGATTGATAAACACATCTTCCAGGTTGGCCAGTTTTACTTCTTTTTTGCGTTCAAAGCCTGATGCTACCAATTGGTCAATAAAATGGTCGGGGGTATCGATGCCGATGATGTGGCCGCCATCTACAAAGGCTACCCTATCGCAAAGTACTTCGGCTTCGTCCATATAGTGGGTGGTGATTACAACGGTGGTTCCCTGGTCGCGTATTTCGCGGATCAAATCCCAAAGGTTACGGCGGGCTTGTGGATCAAGGCCGGTGGTGGGTTCATCTAAAAAGATGATCCTTGGGTTATTTATAAGGGTGGTAGCGATAGAGAACCGCTGTTTTTGTCCGCCCGAAAGGTCTTTATATTTCGCTTTGGCTTTATCGGTAAGGGCAACCTTTTCCAGCATTTCCATCGGCGATTTATCGATGCCGTATAAGCCCGAAAATAGTTCAATCAGTTCCGCAAGGTTAAGGTTGGGGTAATACCCTGCGGCTTGTAACTGTACGCCTATGCGTTGCTTAATGCTGTTTTTATCAGTTTCGATATTGAAGCCATCTACGGTGATCTCGCCGGACGTTTTTTCGCGCAGGGTTTCAATTACTTCAAGGGTAGTAGTTTTGCCGGCACCATTTGGGCCAAGCAAACCAAAGATCTCGCCCTCATAAACTTCAAAACTGATACCCTTAACGGCAGCAAAGTCGCCGTAATTTTTTACCAGGTTTTTAACAGTGATAATAGGTTGTTTCGCCATTGCGTAAAAATGCATCAGATTAATGAAATATCAATGAATTATTTAGCCTCACCCTGCCCTCTCCAAAGAACTACTGTGTGTACACATCTTTTTGAATGATACCCCTAAAGAAAAACGTTGTCATTACGAACGAACCGGTGGGGATTTGTGCGCCGGAGGTGAGGAGAAATCTTCTACGTGCGGACATTCGGTATAGCGAGGCGCTGAAGATTTCTCCTCGCTCCCCACTTTTTCCCTGCGCATGCTCGTTCGAAATGACATTTTTCTTTATTAAAAAAGGATGTGTAAACACTGTAGTCCAAAGGGAAGAGCCTCACCCTGCCCTCTCCAAAGGAGAGGGTTCTGAAAACCATGTGGTTTTAGTGTGTTTTAATAAACCTGCAAATCAAAAGTCCTCTCCTTTGGAGAGGATTTAGGTGAGGCTATTTATGGTTTTGGTTACGGGTTCGTCGTGCTTTTTGGTGATCTTACTTTCGGCTTCCGATTTCCCCAGTTCCAGCTTACATTGTCTCCCTTTTCATGATGCATATATTTGTAATAGCAACATGGAGATGGATATATTGATTTACAAAATTCAAATTCCCTGTTTAAAGGCCGGGCGAGCCTTATTTTACCAAATGACCAACGGAATGAATGATAGATGCGGCATGTTCTGCAGCTTTCATTACTAAGTGAACAATTTGGATGGCGAGTAGCGTTTTCATGGTGTGTTTGTGATTTGTTGATTCAAAAATGCAAACACATCGCCCTTTTACCTATAATTATTAGGCGAAGCCGACCAAACTTCCGGTAGACGGCGGATTTTTACCGATGAATGAGGGGTAAAAATACATTAGCATCGGTAAAACTTTTAGGAGTAACATTGATCTGATTTATTTATGATACCTAAATAATTTAAATAAAAAAATGCGATGGAACCTTAGTTCCATCGCATTTTTGAGATTCACTCTCATCCGCACATCTAAAATCTGCACATCTGAAATCAATCTATCTTCCCTTCCATCAAAGAATAAACCTCCTGCATGTAAATCGCTTCATCCATGGCGGCATGAAAATCTTCCCATTCATCGGTATTGAATGTAAACTGCACATCATTTACAGGGGTGCGCATTACTACGCGTTCCTGCCCGTCGGGAAAGGGGAAGCTGTGTTGGTTAAAATCAAGCTCTACTGTAAAATCCCTGAACTGCACAAATTGTTCGGGCGAGAAGCTCAGGATCAGGTTATTATTCCAGATAAAGATACAACGGCACTCCTGGCAACGGCTAATTACCGATGCCCCTACCTGGCTCAAAACTTTTGCGTCGCACATATATATAATAGATAGATGATGTTATTTAATTGGTGCCTGCCCTGCACTAAAGCCCATTACAGCATTTAGCGAAGAGCAGGACTTTATATTTTAAACTGCTTTTTCAACGTAGTCAGCAATTACCTTGCGGGCGGCATCTTTGTTCTTTACGACATCCCATTTGCCTTTTGCCGATTGATCAGCCAACTCAAACAAGCGTTCATACAGCAACTTGCCATCTACTTTCCCTTTTAATTTAAGGGTACCGGGCTGGGCGTAAATTTCGTCCCACACCTGCCTAACGGCTGTCCAGTATGGTTGTTGGGTTTTCCACCATTTTTGGGCGTAGGCAAATTTTGCTTCATCTGCTTTGGTAAATTCTTCGTAGCCTTTTTCGCGCACCAATAGCTTGTCGCCATCGGCACTGCGGATAATCTTTTGGTTATCCTGCTCAAACATCCACCCTTTATCGGTTAAATAAATGCGGTTGCCCCGGCGTAGTACGTTATAATCGCTGCGTTTGGTAAACTCGCGGCGCGGCAAAGGCGAATCGCATTCGCTATGCCACTCGTGGCGGCCATCAACATGTACCCAGGTGCCAATGCTTTCGTAACGTGGCCCGTCATCTACCTGGAAAACTTTTTGCACCCAGCGGCCTTTGGTATCGGCGGCGCTTAGTTTGGTTTTATTCCAGCTGCTGCTTTTATCAAAGCTTAATACATTGGGTTCTTCGTAAACCCAGTCTTCGCGCCAGTGTTTAATTACCGAAGTATCGCCGGTTACCAGGATATGCTGAATAACAATTTTCTTTGGCGACTCCTGCTCAACAACGGCCCATTCATAGCCTGAGGCATGGTACTGTACATGATTTTTATAGGCCGTATCGGGCGAAAAGGTTTCACCATAATCAAAGGTTACTTTGTAAAAACCTCCAAGGGAAAGTATCGCTTTGCGGTCCTGATCTAATTTAGACTGGGCACTGGTTAACGTGGTTTGAAAAGTAACAAGCAATGCCGCGAGGTAAAGAATTTTCTTCATTGTGCAAGAATTTTAAGTGTGATAGTAAATGAACAGCAGCAAAGTAAATCCTTATTTAGAATAAATCCAAATAAAAATAACAATTATTTTAGGAAGAGGCAAGAATCAAGAGTCAAGAATTAAGACAGCTACGGTTCTCCTGTTTGGGGGAAACGTATCACAAGAAAAGTATAGGGTGAAAAGAAAAATGCTTATGCCTCCTCGTGCGCTTTCATTTTATGGTATTGTGGTAATTGATACCATGGCTTGGTAGGTCTATCGGCAGGGAAGCCATATTTTTGGCGATAGGCTTTACGTTCGGCGGTAAAATGCCACCAGCGTTTGCTGTCATCACGGTGTGCAATATAATGGCTCAACAAACGGTACGAATCTTCAACACAAGGGTCGGCCCAGGCACCACAATGTTTTTCAAAAGCGTTGTATAATTCAACAGGATCTTTGCCCGCCAACTGCGCCAGCGAATGGTAGCCCTGCCCTATCAACTCGGTTGCAAAATTTATCCCCAGGGATGGGATGCTTTGAAACTCCACCAACGCGTTGATCTCTTTTGCTCGTTGGGGCGATGCTTTTAATATGGATGCTATCTCATCGGGAGCATAACCCGCAAGTTGGCTCATCTTTATTTTTTGTTGCCTTAAGATTGCTTTTTCTTTGTCGGTTAATTGCAGGTTGATATTCTTTTTCATCACATAATTTATATCTAAATTACACAAAAAAAGATAGCCGGTATTATTGGTTTAATTTAAGGCCGGTTAATTATTTAATTAAAAAATAAAGAGAACTTAATAGGCTATTACTTTCGTATAAAACACTTTAACTTGTTTAACTGATCTTGACCCTCCAAAAACATATCGTTTTAAGTAATAGCGCCCTGTCGAAGTTTTTATCGATGGTATTTTTGTTATGTTGCGGTTTGCACAGCTTTGCGTCATTACATCCCGAGCTGGATAGTATCAAAAAAACGCTTTCCCCATCGGCCCTTCAACAGCAAAACCCGGATACAGCTACTATCAATACGCTCAACAAACTGGCGGCCAATTATTTTAAATCAAACCCGGATAGTGCCTATTATTACGGGCAAAAAAGCATTGAGCTATCGCGCAAAATTAAATACAAGGCAGGTATAGCCAATGGCTTACTTGAAACCGGGCATGTGAACTATTTTAAAGGAAACTCGGCAAAGGCCAGCAAAAATTTTGACGAGGCCATTGCCATATTTAAAAGCCTGAATGATAATAAAGGACTTAGTAAAAGCTACATCTCTTACAGCAGGATGTACAACATGCTTGCCGAATATCCGCTGGCACTCAGCTATCTTGATAAAGCCCGCGTCATATGTTTAAACAACAACGACGAGGCTACTTTAACTGATTGTTATAAGAACATAGGCATTATTTATTTCAGCAGGGGCCAGTTATCAAAGGCGTTGGATTTTTATTACAAAGGACTTTTTATCGCCCTAAAAAACAATTATACCACAACCTACGCCGAAATTTATAATGACATAGGGGTTGTGCTGCAAAATATGGAAGTGTATCCCAACGCGCTTGAATATTTTAAAAAAGCCATTGTTGTGTTTGAACGTACCAATAACAAACAAGCTGTTGCCACCATTAATGAAAACATTGGCGAGGTATTGCTGGCCCAAACCCAATATGATGAGGCCATTGGTTACCTGTTAAAATCATTAAAAACGGTAAAAAAACAGGATGATAAAGATGGGTTAAGTTCTGTATATACAGATCTGGGATTATGCTACGCCCATAAAAACCAAATAAAACTGGCTATAGCCTACCTTGATACTTCTTTACAAATAGCCAATAATTTTAAAATTGTTTACAACCAGGCTTATGCTTTAAATGGATATGCAATGGTTTATAACCTGGTAAAGGATTATAAAAATGCATACAAATATGCAATCCAAGGCAAAGAGCACGCCATTAAACTGGGTAATATATCGGTGCGGTCAAACGCGGCTTTGCAGTTAAACAAGGCTATGGCGGGCCTGGGAATGTTTGAGGATGCCAACAGCATGCTCAATGAATACATTTATCTTAAAAACGAAATAAACGATAATGAGAGTATTCAAAAACTTACCTCCTATAATTATGAACTTGGCTTTGCCGAAAAGAAACGCCAGTTAGCCCAACAGCAACGCGAACGGGATCTGATCTATCAACAAAAAATAAAAAGTCAGCGCCTCATTAACACTATCTTTCTGGTGATCATTTTAGCGATGATTGTTACCGTGGGTATCTATTACCGGCAGAAACGGAAGCAGCAAATGATCAACGCGCTGCTGGAAGACAGAAACCATGAGATCCTGAAACAAAAAACCAATATTGACGATCAGGCCGAAAAACTAAATGACCTGAACGTTTTAAAAGACAGGCTGATCTCTATCCTTGCGCATGATCTGCGTGCGCCATTGAGTACGCTCCGTGGCTTGTTTGATCTTTTACAGGACGATAGCATCAGCCACCAGGAACTATTGGAGATGATACCAGGTGTGCTGAAGAAACTGGAATATACTTCAGATTTCCTGGACACCTTGCTGTTCTGGATCAACAGCCAAATGGAAAACTTCGAGTCGTCGGTTAAAAAGTTTTCCATTAAAGAATTAGTAAGCTTAGAGATAGACGCTTACCACGAACAGGCCGAACTGAAAGGCATAAACCTGGTAGACAATATCCCCGATGATTTACTGGCCTGGGCCGATCCAAATTCTATTCGCATTGTGATCCGCAACCTGATCACCAATGCGTTGAAATTTTCGACTGTGGATGATATCATCGAGATCTCGGCCTGGCAGGAAGAAGACCAGCGTATCGTAGTGCGGGTTAAAGATACCGGGGTAGGCATGCCGCCAGATCAGCGCGACAGGCTGTTTAAAGGCAAGGTAAACAGCAAAACCGGCACCAAAAACGAATCGGGCACAGGCATGGGCATGCTCTTTTGCAAAGACCTGGTTGAACGCTGCCACGGTAAAATTTGGGTTACCAGCGAGCCCGGCATCGGTACCGAGTTTATGTTTACCATACCTGCGGTAGCGGTTGGAGTGGAAGTGGTGGCTTAAAAATCAGCCAATAAAAAAGCCTTTCAAGTTTAAAACTCAAAAGGCTTTTGTTTATTTCGGATGTTCGATTTGAGATTTATTAATTTGATCTCTCAATTACTAATTTGATCATCCCATTTTCAAATCTTCAAATACTCAAATTTTCAAATTATTTGAAATCTGCACATCTGAAATCTGCATATCTAAGATTATTGCATCAGTTTTATAAAATCGTCAAACAGGTACCTTGAATCGTGCGGGCCAGGAGACGACTCTGGGTGATATTGTACCGAGAATGCCTTTTTATCTTTTACACGGATGCCTTCTATCGATTGATCGTTAAGGTTTACGTGGGTGATCTCTACTTTATCAGATGCGCGAACAGCTTCGGGCACCACACCAAAACCATGGTTTTGCGATGTTACCTCGCAATGGTTAATGATGATATTTTTTACCGGGTGGTTTAAGCCACGGTGACCGTTAAACATTTTTTTGGTTGGGATATCATTAGCCAAAGCCAGCAACTGGTGGCCTAAGCAAATACCAAACATTGGTTTATCGGCAGCAAGGATATCTTTTACCGTTTCAATGGCATAAGGCATTGCCGATGGATCGCCGGGGCCGTTTGATATAAAGTAACCGGTTGGCGCAAAATCCTTTTCCATTTCGGCATAAGTTGTTTTGGCCGGGAATACTTTGGCGTATACATTGCGGTCGTCAAAATTGCGCAGGATGTTTTTCTTAACACCAAGGTCAAGCACGGCTACACGGTAGGCCGCCTTCTCGTCACCAAAAGTATAAGTTTCGGTAGTTGATACCTGCGATGAAAGTTCAAGGCCATCCATTGAAGGTACTTCGGCAAGCTTGGCTTTCAACTCATCAAGATCAATGATCTCTGAAGAAATGATAGCGTTCATGGCACCTTTATCGCGAATATGGCGAACCAGCTGGCGGGTGTCCACATCGCTGATGCCTACAATATTTTGCTCCTGGAAATAATCCTGGATAGATTTATCAGCCTGTTTACGGCTAAACGGAATGTTAAAGTTTTTACAAACCAAGCCCGAGATCTGGATATGCCCCGATTCAACTTCTGCATCAGCAATACCGTAATTTCCAATATGCGAATTGGTTGTTACCATAATCTGCCCAAAGTATGATGGGTCGGTAAAAACTTCCTGGTAACCGGTCATGCCTGTATTAAAACAGATCTCGCCGGTAGTAGTACCAATTTTTCCGGCGGCTTTACCATAAAAAACGGTGCCGTCGGCTAATAAAAGTACTGCCGGTAATTTGGTGAAATGCGTCATTTAGTAAAAAAATTGAATGGATAAACAGATCGGATTTTCTGGCTCGAAGCTCCGTGAAAAAACACCGGAAGGTGGAAGTAAGATACCCCTTTATTCACGGCGCAAAAGTAAATAATAATTTCGGAATTCGGAATTTCGATGTCGGATTTTTTTGATTCTGTTTGTCATCTCCCATTCCGAATTCAAAATTACCCTGGTTTGAAAATAAAAACATCCAAAATCTCAATTCCGAAATCCGAAATTAATAACAACCTTTGCATCTCTTTAATACATTTTAACAATGTCTGTAAACAAAGAAGTTAAAAGGATTACCACGCATATCCTGCAGGAGATGAAAAACCGTGGCGAAAAAATTGCCATGCTAACCGCCTACGATTACTCAATGGCAACCATAGTTGATGAGGCCGGCATGGATATTATATTGGTTGGCGATTCGGCATCAAACGTGATGGCCGGTCATGAAACCACACTTCCTATCACACTCGATCAGATGATCTATCACGCATCATCAGTAGTGCGTGCCGCTAAACGCGCGTTGGTGGTGGTTGATTTGCCTTTCGGTTCATACCAGGGCAACTCTAAAGAGGCCTTGAATTCTGCCATCCGCATCATGAAGGAATCTGGTGCCCACGCTGTTAAAATGGAAGGCGGCGTAGAAATTGCCGAATCTGTAAGTCGCATTCTTACCGCGGGTATCCCGGTTATGGGGCATTTGGGTTTAACTCCGCAATCTATCTATAAATTTGGCACTTATACTGTACGTGCTAAGGAAGAAGTTGAAGCACAGAAATTAAGAGACGATGCGCTTAAACTACAGGAATTAGGCTGCTTTGCCATCGTACTTGAAAAGATACCCGCCAAACTGGCTACCGAAGTAAGCCAAAGCGTACAAATTCCAATTATAGGTATTGGTGCAGGGCAGTGCGATGGGCAGGTGTTGGTTATCCATGATATGCTGGGCATTAATAACGATTTTAAACCACGCTTTTTGCGCCAGTATGCCAACATGTACGAGCAAATGAACAGCGCTTTTAAGGGTTATATCAACGACGTAAAATCAAAAAGTTTCCCAAGCGATAAAGAACAATATTAAATACAGTTCATGGTTCATAGATCATGGTTCATAGCTTTTTGCAGCTGCCATGAACTATTAACCATGAACCATGAACCATGAACTAAACACCAATGGCCCGTCCAGAATTTAATTATACCAGTTACGATGTTACCGATAAGGATATTCTTTATGAGGATAACCACCTTATTGCCGTAAATAAACGTGCGGGCGATATTGTACAGGTTGACGATACCGGCGATGAATCATTGGATGAAAAGGTTAAAAAGTACATCGCCCAAAAATATAACAAACCCAATGGTGCCTTTTTGGGTGTGGTGCACAGGTTAGATAGACCCGTAAGCGGGGTGATCCTGTTTGCCAAAACCAGCAAGGCTTTGGAGCGCATTAATAAGATGTTTAAAGCGCGCGAAATGCATAAAACCTATTATGCTGTTGTGCGCAAAAAGCCTTATCCTGAGTCGGGCACGTTGGTGCACTGGCTGATAAAAAATCCGCAGAAAAACGTTACCAAGGCACACGATAAAGAAGTTGTTGGCAGCGCAAGATCTGAACTGCATTATAAATTAGTTGGCGAACTAAACGGCTATTATTTAATTGAGGTTGATCCGATAACCGGCAGACCGCACCAGATCAGGGTACAGCTATCAACTTTGGGCTGCCCTATTGTTGGCGATAACAAGTATGGTTACCCCCGCGGCAGCCTGCGCAAAAGCATTTGCCTGCATGCCCGCCTGCTTACCTTTACCCATCCCGTAAAAAACGAGCCAATAGGCATTATAGCCCCTGTTCCGCGCGATGGCTTTTGGGAAAAATTTGAGGATATGATGGTGGGGTAGCTTCGGGAGTTAAGAGGTTAGATTCAAGAATATAGATATAAGACGTTTGCAAAGTGGAACTTAATAAGCCTGGATTAACACTTCAGTTGGGATTTTAAGATTGTCATGTAACAACCTGATCATTTCTAACGATAGTTTTCTTTTTCTGTTGAGAATTTCGCTTGCCCGACTTTTAAGTCCCATAACTTTTGCCAAGTCACTTTGATCATAACCCATCTGATCCATTCTGAATTTTATAGCTTCAATAGGATCTGGAAAATCAACAGGAAAATTTACATCCTCGTATTTCTCAATTAAAATGCCCAAAACTTCAAGTTCGTCCCCATCTTCCGATCCCTTTTGGGCATCAAATATCAATTCAAGTCTTTCTAAGGCTTGTTGATAATCTGTTTCATTTTTTATTGGCTTTATCATCATGATAATTAAATTTCCGAAGCGTTAATTTTATCGTATTCGGCATGGGTTCCTATAAACCTAATCCAAACCATTTGATAACTATAGTTTATTCTTACAATTAACCTGTAGTTATTCCCTTTTATATTAAAAACGACTCTGTTACCCTGCAAAATACTTGCACTTGGATATTCCTTTTTAATATCATTAGGATGCCCCCAAACAACATCGTTTGCCTCCTGATACCAGGCTTTTAACTGCTGCTCGCAATCTGGATGTATTTCCCAGAACTCCCTAAGTATCTTTTTTGCTATAACTCTCAAAGCGCTCCACTTTAAACAAATATAATAAAAGTTCCCAAAATGGGAATATTATTATTACTACAATCCATTCACCACTTCCCACATCTTTTCATCAACCAAAACGCCTTCGCTCATATTTTTTTCACGGGTTTTTAAGGTGTTTTCTCCGGGATAGGATATTGAACCGTCTACATGTTCGGGTGTGCTTGTTTTAGTATAGGCGATGATCTCTTCTATCAAAGCGGCGGTTTGTTCGCCGCTGTTTGGTTTTATGCAGATAAACACCTGGGATACGCCAGCCTCGGCACCGCTTTGGGTAATTTTCGCGGTAGAATTTCCGCCGCTTAAAACCGTTGCCAGCAGATCAAGCACCAGTGACAGACCCGAGCCTTTCCAAAAACCTACAGGGAGTATTCGTTTCGATTCTAAAATGACAGCAGCATCAGTACTCAAATTACCTTGGGCATCATAACCACCGGGCAAAGGCAACACCTCTTTATTGTTTTTGTATTGCATTAATTTGCCGACCGAATATTGAGATATGGCCATATCTAACACCACATGGCCCGCTATATGCGGCACGGCTATCACCAGCGGATTATTCCCCAGGCGTGGGTCAAGGCCGCCCCATGGCGGTAAATTGGCTATGGTATTGGTAAAGCAAATCCCGATTAAACCTGCCTGGGCAGCCTGCCAGCCATACGTACCGGCGCGCATCCAATGGTTGGTATTTTTTATAGCTACACATCCTATTCCGTTTTCATGAGCCAAAGCTATCGCCCTATCCATACAAAAGCGGGCATTTAACATACCTGGACCATAGTTGCCGTTCCATTGCTCTATGGCGCCAAACCCACCCTCTTTGGTTGGTTCTTCATCGGGTTTAACCAAACCATCTTTTACATGACCAACAAAGGTTGGGAAACGGTTTAGGCCGTGGGTATACACACCATCCCTGCTGTTTTCTGCAAAAATAGTAGCACAGGCGTCGGCTTTAGCCTCTGTAAAATGGAGATTTAGTAGTACTCGTTTAAATTCGGCTTTGAGTTGAGGGAAAGGGATGTGCATGTTTAAATTCAAAAGTAAAAATTCAAAAGTAAAAAAACCTTGAGGCTTAAAAGTTTTGATGTTGTCATAATGTCTAAATGTCGCTTAAAATAATTTACCTTTTAAACAGTTATAAATACATCCTGATAACCGGGTAATGGACAGGATTTTTTATTTTTGCGGCACAAGTTCAATGAGAAACAAGCTTTTATTCTTTTTTATTCCTGGTTTGCTGGTTATCAACCTATTTTGCAATTCGTGCAAAAAGGATGCAAACAGCAATATACCACACCTGTTAAGCTCAGGCACCTGGCAATTGGCGTCTCTTTTGGTTTATCATTATACAGGCAATACGCAAAATGGCGATCCGGACACCTTAAACACCACCTGTTTGAAGGATCAGTTTTTCACTTTTAAAAGTGATAATACCTGTTCATATACCAATTTTAACTGCCTTGACCAAACTACCACCGGCACCTGGACACTTACCGAAAACAAATTGTATTTCGCATCAGACATGGTTGCTAAAGATACTGTAGCAGGCGGCAGTACAAGCACAGTAAAACCATTTACAAACACACAAATAGTTACTTTGGGTGTTTACTCATTAGTGCTGCAAACCGGCGATGTTGAACCCAATTATTCGGCCACAAAAAAAAGGACAGTGACACGATATGGTTTTATTAAGCAAAAAGCCACAACTATTACCAATTAAAATACGTAAAATTTTATATTTGAAATATAATTGAACGCTTTGTTATTAACTATCCGCAACATGCACAAAACTGGTATAAAAGCACTGCCGGGTAGCTTCATCACCCTTGAAAAACTTTAATGAAGAAACGAATTGCCATTTTTGCTTCAGGTTCGGGCTCAAACGCCCAAAAATTAATGGAGCATTTTAAACGCAATGCCGAGGCCGAAGTTGTACTCATACTCACCAACAACCCGCAAGCCTATGTATTACAACGTGCCGACAATTTTGAAGTTCCGTCGCACATATTTACCCGCAAAGAATTTTTTGAAACCGATGATGTCATCCGCCTGTTGAAAAACCTACAGGTAGACCTTATTGTGCTGGCTGGTTTTTTATGGCTTGTACCCGGTTCTTTATTGAAAGCCTTCCCTAATAAGATTATTAACCTGCACCCTTCCCTGCTACCCAAATATGGCGGCAAGGGTATGTATGGCGATAACGTGCATAAAGCCATCCTTGAGGCCGGCGAAGACGAAGGCGGTATCACCATTCACTTTGTAAACGAAAATTTTGACGAAGGCGAGATCATCCACCAATCAAAATTTAAGATTGAACCAGGCGATAACCTGGAGATGGTAAAATTTAAAGGCCAGCAGTTAGAGCATCTGCATTTCCCTAAAGTGGTAGAAACGCTGATTAAGAAGATGAACCGCTAACACGATTTAAGGATTTTTCAGGATTAACTGATTTTTTTTGCATTAATCTTTTTAATAAGATCAAGTCATCATCTGCACATCTGAAATTTGCACATCTGCACATTAAAAATCTTGATACTTGATACTAACTACTCGATACTATCCTCTACATCAATCCCTATCTGCTTTAATAACAATGAGGCGTTGAATGTTTTGCATTCCCCGTGTTTGATCTTGTAGTCAAACAACATTTCGCCATTTTTTACCTGAATATCGAAGTAAAAGTTACGAACATAATCGGAGTACTTATCTTCCAGCCGGGCTATCTGCAAATCGTGCGTGGCTACCATGCCAACGCCTTTTTTACTGATCAGCTGCTCTATTACCGCCTTTGATCCCCGGTATTTATCAACAGAGTTGGTACCGCGCAGCATTTCATCTATCAGGAAAAACACTTTTGGCTCAGTCTGCACCGCAGCCAGCAGCATTTGCAGGCGATCAAGTTCGGCTTTAAACGTTGATGTACTCTCGTTTAGCGAATCTTTAATACGCATATAGCTGATGATGGTAATTACCGATACCCGCATGCTTTTGGCGCATACCGGCGCGCCGCAAAGGGCAAGTACGGTATTGATGCCAATGGTACGTAAAAAAGTACTCTTGCCTGCCATGTTTGATCCGGTAATGATATCCACCTTAAAAGTATCTGTCAACTCGTAATCGTTTTCAATACGTTTAAACTCATCAATAAGCGGGTGGGCTATATCTTTGGCTACAATAGTATAAGCTTCTTCGTCTACTATTTCGGGGTAGGTATATGCCGGATTATTGATAGCCAGGCCGGCCAAACCCATAATAGCTTCAAATTCGGCAATTACATCAAAGGCTACTTCCAGACTTTGGTGATTGCGGCGTTTCCAGTTTTCAATGGCAATGATGTGGCGGATATCCCAAATGAAAAACACATTGAGGATAAAGCTCACAAACAAATTTAAACGGGAATTAAGTTTACCAATAAGCTTTGAAAGCTGCCTGATCTGGGTTGAAACCGAATCCCCATCTGTCCGCTTGATCCTGGCAGCCAGGGCCTGGTTGTACGGCGTATCCCAGGTTTCATTTTGGATAGCCTCAAAAGCCAAAGCATACAAAGCCAGCGCCGCTCCAATTTTACCGGCAATCAAATCGGCCCGCTCAACCAGTTTGCTCCTTGAACTCACCAAACGGTTATTGGCAATGGCCACAAGCACAGTAAAGTACCTCGCCGGTGCGTAAAACACACTTGCTACAATAAGGGCCAACATGATAAAAGGAGCGGCCTGGCTGTAAATGGTTAAAAACTTTTCGTCCTTTATTTCAACCGTGGCTTTTAAATATGTTACCAGGTTTTTGATATGATCAGCTGGTTGTTTTAAGCCGAATAAAAGCAGGGTTTGCAAATTAAGCTTCCAATCGTTTTTACCGGCTATTTCTTTTACAGCATCCTGTCGCTGTAAAATAGTTTGCTTATCAGCCGGGGCATCAAGCCATTTAGCGAGCTTATGATTGCCTGGCGTAGCGCTTGAACGGTTTATTAAATGAAATAACGACCGGTTACCATAAATATCCAGGTCGGAAGTATAAAAATGCTTATCGTTATTAAACAGCGTGCCATCGTCATAAATATTGGTACGGTGCAGTATATTGGCTATCTCGTTTTCGTTAACTTTTTTCAGGTCGGTATAATACTGCTTAAGCTGCTCAAACTTACTTTGCTGCCTTACCAGCCAGGCAAACCAAAAGATGGACACTAACAGGCAAAAAGCAAAAATCATGATGTCGTCCTGAACCACAGCCATGCAAACCGAAAATATAAGGAAGCCGAAAACGAGCAGTCGTTGTAAAGAGTATTTGTTGACCAGTTGTCCATACTTATTGGCCTGTTCAAGTGCTGTATCAGCCCGTTGTTGATAATCGCTTATAATATCCTGTTCCATCGGTAAAAAAAGTTGAGGCTAAATAAACACTAATATTTTAAATAAACGTTTATTTGTTTCAGATATGAAGATCACGTTTTTAACCGTTGGCAAAACCGAGGATGCTTATTTAAAAGAAGGCATCGAAAAATATGTAAAGCGCCTAAAGCATTACACCAAACTTGAACTGGTTGAACTAAACGAACTCAAAAACACCAAAGCCCTTACCCCCGAGCAGCAAAAGGCCAAAGAGGCCGAAATGATCCTGAAAAAAATCACCCCGCTTGATCATGTGGTGCTGATGGACGAGAAGGGCACGGAATACTCCTCCACCCGGTTTGCGGCTTACATCAACAAACGGGAGATCAGCTCATCAGCTACGCTGATCTTTATCATCGGCGGCCCCTATGGTTTTGATTCATCCGTTTACCAAAGGGCTAATGATAAAATATCCCTGTCCCGAATGACCTTTTCGCACCAGATGGTACGCCTGTTTTTTGTGGAACAACTGTACCGGGCTTATACCATTATGAAAGGCGAGCCGTATCATCACGAATAATTTTGATTTGAAAATTTGAGGATTTGAAAATTTGAAAATGTCTGAATCAGAATTTTCAGAATTAGAAAATTAACAGAATAGAAGAAGTATAGTGTAAGCATTTTGAAAATTCTTAAATTCTGTAAATTCTGATTCGGACCATGAATTTATGATTAAGCCGGTCATTTTCAAATCCTCAAATTAACACATCTTCAAATTATTCCCCTACCTTTGCCGTATGTCAGGTCACGATCATTCACATGCACACGGTCATCATCACCATGATCACGCCCCCAAGTTAGATCATTTAAATACCGCTTTTATCATCGGTATTATTCTTAACTCAGCCTTTGTGGTTATTGAAGCTGTTGCAGGTTTCATCACACATTCACTATCGCTGTTAACAGATGCCGGGCATAACTTAAGTGATGTAGCTTCCCTTGCTTTAGCCTTATTGGCTTTTAAACTTACCAAAGTAAGCGCTAACAGCCAATATACCTACGGCTATAAACGCTCAACAATCATCGTATCTTTTTTCAACGCACTTATCCTGTTTGTTGCCGTTGGTTTTATTATTTACGAAGCTATTATGCGCTTCATGAACCCCGAGATAGTATCGGGCGGCACCATGGCCTGGGTAGCCTTTATCGGTATTGGCATTAACGCTTTTACCGCATGGCTTTTTGTTAAGGATAAGGATACAGATCTTAACGTAAAAGGCGCTTACCTGCACATGGCTGTTGATGCTATTGTCTCTTTCGGCGTAGTGGTATCTGGCCTTATTATTTACTTTACTAAAATTTACTGGATAGACAGCGTAGTGAGTATCATTATAGCTGTTGTGATATTACGCGGTACCTGGAGCCTGTTAAAAGACAGCCTGCGCCTTGAAATGGACGGCGTACCCAAGGAAATGGATCTTGAAAAGATCAAAACCGAACTGATGAAAGGCAAAGGCGTGGTTGACGTTCACCATATGCACGTTTGGGCGTTAAGCACTACCGAAAACGCACTTACTGCTCACCTGGTAATCAGCCCTGATTCTATATCAGAATTTGATAGCATTAAACATGACCTGCGCCACCGTTTGGAACACCTGGAGATTAGCCACGCCACTTTTGAGCCGGAGTTTTCTGATAAGAAGTGCGAACAGCCGGAGTGTTTGTAAGGTTTTCAAATTTTATGTCATTGCGAGCGTAGCGCGGCAATCTCGTCGTCCTACAGAGCGAATAAGCATAGCGACGAGATTGCTTCGTTCCTCGCAATGACAAGTCGTAGACGTAGAATTGGAATTGACATAGCTCTTTCAAAACCTTCGGCTTATAATAACAAGGACGTTACCCATTTTATGGTTTCTTTGTCGATATATCGTATCTGCTTTTTCAAATAATTCTTACCTTAAACCATTATTTAACCTGTAATGAAATCAACAAGAAGAAAATTCATAACCACTACGGTCGCCCTGGCAGCAGGGACAGCTGTAGCATCAGCAATGCCCATGATAGATCAAAAAGAAGAATGGCCGGTAATACACCATGTGTTTTTCTGGCTCAAAAACCCAGGTTCAATAGAGGATAGGGACAAGTTAGTTGCTGGCGTTAAAACGCTTTCAAAAATAGAAACCATCAAAAAACTACGTGTAGGTGTTGTAGCCAGCACCGAAAAACGCGACGTAGTTGATAACAGCTGGGCAGTATCCGAATTGATGTTTTTTAGCGACCTTGCCGGCCAGGCTACTTATCAAACCCACCCCATCCACCTGGAGTTTATTAAAAACTGCAGCCACCTTTGGGAAAAAGTGATTGTGTATGATGCGATTGACGCGTAAAAAAAATCAACTTTATATCATTGCGTGTTCTTAGTTCCTGAACTCTGAAAGGAAAATGATAATATAAAACCATGTCATTGCGAGTTGTAAAATCCGGCGGACTGTGAAGATGGAAATGACGTAGATCGCATGGCGGCGAAGACTCACCCGCCAGCGCTACGCGCGGCACCCTCTCTTCGGCTTCGCCGGAAAGAGGGTTTTGAAGATTTTTTTGTATTTATATTACTTGTAATCAATTGATTAACTATTAAAACCCCTCTTTCCACCGCAGGTGAAGAGAGAGGGTGGCGGGCGCAGCCTCGCCGGGTGAGTCTTCGCCCGCGTTCAAAGCCAATGTTTGTGTAAAGTACAAAACGTTTGTCATCCTGAACGTAGTGAAGGATCTTCTTCGTTAGAAAAGTCTGCAATTAGCAGGGCGAAGAAGATCCTTCGTTACTGCCAATGACAAGTCTATAACTTGCTGATTATTAGTACTATTTTTACTTGTTATTTTCAATGTGATTATTTGCGCGCAAATAAAAATTACTCAGGATGACAAACTCTTACGTCATTTCCACCTTCAGAGTCCCCGGATTTTATAATTGGCAATGACATGATGGATTTGTCGACGGTAAGAACAAAGTCACGACAATCTTCATGTTTGGCTCGCAAAACCCTCCAACAAAAAAGCCCCGGAAAAACCAGGGCTTTTGTATTTTATAGTAAAATGCTTATGCTTTTTTAGCAGGCGCTTTTTTAGCTTTTGCTTTTGGCGCTTCAGCAACCAGTTCCGGTTCCGCAGCAACAACTTCAGCAACCGGGGCTTCTGGTGCAGGGGCTTGGGTTGGATCAACTTCATCAAATAATGGCAACTCTTTCAGGAGATGGAACCATGAAATGATCTTTTTCATATCAGAGGCATAAACTTTCTCCTCGTCATGCTCGGGTGCTACTTCGTAAAAGAAGGCACGCAGCGTTTTACCATCAGCCTTAGCGTCGGGAACTTTTGAAGCCGATTTCATTTGCTCAAAAACATCAGTCAGCCTGATATCATCCTCGGTACCAAAAATGGTGATCTCGCTCAGGGCGGCTAATTTAGCTGTAGAAAGATTTGCTACCAGCTTTGTTTTTTGAGCATCAAGGCTCTCCAGTACATAACCGGTTTTATTTTGTGCCAAAGCTCTCCACAAGCCCGGTTTGCCGGAAACGGCTACAATTCCTTGTAAATTCATGTTTATTGGTTGATTGGGTTGGGGTTAAGTTGATTAAGTTAGATTGAGTTGATTAAGTTGATTGAATTGGGCTAAGCTGTACATTAAGTCTACCAGGTTTTGTAACTCTAACCTTTCAACTTATTCTAACTCAATCAACCATTCACTTAATCCAACTTAATCAACCTACTCAACTATTCCTCTATTACTTCGATGCTTAAAATTTTATCGCCCTGGCGAATAGCGTCAACAACGTCAACGTTTTCAATCACTTTACCAAATACAGTGTGGTTACGATCTAAGTGAGCGGTGTTGGTACGGTTGTGGCAGATAAAAAACTGTGAGCTACCAGTATTACGACCAGCATGAGCCATTGATAAAACACCACGATCATGGTATTGGTTGTCGCCGGTTAATTCGCAATCAATTTTGTAACCTGCACCGCCTGCACCAGTACCGGTTGGATCGCCACCCTGTACCATAAAGTTAGGGATAACACGGTGAAAGATAACACCATCGTAAAAGTTTGAACTTGCTAATTTTTTAAAGTTAGCTACGGTATTTGGGGCATCATTGTCGTAAAACTCTACGGTCATGTCGCCTTTTTCAGTTTTGATTATTGCTTTGCTCATTTTATTGATTGTTTTTTTGAAAACAGTTGGCAAAGGTAATAAAATTGAGGTGAAAGGGAAAAGACTTTGGACTTGAGAATTGAATGTTACAATACGGGAGGATTAAACACTAATATCAAAGTCTTACTTTTTTTAATATACTTCAAAGTACCATTTCTGTTATAATTAAAGATCATAGTTTGGGTAAAATCCTTATTCATATTATTCTTGATCTTTTCAAGATTTGAAATAAACCAATATGCACCATTTTTGCCCCCCATTGCAAGGGCAAACCAAGCAACTTTGGCTAATTCGGCTTCATTAATTATTGTATCTGCATTAAAATTAAACATCCATTTTGCCAATATCAATTCTTCGGGTTGACCAACTAATTGTACATTACTTTGATTTGCATTAGTCGCTATGTAGTTGGGGAGCTTCTTTATGTCTGTAGCTTGTTTAAAAGACAGCTCATCGGCTGCTTCTGCTATTATTTTTATTAAAGAGTCCCGATGTATTTCCAATCCGGGCTTAACAGTTGGAGGGTCGCCTTGAGCCTGCATGCCCGGCGCACTTTTTGAAGTTTGCCCACTTGCAGATAAACAATATAGAAAAAACACTAAAGTAAGTAATGTAATAATTGAATTTGGCGCTTTCATCTATGTTGGATATGGGTTGGAGGTGAAGCTAAAATAATATTAAAAATCAATTCTTATCAAATCGATTGTAAATATCAGTAATACCTCAATTGTTTATTCGTTACATTTGATAATCCACATTTATAACAACGCCGAATAGTGATTCATCAACCATATAAAAAGCACCTTTCGCCTTTTACCTTTCGCCTTTTACCTGCTTCATTGCTTTTTGCCTTTCTGCTTTTACCTCTCCTAACAAAGGCTGCTTCCATCCTTATCCCTATGGATGATGAGCAAAAGGATCACCTTAAATCATATGGGATCGCTTTTTTGGCCTTAAAGAACGGCGAGGAAGTAGATTGGCTGCTTAACTACCACGGCGGCAGCTTTATGATGAAGTACGATCAAAAGATAGAGGAAGAATGTAAGATTCGTGGGGTAAGCTACCAGGTACTCGCCGACGCCAAGGTTAACGAGATAGTAACCGAAGTAAGCGATCCGTCTGTGAACATGGATTTGGTAAAGCTGGAGAAAGCGCCTAAAATGGCCGTTTACTCGCCCAAAAATAAACTTCCATGGGATGATGCTGTTACATTGGTGTTAAAATATGCCGAGATCCCTTACGATGTAGTTTATGACGAGGAAGTTGTGCGCGGCGATTTGCCCAAGTACGACTGGCTGCACCTGCACCACGAGGATTTTACGGGCCAGTACAGCAAGTTTTACGGTGCCTTCAGGTTTGCGCAATGGTATACTGATGATGTTAAGGGGCAGGAAGCTTTGGCGCATAAGCTTGGCTTTAAAAAAGTATCACAAATGAAACTGGCAGTTGCTAAAAACATTCGTGATTTTTGTGCGGGTGGCGGCTTTTTGTTTGCCATGTGCTCGGGTACCGATACCTTTGATATCGCCCTGGCATCGGCCAATACCGATATTTGTGAACGGATGTTTGACGGCGATGCTGCCGACCCCGACGCGCAATCAAAACTTGATTTCACACAAACTTTCGCGTTTCAGAATTTTACGCTGGATATGAACCCGATGTCGCACCAGTTTAGCAACATTGATGTAACCACCACCCGGCAGGTTGAGCGCACCCGGGATTTTTTTACGCTGTTTGATTTTTCGGCCAAATGGGATGTGGTACCCAGCATGCTCACCCAGGATCATGACAAAGTGATCAAAGGATTTATGGGCCTTACTACCGCCTACAACAAAAATATGCTGAAACCCGGTGTAACCATTATGGGCGAAATGAAAACTGCCAACGAGGCCCGCTACATCCACGGCGAGTTTGGCAAAGGCCAGTGGACCTTTTACGGCGGCCACGACCCTGAGGATTATCAACATGCCGTAGGCGATCCTCCTACCGACCTTAAATTGCACCCCAATTCGGCAGGCTACCGGTTGATATTGAATAATGTGCTATTCCCGGCGGCTAAGAAGAAGAAACAAAAAACGTGATTTTAGTAGTAAGATTTTTTTGATGTGCAGATATGCAGATTTCAGATGTGCAGATGATTTTGTCTGAACCCGGATTAAGCAGATTCATCAGATTTGTAAGATTTTGATTTGCATTTGACCCTACATTTGCAAATAATAGTAGAAGTAGGAAAAGCGCGAACTTTTTTAGAATGAGACAAGCGTCTTAACTCTTGATTCTTGTCTCTTGATTCTTTTTTAATTAAAAAACGTCCAGCTTACACCAAACTTCAACAGGTGGTCTTGCATGGGATAACGATTCACCGTGTAATAACCGCGGCTTTGCAGGCCCTGGTTGGCATAATCATAGGCCAGGAACAAGTTGGTGCGCTGCAGGGTGGCTTTAAAATAAACCGATGCTACGGGATACGATGAAAAAGTAATATCCGGTCCGTTATAAAACTGGCCTATACCAACGGCGTATGATGGTGCTACGTAAGGCGTGTTGTAACGCACGCTTACCCCAATATTTGATTGCAGCACATTAAAAAAGGTTTTAGCCACATACAGGTTACTATAGGTATAAAGCTCGGGCGTGCGTAGCGTTGATTGATAATCTGTTTTTTGGTAAACAATGTAGTTATCAAAATGCAGGCTGCGGTATTTTAAGTTTTTACCCACGCTTACCTTAAGCAGGTTAATATCATTACTTAGCTGCACCGGATGCGCGTCATTACCGCCGGCCTGGGCTGTAAAATACAGGTAGCCGGTTATCAGGAAATACTCGGCCTTGATATCCAGTTGCAACGGGTTATTGATATAAGTAAAAGACGCGCTGGTGGTTTTGGTGTTATCAAAACTATTATGGAAAATATAATGGTTTGAGATCCAGTTGGTATAAATGAGCGGCGGTGAACTGTTTTGCGAATAAGCTTCTAAAATTATCTTACCCGCCTTATCATTCCCGGCAAGGGTAAGTTTGGCACCGTAGTAGTAATCGCCAAAATCTCGGCCCTGGGCAATCTGCCTGAAATCGGCATCCAAGCCTATCCTATCGCTAAAACGGTATCCCAGTTTTGCTTTAAGGGTGATGTCCTGGAAGGTATTGTTCTGAACTTTATTTTGGTGAATATACTGGTATCCGTATTGGTTAAGCAAGGTATCGCTCACGTACTGGGCGTAATTATAAAAATCATGCACCAGGCCCAGGTCAAGCTTCACCTCATTTTTCACAAACTTTACCGATTTACTCCGGAGGTAAAAACTATAGGAAAATTCGTTTTGAATATGCGTTACCACTAACGAATCCCTTGAACGGGTGCTACTGTAATAATAATCAGGGAACACACCATAAGTATCAGGCTGGTTTGTTTGCAGGTAATTGTATTTGCTGCTTTGTACAAACAAAGTATGTGCAACACGTTGCGTTGGCAAAATTTTAGAATTTACCTTGCCTTTATTCAAACTGTCAATACGGCCCAGGTAGTAAAATTGCTTAACGTATAAGCTTTTATCACCCCAGTTTGTGTAACTGTTAGGTAGGCGTACCTGTGCCGAGTTTTTGAAAAACAGGCTATTGGAGGGCGCGGTATATATAGAATCGTTGAGGATAGACCCCGTTTCCGGCGCTTTCAGGTTATTATAAATGATATTGGCCAGCAGGTTATACCGTTTGCTTTTTGATTGATACCAGGTAAATAAAGCCGCGTTAACATCACTCACGTTTTGCTGTAAAATGCTGCTATAACTATAATATCCTCTTGAACCGTTAAAGTTGAGGTTAAAGCCCACGTTCCAGTTAGGCTTTATATTTTGGGTATGCAATATTTTAAATACCTGCTCGGCCGAACTGCCGAAGCCGTTGAAGAGCGTAAGATTGGTATAGGCTACCCGGGCGTTGTAATATTTAATATCCTGCGGTCGTAAAGCGTAAACATCTAAGGCGCGCAGTCCGACATCGAAACCGATGGTTTGGCTTGGCTCAAACAACAGGCTGCGCTGCGATACGCCGTTGTACCCCAGGCTGATCTTAGGGCTACGCGGATTTGTAAGCGGACTAAAATTTTCAAAATTGTACAGGCCGGTATCCAAAGCAAAGGTTTGCGTGCTATCGCTCAGGAAACGTTCCATCGTTACCCTGATAAATTTGGAGCTAAAAACAACCGAGTCCCTTTTATTGTCTTCCTTTTTGCGCAGGCTATCCAGCAACTCATCGTCGGTTACTTTCTTCTCCGTCCTAACCGTATCACGGGTAGACAAAGGCCTTCCCCGGTTAGTCTGTCCGTATTGCGCAAAAGCCGATTGTACGCCAAGGCACATCAGTAACAATAAAATATATCTAACCTTTTTACGCATTAATTGCCCGCTATCAGATTTTTGAGGATCAGGGTAAGTTTTGGTTCAGCTTCTTCGGCCACCCGAATTATTTCTTCAAGCGATACAGGTTCCAATACATCGGTAAAGCCTTCGTCTGTTAACACAGATATGGCAAATACCGGGATGCCCATATGATTTGCAACTATAACTTCGGGTACGGTGCTCATACCAACAGCGTCGCCGCCAATAATCCTTAAGTAAGTGTACTCGGCCTTGGTTTCTAAATTAGGGCCGGTTACAGCAACATAAACTCCCTTATGGCAGGTTATATTGTTTGCCGCTGCAATAGTTAATGCTTTATCAATAAGTGTGCGCTGGTATGGCTGGCTCATATCCGGAAAACGCGGACCAAGCTCTTCATAATTCCTGCCCACCAGCGGATTTTGCGGCTGCAGGTTAATATGATCGGCAATCACCATCAGGTCGCCTTTTTTGAAATCAGAATTAAGTGATCCGCTGGCGTTTGATACATACAGGGTTTTAATGCCCAGGTATTTCATTACCCTAACAGGGAATGTAATTTGCTGCATGTTGTAACCTTCGTAATAATGCAAACGGCCCTGCATAGCTACCACCTTAACGCCACCCAAGGTGCCAAAAATCAGTTTACCGGAGTGAAACTCCAATGTAGAGATCGGAAAATCGGGGATGTTGGAATACATCAATTGTTTTTCAACCACAATTTCCTTAACCAGCCCACCCAGGCCAGTGCCTAAAATTATACCCACTTCGGGCTCAAAATCGCCAATACGGTTTTTAATATACCGGGCGGTGCTTTCAATATTGTCTAACATATTCGGTTACTAAATTATCAAACTGTTGCCTGCCATCATTTAAAAAACTAATGCCTATAGGTAGTATCAAAACAGGGAGCTTTTTTACGGCTGGCAGCAAAGTCTGTTCCCCTAAACGCTGTGCATCCTTTTCTGTTGTGATAACTATCTTTTTTTGTGATGTACAGGTCGCGAAATCATCGGCAAGTTTACTGATATTTTTTAAGGTAAACTGGTGATGATCGGGATATTTATGGTGATGAATACTTGTGGTAAGTTTTTTTAAATGCGATAACAATGGCGTGGCATTGGCTATGCCGGTAAGCAAAAACACGGTGGTATGCTCGTCAATAGTATAATAAACCGTGGCGTTATCCATATTATGAAAAGCCAGGTAGCTTATCGATGTAAAAAACAAATGCTGATGTTTAAAAGGCTTGATGTGATTTTTTATGAGGGCTATCTCCTCATCGGCCAGCGTTACCGGGCATTTGCTGATCACAATAACATCCGCCCTTTCGCGGCCACTAAAAGGCTCGCGCAGATTGCCGGCGGGCAGCATTAACCTTGGTTCGGTAAGTCGCCCATAATCAAACAATAAAATACTAAACCCTGGCTTTAAGGCCCGATGCTGAAAGGCATCATCAAGTATAACAGGGCGGTATTTATTGTTCAATTGTTCTATCCCTTCAACCCGTTTTTCGCAAACTGCCACTGTAACAGTGGGGAACTTGTTTTTAAATTGGGCTGGTTCGTCACCCACCTTTTCCGCATCGGCGGGGGTATTGGCCAATAAAAAGCCCTGGGTTTTACGACCGTAACCACGGCTAAGGGTAGCTATTTTATACTGATCTTTAAACAGGCGGATGAGGTATTCGGTCATGGGGCTTTTGCCCGCACCGCCTACATCAAGGTTGCCTACTACAATTACCGGCAGATTAAATTTTGTGCTCTTAAACGCGCCGGCATCATACATCCAGTTACGGATACTAACCACCAGGCCATAAATAAGCGAGAACGGAAATAAAAGCAGGCGCAGGTATTTCATATTTGGTGTAAAGATATAACGTAAATACATAAATATGTATTTATGTATTTACGCGACTGCTAAGATATCAGGATAATGGGGCCATTTAAATAACCGTCGGTATTCAAATGGTCTTTTATCTTAGGAGTGAGTTTGGTTAATTCCAGGTAAGTATTTATTGGCGCGGAAAGAACAAAGACAGTAATTGTATATTTTTTGAAATTCTGCTGATACTGAAGATTTTTATCGAAGGTTAATAACGCGTCAAAATTTTCGGCTATCAAAAGCTTAAGCAATTCACCATTTTTTATACCGTTCCAGCCTTTATCGGCAACGGTATAAATTTCGTGATCTATAAAATCGAGTTTAAGTTTTTTAGGAAGGTTTTCGTCAAGCAATAGCTTCATAAAATTTAGCTATATTTTTTGAAGTGACCAAACTATTGGCGATATCTAAAAGAGAGACAGCTTGTTCTTTACTTACAGAAGGGAAATCATCTAAAAAATCATCCAAAGAAACACCCGCCTCTAAATGATCAAATAAGGATTCAACAGGAACACGTGTGCCTGTAAAAACAGGCTGTCCTCCTAAAATATCGTTATCAATGTTGATGATTTTTTGAATATCCATGTATAAAGATACAAATATTTGACTTTACTAACCTATTATGTAAATACCCTCAACAGTTTTTTTGAGAACGTTGATTATTCCAGGAATCGCTTTTAAAAGAACATGGTTCATTTTGGCTAAAGCCACTTTGTGTATTGTTATTTTCCGCCCCATAAATGGGACGGCAATGAATATAAAGATGGCTTTGAAGTTTGGCTTTCTATTCATTGCCGTTTTGGCTTTAGCCAACGGTTAATAGAAGTATCCAGAAAGATGGCTTTAGCCAAAAAATGCTGATTTGAATTTCCAAACCTATTTCCCTGATTTTAACAGCCGTTATACTTAATTTTATTTAAATTAGTTTTCATAATAAAACCTATGGAACCGCTGCAAAATATCCGACTTACTTTTAAATGTCCCAAAACGCTGGCCGAGCTTACACCTTGCAACAGCGATTGGTATTGTAAGGGCTGTCACAAAGTGATCAGGGATTTTAGGGGGATGAGCGAGGCTGACATTATAAGCAGTATAGATTTTAGTAGCAAAATGCATTGCGGCATATTTTATGCCGATAGGATAACGTATACACCACAGCCTAAATGGCAGCGATGGCTATCTGCCTGCTTAATGGCTGCAGGCTTAACTACGCTACATAATGTTGTACTTGCCCAGCAAAAGAAAGCATCGACAAAACCAGCACCTGCAATTACAAAACCAATTGTTGATACCGCCAAAGAGCAGGCTACCGTAGGCGTATTTATCACGCTTGAACTTCAGCCGGAATACCCAGGCGGTATTGCAAAATTCCATGATTATATTGCCCAAAATCTGGATTTAAAAAACATAGCCATATCCGGAAGCAAAAAAGGAATAGTACAATTCACCGTTGAACGCGATGGATCACTAACCGATGTTAAAGTGGAGAGGAGCATCAGCCCTGAAATAGACAACCAGGTTACACTGCTTATCAAAAAATCATGCCGTTGGAAACCCGGCATCCAAAATGGCAGGCCCGTAAAAGTAACTTATGCCGTACCTATCACCGTTGACCTTGCACCCGAATCAAAATAAAATGATAAAAATTAAACTCGCAGTTCTTTTCTTATTTATTACCGTTGCATCCTTCGCCCAAACCGATAAAAAACTAACTACCAAAATAGCTGAAGCAGTTAAAGGTTTTCATGGGCAGGTAGGCATTTATGTACACAACCTTAAAACGGGGAAAACGGTAGCATTAAATGCCGATACCCTTTTCCCAACGGCCAGCATGATCAAGGTGAGTATTCAATGCGGTGTAATGGATAAAATTGATAAAGGTGAGTTAAAATATAACCAGAAACTGGTTTACCGCGATTCATTGCTATATGCCGGCGAAGACATCCTGGGTTCTTTTAAAAACGGTGATACCATACAGCTAAGCAAAGTTGCCATGCTGATGATCACCATGAGCGATAACACAGCAAGTTTGTGGCTGCAAAAGCTTGCGGGTAGCGATTATATTAATGACTGGCTGCAGCAAAACGGTTTTAAAGTTATGCGCGTTAACTCCAGGGCTACAGGTAGGGAAGCCATTCGCAAAATATATGGCTGGGGTGTAAGCACCCCTTATGAGATGTGCCGGTTGTTTACCATGATCAGGAATGGCGAGGCTGTGAGCCCTGCCGCCAGCGAGCGCATGTACCGCAATATGGGCCGTATTTATTGGGACGAGCACGCATTATCGCAAATTCCGCCATATGTGCATACCATCAGCAAGCAAGGCGCTGTGGATGAATCACGATCTGAAACCGTATTGGTAAACGCGCCGCATGGTGATTATGTATTTTCTATCATCACCAACCACAATGCCGATCAAAGCTGGGGAGCCACCAATGAAGCCGGCCTGCTTATCAAAAAAATATCGGCCCTGCTATGGCACTACTACGAACCCGCCAGCAACTGGAAACCTGCCGAAGGGGTAGATAAATTTATGCTTAACGAGTAGGTCATTGGTCATTTCGCTACGCTGTCATTAGTCATTAGCTTTTGCAAGTGGTCTATAAATAGCGCTCAACGAGCAATTCACTAATGACTAATGACCAGTGACTAATGACTATTTTTAAGTAATATTTCCGTTTGGGTTGCCGTTAATTGAGGGTTCTTTATTATTATTGGCAATTATATCCAATGTGTGTAAAATACACACCCCAGTTACAACCAAACAAATGAAAAAAACACTTACTTTTATTGTATTATTACTGCTTTGTATCTCGGTACAGGCACAAAACACCGCCAGTATCAACGGCACCGTAACAGACCGTAACCGCCAGGCTATAGCGAGGGCATCGGTTTACCTGCTCAATACCAATTATCGCACTATTGCTGATAAAGAGGGCAAATTCTCGCTGAAAAACATTACTTCAGGCACCTACATCCTTCACATTAGTGCTGTTGGCTTTGCCGCTAAAAATCAATCGATTGCAATTAATGGTAGCGCACAGGCAGTAAGCATAAACCTGAGCGACGCCAGCAACCAGTTAGATGAGGTTACTGTAACCGCTCAAAAATATGAAGAAGATGCCCAAAAGGTGCCTTTCAGTATTTCTACCTTAACAGCCAAACAAATAAAAGATTACGGCCTTTGGGATTTGAAAGATCTTACCGCCATTGTTCCTAACTTAAACTCGGCAGGGCCTGGTGACGCCCGTACTGTGAGCGGCATCCGTGGTGTTGTTACCACATCTTATGATCCGGCTGTGGCTACTTATGTCGATGGCGTAAACCAATATGGCCTGGATACTTACATCCCACAGTTGTTAGATGTTGACAGGATTGAAGTATTGCGCGGTCCGCAGGGCACGTTATATGGCCGTAACGCTACAGGTGGCGTTATCAACATCATCACCAAACAACCCAGCAATACAGTTAGTGGCTTTGCAGGCCTTGATTTTGGCAATTATGGGCAACAACGTTATACGCTGGGCATTAAAGCACCGTTGATAAAAGATCGCTTATTTTTAGGTGTAGCAGGCGTATATTCTGGCTTTAATGGTTTTTATACAAACACCTTTAACAATACCCATTTTGATAAACAACACTTCTTTTTGGGTAACTATTACTTAAAATTCCTGGCGACATCAAAATTGGCGTTCACCTTGAATGTGAAGAATTATAACAACCGCAATAATGGCGCATTTACACTGGCGGGCTCGCCTGCGGATGCTTTGGCCAACCCCTACCAGGTTGACCAAAATGCTACCACCAAAATGATTGATAATACCTTCCAAACTTCTTTGGCTATCAACTATACCGGCAGCAACTTTAACTTTACGTCGCAGTCATCATACCAGGTAAATAACCGCTATTACACTACACCTATCGATGGCGATTTTTCACCTATCGACGCCGTATCCGTGATCAACAACTATGGTGGCGACTGGAACAAGGTGCGTACCGGCATCCAGGAGTTCAGGTTTACATCGCCGGCCTCATCAACTTCCAAACTAAAATGGACAGCCGGTACTTATGGTTTTTACCACTACGCGCCAAACAAACAAGGCACTTACTTTGGTGCCGATGCTGCAGCCGTAGGATCACCAATTTCCAACTTTACCAGCATCAATACCAATACAGATCGCAACTTCGGCTTAGCAGCTTACGGACAGGTTACTTATGCTTTTAGCGCGCAGTTTGATGTTACTGCCGGTTTGCGTTATGATTATGAGCATAAGAAAGAAAATATTGAAGGCGAGTTTAAACCAGATGGCCAGGATGCTGTTGTAACCCGCTCCGATACCTCATCAAAGGCTAACTTTAGGGCATTTTCACCAAAGTTGAACATTGCGTATCACCCGTCAACCAATAATGATTTGTACGCCACCTATAGCCGTGGCTTTAGGGCTGGTGGCATTACGGAGTTAGGGTCCGACCCATCATCGCCTCCCTTGTATACTTTTAAACCAGAGTACAGCAACAACTTTGAGCTTGGTTCAAAAAACAGCTTCTTTGATAATAAACTACGTGCCAACGTTGCGCTGTTTTATACCCGCATAACCGATGCACAGGTACCAACATTGGTATTGCCGGATGCTATTACCATCACCAAAAATGCCGGTAAACTAAGCAGTAGGGGGGCCGAACTGGAATTGAACGCCACTCCAATTAAAGGCTTGTTGATTGATGAGAACTTTGGCTACACCCACGCCCGTTATACCGATTTAGCTGTTGGCAATAACGGCGAGGTAGTTAACCTTAAAGGTAACAGGCAAATTTACACCCCGAGCGTTACCAATATGTTTGCCCTGCAATATGGTTATGCTTTAAACGATAGGTTAAAAACCAGGTTAGTAGCCCGCGGCGAGTGGCGTTTATTGGGCAATGAATATTTTGATCTGGCTAACCAGATTGAGCAAAAAGCCTACAGCAAATTCAACGCCCGTGTAGGTGTCGAAACAAAATGTTTCAGCCTGTTTTTATGGGAAAGTAACATCGGCAACAAAAAAGCCATTGATTACGCCTATGATTTTGGCGCAACGCACTTAGGTAATCCGCGTACTTATGGGGTATCTTTAAGTACCAGCTTTTAAATAAATAGAATTAAATTTAGGGTGTAAAATCCTAAACAATGAAAAAGATAATTTTTATGATTGGGCTGGTTATTACTTCAATAACCAGCCAACAATCCCATGCTCAGGTAATTACCAAATATGGCGATAATGTAAGCACCCTTGATGGCATCATGAAAGCCTATTACGATGTAGTAACCGTTAAAAAAGGCGAGCAGGTTTATTATGAACGCGACAGCTTGCTGCACATTGCCGATGCACACGTAGGCTCGGGCTATATTGATAAGCAGGGCAAGCAGCGTTTTAACTACATGACACTTAAAAAATATCACCAGCTTTCTGATGCATCACTATCCCGTGATGGCTTTGACGAGCGGGAGATTTTGCGCAAAGTAGAACACTTTGGCAGCATCTATCACGTGTTTAGCACTTACGAATCGCGTAACAGTAAAAACGGACCAGTTATAGAACGTGGTATCAACAGCATCGAACTGTTTAACGATGGCACCCGTTTCTGGATCCTGGCCTGGTTTTACGAGGGCGAACGTAAGGATAACCCAATACCAGCGGAGTATTTAAAATAGAATCAAGAGGTTAGAGTCAAGAATTAAGACAGCTTCAAAACAATGGTAAAGGATAACATCAATTAAAAAACCATGTCATTGCGAGTTTCTAAATCCGGGGATGTGAAGGTAGAAATGACAATATAAAGCCATGTCATTGCGAGGAACGAAGCAATCGCGAACTCTGCAAGTCCGTCCTGTAGAGCATGAGATTGCTTCGTTCCTACCCATGACGTTTTGTAAAAAACGTTTGTCATCCTGAACGTAGTGAAGGATCTTCTTCGTTAGAAAAGTCTGCAATTAGCAGGGCGAAGAAGATCCTTCGTTCCTCAGGACGACAAACTCTTACGCTATTTCCACCTTCAGAGTCCCCCGCATTTTATAACTCGCAATGACATGATTGACTTGTCATGGGTAACTTGTTTCGGGGCCCCCACAGGACAGGTTACCCGAATGATGTATACTCAGCGAGTGGGGTGCTGAAACAAGTTCAGCATGACATTGGGTTTCAATTCGCTTTGTCATTTCCACCTTCAGAGTCCCCCGGATTTTATAACTCGCAATGACATGATGGATTTGTCATGGGTAGCGCAGCGTGGCAATCTCTTTACCATACAGGGCGAATATGAATAGCTACGAAATTGCTTCGTACCTCGCAATTGACAATGCGTTTATAGGTAATATTCTAAAATACCATCAAAAAAGGGCCGGAAGATCAACTCTCCCAGCCCTTATATTTTTTGTCTTAATTCTTGACTCTAATATCTTGACTCTATTAACGTCCTCCAGTTGGTGCGCCACCGCCATTACCGCCCTGGTCGCCTTGTTTCTGATCGTCATTGTTAACGCCTTTTTTCTGTTGTTGCGGGTTGCTAAAGCTTAGCTTACCAAAGCTGTAGCTAAATGTAATACCGAACGAACGGAAAGGAAACGCGGTTGAGCTTTTGTAAGAGAACGCCTGGTTGCTGATGTTTGAATCAAAATGTTTATCTCTTGCAAATGGCTGCACTGTATTAAAGCCAATAGCCAGTTTTTTATCCATAAACTGTTTCTTTAACCCAAACGCGTAGATACCGAATGCCGGGTTAGTTCCCTGTATAGTGCGGCGGGCCGAATTGGTAAAGCCAAACAACTCTGCAAGAAAGTTATGCGGAAACTGGTAAGATGCGCTTCCGAATGCTGAATATTGGAAATAAACACCTGTTTTTGAACCAATACCTGCATACTCAGGAAAAATAGTTGGATCATAAGTATAAGCGTTGATGCTTGCTCTTATGGTTAATGGCTTAACCGGGTTTATCGACCCAAAGAAGCTTGCACCAAACGAGTTGTTTTTACCAATATTATTGTACTTGGTACGGGTAGCTGTTACAGGCACCATGTTAATGGTATCCAACACCGGCGAAGCTATACCTTCAATCAGGTTGTTGGTGTTTTTATAATAGATAGAAAAGTTAAGTACAGATGATTTAACAAATTTATTGATGTTTAACTCTACAGTTTGCGATACCTCTGGTGCCAGGTTAGGGTTACCTACACTTTGGCTTTGTACATTGGTACGGTTAATAAACGGATTTAAAAACTGTAAGCTTGGCCTTTGAATACGTTTGCTGTATGACAACTTCAGCGTTTGGCTACCCAATTGCTTTTGTATGGTTAAGCTTGGTATATAAGTAGTATAACTTGAGTTAAACGGACTTAGCACCTGGAATGACGACCCTGCTGTTGAAGCATCCTGGTAAGGGTTCTGCGGATCGCCTTTTATACGGGTGTTTTCAACACGGCCACCTACCAATACCGAATAGTTTTTTGGCAACGTGAAAGTTAATACGGTATAACCCGCGTATACATTTTGGTTGTAATCATAAAGGTTTGAGTTCACTACGTCCCTTATTGGGTTATTACCCTGGTCGTCCGTATTAAATACATCGTAGTTACTGTTTATGCGCCTTTGAATAGTTTTACCACCGGCTTCAATTTTTACAACTTTATTTACAGGTAGGGTATAATCGGCCTGGAAAGTGTACTCGTTGTTTTTACCATTGTTATCACCCATTTGATCCGGATTTTTAGCGGTAAATAAACTGGTATAATCGGTAGTGATCACACTATGGCTCCACTGGCCAGATACTACCAACTCTTCACCCTCTTTGTGAAATTTGTGGGTGTAATCAAGGCTCCAGTCAAAACCACCGAAGTGATTATGCGACTTGGTGGTTGTGTTATACTGGCTGTGAACGCCGGCCGAATCTGACTGGTTTAAACCGGTACCATCGGTATTAAAACCACCATCGTTAAGCCTGAAGGTAGAGTTGATGCTATTAAAGGCATTAAACTCATAACCCATGGTCACAGAACCAATTGCGCCATGCCTTTTGATACGGCTTGATGAATTGTTGTAGTTATGTACCAGCACATCCCCGGTTACCGGGTTTTTAATTTCCTGATCGGTAGTAGTTAATGACGTTTGCGGCCAGGTTAAGTTGCCGCCCGCGTTAATACCTAAGCTAAACCTGTTTTTATTATAGTTTAAGTTGATGTTACCGTTATTTTGACGGGTACCCACACCTCCGCTAATAGAACCGCTGATACCGGATACATTTTTTTGTTTGGTGATGATGTTGATGATACCACCAGAACCTTCGGCATCATATTTAGCAGATGGCGAGGTAACTACCTCAATACTTTTGATCTGATCGGCCGGGATGGTTTTCAATACATCTGATAAACTGGCCGATGTAGCACCTGATGGTTTACCATTGATCAATACTTTCACGTTTTGATCGCCACGGATAGATACATTACCGTTAATATCTACGTTAACCAACGGAACCTTTTGCAACACGTCTGTAGCGTTGCCACCGGCAGATGTCAGGTCTTTTTCGGCGTTGTAAACAATCTTATCTATTTTGTTTTCAATTAGCGGTGCCTGGCCAACAACATTTACAGTTGCAAGCGCATGCGCGCCCGGAGAAATAAAAACATTGCCCAATTTATTATCGGGTTTTGAAGCTGTGGTAGTTACAGGTTCAACTATTTTGGTAGGGTAACCAATGAAAGTTATTTTAAGGCTGTAAGTACCTGGCTTTACACCATCTATTTTAAAGTTGCCTTTTTCGTCGGTTAAAACACCGTTTAGTGGCGATTTTCCGCCTACGCGGTATAAGCCAACGGTGGTATAATCCATTGGCTTTTTAGTAATTGAGTCGATAACTGTACCGGAAATGCGACCCACAATATTGGGCCCGCCACCGCCTACCCCAAACTGGGCCTTGGCCGAAAGCGCGAAACAGAAAAATGCTATAAGTATGTAAAAACGTTTCATTTATGTTTATTTTGGTAATTGGAGGCGAAAATACTTTAAATGTTACAGGGCAAATCCTTATTTTTTTGATAAAGTATCAATTGTCATGTACATGTTACACTATGATGATAATTGGTAAATACTATTTAGAAAGGCTATTAATAAGCCTCTCCCTTTTGATGGTTTTGTGATTTACCGGGATGATCAACTTATTGGTTGAGTGTCTTTTATGATGATAAGATATACTATAGATAAAAGATTTAGGCTGATATTTCAGCTATTATTGTGGATGGTTTGAACTCTACGTATTTCAAAAAAATTTCCCATCCCGGGGCACTCACCCTGCTAATCGCAGTCTTTTCTATAGAAGAAGATCATTCGTAAATGCCCATGATGTATTGTAAAAATGATTGTCATCCTGAGGCACGAAGGATCTTCTTCGCCCTGCTAATTGCAGACTTTTATAGTGCAGAAGATTCTTCGTTCCTGCCAATGACAAATACAAAAATATGTCATTGCGAGCGCAGCGTGGTAATCTCGTCGCCATACAGAGCGAATATGCATGGCGACGAGATTGCTTCGTTCCTCGCAATGACAAGGGGGCGATGTTGTCATTTCCACCTTCACAATCCACGGATTTTACTACTCAGAATGACAGGGTGGAGATGACAGCCTTTTTACACCACCATGTTCACAATTCTACCTTTAACAACAATCACCTTTTTGGGGGCTTTGCCATCCAGGTATTTTTGCACGTCGGCGTTGGCCAAAACTGCCGTTTCTATTTCTTTTACATCAAGGCTTAATGAAATGTTAAGATTCATTTTCATTTTACCGTTAATGCTGATAGGGTATGCAAATTCATCCTCAATTAAATAGCTGCTATTAAACTTAGGGAACGGCGCGTATGATAATGTGCCTGCCTGGTTACCCAATAAAGTCCACAATTCCTCGCAGATGTGCGGAGCGTATGAGGATAAGATGATCACCATATCCTGCAATACGGCGCGGTTGTTACATTTTAAGTCGGTAAGTTCATTTACGGCAATCATGAAGCTGGATACCGAAGTATTGAACGAAAAACGTTCGATATCTTCCTCTACCTTGCGTATGATCTTGTGTAATGATTTCAACTCGGCTTTTGACGGCTCGGCGCCTGATACGCTAAACTCCCAGGCATCATTATGAAATAATCTCCAGAATTTACGCAGAAATTTAAATACGCCCTCAATGCCATTGGTATTCCATGGTTTGCTTTGCTCCAACGGACCAAGGAACATCTCGTACATGCGCAAGGTATCGGCACCGTAACGGCCAATGATATCATCAGGATTTACAACGTTGAACTTCGATTTTGACATCTTTTCAACTTCAACACCGCAGATGTATTTACCGTTCTCCAGGATAAATTCCGCAGTTTCAAATTCAGGGCGGAACTTTTTAAACTTATCAAGATTTAAAATTTCGTTCTCTACAATGTTCACGTCAACATGCAAAGGCGAAGTTTTATATTCTTTGATCAATCCGTGAGATACAAAAGTGTTGGTACCACGCCCTTCTTCATCTATCAAACGATAAACAAAGTTGCTACGGCCCTGGATCATTCCCTGGTTAATTAGTTTTTTGAAAGGCTCTTCCTCCCCTACTTTACCAATATCCTTCAAAAACTTGTTCCAAAAGCGGCTGTATAATAAGTGACCGGTAGCGTGCTCGCTGCCGCCTATGTACAAATCCACGTCTTTCCAATAAGCAATAGCCTCTGGCGATGCAAATTCCTGATCATTATGTGCATCCATATAACGGAACCAGTACCAGCTACTGCCAGCCCAACCCGGCATGGTCGAAAGTTCGTAAGCGTAGGCAGCATCATCTTGATTCTTGACTCTTGATTCTTGACTCTTGTAGCTCCAGTTTTCTGCCCTTGCTAACGGCGGCTCGCCGCTTTCAGTTGGCAAATATTTATCTACTTCGGGCAATAACAATGGCAAATGACTTTCCTCAATTAAATAAGGCAAACCTTCTTTAAAGTAAACCGGTACTGGTTCGCCCCAGTAACGCTGGCGGCCAAAAATGGCATCGCGCATCCTGAAATTCACTTTTGCTTTGCCAGCGCCTATTGCTTCTAATTTGGCAATAACGGCGGCGGTACCTGCCTTATAATCCAACCCGTTCATAAATTCCGAGTTGATGTAGGTACCCTCCTTGGTTGGGTCGGCTTCAGCTTCTATTTTTTGTATGTCGATGATCGGCACTATTGGCAAATCAAAATGTTTGGCAAATAAATAGTCGCGCTGATCACCGGATGGTACGGCCATTACCGCGCCTGTGCCGTAACCCGCCAGCACATAATCTGCAATCCAGATCGGGATTTGCTGCCCATTAAGCGGGTTCAATACATAGCTGCCGGTAAACGCGCCAGATACCGTTTTGGCATCGGCCATCCTATCCAGTTCCGATTTCTTTTTAGTTACAGCGATATAAGCGTCAATATCGGCCTTCTGCTCCGGCGTTGTCAGCGAAGCCACCAATTCATGCTCGGGAGCTATCACCAAAAACGTAACACCGAAGATGGTATCAACACGGGTGGTGAAAACCTCGATGAATCTTGGCTTCTGAGTTGTGTGGTCTGACGTCCGAGTTCTGGCCTCCGACCCCACACCTCCGATCACAGATATAGGAAATTTTACCGACGCACCCGTACTTTTGCCAATCCAGTTGCGCTGCATTTCTTTCAATGGCTCGGGCCAGTCGATGCTGTCGAGGCCTTGCAACAGGCGCTCGGCATACGCGGTGATGCGCATGCTCCACTGCATCATTTTCTTTTGTTCAACAGGGTAGCCTCCGCGTTCGCTGAAGCCGTCTTTTACTTCGTCGTTTGCCAATACGGTACCCAAGGCCGGGCACCAGTTTACGGTGCTTTCGCGAAGGTAGGTAAGGCGGTATTTCAATAGTTCGGACTGCTGCTCCTGGTTGCTCATCACTTTCCATTCATCAGCAGTAAAACTTAAAATTTCTTCATCACATACGGCATTGATCCCTACAGATCCGTTTTGCTCAAAATGCGCTACCAATTGGGCAATGCTTTCGGCTTTGGCCGCATCCTTATTATACCAGCTGTTAAACAGCTGCATAAAGATCCACTGCGTCCACTTATAATAATCGGGCGAGCTGGTGCGCACTTCGCGGCTCCAATCAAAAGAGAAACCAATCTGATCTAACTGACGGCGGTACGTAGCAATATTATCCTCGGTTGTTATCGCCGGGTGCTGACCGGTTTGTATAGCGTATTGCTCGGCCGGTAAACCGAAACTATCGTAACCCATAGGGTGCAGCACGTTAAAACCTTTAAGGCGCTTGTAACGGGCAAAAATATCAGATGCAATATAACCCAGCGGATGGCCCACATGCAGCCCCGCGCCCGATGGGTAAGGGAACATATCCAGCACATAATACTTGGGTTTGCTGCTTTTATCCTCGGCTTTAAACGTTCCGTTCTGGGCCCAAAACTGCTGCCACTTTTGCTCTATATCTTTAAATTGATAGTCCATTTTATTGTTTACACGTATGAGGTTGCGAAATTAAGAAAATCTCTATTAGTATGGTAGTTTATTGATGATTAGTTGAGCCCCTCCCAACCCTCCCCGGAAGGGAGGGCTTAAAAATTTCTTAAAGTCTGCCCTACCGGGGCTACCGTGTGTACACATCTTCTGAAATCGTATTACTAAACAAAAACGATGTCATTTCGAACGAACCGGCAGGGATTGCGCGCCGGGGTGAGGAGAAATCTTATAAAAGCGGACATTCAGCCGTGCAAGACGTATAAGATTTCTCCTCGCAGCCTCGCTTTTTCCCTACCCGGCTCGTTCGAAATGACATTTTTTTTGATGAAAAGATGTGTACATACAGTAGCCTACCGGGGAGATTTAGAGGGGCACACCTCAGAACATCAAAAAGTGCCAACTTATTTTTTTATTACACGTATATAGGGTAGATTTATACAAAATTTTAAACCTTAAATAAATGAAACCCAACTACAAATTTATATTTATAGCCCTTGCAGGCATAGTTTTAACTTATGCAGGCTGTAGCAAATTGAAAGATGACGGCACTGCCAATACCAGTACGGTAAGCACTAAGGTAGTAAACGCACAAATGGCCTCAACCCTTAGCGAAGCACTTTACGGCTCCGAAGGCGGTTTCAGTATTTCTGATGGATTGGATTATCCAACCAATATTGATTTTAAAGTAAAAGGCAAAGCCAGAATTGAATCAATTCATAATTTTGGTTGCGGGTTTAAAATTGATACCACGTTTTCGGCAAGCCTGGGCGATAGTGATACTTCCAAATTGGATATCTGGGAAAAAATTAACTACCAGGTGGCATGTACAAGCAATAAAATATCGAGCGTAAGCATTGCCGATAGCTTAAACTTAGTTATAGTTGGCGGCGGTAATCATATTACCGAAAAATACGGCAAAAACTTTTTGTTGAAAAGCCTTAATCCTGGTGTAAGTAATACCAAACTTCAGTTAGATGGTAAGTTAAACTTATCGGTTAACGGCACTTACAAAGAAGGCACTGCAACAAAAGCCATCAGCGCGACATTTAGCTTTAATTTATCCGCACTGACCATCGATCGTTCAAAAGATGCGGACATCACCGGTGGTTCAGCAACTTTTTCAACCAAGGGTACTTATGACAAAGGCACCTGGAACTACTCGGGCACAATTACTTTCCTTGGCGATCATAAAGCTAAGATCACCATCAATGGCGAAGTAACCACCATCAATGTAAAAACAGGCCAGGTAGTGTAACTTTGGTTTAAACATAGTGCATCCCCATTGCCCCTGCAAGGCAACGGGGATTTTCTTTTTATACCGAATTCCTACAATTCAATACGGGCAAATAGTTCCCCATTTTTGTAGAAAAACAACCCCTAAGCATCAAAAACCAATTTCAGTTGCGTTAAATACCCATTAACCTTCAATTAAATAATTAATTTATTTAAGGTACAAATTATATCCATCATGAAGCGTGCAGGTAAGTGGTATGCTTGTTGCCGCCTACGGTAACCAGTAATTAATAATCTTATCTATACCTTTATGAAATTAAATTTACGCGCTGCATTACCTCTATTAATGGGAGTTGCCGTTTTTTACTCGGCCTGTCAAAAAAACGGAGCCAAACCACAATCAACTACTACAACACCTTCAGTTAACCAGGCAAGTTCTGCTATTGGTAAAAACCTTGCACAATCATTAGTTGGCGCATTTGGCGGTGCCAGCATTAAAGATGGTGTTAACCCATCAACAACCTTTAAAGCACCTTCAAAAATTAAAACCCAAAGCAATGATTATGGCTGCGGTTTTTATACCGATACCAGCTTAAACCTTGTTTGGAACCAGGGTGATAGTTTAAAAGCTACCAAAAGCGGCGGCTACAGTTACTTTTTTGTTTGCAATAACAATGCAACTATTGGTTATAACCTGGTAGATTCTATCAACACCGCGGGCAGTGGTCCGGGTTATGCTTATGTGTATGATGTTGTTCAAAAATATACCGTGCGTGGTTTAAACACCAACAACTCAAACTTCTCATTAAACGGTACAATGAAATCATTTACCGATAATCATTACACCAAACCCGTTTCTTTTGCATCGGTACATGTTACTTATTCCTTTACAAACCTGTATGTACACGGCGATGACTCATTTGACATCACCAGTGGTAATGCAACATTTGTATCAAAAGGCACAACCAACGGTGGCGGCTGGGAATACAGCGGCACCCTACGTTTCCTGGGTAACCACAAAGCGCAAATGACTTTCTTAAACCACGAATACCTGGTTGACCTTACTACCGGCGCAACTACCCCTAACTAATTAACACTTTTCATAATAAATTCAAGTAAGAGCTCTTCCCGGTTTTGGGAAGGGCTTTTTTGTTTGGCGTTAGATGAGCAACATCATAAAGCTTTATTGAGCTTGTCGCTTATCTCATTCTCCAAATCGGCATAAAAGCCTTCATACCACTGTATAACAACACCTTGCTTGTCCAGCAGGTAAAAGTTGGGATAACCGCTCAAATGGTAAATGGCTTCCGTTGTATTTTCTGCCAGGTAGCTCGGATACTTTACCTGATATTTACCGTCGAATTTTGCAATGGCCTGCTGGGTATTGGTACCCTTTTGAAAAATGCTGACAACAGCGAAGTTTCCCCCCGAATACTTTTGATTTAACCGGGCCAGCATTTGCGCGGCGTTAATACAATGCGGGCACCCGAGGGTAGTGAAATTAAGAAGCACCATTTTGCCCTTTAATTTTTCAAGGTCGAAGTTATTCCCAGCGTTATCGTACAGGTTTATTTGTGGGGCCTTAGTACCAACAGGCAAAGGCTTTGGCACAACCCTGCTCACGGGCAATCTGAATTTTGCGGGCACCACAGATTCACTCAAATCCGGAAAATCACCTTCGTCCAATTTATAGTTGCTATAAAAATGTTCCTCATTCCAGCCACCAAGAGCACCATCGTCAAAAAAATCTTTCAATTTCCAGCTGATGGAAAATGGCAGATAATTAGATTTGTCACTAACAACGTAAATAAGCGAATAAACATGTTCATCTTTTTTTGTGGTATCCTCTTGTACAACCACATAATGGTTATAAGCTACCTTATCAATAACAGTATCTTTAAGTGATTTAATTTTGGATGGCGTTTTTAGCCAATTTTTCATCTCCGTAATCCAATAGAGCAAAGAGCGGGTAGCCTGCCCTGTTATGGCATTCTTATCTATTTTATAAGTACTATCGCGCAGGTTTAACCAAATAGATTTATTACCATCATAAGTGTCTATATCACTATCGCGCTTTAAAAGGTAATAACCGCCTGTTTGTTTTTCTGCAGCTACAAATGTCACTTTTGCCTTTATCGTTTCTACATCCGGCACATCGGCAAAACTCATTTTGTCTTTTAAAACTTCGGTATAGCTTACATTGTGCGAGCTATTTACCGCCTTCAAAGTATTTTCGATCACCTGCGCCCGTGTTTTTAACCCGCAGATTATGAATAACACTACCGAAAGTATAAGTTGTTTCATTGGTGATTATTTTTAGGCTCTATTAAATATCTCAAGATCGATAATAGAAGCACAAGCTTCCTTAATTAACTAACTTAACGTATTAAAATTCAAATATTACTTTAAAAGTGTATAATTGTTTAAGTATGAAACGCCTTTTATCAAACCTAAATTTCCAGGTACTTATCGCTATTGCGCTGGGCGTAATCGTTGGCTTATATTTTAAGGGATTTGCTCCAACAGCCGAGGTGATCAGCAAAACTTTTATCAGCCTGATCACAATGCTGATAGCGCCTATCATATTTTTCACCATTGTGCTGGGCATAGCCGGCATGAGCGATATGAAAAAGGTGGGCCGGGTTGGCGGTAAGGCGCTGCTTTACTTTGAAATAGTTACCACTTTCGCGCTTATCATAGGCGTTACGGTAGCCAATATCATAAAGCCGGGTGAGGGCTTTACCGGCCATGCCGCCGCCGATGCCAGCGGTAAATTGGCCACTTACCAAAAAGCCGCCGCCGAAATGCATTGGGGCGACTTTATTACCCATATAGTACCTGCCAACGCGTTTGATGCATTTGCCAAAGGCGATATTTTGCAGGTGTTGTTTTTTGCCGTATTGTTTGGCTTTGGGTTGAGCCGCATGGGCGATACCGGGCAGGTAGTGATCAATTTGTTTGATAAGATCTCGAAGGTGTTTTTTAATATCATGAAAATTGTGATGAAGGTGGCCCCTATTGGTGCTTTTGGCGGTATGGCGTTTACCATCAGCAAATACGGTATTGCTACCCTTAAACCTTTGGCCATGCTCATGGGATCGGTTTATTTAACCATGTTGCTTTTCATATTTGTGGTACTTAATATTATCTGCTACCTGTACAAATTCAGCCTGTGGCAGTATTTAAAGTTTATCCGCCAGGAAATTCTCATTGTGCTGGGTACTTCGTCCTCCGAACCTGCTCTACCGGCCATGATGGAAAAGATGGAAAAATTTGGCTGTTCCAAATCAGTTGTTGGCCTGGTGATCCCTACCGGATACTCTTTTAATTTGGATGGAACTACCATCTACTTATCTATGTCTGTTATATTTTTAGCACAGGTGTTTCATGTTCCTTTATCGTTAGAGCAGCAACTGGTGATTATCGGCATCCTCATGATCACATCCAAAGGCGCTGCGGGTGTAACGGGCAGTGGTTTTATTGTGCTTACCAGCACGCTTACCGCTATCAAGATTATCCCGGTAGAAGGTTTGGCTATTTTGTTTGGAGTGGATAGGTTTATGTCGGAAGCGCGGGCTGTCACCAACGTTATTGGCAACGGGGTAGCTACTATTGTGATTGCGAAGAGTGAGGGGGAATTTGTCGCTCCAGGAGCCCCCCAGCCCCCTGAAGGGGGAGTTCTTTGATTTGCCGTCGAATTCCATAAAAACGGAGCCCTTAATTGGCATAATTGTGTAAAAAGAATGTTATCAATAAATGATTTTATTAAAGTCTCACCCTTTAGGGGGAGATTTAGAGGGGGCTGTGTAAAATTACCTGTTTCAGGGGTTTGACATTCGCGCAAAAACTTTAGCTTTGCCGTACTAAAACGAAAAAAACCAATGAGCGTTCTCGTAAATAAAGATTCAAAAGTTATTGTACAGGGTTTCACCGGCAAAGAAGGTAGCTACCATGCCGAGCAAATGATTGCCTATGGCACTCAGCTTGTTGGTGGCGTTACACCTGGTAAAGGTGGTCAAACACATTTAGATCGTCCGGTGTTTAATACCGTAAAAGACGCGGTTGACCAAACCGGTGCCGATGTATCTATCATTTTTGTACCTCCCGCTTTTGGCGCTGATGCCATTATGGAAGCTGCCGAAGCCGGCATTAAGGTTATTGTTTGTATTACCGAAGGTATCCCTACCAAGGATATGATACAGGTAAAAGAATACTTAACCGATAAGGATGCACGCCTTATTGGCCCTAACTGCCCAGGTATCATTACTGCCGATGAAAGCAAAATTGGCATTATGCCAGGCTTTATCTTCAAAAAAGGTAACGTTGGTGTGGTTTCAAAATCAGGCACCTTAACTTACGAAGCGGTTGACCAGGTTGTTAAAGCCGGGTTAGGTATCACCACCGCAATTGGTATTGGTGGCGACCCTATTATTGGTACCCCGACCAAAGAAGCTGTTGAATTATTGATGAATGACCCAGACACACACGGCATCATCATGATTGGTGAAATTGGTGGTGGCATGGAAGCTGATGCAGCCCGTTGGATCAAAGAATTTGGCACTAAACCAGTAGTAGGCTTCATTGCCGGCCAAACAGCGCCTCCGGGCCGCCGTATGGGCCACGCAGGTGCTATCGTTGGCGGTGCTGACGATACTGCTGCTGCTAAAATGAAAATCATGACCGAGTGCGGCATCCGCGTAGTTGAATCGCCCGCCGAAATTGGCGCTGCCATGGCAGAGGAATTGGCCAAATTATAGCCCCCTAACCCCCTGAAGGGGGAATTCTGGTAAACATATTTAAATCCCGATCAAAAATGATCGGGATTTTTTGTTTGTATTACGATAGCGCTTTACGTTACAACAGAAATCCGTTATCATTCACTTACAACACACAAGGCCCCGGTTTTAAGATCGGGGCCTTGTTTTGTTTTATGGTGCAGCCGGTTTCGGTGGTGCTGGCGGATGTGGCATATTGCGCGGCGGGGCGCAACTTGTGGCTAATGTGGCAACTGTAGCTATCAGCAACAGTACGCTGATGATTCTCTTTTTCATAGTGATGCGTTTTATAATATAATAAAAGCAAACCGAAATTGTTTTAGAGGATTGATTTTCAACAACATGAAGGTTGACGAGGTTTATTCCGTTTTTGGCGCTGGTGTTGGGTTGGGCAAATTACGTGGTGTACCACAGCTTGCGGCCAGCATTGCAACCATCGCTGCAACCAATATTATGCTTGTAAACTTCTTTGTCATGAGCGGGATGTTTACAGCTTAATATAAACGGGCGGGAATTGTTTTGAGAGATTGGTGTTTAGATGGATTTAGAGTGTAAAAATGAACCCTATTACAAGTTCTGGGATTTTATGATCTCCCTAACGTCCTTTTTGTCAATCGATGACTCCTCCGACTTGTCGAAAATAGTTATCAGGTAAATGTTTGTTGATGTTTGGGTTTCTTCAATAACATATGTAATAACCCGAAACCCGCCACTTTTACCTTTACCCTTCGATTCATCTGCAAGTCGTACCTTATAAATATTATCGCCATAACTATCTCCAATCCTTGGATTTACCAAGAGCATACTTTCAAGATGAGGTAAACTATTTTGTAGTGTATGATATTTTTTGAGAAGGCGTTTGGCTTTTTTAAGGAAAAAGCCAGTCAGAACAACTTTATTTCCCATCAAAAAGATCCGACATTGAATAAGGCTTTGATTTTCCTTCGCGTATGGCCTTTACCTCATTCAGTCCTTGCTTTATTTCGTTTAAAACTTTTGTCTTTTTTGAGATAACTTTATCTGATGACATCGAAATAATTTCACCACCAAGTTCTTTTACAAGAGCCGATAGCTTGCCTTTTACATTTTCAGGAACTTGTATGGTTACAGTGGTCATGAATCAAATATAATTATTATCTATTGCTAAACAAAATTATAGAATCCCCATCCCAACCCGATATTCCTGTTGTACAATCAACAGGCAATTGGCACACAGGCATCCTTCATAAAGCTCGCTCACGTATTGCACCTCGTTTAGGGTAAGCTGCACAGTGCTGCACTGGCACTTGGTGAATGAGTTGGCTTTACATTCAAAAGGTGCCTCACAGCGTTCGCAACGGATGATCTCGTGTTTTGGGTGCATGCGTTTTAGTTCATGGCTCATGGTTGATAGTTCATGGCCGTTTGCTGGTACGAAAGTAAGTAATGTTGATATCATTAATAAAATATCAATGTCATTAAAACCTTTCTACCACAATTAAAAAGCCCCATGAAATTAATTCACGGAGCTTACATACTTTTCGACCTTCATCCTATAGTCCCAATGTCCTACAGTCCCTAAGTCCTTTATCTTTTGTCCAAAAATCCTTACTCTAAAAGAATTATGCAGAACAGGTAACGCAACCTTCTTCCATTGAGCAGCTTGGGCCTTCTGGTACGTTGTCAACCATTTGGTCTACATGATCTGGAATAACCGGCTCCATGTTTGATCCGCCCTGGTTTTCAACCGTGAACTTAACAGCTTGCGAAGCAGCTTGTGTACGCAGGTAGTACATACCTGTTTTTAAGCCTTTTTTCCAGGCGTAGAAGTGCATTGAAGTCAGTTTTGAAGCGTTTGGCGCATTGATGAACAGGTTTAATGATTGCGACTGGCAAACATAAGCCCCCCTATCGGCAGCCATGTCAATAATATTACGCATTTTAATTTCCCAAACCGTTTTGTACAGTTCTTTAATATCGGCAGGTATTTCGGCAATATCCTGCACAGATCCGTTTGCAGTGATGATCTTATCTTTCATTGCAGGGGTCCATAAACCAAGGTTAACCAAATCGCGCAGTAAATATTTGTTTACAACAATGAACTCACCGCTTAATACCCTACGGGTGTAAATGTTTGAGGTATATGGCTCAAAGCACTCATTGTTACCCAAAATTTGTGAAGTTGAAGCAGTTGGCATTGGCGCAACTAACAGTGAGTTACGCACACCATGGTTCATTACATCTAAACGCAGGTTTTCCCAATCCCAACGGGTGCTGGCCGGCGATACATTCCACAAATCAAACTGGAACTTACCTTTTGACAGTGGCGAACCTTTAAAGGTTTCGTAAGCACCATCTTTAATAGCCAGGTCTTTTGAGGCTGTCATAGCTGCAAAATAGATGGTTTCAAAGATCTCTTTGTTCAGTTGTTTAGCCTCATCGCTTTCAAACGGCATACGCAGCTGGATAAAAGTATCTGCCAAACCTTGTACACCTAAGCCAATCGGGCGATGACGCAGGTTTGAGTACTCGGCCTCTTTAATTGGGTAGTAATTATGATCGATGATCTTATTAAGGTTTAAAGTAGCCTGGTAAGTAACATCGTATAATTTGTTATGATCAAATGTACCGTTGATAATGTAGCGTGGCAACGCTAATGAAGCCAGGTTACAAACCGCAACTTCGTTGGCATCAGTATACTCCATAATTTCGGTACAAAGGTTTGAGCTTTTTATAGTACCTAAATTTTGCTGGTTTGATTTGCTGTTGGCAGCATCTTTATACAACAGGTATGGTGTACCTGTTTCTACCTGGGCATCTAATACCGCAAACCAAAGTTCCTGTGCTTTAACTACCTTACGGGCACGGCCTTCTTTTTCGTAACGGGTGTACAGTTCAACAAACTCGGCACCAAAGCAATCAGCTAATCCTGGTGCTTCATGCGGGCAAAACAGGCTCCACTCTTCGTTAGCCTCAACGCGTTGCATAAACAAGTCAGATACCCAAAGGGCGTAGAACAAATCGCGGGCACGCATTTCTTCTTTACCGTGGTTTTTACGCAAGTCAAGAAATTCAAAGATATCTGCATGCCAAGGCTCTAAGTATATAGCGAAAGCGCCTTTACGTTTGCCACCGCCCTGATCAACGTAACGGGCGGTATCATTAAACACACGCAGCATTGGGATAATACCGTTGCTGGTACCATTTGTACCGCTGATATATGAACCTGTAGCACGCACATTGTGGATGCTTAGGCCAATACCACCAGCGCTTTGTGAAATTTTGGCGGTTTGCTTTAAAGTATCGTAAATACCATCAATGCTATCATCTTTCATGGTTAATAAAAAGCATGACGACATTTGTGGTTTTGGAGTACCGGCGTTAAATAATGTAGGTGTAGCGTGTGTAAACCAACGCTCGCTCATTAAGTGGTAGGTTTTGATAGCGCTTTCAATATCCTCTTTATGGATACCAACAGATACACGCATAAACAGGTGCTGAGGGCGCTCGGCTATTTTACCATTAACTTTTAACAAATATGATTTTTCAAGTGTTTTAAAACCGAAATAATCAAAACCAAAGTCACGGTCATAAATAATGCTGCTATCTAAAAGTTCGGCATTATTCTGGATCACTTCCCATACATCATCGGCAATAAGAGAGGCATCTTTACCTGTTTTAGGGTCGATATAATCATGCAGTAAACGCATGGTTTCAGAGAACGACTTGATGGTGTTTTTGTGCAGGTTTGATACCGCGATACGCGAAGCCAGCAAAGCATAATCCGGGTGCTTTGTTGTTAACGATGCCGCCGTCTCGGCTGCAAGGTTATCCAGTTCTGACGTCGTCACACCGTCAAACAAACCTTCAATTACTTTTTTTGCCACATCAATTGGGTCAACCAATTGGAATCCATAGCACAGTTTTTCAATACGTGCTGTGATCTTGTCGAATTTTACCGACTCTTTTCTCCCGTCTCTTTTTACTACAAGCATGTTTGTTGGTATTTAGTAGTTAGTGCCGAATAGCAAGCCCCCGAACTAACCCGTGGATATATATATGTTAACTAATTCTTTTTTAGTATCAGGTAGTTAGTATCAAGTATCAAGACTTTTTATGTAGCCACCTGTGTGATATTTTCATTTTGTTTATTGTAGTTAGAATTTAGCGTATTCAATATTCCCGCGTTCTCCGGTCTTGATACTTGATACTAAATACTTACTACTCCTTTAGAAATCCTCGTCCAGTGAGAACGCTTTGCTCTCGGCATTGTTCAATACACCGCTTTTTTGATAATCGCCTACGCGTTTTTCAAAGAAGTTGGTTTTGCCCTGCAGAGAAATCATTTCCATGAAGTCGAACGGATTGCTTGCGCCGTAGTGTTTTTCGTACCCAAGCTCGCCCAACCATCTGTCGGCCACAAACTCAATATACTGCCCCATCATTTTGGCGTTCATGCCAATCAGGTTAACAGGTAAGGCGTCGGTAACAAATTCTTTTTCAATTTCAACGGCGTCGGTAATAATTTTCAATACCGCGTCTGAGCTTAACCTGGTTTTTAACATTTTGTAAAGCAGGCAGGCAAATTCACAATGAGAACCTTCATCACGCGAAATCAGCTCGTTGCTGAACGTTAAGCCCGGCATTAAACCACGCTTTTTAAGCCAGAAAATAGAGCAGAAACTGCCAGAGAAAAAAATACCTTCAACAGCCGCGAAAGCTACCAAACGCTCGGCAAAATTGCCGTTGTTTATCCAGCGCAGCGCCCATTCTGCTTTTTTAGTTACGCAGGGAATAGTGTCAATAGCGTGAAACAGGCGGTCCTTTTCGGCAGGATCTTTAATATAGGTGTCAATTAACAGGGCATAGGTTTCAGAATGGATGTTTTCCATCATGATCTGGAAACCGTAAAAGCAACGGGCTTCTGGTAATTGTACCTCGCTCATGAAATTCACGGCCAGGTTTTCATTTACAATACCATCGCTGGCAGCAAAAAAAGCCAGGATGTGCGAAATGAAGTGCTTCTCGCCCGGGTTAAGGTTTTCCCAATGCTTCATATCGTCCGAAAGATCGATCTCCTCGGCCGTCCAGAAACTGGCTTCAGCCTTTTTATACATTTCCCAAATAGCCGGATACTTAATAGGCAGTATCACAAACCTGTCTTTGTTCTCTTTCAGTAATATTTCGTCTTCCTGTATCATTGGTACCTGTTTTTTTATCCTTACAATTATTACGTAGCGCCATCAGACACCAAAGCCAGCCTTATTTTAAAATAAAGCTTTCAAGTTGCTGTGATTAGCTCGACCAATCACAATTTTTAGTATGTAAATTCCTGACAGCTAAGTGTTTGCGTTGTTGGATGATGAATACATCCGGCTGTCTGTTGAATACCTTTTTATTACCTTGTAGAACAAAGTTAAGGTTTGAGTTGGTATGCTGTTAGTCTTAGTTTTTAACAAACCCCCGAGTTATTAACACTTTGTCACTTTATTTTTACAGATAGATAGAAGATTGAAAATTAATGAACTTGATTACAGCCAATTAAAAATGACCATCAAAATTCATAGCGTAAAAACTTGCCAAAAACAATAATTTAACATTATAAATTACTTGACTTAACACAGACAATTATTGCGAATAGCATAATGCCCTAAGTAAGTGGCAATAAGAATCTCGAAATCAAGGCTAAAAAGTAGTCCACAAAACCCAATGTGGAAAAACAAAATATCCCGGACAATCTTAATCGCCCGGGATATTCCTGTAAGTTTTAAGAATTATTTTACTTCATCTGCCGATACAAATTTCATCGACACAGAATTTACGCAATGACGGGTATTTTTGGGGGTAAGATACTCGCCTTCAAAAACGTGACCCAGGTGGGCACCACAGTTGGCGCATACAATCTCTACCCTCCTGCCATCGGCATCCGGTACCCGTTTTACGGCTCCGGGGATCTCGTCATCAAAACTTGGCCATCCGCAATGCGATTCAAATTTCGATTCGGAAGTGTACAGCGGCGTGTCGCAACGTTTGCACACGTATAAACCTTCGGCATGGTTATTTAATAAAGCACCGGTAAAGGGGCGCTCGGTTCCTTTATGCAGTATAATATACTCCTCTTCGGGCGTTAATTTGTTGTATTCCATTTTTAATTTATGATTTCACTGATTTTTGAGATGATTTCACCGATAAACGGCTCAGTTATCTTATATAAAGATACGACAATTTGAGGGCTTTGATTGTTTTGGGAGGGGATGTTTACATGCTTTTGACAACCTTAGATTTTATGTTCCAGGGCATATTCTATTTCATCAGGGTTATCAACCACGGCTACAATGGTTCCGTTTTTGTTGATGATGAAATGGGTGGGGAACGCGTTAATATGAAGCGTTTTGGTGATGAAGGCGCGTTGCTCGGCTACCACCTGGTAATTAAACTGTTTGCGTTTCAAAAACGCCTGTAGTTTAGGCTGGGTATCGAACGCAAGGCTTACAAACAGAACATCTTTACGGTCTTTATATTTGGCTACAATGGCATTCAGTTCGGGCATTTCTTCCTCGCAGCGCCCGCAGCCTATATACCAGCATTTAAGTACTACGGTTTTGCCTTTGGTGTTGGTATTATCATATTTGTTACCGTTAATATCGGTAAAACTAAACGCCGGGAAAAGCTTGCCTTGCCGGTTGTAATGATCTAAAAAGATGGTGGCAAAGCTTTGTATATAAGTCAATTGTTTTTTTCCTGCCGCGCTGTTTACCTTATATAACTGGTAGTATAATTTACCATCTGCCGAACTGAGCTTAAGCGGCAGGTAATTGCCGGTAGTAAGCTTTTGAAAAAACACCCGCTTGCTTATAGCTTTTTTCGCCGCATCATAAGGCACAATATCCTGCGTAAGCTTAAAAAAATACAGGCCGATATAATTGTAAAAACTGTCGTTGCTTTTCAATATTTCCTCCGGCTTTAATACCGGTACACCGGGCTGGCCAAAGGCCGCAATATTTGTTAGCATTAGTAAAAAGAATGCTATCAATGGAAATTTTTTCATAGATAAATTATCATTGTATGTTTTACATCTTGGCTACAGTTTATCCATTTAGCCGTTGGGAGCCTACGGCATCACATCCAAATGGTACTCCTGCACCAGCGGTGGGTTTTCTGGCGTTAGCGTAAAGCTTACTTTAATATTGGCTTTTTCGCCCTTGATGATAAAATAACCGCGCAGTTGGTTTTCGGGTACCACATCGCCAACGCTCAGGGTTTTGCCGGCTTTGGCAAACGCTTCGGCGGTGGCTGTTTTTAGTTTATCTGGAAAGTAATCCATAAAGAAGTTATCGGCAAAGATGCCGCTTGCTTTGGCGGTGGTCCAGTCGGCAATCACTTTTAGCAGGTCGTTTTTGCGTTGTTCCAGTATCAGCGAGGCTGGCAGCTGGCGGGGTTTAATATTGGTGAGCGCCATAATCGTATCCAGCACCTGGGTGTTGGGGTACCCGGCCCTTGCATAGGTCAGGTTGGCGAATGATACTACGCCGATGCCATAATCGGGCATAATATTCCATTGGCTGCCAAAGCCAGGCAAGCCGCCGGTATGGCCTATATAAACGCGATTATCGCAATCTTTTGCCCAGCGTAACCCGTAAGCATAGGCGCTTACATTGGGGCATGGGCGGCCGGTAGTTGTTTTGGCGTTGGCCGTTAAATAGTTTACATCCCATGGGTACTGCATTTCGCGGATAGAACTCCTCTTAACCGGACCAGTCTCGGCATCGTCGCGCGGTGGCCAGGCATCCAGGTGTAATGACATGTAGATGCTAAAATCCTCAATATTGGTGATGAGCCCGCCCATGGCACCATAAGCGCCATCGTGCAGTAAAGGCTGCTCCACCCATTTATCGTCCAGCCAACGATAGCCCAGCGCCAGTTGCTCTTTGGGTACTTTGGTGTATTCCCAGTAGGTATGCGTCATGCCCAGTGGTTTCAGGATATTATCGGTAATGTAATTTTCATACGTTTTGCCCGATACCTTTTTAATGATGTAACCCAGCGTTGCAAAACCCAGGTTACTGTATTCATAACCCTGCCCGGGGTTATTGGAAAACGACACACCTTTTTTGTATAACGCTACCAATTCATCATCGCTTACGGCCAGTTGCCTGTCGCCCCATGGGTTATCCTCCGGGTAACCGGCGCTGTGGGTAAGCAGGTTGCGTACGGTAACCGGTGTGGCATCTTTGGTTAGATATTTAGTATTCTTCATCTCGGGGATGTACAAATAAGCCGGATCATCCAGCTTAAGTTTACCCTCGTCGCGAAGTTTCAGGATAGCCATAGCCGTAAGGCTTTTGGTCATAGAGGCTATGCGGAAGTCTGACTTTGAAGTGGCGGGGATTTTATTGGGAACATCGGTATAGCCCAATCCTCCGGTATGCACCAGCTTGCCATCCACAATAATTCCGTAGGCTGCGCCTGGCCAGTGATTGTCTTCGGCATATTTTTTATAGATCTGGTCAATAATGGGATAGGTGGCCTCTATCTTTTTCAACCTATCGGGATCAGTGAAAGCAGCAGGCTTATAAGTTTGGGCGATGGCAGTACTGCCGCAGGATAATAAAAGTAACCAAAGCAGATTTTTTTTGATCATGGCGATGTTTGAATGCTGATGTTCCTAAAATAAAGAAAATTGGGGGATTAAACAACGCGCGGTTATTACGTATTGAGTCGCAACCAATATGAGTGCAATGTAATTTCAGGAGGGGACATCCAAGGCTATTCTCCAGCTTGTTCAAGAACGTAACTAATGATCGCTTGAGAGAGGCGAAAATCTGTTTCCTGAATCAGATCAATGTATGGCTTTACCAATGGGATAACATTTTGTTGTTTTGCTTTAAGCAACATCCCTAACGTCCCCATAATGGATAACGACATCCTTTTTGCCAATTTACGACCTTTAAGGTCATCAACAATTACCAATGAATTGGGAGTTTCTATAGCGAGTGCAATGGCGCTTGCTTCACCAGGGTCAATGCTTTCCTTTAAAACCTCCATCAGAGCAATATCTTTAACCGCTCTGATCGTTATCCATACGGGCAAATTCGCGCCAAATTCTCTTTTGATTTCAGGGGTAGTGGTTATACTTGTGAATAAACGCCTTAATACACCAAAACCATTTTTTTTTCAAGCAAAATAAGGCAACTGGTATCTGTGATGATAATGTTATACTCCGGCAAGGCCATCAAGCTCCTCTTTCAAATCGTCAACCGAATAATTGATGTAAGAAACGCCATAATCATTAAGCAGTTCAGCAAAAGTGCGTTTGGTAAGGCCCGACATAACAGCGGCCTGCCCAAGAGATAGCTTGCCGGATTCATAAAGCTTGGCAGCAATAAAGCGAATAGTATCTTTCTGATACTCGCCAAGGCTATCCGGAACTTCTAAAGTGATCGTTGTCATAACGTAAATATACAAATAGTTAAAAACTACAGGAAAAGCAAGGGCAATAAAAACCAAATCAACTTAATCCAACCCAATCTAACTCACTTACAACACATCCCCCCAGGTACTTTTATCTTTCAGCATAATTTCGCGCAGCATACCAATCTGGGGCATGCCGTGGTCAAGTACTTCGTCGTTAAATTTCTTGAGCGAGTAGTTGGCACCTTCCTGTTTCTTGTAGTCTTCACGTAGTTTCAGGATTTCCAGTTTACCGATGGTATAAAACAGGTACCCCGGATCAAAAGTACCACGCAGCGCTTCCTGGCGCGATGGTTTATCGCCCTGGTGCCAGTTGTTCATGAAAAATTTGGTGGCATCATCTACATTCATCCCCTGTGTATGAGTTTTGATAGATACACACAGGCGGCAAAGCCTCAACAAAGCATCGCCCGATTGAGCCAAACGGTATTTGGCAGCCTTTACACTGTCGCCGGTGTTTCCGTAGCCGGCATCAGTCATCATTTTTTCGCAATAATGTGCCCAGCCCTCTACGTAGGCATAGCTGCCAAAGATCTTTTCAAGCCGCGTTGCCGATGACGCGTTTAAATGCAAAAACTGGGTGTAATGGCCTGGATAGGCTTCGTGGATGGTTACATTATCAGTTGTGTAAAAATCAAATTGTTTTAACCAGTCCTCTTTTTGCTGGGCTGTCCATTTTGAGTCGACGGGTGTAATATAATAATAAGCCTCCGTCGCTTTAGTCTCGAACGGACCGGGCGTATCCATCGACGCGGTACCTGTAGCACGGGCATACTGCGGAGTTTCTTCTACCTTAACCCGCACTTCGGATGGCATGGTTACAATGTTCTTGTCGATCAAAAACTGACGAATTTGCTCCAGTGTTTTCTTAGCGTCGGGGATCAGCGTTTCGGCCGTCGGGTGGTCCTTCTGCAAATCGTGGTAAACATCGACAGGTTTTTTATTGGGGTTGATGATATGCGCGGCAGCATTAAAGGAGGATTGCTCCTTTGTCAATTCGGTTAAACCAATCTGTAAGATTTTGTCGGGCGATAGTCTGATGCCCTCGTTATACAGCAGCATTTTTTGATAGCTGGCCGTGCCAATGGCATATTTGTTATTGGCTTTGGGCAACTTCTCTTTTTGCAGGTACACGGCAAAATCCTTAACGGCTGCTATAGCGGCATCATTTACGGTATTGAACGATTTCATTAGGGTATCGTTCTTTACATCTTTCAGCGCCACCTTCAGATCGCCACCTAAAAAATCAGCCGAGCCCTGCGCTATCTGGATAGCGGTTTCTACATACGGCTTGGCCAGGGTATCATTCAGGTTCTTTTTGGCATCGGCTATCAGTTTGGGGGCCAGTTTTTCTATGGCGATGATGGATTTCAGCCTATCCTCCAACGGTGCAAAGTTTCGTTTAACGTAAATGCTCACATCAACCGCACCGGCGTAGGTCATGGGATTTTTAGTGTAGGTGCCCAAATCGTCGAATGTCCAGATCTCCTGTTTAACGGCCGAGCGCAGGATGCGAAAATCATAAAATGTCTTCGGACTAAATGATGCAGTATCCGCGGCGCTTAGTTTGGCATCGTAATCCTTTAAACGGGCAAGTTCTTTATCCAATGAGGCCTTGCTGATATCGGTAACCTTACCATCGTACTGGTGGTAACCAAGAGCTACCCCATTAGCCGGTCGCCAGGCCAGGTAGCCATCCAGGTATTCGTCGGCCAGTTTTTGAAAAGCGGCGTCACCGGATAATACGCCCGTATCGGCGGCAGGTTTGGGCTTACAGCTAACCAGGATGCAAAGAGGGATAAACAACAAGGAGATCTTTTTCATTTGATTGGGATTGGAGAACCTAAGTTAAGTGTTTGCGACGGGGAATCAAAAAGTTAAGGGATTGTAATGATAGTGCGGCAATACGTTGTAGAGAACTCATTCCAACACAATCAACCTAATCCAACACAATCAACTTAATTAACCTACCAATTAATCCTTTTCAATAAATGTTAGTCCTATAGGTGTATTTTGTTTAAAAGCAAGCACATTAAAATTATCACCATGAAAAAGAGATTTGTTGCATTTGCACTATTAATATCTACAGTAGTATTATCAGTAACCTCGGGTTGCGTAGTACGTGACGGATATGGACGTGGTCGCCATCATGACAGGGGCCACAACGGATATAACAATGGTTATCATGACGACCGTGGACATGACCATGATGGCTATAACCATTATTAATATTTAATATAAAGATTGTTGTTGAGTGATTGTTAGCAGGGCGGTGATTTTATCATCGCTCTGTTTTGTTATATAAGTGACCACAAACTAAGCCTTTTGGGGATTTGGAATTATCGATGTCTATCGAATATAAAACAGGCCTGTTCATTTTAGCTTTACCCCTACCTACGCCTATGCCCACAACAAACTGCCGGCTCAAATCACATCAACAATGGTCAATACCAATAAAGGTATATTTTATTTTCAGCTTGGGGTGGTGGTGAAGGTATAGGGACATGGTATCTTTTGTTGCCCGCATATGTTTTGCACCTACGGAGCAAAAAAAACTTACTGTATTGATTTGCTACAAAGCTTTAACCCCGCTGGGGTTGTTTACCACAAGGCAATAAACCTATATATTCCATGCCCCATCGGGGCAAAAGCTTTGTAGCTCCAAACCACAACAAAATTTTGCGCCGTAGGTGCAAAACTAAATCGGTAGGCGCAACAATATTCGTGTTCAATCGGCCGTAGAATACCCACCGACTTCAACCAGTAATCTTTTAGGCCCGGCCATTTTTGACAAATAAAGTGTTGGCACCCCGCCAATGCCATAGCTGGAGGTATTAATTATAAAATCGGGAATTTGGTCGCCATCAATATCCCCTGCAAATTCAATTCTGGTGCAAAAACCACTTTCAAAAGAATTGATGTGAACCAAAAGCTGATCGAAGTAATGTTCCTTTGCATTACCTTTTATAAACAGGTTGTAATTTTTAATATCATAAATATTTTGCAGGTCAATGCCTTTTGTTGAATCTGTGGGTATTACTTTTCCGGTAGCATAAAGAATAAATTGCTTCCCGTTATAATTCAGTTTAAGCTGCTCGCCAGGCAATAGCTGGTCTTTTTTGAGGTCGAGGTACTTTACCGCACCATTCACCAGCCCAAGGTTACCAGAAATGAGCAAAACATTTTGATCATGAATATCGGTTTTAATAAACGAAGCGGTGGCTTGTGTACTATCCTCGCCTGCCATGGTGTCGCGTACAGCGGCAACCGAAACTTTGGTATCGGCAAGGTAATACCCTTTCTTGTTGTAAAAAATACCCTTCCATTTATGTTTGAACTGCGCGCTATCTATCTGCTCATGAAAAATGCCTGTGGCCAAAAAATCAACATGCTTTGAGGTATCGGCCATTGCCTCTTTTATTATTTTGATGGTATCTACGTGTGCTTTACCAGGCACATGGTTATCGCGATGCTTACAGGCAAACAATAATAAAACAATAAATACCGGGAGCATTTTTCGCATAGTACCTGCATTGAGATTCAACTCCCTAAGGTAGTTGTAATTTACATGTAGTTGCTATGGAACGTATAACGTAAGTTGCCCATCATTAATTTATATACCATCAATTGATTAACTATTCTGTTTCCGTATATTTGTAACTGTAAACATAGGCCGGCCATTTGCAAAAGATGGCTGGCCTATTTGGCTAAAAAGAGGGCTACAATTTGTTTGATATCTGCTTATTTACATAACAATTTGATATACAAACGTCTGAAACTTATTAAAAGGTGGTGACGAGGATAAGTTTGGTAATAGTTTAGATAGGAGAAAGTATCCCGCAGGGAGTTGGGAAGGATGAGTTTGGATGTGATAAGGTTATAGTAAGGTATCCGCAAGTGCTTTAAAAAGTAACCCCATCAAAACGGAAATCCAATACCTTTAAAAATCTCCAAAAACCCCTGTTTTACGGGTCATTTTTAGGCTATTGTCATGATATCAGCCTATTACAAAAACTTTTTTACGCAAGCCCTTGAAAATCAAAAAATAGTCCCTACCTTTGCAGTCCTTAAAATAAGGATAAAACTGTAAATACAAAAAAGGAAAAATGCCTACTATTCAGCAATTAGTTAGAAAAGGTAGAGTAGCTCTGGTTGACAAGAGTAAGTCACCAGCGTTGGACAGCTGTCCACAGCGAAGAGGCGTATGCACACGCGTGTATACCACTACCCCTAAAAAACCAAACTCAGCAATGCGTAAAGTTGCCCGTGTGCGCTTAACCAACGGAAAAGAAGTAAACGCTTACATCCCAGGTGAAGGTCACAACTTACAGGAGCACTCTATCGTTTTGATCCGCGGTGGTCGTGTGAAGGATTTACCAGGTGTACGTTACCACATCATCCGTGGTGCATTAGATACATCAGGTGTTGCCGGTCGTAACCAACGTCGTAGTAAATACGGAACAAAACGCCCTAAACCAGGTCAGGCAGCTGCACCTACCAAAGGCGCACCAGCTAAGAAGAAAAAATAATTAAGGAGGATAGAAAGCAATGAGAAAGTCAAAACCAAAAAAGAGAATTATCCTTCCTGATCCAAGGTTCAATGATACCATGGTTACAAGGTTTGTAAATAACATGATGTATGATGGTAAAAAATCTACCGCGTACTCTATATTTTATAACGCAGTTGATATTGTTGAAAAGAAAACCAGCGAAAGCGGTTTAGAAACCTGGAAAAAGGCTTTAAACAATGTTATGCCTGCAGTTGAAGTTAAAAGCCGTCGTGTAGGTGGTGCTAACTTCCAGGTACCAACCGAAGTTCGTCCTGAGCGTAAAATCGCTTTAGGTATGAAATGGTTAATCAGTTATGCCCGTCGTCGTGGTGAAAAAACCATGATGGAGAAATTAGCCGGCGAAATCATTTCAGCAGCTAAAGGTGAAGGTGCAGCAGTGAAAAAGAAAGAAGATACGCATAAAATGGCTGAAGCCAATAAAGCGTTCTCTCACTTTAGATTCTAATTACAAGGATTACACCGATATAGAAAGGATTACACCGATTATATATTAAGGTTACACTGATTTATTATGATTGCGCCCTAAACGGCAAAATCAATAAATCAGTGTAATCATTTTAAACAGTCAGTGAAGTCATAAAACAAAAAACATGTCAAGAGATCTTAGATTTACAAGAAATATAGGTATTGCCGCCCACATTGATGCCGGTAAAACTACTACTACCGAGCGTATCCTTTATTACTCGGGCGTAAGCCACAAAATTGGTGAAGTACACGAAGGTGCTGCAACAATGGATTGGATGGCGCAAGAGCAGGAACGTGGTATTACCATTACATCTGCCGCAACTACTGTAGATTGGAATTACAGGGGCCAAAAATATCATATCAACATTATTGACACACCAGGTCACGTGGATTTTACTGTAGAAGTAAACCGCTCACTGCGTGTATTAGATGGTTTGGTATTCCTTTTTAGTGCTGTTGATGGTGTTGAACCTCAATCAGAAACCAACTGGAGACTTGCAAACAATTATAACGTTGCCCGTATAGGTTTCGTTAATAAAATGGACCGTTCTGGTGCCGACTTTTTAAATGTTGTAAAACAGGTAAAAAGCATGTTAGGCAGCAACGCTGTACCTCTTCAATTGCCAATTGGTGCCGAAGAGAAATTTACAGGTGTTGTTGACTTAATTAACTGGAGAGGTATTGTTTGGAATGAGCATGATAAAGGTATGACCTTTACCGAAGTGCCTATCCCAGAGGATATGATTGAAGAAGCTACTGAGTGGAGAGAGAAATTATTGGAGTCAGTTGCCGACTATGATGAAAGCCTGATGGAGAAATTCTTCGAAGCGCCAGAGTCAATCACCGAGCGTGAAATTTTAGATGCATTGCGTAAAGCAGTGTTAGATGCTAAAATTGTACCTATGGTTTGCGGTTCATCTTTCAAAAACAAAGGTGTACAAACCATGCTTGATTACGTGATGGAATTACTTCCTTCACCTATGGATGTTGAAGGTATCATTGGTACCAATCCAGACACCGGCGAAGAAATTTTACGCAGACCATCTGAAAAAGAGCCATTTGCAGCATTAGCGTTTAAAATTGCGACGGATCCTTTCGTAGGTCGTTTGTGCTTTATCCGCGTATACTCAGGTAACCTTGAGGCTGGTTCATATGTACACAACATGCGTTCAGATAACAAAGAGCGTATCTCTCGTATCTTCCAGATGCATGCTAACAAGCAAAACCCTATCCCTAACGTGGGTGCAGGTGATATTGCTGCGGTAGTAGGCTTTAAAGATATCAAAACCGGTGATACCCTTTGCGACGAGAAACACCCGATCATCCTGGAGTCAATGAACTTTCCTGACCCCGTTATCGGTTTAGCTATTGAGCCTAAAACTCAGGCTGATGTTGATAAATTAGGTATTGCTTTAGGTAAATTATCTGAAGAGGATCCTACCTTCCACGTAAAATCTGACGAAGAAACCGGTCAAACCGTAATTAGCGGCATGGGCGAGCTTCATTTAGATATCATCATGGACCGCTTAAAACGTGAGTTTAAAGTAGAGGTTAACCAGGGTGCGCCACAAGTTGCTTACAAAGAGTCTATCACCGGTACTATTCAGCACCGTGAAACTTATAAGAAACAAACCGGTGGTCGTGGTAAATTTGCCGATATCCAGGTTATACTTTCACCAAATGATGAAGGCCAGGAAGGCTTACAGTTTGTGAATGAAATCAGCGGTGGTTCAATCCCTCGTGAGTTTATTCCATCTGTTGAAAAAGGCTTCAAGGCATCAATGGATAATGGTGTATTGGCAGGCTATCCTTTAACCAGCTTAAAAGTTAGGTTAATTGACGGTTCATTCCATGCGGTCGATTCAGACGCGCTATCTTTCGAATTAGCTGCTAAGATGGCTTACCGTGAGGCATTGCCAAAATGTAAACCAGTATTGCTTGAGCCGATCATGAAAATCGAGATCCTTACCCCAGAAGAAAACATGGGTGATGTAATCGGTGACATGAACCGTCGTCGTGGCCAGCTGTTAGGTATGGATTCACGTGCGGGTGCACAGGTTATTAAAGCAACTGTACCACTTTCAGAAATGTTTGGTTATGTAACCCAGTTACGTACCATCACTTCAGGTCGTGCTACTTCAACCATGGAATTTGATCACTATGCTGAAGCACCACGTAACGTACAGGAAGAAGTAGTAGCCAAAGCAAGAGGCAAAAGAGCTGCTGCAAACGCATAATTAAGGATTACACTGATTAGGGAATGATTACACCGATTAATGGATGTAATCATTCTCAAGATCAGTAAAATCATCATAATAAATCGGTTCATCCTAATAAATAGCTCTTAGGATGGCTAAAATCAAATCAGTGAAATCATCATAAATCGGTGAAATCACAAAAATTAAACAACATGAGCCAAAGAATCAGGATCAAATTAAAATCTTACGATTACAACCTGGTAGATAAATCTGCCGAGAAAATCGTAAAAACAGTAAAGCCAACAGGCGCTGTAGTTAGCGGACCACTTCCGTTACCAACCGAAAAGAAAATTTTCACCGTTTTACGTTCACCACACGTAAACAAAAAGGCACGTGAGCAATTTCAACTTTGCTCATACAAGCGTTTATTAGACATTTACAGCTCGAACTCAAAAACTGTAGACGCACTAATGAAGCTTGAATTGCCAAGCGGCGTTGAGGTTGAAATCAAAGTTTGATAGATGCCCGGTCCACTGAAAGGTGTGGAACAACATAAAAAAACACCATCCGGTTTCGGGTGGTGTTTTTTTGTTTTATAAGCTTATATTTAGCTATGCAGAAAAGGCTTTTGATAGTAATATTTGTTTTATTAAGTTTTAGCTGTTCGGAACGACATAGAATTAGAAAAATGGCATACGCACTTGGTAAATGTGAAAGTGTGTGGGAGTACTTTAATTTAACCAAACCCATTAAGGGCGTAGTTTTATTGCAAACAAAATTTAATTGTGGATATGCCAATATACATGCTAACACCATAATAATTGTAAATAGCATGGACACGATTCGCGTAAATGGCCCTTGCTACACCGAAAGTGCGCAAGTTTCCGATTCCGTAATAGTGAGTCATTATGAGAACGATAACAGCGCAGGTGCCTTAGGGGATGGAAAATATGATTGTTCCATCAGGAAAACTTGTTACGGATTAATTAAAAAAATAAGATAACGACCAACTCACTTGCGTAACTAATGAAAGAAAATAATAACCCCGGGATTGTGTTTCCTGCCGCACCCGAAGCATCTTATGTGCAAATAGACGAACAAGCTTTGCCACTGCATGTTTTGGATGGTATCACCAAGGGGCAAGCCGATATCAAAGCCGGGCGTATAATAAGTTTAGAAGAATTTAAAAAGCGGTTAAGTTCTGCTAAGTAATACAATAGTCTTCTCCTTCATCTGTCAATCCTTATCCCACTTATGCCGTTACCTGCGGCCCGGGCTGTACGTTCATACTGCACCGGCCTTAAGCTTTTGGCCGGTATCCACTTCCATCCCTAACGGTTTGTCTGAACCTTGATTTTTAAGATTAACAGATTGCCGTGACATCAAAGGGTATTTATTGTTATCGTAATCATCCAATCTCTTCCACAAAAGTAAGCCTGTTTCCAAAAGGATCATGTACCGTAACAGTTATCGCATTGGGGTTCCAATCGGGTATTTCCAAACCAGGCCGGTTGTATTTATACTCCTGATCCACCAGGTTCTTTTGGTACGCCCGCAAGCCTGCAAAATCTTCAATAAAAATGTGCGCACCCGGACTTGAGTCACCATGATGTTCCGACAGGTAAAGCATCACATCCCGTAAAGATACCTGCATATACAATGGGCTACCATCGGGCTGATGTTTCCAGTCAATTTGAAAGCCAAGCCAATTCACATAAAACTCAACAGCTTTATCATAATCAAAAATGCGAAGAATGGGTTTTACTACTGCCATAGTATGCTGCTATAAATTTGTGATTATTAAAATTAACTTAACAATTGCCATCCAGGTTAAAACTAAAAAAACAAAGCTAACAGTTGTGCTTTTCTGGTGAGTTACAAAGTTTCTGTTAAATTAACAACAGATAAGACAAACAGTTCGACTTATCCGCATTTTGAAAGCCTGGTTCCCAACAAAAATAAAGGATTCTCACCGCCTTGTTTTTTGTAAGTTTTTCTGCAATCACCCCCATTTCAGGAAGAAAATTGGCAACTTACTATGCATGCATAAAATACGTACCGAATACCGTTTTGAACTTTGGTCTATTTTATGAAAGTTTATATGTTGTTTATTACATTATTTACGTAATTTTATATTGAATGCGTATCATATATCAATATAAAATACTTTTTTAAAAAATAAAACTTAACTATTGTTATTCCTTGCTGCTATCTCTACCTTACGTTTATTGATTCGAGCAATCAAATAAACCTGATCAACAACAAAGAATATTTACAAAGTTAGTTTATCTAAATAAATAAAATGAGTTCATCATCAGATACTACAGCGGCTATAGAATTGAACAAGTATAGCAAAACCTTTACACAGGATCCAACGCAACCGGCTGCACAAGCCATGCTTTACGGGATCGGCTTAACCGACGACGACATGCGTAAAGCACAAGTCGGCGTGGCAAGTATGGGTTACGATGGCAACACTTGTAACATGCATTTGAACGATTTGGCCAAGATAGTTAAGCAAGGTATCTGGGATGAAGATATGGTAGGCCTAATATTCCATACCATTGGTGTAAGTGATGGTATGAGCAACGGTACCGAAGGTATGCGTTATTCTTTGGTGAGCCGCGATATCATTGCAGATTCTATTGAAGCCGTAACCGGCGCTCAATATTATGATGGCTTAATCACATTGCCGGGCTGTGATAAAAACATGCCGGGTTCTATTATGGCTATGGGCCGTTTAAACCGTCCGTCTATCATGGTATACGGTGGCACTATCAAGCCAGGCCATTGGAAAGGTGAAGATTTGAACATTGTATCGGCATTTGAGGCTTTAGGCAAAAGAATGGCTGGCACTATTGAAGATGTTGATTTTATGGGCATCATTAAAAATGCCTGCCCAAGCGCTGGTGCTTGTGGTGGTATTTACACTGCCAATACCATGGCCGCGGCTATTGAGGCATTGGGTATGAGCTTGCCTTATTCATCATCAAACCCCGCATTGAGCGAAGATAAACAAGCAGAATGCCTGGCAGCAGGCAAGGCTATTAAAATATTGTTAGAGAAAGACATTAAACCATCTGACATCATGACCCGCGAGGCATTTGAAAATGCCATGGTTGTTATTATGGTATTGGGTGGCTCAACCAATGCGGTATTGCACTTAATTGCAATGGCTAAAAGCGTTGATGTAAAAGTAACCCAGGATGATTTCCAGGAAGTAAGTAACCGTATCCCGGTATTGGCCGATATGAAGCCAAGTGGTAAATACATGATGGAAGATCTGCACAACATTGGTGGTGTACCGGCTGTAATGAAATACTGTTTGGCGCAAGGCTGGTTACACGGTGATTGCCTTACCGTTACCGGTAAAACCATTGCAGAGAACTTAGCAGATGTACCTGAACTGGAGTTTGATACACAAAAAATTATATGGTCGGTTGAAAAACCTGTTAAAGTTACCGGCCACTTACAGATCCTGTACGGCAATATTGCTGAAGGTGGTAGCGTAGCCAAGATTACCGGTAAAGAAGGTACTCATTTTGAAGGCCCCGCCCGTGTGTTTGACGGCGAGTTTGAACTGATACATGGCATACAGAGCGGCCGAGTCAAAAAAGGTGATGTGGTGGTTATCCGCAACGTAGGCCCTAAAGGCGCACCGGGTATGCCCGAAATGTTGAAACCAACGTCGGCCATTTTTGGTGCAGGTTTAGGAAGCTCGGTAGCATTAATTACCGACGGACGCTTTAGCGGCGGTACACACGGCTTTGTGGTAGGCCACATCACCCCCGAAGCTTTTGATGGGGGCGCTATTGGTTTAATTAACGACGATGATAAGATTATTATTGATGCAACAAGCAATACCATCAATGTGATCATAACCGACGAAGAAATGGCGGCACGTAAAGCCGCCTGGAAACAGCCCGCTTTAAAAGCAACCAAAGGCTTATTATACCGTTACGCCAAAACAGTAAGCTCTGCTGCTGAAGGTTGCGTAACCGATGAAATGCCTTAAGAGGATTAGGGAACAAGGATTAAAAGACAAAAGATTTGAATAACCTGCCGGTACAACATGCCGGTGCAATAACAGAATATATGGAAGCTATACAAGAAATACTTACTGAAGAAAAACCTACAGAAACCGGTATTGAAGTTTCGGGGTCGGTAGCATTATTGGAGGCATTGATTGTTGAGGGTGTTGATACCATCTTCGGTTATCCGGGTGGCGCTATTATGCCCATCTACGATGCTTTATTTGACTATAATGATAAGCTAAACCATATCCTGGTCCGTCATGAGCAGGGCGGTATTCATGCTGGTCAGGGTTATGCGCGCAGTTCTGGTAAATGCGGTGTTGTATTTGCTACAAGCGGACCGGGTGCTACCAACCTGGTTACCGGTTTAGCCGATGCACAAATTGACAGTACACCGTTGGTATGTATCACCGGCCAGGTTTTTGCGCATTTGTTAGGTACCGATGCTTTCCAGGAAACTGACGTGATCAACATTACTACCCCGGTTACCAAATGGAATTACCAGGTAACCGACGCAACCGAGATCCCTGAAGTAATTGCCAAGGCATTTTATATTGCCAGAAGCGGTCGCCCTGGTCCGGTTTTGATCGATATTACCAAAAACGCCCAGATCCAGTTATTTAACTATAAAGGTTATACGCCTTGCAATCATATCCGTAGCTACAGGCCAAAACCAATAGTTCGCCCGCAGTATATTCAACAAGCTGCCGAATTGATAAATGAGGCTAAAAAACCATTCATCCTGTTTGGTCAGGGCGTTATTTTAGGAAGCGCAGAACAGGAGTTTAAAGCTTTTGTTGAAAAAAGTGGTATCCCTGCAGCCTGGACAGTATTGGGCGCTGGCGCTATTCCAACAGATCACCCTTTAAATGTAGGTATGCTGGGTATGCACGGCAACTACGGACCAAACGTTTTAACCAATGAATGCGATGTATTGATCGCTATCGGTATGCGTTTTGACGACCGCGTAACCGGCCGCCTGGATAAATATGCTAAACAGGCCAAAGTGATCCATTTGGATATTGACCCGGCAGAGATAGACAAAAACGTAAAATCAACTGTACCTGTTTGGGGCGATTGTAAAGAAACGCTGCCATTGCTTACTGCTTTGGTGGATGAAAAACAACATACCGAGTGGCTTGCCAAATTCAATGATTACACCCGCCAGGAAGTCGAGCAGGTAATTGAAAAAGAACTAAACCCTACCACGGCAGAAATGACCATGGGCGAGGTTATTAAACAACTGAACGAGCTTACCAAAGGCGAAGCTATAATTGTAACCGACGTAGGTCAGCACCAGATGGTAGCCTGCCGTTATGCGCAGTTTAACAACACCCGCAGCAATGTTACCAGCGGTGGCTTAGGCACTATGGGCTTTGCCCTGCCTGCTGCCATAGGTGCTAAATTTGGCGCTCAGGATCGTACCGTAGTTGCCATTATTGGCGATGGTGGTTTCCAGATGACCTGCCAGGAATTAGGTACTATTATGCAAAGCGGCATCGATGTAAAAATCATTATACTTAATAACCGTTTCCTGGGCATGGTAAGGCAATGGCAGGAATTGTTTAACTCTCGCCGTTACTCGTTTGTTGATATCCAAAGCCCCGATTTTGTGGCATTGGCTGCAGCATACCGCATCCCCGGTAAATGTATTGAAGACCGTAAAGACCTTCCATCGGCATTAAATGAAATGCTGAGCAATAAAGGATCATTCCTTTTAGAAGTAATGGTTACCAAAGAGAACAATGTATTCCCGATGGTGCCACAAGGTTGTAGTGTAAGCGAGATCAGGTTAAAGTAAAAGAAGCCTCACCTAAATCCTCTCCAAAGGAGAGGACTTTAAAAATTAAAGTCATGACTCAGGATACAGAAAAACAGGAATTTAACATCACGGTTTATACCGAAAACCAGATTGGTTTATTAAACCGGATTGCTATTATATTTACACGCCGTAAAATCAATATTGATAGTCTGAATACATCTCCATCTGAGATTGAGCGTATTCACAGGTTTAATATTGTGATCACCGAATCGGAAGATGTGGTGCGTAAGCTTACCCGCCAGATTGAAAAACAGGTAGAGGTATTAAAATGCTATTACCATACCAATGCCGATGTTATTTGGCAGGAAATGGCGTTATATAAAGTATCGACAGATGTTATTGCCGAAAAGGTAAGTGTTGAGCGTTTATTGCGCGAAAACGGAGCCCGTGTGGTTGTGCTGCGTAAGGATTATACCGTGTTTGAAACCACGGGTCACCGCGAGGAAACCGATAACCTGATCAGCATATTACAGCCATACGGCCTGATAGAATTTGTACGCAGCGCCCGCGTTGCAATTATTAAAGATAGTGACGGATTTAACCGTAAATTGCGCGAGTTTGAGCGCCTTGAACCGGGCGAAGACGTTATCGAAAACGAATATTTAAACCAGGGACAAAAAGTATTTACGATGTAAGGAGCCCCTCCCAACCCTCCCCGGAAGGGAGGGCTTTAAAATAAAAAAGTCTCCCCTACCGGGGGGAGATTTAGAGGGGGTTGAAATTAAAAAACTTAAATTACTCATAAAATCAAAATCGGTGAAATCATCAAAAATCGGTGAAATCCCAAAAAACAAACAATAAAACAATGGCAAAATTAAATTTCGGCGGTACTGAAGAAAACGTAGTTACCCGCGATGAGTTCCCTTTAGCTAAAGCTCAAGAAGTATTAAAAGACGAAGTTGTAGCAGTAATTGGCTATGGCGTTCAGGGTCCGGGTCAGGCGTTAAATCAAAAAGACAATGGCATTAACGTTATTGTTGGTCAGCGTAAAGGCACAAAAACATGGGATAAAGCTGTAAGCGATGGCTTTGTACCGGGCGAAACTCTTTTTGAAATTGAAGAAGCTTTGCAAAAAGGAACTGTAATTTGCTACTTATTGAGCGATGCGGCACAGATAGCTTTATGGCCAACTGTAAAAAAACACCTTACTCCGGGTAAAGCATTATACTTTTCTCACGGCTTTGGTATCACTTTTAACGAGCAAACAGGCATTGTTCCTCCTGCCGATGTTGACGTATTTTTGGTTGCTCCTAAAGGATCAGGTACTTCATTACGTCGTATGTTTTTGCAGGGCCGCGGCTTAAACTCAAGCTACGCAATTTTCCAGGATGCTACAGGTAAAGCGTTTGAACGCGTTATCGCCTTAGGTATTGCCGTTGGTAGTGGTTACTTATTTGAAACCAACTTCAAAAAAGAAGTATTTAGTGATTTAACCGGCGAGCGTGGTACGCTGATGGGTTGTATCCAGGGTATTTTTGCAGCACAATACGAAGTATTACGTGCAAATGGTCACTCACCATCTGAGTCTTTCAACGAAACTGTTGAAGAGTTAACCCAGTCATTAATGCCTTTAGTTGCAGAAAATGGTATGGATTGGATGTATGCCAACTGCTCGACCACAGCACAACGTGGTGCTTTAGATTGGTGGAAAAAATTCCGTGATGCTACTAAACCAGTATTTGAAGATCTATACAAAAGTGTTGCAACAGGTGTTGAGTCACAAAAATCAATCGACTCAAACAGTAAAGAGGATTACCGCGAAAAACTGGATGCTGAACTGAAAGAATTGCGCGAAAGCGAATTATGGCAAGCAGGCAAAACTGTGCGCAGCCTACGCCCTGAAAACCAGGTTGTAGAAGCTTAAGATAAGTATCAAGTAGTTAGTATCAAGTAGCAAGATTTTGATTTGCAGGGTACTAACTACTTGCTTTAATACCAATACAGCTTCAAAATCAAACTGCCCCTCCACGCAGCAGTCTTGATACTTGATACTAAATACTTGATACTAAAATGGGACAAACATTATTTGATAAGATATGGGATGCACACGTCGTCAGTAGCAACGAGGGTTTTCCTGATATTCTATACATCGACACACACTTCATACATGAGGTAACCAGTCCGCAGGCATTTGATGGTTTGCGCACAAGAGGGTTGCCGGTTTTCAGGCCAAAACAAACAGTGGCCACTGCAGATCATAACGTTCCCACAATTGATCAGCACCTCCCAATCAAAGAAGAACTTTCCCGCTACCAGGTTGATATGCTCACCAAAAACTGTAAGGAGTTTGGTATTGAGTTGTATGGCTTAGGTCACCCCTACCAGGGTATTGTACACGTAATTGGCCCCGAGCTGGGTATAACCCGTCCGGGCGGCACTTATGTTTGCGGTGACAGCCATACTTCAACACACGGGGCCTTTGGTGCCATTGCATTTGGTATAGGCACATCGCAGGTAGAGCAGGTTATGGCAACACAATGTTTGCTGCAATCGCGCCCCAAAAGAATGAAAATTGAAGTTAACGGCACTTTGCAAAAAGGCGTTGGCGCTAAAGATATAATCCTGTACATCATCGCGCAGATCAGCGCCGCTGGTGGTACAGGCTACGCGGTAGAGTATGCAGGCGATACCATCCGCTCATTAAGCATGGAAGGCCGCATGACCATCTGTAACATGAGCATCGAAATGGGCGCCCGTTGCGGATTGATTGCCCCGGATGAAACTACCATTAACTACGTTAAAGGTCGCGAATTTGCGCCTAAAGGCGAAGAGTGGGATAAAGCTGTAGCTTACTGGCAAACCCTGCACTCTGATGAAGATGCAACTTTTGACTCAGTTTTAAGCTTTAGAGCCGAAGATATTGAACCAATGATCACCTACGGAACAAACCCCGGCATGGGCATTGGCGTTACACAACACGTTCCCCAAACTGCTTCATTTGAAGCTAAAGAACAGGGATCGTACAAAAAAGCCCTTGATTATATGGGCCTGCACGATGATGAAACACTGTTAGGCAAACCTATCGATTATGTGTTCATCGGCAGCTGCACCAACTCGCGCATTGAAGATTTGCGCCAGGTGGCCGAATTTGTAAAAGGCAGGCACAAGGCAGATAACGTTACCGTATGGGTGGTTCCCGGCTCTAAACAAGTGCAGGAACAAGCCATCCGCGAAGGATTGGACAAAATATTTGATGCCGCGGGTTTCCCGCTTCGCGAACCAGGCTGCAGCGCATGTTTGGGCATGAACGAGGATAAGATCCCGGCAGGAAAATATTGTGTCTCAACCTCCAACCGTAACTTTGAAGGACGCCAGGGACCAAACTCCCGCACCTTCCTGGCCAGCCCGCTAACCGCGGCAGCAAGCGCCATTACGGGAAAGGTGACGGATATAAGGACGTTCTTGTCTGAATCAGAATTAGTATAAATAGATTTTAGACGTGAGATTTGAGACAGCTTCAAAAATCTCATATCTCACGTCTAAAATCTCAAATCCGAATAAATGATACTCGAAGTTGCTGTACTTAATGTGATTCCCGGGCAGGAAGATGAGTTTTTAAAAGCATTTTCAAAGGCGCAGGATATTATATCAAAAATGGTCGGTTACCATTCCCACCAATTAAAAAGATGTATTGAGCATGCCAGCCAATTCATTTTATTGGTTGAATGGGAAAAACTTACCGACCATACAATTGGCTTCAGAGAATCAAAAGAATACCAGGAATGGAAAGGCTTGTTACATCATTTTTATGATCCTTTCCCTACGGTAGAACATTATACGAATATTGAGAAGGCGGACGAAAGTCTCATATCTCATATCTAACATCTCAAATCTAAAAAAAGATGGCAACCAAAATATTCAAACATATTCAAACCAGCGTGGTGCCTTTGCCTATCGAGAATATCGATACGGATCAAATTATCCCTGCCCGGTTTTTGAAGGCCACTACCCGCGATGGTTTTGGCAATAACCTGTTCCGCGATTGGCGTTTTGATGGCGACGATAACCCTAAACAGGATTTCGTACTTAACAACCCTAACTATAGCGGCAAGATCCTGGTTGCAGGTAAAAACTTCGGTTGCGGCAGTAGCAGGGAGCATGCGGCCTGGGCCATTGCCGATTATGGTTTTGACGCCGTGGTAAGCAGCTTTTTTGCCGATATTTTTAAAGGTAACGCGCTAAACAACGGCTTACTACCAGTGCAGGTGAGCGAAGATTTTTTAAAGAAGATCTTCGATGCGGTTTATGCCGATGAGCACGCCGTTGTAGAAATTGACCTTGTTGATCAATTCATCCGCCTGGTAGCAACCGGCGAACAGGAAAGCTTTGAAGTTAACCCTTACAAGAAGGCCTGCATGACCAATGGCTACGATGATATCGACTACATCCTGAGCAAAAAGGAAACGATAGCCGAATTTGAAGCACAGAGATAGGTAAAAACTGAAAGGTCAAAGGCGAAAGGTCAAAAAAATGACTTAATGACCCAATGACGCGAAGCAAATGACAGCAAGGCGAAATGACAACAACCAACAAGCATATTCAAAGAGAAGGCAAAGGCACCGCCAAGTTATTTGACGAACGTAGTTTGGCGAATGATTATGGAACGCTTGAGTCTGCCTTAAATCCGGGCTTACGGGTTTTGGATGTGGGTTGTGGTACGGGTGCCATATCGAAAGATATAGCTGCTAAGGTTGGCGATACCGGTCACGTTACGGGTATTGATAATACGGAGTTCTTTATTCAAAGTGGTAAGGAAACTTATGCCGATATAAAAAACCTGGAGCTGATTTATACCGATCTTTTTGCCTACGAACCAGAAGAACAGTTCGACCTGATTGTAGCTGCACGCGTTTTACAGTGGTTAAACAACCCTGTTGAAGCTTTAAAGAAAATGCATGCCTTGTTAAAACCAGGTGGTATCGTATCTATTTTGGATTATAACCACGAGGCATTGGAGTGGCAGCCACAACCGCCGCCAAGCATGCTTAGGTTTTATACTACTTTTTTAAGATGGCGTGGCGATGCCGGCATGAACAACCACATAGCCGAGGACCTGCCCGGATATTTTGAAGAAGCCGGTTTTACCGATATCGTTGAGTTTAATGCCGACGAGGTTTACCAAAAAGGTGAAGAAAACTTTATCCGCAAAGCAGGCATCTGGGCCAGTGTTGCCCAATCAAAGCAAATGGTAGAGGAAGGTTATATTGACGATGAGTTGCGTTTGCTGGCAATCGATGAATATACCGACTGGGTAGCAACCGATGCCGAGCGCATGACAATGAAACTAAAAGAAATACGCGGCACAAAACCGCATAATATCTAACTAACAAAAACATTCCCCTTCAGGGGGTTAGGGGGCTTAATGAAAAAACACATTTTAGTAATACCTGGCGACGGGATAGGCCCCGAGGTTACCACCTGGGGTAAAGCGGTTTTAGAAAAAATTGGTCAGGATTTTGGCCACGAGTTTACGTTTGATGAGGCCCTGATGGGTCATGCAGGTATAGAGGCTACGGGTAACCCGCTGCCCGATGAAACTTTGGCAAAAGCCAAAGCCAGTGATGCCATTTTATTTGGTGCTATCGGCCATATCAAATATGATAATGATCCATCGGCAAAGGTTAGACCAGAACAGGGATTATTAAAGATCCGCAAGGAATTAGGCCTATATGCCAACCTGCGCCCCATCATGTTATTTGATGAGCTATTGGATGCATCGAGCCTTAAACCCGAGATACTGAAAGGTACCGATATCCTGTTTTTCCGTGAGTTGACAGGTGATGTTTACTTCGGCGAGAAAAAACGGAGTGAAGATCGCAATACCGCGTCTGATCTGATGATCTATTCACGTTACGAAGTGGAGCGCATCGCCATCAAAGCTTACGAAGCAGCTATGGTGCGTGGTAAAAGATTATGCTCGGTTGATAAGGCCAATGTGTTAGAAGCTTCACGCCTGTGGCGCGAGGTGGTACAGGAGATAGCTAAAAACTATCCCGAGGTAGAAACCGAACACATGTTTATTGACAACGCTGCCATGCAGCTGGTTAAAAACCCTAAAAAGTTTGATGTGGTATTAACCGCCAACCTTTTTGGTGATATTTTAACCGACGAGGCATCGCAGATTGCAGGATCAATGGGGATGCTGGCATCGGCATCAATTGGTGATGGCACAGGATTTTTTGAGCCTATCCACGGTTCGGCGCATGATATTGCCGGCATGGATAAAGCCAATCCCCTTGCCTCTATCCTGTCGGTTGCGTTGATGTTAGAGATCAGCTTCGGTCTTAAAGACGAAGCCAGGCTTATTACATCGGCTATCGACAAAGCGCTTAAAGAAGGTTACCGCACTGGCGACATCGCAGATGCGAATACCGACAAAGCCAAAATTTTAGGCACCAAAGCAATGGGGCAAAAAGTGTTGGAGTATTTATAGGTGAAAGGCAAAAGGTCAAAGGCGAAAGGTTGAAATGACGGGTTTTAAAGTTTTTATCTTACTATTTTTCCTCTTTTGCGGCTACGCGGCCAATAACGGGGGTGGTAGTTTTGCCTTTATTGAGTTTTTGGCCATCACCAACATAGATGATTACGAAACATCCGAGCGGTTGGTATTACTGCTTACCATTGTGGCACAAGTAGCCGGGGTTTTCGCGCTTGTTACCTCCAACAACCGTTTGATGCTGGCTTCGGTAATAGCCTTAAGCGCGGTGGTAATCATGGTCACCATAGCCTCGGCTGGTGCTTTGGGCAAGGTAATAGTGGTTAATACGTGTTTCCTGTTGGCAGCAATCGTTTACGTGGTACTGCACTTCAGGAAAAAGCCCCACCCAAACCCTCCCCGGTAGGGAGGGCTTAAAAAGGAAGTTATAAATAACATATTTTAAAAACAAAAAGTCTCCCTGCCGGGGAGATTTAGAGGGGACTAAAATGAAGTGGAACGCTGATTTATACGACCAAAAGCACGCCTTTGTATTCAAATTTGGCGAGGATGTGGTCGATTTGCTGGATGTTAAACCCGGTGAGCATGTCCTGGATATTGGTTGCGGCACGGGCCACCTAACCAAACAGATCCAGGATAAAGGTGCCATTGTAAAAGGTACCGACTATTCGCCGGATATGATCGCGCAGGCAAAGGCTTTGTTCCCCGATGTTGATTTCGCAGTGGAAAACGCTGCTGATTTTTATACAGAACAAAAGTACGACGCCGTATTCAGCAACGCGGCCCTGCATTGGGTTTTGGATGCCAACGGCGCTATCAAAAACGTATACGATGCCCTGAAACATGGCGGCCGTTTTGTGGCCGAAATGGGCGGTAAAGGCAACGTGGAGAAACTAACCCAGGCTGTAAGGCTGGTATTGGTTAACCACGGTTACGTAAACCAGGCCGATGTTAAAGTATGGTTCTTCCCCTCAACGGCCGAATACGCCAAATTACTGGAGGACCACGGCTTCAGGGTAACATTCACCTCGCACTTTGACCGCAAAACACCTTTACAGGATGGCGACGAGGGCGTAGCCAAATGGATCAGGATGTTTGGTGCCCAGTTTTTGCAGGACATCCCCGAAGACGAAAAAGAACAGATACTAAAAGAAATAACCCACAAGCTTGAACCCTACTACAACGAAGGCGGCCAATGGTACGCCGACTATAAAAGACTAAGGTTTGTGGCGGTGAAAGAGTAGTAAGTAGTTAGTATCAAGTATCAAGACTTTTAATTGACACTTGGATTAACGATATTTAATGTTTAATAAATAATTAGCGTAGTTATTTATCATATGCCAGGAACAAATCTTGCTACTTGATACTAACTACTTGATACTAAAAAAGAAGAATATGTTACACGATCCCAACCGCGTTTATGTTTTTGATACCACGCTTCGCGATGGCGAGCAGGTACCAGGGTGCCAGTTAACCACCCCCGAAAAGATTGAGATAGCTAAAGAACTGGAACTACTGGGCGTGGATATTATTGAAGCTGGCTTTCCGGTTTCAAGTCCGGGAGATTTTCAGAGTGTTGTCGAGATTTCTAAAGCAGTAACCAACCCTACCGTTTGCGCGCTTACCCGTGCCAACAAAGGCGATATTGATGCCGCTGTAGAATCATTAAAATATGCCAAACATCCGCGTATCCATACCGGTATCGGCTCATCAGATATGCACATTAAGCATAAGTTTAACAGCACCCGCGAGGAGATCCTGGAGCGTGCCGTTGAAGCTGTAAAATATGCCAAAAAATCTGTTGAAGATATTGAGTTTTATGCCGAGGATGCCGGCAGAGCCGATGTAGTTTACCTGGCGCAAATGGTTGAGGCTGTTATTGCTGCCGGAGCTACCGTGGTAAACATCCCCGATACCAATGGCTATTGCCTGCCAGACCAGTACGGTGCCAAGATCAGGTTTTTGAAAGAGAACGTTAAAAACATCGATAAGGCCATTATCTCGGTACACTGCCATAACGATTTAGGCCTGGCTACCGCCAACTCCATAGCCGGTTTACAGAACGGTGCCCGCCAAATAGAAGGTACCATCAACGGCATTGGCGAACGCGCGGGCAATACCTCTATTGAAGAGGTGGTGATGATCCTGAAAACGCACCAGGTGTTGGGCTTACATACCCAGATAGACTCTAAACGTTTTTATGAACTAAGCCAGATGATCCGCACACAAATGCGCATGCCGGTGCAGCCAAATAAGGCTATTGTAGGCAGCAACGCCTTCGCGCACAGCTCGGGCATTCACCAGGATGGTTTCCTGAAAATGCGCGAGAACTACGAGATCATTCGCCCTGAAGATGTAGGCTTCCCGAGCGCCACAATAGTGCTAACCGCGCGCAGCGGCAGGCATGCTCTGAAGTTCCATTTGGAACGCCTTGGCTTTACATTAGATAAAGATGAATTAGCCGCTGTTTACAACAAGTTTTTAACGCTTGCCGATGTCAAGCTTGATATAAATGACGAAGACCTGAACGGCTTAATGGCCCACAGGCTGGTAAAAAACTAATAATGGAAACCGAAACTAAAAACCTGCTCGATTTCGATTCGGCTTACGAACGACTGAAAGAGGTTGTAAAACGCACCCCCCTGGAGTATAATGCCGGCCTATCGGCAAAGTACGAGTGCGAGATATATTTAAAGCGTGAGGATTTGCAAATGGTACGGTCGTACAAATTGCGTGGTGCTTACAACATGATCAGTCAGCTTACACAGGATGAGCTTGACCGCGGCGTAGTTTGCGCCAGCGCGGGCAACCATGCCCAGGGCGTGGCCTTTAGCTGCAGCCGACTGGGTACCAAAGGGGTAATTTTTATGCCCGAGATTACCCCGCGTCAAAAAATCACCCAAACCGAAATGCACGGCAAGGGCAATATTGAAATTGTACTCACCGGCGATACTTTTGACGATTGCCTGCGCGAAGCCCTCATTTATACCGAGGCGCACGGCATGACGTTTATCCCGCCATTCGATAATTACCGCATCATTGAAGGCCAGGGAACCGTGGGCGTCGAGATATTGCAGGACTTGCCGGATATCGAGGCCATTATTATGCCTATAGGTGGCGGCGGACTGGCAGCCGGCACAGGTAGTTACCTTAAACAACACGTACCGGGCATTTACCTGGCCGGTGTTGAACCCGAAGGTGCCCCGTCGATGCTGGAAGCCTTTGAACACGGCGGACCGGTTACACTCAAGGAAATTAACCGCTTTGTGGATGGTGCCGCGGTTAAATGCGTAGGCAAGCTTACCTACAACCTATGCCACGAGGTGCTGGACGATATGCTGCTGGTACCCGAAGGCAAAGTGTGTACCACCATATTGAAGCTATACAACGAAGATGCCATTGTAGTTGAACCCGCCGGCGCGCTATCCGTAGCCGTGCTGGATGCCTGCAAGGATAAAATTAAAGGCAAAAAGGTCGTGTGCGTGATCAGCGGTGGTAATAATGACATTGCCCGCATGCAAGAGATCAAGGAGAAATCCCTGCTGTATGAAGGTTTGAAGCATTACTTTATCGTACGCTTTCCGCAGCGCCCGGGAGCATTGAAGTTATTCGTGAACAACGTATTAGGTCCCGGCGACGATATCACCCGTTTCGAGTTCATCAAAAAAACCGAAAAAGAAAACGGCCCGGCCCTGGTAGGCATCGAACTTAAAAACGCCGCCGACTACCCCGCACTGCTCAACCGCATGGAAGCCCACCGCTTCAGCGTTATTGAGCTGAATAAGGATCAAACCCTGTTTGAGTATTTGGTATAAAAACCCACCATGTCATTGCGAGGAACGAAGCAATCGCGAACTGTACAGGGCAACTTTACAGATCAAAAGATTACCTCATAACCCAAACATAACAAAGCCTCCCGGAGATAAAACTTCGGGAGGCTTTTTGTTTTACTAAATCATCGTGATTTGCATGCCGGGTACACGCGGAACGGGTGCACCAGCTTGGGACATTAAATTGAAAATCGCTCAAACTCCAATTGTTTTTTTTAAACATATTCAGTGGCTACTTCCTCGATTCTTCTCCTAACATCATCCACAGGCTGAATTAACTCCTCGCCCATTTTTAAAAACTCATTTGGGTATTTATCTTTTAGATTATACATTAAAGCATAATAAATTGGCTTCATTTGATCTTTCAAGTTCACCCGTTGCCCTTTCTCAAATATCTCGGCGACAAAATGGTATTGTTTTTTGGCCATTAATAATATTATCAACTTTTCAAGATATTCATTATTGATATTAAAGTTTATCAGGTCACTTTTTTCGAGATATTTATTTATGAAAGAGAAAGATTCTTGGAAATGATTATTCCAAACTTTAATTATTGCTTTCATTAAAAATACTACTGGATTATCCTTCGAATCTAATTCGTCAAAAATAGCATTGGCTTTTACCTTGTCTTTATTATTAAAATAAATTGAAGCTAAAATTATTTGAGCCAATTCTAATAACCGAGATCCATAATTACCTTTCGTTAATAAATCTTTAGCCCGAAAGAGTACTTTTTCAGCACCATCATTGTCATTATCAAAAAGTGAAAAGCCTTCATAAAACAGAAAGTCTCCGTCATTGGCGTACTTAAATCGAGTTTTCTCTATCAAATCAAGGGCTTTTTCAACTTGCCTACCCTTAAATACATAAAAATCAATTAATTTTTTTTCTAATGTAGTATCCCCTGCTTCAATTCCATTTAGATATTCTTTTTCTGCATTCACAAAGTCTCCGATTTTGGTATAGCAATTTGCCAATTCATAGTAGCCTTTCTCATTACCTAATTCGATAGAAAGTTTATGATATTTTATAGCTCTTTTTAAATTTAATGCTATAGACGTTTGATATACGATACCTATAGCGCTTGCTATTTGAGATTTTTGAATATTTATTCCAGAAATATCAATGTCCAAAGAGGCATTTAAATACTTAATAGCTTTTTGCGGCTCTACCAGCTTTAAATATGCCATTCCCAATAATAATGGCTTGAGGTTATTTCCATCATTTAATACCTCAATTGCTTTTGCAGGTTTATCAAGATTGAAATAACTGTTGAATAGTAATGTATTAGCTTCCCCAGAAGTTTGATCAATTGATTCTAATAACATTATTGCTTCCTTATATTTTTCCTCGTTATAAAGTACCCTTGCTTTGTTAAATTTTTCAAGGCTAACTTGTGGTAACAGCTTTTTTTGATCATCATTTAAAATAACTTCGGTAGCTTTTATTATAGTAGCCTGATCTTCAAAACCTACATTAGCTGAATACGTTAAAGCCTCGGCAATCATAATTGCCGAACTCGCGTAGTATTTTCCCGATTGTAATAACTCAATGTGTTTTTTTATAAAGTTCCCTATACTTTCTCCGTCATACCAAGCTTCTAAAAATTTCGTCAACCACATAACACGACACCTATCCATCCTATCACCGTTGCGCATTAAGTACCAAATGTTAAAGAAGCGCTCATTAAGTTGATATAAATGATTTTTAGTATTAGTATGTTTTTTTTCCAGAATGTTATTTTTTTCCAGTTGTTGCAGCTGAGCCGATATTAACTTTGTGGACATTAACTTACCATTTTCACGAATATTCTCTGCTATTTCTTTTGTGCTAATTGCATCCCACCTTTTAGCTATAACATCTATTATTTTTCGCTGCTGAACCGGGAGGTCTTCAATCCGATGTTTGTATAAAGGGGTAATACGATCAAGTATAATTTCCAGGTTCTGCAAAGCGGTGCCGTCTTCATCTGCTAATATCACTTCATAAATTAGCATTATCGTTCGGATTACTCCACCTGTTAAAATACCCAGCGTCTCTATTTTCCCTTTGCTTTTCTCGATGTTGATCTTCTTTTCAGAACCTTCCTGAAGTTTTCCTATTAACTGTATCGTGTCGTCTTTATTAAGCCCTTCAAGATTGATAATTTTAAAGAATTCAAAAAAAGGTTTGGAATAATCGTACAAATCCTCAAGAACTATAGCCGAAGCGCCTACAATCCTAATATCATTACAATTCATCAAAACTTCCCTGAGGCGGCGTTGCTCTTTCTCTTTTAAGTTATCCAAAAAAAGCTGCCCAAAATTATCAAAAAAAATTACCAGCTTCTTTTGCTCACTTTTTAGTATACTAATTAATAATTCGAAAATTCTTTTCTCATAGTCATCAGTCCCAACAAACTTATCTGTTTCTCTATAATACATGCCACCCGTTTGCCACAAATTATCAAGGTATTTTAAAAGCTTTTCCCACAAATTTGAGAGGGAAGTAAGGTCGTAGGATTCTTCATTAAAGAAAACTGGTACCATCCATTTAATGAGTTCTGGTGTATTTTCTATTTCATATTTTAAGCGCAACAACAGGGTGGTTTTGCCCATCCCTCGTTGGCCTTGAATCAGATAATTTTGTTCCGGATATTGCATAGTTCCGGTTTCAAGGTCTTTGAAAATCTTTTTAAAGACGCTTGTTCTCGCTACAAAATTTTCGATCAACCAATCTTTGGGCTGACCCGCTGGATTATATAGTTTATTTTCCATTATTTGCAGATATGCTTTTTACACCATAATTGAAGAATCGGAGAGGTATATCGATATAGTCCATCTGCTGTTTTAAAAAGATACCCGTCACCTTCCAAGATGCTCATTGTGTTTTTTGTATCAGCTATATTGAATTTCACACCTTTGTCGGCTATCACCAGTTCATCAACAGTACTATTTTGAGCTGTAAATGTGAGCACCTCCATTACAAAATTAAATTCACCACCTTTAAATATCTTAGTTAAACGCCCAAAATAAGGTTCAAATTGAGGCTTATTCCTGGTATGAACAATTTGATCATACGCTTTATCGATTCCCGACTCGTCTATTTCCTTTCCCGTCGATTCAAATACATCTATTATTTCTTGTTGCATCAATTGCAAGTGGAAAGGAATAAGCCAGCCAACTTTGCTCAAAAGAGAATCTATTAATTCGTCATTTAAAGAAAAATCCTCATTTTTCATTAACTGCCTGATGAAGTCGGCCGCATCTTCCTTGCTCAATGGATTTACTTCGACGGTGCGCAAATCGTTGACTGAAGTAAGTGAAGTCACCTTTTCAACCATCGGAAATAAAGACACCGAACCTGTGTAAATAAAACTTATTTTATCTTGTAGATATTTATGATGTCTCAATTCCCTATTCTTTTGAATAAAGGCTTCGGCAATAGGTCCACCATCTTTTTCCATGATATTCTGGATAGTTTGAGGGAATTCGTCTATCATAATAACAACTTTTCCGTAGTCTGGTTTAAGATGTGAAAAGAGTTCTACCAACAACTCATAATAATCAGTCTCGCCGTTTTCCCTTAATTCAACGTTATAAATACTTTTAACCTTTCCCATTAAACCGACGATTACATTTTTGACCGCCACGGAAATTTGTTCCAACTTTTTTATAGCATCGCTTTTAATAATTTCTTCAAATATTGCTTTAAAAAATTCGTTGCTTGAATCAATTGATTCTGTTATAATATAGACGAAATAAAAATTTTCTTTGGGAAATTCCTCCAGATGTTTTAGTATTGAAGTTTTCCCCACCCTACGTGGGGCAGACAAATAAATACTTGTCCCTGCTTCTAAAACACGATATATTTTAGCAATTTCTTTTTTTCTATCATAAAAGGCGTCACCCCTTGCTGGATTTCCTAAGCTATTTTTCATTTAGCAATAATTTTATTGTCAAATATAATGACAACTTTTTCATTGTCAAGTATTTTGGCAATAATTTTATTGTCATAATTATTAAACCATTTATAGTCATTTGGCCCCAAGTCTTGAGTGTTGGCCAAAGGGCGATGGCGGACTTCTGACTTACAGCTAAGTATGCAGATAGTTTAAAACTAATATGGGTATGATTTTTGAAACCGAACAAGCAGCTAGAGGCTACAAAACATATCGAAGTCCGGGATGTTCGCCCCCCCTTGGCGCAAGTCTTGTGTGTTGGCCAAAGAGCGATAGCAGACTTGTGACTTGTAGTCGACATTACTTGTCGATCACAAGTCCCCCCCCCTTGGCGCAAGTCTTGTGTGTTGGCCAAAGAGCGATAGCAGACTTGTGACTTGTAGTCGACATTACTTGTCGATCCCCCTCCTTGGCGCAAGTCTTGTGTGTTGGCCAAAGAGCGGTGGCAGACTTGTGACTTATAGCAGACATTACTTTGTCGATCACAAGTCACCCTTCACACCTCCCTGCACCCATTTGGCGCAAGTCTTGCGTGTTGGCCGAGAGCGATTGCAAATGCCGTGGTGTTCCACCGGAAAGGTTAACCTCCTTAGCGCCCCCCCTTAGCGCAAGTCTTGAGCGACCGCCTGGCGGGTAGATGACTTGTGATTTGTTTAGCATCAACATCTCGTTCGCCGATCACAAGTCATCCTTCGCACCACCTAATACACAAGACTTGCGCTAAATAAGGGCAAGTCTTGAGCGCTGGCCTGGCGGGCGGATGACTTGTGATTTATTTAGAAGAAAGTTTCTACTTCCATCAATATGCTTTCTTTTTCCATATAATTACTTGCGCTGCTATAAATGTAATCGCCAGGCTCGGCCACCAAGCCGGCTTTTACCGGATTTTCGTGGATATAATCTAATTTCTGCCTAAAGAGATCGGAGTTGGGATGCAATTCGATTGGGTGATTATCCTGTTGCCACAATTGATAATGTGTATTATTGGAATTAGCTTCGCCAGCATCAGCTAAAAGACGTAGCATCCAACGTTTTCTACTTTCTATTGGATTTTCTATTATTTCGCGTATAATTTTAACGGCCGAAAACTTTTTCATATCGCGCATAATTGCCGATAAACTTTGTTTTCCCTTGCTGCTTATGATCAAATGTACATGATTACTCATAATCACATACCCGTGAATGGCTAAACCTTTTTCACGAATGCAATGCCTAAAACTGTCTAATAATATGTCGCGGTAAACCTGCCGGGTAAAAATATCAATCCACTCTACCACTGCAAAAGTTACAAAGTAAACACCTTCGGGATTGCCAAACTTATATTTTGTGCTCATTCGCTAAATGTAGAAAATGGGAAAGATAATCACAACCCATCCATCCCGATAAGGAAATTGGTCACAAATTATCGGTATACCACAACGATAAAGGGAATCGATCACAAGTCATCCTTCGCACCAGCCACAACACAAGACTTGCGCTAAAAAGGGCATGTGGGGATACGCGGAACGCTTGCACCGGCGAAGTACCAATAGTTATCAACTATCTACAAAAGTATTAAACCAGAATTAAGAACTTTTTGATTTATTTGATTGATAGTATTATTAATCAATTGGTTGGCAAGTCTTTCAATTTCCTCATCCGAAGGCATTTGATGATACATTTTTATTAGCCATGGATTTACCCCAGAATTGCCGACCACATAGTTGTAGTCGTTAAAAAAAACAAGAATACTACTTGTAACATCAAACGCCTTAGTACCAGCCTTTTTAAACCCCTTTAAGCTTATTGTCACCCCAACTTGTTGTATTGTTCCGCCTTGATACAAGATGCGTTCGACATCGTAAGAGGTATTGTATTCAAACGTGTTATTATCATAAGACCGATAAAGTATATAGGAATCAAAAAGTGGATATACTTCTGTATTTAGGGCATCAGCAGCACTTTGCATGATTGCAGGCAGCAAATCTTTGAAGATTCTCATAATTGCCGCGCCATTTATTTTTTCTTGCAACTCGTCTTGATTAAGTTTCGAAGTTAGACGTTTCATTTGTTCCAGTGGCCCCTGGTCAATCAAATGTTTTATAAAGTCTGGCAACTCATCAAAAATCACTTCGTCTCCATAGTTAGGCTGATACAAATGAATATGTAAAGTGTCACTTTCAAAAGAGCCATCCCCCCATTCTAATGAAATAAAAACAGGTACAATCCCGTCCAATGCTTCCATTACAATAACCTCGTGAATACGATTTATGAAATTTAATTCAGGCTGATCTGTGATAACACCTCCTCCTGTAGGAATGGTCATTAAGCGTGTAATTTCAACTTTTACAATCCGATTTAATAATGATTGGTTGCTTTTAAATTTATGATAGTATTTGGTAAACAACGAACCCACTCGTGGATGAATTAACCAACTGCCAAGTTCTATGCTCAGGTTTCGTTCTATTAGCTGCTTGGCGAATGCTTTACCCGAGACAATTTTAAGGTCTCCATCCTCAATTTGTATATCACCATCAAGGCCGGTAGAAATATCACTGCCAATGTTATTAGGATCTCTACGAATTACCGAGGGAAATACTTGTAAAGAAATTTCAATTCCATTTGCCTTTTGCTCCCATTGAAAATGGTTGTTAATTAATCGGCCATCGCCCTGTGATTCTACAATAATATATTTTTTAAAAGGTTCGTTAATTTTACTGCCATATTCTCTAAGCAAGTTGATATCACCGTAAATAAATTCTTTCACAGTAAATGTCCAGGAATCATTATTCGCAGCCTTCCATAATCCTTCAAACATTAAATTAGGATTAAGACAAACAATAGTTGTAGGCTCCGAAAGCACAATATTATCAACGCTTTTTAGTTGCTTATATGCCTCTATCTCTAAGGACTGTTTCCATTGAAGCAATGTTTCTGCCGAATAATTACCATAATTCGCATCAATCAAACGAGCATGTTTTTTACACATCCAAATCCCATTTTCAATGGATTTTCGTTGTTCCGCAGTCATGGTAGCAAGATAGCGTGGCCCACCCGGTGCAGCTGCATGTATGTGCGCTGCCTCACCAAGATTAACGAATTTTTGGCTATCCGTTGTATTTGGCCCAATGGTAATAGCCGGGCAACCCAAATAGCAACATCGATATGCCACTCTACTACCTAATATTCGTTTTGTTTCTACGCTGAAATTATCTCTATTGGGATTCATGCTAAAAGTGAAAGTGTCGGTCGAAGATCTAAATATTACCTCGACAAGAATAACTAATTATCAGAAAGCGTTTTTCCTCTACTGCTTCCGCTCTGCTGGCGTAAGTCTTGGTATTGGGTGCCAAGCAGGTGAAAGAATCGTGATTGTATTCCTTTACGTCGAATCACAAGTCTCTCTTCATACATACCTGTCCAAAACACTTGCGCTAAAGACAATATTAATTGTATGCTTTTAATTTACTTCTGTCGTCAAAAGCCATCTCCCAATGAACTACTATAAGACCTGCGTTAAATATGGTCAATTTTTATAATTAACCTTTTTTTCTACAAATTTTATAAGCGCGTTCTCATTTAAGTCTATCCATGTTGTCGCTTTCGTTTTTACTTTATCTCCGGGATATTCAGGTATAATCTCGAATGTCGAAAATCCATCGTCTAAATGTCTATGAAATACGATACCATATTTATAACCGGAAAATGTAATAAAACAATCAACATTTTTGTATATAAATTTCTCTATACTTTTATAACGTCCTCTTACTATCGTATCTCCATTGTTATTCATTACGCCGTAATTTCCATTATCATAAAAAACATTACATTCTTCTTTCGCCCAATCCTTCAACTGCCCCTTTCTTTTTGGTAAAATATCTCCAATAATAGTTCCAGAATCACGACGTATGAAAAACGAGTCTTTTTTAATTGGCCTTTTTTTGCTCAAGTAAATAGGATAAATGGAAATAATTGAATCTTTTGCTCCTTTATTGATACGTTTGGCTGTTTCAAACTCCACTTTTGCGTCTTTTTCTTTTCCCAATTTTAAGTAGATTACGCCAAGATTATGGTGCAAATATAGATTGTTGGGATCCGATAATAAACCACATTGATATTCAGCTACCGCCTTCAGCGGTTGATTACTTCGAATAAAATTGTCACCCTTAAAAAGATGACAGATTGTAACAAATTGTTGATCGTCTTTATTCTTGTTTAATCGCAATGCAGAATCGATTAATTTGTTGGAACTTTCAAAGTCGTTATTGTGATATCTGAGCAGGCCCATTATAAATGTAGATATTATCTTGACCTCGCTTTTTATGGAAAAATCTAAAATATCTGGATTTTCAATATAGATGATATTTTTATTCTCCCTATAAAAATATCTCGTTTTTTGATTGAAAAAATTTTGAGAATATATTCGACACAGAAAGAAATTTGAGTCTTTTCTTTTTCCAAATATTAACAGTCCTGTATTACTGCAGTTCTCTTGAAAAACTTTCCCTACAGAATCTCGATATTCTTTACCATTTACCGATATATATTTATCAATTCTTTTTAAATTGATAGAGTCATCATTTTGCGTGTACGAATCAAGCTTACCATATAATAAGGTAGAAAAGTCATCATCATCGCCATCCGTTTTTTTTATAAAGTTAGCGATCAAAATATTAGTTTTCTTTCTATTCTCAGAACAAAGCTCATCAATGTTCTTTTTACTTGCAAAAATATCATCAAAGTGAATAGTCAAAAAAAGTAAAGGCGCAAGTAAAAAGATCCAATTAATTCTTTTCATGACGCAAACCATTTTCAGCGTTTTTTGCGAAAATGAGTTAACCATTAGCCCAAATTTCTCTTCCTTTAAACTCTCGATTTTTTTAAAAAAGAACTTTAATAGGAAGAACAAAATGATAAAGAACAACGAAACATTTACTTGATTTAAAGCAACGCTTTTAATTACTGTGGATGTTGTAATTAAAATACCGAGAATTCCAGCAATAAATGTGCTCCAATAAGAATATTCAACAATGTTTTCCTTAATTAAGGAAAGGAGTTTTTTCATCTAGTGACTGGGATTAGGGGGATTTACTGTTCAAAAATAACAGTAAAAATATTAACTTAATATATATAAACAAGTTTAATATAATAATTCTCAATATCTAACGTTATCCCGCGCACACGTTTCGCATGCGTCCCCCCTTAGCGCAAGTATTGTGTGTTGGCTAAAAAGGGCACAGGCAGACTTGTGACTTAGACAGTTCACAAGTCCCCTTCTTATTGCCTATACACAAAATTAGGCTAAATATGTTAACCCACTAAAAACACAAATAATTGACTACCAGTGTTTTAATTTTGATATTTCAAAATTATGTTAAGTTATGTTAACCCTTAATTGGCGTTTGTTCACATACCATGCGCTCCGTAGTCTTCCAGTTGTTCGAATGTCTCTGACTTCGAACGGCTATGCCCGTAGTTTAAAACTACCGTGTGTATGGCCCCCCGCTCTCAGACATCTCGTTCGCCGAGCACAAGTCACCCTTCACACTGCCCGCTACGCAAGACTTGTGCTAAAAACGGGTAGTTGGCATGATGATCCCCGAAATGTATAAGTGATCAGTAGAAAAGTATAAACCTGTCATCGCCTTTCGCCGCACCTTTGTTTCAGCAAATAAATATAAGAGCAATGAAAAAGACAGTATTAATCACCGGCGCTTCATCAGGATTTGGAAAAGAGGCCGTTAAATTATTCCATAAAAACAACTGGAACGTGATAGCTACCATGCGTTCGCCAGAAAAAGAAACAGAACTATCGGCACTTGACCAGGTTTTGGTAACCAAATTAGATGTAACCGACAAAGCCAGCATACAAAGCGCCGTAAAAGCCGGCATTGAAAAGTTTGGCCAGATTGATGTATTGGTGAACAACGCAGGTTATGGTTCATTTGGCGCGTTGGAGGCCGCTACCGAAGCCGAGATCAAACGACAGTTCGACGTTAATTTCTTTGGGCTGATCGAAGTAACACAAGCCTTAATACCTGTGATGCGTCAACAAAAATCGGGCGTTATCATCAACGTTTCTTCTATAGGCGGCAAGGTTACCTTCCCATTCTCGTCACTTTACCATGCCACTAAATTCGCGGTGGAAGGTTTAACAGAATCTATACAATACGAACTCAACCCGCTGGGTATCCGGTTAAAAATTATTGAACCAGGCGGCTATAAAACCGAGTTCGCAGGCCGTTCGATTTCCGTTTATGGCGTTGGCGAATCAGGCGATTACCAGGCTCCGTTTGATAAATTTATCAGCGCGGTAGAACAATGGCCAATGTCTGAAAACATTGGCGAAGTGGCCGAAGTCATTTATGAAGCAGCCACCGATGGCACCGAAAAACTGCGTTACCCCGTAGGTCATGATGCCGGGCCAATAATTGAGGCAAGGCACCAAATGGATGATGTGGATTTCAAAAAAATGATAGTGGGCCAAATGGGCATCTAAAAATTGTTAGCTGCCCGGGTTAGGGAACAAGGATTTTGGGAGCAAAGAATAAAGAATTTTGTTCACCTTATCCTTGCTCCTTGTTCCAAAAATCCATACGCCCGAACTGAGGCAACCTTCCCTTTTTTGCATTAACTTTACCATAAAAACATGCCCGATAAATACATTGATATCAAATCGATCAGCGATTTGCACCGGATGGTACATTACACCTCACCCAGGCATCCACTGGTGAGTGTGATAGATCATTGCGACTTTTATAAAAGCTATCATCCCAAAGCAGATGTGTTTTACCGGTTTGGATTTTATATCATTTCGTGTAAAAAGTTTGACGGATTGTTAAAATACGGCAAGGGACATTATGATTTTAATGAAGGCTCCCTGATGTTTACCGCCCCAGACCAGGTTCTTGGCCCCGGACCCGATGTTCAGGTGGAGGAAGGCTGGGCGCTGTTCATCCATCCCGACCTGATCCATGGCACCGACCTGGGCAAAAAGATCCATCAGTATTCGTTTTTTAATTATGAGATAAACGAGGCGCTGCACATTTCGGAAGAGGAAAAGCAGATCATTAAAGATTGTGTGGCCAAAATCGAAAAAGAGTATGCGCAAAACATCGATAAGCATTCGCAGGGCCTGATTGTTAGTAATATTGAATTGCTGTTGAATTATTGCAACCGGTTTTATGACCGGCAGTTTTATACCCGGGCAAAAGTTAATTCGGATGTGGTACAGCAGTTTGAAAAATTATTAAAAGATTATTTTTCTCAAAACAACCTCATAGAAACGGGATTGCCTAACGTGGGTTATTTTGCCTCCAGGCTCAACCTGTCGCCTAATTATCTGTCAGACCTGCTGGGTAAATTTACAGGTAAAACCACACAGGAACATATTCATCTGGAACTGATAGATAAAGCGAAAACCATGCTGTGGGGCAGCAACCAGTCCATCAGCGAAATTGCCTATGGCCTTGGCTTTGAGCACCCATCGCACTTTACTAAAATATTTAAAACAAAAACAGGGAAATCGCCGAGTGAGTACAGGTTATTAAATTGAATTTATGCTTGTTGAGGTTTATGGAAAGAACGGTTAGAAAAACCGATACCTGTAAGATGCTGACAGGAGTGTTCCCATTCTTCAAAGTCTTCCGGTTGTTCGAATGTCCCGGTTGAGATTAAGGTTATTATAAACAGAAATTACTTCATACAAAAATAGAGGCCAATAACAGATAGTATCTGGATACAAACTGCTATTGAAAGTTTCTTAAGTCCCTGCTTTTTGGAAGGTACAAATACATAAGCAGCAAAGGCTAACAAATATATGGCCACTGCTAAGCCCCCAACTATTAAAAGATTTGGGCCTTCAGTATCATTAAAAAAGAAGAACAATGTTCTGGAACAAAGAATAGCCGTTACGCCCAAAATCACTAACGAAATCTTTTTTGATTGAAAATTCATAGTTGTGGTGTTATTGTCAGGTATCGGGCAATTATTATTTTTTTCCTTTACGTTCTTGTCGGCACCTTCAGCTAATCTGCTTATCATTCCCTCCATGCGACAAACCAATTGCATCATATAGAAAACCAATCATCAGGCTTCAGGAACTTTGATAAAATTACAAGTTTTATGCTGTTACTTAGTGCGGTATTATTTGCGGGAGATTTGAGCAATGACCGCCCCGAATTGTTGTTCCAAATCGTGTACAGAAGCGTATATAATTTGAAAATCACTAATTCCGGATAGGGTTGTAGAATGAGCTGCCGTGTTTCTGCGTACATAAATAACCGGCTTCCCTTTGGCTTTGGCATAGCCCGCTTCTATGCCTATCCCGATTGCTTTATCAGAAGTTTCAGCAATTAACATGGCGCATTTATCAATGTCATTCATGGCCTGCTGCATCATGATCCGCTCCTGGGCCGGATCAAACTGGTAATTGTCCACAAATATAAATGGAGTTATCTTAAAATCGTTAAGCACGCGCACAAGGGAATCAACTTCCTGATCCAATTTATCCCTTTGATTAAAACTAATGGAAATATAAGCAATCATATTGTTGTTTCTTCAATCAGCAGGTCGAAAGATGAGTCTTGAACAGGCCCATTGATACTGAAAGCTTGTACATAGGCATTCAAAATTAATGAACTTTAATAATTCGATAAGCTAAATACCTGTATTTTCATTGTACATTTCCCCTCTGTTCTTCGAAGTCTTCACGTTGTTCGAATGTCTCCGACATTCGAACAACTGGTAATAAATTTATTGAACCACACTAAACGCATAACTCCCCGATTCCAACTCATAAACGGCCTTGCCATCGGCAAACTTCAAAAACTTGATACCTTTTGCTTTGGCCGCCGGCTTGCCGCTTTCGTTAACTGATGATGCTGCTTTGGCGGGCAGGTAAAGAGTTGCCCTGGTATTGGCAGGCACGGTGGCGTTATAGCTTAGCGTGTTGCCGGTAACTTTCCAGCTGCTGTTGATACGGCCATAGGGCGAATCGTAATAGCCTTTGGCGTAGGTCATTTGGCCGGTTGGGTCGGGCTCGGGCTGCAGGATGAATTTTTTGAAGGCCGCCTCGTCGCGTTGAATGCCTAAGGAGTAGGCCATCATCCACTGGCCTACAGCGCCAAAAGAATAATGATTAAAGGAGTTCATACTATTATTGCCGCCAAAACCATTTTCTACCGTGTAACCGTTCAGACGTTCCCAAATGGTGGTGGCACCCTGGTTAATGGCGTACAACCATGATGGATAATGTTCGTTTTGCAGCACCTTGTAGGCCAGGTCGCTGTGGCCATAGTCCGATAGTGATTTGCTGATCCAGGCGGTACCGATGAAACCCGTCATTAAGGAATATTTAGGGCGGGTAATGCCGCCATCGTCCTTGCTTTCGTGCTCAACAGCGCCTTGCAGGTTTTTAGCCATGTAAGGAATGTTTTCGTTGCTGAATGCACCAAGGGCCAGGCCTACCGCGTAAGGTGTTTCAATATCGGCAACCTTAAATTCAACCTTCGCGTCGCGTGGGGCAAATATGCCACCGCCAATAAGCCCCAGGGCTTTTTTATCGGCACTGATAAAAGTTTTGTTAAAAAATACCTTCCGCTCGTTATACCGTTCCTGGTATTTGGCGGCATCCTGCGGTTTGTTTAAAGCGGTGGCCACCTTAACCATAATACCCAAATCAAAAATATGGTAAGCGGTTACCAGGTAATCGGTACCCAGCTGGTTATTTTGGGGGCCAAGCCAGTCGCCAAGTACGTCGTCGCTGCTAAGGCCGGTAGTTTTGTTAATGGTAGAGTCGATGTAGGTCATGTACCTGGCCATGGCATCATAATGTTCTTTTAACAAAGCCACATCATCATATTGCTGGTAGGCCTCCCAGGGGATGGTGATGCCCGCACTGCCCCAAAGCACGCCGCCGAAACCGCCGCCAACCGGCGCGATATCGGTAAACTTGCCGTTGCCCATTTGCAAATCGCGCAGGGCAAAAAGGTGACGGCGCAAAAACTGGTCGGAATTGGACAGGTAAGTGGCTGTACGCGAAAAAATACTGATATCGCCCGACCAGCCCATGCGTTCGTTACGCTGTGGGCAATCGGTAGGGATGGTTAAAAAGTTATCAATGTTTGACCAGGTAAGGTTTGACCAAAGCTTGTTTACTTTGGGGTTTGAGGTATTATAATCTGCCGTAAGCTTACTGATCGAACTCATGGCCAGCCCCTGCACTGCCGTTAAGGGCAATGGTTCATCTATCCCGGTGATCTCCACATATTGATACCCATGCGATGTAAAATGCGGCTGAAACACCTGCGGGCCATCCTTCATGGTATAAATATCCTGGCTCAGGGCGGCGCGGTAGTTTTCGGTCATGATCATACCTACGTTTTTGCCAGATTCCTTCAGGTTGGGATACAATACTTCGGCATAGCGAAAGGTGATCTTTTTACCGGCCTTGCCATCTTTAAACGTAATGCACGGTACGCCCACTATGTTTTGCCCCATATTGTATACGTACACGCCTTTGCGCACTTCCAGCACTTTGGTAGCGGTAAGCGTTTTGTAAATCCCCGCCGGCTGCCCGATTTGGCCAATCAATGATAGCTTATCAAAATTAAAATCCTCTTTGCGGCCAAAAAAATCATACGATACCCCTGAGTAAGCCGTACCCTTCAGCGGGATTTCCACCGCTTTTGTCCACGCTGCATCATTGTAGCCGGTGGTGCTCCAGTTTTTGATACCTGCCTCTAAGGATGCATCGTACACTTCGCCCATATCCAGGCTGCTGTAAACAACCGGGCCTTTGTTATAATACTTCCAGTCCTTATTGTTGGTGGTGATCACTTTTTTTGAACCATCTGTATATTTGATCACCAGTTTGGCCAGCAGCGATTGGCGGTCACCAAAGTGGTTCCATACGGAACCGTAGCTTAGCAGGCCGCTCCACCAGCCTTCGCCCAACATGGCACCTAATGCGTTTTGCCCGTTGCTTATCATACCAGTAACATCATAAGTTTGATACAGGTGCGTAATATTGTACTGGGTAAGGCCAGGATTGTAATAATCATGACCAACGCGCTTGCCGTTCAGGTAAAACTCGTAAATGCCACGCGCGGTGACATACAAGCGTGCGCTTGCTACCTTTTTATCGGCGGCAAACTGCGTACGCAGCATCGGCATTGAATTATGGCTTGGGTCGGCCACCAGGAACGCGCCCTTGCTGCCGCCCGAAACCTGGAACCTATCGTCTTTAATGCTGATGCCCGATGAAGTTTTGCCAATAAAGTTTTTATAAATACCGGTATAATTTTGTGCCGATAGATCTTCCTTAAACAAGGTATTGCCGGGCCTGCGCGCATTGGAAACCTCGATACCCGAAAACGAAGCCTGCTGCCCGGCATCTACTGAATAACCGATATCGCAAAGCAAACCGTAGGATATTACATCATGTTCGCCAAGGGGATTAAGGGTAACAACCGCACGTTTCGGTCCCCGGGACGGGAAAGGACTTGGAGCCGGGGCAGGGCCTTTATTGTTATCAACAAAAAAAGCATTGTCGTCGTCAACCGTAAACATAAGGGTACCAAACTCGTCATTGATAAAAATTTTATGTTCCTTGTTTTTATTACCATTGTTAATTACGCCCGGTTTTATCTCAAATGTTTTGATGACACGGCCGGCAGTATCATTGCCTGTATAACCGCTGCGGTAAACGTTAATTTTGGCTGTACCTGTACCGGCGCTGTTAACGGCGGCAATATCAAGCTCTACCTTAAAATAACTCTCGTCCTTTTTACTGGCTACCTGGAAAATGTTTTTATTGCTATTCATTAACCTGGCATCATTGGCGCTTAAAATTATCGCGGCGCGGGTGCTGCCCGGCGCTACAGCCAGTTTGCAGCTTAAGTTAAAAACAGGCAGGTAATGGGATTTCAAAACCAGGTCGTTATCGTTGCCGCCTATCCAATTGGCACCATCCCATGCGGATAGCCCGGTATTCATCAATCCAGTCTCGAACCAGGAAGTATTGGTTAACGTTTTGCCGGTTTGATCCCATACAGTAAGCTTCCAGGTATATCGTGTAGCTGCCTTTAGTTTTTTGCCGGCGTATTCGATGCCCGATGATGTGCTACTGTTTATTTTACCAGTGCTCCAAACCTGCTTGCCTTCACCATCGGCAACAGCTATTTGATATGCTAATTGGGCATAGCCACGCGCACCGGCAGGGGCTTTCATTTGCCAGCCAAAACGCGGTACAGTTACATCAATGCCTAAGGGCCTATCTGTGTATTCAACCTGTAAATTATCAAGGCCGGCAGCTGTGTTAGGTTTTACAGTTTGTGCCGATGCGGGTACGGTTAAAGCAACAAGGCAAAATAAGCCCAATGCAGGCAGGCAGGTTTTAAAGCGGCGTAAAGCGTTTTTTTCCATGAAAGGTATTTTAACAAATCAACAATAATTTCAAAACCACGCTATACGCTGCCACAACAAATCCATTGGGATACCTGCTGCGGCAATCAGCATTACCTCAAACAGCAAAGCCCAACAATGCTCCTATCGGCAAGGTATAACGTCAAAAAAAGCAGATAGATGGTTTTATAATTATTAATACAATAATACGTGTTGTAAGTATCAAACCGTCATGAACTGTCTGCTTTGGAGCAAAGACTCGGGGATTATGTGATTGTTGGACTGGCGGACTATTAGACTGACGGAAGGTTAGATTGCCGACAAAATCATAAAGTATTATTGTCTTTTTTCCTTTGTCTCCAAAATACCGACTATACACCTTTGTTTTACCTAACCCACAAATATAAACCCGCCGCAATTGATGCCCCGGCAATTGGGCCTAAAACCGGGATCCAGGCGTAAGCCCAGTCGCTGGTTCCTTTGTTTTTGATGGGAAGTATCATATGCATAAAACGGGGGCCCAGATCCCGGCATGGGTTAATGGCATAACCTGTGGTACCACCTAATGACAGCCCAATTACCCAAACTAATAACGCTACAGGTAAAGCGCCAACGGAGCCAAGGCCTATGGGTGTATTTGTTGGCATAATTTGGGCACCTGAAATGTAAAAGATCGTAAACAGCAATACAAAAGCGCCAATAATTTCACTGGTAATATTGGATACGTAATTACGTACAGCCGGGCCGGTGCAAAATACAGCCAGTATAGCGGCAGGTTCATTGGTTCGTTTAAAATGATCATAATACATAGCCCATACCAGGAACGCGCCCAACATCGCGCCTAAAAATTGTGCCGCAATATATAAAGGCACCTGGGCCCAGGGAAACTTACCTGCTATAGCCAGCGCTATGGTAACAGCCGGATTAAGATGCGCGCCGCTGTATGGCCCCGCCACCACAACCCCAACAAATACAGCCAGGCCCCAGGCTGTGGTAATAACCATCCAACCACTGTTATTTCCCTTGGTATCTTTTAATACTACGTTGGCTACCACACCATCGCCCAAAAGTATGAGTAACATGGTGCCAATCAGTTCGGCAATAAATGGAGACATGATATAAAGTTTTAATTGGTGAGCGTAAATTACTTTAGAAGCTATTTAAAAACAAAATAAAGCGTCATTATAAGTCGTAAAATCTGGCGGACTCTGAATTAAGGGAATGACAAAGCGACGAGAAACTTACGAAGTTTTGAAAACTTCGTAAGTTTTGGATCTATTATGCGATCTGCTCTTGCTTTATGCCTTGGGCTTTTAGCTTTTTGCACTATCTGCCCAATAGCGCGCCGTATTTACGGCTCTTTTCCATCCCTCCATATCGGTTTTAATATCCTGCAGGTTATCCGCTGGCGTAAATTCCCTTTCGGCTTGCCATAATTGCTGTATTTCAGTTATATCTTTCCAAAAACCTACGGCCAGACCGGCAAGGTATGCCGCGCCCAAAGCCGTGGTTTCTACCACGTTTGGCCTTATTACCTTGCAGTTCAACACATCGGCCTGGTACTGCATCAATAAATCATTGCCGGTTGCGCCGCCATCTACCCGCAATTCTTTGATGGGCATACCCGCATCGGCCTCCATGGCCTTTAACACATCCATGGTTTGGTAGGCTATTGCTGCAAGGGCGGCCCTTGCCAGGTGCCCCGCCGTAGTGCCCCGTGTAAGCCCGACTATAGTACCCCTGGCTTCGGGATCCCAGTAAGGAGCACCCAGGCCCGCAAAGGCCGGCACAAAATATACGCCCCCGGTATCTTTAACACTGGTGGCCAGCCGTTCAACATCGGCCGATGTTTGGATAATGCCTAATCCGTCGCGCAACCATTGTACAACGGCGCCTCCAATAAATATACTGCCTTCAAAGGCATATTGTACCTGGCCGTTAATTTTCCAGGCAATGGTGGTAAGCAGGTTATTTTTCGATTCGATAAATTCTGTGCCGATGTTCATCAGCATAAAACAGCCTGTTCCGTAAGTATTTTTAACCATGGCTTTATCAATGCACATTTGTCCAAAAAGCGCAGCATGCTGATCGCCGGCTATACCGGCAATGGGTATTTTACTGGCAAATATGGTGGTGGCCGTTTCACCATAAACCTCGCTTGATTGCTTTACCTCGGGCAACATACTTTTAGGGATATTCAGCAGTTGCAATAACTCATCATCCCATTGTTGTGTGCGGATATTGAATAACATGGTACGGCTTGCATTGGTAACATCGGTAACATGTACATGGCCCCGGGTAAATTTCCATACCAGCCAGCTATCAACCGTGCCAAACGCCAGTTTACCTTCCTCCGCCAGGGCCCGTGCACCCGCTACATTATCCAGGATCCATTTTATTTTTGAGCCCGAAAAATACGCATCTATCACCAACCCCGTTTTGGAACGGACGATATCGCCATAACCATCCTGCTTCAGTTGATCACAATAAGCAGCCGTGCGCCTATCCTGCCAAACTATGGCATTGTAAATAGCTTCGCCGGTTTCGCGGTTCCAAACAACAGTGGTTTCGCGCTGGTTAGTAATACCTATCGCTTTAATGTTTTTGCCATTAAGCCCTGCCTTAACGGTAGCCTCGGCCGCCACACCCGCCTGGGTCGACCAGATTTCGTTCGGATCATGCTCAACCCAGCCCGGCTTCGGAAAATACTGCTTAAATTCCTTTTGTGAAACCGATTTAATCTGCCCCGCATGATCAAATATGATTGCCCTTGAACTGGTTGTGCCCTGGTCAAGGGCCAAAATGTATTGTTCCATTACTTAGGTTGGTTATGTAAATAGTATCAAGTAGTTAGTATCAAGTATCAAGACCGCTGCATAAGCGGTTTAATATAAGAGCCTTTTACCCGAAAGTTAAAAATCTTGATATTTACTACTTGAGGTAAAGTCAAGAATCAAGAAAAAAAGTTCAGTTGTTGGAAGTTTTAACAAAAACTTCTACGAGTCAATTCTTCGCCTGACCAGAAAATCTTGATACTTGATACTAACCACTTGATACTAATTGGTTACGCTAATATATAGTTTCCTGCTACCTTATTAAAGGCAGCTATCTGTTCTGTTTGCCATGCGGCATCTTTATTCAGTTCGGCGGCCATCAGGCGGGCAACTTCGGGGGCCATGGCTACAGCCAACCGGGCGTTTAAAAATAACACGCGGGTACGGCGCGCCAGTACATCTTCAACAGTCCGTGCCATTTCATTCCTTACAGCCCAGATCACCTCGCCTTTGGTGTATTCATCATCCGGATGCACCCGGTTTTGCCAGTCGTTGTTTTCATTTATTAAGGCTAATACCCCTGGTATATTGGCACCGTAAACATACAGGTGATTGCTCCTATCGGGGTTTGGCTTGCTGCCATGTATGGGCAGGCTGGCGGTAATGCAAGCCTTGTTGGGTAATTTGCCCACTTCTATCGCTTTATCTACCGTATCCTGCCCCATTTTACGATAGGTTGTCCATTTGCCCCCGGTTATGGTGATGAGGCCCGACTTAGAAACAATGAGCTTATGACTGCGGGAAATCTCTTTGGTTTTTGACGATTCATCCTGCGGTGCGGCCAAAGGTCTTAACCCTGCAAAAACGCTTAACACATCCTCATGGGTTGGTATCTTTTTTAGATACTTAGCCGCGGTACGCAAAATAAATTCTATTTCGGTATCAAGCGCCACCGGTTCCAGGCTGTGCAGGTCAATAGGCGTATCGGTAGTACCAACCAACAGCTTGTTATACCACGGAACCACAAATAACACCCGTCCGTCTTCGGTTTTGGGGATCATAATGGCATCCTCACCGGGCATAAATTCTTTATTTAAAACCAAATGCACACCCTGGCTTGGTCTTACCAACGGCTTTTTATCGGGCATATCCATTTTAAGCACATCATCTACAAAAACTCCTGTAGCGTTAATAACAGTTTTGGTTTTTAGCTGATAGGTAAGCCCTGTTTCGGCATCAATAGCCTTAACACCGACAACTTTATTACCGCTGTCTTTTATCAATCCGGTAACCTTAACATAATTTAAAACCGAGGCACCCTGCTCTAAAGCGGTTTGCGCCAGGTTTACAGCCAGTCTTGAGTCATCAAACTGCCCATCGTGGTACACTACACCACCGTGAAGGCCTTTATCTTCAATCCCTGGTAACCGTTGTATGGTTTCTTTTTTTGAGATATGCCTGGCCCTGCCAAAACCCAGCTTACCTGCCAGCAAATCATATATGGTTAAACCAATGGTATAAAATATACCATCAAACCAGCTATAATTAGGAATAATAAAACTTTCGTTTTTTACCAGGTGCGGGGCATTCTTTAACAATAAACCTCTTTCGTGCAGGGCTTCGCGTACCAGGCCTATATCGCCCTGCGCCAGGTAGCGTACGCCGCCATGTACCAGTTTGGTTGCCCGGCTTGATGTTCCTTTGGCAAAGTCTGCTTGTTCCAGCAACAACACCGATAAGCCGCGCGAAGCCGCATCTACCGCAGTACCCAGCCCGGTAGCGCCCCCGCCAATAATAATCATATCCCAAACCTTGCCTGTATCCTGTATAGATTGCAAGATTGCCCGCCTGCTGAAAACATTCATTCTATTATGTTATATTTCGATTTACTTTCAAATATACAATAACGAAATATAAAATAACAAATCGAAACTTATTTTTTATTTCAAATTTGATTTATGGCGACTTTTTTGCTTAGTTTTGTTTGTTTATGAATAAAAATACCGACAGGCACAAGATCATACTCCGGCAGTTGGAAGACGGGGGCTTTGTAAACGTACAGGAACTGGGTAAGCAATTAAATGTTTCTGAAGTTACTATCCGAAAGGATCTGAAACTTTTGGAGGATAAAAAACTATTGTTCAGAACCCATGGTGGAGCCACCAAAAGCAACCCATACACCAATGACCGGCCTGTAGCCGAAAAGGAGAAGCTAAATGCTGCAGAAAAGCAGCAGATAGGGGCGGCCGCAGCCGCGCTGATTGGCAACAATGATTCTATTATTATAGCGTCGGGTACTACCATGCTGGCTCTTGCCAGGTCAATTAACCCCGGTAAGCACCTAACCGTAATTACATCAGCCCTCAATGTGGCTATCGAGCTATCCCAACAACCTAATGTAGAGGTGGTTCAGTTAGGTGGGCAACTACGTAATTCGTCATCATCTGTAACAGGTTCATACCCCGAAGTAATGCTACAGGACATGGCATGCAGTATGCTTTTTTTAGGTGTTGACGGCATCGATCCCGAAATTGGCTTAACAACCACCAATTTAATGGAGGCCCGGTTAAACCAAAAAATGATTAATGCCGCCCAAACGGTAGTTGTATTGGCTGATAGTACCAAGTTTGGAAAACGTGGCTTAGGGAAAATTTGCCCTATTGACCAGGTTCAGCATATTATTACCGATAGCGGGATAAGCCCGGCAATGCTTAAAATACTGCAGGAAAAAGGAATAGCGGTTACTCTTGTAAAGTAATTGGGGGTGGCAGATTAAGGATTTGGGGAGTAAAGAGCAAAGACTTTTAGACTGGTGATATTAGGAAAAGTATAGAAAATAATTTTAGTACTGTTTTTTTAGACTGTTGCGATCCTGTTGCGGTTTGCAAAATATGACAATTCACAACATATTGGCTTACAAGCAGATGCTACTTTTCACTGTTTCACTTGTTGCGCAACACAACAGCACAATCTTTTATCAGGCCCCATGTATTAGCAAAAATAGCATTGCAGACTTGTGATTTTTACCATAATGGTTATCATAAGGTTATAAATCCTTACTCCTTTATCCAACAATCCTTTATCCAAAAAATTAATACTCGGCAGCGCCAATGTCAAACTCAGCTCCCGAAGGGCGCGTTTTACCATAATAGTCAACTTTTACACCGTATGATAAAACATTTGCTCCCTTATTTATAAGCGGAGATGACGACTGTAAATGAAAATCACCGCCATTATAATTCACAAATTTGCAGGCAGCTACATTTGTATTTACATAATTGTTAGAAGCCGTAAGCTTAACACTGGTGCTTTTCCTGATTATCGGGGTTAATGACGCCGATTGGATAATAACGTTATTAATAACAGTATTCATCGGGATAGTCTCGGAGTTTAATTTGATACCACCCAAAGCAGAAGCTATGATGGTATTATTAATAAACTGAAAATGGGGCCCTGGGGTATATCTTGAATCTGCAAAAATTCCGTAGCTTTTTGAATTAAGGATATAGTTGTTGAATACCACGTTATCGCCAAGTCCCAAAACTATAATACCGTTGCCCGGCGCATTGCTCACCAGGTTATTAAAACACCTCCCACCGGTACCTTCCCCTATCTGAATCCCGTTATCCTGGTAAGCCGAAAAAGGACTTACCCCTGGGTTTTTAACCGTATTGCTGTAGATGTCGCAAGCTGAAGTAGCACTGCCAACCTGGATACCTTCGCTGCCGGTAGAATCTGTAAGATTTCTGTATATTTTCGCGTTCACTACATTGTGAGGAAAAACCGTTCCGCATGAAGTTGAAACCCCATCCTGGTAAAAGGAATTTCCTACGTAAAGCCCTTCGCCACCTGTTTTGTGAACGTAGTTGTCGTGAATATTTACATTTTTCATGGTAAAATGTCCTCGCCACGTTGCCGGATCACATGATGGGTCGGTTTTTGCCATAATACCGGCAAAGCCGCTGTTACGAACTTCAACATTGGCTATCTCAAAATCCGAACTCAGATCATCCATTGTCATTCCGATATTGCCACCGTTTACATCAAAACCATATTTGATAGTAGATACACCGTTTCCAAGCACCTTAAAGTAAGTGCAGTTTTGCGTTTTAAAACCGTACGATGCACTTGTAGAAGTAGAAAAGGTTACTTTACCACCTTTATTAACAATAATAATAGGAGCGGCAGCCGTGCCTTTAAAATTTTTAAGCAGTAAGGAACCTCTTGTACCGGCCGGGATATACACAATTGTTCCGGGAACAATCGTGCTGCCGTCAACTATCCAATCAGAAGACTTTACTGTATATGTGGCGCCTGTAACGGCCTGGGTAGCCAAACTTGCAGCTTCGGTTGCCTGAGTTGGTGTTGCTGCAACCGGTGCTTCAATTTTGCTTTTGGTACACATCGTAAATGATGATAAAATTAATACACCTGCTACAATACACGTCAGGTAGTTTTTGTTATTCATATTTATTATTTAAAGTATCCTGTTGATGTAGATTGGGGGAATAATCCACATATATCCAACTTTTCTGTTCTTCGCAGTAACGGTTCTTATACGTTGCTTTTGTGTTTATTGTTGCTTAAAACAGTGGTGAGGTTTCGTCTTACAGCTAACAACCTGTAAATAATTCATTTAAATTCTCTTTTTAACAAAATAGGACTTACTGCTGATTCTCCAAATATTACATAGGGGTGAAGGGTAACAAGAGGTGACAATGTACAAGTAGTTGGAGCACTGTAATTAGAAAATCGTTTGATATTTGCATATAATTCGGCGTTCAAATATTATTTACAAACGCGTTTTTGTTTTAATTTTTAACGTTAACTTCCTGATGCTATCCTCCAACATTATATTTGAATAACATATCAATCTATCTATGGCCGATCAGCCTGTTTTAAATTCCGATCAGAAGGCTGCTTTTAAGGCGATTCACAAGTTTTTGCAGCATCCTACAGCCAACGTTTTTGTTTTGAAGGGTTACGCAGGCACAGGTAAAACTTTTTTGATGCAGCGTGTTGGAAAGTGGCTGGAAGAAAAGGAAAAGAAGTTTACCATGCTGGCAGCTACCGGCAGAGCGGCTACCGTGCTTAGGGGTAAAACCGGGTTTACTGCAACAACAGTACACGGCGAGGTATATAATTTCAGTAAGATAGATGGCATCGATGAACATCCTACGGCCAATGCAGCCGCATCTGCTAACGCACAAATGACGCTCCAGTTTACTACACGGCCACCAGATCAGGATCCAATGATCTATATAGTAGATGAAGCTTCGATGCTATCGGCAGAAATGATGCAGAGTGACAATTTCGCGGTTTTTGGCTCCGGCATGCTACTCAATGACTTTTTTGAGGTGGCAGGTAAAAACAAGATCATTTTTGTCGGCGATCCATGTCAGTTGCCCCCTGTGGGCTCATCGTTTAGTCCCGCGTTGGATGTAAAATGGCTGGAAGATCAAAACCACGTTGCTGTATCATTCACCTTAACTACTATAGAGCGTACTAAGGATGGCTACGATATCCTGGTGTTGGCAGGGGCCATCAGAAAAATGAGGGACGATAAAGAACCCCCAAGATTCCCTAAGCTTCCCGCAGCCAACCTCAAAAATGTAAGGTTGCATACAACAGACCGATCATTATTTGCTGCTTATGCCAACAAATACCGGGCATCCGGCACTAACACTACACTGGCTATTGCCCGGAGAAATAAAATGGTGATGCAAATTAACAGGGCGATGCGCCGTGAGCTATTTGGATCTGAACATGAGCCGCTACGGCAGGGCGATGTATTATTGGTAACTCAAAATAATTATGCGGCCCCGCTTACTAACGGTGATTTTGTGGTTATTGATGAACTTGGTGAAATTAAAACTAAAGCAACATTGAAATTTCAGAAGATAAGGATCACGGCTTTGGCTTCGGGGAAAGAGTTTAGCATTATGCTCTCCCTTGATGCTTTAAACAGTATGAAGGGCAACCTTAGCAACGATGATTCCAAATATCTGATGATTGATTTCAACACGCGCATGCGCGAAAAAGGTATATCTGCCAATACCGAAAGCTACCGCGAAGCCATGCGTGAAGATGAATACCTTAATTGCCTAAAAGCATCTTACGGCTATGCTGTTACCTGCCACAAAGCCCAGGGGGGCGAATGGAACGACGTCTATCTATTCCTGGAGAAAAGTATGTACGGCATGCCCTACCCCGAACTATGCAACTGGTGGTATACCGCTACAACCCGCGCCCGCGAAGAATTAAACCTGGTTAATAACTGGTGGATAGGTTGAAGGGAGTCTTTAGAGTAAGGATTATTGGATTAGGATCTTTTGAGTTTTCGGTTTGCAGTTAGCAGGGGAAGCCGGTTTGCAGATAGCAGAGGGCGGTTTTCAGTTAGTAGATTGTTCCGCTAATTCCCAATGAACTAATGAACCAGTGAACGGAGGGGTTAGTAACGCAAAAAGCCCTCATCGTTAGATGAAGGCTTGGCGTTAACAGCCGCTATGGCTGATTAAGATTTGGCACCGACCTACTCTCCCACGTATTACCGCAGTACCATCGGCTCTGGCGGGCTTGACTTCTCTGTTCGGAATGGGAAGAGGTAGACACCGCCGATATAGGCACCTGAATGTTTTTTAGTTGTCATTTCGTCATTAAGTCATTGAGTCATTTTTGACTTACAATTACCTTAACCCAACCATGGGCAACTTATTTTATATTGTTTATTCATTTATTCAACCGTTTCAATAATGACTTAATGACCCGGTGACCTAATGACTTATAAACAATGACATATTATTGAAAGAAGTAAGTAAATCAGAGAAAACAACAGAACTGTAGTGTTCATGGTTGATAGT